>CAWIUJ010000015.1:0-458979 GCA_963839245.1 uncultured Alphaproteobacteria bacterium | reverse complement strand
GCACATCCTCGATCATCGCGCGCGCGATCTCGCGCTCGCCCATGATGACGTGCGAGGCGCCGTGCTTGATGAGGTGGGCGACCTCCTCCTCGGAATGCGCCCGCGCGATGATCAAGAGCTCAGGATTGGTCGGCCCGCGCCTGCAACACGGTCTGGCCGCCTTCGAAGGCGTCGGGGATGGCGACCAGAAGGCAACGCGCCCCGGCAAGATTGGTGGCCCGCATCACCTCCGGGTCGGCGGCATTGCCGGGAATGGCGTCCATGCCGCGGAGACGGAGCTCGGCCGCCCCCTCCTCGTCGCTCTCGATGACCAGGAACGGAATGTCGGCCTCGCGCAGCGCCTTGCTGACGACGCTGCCGACGCGGCCATGGCCGACCAGCACCACATGGCCGGTGAGGCCGGTCGGCGGGATCGGCTCGCGCGGCTTCGTTTCCGCCGCCGGAGTGGCCGGCGCCGTCTCCGCCACGGCCCGTTCGCGCTTGGCCAGCAGCCTATCGAGCGCCGCGAAGGGAAGCGGGTTCAACAGGATTGAGACGATGGCGCCGGCCAGAATGAGGTCGCGCCCTTTCTCCGGCAAGACCCCGAGACTGACGCCGAGACCGGCGAGGATGAAGGAGAACTCGCCGATCTGCGCGAGCGATGCCGAAATCGTGAGCGAGGTCGAGTTGGCATAGCCGAACAGGCGCACCACGACATAGGCTGCGATGGTCTTGCCGACCACGATGATCAGCACGGTGGCGACGAGCGCCGCGGGCGCCGCGACCATGACCGCCGGATTGAACAGCATGCCGACCGAGACGAAGAACAGCACGGCGAAAGCGTCGCGCAAGGGGAGCGATTCGGTGGCGGCCTGCTGGCTCAGCCGCGACTCGCTCAAGATCATGCCGGCGAAGAAGGCGCCAAGCGCGAGCGACACGCCGAACAGCTCGGCCGAAGCATAGGCCACGCCGAGCGCGATCGACAGCACGGCGAGACGAAACAGCTCGCGGCTGCCGGTATGGGCCACATAATGCAGGAGCGCCGGGATCAGCTTCCTGCCCACGACCAGCATGACCAAGACGAAGGCCGCGATCTTGCCGAGCGTAAGGGCGACCGATTCCACCAGCGCGGCAGGATCCTGCACGGCGTCCGCGGCGCCACTGAGCACGCCCGCGAGCGGCGGCAGCATGACCAGTACGAGCACCATGGCCAGGTCCTGGACGACGAGCCAGCCGACGGTAACGCGCCCGCGTTCGGTCTCGAGCAGGCGCCGCTCCTGAAGCAGGCGCAACAGCACCACAGTGCTCGCGACCGACAGCGCGATGCCGAAGATCAGCCCGGCGCCCAGCGGCCAGCCCTGCCACCAGGCAAGCGCCATGGCGAGCGGCGTCGCCACCAGCGCTTGCGCCACAGCTCCGGAAATGGCGATGGCACGTACCGACAGGAGATCGGTGAGCGAGAAATGGAGACCCACCCCGAACATCAGGAGGATGACGCCGATATCGGCGAGCTGGTTGGCGATCGACTGGTCGGCGACGAGGCCCGGGGTGAACGGCCCGACGGTGATGCCGGCGAGCAGATAGCCGATCAGAGGCGGCAGCCGCAGACGCTGGGCCACGAGGCCAAAAGCGAACGCGAGCACGAGGCCGACGACCACGGTCGAGATGAGCGAAGTCGAATGCGGCATGAAGCCCTCGTGCACGATCTGTCCCCTCTAGCGCTTGGGATTCCGGCTGCGGACCGCCTCCAGCCTCGCAAACCTTCAACCCTCAGCACAACCATTTTGGCGGCGGCAAAGGGCTAAAGCGTTCGATTACCGAAATTTAATCCTTGCGACATTGCGCCATGCCCCGCGGGGCAACAAGATTTCGACGCGCTGCATTACATTGAACACCGATATGAGGGCGCCTCGCCGATGGCTCGACCGAGATCAACGCAGCTTCCACCGCATGCAACCTCCGAGGGAAATGCGGCGGATCTGCTGCTGGCCGAGCGGGATCGCCGCGCTCAGCCACGCCCATCGCTCACAGCCTCGCCGGGGGCGCCCGACGCGGTTGAGCCCGCTGGGGAGGTTCCGCCACCGCAAGGGACAAAGCGGTCGTGGTGGGGAATGGTGGCGGCCTGGCTGCTCGGCCTCGCCGCGCTGATCGCCGGCGCGACGCTCGTCTTTGAAAGCGCGCCACCCGAGGAGACGGCGCAGAGCCCGGCGAAATCGGCGGCACAGGTGCCCGTCACCGTCACGGACGTCTCGACGCACAATGTGCCGATCTATCTAGACGGACTCGGCACGGTGCAAGCCTCCAACACCGTCGCCATCCGCAGCCAGGTGGACGGCAAGCTGCAAAGCGTGAATTTCACGGAAGGTGAGGAGGTGCGCAAAGGCGACACGCTGGCCATCATCGATCAGCGCCCGTTCACCGCGGCGTTCGACCAGGCCAAGGCGCGGCGCGCCGAGGATGAAGCTCAGCTCGTCTCCGATCAGAAGGACTTGACCCGCTTCAAGGATCTGGTCGGCAAGGGAGCCGGCACGCAGCAAGCCGTCGACCAGCAGCAGGCGAAGGTCGACAATCTGATGGCGACGATCGAGGCCGACCAGGCGGGGATCGAAAGCGCCGAGACGCAACTGAGCTTCGCGACCATCACCGCCCCAATCGACGGGCGCATCGGCTTCCGCCAGGTCGATGCTGGCAACATCGTCCATGCCGGCGAGGCCACGCCCATCACGGTGATCACGCAGATCAAGCCCGCCTGGGCGATCTTCACGCTGCCGCAGCGGGACTTGAGCCCGGTGCGGGACGCCACCCTCAAGGGTGACGTCCCGGCTTTCGCCTACGATCAGGACAATACGCATGAGCTCGCCAAGGGCACGCTCCTTCTGATCGACAATCAGATCGACCAGACGACGAGCACAATCCGGCTGAAGGCCTCCTTCCCCAATGAGGACGAGAGACTATGGCCGGGCGAGTTCGTTCGCATCCGCCTTCTGGTCGAGACGTTGAAGGACGCGGTGACCATCCCCTCCTCCGCCGTGCAACGGAGCGCGGCGGGTGTGTTCGCCTGGGTGATCAAGCCGGACGGCACCGCCGAGAACCGGCCGATCGTCGTTAGGGCGAGCGTCAACGATCTCACCGTGGTGACCAAGGGCCTTGACCTCGGCGAGCGGGTGGTGGTGAGCGGCCAGTACCGGTTGCGCCCGGGCGTCAAGGTCGATGCCAATTCCGCCGCGGCGCCCGTGGCCGAGCGGCTTGCGCCGTGAATATCTCAGCCCCCTTCATACGCCGTCCGATCGCGACCTCGCTGTTGATGATGGCGATCGCGCTCGCCGGATTGGTCGCCTTTCCGCTGCTTCCGGTGGCGCCGTTGCCGCAGGTCGACTTCCCGACCATCAGCATTTCCGCCTCATTGCCCGGCGCGAGCCCCGAGACCATGGCCTCGGCCGTGGCTCAGCCGCTCGAGCGTCAATTCGGTCAGATTCCCGGCGTGACGCAAATGACCTCGACCAGCACGCTCGGCGCCACCTCGATCTCGCTGCAATTCGAGCTGAGCCGCAACATCGACGCGGCGGCGCAAGACGTGCAGGCGGCGATCACCGCGGCGGGGCGGCAATTGCCCACCGACCTCCCCTCGCCGCCCACCTACCGCAAGGTCAATCCGGCCGATTCCCCCATCCTCGTCATGGGGGTGCATTCCGACTCGCTGCCGCTCACCGAGGTCGATGACTACGCCGACACGATCCTCGCTCAGCAGATGTCGCAGATTTCCGGCGTGGCGCAGGTTTCGATCGGCGGCGAGCAGAAGCCTGCCGTCAGAGTGCAGATCGACCCGGCCAAGCTTGCCACCAAAGGTCTCACGCTCGAGGATATTCGCGGCGTGCTCGCCTTGGCCACGACCAACGCCGCCAAGGGGACGCTCAACGGCGCAACCCGAAGCTTCACCATCGCCGCCAACGATCAGCTCGCCAAGGCATCCGACTATGACGACGTGGTGGTCGCCTACCGCAACGGCGCCGCGGTGCGTGTCAGAGACGTGGGCCATGCGGTCGATGGGCCCGAGAACCTCTACACCCAGGCCTGGGACAACAATAAGCCGGCGGTGCTGCTCATCGTGTTCAAGCAGCCCGGCGCCAACGTGATCGATACGGTCGACCGCATCAAGCAGGCATTGCCGCGGCTGCAGGCGGTTCTGCCCCCCTCGGTCCAGGTCGATATTCTGTCCGACCGCACCGAGACGATCCGCGCCTCGGTCGAGGACGTCGAATTCACCCTCGGCCTCACCATCGCGCTCGTCTTCCTGGTGATCTTCCTGTTCCTGCGCAATCTGCGCGTGACCATCATACCGAGCCTCGTGGTGCCGCTCTCGCTGCTCGGCGCCACCACGGTCATGTATCTCGTGGGCTTCAGCTTGGATAACCTCTCGCTGATGGCGCTCACCATCTCCGTGGGCTTCGTCGTCGACGATGCCATCGTCGTGGTGGAGAACATCTATCGGCACATCGAGGACGGCATGAAACCGCTCGAAGCCGCCTTACAAGGCTCGCGCGAGATCGGCTTCACCGTGCTCTCCATCAGCGTCTCGCTGGTCGCGGTGTTCATTCCGCTGTTGCTGATGGGCGGGATCATCGGCAGGCTGTTCCGCGAGTTCGCCATCACCGTGACTGCGGCGATCGCCGTCTCGGCCTTCGTGTCGCTGACGCTGACGCCGATGCTCTGTGGGCGCTTCCTGCACCACGACCGTGGCCACGGCCGCATCTACAACGCCATCGAGGCCGTGTTCGACTTCATGCTCGGCTTCTACCGGCGGACCCTCGATGTGGTGCTAAGGCACCAATTCCTGACCTTGCTGGTGTTCTTCGCCACCATGGCGCTCAGCATCCATCTCTATGTGATCATCCCCAAAGGCTTCTTTCCGACGCAGGACACCGGGCTCGTGACCGGCTTCGCCGAGTCCGCGCAGGACATCTCGCCGCAAGAGATGAAGAAGATGATGGTGGCGCTCGGCACCGTCGTCGCCAGCGATCCGGACGTTGCCGCCGTCGGCTCGGCCATGGGCAGCACTGGCAGCGCGCAGACCGCCAATACGGGGCGCTTCTTCATCGCGCTGAAGCCGCGCGACCAGCGCCAGGCGACGGCGGCGGACATCATCAACCGGCTCCGCCCGCAACTCGCCAAGGTTGAGGGCGTGAGCCTGGTGCTGCAGGCCTCGCAAGACATCACGGTCGGCGGCCGCATCGGGCGCGGTCAGTATCAATACACGCTGCAGGACGCCGATCTCGGCGAGCTCAACGAATGGGCGCCCAGGGTCCTGGCCAAGCTGCAAACCCTGCCGGAGCTCGCCGACACCTCGAGCGATCTGCAGAACAGCTCGCCGCAGCTCGCAATCGCCATCAACCGCGATCAGGCGGCGCGCTTCGGCATCCTGCCCCAAGTCATCGACGCCACCCTCAACGACGCCTTCGGGCAGCGCCAAGTCGCGCAATATTACACCCAAACCAACACCTATACGGTGGTGCTGGAAGTGCCGCCGTCGATGCAAGGCAATCTCGCCACGCTCGACACGATCTATCTCAAATCGCCGCTCAACGGCGCGCCGGTGCCGCTGTCCACCCTCGTCACCACCGACAATCTGCAGGTCGGACCGCTTTCGGTGTCGCATCAGGGGCAGTTCCCGGCGGTGACGATCTCCTTCAACCTGCCCAAGGGCGTGGCCCTCGGCCAGTCGATCGACGCCATCGACAAGGCGGTGACGGCGATGGGCAAGCCGGTGTCGCTGATCGGCACCTTCCAGGGCAACGCCCAAGCCTTTCAGTCATCGCTCGCCAACGAGCCGATCCTGATCGCCGCGGCGCTCGTGGTCGTCTATGTGATCCTCGGCATGCTCTATGAGAGCTATATTCACCCGCTCACCATCCTTTCGACCCTGCCCTCGGCCGGCGTCGGCGCGCTGCTCGCGCTGACGTGGAGCGGCTTCGACCTGTCGGTGATTGGCATCATCGGCATCATTCTCCTGATCGGCATCGTCAAGAAGAACGGCATCATGCTGGTCGACTTCGCCATCAACCGCGAGCGCGATGGGGGTTCGCCTTTGGCCTCCATTCGCGAAGCGTGCCTTCTCAGATTCAGGCCGATCTTGATGACCACCATGGCGGCGCTGCTTGGCGGCGTGCCGCTGATGCTTGGCCATGGCGCGGGCTCCGAGCTCCGCCAGCCGCTGGGCTATGCCATGGTCGGCGGCCTCGCGCTCAGCCAGCTCTTGACGCTCTACACCACGCCGGTCGTCTATCTTTATCTCGACCGGTTGCAAATGTGGCTCACCGGCAAGAAGGCACACGCGAGCAAGCGGATCCTCTCCCCCGCGGAGTGAGGGCACGCGGTCTACGCGCCGGCCATGAACTGCGCCTTGGCGAGCTCGGCGAACACCCCGCCCTTCCGCACCAGCTCGTCGAAGGTGCCGCTTTCGACGATGCGCCCCTGATCGAAGACGAGGATGCGGTCGGCGTTGCGGACGGTCGCGAGCCGGTGGGCGATGACGAAACTGGTGCGGCCCCGCATCACTTCGTTGAGCGCCGCGTTGACCTTCGCCTCGGTCGCGGCATCGAGCGCGCTGGTCGCCTCGTCGAGGATGAGGATCGGCGGATTTTTGAGCAGCGCACGGGCGATCGACAGGCGCTGACGTTCGCCGCCCGACAGCATCCGGCCGCGCTCGCCGACCATGGCGTCCAATCCCTGTTCGTTGCGCTCGATGAAATCGAGCGCCTGCGCCCGGCGGCAAGCGTCGCGAATATCCTCGTTGGTGGCGTCGGGGTTGCCCACGCGCAGATTGTCGGCAATCGAGCGGTTGAACAGCAGCGGCTCCTGGAAGATCACGCCGACATTGCGGCGGAGGCTCGCGAGCTTGACGTCACGGATGTCGCGGCCGTCGATCGTCACCTTGCCGGATTGCGGGTCGTAGACGCGATAGAGCAGCGCGAGCGCGGTGGATTTACCGGCGCCCGTCGCCCCGACCAGCGCGATGGTCTCGTCGGGCTTCACGGTGAAGCTGAGACCCTCGACGGCCGGCCGGCCGCCGCCATAGGAAAATGTCACGTCCTCGAAGGCGACAAGCCCCTTCACCTTTTTCAAGCTCACGGCGCCCTTCCGGTCCTGCACGCCCGAGGCGATATCGAGGACGCTGAAGAACTCCTCGAGGCGGGGCATATCGAGGAAGACCCGGTTGACGAATCTCGCGGCCTGGTCGAGCCGCTGGATGAGCATCCCGGCAAAGCTCATGAACATCACGATGCCGCCGACGGTCGTCTGTCCCTGCGTGAACAGGGCGATGCCGACGACGAGGATGGTCAGCATGGTCAAGGTGGTCGAGGCCTTGGTCAGCGTCGTGACCACGGCCCACCAGGACAGCACCGGCATCTGAGCGCCAAGCAGCCGATCGACAACTTGGCGGAGTCCGAGGATCTCGGCCTCGACGCGGGTGTAGCTCTGCACCAGCGCGACATTGCCGAGCGTGTCAGAGGCGCGTTCGGCGAGGTCCGAATAATAGCGCTCCACCGACTTTTGCAGTGCCTCGGTCTTGCGCAGGACCGTGACCGTCAGGACGACGAAGATCAGGCAGAGACCGATCAGCACGAGCCCGAGCCGCCAATTCAGATAGAGCGACATCGGCAAGAGCACGGTGATCGCGGCCAGCGCGGCAAGATCCTCGCGGAAGAAGCCGAGCCACAGTCCCCACAGCGTGTCGGTGCCGGCCAGCATGACCTTCATCACGCGCCCGGAATGGGTGGCGCTGTGAAAGCTCAAGGGCAGCTGGAGCACGTGCTCGAAGAAGCCGGTCAGCACGGCCTGGCGGCGCTGATGCGCAAGCCGGTCGGCGAACAGAGCGACGAGCGCGCCGCACACGATCATGAACAGGCCGAAGCCGACCCAGGCGGCGATGAGCGGCGCGACGCGCGGCCAGTTAAGCGCTCGCGCGTGGTCTTGCGCGCCGGACAGCGTGTCGATGATGCGCCCGAACAGCACCGGCTCGGCGAACAGCGCGATCGCCAGCGCCACATTGGCGACGGCGAGCAGCCAGCCCTGACCGATCTGCGGGCCGAGCAGACCGAGAACCCGCCCGTAGAGGCGCAGCATTTTCATCGCTACCACTTCCCTCGCGCTGACAGGTGCGTCAGGCGCATTCGCGCCCAGCGCGTTCGTCTTTCAATCGTGCAACGCGGCTCTTGGCGGGACAGCCGATCGGCAATCTTGTGCACTCGCGCAAGCGGATAAGGCGGCGAGCACGCTGCCCTCGGGCCTGGGTCCGGCCTTGCCTTGGCTGACGACTTTTCCGGCCTTCGCCTTCTTGAAGACGGACAAATAGAAATTCATCGCCTCCTCGGCCTGGTCGTCGAACCACAGGAACGGGGTGATCTTTTGCATTTCGCACTCCTCGGTCTCAAACTTTCGCCAGATAGGCGGCGAGCTGATCGAACGTGCCGCCGAAGCCCTGTTGCATCGAGCCGAACATGCCAATGAACGTCTTGCGCTCTTCCTCGGTTGCGTTGATGGGACCGCCGCGCAGCGTGAGCGTCGTCTTCCCGTCTTGCTCGCTGAGGGTGAGCGTGTTGGCGATTTCGAGCGGAAAGGTGTCCTTGAATGGCGCACGCGTGATTCCGCCATCCGCGTCGGAGAACGAGTTGACGAAGACGAGCCGTTCCGGCGCCGCGATCTCGCGATAGATGAACCTGCCCCACATGTCGTGGCCAGATTGCCACTGCATCGCGTAGTGGAAAATGCCGCCGGGGCGGAAATCTAACTTCACGACGCGAATGGTGCAGCCCTTCGGCCCCCACCATTGGGCGAGGTGCTTCGCCTCGGTCCACGCCTGCCACACGAGGTCACGCGGCGCATCGAACACGCGGCTGATGACGAAGTCTTCGCCCGCTGCTCTGGCAGACTTGCCTTCGGCCGCCATCTCGGCGACGTAGTCGGCAAGCCGGCCAATGGTCTGCTTGCCGCCTTCGACGGCGCCATATTCCTTGACGACGCGGTCGCGCTCGGCGGCCGAGGGGAACAGCGCCCGCATGGTGAGCTTGGTCTTGCCGGCGATATCCTCGAAGGTCACCGTCGTTTGAAACTGTACCGGCTCGACATCGTCACTGCCGCCATGGCGGTAGACGATCCGCTCGGGGCGCACAATCTCGTCATAGGTGATGCAGTTCTGATAGTCGCGGCCGTCGGGCCCATGCATCACGAACCGCCAGACGCCGCCCGGCCGCATGTCGAAAGCACTCGTCGTCGTGGTGAAGCCGGTCGGGCCCCACCATGCGGCGAGATGCTTGGCATCGGTCCACGCTTCGAAGACGAGGTCGCGTGGCGCGTCGATCATTCTCGTGATGACGATCTCGCGATCCGCCGTGTCCCGGGCGCTATTTGTCATGGCGTCCATGTTTCTTCCCTTTCTTCTGCTTGGCTTGCAGTTCTTGCAGATAAGCGTCGAGGCGATCGAGGCGCTCGTCCCAGAAACGGCGATATTCTTCGAGCCAGGTGTCGACGCCCTTGAGCGCGGCCGGTTCGAGCCGGCACGGGCGCCATTGCGCCTCCCGCCCCCGCGTGATCAGCCCGGCACGCTCGAGCACCTTGAGATGCTTGGAAACGGCAGGGCCGCTCATCTTGAAGGGCTTGGCGAGCTCGTTGACGGTGGTCTCGCCCAGAGCAAGGCGGGCGAGAATAGCCCGGCGCGTCGGGTCGGCGAGGGCCGCGAAGGTGGTGCTGAGCTGGTCGGCTGGCATCTTTATATAACTTTCTGGTTAAATAACCGTATGGTTCAATACCGCCTGCAAACCTCCCCGTCAAGAACCTTCCGAAGCGCGCCGATTGTTTGGCGCGCGTGAAGCGAAGGGCGCCCCGCCGATTGACTCGCGGCTACGAGCGAATGGTAGATGGCCGCTCTTTGGCAGTTTGGGGGGATGGAATGAAGCGGGAGAGCTTGAAGGATTTAAGCCGGCGGTCCGCCGTCCGGCTGTTGCTGGCGGCGGCCGGTTTTCTCATTGGCGGGCGCTGCCTTGTGACGGACGCTCTAG
Organism: uncultured Alphaproteobacteria bacterium; assembly: GCA_963839245.1. Classification (GTDB taxonomy): domain Bacteria; phylum Pseudomonadota; class Alphaproteobacteria; order Rhizobiales; family Methyloligellaceae; genus Methyloceanibacter. Next base: position 448,948 of record CAWIUJ010000015.1, on the reverse strand, counting down.
CAAAGCCGGCACGCAAACGCACCGCGGCGCAAGGCAAGCAACCTGCCGCCAAAAAGCCGGCCGGGCTCAAGGCCGGGCAGTTCGAGTGGCACCCGGAACGGTCGCCCGACGGTCCGCTCGCCATCATCATCTCGGTGCCCAAGCAGCGCGTCTATGTCTACCGGAACGGCATCCAGATCGCCGTCTCGACCTGCTCGACCGGCAAGGAGGGCTATGAGACGCCGACCGGCGTCTTCACCATCCTGCAGAAGGAGGAGGAGCATTATTCGAACACCTATGACGAGGCGTCCATGCCGCATATGGAGCGGCTCACCTGGGACGGCATCGCGCTCCATGCCGGCAAGCTGCCGGGCTATCCCGCCTCGCATGGCTGCGTCCGCCTGCCGGCCGCCTTCGCCGAGAAGCTCTACGGCATCACCCAAGTGGGTACGCCAGTGATCATCGCCAACGACGCGACGCACCCGGCTGCGGTGGTCGATCCTGGCCTCCTGCTCGGCGCGCAGGCGAAGCAAGAGCTAGGCAAGGTCGCGAAGAGGACGAAGCCGGTCTTCTCAAAGTCGAACGCCGTGACGTCCATCCTCGTGTCGGGCGCAGACCAATCCATCTATGTCATCCAGAACGGCGACATCGTCGCGCAAGGAAAGGCTACCATCGCCGATCCCTCGAAGCCGCTCGGCTCAAATGTGTTTATCCTGAAGGGCGGCGATGAGGACGGCTTCACCTGGCAGGCAAGCGGTTTCAGCACGGGCAAGAAGGACGCGAAGAAGCCCGGTACGGCGGTGGTGGAGCGGATCACCCCGCCGCAAGACGTGCAAGCCGCGATCGACGAGCGCATGAAGCCCGGCATGGTGTTCGTCACCACCGACCAGCCCGCCAGCGCCGACACGCGCTCGGGCAAGGACTTTGTGGTAATGGACGCGGAGAAGAAGTGAGCGCGCCCTAATAGCGGCTGGCATGGTCTTGGCCATATCGGACAATTCGATCCTCTCCAATGAGCGCTTGCGCCAGGCGCTCGCGGTGCGCGACTGGCTGCTCGGCGAGGCGCGCCAGATCAGCGATCCGAACGTCATCATCGAAGGCCTCTGCCTCAAGCTACGAGACGCGGGCGTGCCGATCGACCAGGCGATCAGCGCCATCGAGCTCCGCCACGCCGAGCGCGCCGCCAATGCCCGCATCTGGGAGTTCGGCAGCCCCGCGCGCGAGCACATCTACGCCCATGACCGCGGCTCTGAGGCGAGCGGCAACAGGCCTCTCGCCGAGGCGCATCGCCTCAACGAATGGATCTTCTCCTGGCTGCCGGACATGCCGGACGACGCTTACGATATCGTCCCTGCGCTGAAAGCCGCCGGCTACACCCACCACGTCGCCATCCCCGTCGTGCTGCCGAACGGCATGCATAACGGGTTCACCTTCGCCACGCGCGCGCCGCGCGGCTTCTCGCGTCAGGACATTGCCGTGTTGCGCTCGATCTTCCCGACGCTCGCGGCGCTGCAGGAGGTGCTGGCGCTCGGCCGCGTCATGCGCGAGGTGATGCGCATGTATGTCGGCAACGAGCCGCATCTCAGAATTCTCTCGGGCGACGTCCGGCGCGGCGAGGTGTTGCGCATTCGCGCCGCCATTCTGTTCGCCGATATGCGCGACTTCACCGGCCTCACCTCGCATCTCTCCGAGGAGGCGGCGACCGCGCTCGTCAATCAATATTACGACTGCATCGTGCCGCCGATCGACGAGCGCGGCGGCGAGGTGCTGAAATTCATGGGCGACGGGATCTTGGCAATTTTCCGCGCCGGCGAGGACGGCGATATCGAGGCCTGCATGCGCGCCTTCGCCGCGGCGCGCGCCGGGCTGTTGAAGGTCGCGCGCCACAACGCGGAGAGCGAGGCGGCGATGCGCTTCGAGGTCGGCATCGCGCTCCATTTCGGCAACGCCGCCTATGGCAATGTCGGCTCGGGCGCCCGCCTCGACTACACCGTCATCGGCCGCGACGTGAATCTGGCGAGCCGCATCGCCGATCTGTGCGGCAGGCTCGATCAGCGATTGCTGTTGTCGAATGCCTTCCAGACGCGCCTCTCCGAGCATGAGCTGCGCAATCTCGGCGAGTTCCGGCTCAAGGGTATCGACCACGCCCAGACCATCTTCGCGCCGGTCGGGCCTTGAGTGGCTCCGAGGGAAATCCGACAGTGCCGGCCGCACATTACCCATGGCCTGGACAGTTGCGGCAACTCTCGGAATAATGAGTCCGGAGACTGGCGGCGACGCTCCTCGAACGGGAGAGCTAAATCCATGCGACACTTTAGAGTTGAGGCATTTTCTCTGTTGGATGCACCGTTCCGTTGGCCCAGAAAACGCACGTCCCTGCTTGGCGCTTCAGCTCTTTTTTTGTGCTGCGCAGGGGGGTCTCCTACGCCGGTTCAACGGATTTGAAGCCGCTCAACGTGGCGGTCGACACGCATTACTATCAGACCCCGGGGAAAGCCTGCGGACACGCTGGTCACCAAAGAGGGCTATGTCCTCGTCTCTATTTTCGCGGGCGGCACCGGTGGCACAGGGCCGGTCGGCATGACGCTATTCCACAATGATCAGCTGCTCGTCGTGGCAAATTCGAACCGGTTCGAGGCTGTGGACAGTAAAGGCGACACCAACATGGCGATCTTGGACGTTCGCAACCCCGCGGCGGTGACCGTCCTTAAAACAATTCAACCGACACCGCCGAACAGTCTGAACAGCTTCCCGCGCGACATAACGCTCGGGCCGGATGGCTCTACGCTGTACGTGCCGAACAACTGCTCAAATTTCTTGGAGGTGATCAGGACCTTCGTGTCGAACTAGCTTTGTCCGAGCAAGCATTCGGGGGGCGTCGGCTTGGGCCGGCGCCCCCTTCCGTCATTTACACCCCGTCAAGCACGTTGCCGGCAACGAGCACCAGGTAGCCGACGAGCAGGATCACGAAACCGCTGTGGACATGCGGGATCTCGACATGGGCGTAATGAATGATCAGAGCGATGACGGCGATCGCGACAGAGATATAGAAGGTCAAATGTTTCGGTGGTGTGAGCTGAATCATTTCGATGTCCCCCCTGGAAGGCCCGTAAGTGGGCGTAGCGATTTTAGCCTGTGCCGCGTCTGGTCGGTGGGGTTTTTGTTGGCCGCAAAAGTGGGGCGGCGGCGGTGCCAACTTTAGGAGGTATCGTTTCAGAGAGTGGCGCGCCCGAAGAGATACGGACTCCTGACTTCCAGATTGTAGTAGTGATTCTATACCTATTAGGCGGTTTCCCTCGGTTGGCTATTGTTGCACTCCCCATATGATAGTCTTGGCAATATTGCGTTTTATGTTGCATGTCGATTCCCATGCATTTCGTCCAAGTTGGACGCCATGTGGACGCCATTTTTGACCAGGCCAATCTCCTGAAATTGGCCGATAGAGAATGAGACTGAGCAAGCGTAATCGATGCGCTCCAGGACACTGGCCCCAATCGCAATGCGCATTGCCACCTTCAATCTCGAAAGCCTCGGTAATAGGCGCCGGCATGGCGCCTCCTCTGAAGAGCGGGCGGCCGTGCTCAGACCACAGCTTGAACGCCTCAAGGCGGACATCCTTTGTCTGCAGGAAGTAAATGCCGACAAGGTCGGCGACACCAGACGCCCAGTGGATCTCGAACGGCTTCTCGACGGTACGTCCTACGCGAAGCATAGGCTGGTGATTAGCTGCTTGGAGGCCGGACCTGCCGACGTACACAATCTCGCGGTGCTCACTTGCCTGCCGGTTCTTGAAGAACACAACGTCAAGCACAGTTTCGTTGACCCCCTCCAATTCCGCCGCCACACCGCCCTTCCGCCAGACAATGCCGCGGTTCCCCTTGAGTGGGATCGGCCGCTGCAGCATTTGCTTCTCGCCCTCCCCGGCGGGCGGCGTCTGCATCTGTTCAACGTTCATTTGCGAGCGCCCCTTGCCGCGGCCGTTCCCGGACAGAAGACGGGGCCCTTCGCTTGGAAGACCGTGTCTGGCTGGGCCGAGGGCTTCTTCGCAGCCGCCGTAAAGCGAGCCGGGCAGGCGCTCGAGTTGCGCCTGGCGATCGAGCGCGTGTTCGATGCCGAGCCCGACGCCTGCATTGCAGTTTGCGGCGACTTCAACGCGGAAGACCACGACACGGCGCTCCGACTGGCCTGCGCAGGCGAGGACGACACCGGATCAGGACATTTGGCGGGGCGCGTGCTGACCCCGGTCGAGCGTAATCTGCCCGCCGACCGTCGCTTCACCGTGCTGCATCACGGTCGTCCGCAGATGCTCGATCATATTTTGGCAAGCCGAACCCTGTTCGCAGACTTCGTCGGCGTCGAGATCCACAATGAAATGCTTGAGGACGAGCTGGTCGCCTATGGCCGCATTGATCGGCCTCCGGAATCCCTGCATGCGCCGGTTGTTGCGATTTTCGATCTTGGGGAATCGCTAGCGGCGACCTGAACGGAGCTCTCGGTGACACCCGCAAAGCCGACGCTTGGCTCCGCTTCCGACATGCTCGGCTTCGACAAGAGAGCCGTCGCACCGGAAGGCAGCTCTGACGCTTGTCTCTATCTGGTCGGAGAGGCTCCCGGAGGCAAAGAAGCAGAACTTGGCCGACCCTTCGTTGGTCCCGCGGGGGAGGCGCTGAGAGACATGATGCGCGAGGCCGGAACAGACTTTTCGCGCGTCCGCCTCGCGAACGCGATCCCTTTCCGTCCTATCGAACGGTCCCCGCGCGGCCGACTGCGCAACCGGACACCGACGCAGTCGGAACTGCGCACTTTTGGTCAGTCCGTGCTCAGCGACGTCGCAAAAGTGAAGCCTGCCGTGATTGTGGCGCTCGGGAAGTCGGCCGCCATACTGTTCGGCGTTTCGACACCCATTGAGCAGGCTCGCAAGCACGCCGTCCTATTCGACGGCACACCGGTCCGCGTTACCTATCACCCGAGCTACGTTCTCCGATTCGGCGGCAAAGGATCTCGGCTCTGGAAGTCCACTGTCCGCGATCTCAATCGCTCTTGGATCGAAGCTCAAACGCGGCCCCGCTAAGGTGCCAGGCCCGCGAATTGCCTGAGACTTGCGAACAACTCGGCGTCGTTGATGATGCGCGGCACCTTGTGCTGCCCTCCGAGTTTTCCCCTGCTCTTCATCCAAGCTGCGAAACTACCGGGAGCGACGGCCTCGACAGTCGGCACTTGCAGGCCGTAGTCACCGGTCCGGTAGTCCTTGTAGTCAGCGTTCAACGCACAGAGACGGGCATCGAGCGCGCTGGCGAACGCTGTGAGTTGGCTCGCCTGCGGACGGCAACCGGTGTACTCCACGACATAGTGATGGACAGCTTTCCGGTCGGCGCTCTCGGGAAAGCTGGGCGCGACGCAATAGTCGACCACGTGCGCATTGATCGCACCCGCGGCAAAGGCAACAGCCTCCTCGATCTGGGAGCCAATCAAATGCTCGCCAAAGGCCGAGAGAACATAGGAGGTGCGCCCGGTGATGAGAATGCGAGGCGGATCAAGCTCGAGGAACGTTACAGTATCGCCAAGGATGTAGGCCCAAGCCCCCGCGCATGTGCTGATGACGACGGCGTATTCGATCCCCAGCTCGGCATTGCCAAGCCAATGCCGGACCGGATTGGCGCTGCCGAGTTCCTTGGCCGGCACGAATTCGAAAAACACGCCGTTATCGACAATCAGGCGCAAGCCTTCGCCCGGACCGCGATCCGCGATGGCGATGAAGGCTTCACTCGCCGGATATACCTCCCGCAGCTCGGCCCGACTGCCCTCCAGAAGTTCCATGAATTGCTTGGCGTATGGTTTGAAATCGACCCCGCCATGAACCACCATTTCGAGCCCGGGATAATAGTTTCGAAGCCGTGGCTCCCTGTCCGGACGCAGCTCATCGAGCTTATCGAACAACATCAGCAGCCAGTTTGGCGTCCCGCTGATTGCGCGAATATCCTCCTCAAGCGACAGCCGCGCGAGCCTATCAACCTTCACCTTCCAATCGGTGAGGAGCGCTAAGGCTCGCGGTGGAAAGGTGTAGGGCCGCAGCCACCAGGGGATCTCATTGGCTTCAATGCCGCTCAGGTCGCCAGAATGAACCCCCGGCGATTCCTCCCGCAGATCGGTGCTGCCGCCGAGGATGAAGGCCTTGCCGCCGAGTATTTGGCTCGTGGGCCGATTGAGCAGATGGTGGAAGAGGAGATCCTGAGCGGCACGGAAATTGGCGTCCAGCATTTCGCGCGAGCAGGGAATGTATTTGGTTACGCCCGTTGTGGTGCCGGCCGTTAGGGCGAAATAAGGGATCTTGCCAGGCCAGGTACACTCGTTGAGTTCGGGAAACTCCGCCTTCCAGTACCCATTCCAAAGCTCCTCATAGCTCCGTATCGGCACACGGCTCTGGAAGTCCTGTGCGCTCCCGATAGAAGCAAAATGATGATCGCGTCCGAATCGCGTCGAGGTTGCCTTTGTTACCAGCCAGAGCAGTTCACGCTCCTGCGTCTCGGCAGGGCGCTGCATATTGAGCTGCCAGCTGCGCCACTGCGAATACAGCAAGACCAGGGGTGTCGCGGCGAGCATCAGCCTCTCATCGCTGCATCGCTCTCTAATACGTCGATATCGCGGTCGCCGGTTGGATTTCAGCCACGGTCTGGATCGGCGGGAGCGACCTCTTCATCCCCCGACCATGCGCTTTTCCTCCACGCCCCGCTTTCTCTTTATATGTTATCCCATGCAGGACCGTCGTAGATTGAAGCGCATCAATGCCACAGCTGCAGCGGGGTAAGGCACTCGCGGCGGAGATTGGAGGGTACTCGAATGACCCCAACCGGGCCGCTTACGCGTGAGGACATTTTGCATCTATGTGGCGAGCTTCCGGATTGGAAGATCGTCAAAATAGAGGCGAGCGGAGCGAGCTACGAGGACCTGGAAACAGCCGCCACCTGGGGTCAGGGTCAGGATGACGTTACGTTACCAACGCTCCCGCCCCTCACAGGCCTCGCAGCCTATCTCTATGAAGTCCTCATCGCCGACGAAGACATTTGGGGCGAGGAGCATCGAACCTAGTGGCCCTGGTTGGGCTGGTGCCCTGTCGAATGAGACTGGGACAAATCTAAGACTGGGGCATAATGACAACGGCAATCCCAGCCGAGGCCATCGAGCTTCGCGTCGACACGATCGCTCAGCTGTTTCACAGCCTCGACCCATTTCCGTTTCGCGAGCGCGACCTCGACCGGGAGGCGGAGGAATATATCGTCAGTTGGGCGCGCGAACTCGCTGCCGACCAACCGATCAACATCGTCGTCCATATCCCCGATAGCGAAGCTCAAACGAAAGCGGCGCGAGAGCTTGGCGAAGCCTTCGCCCGCTATTTTGCCTACCGCGCCGATCTTCTCCAGCGCGACCTCAATGAGCTTTTTCGCGTTGGCCGCCGTTCGCTCGCGGTCGGCGTCACGATTCTGATCGCATGCCTGGTTTCCGCGCATGTGGTAGGCGGATATCTGATTGAATTTCCATTCCGGCGCCTGGTGGAAGAGAGCTTCCTGATCCTCGGCTGGGTTGCAAATTGGAGGCCGCTCGAAATTTTTCTCTATGAATGGTGGCCGCTGGTGCGCCGGCGTGATTTGTATCGCCGCCTCGCTGAAGCGGCGGTAGAGACCAAGCCATATCCGAACGGCCAGATCGAGCGAGGATAGGCCGAAGACCCCTTTGGGATTGAGATTCGCTGACATGGATCCAGGCTCGAGCCCGCTGCTCACTGACCTTTACCAGCTCAATATGATCGAGGCCTATCTCGCCTATGGCGAGACCAAGACGGCGGTCTTTGAGCTGTTCGTGCGCAAGCTGCCGGCGCGGCGCGGCTTCCTGGTTGCCGCCGGTTTAGAGCAGGCGCTTGAGTTCCTGGAGGAGTTGCGCTTCTCGGAAGACGACATCGACTGGCTGAAGCAGACCGGCAGGTTCAGCGCGTCCACGCTCGACTATCTCGCGCAACTCCGCTTCTCAGGCGATGTCCACGCTCTTGCCGAGGGTACGGTGTTCTTCGCCAACGAGCCGATCTTGCGCGTGACGGCACCGCTGCCGGAGGCGCAGCTCGTCGAAGCGCGCCTCATCAATATCTTGCATTTTCAATCGCTGATCGCATCCAAGGCGGCGCGCTTAGTGCTGGCCGCGCCCGGCAAGTTGCTCGTCGATTTCGGCGTCAGACGCGCGCACGGGGCCGAGGCTGGGCTCATGGCCGCGCGTGCGAGCTACATCGCGGGCTTCGCCGGCACCGCGACGGTGCTCGCCGGCAAGATGTTCGATATCCCGCTCTTCGGCACCATGGCGCATTCCTACATTCAGGCCCACGATGACGAGGCGGTCGCCTTTGAGCGGTTCGCCCATGCGCGGCCGCGAGATCTCGTGTTCCTGATCGACACCTACGACACGGAAGCGGGGGCGAGGAAGGTCGTGGCTCTGGCGCCGCGGCTCAAGGAAATGGGCATCACGATCCGCGGCGTGCGCCTCGACAGCGGTGACATTATCGCGCTGTCCAAAAGTGTGCGGCGCATTCTCGACGACGGCGGCCTCGCTCAAGTGACGATCTTTGCCAGCGGCGGTCTCGAAGAGGATCAGCTCATGGCCATCGCCAAAGCCAATGCGCCGATTGACGGCTTCGGCATCGGCACGAGCCTGACCACATCCTCCGATGCCCCTGCCCTCGACTGTGCCTACAAGCTCCAAGAATATGCCGGACTGCCGCGCCGCAAACATTCGACCGGAAAGGAAACTTGGCCGGGCCGCAAGCAAGTTTGGCGGCACTACGGGCCAGACGGCCACATGGCGAGCGATACGCTCTCGGTAGAGACTGACGATCAACCCGGTGAGCCGCTGGTCCGGCAAGTCATGCAAGGCGGCAAACGCCTCGGCCCTCAACCAACGTTCCGCGAGATCCGGGCGCGAGCCTCCCGCGAGCTTAAGCTGTTGCCGGAGCCTTTGCGCAAGCTCGAACCGGGTGCGAGGTATCCGGTGGCGGTCGGAGACGCATTGGTCGCTCTTACGGCGGAGTTCGACCACCATTTGACGGATCGGGATAGGAAGCCATGACAAAGAAAAGCGCCGTCGGCAAAGGCGACGTCTTGATCGTGGTCGACATCCAGAATGATTTCTGTCCGGGCGGAAGCCTTTCAGTCCCGCACGGGGATGAGGTCGTGCCGCTGATCAATCGCTTGGCCACGCGTTTTGAGCATGTCGTGCTCACTCAGGATTGGCACGCGCCCGACCACCTATCCTTCGCGTCGGCCCATCCCGGAAAGCAGCCCTACGATACCGTCATGCTCCCTTACGGCGCCCAGATCCTCTGGCCCGACCATTGCGTCCGAGCGACCAGTGGCGCCGAATTCCATAGAGACCTGCAAATCCCCCAGGCGGGGCTCGTGCTGCGCAAAGGCTTGGATCGAAACATCGACTCCTACTCCACCTTCTACGAGAACGACCGCAAAACGCCTACCGGCCTCGTCGGCTATCTGCGCGAGCGGGGGTTGGGCCGAATCTTCCTCGCCGGGCTCGCCCTGGATTTCTGCGTGCGCTATTCGGCGGAAGATGCCTATCGCGAGGGATTCGGGGTGGTGGTCGTCGAGGACGCCTGCCGCGGCATCGATGTCGACGGCTCGATGGCCGCCACCCGCGAAAGCTTCAGGACGCTCGGCATCGTGTGCGCCACCGCCGAGGCTATTGGTTGATCCGCAAGGAGGTCGCTACGAAGCAGGGCTGGGTGCGGGCTTCATCAGCTCGCCAAGATCTGGCTCGCCGCAGCCGGCCAGTATGACGTCCCTCACCTGCTGGCGAAGTTTCAGCACCGCGGCGAAGTCGGTGCCTGACGGCTTGATCGGTTCGGCCACCTCGACGGCGATTGGGCCCCGTCGCGGAAACCATTGCTCCGACCGCAGCACGGATCGTGTTCCACGCAGGACGCCTGGGAAGACCGGGAGGTTCGCTTCGCAGGCGATTTTGAAAGGCGCGAGGTGAAAGTCCAACAGGCCAGGTCTGCGCGTAAAAGTCCCTTCCGGGAAAATCACAAGCAGGCGTCCCTCGCGTGCGGCTTCGGTCGCCATTTCGGTATCGGCAAGGCTGCCGCTGAGATCGTAACGCTCGAGAAACAAGGCACCCAACCGCCGCAGCACGGGACCGGCGAAGAACTGCCCCGCAAGCTCCTTCTTGGCCAAATAGGTCGGCTCATAAGGCAGAACGGCGCTGAGAACGATCGCGTCGACATAGCTTGCGTGATTGAAGGCGAGGATCGCCCGGCCATGCGGGATGCGCTCGATGCCGCGCACGGACAGGGGTATGCCCATGGCGGCAAGCGCCGCGCGAGAGAGCAAACGTACCGCAGCCCAACGCCATTGGAGACGGGGCAGCAGCATGACCGTCGGCCAACCGATGACAAAGTAGAGCGACACGACCACCCACCACCACGCCGCGTAGAGCCTGTCCTTGAGCACGCGGCTTAAGCGGGAGAGCTGCGGCAAGAGGCTCGCGAGCGACAGACGCAGCATCTGCCAGCGGAGCGCCTGCTGCGGTGCGGCGAGTAGCCCGGCCTGGTAAAGCTCGCTTGCGGCAGCCCGTCTTACTTTGCCACTCGACGTTTTCGGCACGGCGCCGGGCGCGACCAGGACGATCTCCTCGGCTGGGGCCCCGACGATATCGGTCGCGGCCTCTTGCGCCTGAGCCCGCAGGCGCTCTCGGGCCGCCGGATCGGCTTCGTCGGTCTCGGCAACGACGATCATGCGCTCAGTGCCGGACTTGGGATCGAGCATGCCGAACACCGCGACCCCGCCCCTGCGTATACCTACGATATCGCCGACCGCGTCTTCCAATTCATGAGGATAGATATGCTGACCCGCGCGTATGATGATGTCCTTCGTCCGGCCGGTGATGAAGACATCCGCGTTGGCGATGTACGCCCGATCGCCGCTATCGAGCCAACCGTCGTGAAACAGCGCGCGGGTTTTGACATCGTTGCGGAAATAGCCCGATGTGGCGGATGGACCGCGAAACTCCAGGCTTCCTTCATGGCGATCGGCAAGCTCGCGGCCGAGATCGTCAACGATGCGAAGCTCATGATCGGGCATCGCCTGCCCGCAACTGACGATCTCGATCGCGGTCTGATCGGTCTCGCTCGCGGGCTCCGCCCTGCCGTCACGGCTCAATGTCTTGCGGTTCACCCGCTCGACGATCGGCGGTCGGCCGAGAGGCGGCATGGCGAGCGCCACCGCGCATTCTGCCAGGCCATAAACGGGCGCCATCGCCTCGGGCCTAAGGCCGTAATGCCCGAAGCGCTCCGTGAACTTACGCAACGTATTGACGCTGACGGGCTCCGCGCCGTCGGCGAGAAGCCTGAGCGTGCTCAAGTCGAGCCCCGTGAGATCGGCATCGTCGATCTTGGTGGCGCAGAGCTCGAAGGCGAAGTTCGGCGCGGCCGAAATCGTGGCGCGAAAGCGGTGCATGGCCCACAGCCAGCTCTGCGGCCGGGCAAGAAAGCTGAGCGGCGACATCACGTAGAAGGAAGCCGCGAAATAGAGGGATCCGAGCCAAGCCCCGATCAGGCCCATGTCGTGATAGAGCGGAAGCCAGCTCACGAATACGTCGGCGGACGTTGCCTCTATGACCCGGCCCATCGCCCGGATATTGGCGAGCAAATTAGCATGGCTCAGCATCACCCCTTTCGGGTCGCCGGTGCTGCCAGAGGTGTACTGGATCAGCGCGGTGGCAGCCTCATCGTGCAAGATCGGCAGCCGGATGTCCGCGTGCGGCGCCGCGAGACTGTCCGTGCTCCGCACCGCATCGAGTGTGGGCACGAGCCGCCGGAGCAGCGCGGCGGATTGCAAGCCTTCGGGGACGGTGACGAGAATGCGGGCGCCGGCATTGCGGAGGATGCCCGCTTGGCGGCGCATATAGTCCTCGATCTTCGACAATTGCATCGGCGGATAGATCGGCACCGGCACGGCGCCGGCATAAAGAATGCCGACAAAGGCGACAAAGAACTCCGCGCTCGTCGGCAGCATGAGCGCGATCCGGTCGCCCGGCGCCACATCGGCCTCGATCAAGCCCGCCGCCACGGCGCGAGCGCGCTGGGCCAGTTCTCCGTAGGTCAGCGTGGCGAGCACGACGCTCTCATCCTGCAGCACCGTCAGGTGGAGCCGATCGGGGTGTTGGGCAACATGCCAATCGAGCACCTCGACCAAGGTCCGCGCCGCTACGGGGGCCGGCACAAGGGGAAGCTCGGGGAGCGTCGGCGCGAGCGCCGCCTCGATGGCGAGGCGCTCGCCGGGCATTTGCTTGAGCGCGTCAAGGATATCGCCGACGGTGTTGGCTTGGCTGAGGACCTGAATGGGGAGTCGCACCCGAAAGGCGCGTTCAAGCCGCAAGATCAGCTCGGTGCGCCCGAGGCTGTCGATGCCGAGATCGCGGTCGAGCTGACTGGAGAGGGCGACATCGACAGGTCTTCTCGCCTGCGGGTGGAGCTCCCGCACCAATTCGCTCACAACTGCGATCAGAAGGCGCTCGCGCGACGCCTCGTCTTGAGCGGTATCGAGAGACTCGCCTGGTTGGTCCATTATCATCGAGAATGATCGGCCCTTTGGCCTCGCCGCGCTTTGATGAGGATCAAGGGGCCTGCGACGCCCCGGCCTCCTAATGCACACGTAGTTAGCGACTTCCGGACTCTCAATCGATCATGCGGCCACTGTTCTATCCTATCCTGATCAACGGCCGGTTTGGCGATCCAGCGCTGTTCGTCGGCGCGCTGTTCGAAAGGCGCGCGATTCAGTTCGACCTCGGGGATATTACGGCCCTTCCGGCGCGCAATATCCGCCGCATCGAGCACGTCTTCGTCTCGCATGCCCATATCGACCACTTTATCGGATTCGATTTTTTGCTGCGGGTGCTGGTCGGACGCGAGGCGACGGTTAAGCTCTATGGCCCGGCCGGCTTCATCGACCGGGTTGGCCATAAGCTTCAGGCCTATCAATGGAACCTCGTCGACCGCTTTCTCTGCGATCTCGTGTTTACCGTCACCGAAGTCGATGCGGCGAACTCGGCAGCGACGACGCAGTTCCGGCTGAAGAACGCCTTCGCCGCAGAGCCCCTCGGGGCGAGGCAGTTGTCCGAGGGAGTGATCCACAGCGAGCCTATGTTTCGGGTCACGATGGCAATCCTCGAACATCGCACGCCCTGTCTTGCCTTTGCGCTCGAGGAGGCGGCGCACGTCAACATCTGGAAAAACCGGCTCGCCGAACGAGGATACCCGGTCGGGCCTTGGCTGCGCGAGCTGAAACGGGCAGTGATCGAGGGCCGGTCCGGCGATCATCCCATCGACGTTCCCCAAGCTGCAGGAGCGGAGACGCGTCCAATGCCGCTTGGAGCCCTAAGCGACTTTCTCAGCGTCACGCGTGGCCAAAAGATCGGTTATGTGACAGATGCCGCTGATACGCCTGGCAATAGGAAGGCAATCATCGACCTCGTGCGTGGCGCCGATCTCCTTTACATCGAGGCCCCCTTCGCTGAGACGGATGCCGCGCTCGCGGCGGAGCGCGCCCATCTGACCACCAGAGCAGCGGGCGAGATTGCTCGTGCGGCCGGGGTGCGCCGGGTCGAGCCGTTTCACTTTTCCCCGCGCTACGAAGGCGAGGAGGAGCGGATGGTGGCCGAGGTGATGGCGGCGTTCGAAGGGCCATGACGAACTCGCACGATGCCCCCTTCGCAAGCGAGACCCCAGACGCGGGCCAAGCAGCCGGAACGCAACGGAACAGGATTTTCGTGGGCATTAAGGTTGAGCCTGAACTTGCGCGACAGCTCGCCCTGCTTGCGAAGCACGAGCACGTTCCGTTCCGATATGTGCCGGCGGACGATATTCATCTCACGCTGGTGCCCCCGTGGAACGAGGCCTCGGTTCCCGATGCTGTCGCGAAGCTGCGCAGAGTCGTGGAGGGATTGGGTCGTTTTTCGCTCACCTTCGAGCGGCTGTGCTACGGGCCTCAAGCCCGCCGCCCGCGGTTGCTATGGGTCGAGTGCACGCCCAGTGCTGAGATCTCAGCGCTACAGAACGCCCTGCTAAGCGCCTTTGGCCAAACGAATGAACGGCCGTTCCGGCCCCACGTCACGCTCGCGCGCATTGAGAGAAATAGCGGGGCTGTCGCGAAGGAGAATCCAATCGATCAGGCGCTCTGGTTGAATCAACGTGTCGAATCCGTTGAGCTATTTCAATCGCCTCCGCCGGGCGAGCGTGGCTACCAGGTTGTTGCTTCGGTCCCGCTTAAGCAGGAGTAGCCACGCGAGGCTAACGGAGCGGCTTGCTCGCCGCGACAAGCAGTGACTTGATGTAGGACAAGGTGCCGCCGCCGCCACGGGCCCAAAATAACGTCTCTGAGCGCGGCTTGAATACGGTCGGCGTGATGCGACGTTCAACCTTGAGACCCGAGGAACCAGCGATGACAGGCATTCAAGCACTCGACACCGCGGTAGAGACCGCCGAGGAGTGGATCAGCGCCCTCATGGCGCGGCTTGGCTGGCAGGATCGGCAGAAGGTGTATTTGGCCTTCCTTGCTGCCTTGCATGCGCTGCGCGATTCCCTGCCGCGGGACGAAGCCGGTTATCTCGGCGTGCAGCTGCCGGTGTTGTTGCGCGGCCTCTATTTCGAGGGCTGGCATCCCGCGAGTAACATTCCCCGGGCGAAAACCCGCAGCGCCTTCTTGGAGCGCATCCAAGAGGGGGTGCATCGCGATCCCGGCATCGACGCAGAACAGGTCGCGCATGCCGTCTTTTCGCTCCTGGTTGACCGCTTGCCGGCGGGCGAGCTTGAGGACGCGAAGGCCGCCACACCCCAAGCGCTGCGGATGTTCTGGCCAGGCTGAGCCGGCTTAAGATCACTTCAGATCACTTCGCGCGTTGCCGAAGCAGAGCTGTGCACAACAATAGGAGCTGATGGTGGAAACCTATCCAATCGACATAGCGCCGGACCAGGTCGTGCGTTGGCTCATGGTCGAGGGGCGCCTCCATGCCTTCGACTTGCTCGTCAGCGCGACGCGGTCCTTCGGGACCGGGGAGCTAACCGGCGGGGCAAGCCGCAGGCTTGGCGATGAGGAGCGCGAGGAGGTAAGCGAGATTTCCGAGGTCGGAGTGCTGGAGGTCATGCCCCGGCAGAAGCCCCACATTTGGACGCTCCGGATTCGCGTCGAGGACGATATCGGGCCGCGCTTGCCCGAGGATGAGCCGGTTCCAGAAACGGAAGAGGAACTTGATCTGCCGACGTTCTATGAGGAGTTCATCAAGGCCGACAGAGGCGTCGCTGAAGTCAGTCTGGACGCTGAGAGCCCAGCAGCAAAGGCACAGGCCACGCGGGTGCTGAACGCGATTCTGACCGACCAGCATCAACGCGGCAAGGGCAAGCCTGCGCCGGGTAAAGCCCCCGCCAAAAAGCGTTGATGGCGAAAACTCGCACCATTGGCGTCGCCTAACGGCGGGCGATCGACTTCTTGAGCTTGGTCCAGACTTGCGTATTGAGGACGTCTTTGGCCTCGAGCCAAGCCCGGCGCGCCTGGCCGATGCCAAAACGCATCGCGTCCAAGCCAAAGGTCGAATGAGCATCGGTGGAGATCACGAGCTTCACTCCCACTTCCTTCGCTAGCCTGCAGTGCACGTCGTCGACGTCGAGGCGCGCCGGGTGAGCGTTGAGCTCGAGCGCGACGCCCCGCTCCTTGGCTCCTTCAACCACGCGCTCGAGGTCGACAGCGTATTCCGGCCGCTCCCCCAGTAAGCGTCCGGTCGGGTGCGCGAGGATCGAGAGATATTTGTTGTCCATGGCACGCAAGATGCGCTCGGTTTGCGCCTTGCTGTCGAGCTCGAACTTGTAATGAACCGCTCCGACCACGAGATCAAGACGCTGCAGCATGCGCTCGCTCAAATCGAGCTTGCCGTCCGCCAAGATGTCGACCTCGGACGATTTGAGGATGCGAATCTTGCCGAGCTCATCATTCAGCCGCTCGATCTCATTGAGCTGCTTGGCGAGGCGCTTCTCGTCCAACCCTCTTGCTACCGTCGCATGCTTGGTGTGGTCGGTAATGGCGAGATACTCATAGCCGCGCGCGATTGCCGCCTCCACCATCTCGCGCAAGGTACTCTTGCCGTCGGATTCCTTGGTGTGCACGTGGAGGTCGCCGCGAATGTCGGCGAGCGTGATGAGCTTCGGCAATGCGCCGGCATAAGCCGCCTGGATCTCGCCGCGGTCCTCTCTTAGCTCCGGCTCGATATAGGGCAGCCCAACCGCGCTGAAGACTTCTTCTTCGCTGCGTCCCCCGATCCGCTTGCCGTCGCGAAAGATGCCGTATTCGTTGATTTTCAGCCCGCGGGCCTGTCCAAGTTTGCGGATGGCGATGTTGTGCGATTTTGAGCCCGTGAAATAGTGCAGCGCGGCGCCGTAGCTCTTCTCGGGCACCACGCGCAAATCCACCTGGACGCCGGAGCGCAGGATGACGGTCGCCCGCGTGCCGCCCTTGGCCAAGACCTCTGCCACCTCATCATAGGCGATGAAGTGGGCCACCACCGCCGGGCCTTTGGCACAGGTCACCAGGATATCGAGATCGCCAACGGTGTCCTTCCGCCTGCGGTAGCTTCCGGCAACCACGACATGCCCGACCTCCGGGCGCGTCTTCAGATAGGCGCATAGGCTCTGGGCGAAATCCTCGGCGGTCGAGATCTTGAAGCGTTGTTCGCGCTCGCGGGTCTTCTTGATCTCGGCCAGGATTTTCTCTTCGGTTTTGGCGGTGAAGCCTCGGAGGTCACTGATCTTGTGCGCTTTTGCGGCGCGTTCGAGGTCCTTGACGGTTTTGATGCCGAGCGCCTGATGCAAGAGGTGCACGCGCTTTGGCCCGAGGCCTGGGATGGTGGTGAGCACGGCAAGCGTCGTCGGCGTGCGGGCCTCGATCTCCTGAAGCGCCACAAGCTGCCCCGTCGTGATGAACTCCGTGATCTTGCCTGCTAGATCCTTGCCGATCCCTGGCAGCCCGACCAAGGGCTTGCCTTCCGCAACCATCTTCGCCGCGCTTTGCGGCAGGTCCTCAATGGTTTGCGCTGCACGCCGATAGGCGCGAATGCGAAAGGGGTTGGCACCTTCGATCTCGAGGAGATCGGCGATATGTCGCAAGGTGTCTGCGATGCTCGCGTTATGTACGGCCATTCCCGTGCGTTCGGCGTTGGCGAAGAAACGTCTCAGCATTCAATACGCTCGCGGCAACCGCGCTTTGCGCTCGGTCAAACCGGGCCTGGCCGGACGTGAGTAAAGATAGTCTCAGGCGCGGCGCCGCCGTGGCCAATTTAGGCTAAATTTCATTTCTCAAGCGCAGTTTGCAGCCATGGATCTCTTTGCCCTCAATGCCACGCACGCGTTCGGCGCCAAGGTCGCCGCCGCGCTGGGCGTAGAGCTAGCCCCTCATGAGGAACGCGAGTTCGAAGACGGTGAGCACAAGGCGCGCCCTCTCGTCAGCGTCCGCGGCCACGACGTTTACCTTATTCAGAGCCTCCATTCTGGACCCGAGGCCAGCGTCAACGACAAGTTCTGCCGGCTCCTGTTTTTCATCAGCACCTTGAAGGAAAACGGCGCAAAGCGCGTGAACGTGGTGATCCCCTACCTCGCTTACGCGCGCAAGGACCGGCAGACGAAGCCGCGCGATCCCGTCACGACCCGCTATGTCGCCGTCCTGCTCGAAGCCGCCGGGGCCGACCTCGTGATGACGCTCGAAGTGCACAACATCGTGGCTTTCCAGAACGCCTTTCGCTGCCAGACCATCCACCTCGACCCGCGGCGACTGTTCGCAAAGGAGGCTCTCGGCCTTGTCGGCGATAAGCCTGTGGTCGTCGCCTCGCCGGATCCAGGTGGCGTTAAACGCGCGCAGCTCTTTCGCGAGACGCTCGAGGCTAGCGTGGGGCGTCCCGTCGGCGGCGCCTTCCTGGAGAAGCGACGGAGCGCCGGCGTGGTCAGCGGCGAGCTGCTGGTTGGCGAGGTGGAAGGGGCAACCGTTCTCGTGATCGACGATCTGATCAGCACGGGCGGCACGCTCGCAAGAGCAGCAAAGGCCTGCCGGGAGCACGGAGCGGAGAAGATCTTCGCCTTTGCCGCACATGGCTTGTTTGTGGGTGACGCAAGCGAGGTGATCCGCCAATCGGACCTGGCCATGACGTTTGTGACGGATAGCGTCCCGCCATTTCGCCTCGCGCCCGGAATGCTCGACGCCCACGTACGCGTCCTGTCGGCGGCTCCACTTTTCGCCGAAGCCATTCGTCGCCTCCATCATGGAGGGGCGATCACGGAACTGCTCGAAGGGCCGGCGTGATCGCCCGTGCTTGGGCGAGTTCCAGGTAGCGGTTCGCCAGCGGCACCCATTTCCAGGGCTCGCGCGGATCTGGCTCGAGCAAATGGGCGAGCGCCTGACGCGCGCGCAAGCAGGCTCGATAGGTCCAGTAAAATTCAAGCAGTCGCGGCGGGGGCTTGTCGACAAGCGCGTTTTCGCAGCGCTCAATCAGTCGTTCGCCGATCCAAGCGGCATCGAGACGTGCGCATTCCAAACCAAGAAACGTCAGCTCATCGAAAGGGTCCACCAGGCGCAGGTCACGGCTGAATTCCAGGCAATCGATGATCACCGGAGGATCGGAGAGGCAGACATGCTCTGGCCGCAAATCGCCATGTCCCTCGACGACGCGGCCCTGATGGACCCGATCTTCGAGCACCGCCCCGTCGTCCTCGACGCCACGCTGCACCCGATCGAGCGCGTAGTCAACTCGCCCCTTGTCCAGGCTGAAACGTGGGTCACGGAGCACCGCCGCGTTGATGGCGTGCTCATGCGCAAACCGCTCCACATAGGCCGAAGGCGCTATGTCAGCCGGAGGACAGGCTCGATAAAACGCGATGAGAAGATCAGCCACGGCGTCGATGCGAAGATCCCCGCGATCGCGCTCGACCGTGTGCTCAAGAATGGCGCGGTCGAGCATCAGCCGTTCCGGCAAGCGCCGCATCTCGACCAGCCAGTCGACAACTTCCCCGCGGCCGTCGAGCGCGAGCCCTCCGGCGCGCTTCTTCATAAGCGGCACGACCCCGAAATAAACATCCGGAGCCAGACGCCGGTTCAGCCGGACCTCTTCCCGGCAGTTGGCCTCTCGCGCGGCGAGTGTCCTGAAGTCGAGGAATGGGTAGCGGACCGGTTTCTTGAGCTTGTAGACGCGGTCGCCGGCTATGAAGACCCACGACATATGTGTCTCTTTGACGTCCACCTGGAGCGGCCGGTACGGGTAGGCCTCGGGCGAGCCTAAGAACGCCACCTTTTCGGCGGTCGAGACAGTCAAAGTTAGTCCTCACCGGTCCGGGCCATTGTCGAATTGGCCTTATTCGTTGACCCTCATCAAGGCCCTTGTCGAGATGCCTGGGCACATTACTTGGGTTTTGGCGCAAGTGGAGAGCGTCTATGAGCCAAGTCAGTCATCGCATCGCAGGGGGACGTCTCGTCACGATCGGCCCGAGGCGGCTTGAGGGAACTCCTGACCATCCCCGAGGGGGCGAAGGGCCTTATCATCTTCGCCCATGGCAGCGGAAGCAGCCGGCTCAGCCCACGCAACACTTACGTGGCTGAGCGGCTCCAGGGTCGCGGCATGGCGACTTTGTTGTTCGACCTGCTCACCGACGAAGAAGCGCGCGACCGGCGCAATGTGTTCGACGTGCCGTTGCTTGCGTCCCGATTGGAGGAGGCCGTGACCTGGGCGCGCGCCGATGCCGAGGTCGCCGCATTCGAGATCGGGCTTTTCGGGGCCAGCACCGGATCGGCCGCCGCATTGGTTGCCGCCGCTGACATCCCTGAGCAGGTCAGTGTCATCGTCTCGCGTGGCGGTCGTCCTGATCTTGCAGGGGCCGCCTTATTGGATGTTCGTGCACCAACCCTGCTGATTGTCGGCGGTGATGACACCGGCGTGCTGGAGCTCAATCGAGGAGCTTTCGCCAAGCTGAGCTGCGTCAAGAGCCTGCTGGTGGTGCCCGGCGCCACGCACCTCTTCGAGGAGCCGGGAGCTCTTGACCAGGTTGTGCAGGCGGCGGCTGAATGGTTTGCTCTATATCTGCAGCCCAAGGACAATGATGTCATTCGCCATTTTTGAGAACCGGGTTGAAGCCGGCAAAGCTTTGGCCAAGGCTCTCGCGGCAAAGGCTCTTCCCGACCCTGTCGTGCTCGCGCTGCCGCGCGGGGGTGTGCCTGTCGCCGCGGAGGTGGCCAAGGTCCTCAAGGCGCCGCTCGATCTGGTGATGGTGCGCAAGATCGGCGTGCCCGGGCAACCGGAGCTTGCGGCGGCGGCTGTCATCGATGGCGAGGATGCACAGACCGTGGTCAACGAGGAGGTTTGTGGCCTAGCCGGTGTGAGCCGACGCTATATCGATGAGATGGCAAGGCAGGAACTGGTCGAGATCGACCGCCGGGCGAAGCTCTATCTGAAGGGCCGGGCGCGCGCGCCGATCGCCGGGCACTCGGCAATTGTCATCGATGACGGAATCGCAACCGGCACGACCATGCGGGCCGTCATCAAAGCACTACGGCGTAAGGGACCGAAGTCCATCGTGCTCGCGATCCCCGTCGCTCCCGCCGAAGAAGTCGAGGCCTTGCGGGCCGAGGTTGATGACGTCGTCTGCCTTGAGACGCCAGAGCCCTTCTACGGCATCGGGCTTCATTACGCCGACTTCCATCAAGTCCCGGACGAGGAGGTCATAGGCTATCTCGAAGCGCAGAACGCTCCCGCTCGAACCGATCAGCCCGTGCCCTGAAGGTGGCGCGAAACAACCCCGCCATAAACCGCTTCGATCGTCTTGCCGTCGCCGCTGAGCGGGGCCACCAGGATCTCTCCCGACTGATCGGGAGAGATGAAAGTCGCGGATACGGCCTCCCCCGTCTCTTCTACCCATTCGAACAGGAGCCTGAGGCGGGCGGCGAGGCGGCGATTTTCCAATTCCGAAAGCGTCGACTCGCTTGCTCGCGCGCCTAACAGCTGTTTGGCCGCGTCACCGGCAAATCGCACCTTCCAGTCCGCCTTGCTGCAACGCTCGAAGATAAACAGGTGCGAGGCAAGCGGGCCGAGCTGCTTCATGTCCATGTCGGAAAGGCTCGGCAAGAGCCGATCGCCGCGTTTAGTCCGCCAGTGATCCAAAGCGAGCTCGAGCGAATGGTCGCTCGTTGCCGCGGCATCGATCTTGGCAAAGAGTCTTTTCAAGGGACCGGGCAACAGGGACAGCGTCGTCACGGCCTTCCTACTCCTTTGGTTATCTCGATTCGCCGCGAAACGGCACTGATGAGCCATGATATCAACGGCCCCCAATTATTGCCACGCCGCTGCGAGACGGCTGTCTTTTAGCGTTATATGCGTGCCGAATGGCCCGCACTCGCGATCGAGCGTGGATTGGAGCCAGTCCGTATCCTTCTTGGATGCCCGCCGCAGCCGGAAGCGATGCATCTGATAGGGCACGAGCGTGAGTTCGCTCAGTGCACCCTCCCCCGAACAGCGAGCGAGATAGGCGAGCGCGAGATCCCCGCGATACTGCTCATAGCCGTAGATGCCTTCGTAGTCCGTGATGAAATCTCCACAGCCATAAAGCACGAGCCGTCCCTTGTAGACTTCCAGCGGTCGCGGATGGTGAGACGAATGACCGTGGACGAGATCGCAAGCGCCGGCATCGATCAGCGCATGAGCAAACGACCGCTGCTCATCTGGGACCTCGTAGCCCCAATTCGATCCCCAATGGATGGAGACGACGATAAGGTCGCCGGACTTGCGCATGGCAAGAATGCGCTCGGCAATCCGGCTCGTGGCCGCCGGCGACAGATCGGGAAGTAGCCATACGCCTGGCCGGTCTGGCCTCGCCGCCCAGTCACGCGGAATGCCGCTTGTGGTCGATCCAAGACCGAACACGAGAAGCCGCCGCGCCCCCTTGCCAACGCGATCTCGACGGGTTTTTCGGCTTCCGCGAGATCGGTCCCGGCCCCGGCAGCGGCAAGACCTTCCCGCCGCAATACCGATAAGGTTTCAAGCAGACCCGCTTGCCCCCAGTCGAGAACGTGATTGTTGGCAAGCACGCAACAATCCACATGGGCTGCCTTGAGGCAGGGAGCGTTGCCCGGGTGCATCTTGTAATTGATGCCCTTCGGCACCGGTTTCAGGCTTGTCGTGATGCTCGTTTCAAGGTTGATGATGCGCGCCGCCGGACGCGCGGCGTCGAGGTCGCTAAGCGCGTCACCCCAAACATAGTCAAAAGGGCAATCTCTCGGGATCGGCCCATGGGCTCTCTCCGCAAGCTCTACATAGCCGATGGCCGAGGTCACGTACGATTCATAAAGAGTCGGGTCGCTGGGAGAGTGCATGATCTGGTCGATGCCCCGCCCAAGCATGACGTCGCCACACAGAAACAGGGTGATGCCGTCTTGGCCAGGTTTCATATCCATCAGTCATCCAAACGATCGGCGCCACGGGTCGCACGGTTCGCCTCAAACGGGCAGGAATGGATAGCGCTTCAGCTCCTCGCGCGTCCAAAGTGCCAAGCCTCCCCTTTGGCCTACGGTCTCGATCAGCAACACGCAGTCTGGATCCTCGAAAGAGATCCGACCGGGGCTACCGGCAGCCGCCAAAGCGCCAAGCAGAGCCTCATCGAGAAACCGCTCCTCGGTCGGGGTGGAGATCGTTCCCTTCAGTCCGCGCCGATGCAGCCGCACATGGAACGACTTGCCGATCAGGAGCGGCACGTAGTTGAGCGCAATCTCGCGCGCCTTGGTCTCGAACTCGGCGGCGTCCTCGAATTCGAACAATTGCTCGAACGGCGCGACATGGGACATCGCATTGAGAATGCCGGGCGACTGTTCGACCGCTGCGTTGAACTCGTGAAGAAAAGAGACCGGATCGGCAACTGCCATAACGGTTACATTGAAATATTTGGTGCGGCGGAGAGTACCCCATCTTGCCAGCAATTTCCGGGCGATCCTGAATGTCGGCTCGGCCAGTGTCACGAGTACGTTCCAGTCAGCAGCAGACGACTTCTCGCTCCGACCGACTGGATTGACCTCGCTGGACATTCGATCCACTGCTTGACGCCGGTGTGGGCAAAGCCCCCTCGTCACTCCAGGATGTGATCGGACGGTCACGGTGCTTGCCTGCGTGCCTTCGCACTCTCGCTGAATCCCGCAAAGGGATGCTTTACGACTAGAATACCTCAAGGGTCCAAGCCTTGCGGCAGATCAAATCGAGCATGCGGGCTCTCGGGGGGAATTTGCGCATGAGCGCTGCGGGCGGCACTGGCTCAGCTCGCGTCTGCTGGCGATGGCAGCACCTGCACCCGGGTTAGGAGCCCATGCTCGACCGTGATCTTGGCGAGACCGAACTGTTCAATCGTCCAGGCATTGGTGGCGAGGTGCGCCGTCGGGCGTGCCATGGTGAAGGCGGAGGGACCAGCGGCGATGGCGAGCGGCAGCAGAAGCTGGTCGGCGAGGTGCATTTCAACGGCCGCACGTGAGGCGTGATGCTCGCGCAAAGCCGCAACCGCCTCGTCCGCAACGGCTTCGGACGGCTTTCCCTGACGCCCAAGGACGGAGAAGCTCGCCGCCAAGGGCTCGTATTCGGCCGATAGAAAAATTCCCGCCCCGGGACAGACCGCCTTGACGCGCAGCGGCTCGATCCCAACGGGGACGTCAAGGTCTTTGAGGGCCGCCCGCGCCCGGTCGGTCATGCGCTGGGCGATGTGAGCAGGCAGGTTGGCGGCGACGGTTCGGCCCGTGATGCGGAGGAGAGGCCCGCGCTCGAACGCCTCTACCGGCTTCGGCCAGGCGGCTCGACGTAGCAGCGTTCCCTTTGACCTGACACACGACCTCGCCGCCGCCGGCCGGGTACCAGCCCCAGCGTTTCAACTCGACATCGGCGCTCAGCCCCATCCGGCGCAAGGCCGGCAGGTAACATTGGCGAGATCGTCGTAACCGGCGCCCAATCCTGGTGAGTGCCACCCAGCACCACGACCGTAAAGTCCCCTTTTGCCAGGGCTAACGGGACCAGAACCGTCTGCAAGATCAGACTGGTGGAGCCAGCGCTGCCATGACCACCGATCTCCGCGACATCGAAGAGATATGAGCCGGGTTGCGGCGGATGGGTTGGGGCAAAGACGAGCTGACTCAATCCGAGGACATCCCCTGTAAGCTGCGCGCCGCTGATGGCAGCTGCGGCTCTCGTAGCGGACAGGTGTCGGGGGCTGGAGCCCGGGATTGCGGCGCTTGGCTCGGATGTTGACGAGCCGAAACGCGCGCGAGGTGATGGCGGAAAGGCTGAGCGCCGTTCGCAAGATCTGGCCGCCGCCTTCGCCATGCGCGCCGTCAATGACTATAGGGTCGGTGATCTTCCTGTTCCTGGTGAAAGCCGCGAATGGCAGCCTCGATCCGCTCCCCGTTCCAGCACGCAACAATGTGGGGCGTCTTCCCCATCGCCTGTCCCGCTTAGCACCGCCCCCGTCACTGGATTTGGCCGGAAAGTCGTGCAGCCTTTGATCCCTTCTCATAGGCAAATCATAGATTTGGCAGAATTCGGAGAAGGGGAAATCCTCCGCCACGTTGATCGTCTTGGAAATCGAGTTGTCAACGAAGGGCTGCAAGGCCGCCTGAATGTCAAGATGGGCGAGCACCGGCAGCTCGTTTGCCGTAACAAATGCCGGCGCAAGTCTTCAGCGGGTCCTTTCGTCTCGCGCCACAGCTGAAGCATAGTCCGTGAGCGTGAATTCTTCCGGATATCCCGTTCGTCTGAGGATCCTTCCCCGTAAGATCGAGCGAAGACCGGTTCAAGGCCGCTGGAGACGTTACCGGCGAGCAAGCTGATCGTGCCGGTTGGCGCGATCGCGATCAAATGACTGTTGCGAATACCGCTCTCGGCGATGCCTGCTCCGAATGTCGTCTGGCAGGCGCGAATGAAGGCTCCCTCTAGATACTTGTCCTTTCGAAATAGGGAAAGCTTCCCTTTTCCTCCGCCAGCGCGATCGAGGCACGATACGCGGCGTGACAGATGAGCACCATAGCTTCGGCAGCCACCGTAAGCGACTGTCACTCCCATAGCGAGCCCCAGCATGACCAAAGCATCGGCAAGCCCGGTAATCCCGAGCCCGATGCGCCGCGAACCATTCGCATTCTCGGCCTGTCGAGGCAACGGGAACCGCGATGCGTATGACGTTATCGAGCAATCGGACGGCAACGCTCGCGGTTTCCTTGAGTGGCTCGATGGCGAGTCTGCCTGCGGCGTGAACGGCGCATCGACGAAGCGGGTCAAATTGATCGAGCCAAGGTCGCACGCCCCATAGGCCGGCAGTGGGATCTCCCCGCATGGATTTGTCGCGCTGATGTGCTCCCGGTACCAAAGATTATTGAGGTGTTGATCCGATCGATGAACAGCACGCCTGGCTCGGCGTAGTCGTAGGTCGCGCGCAGGATATGGTCCCAAAGCTGGCGTGCCCGATTCGCCGCACGACGCGGCACGGGACCGCCGTTGTTGCCGCTCCACTCGCGCAACACCTCGTTCCGTCATTGTCGAAGGCTGCCGCCGGAAACATCAAAGGCCACCAGCGTCCGCACGCACCGCCGTCATGAAGTCATCCGTGATCTGCACGGACAGATTGAAATGGCGGAGCGGCCGGGCTGTTGTTTGGCGGTGACGAACTCTTCGATATCTGGATGATCGCAGCGCAGTGCCGCCATCATGGCGCCGCGCCGCGCGCCGGTCGAGAGGACAGTGCCGCACATCGCATCCCACACCGCATGAAAGATACCGGACCAGATGCGATGGTCCCCTGTCGTCTTTGCGCGCAGGCCGCGCGGACGTAACGTAGAAAATCGTAACCGATGCCGCCGCCCTGCTGCATCGTGAGGGCGCCTTCCTCCAAAGCGCGAAAGATGCCCGGGATCGAATCCTCAATTGTCCCCATGACGAAGCAATTGAACAGCGTGACGTTGCGCCCGTGCCGGCACCAGCCTGAATGCGGCCCCCCGGCAAGAACCGGTAATCGCCTGCAGAATGGTCTAGGAAGCGGTCTTCCCACAGGGCGGCATCCGTCGTTTCGGCGGCGGCCAGCGCCCGCGCGATGCGCCTCCAGCTGTCGGCGATCGTCGCCTCCTGGCCGTAGCGATATTTCGCCCTCCAGATACGGTCTGATATCTCAGCGCCGATTGGGGTCATGGGTGAACGCGGCGCGGGTGTGGGGGGCTCGCCTTTGGGCATCGCTGGTAGACTAAGCCCCGACCAAGCGGGGCTTTCAAGCTCAACATGGCGGCCTTAAGGCACGCGTTGGCGCATATCAGGCTCTGCTTTCGCCCAACTCATAGAGTGCTTTGGAGATATGCTCGTGCAGGTCCGGATCCTCGGTGAGCGCAGCGATCACCGTATCCTCTCCGAGCAATGCTGCTTCAGAAAGACCGCGATCCCAATCCAAGATGGCGAGGTCACCGTGCCCCATCCGCATCAGGACGAACAGCTCGGTGCGCGCGGCAGGGAGCAGAGAGCAGACCGCCGCTCGCAATTCTATGAGGGCCGGATCGTCAAGGGGCAGTGGATCGAATCCGAGGGCGCCGGCGGGATTGTGCTCGCCGCGCTCGGGCTGAGGCACACCCAGGTCTTCCTCAGGAACGTTGTCGAGTATGACGTCGCGAGCGGCGCGCGCCGTTTTTGCCAGCGCTGCGATCTGCCGCGCCTGATCCGCACTAAGCTCTTGAAGCATAGAGGGCTCCTCTTCTTAACTTCGCCAGCCTGCTTCCCAGATCGGGTCCTCTGGGTCGATCGAGGTCGGCCTCCAGATTGGCATGACCACACCTGCGCTATCCGGCGCCTTAGTTATAGGACGAGACAGAGGCCACAAAATTGCGATGGATCAACAGGGCTGCCCTCTTTGAGCTGCCGATATAGCGAAGTCATGGCTGATGCCGAATGCGTGGCTTTCTTGCAAGAGGCCCTGCCGCGCCTCGGATTGCGCTGGCAGGGCTTCCGCAAGGTCCATGGTCAGGTCTGCAAGCGCCTGAGGCGGCGGATGGAGGCGCTCGGCATTGAAGGATTTGCCGCTTACCGCCAACGGCTCGAAGCCAACCCCCAGGAATGGACGGTTCTGGACGGACTGACCCACATCACGATCTCGCGCTTCTTCCGCGACAAGAGCATCTTCGAAGCGCTGGAGCGCCGCGTTCTGCCCGACATTGCTGCCCGCGCACAGCGCGACAAACGGCCGGCTCGCTTCTGGTCGGCCGGATGCGCCTCGGGCGAAGAGCCATATACGCTCAAGATCCTTTGGGATATCGCAGTAGCGAGCGCTTTCCCCGGTGTGGGCTGCTCGGTGGTCGCCACCGATGCCGACGAAACTGTGCTGAAACGCGCACGCAACGGCTGCTATTCCGGAGGCAGTCTGCGAGAGCTGCCGGAAGCCCTTGTCCGTCAAGGCTTCGAACGGGCCGACCGCCTCTTCTGCGTGCGGCCGCAATATCGGCAAGGCGTGAGCTTCCTCTCTCAGGACCTGCGTTCAGAGGCGCCAGAAGGCCTCTTCGACCTCATCCTCTGCCGCAATGTTGCGTTCACCTATTTCGAGGCTCCCCTGCAAACGGAGGCACTGGATCGCCTCGTCGAGCGGCTGGCTCAGCTCGGCTATCTCGTCATCGGCGCGCAGGAGAAGCTGCCGCGTGAGATGCGCTGCCTCATTCCGCTTCCCGGCGTTCTGGCGATTTTCAGATATGAGACGGCGCCGCCAGAGGCTTAGGTTTGGGGCATTCCAGCCGGGCTAATGTTGGTTCCGGAAGACCGGCTCCCTATCTTAGTATCGACTATCCAAAATAGCGGCAGCCGTGAGTGAGGAAGCGAGGAGCTCAGATGCCTTGGTCGTTGAATATCGGCAAAATCGGCGGGACCGAGATTTCGCATCCATGTCACGTTCCTGCTTTTCCTCGCCTGGATTTGGGCGGCGAGCTACATGTCTGGCGGCGCTGACGCGGCGTGGAGCGGGCTGCTCTTCATGGTGCTCCTGTTCCTGTGCGTGCTCGTGCACGAATACGGACACATCCTCGCAGCACGCGCCTTCGGTATCTCCACCCGCGACGTGACCTTGCTGCCGATCGGCGGGGTGGCGCGGCTTGAGCGCTTTCCCGAGGAGCCTCGGGAAGAATTTCTGATCACCCTCGCCGGCCCGATGGTCAATGTCGCCATCGTGCTGGCGCTGCTGCTGGCTGGCGCCGACCTCAGTCCGCACAATTTTGCGGAGGTCGACAGCAGCAAGATCTCCCTCATCGACCGGCTGGCTGCGGTCAATGTGGTGCTCGCTGTATTCAACCTGATCCCAGCCTTTCCGATGGACGGCGGCAGGGTGCTGCGCGCTTTGCTCGCCCGGAAATATGGCTTCGTGCGCGCGACAGAGATCGCCACGAATATCGGCCAGTGGTTCGCCTTTGCCTTCGGCTTCATCGGACTTTTCTTCAATCCGATGCTGACCCTTATCGCGATCTTCATTTACCTCGCCGCGACCTCCGAAGCGCGTCTTGCGCAGCTGCGCGGGGTGTCACGCGGAGTGCCGGTCACGGCGGCGATGATGACGGAATACAAGGCGCTCTCGCCCTCAGCCCGCATCGAGGAAGCGATCGATACCCTGCTGCGCACGAGCCAGACCGAGTTCCCGGTGGTCGACACGGATGGCCGCCTGGTTGGCGTGCTCGGCCGCAACGACATGATCAAGGCGCTCAAACAGGACGGACCCAATACGCTGATCGGCAATGTCATGACGCGCGGGGTTCCGACTATCGATCATCGCCGTTGCCTCGACGAGGCATTCCGAGTCCTGATGGAGAAGTCAGCCCCCGCCGTAGGCGTGGTGGATGCTGCTGGCCGCCTGAAAGGCCTGATCACGTCGGAGACCGTGGGCGAGATGCTGATGGTCCGTGATGCCATGCCCAAAGGCTTTCACTTCGGGGAACGGACGAGGCCGGCTGGAGCGTGAGCCGGTCTGTCCTGAATGGTTACGGACAGATGATGACGACGCACGGGGCCAAGGCCGCGAGCTTCTGTGAGACGCTGCCCAGAAGCAGACCCGCTATGCAACTCCTGCCCCGCCGGCCGACGACGACCGCGTCAATGGCATTCTTCTGAACAAACGCCAGTATCTCTTCGGTGGGATCTCCTTCGGTCACTGCCGTCTTGATGCTCTTGGCACCCTGGGCCTCCATTTGGCGCTGTGCCTGTTTAGCGTGGCTTTTCGCGAGTTCCCCGACGGCGTTTAACACGCCGCCCAGATGCTCGATTTTCGCGAATTCGCGCAGCTCCTCCTCTCCGGAACGGTCGCGGTAAGCGACCGCAAGCACGTACAGGTCTGCTGCCATCTTGGCCGCTAGCTCTCCCGCTAACTTAGCGGCCCTTAGAGCATGCTCGGATCCGTCAGTCGCGATGAGAATACGCTTCATGTGAAACCCCCCGTCAGAGAACTTGCAGTATGATACATCCTGCGCCCGTCATCGACCGCAGTCGTTTGACGTCAAGCTAGTCCGGTACGTTCAACCTTAGCTCCTCAAGCCAAATGTCGGCTTTAGCGTCGCTTGGCGCGCGCCAGTCGCCGCGCGGCGAGAGCGAGCCGCCCGAGCCCACTTTTGGCGCATTAGGCAACGCCGAGCGCTTGAATTGGCTGAGAATCGAAAAATCGCAGGAGGAAGACTTCAAGCCATTTGCGGATGGTCGCGAGGTCGTATTGATGGCGGCTCTCCGGCGGCAACAGGTCTGGCCAGTCGCCCCGCTCGCGATCGCTCCAGGCATTGTAGGCAAGAAACGCTACCCGGCTTGGAAGAAATCCGAAGCGGCTCAAATAGTACAAGTTGAAGTCCTGCAGCTCGTATGGGCCGATTTCCTCCTCGGCAAGCTGACCGGCGCCTCCTCTCGGCGGTACAAGAGTTCCGGTGATATCTGCGTCTCGACGATGGCCTCAAGCAGCCGCGAGGTCTCGGCGCCGAACCGATCGGTCCGCGCGGCCCAGCGGATCAAATATTGAATGAGCGTCTTCGGCACCGAGGCGTTCACGTGATAATGGGCCATTTGATCACCCACGCCATAGGTGGTGTAGCCGAGCGCGATCTCCGACAAATCGCTAGATCCCGATCACCAAAGCCTTATGCAAATTGGCAGCGCGGAACAGAAACGAGGTGCGCTCGCCGGCCTGCACGTTTTCGAAGGTTATGTCGTAGCAGGCCTCCCCGCGCGCGAAGGGGTGCCCAAGATCCTGGAGCATTTGCCGGCACGCCGGGCGAATGTCGACCTCCTCGCTGGTGACGTCGAGAGCTTGCATCAATCGCAAAGCATTTTCACGGGTCCGTCCGCTCGTCGCGAAGCCCGGCAGCGTATAGCCAAGCACGTTTGCGCGGGGGAGGCCCAAACGGTCCATAGCTCTTGCCGTCACGAGCAGCGCTTGGGTCAAATCGAGGCCGCCGGAGACGCCGATGACGGCCTTCTTGATCCCGGTGGCGCTTAAGCGCGGCCTGAGACCGTTCGCTTGGATGTCGTAGACCTCCCCCCAGCGCTCATCCCGTCTTGCGGCATCGGCCGGGACAAATGGAAACCGGTGGATATTCCGCTCCGAGCGGCACCTCCCCCGTCGGGATTGCGAACTCAAACGGGATACGGCGCGTGGCGGCGAGGCGATCGCGGTGAAGCGCGGCGCAGTCGTTGAAGCTCGTCATCCGCACGCGATCCTGGCGCAACCGCTCCAAATCAAGATCGGCGGTGATGATTTGCGAGCGATCAGAAAAGCGCTCCGTTTCGGCGAGCAGATCGCCGTCCTCGTAGATCAAGCCCTGCCCGTCCCAGGCGAGGTCGGTCATCGAATTCGCCGAAGCTCGCCGCCGCGTAAATGTAGGCCGAGATGCACCTACCCGATTGGCTCGCGCACAACAGCCTCCCGGTACTCTGCCTTGCCAATCGTGATGTTGCTGGCCGACAAGTTCGCGAGCAGCATGGCCCCGGCAAGAGCCGCGTAGCTGCTCGGCGGGAGCGGGGTCCAAAGATCCTCGCAAATCTCCACATGGACGGTGAAATCGGGATCATTCTCGGCAACGAAGATCAGGTCGCTGCCGAAGGGAACGAGCTCGGCCCCCACTTGGATGACGGGCGCGGTCGCCTTCGTTCCCGACGTGAACTGCCGCTTCTCGTAGAACTCCCGATAATTCGGAAGATAGGTCTTCGGAACGGCTCCAAGAATCCGGCCGCCATAGATGACGATGGCGCAATTGAAGAGCTTGGCTTCGGAGGCGATGGGAGCACCGATAATGAGAACGGGCTTCAGCTCCCGGCTTGCGCGCACGAGCTCGGTAATCGCCTCTTGCGCCCCATCGAGCAGTGCGTCTTGAAAGAAGAGATCGTCATTCGAATAGCCCGTGAGACCAAGCTCGGGGAAAATGGCAAGGGCCGCCTCTTGCGCTGACGCCTGCTTTGCAAGCTTGAGCGTTTCCTCGAGATTGCGCTCAGGGGAGGCTAACGCGACCTTGGGCGCGCAGACGGCAGCGCGCAAAAATCCCTGAGAGTAGATCGAGTTAAAGGGTTCCCGTCGTGTCATGATGCCAGAAATATTCCTCATGATAAGGAAGTGAGAACATTAGCACGGCACAAGTGAACTACTGGCTACCGCCGGCTGACGGCTTGACCGCCGTCAAAGGCCGATCGCCGGATAGGCGTTAGGGTATGTGGTAAGGCAATACTGGGTGCTCGTTTCATGTCAGGCGTAGAGCTGTCAGCGCGACCTGCGGGGCCACCGGTTGGGGAACGTGAACCCATCAGGAAGCGGCCCGGTGACTGTGTGCGGGCCAATCTGCAAAATTACGATGAATTTGCTGCGACCTTTTCCTGGGATGATGCAAGGGCGCTGCTCAACGGCCTCCCGGGCGGGGGGTTGAACATTGCCTATGAGGCCCTCGATCGACACGTCCTCGCTAGCCGCGGCGACAAAGTCGCACTGCGCTGGATCGGACGTGACAATGGCATCTGGAATTTCACTTATGCCGACCTGTGCAAGCAGACCAACTGGTTCGCAAACGTCCTTACGGCGTTGGGAGTCACCAAGGGCGATCGCGTCTTTGCGCTGCTCGGCCGCGTCCCAGAGCTTTACACCGCAGCGCTCGGCGCGCTGAAGAACGGCAGTGTGTTCTCGCCGCTGTTCTCCGCCTTCGGCCCGGAGCCGATCAAAGCGCGGATGACGATTGGCGAGGCCAAGGTGCTGGTCACCTCCGAGGCGTTTTACCGGCGCAAAGTCGAGCCCTGGCGCACGGAACTGCCCTGCCTCCAGCATGTCCTGTTGACAGACTGCACCGAGTCTCCCCCTCCGGCACGACCGACCTGAGGGTTGCGCTCGAAGGCGCTTCAGATGTCTTTGCGACGGTGCGAACAGATCCAGAGGACATGGCGCTCGTCCACTTTACGAGCGGCACCACCGGGCGGCCCAAAGGCGCGGCGCACGTGCATGACGCGGTCGTCGCGCATCATATCACCGGGCGGCTCGCGCTCGATCTGCATGCCGATGACATCTTCTGGTGCACGGCGGACCCCGGCTGGGTTACCGGCACCTCCTACGGCATCATTGCTCCCCTCACCAACAATGCGACCTTGATCGTCGACCAGGCGGAATTCGACGCCGAGCGCTGGTATCGCATTCTGCAGGACCAGAAGGTGAGCGTCTGGTACACGGCCCCGACCGCGATCCGGATGCTGATGAAGGCGGGGACCGCGCTCGCCAAGCGGTACGATCTATCCTCCTTGCGCTTCATGGCGAGTGTCGGCGAGCCCCTCAATGCCGAGGCCGTCATCTGGGGCGTGGAAGTTTTCGGTATGCCGTTCCATGACAATTGGTGGCAAACCGAGACCGGCGGAATCATGATTGCCAACTACGCCTCAATGGACGTTAAGCCGGGCTCCATGGGCCGCCCCCTTCCGGGCATCACCGCGGCCGTTGTCGAGCGTGAAGCTAGCGGCGCTATAAGCGAGGTCACCGCGCCCATGCACACGGGTGAGCTTGCGCTGCGCCCAGGCTGGCCGTCGATGATGCGGACCTATCTCAACGAAGAGGAGCGCTATCGCAAATGCTTCGCCGGCGGGTGGTATCTCACCGGCGACCTCGCGATGAAAGATCCTGACGGTTATTATTGGTTCATCGGCCGGGCGGACGACGTGATCAAGAGCTCCGGTCATCTCATCGGGCCGTTCGAGGTTGAGAGTGCGCTAATGGAGCACCCCGCCGTCGCGGAGGTTGGCGTGATCGGCATCCCGGACCCTACCGCCGGAGAAGTCGTCAAGGCCTTCGTCGCGTTGAAGAACGACGTGGAGCCGAGCGAGGCCTTGCGCAAGGAGTTGCTCGGCCATGCGCGGAAGCGCCTTGGTCCGGCGATAGCGCCCAAGGAGATCGTCTTCCGCGGGAACCTGCCCAAGACCCGCAGCGGCAAGATCATGCGCCGGCTGCTCAAGGCACGCGAGCTCGGGCTGCCAGAAGGCGATATCTCCACGCTGGAAAGCGAGGAGCGATGACAGCAACCACCGATAAGCCGCGGCTATCCCGATCGCATGCGCTCGACCTGCTCAAGCACATGATCCGCATCCGTCGGTTTGAGGACAAATGCGCGGAGCTGTACACCCAAGAAAGGATCAGAGGCTATCTGCACCTCTATGACGGAGAGGAGGCGGTGGCCGTGGGTGTGATCCCGGTGCTCGAGAAGCGGGACAGGATCGTCGCGACCTATCGCGAGCATGGTCACGCCTTGGTGCGTGGCGTGCCGATGCGGGGCGCACTCGCCGAGATGTATGGCAAGCGCGAGGGGTGCAGCGGTGGCCGGGGCGGCTCAATGCATATGTTCAATTCCGCGGCCAATTTCTATGGGGGCAACGCCATTGTCGGCGGCGGGCTGCCGCTCGCCATCGGTCTTGCGCTCGCCGATCAGATGCGCGGAGAAGACAACGTCACCGCGTGCTTTTTCGGCGAGGGCGCGGTCGCCGAAGGTGAGTTCCATGAGAGCGTCAATCTCGCCGCGTTGTGGTCCCTGCCGGTGCTGTTCGTTTGCGAGAACAACCTCTACGCCATGGGAACGGCGCTGGCGATCTCGGAATCGGAGACAGATATCCAGCGAAAAGCTGCCTGCTACCGGCTGGCCTCCGAAGCGGTCGATGGGATGGACGTGATCGCCGTCGAAGCCGCGGCGCGACGGGCGGTTAGCGCAATTCGGCAAACCGGAAAGCCCTACTTCCTCGAATGCCACACATACCGTCTGCGCGCCCATTCGATGTTTGACGCTCAGCTCTACCGCGACAAAGCCGAGGTCGAGGCTTGGCGTCAGAAGGAACCGATCTTGCGCTTCCGGACCTGGCTCGAGCAGAGCGGCATGGTGCACCCAGAGGACCTCGCGCGCATCGAGGCCGAGGTCGCCGCGGAAATCACGGAGGCCGTCGCCTTCGCAGAGGCGGGCACGTGGGAACCTATTGCGCAGCTCACCCGCTACGTCTCCGCCGAGAAAGTAGCGTGATCGGATGATTGGCCATGCTGCATGAAGTCGCGCAATCAGCCGTGATTGAAACGACCTATCGCGAGGCCATTCGCGAGGCGATCCGCGATGCCATGGCCCGCGATGAGCGGGTCTTCTTGATGGGCGAGGATGTTGGCCGCTACGGCGGCTGCTATGCGGTGACGAAAGGCCTGCTCGCGGAATTCGGCCCGAAACGCATTCGCGACACGCCGCTCTCCAAATCGGGCTTCACCGGTGCGGGTATCGGCGCCGCCATCGCAGGAATGCGCCCAATCGTCGAGCTGATGACGGTCAATTTCAGCCTTCTCGCGCTCGATCAGATTCTGAATAGTGCGGCCACGATCAGGCACATGTCGGGTAACCAGTTCGGCGTACCGCTGGTGATCAGGATGGCCACTGGGGCTGGTCGCCAGCTTGCCGCCCAGCACTCACACAGCCTGGAGGGATGGTATGCGCATATCCCCGGCATCAAGGTGCTCGCTCCGGCCACCATAGAAGATGCGCGCGGCATGCTGTGGGCGGCTCTCGAAGACCCCGACCCAGTGCTGATCTTCGAGCACATCATGCTTTACAACATGACGGGTACGCTTGCGGCCGAGGCCGGCCCGGTTGCTATCGATAAGGCGGCGGTGCGGCGCGAGGGACGCGACATTAGCCTCATCACTTATGGCGGTTCGCTCTGGAAGACGCTTGAGGCCGCCACTTCGCTCGCATCCGAAGGCATCGAGGCCGAGGTCATCGATTTGAGGACTTTGCGCCCGCTCGACGATGCGACCATCATGGCTTCGGTGCGAAAGACCCGCCGCGCCGTCATCATCGACGAGGGCTGGCGCACGGGGAGCTTGGCTGCCGAGATTTGCACGCGCATCGTCGAACAGGCGTTCTGGGATCTCGACGCCCCAGTTGGCAGAGTGTGCAGCGAGGAGGTGCCAATTCCCTATCCGCGGCATCTCGAAGAGGCGGCAATACCCCAAGTGCCGAAAATCGTCGCTTTGGCAAAGGCGACGCTGGGCAAAGCGTAGTGGAGCGCCAGTTGTCCGTGGTCGAGTTCCGCATGCCTTCCCTCGGCGCCGACATGGCAGCCGGAACGCTGGTCGAGTGGCTCGTCAAGCCGGGCGATCAGGTCAGGCGGGGCGACATCGTCGCCGTGGTGGAAACGCAAAAAGGGGCGATCGAAATCGAAATCTTTGAGACCGGCACAGTCGAGCAAATCCTCGTCGAGGTGGGCACCGAGGTGCCGGTCGGTACGCCTTTGGCCGCCGTGCGGACGCAAGCGGAGGCACCGGTCCTGACAGAGGTCGCGGCGGCGCCGACCGTTACTCCTCCCCTTACGCCGCCCCCACCCACCGCTCCAG
The DNA here is from genome assembly GCA_963839245.1 of uncultured Alphaproteobacteria bacterium. Lineage (GTDB taxonomy): Bacteria > Pseudomonadota > Alphaproteobacteria > Rhizobiales > Methyloligellaceae > Methyloceanibacter. The sequence continues at coordinate 413,016 of CAWIUJ010000015.1, read as the reverse complement.
CAAAGAACATCGAGCCACGCCCGACGCCACGCTTGCGGGTTTCGCCGGCCGCGAGACGCCTCGCGGAGCAGCGCGGCATCGACCTTGACACCGTCGCCGCGAGCGGTCCGAGTGGCACGATTGTCAGCGCCGATATCGAGCGAGCCCTAACCGAGAAGGCCGCGCCAAAGATCCCTGCCAGCGGGTTTGATCTTGTGGCCATGCGAAGCGCCATCGCCGCTGCCATGGCGCGGTCCAAACGGGAGGTCCCGCATTACTACTTGGCGCAGCCGATCGAGATGACCGCTTGCGAGGACTGGCTCGCGCGCACCAATGCCAAGCGGCCGCCTTCCAACCGGCTTCTGTTAGGGGCGCTCCTCGTAAAAGCCGTTGCGCTCGCGGCGGCAAAGTTTCCCGCGTTCAATGGCTTCTATCGCGACGGCAAATTCGAACCGGCCGGCTCGGTTCATTTGGGGACGGCGATTGCAATCCGCGGCGGCGGCCTTATTGCACCGGCGATCCACAACGCAGATCAGCAGTCCCTCGATGACTTGATGAGACAGATGCGCGAGCTTGTGCAACGCGTGCGCGCCGGCCGCATCCGCAGCTCGGAAATCGCCGACCCCACCATTACCGTTTCCAGTCTCGGGGAGCGGGGCGTCGAGCAGCTCTTTGGCATCATCTACCCACCGCAGGTCGCCATTCTCGGGTTTGGCAAAGTCGGGACCCGTCCCTGGGTGTTCGACGGCCATATCATGGCGCGACGGGTCGTTGGCGCCACGCTTGCTGCCGACCACCGCGTAACCGATGGCCATGCCGGGGCGTTGTTTCTCGCGGAGGTCGAACGGCTGCTGCAGGAGCCCGACAAGCTGTGAGCAGTCTCGAGGTCAGAGCCATCGTGCAAGAGGCCCTGGGCAACATCGCCCCCGAGATGGACCTCGGCGCTGTCGACCCATCTGCCGATCTCCGCGAAGCTCTCGATATCAACTCCATGGACTTCCTCAACTTCGTGACGGCAATGCATCAGCGGCTCGGCATCGACGTGCCGGAGATCGACTACCCCAAGCTTGCCACGCTCGATGGGGCGGTCGCCTACCTTGAGGCGAGGCTGCTCGAGGGCAGCGCCTAGCCTCGGCCCGCTAGGGGCAACGCGAACAATAAGGAGGCAGCGATTGGCGCGGTTCGCAAATACCAACAGATCCTAAATCAGCTGATGGGCGATTGATTGGTGAAGATGGCGCCGAGGTCGCCCCCCCGGGGTATTGGGGCTGGAGCCGCTTGGGCGCGCGGGAGAGGTTTGAGGCCAGCGTGTGCCCTGAAATCCTCGGAAGAGCGACCGCTCACCCTCCAGGCGCTCGCCGAGCTTGATCGTGGCACGCGCAATGCGGTGAGCAAGATTTGTCAAGCGACTGGCGTCACGCTGCACGAACTCGACGCAGCAGACGCGAAGCCGGACGATGCGAAAGGAAAGCAGCATGACATCAACGCCGCTATTGAGCGCGCGCCAATCAGCGGCGAATGTGGCTAGCACGTGCGGGGACTCCTTTCCCGGCGGTGCATTTGGAAGAAGACCCGCATATAAAATCAGTCATGCCAGCGGGTCGGATTCGGGGCGGGCGCGTCAATGACGCCCCGCCTTCCACATTGAAACAACAGCAGAGGAGCCAAAACGTTGAAACCAAAATATACGCTGGTGGCGGTCACCTTTTTACCGTTGATGAGCGTGACCCCGGCTTCCGCTGCACCGAGGGAAATCGAATATTTCTGTTTTGAGCAGGCGCAGCAGGCCACGCTTCCGCACCGGCGAGGTGCGTGGGAAGCGTTCATGGCTAACTGCATAGCTAACCTTACGCCCACGCCAACTAAAAAGCGCAAGTACCGCAAGTATTGATGATTTGGTGATAGGCAGACCGGCCACGTTGACTGTATCGCCCGCAAAAGCCCGTCGCGGTGATCGTGGCGATGCAGCGATTGCCTAGCTATTCCCCACGACGATGCCACTCGCTTTCAGGGAGCGACTGGAGAAACGCCGCGACTTGATCCAGAACGCTTGGCTAGTAGGCCCGGCAACTTGATTCGCCGCGCCGCATCCTTTGTCAGCACCCTCGAACGGGATCCCGCCAATCGAGAGGGCGAGTCTGGCTGGTTCTCCGCGTCCGCCGTGGAAGTCGAAGTAGGTCAGTTTCAACTTGGGCATGAGGCTGGCTCCATCTGGCGGTCTCCCCATTTAGGCGCAAACAAGGGTTGCGCCTGATCGATACCCTTCAGCTTAAACGTGCCCAAATTGCGGAGCTCATGGCCCTGACAAGCAATATTGAAAGGGCTCCGACGTTCTATCTGTACGAGACCGTCTCTAATTGGGCTGTCTGTGCGCCTTTCGAGCGCCGTCCAGCTCAAGACCGAAGCGTCGATCCTGCCGGTCGACAAGCGCCCGCGGCCCGCGGTCCGCATCCACACAAGAAACTAAGCCACTATCGCGCCAATTCTTGAAGCCCCTTAGTCCGGACGCACTATGATGGGTGAGTTGTGATGTGGGTGGCTTTGATGAAGGCACGCATCAAATGGGTTGAAGACCGCACGTTCATCGGCGAGTCCGGGAGTGGGCACAAGATCGTGCTTGGAACGGCTTTCGGGCCGGAGGGGCGCAGCCCGGGACCGAGTCCCATGGAGTTGGTGCTGATCGGCATGGGAGGCTGTTCGGGGTACGACGTGGTTCATATCCTTGAGAAGGGCCGCGAGGCGATCGAGGATGTAGCCGTCGAGCTTGAAGCCGAGCGCGCACAACAGGAACCGAAGGTGTTTACCCGCATTCACATGCATTTCGTGGTGAAGGGACGAGGGCTTGCACCGGAGAAGGTTGAGCGCGCCATCGCGCTGTCAGTCGAGAAATATTGCTCGGCATCGGCAATGATCGCCAAGACGGCCACGATCACCCATGACTTTGAGGTCGTCGATACCGCTTGACATTGGTCTAGTGACGAATTATTAAATTTATCATTATTCACATGACCACAACGAGCCGCGACCGATGAGACTGCAGGTCAGAACCAAACCTGACGACACCCGCGCCCGGATCGTGGAGGCCGCAGAGGCACTGTTCCGCCGGCTGGGATTTGCCAAGACTGCGGTGGCCGACATTGCGGCCGAGCTTGGGATGTCGCCGGCCAATGTCTACCGCTTCTTCCCATCCAAGACCGCCATCGTCCAAGCGATCTGCCAGCGCTGCCTGTCAGAGGTCGAGGAAGCTGCCTGGGCGATTGCGCGCTCTAAGGCCCCGGCCGCGCAGCGCATCGAGCGGCTGATTCTTGAAATCCTGGCCTATCACAAGGAAAATCTGCTCACCGAGCAGCGCGTTAACGACATCGTGCTGGTCGCGATCGAGCACAACTGGGACCATATTCGCGCCCACAAGGACGCGCTGCGAAACGTCGTGGAGCTTATCTTGCGCGACGGGATCGAGGCCGGCGATTTCGAGGCGGTCGACCCGCGCACAACGGCGGAGCTGATCTTGCGATCCGTCGTGGCCTTCACCCATCCAGTGCTTATCGGCCAGTGCCTGCAGGATGGGGAGGATCTCGAGACCGAAGCCCGCGCCTCCGTCCGCTTTCTGATCCAAGCCATCACCCCCTGTAGGTAGGTCTGATGTCGTTCTCAACCAAAGCCGAACTGTGCCCGAGAAGTGACGATATACGCCTTTCGTCATTCATCACACAACATGAGTGAAGGAGCAGCCACCAATGTCATCGTCGTCAATCTCATTGCTTCGCGCCGTGGCCGTCATCGGCTTTCTTCCTCTGCTCGCGGCGTGCGACGATCACGCTTCTTCGGCAACGGCCAAGCCTGAGCGCCCGGTGCAGGTTCAGCGCGTCGCCTTCGAAAACGAGAATGCAACGCGCGAATTCGTGGGCGTGGTGCGAGCCCGCTACGAGACGGATCTCGGCTTTAGGGTCGCCGGCAAGATCGTCAGCCGCGTCGTCAATGTCGGCGATCGCGTACAAGTCGGCGACGTGGTGGCGCGGCTCGATCCGCAGGACCTGAAGTTGCAGGTTGAGAGCGCCGAGGCTGAGTTCGCCGCGGCGACCTCCAGTCTTCATCAAGCCGCGTCCGACCTAGAACGCTATACCACGCTGAAGACGCGCGGCTGGGCCTCGATCGCCGACTTCGATCGCAAGAAGGCGGCGAAGGATGAGGCCGAAGGGCGCCTCGAGCGCGCCAAGCGCTCTCTCGACCTCGCGCACAACCAACTCGACTATTCCGATCTCAAGGCCGATGCCGACGGCGTGATCACGACAACGCTTGCCGAGCCCGGCCAAGTAGTCGCTATCGGCCAGCCGGTGGTGCGGCTTGCCCACCGCGGCGAGAAGGAAGCTGTTGTCGCGCTGCCGGAAACGTGGCTGACAGAGGCACGCAGCTCGAAAGCCACGGTCCAGTTGTGGTCGGGGCCCGGCCGGAATTTCGCTGCCCGGCTGCGCGAGCTGTCGCCGCAGGCCGATGCCGCGACCCGCACCTACGCTGCGCGCTTTACCATCGAAAATCCCGACAACTCGGTCGCGCTGGGCATGACCGCGACGGTGACATTGTCGCACTCCGCCGATGTCTCGGTGGCGAAGCTGCCGCTCGCGGCGATCCTCAACCGTGGGACCGGCCCATCGGTCTATGTGGTCGACACGTCCGGTGCGCTCGAGCTGCGGCCGGTGAGGGTTGCGTCTTTCACCGAGAACACGGCGCTTGTCAGCTCCGGCGTCAGCGATGGCGACCGAATCGTCAAGCTTGGCGTCCAGAAGCTCGACGCCCGGGAAAGAGTCCGCGCCATCGATGAGCAATAAAGGATGACCGGGCTCTTTGCGTGAGCTGTGCGGCCAGGAGGAGGACTGGGTCATGAGGCGCTTCAATCTTTCGGAATGGGCTATTACGCATCAGCCACTCGTCCTGTTCATGATCCTGTTGCTCGGCGCGGCCGGGGCCTACTCCTACTTCAACCTCGGCCGTGCCGAGGACCCTTCCTTCACCATCAAGACCATGATCGTGAACGTCGCCTGGCCCGGCGCGACCGCCGCGGAAATGCAGACGCAAGTCGCCGACAAGATCGAAAAGAAGCTGCAGGACCTGCCCCACCTCGATCGCGTGCAAAGCTATTCGCAGCCGGGCGTTTCCTTCATCGAGGTCTTTCTCACCGACCAAACTCCACCGGCCAAGGTCAAGGAGCTTTGGTACCAGGTGCGCAAGAAGGTGGGCGACATCAGAGGCGATTTGCCCGCCGGCATCATCGGCCCCAATTTCGATGACGAATACGGTGACGTCTATTCCGTCATCTACATGCTGACCGCTGATGGCTTGAGCCTCGCCGAGCTCAAGGCGCGTGCCGAGGATATCCGCCAAACCCTGCTGCACGTCCCCGACGTCAACAAGGTCGATATCATCGGCGAACGCCCGCAGAAGATCTTTATAGAGTTCAGCCACGCAAAGCTCGCCACCCTCGGCATAACCCCACAGCAGATCTTCGACAACGTCGCCAAGCAGAACGCCGTGGTCTCCGGCGGATCGGTCGATACGTCCGCCGACCGCATCAATGTGCGGGTCACTGGCGCCTTCTCGGGCGCCGAGGCCATTGCCGCTGTGCCGGTGCAGGCGGACGGGCGGGTGTTCCGGCTCGGCGATATCGCCTCGGTCAAGCGCGGCTACGAAGACCCGCCGACCTTCATCGTACGCGAAGGCGGCAAGCCTGCAATCGGGCTCGGCGTCTCTATGGCGGACGGCGCGAACGTCATCACGCTTGGCGAGACCCTGAAGCAGGCGATGAAGTCCATCACGGCGGAGCTGCCGGTCGGCATTGAGGTCACCCAGATCGCCGATCAACCTCACATCGTCGACGAATCGGTATCGGAATTCGTCAAGAGCTTCGGCGAGGCGCTCGCTATCGTACTGGTCGTGGGCTTCCTGTCGCTCGGCTGGCGCACCGGCATTGTCGTCGCGCTGTCGGTGCCGCTCGTCCTCGCCATCGTGCTTCTCGTCATGTACGGCGCCGGACTCGACCTGCACCGGATCACGCTCGGCGCGCTCATCATTGCTCTGGGGCTGCTCGTTGACGACGCGATCATCGCTATCGAGATGATGGTGGTGAAGATGGAGCAGGGATGGGATCGCGTGCGAGCGGCGACTTACGCCTGGACTTCGACCGCGTTTCCCATGCTGACCGGCACGCTGGTCACCGCCGCGGGCTTCTTGCCGGTCGGTTTTGCCAAGTCGAGCTCCGGTGAATACGCCGGCGGTATTTTCTGGGTGGTCGGCCTCGCGCTGATTGCCTCCTGGATCGTCGCAGTGGTGTTCACCCCCTATCTCGGGCTCAAACTCCTGCCGGATTTCCCCAAGCACCGGGCGCACGACAATCCCGATGCGATCTACGACACCCGGATCTACCACGCGCTGCGACGCTTGATCGAACGTGCCTTGCGCTGGCGGAGGACCGTCGTCGCTACCACGGTTCTCATGTTCGTCGCCGCCATTGCCGGTTTCGGCCTGGTCCAGCAACAGTTCTTCCCGACCTCGACCCGGTCCGAATTGTTCTTTGAGATGAGGCTCCCGGAGGGCACGGCGATCGGCGTGACCGACGCGGCCGCAAAGAAGGCCGAGAGCCTCCTTGCTGGCGATCCCGACATTGTCACCTACACCACCTATGTCGGCCAGGGCTCGCCGCGCTTTTGGCTTGGGCTCAATCCGGTGCTGCCAAACCCGAATTTTGCTCAGATTGTCATCGTCACCAAGGACCTCGAGGCCCGCGAGCGCGTCAAGGGCCGGCTCGAAAAAGCCCTCGCCGATGGGGCCCTGCCGGAAGCGCGGTCTCGGGTGGATCGTTTCGTGTTCGGCCCGCCGGTGGGCTTCCCCGTCCAGTTCCGCGTGATCGGCCCCGACCCGATGAAGGTGCGCGAGATTGCCGAGCAGGTCCGCCAAGTCATGACGGCAAATCCCAAGATCGTCGATCCCCATCTCGACTGGAGCGAACAAGTGAAGTCGATCCGCCTCGAGGTCGACCAGGACCGTGCCCGCGCGCTTGGGTTGACGCCGCAGGACTTGGCGCAGACGCTACAGACGCTGCTCTCGGGGCTCACCATCACCCAATATCGGGAGGGCATCGAGCACATCGACGTCGTGGCTCGTGCCGTTCCGGATGAACGCCTCGAGCTTGGCCGTCTGCCGGCGCTGACCATAACCACCCGAAACGGCGTCCCCGTGCCGCTGTCGCAGATTGCACGCCTCCATTACGAATTCGAGGAGCCGATCCTGCGGCGCCGCAACCGCGACCTCGTGCTCACCGCGCGTGGCGACATTGTCGACGGCGTGCAAGCGCCTGACGTCAGCACCGAGGTTCTGGCGAAGCTCGGCGGGATCGAGGATGCGTTGCCCTATGGCTACCGCATCGAGACCGGCGGCTCGATCGAGGAAAGTGCCAAGGCAAACGTCGCTCTGGCGGCTGTGTTCCCCGCCATGGCGGTGGTGATGTTGGCACTTCTGATGATCCAACTCCAGAGCTTCTCGCGGTTGGCCTTGGTCTTCGTAACGGCGCCTCTCGGGATCATCGGCGCCACCGGGGCGTTGCTCCTGTCTAACCAGCCATTCGGTTTCGTAGCGCTGCTCGGCCTCATCGCGCTTGCCGGGATGATCATGCGTAACACCATCATCCTGGTCGATCAAATCGACCACGACATCGCAGCTGGTCGCGGTCGGCATCGCGCCATCATCGATGCCACGGTGCGGCGCGCGCGGCCAGTGTTGCTAACTGCGCTGGCCGCCATCCTCGGTATGATTCCGCTGGCACGCAGCATTTTTTGGGGCCCAATGGCGATCACCATTATGGGCGGCCTGTTCGTGGCGACCGTGTTGACGCTCCTGGTCGTGCCCGCGCTCTACGCGATATGGTTCCGGGTGCGCGCAGATGAGTCCTTGGATACGTCTGTCAAACGTCCAAGACTGACGGATCAAATTGGCCGGGGGCCAATACCGATCCCTATCGCGGCGGAATAGCGGAGGCGGTTGAGAATTGCGCCGTAAGGGCAGGTCGCGCGCAGCGAGAAAACTCTGAGATAAGGGTTCGCTGTTACCCGCCTAAGGTTCCCTGATCGCCCGCAAATTTTCCCTGCTCAGGCGACTAGGGTTAGGAATGCGTGGTGACCTCGCCCGTCTTCACATTGCGCAGTTTGACCTGCTCCTCCTTCGGCGAAATCTCAAAGGCCTCGCAGTTGGTGCGCACACCGATGGCGAACTGCTCGCGGAACAGTTGCTCGCTTGCTAGCAACGGGCTCAATTCTTGTTAAATCACGTTACCGACGCGGTAAGGCAAGCCGCAGTTCGCATACGATACCTACGGCCCCTGCTCCACCATCAGGATTTCAGCGTTTTCATCCAGTCTACGCAGGCGCACCGCACAAGACGCCCCGCCAGCAACTCCGCCGACAATGATGACTTTCATGACGGTGTCCTCGATCTGCGTGCGATCTTCCATCGAACAGCAATTAATACCAACGTTGGGTGCGAGCTAGCGTTGATGTGAATCAAGCTAGGCCCCGTTCTGATCTGGGCGAATGAATGATCCGAAAGGCGGTGTGCGTATCGAGGGCGTCAGCTATTGGTCGCATCGACTTCACCTCATGGTACGTTCAAGCCTCTGACACGGAGAGAGTGGCCGGCTCGCGGAGTCACAGCGGGATCTTAAGAGCAATCTTTTCGCCCTAGGTCTCGCGCTGACTGTTGGCGTAGCAAGACCGGAGCGTATTTTGAGGCCAATGGCGCGCAACTATGCCCTTGAGATAGGTCAATACAATCCTCGAGAAATGCAGTCTAATCGAGTGGCCGCTGGAGAGCTCTGAAGTTGGACCATGAAAACGATATCGCTTAAGGACGCCGTCTCCCTTATTCCAGATGGCGCGAGCCTCATGATTGGAGGGTTCATGGCCGTCGGTACGCCCGAGCGCGTGGTCGATGAACTCGTGCGTCAGGGAAAGCGCAATCTAACCGTCATCGCCAACGATACGGCGATGCCCGGCAGGGGAATCGGCAAGCTGGTGAGCGCGGGCCTGATCAGCAGGACGATAGCAAGCCACATCGGCCTCAATCCTGAGACGCAACTACAAATGATCAATGGCAAGATGGCAGTCGATCTTGTGCCACAGGGCACACTCATCGAGCGCATCCGTGCTGGTGGCTTCGGGCTTGGCGGGATCCTCACACCGACCGGCGTGGGGACTGTTGTCGAGGAGGGCAAACACAAACTTGAGGTGGACGGAAAGAGCTATCTGCTCGAGACCGCGTTACGCGCCGATTTCGCGCTGGTGCATGCATTCCTCGCTGACTACCTCGGCAACCTCGCCTATGCCCTAACCGCGCGCAACTTTAATCCGGTGATCGCGATGGCGGCGGATACGGTCATTGTGACGGCCGATCATATCGTGCCCGTAGGCGTGATCGCACCCGATCACGTGGTGACCCCTGCCCCGGTCGTTGATTACCTCGTGGCCAATGAGTAGAGGCAATGGACGCACAAACCGTTATCGCCAAGCGCATCGCCCAGGAGCTCCGTTCGGGGATGCTCGTCAACCTCGGTATCGGCATTCCGACCCTCGTGGCGAACTATGTTCCAAAGGAAATGAACGTGTTCTTCCAATCGGAAAACGGACTGATCGGCACCGGCCCAATTCCCGAGGAGGGCATGGCGCATCCGACCCTCACCGACGCGGCCGGGCATTCGGTGAGCGCGCTGCCAGGCGCAAGCACCTTCGACAGCGCCATGTCCTTCGGCCTGATTCGCGGCGGCCACCTGGACATGACCGTGCTGGGCGGTCTGCAAGTTGATGCAAAAGGACGCCTCGCGAACTGGATGATCCCCGGCAAGATGGTGCCGGGCATGGGCGGGGCGATGGATCTTGTGTCGGGTGCCAAACGCGTTGTCGTCGCCATGCAGCACACGGCCAAGGGTAGGCCGAAGGTCGTCAAGGAATGCTCGCTACCTCTCACCTCGTTGCGACAAGTTGATCTGGTTGTCACTGAGCTCGCCGTGATTGCTTTCCCCGGCGGTCGCGCGACCTTGATGGAGACGGGGCCAGGTGTCACAGCGAACGATGTGGTCGCGGCAACCGAGGCGGAGCTCGTCGTGCCCGAGAGCGTTCCGCAGATGCAAATTTGATGAATGCTGGCTCATCAGAGCCCGCTCGCGTCCCAAGTCGCGACTTCGCGTTCGATTGCTTGAGCCAGGTCAATTCGGCTTAGGCGCACCAAATGTTATCGATCGCTCCGGGTGATGGGCTTCCCTGCAATCACCTTTCCCTAGCCCCCCAGGGAACCTGAAAGAAGCTCCTGTCCCCCGCAGGGGCTTCTTTTTTGTGCGCTTTCCAAAGCCTGAGAATGGCCGAAGACATTGACTGCGTTCTCGCCCTATCCCCGCTCGCCGAGGTTCTATCGAGCATTACCAATGTCCGCTCTGGGTCATTCTGAGGAGTCATCGCTCAAGTCAGAAATGTCCGCTGTCCGACTAAGTGCGGACATTTGAATTCCCAATGGGGCGCGCATGTTTGGTGCTTCTAGGGCTCGGAAACTGGCCTAAAGGATCGCATGGTCAAGGTGCAAACAACGCTGGTTCCGAGGCCAGGATTTGAACTTGCGCGTAGTTGTATCGGCGCGAAACAGCGAGTCCCCGTTATTGGGATAAGGGTTCGCTGTTACCCGCCTGAGGTACCCTGATCGCCTGCAAATTTTCCCTGCATAGGCGACTAGGGAATTTTGTTGCTAAGCGATTGATTTTTGCTCCGAAAGCCGAGGCACCTTGGCTGTTCTCAAAACCGAAAATGGCGAATTTCCCTGTATTTTCCCGTGTAACAGGGAACAGGCGCGGGGAGACGAGTTCGCTGATGACTGCTTCCTCCGCCAGAAGGCCAATTAAGCTGAATAAAATCAAAGGCCGTGGCGAGTGACCCACAAACTAACTCACAAGGGAGTTCTCGCGGAAGTGCGCCCCTCGAAGTGGCGACCAGCCACTAGGCGTGATCGAAGTCGTATCACCTTGACGATCCCCTCATCCTCTTCCGTCTTCATATTGTGGGTTTGAGGGTGGCTCCGGTGCATATGATTGGGTTCGAGGATATGGCGTGGGTGCATATGGCCCCGGTGCATATGGCCCCGGTGCATAGTGTGAGGGTGGTGCTGACGCATATGGTGGTGGCGGGGATGGTGGCAACGGTTCCGGTTCGCCGGTAGCTTCTCGCCAAAGACAGCAGCCAGCCAAAACAACCGAACCTACTGCGAAAGCGATGCCGACGATGATACGCATCACGGAGGAGCCTTGAGGGCTGTTCTGGCTCTAGCATGTAACCACTCAAATCTTGAGCAGCGGTTAAGCTCGCCGACCGCGAAAGAGACGCAGGATCGTTTCGGTTTGCTTCCCGTGGGCTTAGGAGGTGACGTTTGAATAAGGGGCCTGAGCCATTATCGTGCCGGGTCGCGACCTAGCGGAATTGATAAAACTGATCGTTCAGGTACTTCATGATGTTCTGCGTTTCAATCGCGGAGAATTCTTTTTTTGCCATATGACTGCAGTCGCCCAATCGCTTTTTCAGCGCATCCAAAGACTGAACAAGTCGGTCCTTTCGGGTGTAGATACCAGTATCGTGGCATCCCATGCAGTTAGCGTCATGCAAGCGCTTCCCGTCGGCGCTGTCGCCCGGCAATTCGGCGTAGGCGCTCGTCGGCATCAGCAGGATCAATAGTACGCACAGAATGCTTTTCATGGTTTGCCTGCCTCCGCGAAGGCCGTCCGCCTTTCGATGGGAGGGCCTTGTTGGGCTTCGTGACGAGTCGCAGCTACATCTTTTTATGTGTGCCGAACAGCAGCGCCCTCAAGATATCAACCGCCTGGGCAGCCCTCCCGCGGAAGCGATCCAAGAGCTCACGCCGGTACCCGCTTGGTGCTTTGATACGCTTACCGTCTCGTGGAGCCCACCTATTCGTCTCCCCGATCATGAACAAGCTTTAGTCGGCCCGGAGCGTCCGGTGTCGCTAGACGCCCACCGATGCGCTTCGCGGCTTCTTGCCGTTGTTCCTTTTGCCCAGATTTCTGCGGACCTCGTCGACCAACCAAGCAGATTGCTGCTCGGGTCCGATTACCGATCAGAAGTCGACGCTGCGTAAAGATCGGACATCAGCTTTGGGACAAAAACGGGCATCCGCTCCCCTACTCAAAACCTCGATGTCGCAAAGAGGAGAACACGCGCGGTGTCGGTCACTGGCGACTAATTGTCTCGCAAGGAAAAGCATTGGAAGACACAGGCGTCATTACCTGCTAGTCTCTTAGCCAGACGGTGGGCCGGTTTTCGTTATGAAGCGGCTGCTGTTGTCTTTGTGTCTTGTGGGCGCGGTCTTCCCTGGCCATACTCGGCTTGTGCTCCAGACAGCCCAAGGTCCTCCAGCATCCGTCGAGCAACTTGTCGAGATGCGAGCGGTCTCGCCGTTTCTTGACCCTGCAATGCTGGAGTCCATGCCTCAGCCTCCAGTTTCGAGAGTCGAGCAGGCGGCCGTTCAATCGCTGGCGAAGATGCACCAGCATCCGCAATCAATTGCTCTCCCACGAGTAGATAATCAGCAAGCGCCCCTGTCGATCACCGGTGAGCCTTCAGAATCGCCGGTACCGGAAGGCAAAAACCAGGAGGAGCAGTGGGTCGTCGTGATACGCGGGGCGACGGTGCATTCCAGTCCTTCCGTCTCGGCTCCTGCAGTTCGCTTTTATTCCCCCGGCACTGAATTGCAGCTGATCGACTATCAGCACGGTTGGTTCGAAGTCTTGGACCCCGCCACATCGCAGCGCGGATGGGTCTATGAGAAGTATTATCTCCAGGCAATTCGCCATCCTGACCAGAAGATCGCTGTCTTACAAGAGCCGGCAAATCTCAAACAAAAAGTGATTAGCGGGCGAACGCCGACTCCGCATGTGAGACGCGTAAAGAGCTTAAAACCTCGGCCGACCAAAAGGATTCAACCAACCGTCACAAGCGCTGCTCGCTACCGATATGAGACTGTCGCCAGCATAATGGATAGTGCACTTCGACGGTAGTGAAGTTCGATCGACTTTAGATCCACGTGCTCTATCGCATGCAAGTATAGGTTGCGGAAGATCGTTCGATCTCCTCGATGGTTGATCGCGGGTCTTGCCCTCGGTCGCCAAACGATCGATGTCAGAGTTGCGAGTCGATCGGTAGGAGCTTCCACAGATTGGCGAGGAAGCGACGGCGGAAGCCGGTTTCGGGCTCGTCCCGGTAGCGCACCCTTTGGCCGTCCCTCTCCGTCTCCCAGACGATCTCGCCATTCGGGTCGAGGAGGACGCGGTAGCTGTTGGCGGGCACGACGCCAGTCGCCATGTAGGCCGTCAGCCTTTCGGCAAGCTCCGGGCTCTCGATATAGAGGTCGGCTTCGGTGTTGATCACGGCAGAACGCGGGTCGAGGTTGAAGCTGCCGATGAACACGGAGACAGGGAAAGGATCAAACGACAGACCATCGCCACTCGACGCTTGCTGCATCGTCGGCAGGCCGCTTAACATCACCAACCAGACGAGCCAGGGCCTCGCTTAAATGAACCAGCTCGCTGCCCAAAAACTCTGACGACGGACAAGCTATGGTGACCCTCGGTACATGGAGCAAGGAAATGAGAACGTTGGCATTTGTACTGATCGCATCAATTGCTTTTCGTCTCACGCAGGCACACGCAACGCCGCTGGCTTATGACTTCAGCGGCCAAAATAGCCCTCTCTATAACCGTGCCCAGTTAACCCGGTTCGCCGATGATCGCGGCTATCATGTCGTTGATTTGACTCGCAATCACTCTCCAACCTATGGCGATCCCTCACTTAAGAGCGCCAACAAAGGTCCACTGTTCCCTATAACTCGACTTGAACTACCTCATTTCGTGGACGCCAATGGACGGCTTCCCAGTTGGGTTCTCATGAGGGACCGAGCCACCGGATATCTGACGATGATATGCACGGGAACTGGCTGCCAGTATCGCATTCCCGTGATTTGGACCAAGCCCATGTTGGATCAAGTTGCGGCTACAATGGGTAACGCCATGGCTCGTTGCGATCCACAATCAGCCAGATGCGAACTCAAGGGACTGCAACGCGCTATGACCATCATGGAAATTCAATTTCGGCACAAGCTGGACGAAATGAACAGCTCTGAAATTCATGCTTACATGGTCACCAATGGCTCTCACGATCCCTATGTACAAGACTGTCTAGATCAGACCTTCAACGGAACGAGTTACTTAATGATCCTGGCGGATGCTGGATTGATGAAACTCTTTAAGGTCTACTATCCGGGCTCTACGTGGGCGCACGATTATACGCGCTTGCAAGCTCCAAACGGATTAGTGATCCGACTTGAAATGGACCATCGCGATTCAGGCATTGGAACTGGTGCTTATGTTCCCGTTCTTGACGATCCTTTGCATGGGGCCCTTTAAATTCATTCCCCTGAAGGGTCAGCTACGATATCGCAGCGGTCATGCCTCGAATGAATCACTGTCGATCAGTGTCTGGCTCACCTGCCGACGTTGACGCTAGCTGACCTAGAATTTGAAGCCCGGCGGGGCGCAGCTCAAGCAACACCACGGGCCCCCAGTTGGCGCAAGCGTCAAAGGATCGTAAGCTATCGCGCGCCAGACTGCGCTGGCTTCCACTTACCCGCTAGAGAACCAGCAGAACCAGCATTAACAGAGTGACCAGCATCGCGGCGGTCACCATGTGAGCTGCCCAGCGGTCGGCCTGGACCGATTCTCGCCATAGCTTCGTCATGCCTGATGGCGTATCGAAGGAAGGTGCGCTATACTTTTTTGTCTGATAGCGTGGCGGGGTTGCAAGGAGGATTCGTCGATGAAGTACCATCATAGGGCACTATTTATCGCCGCTGTCTTGATTGTTTGTGGTGTCTGCTCGGCGCAGGCCAGTCACAAAGACGTAAAGCACTGCGCAGATGATTATCGAAAGTTTTGCCATCAGTGGGGACTCGAAACCAAGGGTCTGGAAAACTGCATGCGCAAGCACGGCGACAAACTGACAAACACATGCATCGCGGCATTGGTTAAAACAGGACAGGTATCGCAAGCCGAAGTCGATCGTCGGAAAAAGGCGCTCGGCCGCTAAGCGCTGGTTCGTCCATTGCGTGCCCGGCGCCACCCATGCGCCTCGACGGCATGGTGGGGTCGCGCGCGTGTCTTGACACCGCCCACACTACGGCAGCGAGCATAAAACAGGCAAGCGCGAGCGGGAGTAACGCATTGACGTCGGACCAGTAAATATCGGGAATGCCGACGCCCGGAAGCCCTTGGGGCACTTCGCCCAGAAGCTTGACGCCCTTGGCATCCATGCCGAGCAGCGTCGAGGCCACAATGCCGCCGATGACCACGAAAAGCGCAACCGGTTTGTGTTTCAGAAAGATCTTGCCGAGAATGAGCATGCTGAGCGCAGCAAGCCCGATCGCAAGCGAAGAGAGATTGGTCTCGTGTAGATGGGCGAGGAAGTGGCGCGCGTTCTCCCAGAAGTCGCCGTGCGCACCACCAAGCCCGAATAGTTTCGGCAATTGCGTGCTGGCGAGAAAGAGAGCCACCCCGCATTTGAAGCCGACCATGACGCTTTCGGAGATGAAGTTAACGATCGCGCCGGCTCGCACCGCCCACGCGATCAGCGCAATGACTGCGACGAGGATGGCTGAGCCCGCCGCGAGCGCGCCGAAGCGGGTGGCATCACCGCCCGCGATTTCGCCCAATGAAGCGCCGACCAGCAGTGAGATAGCGGACGTGACTGTAATGGCCGTGTGCCGGGAGCTGCAAAAAAGCCAGAAGACCAGGCCGGAAAACAGGCAGGCGTAGAGGCCGGCCTGGGGAGGCAGGTTGGCAAGGGACGCATCGCCGAGCGCGGCCGGCAGCAGATAGGCGGCCAGAGTGAGGCCGGCGACAAAATCGCGCCGCAACCAAGACCGGTCATAGGCCGGCAGCCAGCGCAGCACCGGATCCACCGGCTCAGGCTCGTATCGGGATGCACAGTCTTGGCGTCCTGCATCTGACAGCCACCTCGGGATCTAAATGCAGTCTCCCCGGAGAAGATCGCCGGGGCCCTAAGGGCGGTCGGTAGCTGAAGCCCTCACAGCCATCATTTTGCGTAGCACCTCGAAAAGACCAGCCGAACAGCAGCACTCCGTTCATTGCCGTAATCGATCCCAGCAGCGGCCAGCGCTCGACCAGAAGAACATCGCCGTATCCCAGCGTCGTGTAGTTCACAAATGCGAAGTATAAATGATTTGTGCCGGATGGTACTGCATCGACGAGGCCATAAGCGAGGGACCAGACGATCACCTCGCAAAACATCGGCGGCCATGAGTACCAAGACAGTGGCAACCATCACAGCGATCAGGAGCAGGTTGGGCCGCGTAGCAACCTTCACAACCGTCGCCTGCGACGCCCGGACCACCGCCGTCATGACGAGCGCGTGGATACGATGGTGCAGACGCTAATCTCAGCAGCCATCAAGACTTGATGAAGCATGACGTCTCCTCAAACCGCACCTAAGGAAATCGATTCAATATTGTACCGAACTGTTTTTGACCCCTTGCGACTCTCACAAGAATGGACGCCGGTCCACCTGGCATCGATCCTGCCACTGGCGCATGGCTTTGCGAGCAGCCCGTCGTCAATATGACGGCCTCAAGACGCTTGCAGGCTCGATCGGAGCATCGATAAGCTCTACATTTTCCCGGAAGATATCGCGCTTGCCCAGATTTCCGATACGCAGGGTCTAGGCGGGTCGTCCGGACATCTTAAGACGGGCGATCTAACTCGTTACCTCGATTACTAAGAGGAGGAGACCTATCCATGAAGAGAGCCACTGGCCTGATTGCGGGGTTGGGATGCCTTCTGCTCGCGAGCTCCGCTGCCAAAGCGCAGGTCACCCTCGACGTGACCAAAATCACCTGCGGTCAGTTTCTCGCTTATAAGGTTGCCGATCCTAAACACATCGCCATTTGGATCAGCGGCTACTACCACGGGACCAAAGGCCGTCCGGTCCTCGATACCCAAGGCATGCTGCAAAATACGAAGTCGGTTCAAGACTATTGCTTCAAGCATCAGGACACTTTCCTCATCGAGGCAATTAAAGAGGTGCTGGGCCCCCTCGAATAGCTGTGGGCGGTCGCGGAATATGGAATAGGTGCGGCTTCATCGGCACGTGTTGCCCTTTTTGGACAAAAGCCGGCCTCAATCCTTAAGCTGGACAAGCGATTTGTTTGGCCGCTTGATGGGCATTCGTCGTTGGAGAGGAAATGCCCCTGCACGTGCGATATCATCGTCTCGATAGCATCGCTGCGTGGCGCGACGGTGTCTCCTCGCTCGATCGACGCCGAGATCGATTTGAACTCACGTCATAGACCGCAGGCGAAGATCGAATTTTAGTTTTTGCGATGTTGAGCTCCATCCGTTAGCGCCGCTCTGGGAGTTACTCGCCGTGTCCCGAGATCCCCTTCGGCGGTTCGGTCAATCCTTTTTCTGGTTCGCGAAGTGGGTGCTCGCGCCGCTGATCCTCGGCACCCTAGTCATGGCCGGCGGCATGGCCGTTTACCAGCGAGGCATCGATTTCGACACCTTCCTCAATTACTTCGCTTCGGGACTTCTGATTTTTGTCGTCGTCACACTCTTTTACGGGATCATCGCCATCCACGATGTACCCTACGAGATTGCCAAGAAGCGTGACCATCCGCACCAGGATGCAATCCACGCGGCGGGTTGGGTGAGCCTGTTTACGCTCCACGCCCTTTCTTCGTGGATCTGGGAATGCTCTATCGCCCCGAGCGCGGTTGGGGCTTCAAGCACCAGTCAGAAATCGACGCTTCCACCTATTCAGACGGATCGATGATCTCCTCCAACGCGCACAGGAGCTCGAGGCGAGTTCCAAGTCGACGAGATTTCAGGCGAGCGTGGAGCCCGCGATCTGCGTAAGACATGGGAGCACAAATACCGGGCGGCCGGGCGGTCGCCGCATGGATATTGAAGATGACACGTCGGCTAGAACATACAGGGGGGCCCGGCGGCTCAAGTTGCCGTCTATACACCCATGCGCTCCACCTTGCTCTTCTGCGGAGCATCCTGCTGAGGATGCGAAGCTGGAAAAGTTATGGGTTCCTCGAATGCCACTAAATGCGATAGAAAGGAGACGCGGGCACTTTTTCCTTGAGGGTTGCGCTGTATCATATGGTCGGCGACCTTCCGGCGTAAGCTTCGCACAGGGACGGAGGAGGAGCCATGGCAGATAAACTCTCAGGCGTGCTGCCTAGCGCCCAGCAAGTGATGGAGAAAATCGCACTAGCGGAGGCGGAGAAGGCTTCCGAATATGTGCGCAGGCAGGCCGAGGCTGAAGCCGAGAAAAAAGTCCTACTTGAAAAGCTCACCAAGCCTTCGGGTGTGTCCGACGAGGAAGCGCTTAGGCGCGTGGCGAACATCGTCGAGCGGGCGGCGGCGAACGGCCTCACTGAGGTGCAAGTCTATCGTTTTCCGAACATGCTTTGCACCGATCACGGGCGCGCCATCAATCAGCAAGAGCCTGGTTGGGAGACGACGCTTACCGGCCTGCCGAAAGAGATGTATCGATTTTGGGATCGGCGACTTCGCCCGCTCGGGTACAAGCTTAAAGTCCAGATTGTCGACTATCCCGGCGGGATGCCGGGAGATGTCGGCATCACGCTGAAATGGGCGTAAACGGCTAGATGCGCGCCGTCGCTCTGGCCACGCGCAGGCGGCGAGCATCGCTCACAAGAATTCAAGGGGAAGAGGGGGGATTGGTGTTTGGGCGGCTGGCTCCGCCCCGATCGCATTTTTCGTTTCGAGGAGGATCCCGAACAGATGACCAGTCAAAAAGCCCCAGCCAAGCCGGAGACAACGCCTCTTCCCTCTATCGCCTGGAGGAATCCCGCATTGGATGCCTGGTCGTATTGGCTCGATGCTTGGCAGCGCGGGGTTCTCTTCCTCGACGTCATGCAGCAACGGAGCAAGCAATACGAAGAGCATGCGGCCAAGCCAGCCCCTCACGTTCTCAAATTCGGCGCCGAGCTCGTCATGGACGGACGCAAGCTTCCGCGTCCGGTCAACTACGTGTTGGCCCGCGTCACCCCGCCGAAAGGCGTGCACATCGATGACAAGAAGCGGCCCTTCGTCATCGTCGATCCACGCGCCGGCCATGGTCCCGGCATTGGCGGTTTCAAGGCACAGAGCGAGATCGGCGTCGCCTTCCAGGCAGGCCATCCCTGTTACTTCATCGGCTTTCTGCCCGAGCCGGTCCCTGGTCAGACCATTGAGGACATCGCGGCGGCTGAGGCCGCTTTTTTGGAGCGCGTCATCGCGCTCCACCCCGAAGCCGACGGCAAGCCCGCGGTCATCGGCAATTGCCAGGCAGGCTGGGCGGTGATGATGGTTGCGGCCAAACGGCCCGAGCTTTTCGGGCCGATCATCGTTGCCGGCTCGCCGCTCTCCTATTGGGCCGGCGTGCGCGGCGAGAATCCCATGCGCTATACCGGCGGCCTGCTGGGAGGCACTTGGCTGACGGCGTTGATGGGCGATCTTGGCGCCGGCAAATTCGACGGCGCCTGGCTCGTCAGCAATTTCGAGAACCTCAACCCCGCCAACACTTACTGGACCAAGCAATACAATCTCTATGCCAAGGTCGACACAGAAGCACCTCGCTATCTGGAATTCGAGCAATGGTGGGGCGGCCACATTCTCCTCAACGCCGAGGAGATGCAGTTCATCGCCGATGAGCTGTTCATCGGCAACAAGCTCGCCACTGCCGGTATCGTGACGGCGGACGGCCAGAGCGTCGACCTGCGCAGCGTCCGCTCGCCGATCATCGTGTTCTGCTCGAAGGCCGACAACATCACGCCGCCAGCGCAAGCGCTCGGCTGGATCCTCGATCTTTACGGAAGCGTCGAAGACATCCGGGCCCATGGGCAAACCATTATCTATGCCGTGCATGAGTTGATCGGCCATCTCGGGATTTTCGTCTCGGGCTCGGTGGCGAAGAAGGAGCACGATGAGTTCGCCAGCAACATCGACCTCATCGATGTGCTGCCGCCAGGTCTCTACGAGGCGGTCATGACGCCGAAGGAAGCAGCCGGTCGGGGCGACGACGACTTGGTCGGCGGCAACTATCTCGTCCGCTTCGAGGCGCGAACGCTCGACGATATCCGCGCGCTTTCGGCGGCAACAGCGTTGAGGACGAGCGCCAATTTGCGGCGGTCGCACGCATCTCGGAGATCAATCTCGGCCTGTACCGAGCCTTTGTGCAGCCTTGGGTGAAGGCTTGGGCCAATGCCGGTTTCGCCGAATGGATGCGGAAGATGCACCCGCTCCGCCTGCCCTACGAGATGTTCACGCCGGCCAACCCCTTCTTGAAGTCACTCTCGTCCATGGCCGAAGACGTGCGCAAGAACCGCCAGCCAGTGACGCCCGACAACGCGCTGTGGCAGGCACAGGAGCGGATCGGTAAGGCGATCGAATCCTCTCTCGACACCTACCGCGACATGCGTGACCGTTCCCTGGAGACGGTGTTTCACGCCGTTTACGGCTCGCCGCTGTTGCAGGCGATGGTCGGGCTTAAGGCCTCCGACGCCTCTCCACGTCGCCGGCCCGGTGTCGACGCGGTCTATCGCGCCTTCGTTGCCCAGCGGATCGATGAGCTGACGCGAAACATTGCGCAAGGCGGACCGCGCGAAGCGGCGATCCGCGCTCTCCTCTACATCCGCTTGCCGGATGGCGTCGCCGACGAGCGTGGGTTCCGCCTGCTCGAACGCATGCGCGAGGAGGCCGGAACCGGCCTCTCGCTCGCCGCCTTCAAGGCGATGGCGCGCGATCAATTCTTTACGCTGCTGCTCGATGAGCAGCGAGCGGTCGAAGCCATTCCGGCCATGCTCGACGCGGACCCTGACCTTGCCTCGCGCATGGCAGGCACCTTGCGCAAGCTGATCGACGTCCTCGGCGTGGAAAGCAAGCTCGGCAAGACGCCGCCTCGCCGAGATTACTGCGATGTTCGAGTCGAGGAAGGCGGTCAAAGCTCCCAAGAACGGTGCGCCGCAGGAGGATCGGACGCAGCCTGCTCGCCCGGCGCGGGAGCCGGCAGCGAAGCCGCATCGGCCCCATTCGCGCAATTTGAGCTGACGACAGCTGCGACCACACGGCAAACCGCACCGACTTCGCACGGCCACTCGCCTCTAGGAGGATTGAGCCATGAACGAGACTACGTCGTCCATTGCGCCGCCACGAGAAATACGACCGCCTGATCGCCGCGGCGAAGAACTTGCAGCCGCTTGCGACCGCCGTGGCGCATCCTTGCGACGAGACCTCGCTCAAAGGCGCGATCGAGGCAGGCGAGGCCGGACTGATCAAGCCCATTCTCGTCGGTCCCAAGAACAAGATCGGCTGCGGTCGCCAAGGAGTTCTCGCTCGACCTCGGCGATATCGAGATCGTCGACGTGCCGCACAGCCAGGCCGCTGCCGCGAAGGCCGTTGAGCTCGTTCGCACCGGCAAGGCCGATCTTCTCATGAAGGGGAGCCTGCACACCGACGAGCTGCTGAGCGAGGTGATGAAGCGCGAGACCGGCCTGCGGACCGGACGGCGCATCAGCCACGTCTTCGTCATGGACGTTCCGGGCCATGCGCAGACCCTGTTCATCACCGATGCCGCGGTGAACATCGCGCCGGACCTCGCCGCCAAGCGCGACATCATCCAGAACGCCATCGATCTCTATGCCGGGCTCGGCCTCGGCGTGCCAAAGGTCGCCATCCTTTCCGCCGTCGAGACCGTAACACCCACCATTCCCTCCACCATCGAAGCCGCGGCGCTTTGCAAGATGGCCGACCGCGGCCAGATCACCGGCGGTGAGCTCGATGGTCCGCTCGCCTTCGACAACGCGATCAGTCCCGAGGCGGCACGAATCAAAGGGATCAAATCGTCGGTTGCCGGTCAGGCGCAGATTCTGGTGGTGCCGGACCTCGAGGCCGGCAACATGCTGGCCAAGAACCTGACCTTCCTCTCGCATGCCGATGCAGCCGGCATCGTGCTTGGCGCGCGCGTGCCGATCATTCTCACCTCGCGGGCGGACCATGTGAGGACTCGCTTGGCCTCCTGCGCCGTGGCCGCACTGCTGCGCCACAGCCAAATGGCGAAAGAGCCAATCAGGGTCTGAAGCGGTGGCGGACACTATCCTCGTCGTCAACGCCGGCAGCTCGAGCATCAAGTTTCAGCTCTTCGAGGTCGCCGCGGGCGATGCGCTTAAGCGCCGGTTGAAAGGCCAGATCGAAGGCGTGGGCGTTAAGCCGCATCTCATTGCCAGAGGGGTTGGGGGCGAGACCTTGATCGACGAGACATGGCCTGCCGCTGAAGTAGGCGACGTTCCTGCGGCGCTTGATAAGGTTGTTGCATTTCTCCGCGCTCAGATCGGAACGTTTGCCGACGGCGATCGGCCATCGCGTTGTTCATGGCGGCCCGGACTACAGTGAGCCGACGCTCATCGACGACGCTGCACTCAAGCGACTCGACACCTTTTCTCCACTGGCCCCGCTCCATCAGCCGAATAATCTCGGTCCCATCCGCGCTGTGCGGCAGAGACAGCCGCAACTGCCGCAGGTCGCCTGTTTCGACACGGCGTTTCATCGCGGCCATCCCGAAGTCGCGGACCGCTACGCACTCCCCGAGCAGTTCTATACCGAGGGTGTGCGCCGTTATGGGTTTCACGGGTTGTCCTACGAATACGTGGCGAGCCAACTTCCGAAGCTCGCGCCCGATATTGCGCAAGGCCGGGTGGTCGTCGCTCATCTTGGCAGCGGCGCCTCCATGTGCGCTGTCTCCGCCGGCAGGAGCGTCGAGAGCACCATGGGATTCACAGCGCTCGACGGCTTGCCCATGGGAACGCGTCCCGGCCAGTTGGATGCTGGAGTCGTGCTCTATCTCATCAGCCAAAAGGGAATGAGCGCGAGCGAGATCGAGCATCTCTTCTATTATGACTGCGGCCTCAAAGGCCTTTCGGGCGTGAGCAACGACGTCAGGGACTTGCTTATGAGTTCCGATCCGCGAGCCAAATTCGCGCTCGACTATTTCGTCTACCGCATCGCCTTATTCAGCGGAATGCTGGCGGCGGCCATGGGCGGGATTGACGGCTTCGTTTTCACCGCCGGTGTCGGCGAGAATGCACCAGCCATCCGCGAGGCCGTGGCCAAACGCCTATCATGGCTCGGCCTCGAGCTTGACCCTGAGGCGAACAGAAAGGGTGACGGGCGGATCTCGAACTCAGCATCGCGCATCGCCTGCTACGTCATCCCCACCGATGAGGAACTAATGATCGCTCGCCACACGTTGCGTGTCCTGCGCGCGCAATCGGCAACGCTGCTCGAGGAGAAGCCCGCATGATCGATCTTTCCACGTTGCCCCTGCTCAAGGGCAAGAAGGCGCTCGTCACCGGCATTGCCAACGACCAATCGATCGCTTGGGGATGCGCCAAGGCTTTTCGCGCCTTCGGCGCCGACCTCGCCATCACCTATCTCAACGATAAGGCGAAGTCCTATGTCGAGCCTTTGGCCAAGGAAGTTGAAGCCTCAATCTTCATGCCGCTCAATGTTCAGGTGGAAGGTCAATTGGAGGCAGTGTTCGGAACTATCAAGGAGCAGTGGGGCAAGCTGGATATTTGCCTGCACTCCATCGCATTCGCGCCGAAGGCCGATCTGCAAGGCCGCGTGGTCGACTGCTCTAGGGAGGGCTTCCTGCTCGCCATGGACGTCTCCTGCTGGTCGTTCATCCGCATGGCAAAACTCGCCGAGCCGTTGATGAAGGATGGCGGCACGCTCTCCACCATGACCTATTACGGCTCGCAGATGGTGGTGGAGAATTACAACATGATGGGTCCGGTTAAAGCCGCGCTCGAATCGGCAGTGCGCTATATGGCGGCGGAACTTGGACCCAAGGGCATTCGAGTGCATGCTATCTCGCCTGGCCCGCTCAAGACCAGGGCTGCCTCCGGCATCACGGATTTTGATCAGCTGATTGCGAAGGCTGAGGCAAAGGCACCCGCCCGCAGCCTCGTTTCCATCGAAGACGTCGGCGTCGCTGTGGCTTTTCTCTCGATGAATGGCGCGAAGCTGATCACCGGCGAGACGCTCTATATCGACGGCGGCTACCACATCATCGACTGAGCCGGATGGACCCCGAACATTACCTCGTCAACGAAGTTCTGAAGGACGGCACTCCCATTACGGTCCGAGCCATTCGGCGAGACGACAAGACTCGCCTTCTCGAAGCCTTCAAGAGCCTCGACCGGGAATCAGTTTACAGGCGCTTTTTCACTCCCAAGAAGGAACTGACGAAGAGCGATCTCCAGCAACTGACCGAGATCGATTTCAGCGACGTTGTCGCCTTGGTGGTTGCCATACAAACGAAGGATGGCGAGACGCTGATCGGCGGAGGACGTTATGCGACCGAGAATGCCGGCTCGGGTCAGGCCGAGATCGCCTTCATGACCGACGGCAACTACCGCGGTCTCGGCATCGCATCCGTCATTTTGAGCCATCTCACGCGGATCGCTCGTGACGCTGGCGTGTCGAGGTTCGAGGCGGAGGTGCTTGCTGAAAATCAGCCCATGCTTGCTGTATTTCGCCGCAGTGGCCTCCCGATGAGTCTGAAGCGGGATGGCAGCGTGCTTCATGTGACGCTTTCGCTGCAACCGGACGCAAAGCCACAGAACTGACGCACTGCCGACGGCAATTTGAATGGCAATCAGGCTGAGGACCAGAACGACAAAAAGGGCCGAGCGTGTCGAACTGCGCGCGCATGTCTCATCGGGGAACATCGCGGCGATTTTTTGCCGCATATGGGCGCTCTCCACGAACAGGAAGCCCACATAAGCAATGATGAGCAATAAGCTCACGAAGAAGAACTGCGCGGACGAAACCACCCCAGCAATGCGCCGCGTGAGATCGATCCCCATTATCGCCTGTTTGAGTTTCGCGGACTGCTCGGCGCCAAGCCACCCGGTGAGATCGCCGACGATCGACTCCAATCTGGACATGTATCGCGGCCAGGCCGAGCCGACGGCATCGATTTGGCCGAGGAGAATGGACTGGATGACGTAAAGGCCGAGAACGACGACCACAATTCCCAGAAGCGCAGCTAACCACCGCGGCAACGGGAACTCCCCGATGCGAACCCGCGTGAACCGCTCGATCACGGCCTCGAGCAGGTTCCAGAGGAGAATGGCGATGGCGAGCGGTATGAGGAAGGATCGTCCGTAGATAAGGCCGGTAAGGATGACGCCCAAAGCAATCACCGCGAGCGCGGCGTTGCGAAGCCGTTCGGCGTGGTCGGTCTCTCCCATGGCGCCTCTACACCGGACTTGAGCTGGCCTGAGCCAATGCGCTCAGTACTTTTCTTCTATCCACCCCCGATCCTTGATGGTCGCGGCGTCATCATACGCGCCCTTCTTGTCGCGGTCAGGCAGCTTGACCTTCTTCCGGCCCTTAACCTCATAGGGAAGCAAGCTCAGGAAATGCGAAATGACGTTGAGCCGCGCGCGCCGCTTGTCGTCAGATCGCACAATATGCCAGGGCGCAAAGTCAACGTCCGTGGCCTCCAGCATCATGTCCCGTGCGCGTGAGTAATCATACCAGCGCTGGCGCGAGGGAAGGTCCATTTCGCTGAGTTTCCACTGCCGCAGGCGATCTTCAACGCGCGCTTCGAAGCGGCGCTTCTGCTCCTTGTTGCTGACCTCAAGCCAGTACTTGATGAGGCGGATGCCATTGTCGACAATCTGCTTCTCCCATTCAGGACAGACTTCGAGGAACCGTCTGTGCTGCTCCTTGGTGCAGAAGCCCATGACATATTCGACGCCGGCGCGATTGTACCAGCTGCGGTCGAAGATCACGATCTCGCCGGCCGCTGGGAAGTGAGCGATATAGCGCTGCACGTACATCTGCGACTTTTCCCGATCGGATGGAGCGGGCAGCGCGACGAGGCGGAACGTGCGCGGGCTGACGCGCTCCGTCATCGCGCGGATGGTTCCGCCTTTGCCCGCGGCGTCGCGGCCTTCGAAAATGACAACGATGCGCTCGCCTGTTTGCTTGACCCAATCCTGCAGGGAGCACAGCTCCACCTGCAATTCCCTTAAGGCTTTTTCATATTCCTTCCGTTTGAGCCTTGGCCGACCGCTACCGTCAGGCGCCGCGTTTGCCGTATCGTCAAGCTCAGGGTTCGAATGATTGCTCTGGTCGCCCATATCACCGTCCTCCACTCCTTGCGTGACGCGCGCCCTCAGAAGGCCCGGGTATCATTCTCGCCAATATAGACGATGTGCCTCAGTGCTTGGACGGGCAACTGCGGATCAAGAACGCCCTGTTTCCGCCGCCTTAAATTTGGCGTCGGGCAATTGCTGGAAAACAGGCGTTCGATCACCTTGGCGACAGACATGACCAAAACCTCCTGTGCGGGAAACCCAACAGCCCCAGGGCAGCATAACGCATTCTTCGTAGCTGTTCGTGCATTGCCGTCATTCCTTGGCTGTGTCTCAGGGTCTTGGTCCAAAGTCTAAAGGTTCAATGCGACGGTGCTAAGCAGTTGGACTTCGAACTTCCGCTTTGGGTCATTTTGCGACATCGGTGCGGCGCTAGCGGAGGTCCGCTTCGTGCCGTATATCGGGCGCGGAGGGCAGCTGACTTCCGCTAAGTGCCAATAGCAGACATTCTTGCGGCTCGATCCCGTTGACTTTGCCATTAAGCCGTCGAGCCAATTGAACTCAGGCGGATTTTTTGCATAAGAGACCGAAATGAAATTATCAGTCCGTTTCTGCAAAAAGTCCTCGAACGACGTGGCCTCAATGATGATCAAGTCACGAGCCTCCTGATAGTGGTGCGCTATCAGCGACATCCGGACCCCGGGGCGTCTGAGGGCGGCGCCGCGAGCATCTCGTCCACTCTAGCGATCTCGATGGCCCGCTGGATTAATGACCCAAAAGCGGTCGTCAGGGCCGCAGGACACGGCAATACCGATCGCTGGTGAATTGCTTTTCGGTTCATTTAAATGATCGATTTCGGATAAAGGCCCACAGACCGATCTTGAAAATCTACCGCAGATTGAGATGTATAAGATGCATCCTCAGCGAGACGGCAGTTTCCACTGATCGCCACCTTTCAGGAATCCTTGAAAGGATCACATGGGAGGAACCAATGGTAGATTGATCGTTCGCCTTCGCCTTGGTCGTCGCCACGTCCGCGCAGGCAACACCGCTAGTACCGCTTCATCAGCTTGAAAGATTGACCACCCAAGTCCGCGAAGCGTGCGGTGCAGGCATGCACATGGTCAATGGTGTCTGCATCCGCACGGCCGCACGGCGCAACGCCGCGAGGTGTGCTGTTGGCATGCGTACGGTGGGTGGCCGTTGCGTTAAATGAAACGTCGCTGAACTAAACCTGGGAAGGGGAGAGCGCACCCACTGCGACGCTTTCCTTTCCAGGCCAGAACTCGGCTGGCGACGAATAGGCGGATTAGAACACATTGCGGGCATTTCGCTCGGCGTGACGGATTTCTCTGGTGATTCTCGCGCCATTTTTGCTGCGCCAGCGTCACCATCTTGGATGTGACCCCCCGCTGGCTCCGCTGCAAAGTGCGGGGTTTTTTTGTGCGCCGACCCAAAGCTTCAGGCACTCGGCGTGCTCGCGCCAGGGTTCGGCACGGCCTCCGGCGTAGAATCCTACCCCAGCCAGGAGAGAAACAGCTTGTAGCCGAGCGCGAGGACGACGGCGCCTAAAAACAGGCCGATGATACCTGCGCTGAGAAAACCGCCAATCGCTCCGACGAAGATGATCAGCATGGGGACGTCAACGCCGCGGCCCAGTAGGAGGGGCTTGAGGATATTGTCCACCGGCGCGACCAGGATGGCCCAGATCAGGAAGCCGACTGCAGTCGTCGTGTCCGCCGTCGAGAATAGGTAGATCACGACCGGGATCAAAACGATCACCACGCCCAACTGGATGACGCCAAAAAGAAGGCAGACCAGAGTCAGCAGCCCCGCCGCAGGGACGCCTGCGACGAGAAAGCCCAGCCCCGCAAGCAGCGCCTGGATCAGGGCGACGCCGAGAATGCCGCTGGCAACACTGCGCACGGTCTGCTCCGCAACCTTAGCGAACTCTAGCCCGCGCTCTCCGGCGAGACGTATCGCAACGGCCTCCGTCATGCGACCCGCCGCCTCAGAATTGGCGAGGAAAGCTCCGGAGATGACAATCGCCAACACGAACTGTAGAAGCGCAAGTCCGGCTCCCGCAGCAGCACCTAGGAGCCAGACCCCAAAGCCTTTAAGCATTGGGCTGGCTTGGCGCAACGCTCCCTCCAAGTCTTGGGAGGCGAGCGCCCAGGTCTTGGCGATGGGCTCACCAACGAGCGGCCAACCTGCGACGCTCTCCGGCGGCGGTGGGATTTTGAATTCTCCACTCTGGAATAGGTCAACGACGTTGCGCACGCCGATCACGAGCGAATTGCCGAGGAGCACCGATGGCACGACCAGCAGAAGAAGCATCAAAAAAGCGACCAGCACAGCGGCGGTGATGCGGCGGCCACCGAGAGCAGTCTGCAACCGGTCGTAGCCGTGAAATACGGCGATCGCGATGATGGCACCCCAAATGATGGGCACGAGGAACGGCCGCGCGATCAGAAAGCACCAGGCGACAAGTCCGGCAATCAATCCTATGCGGATCGCGGCTTCCAGCGTGTGCTGCATGAATGCATTTTCGTTATCGGACGATTCGGAAGATGTCATGAGCGGCCTCTCTGATCTGCGGCCGTACCGGTGCCGCTGGCAAAGGCATGGGGCAAGTCACATCAAAGCAAGCAAATTGGGCCATGGTAGCGGTAATGCTTCCCTTCCGCCGGGGTGTAAATATAGCGAACAAGCCAACTCATCCCGCGCGCCGCGATTAACCGCGGATCGCGCGTTGTTGCAACTCTACGAAGAGCACGAACACTGGACGAAAGAATGCGGATCGCGCAGTTGATGCATAATACATGATCGCAAGTTGTTCTATAATTTATCGCCAGGAGGCGAAGTGGCGGAGGACAACCGCCACCGATTTGGACGCCGTTGAGGGAATCTCGAATTTGGCTCACCCCGACTTGTCGGAGAGTCCAGCAATCTTTGCAGAGAAGCTTAGCTTGTTTCCCGAGGGTAGTTTCGTTTTGGTTACGGATGACACCTTGTGGGGATATGCCTTTGTTCATCCGTGGCGCCTCTTCGAAATTCCGAAACTCAATCATCTCTTGTGGTGTTTGCCTTCGGCACCCGATTGTATGTTGATCCACGATGTAGCCGTGCTTGCTCCGGCGCGAGGCCAGGGCGCCTCAAAGTCCCTGCTCAAGCTCGTTGCGAGCTTGGCGAAAGAACGAAGCCTTTCCTATCTCGCGCTCGTCTCCGTCTACAATTCACATCTGCATTGGGCGCGTCATGGGTTTGAGGTGATCACCGGCGACACCACCGTGGACAAGCTCAAATCGTATGGTGAAACCGCACGATACATGGTTCGTCGATTGGATTGACGGCGCGCTCTACGAGGCCGCGTGTTGGATGGCGCCGGACCGTTTAGAGAACGTCGCTCAAGGCAGCCGACTAAGCCAAGGAACTGCTCCAAGCCGACATCGCCCTTCTCAGACGCGGCGGCTCTTTCGTGCCGATCCTAAGGTCTCACGCCATGCACATGATAAGTTCCATCGATCGGCTCTGCGCCTTCGATGGCGGAGCGAAGCCCGGAAACTGCTGCTCGCGATTTTGCGTGCCGCGCAGGTACGCGATCTGCGGTGAGTCGGCGCGCCGAAATTTTCGCCCGACATCAGCATTGGAATACGTTCGCAGCGATGTTGCGAGCTCGTCCATCGAAACAGTTCCATGTCGCCTGCGACCAAACGCTCATAGGCCTCACGGGGTGTCATGTCAGCATTCGGGAATGTTTCATACCCCGTTCTGTCGAGCCAATTGAACTCAGGAGAATTTTCTGCATGGCGATCGCCATCATTAGCAAGCAGATCGATGGGTAATTGCCCCATGCTTGAGCGACCGCGAAATCGACCCCATCATCACCTAGTCTACGTTGGCTCTCCTCGGCGGGTCTCCTTTGCTACGCTCACGCAGAGCTCTAGCAGGCCAGCAGTCACCTCGCGCATGACCTTCCGCATCTCGTCGTAGGGCGGATGAAACGGCGTGGAGGCACGGCTGCGCCCCCACTCCATCGTGTAGGCGATGATCTTTCCCTTGCGACGATCCACCAGGTGGCGGCTGTAGGCGTAGTCGTCGGAGGCGCCCGCGGTCGGGTAGAGCCCGACCGACTGCTTCACCTTGTATTCGCGCCCCCGCACCCGCCGGATGGCGTCTGCCATCCGCTTCCCCATCCGCGTCGCCAGCTTGGCGTCCCCTGCGGGGAGGTACTCCCGGTAGACATGGTCATTGATCCGTCCCCGCATCCCGTCGTAACGCGGGTTTCGGAAATTCATCCGCGGGTCGTCGGATTGGTTTTCGTCGGTGCCCCAGTTGTGCAGGATGGTCTCACCGTAGCTGTGCAGGTCGACCAGGTATCGGATGTTCGGAAAGCGATCGAGGAGCCAAATCACGTTCCGCGTCTCGGGCTCCGAGGCCGGGCGGGGACCCACGTAACTCTCGTAATCACTCGGCTTGAAGGAGCTGCCCACCGTATTGGGAGCGAAATGCCGGTCGAAGCGCCACAGGAAGGGAAAGTTGCGGTTGATGTCCACGCCGATGCTCTTCGAACCGCGCCCCTTGGGCGCCGGCCGTCGGTTCTTCCGCCACAAGGGATATCTCTCCATGCTGAAGTGGCGGCCGTCGGGATTCACCTGGGGAAAGACCACGACATCCAGCGTCTCCACGATCGCCCGCACCTGGGCCGGGGTGAACACCTTGTGGCCCAGCCTGATGCTCTTTCCGTCGCGGTAGGCGCGCAGGAGACGCATGCCGAAGTAGATCAGGATGTCCGGTCCGCCCCATTCGCGTCCGTGCAGCCCGGCAAGGAAGCAGACCGTCCGACGCTTCGTCTCGTCGCCCGTGCCTATGCGGAAGGCGTGGCACCGACGCTTCTCCCAGGTCAGATGCGGGAGCAGGATGCGCTCGAAGATCTTAGGATGGTTCTTCTCGCCCAGCACGATCGCGGCTTCGACCTCGTCTACCGTGAGGTACCCGCCACCCCAAATCACGTCGCCGTAGCGGCCGCGCTTGAGGCGGGTCTCCGCCGCGGCACGGCCTTCGATCTGGCGCGCGCGACCCGGAGCCTCGACCTCCTCGAGAAGCTCGACGCCATAGCCCTTCTTCCGGAGCCAGTCGACTCGCTCGGCCGGGATGTAGGCATCCACGACGATGCAGAGGCGGCTCTCCCTAGCCCCGACGACGACCACCCGGAACTTGTTCCGAAGCTCGGATAGATGACGCCGATCGCGTCCGGTCACGGCGACGTGGAGTATGCCCATGGTTCTGCTAGCGTTGCCCGAAGGGGAGCGTGCCCGCAACCCCCCCAGTATCGTGAGCGGGCAGGCCGTCAGAGTCTCGCCGGAGGCCGTCATGGCGACCCGGCAGGGGTTCGAGGAACCCCGCAATCCGCTCTGGGAGGGGTTCCAGGGAGGACCGACAATGGATCGCAACCTGCATTGCCACGTCTTTGCCGTCGAGCATGGAATGCTGATTTCAGGCCCGAAATTGGTCAACTGTTAAATTGACACCGGTTAGGAATGCCAATGCCTCGAGCAATCGCCTTTGAGCGGTGCTCATGCGGAATTAAATTGCGGCTTGCAGGCCTAGGCGTCATGCTGGCTTTCAAGTTCAAGAGTTACGAGTTGAGCGAGTAGCGTTGCCGGATAGAGCTGGCCAATGACCGCCTCAATACTGGCGAGACCACGCGCATAGGGATGCAGCGGGACAATGTCCCCATAGCCGGTCGTAGTCAGCGTCACGAAACTAAAGTAGATGAGGTTCCCGGTAAAATTATTATTCAGCGGTTCAACATTGGTGATCGCATTGGGCTCAAGAAGGGTCACCAAACCGATCAGTGCAGCGAATATCTGTCCGATAATGAGATATAAAAGTGCCCCGCCGACGATTCGATGGAACGTTACCTTTCCTGGTGCAAATACCGCACGGGCAACAACGGCGCTTAGCGTTAGTCCTGCGATCAGCCAAGATACCGCGTCGAGGAGCTTGTCCATAACTGAAGGCTGTCGCCAGCCCATCACCACAGCGACCGCGATGAGGGCGATAGAGGCCAACATCAACACGACGGCGAGCCGGTTGCCCGATACAATAAACACTGCAGGGATAAGCACGAGTCCAAAGAGAAGGCCGAACGAAGGTGCCGACAAAACTCCATTCGCTTGCAGCGGAGCCGCTACAAACAGCAGGACTGACAGCAAAATTGTCAGCGCCGTTAATAGCTGATCGCCGAGTCGCTCTCGTCGGTGGTGGGATCTTCTTGCAGTCATCCGGCCCGACCCGCTTGGGAGGACGATAGTTTTTACGTTGCCCGACAATTCTTCCCAACAGTCTGCGCTTGTAGCACATCGTAGTCTCAGCCGCGACTTCCGGGGGTCTTCTGCCAAACCTCTTTAATGTCCAATGTGTCCCGACAGCATCGGGCACTCGAGAGTCTTCTCAAAGGCTGCGATCGGCTCGTCTTCGGTTCCGGCGTTGGTATAAAACCCATTGTTTTTCTCGGCGAGGTACTCTGCCTTGAGACGCTTTGTTCGCCCGTCCAGGAGTAACCTTTCACCTGCAGGCGGCCGGTACGCCCAGCGCATCCAATTGCGCCGCTCGATCTTGAGCGCGTCGCATGCGGTCTTCCCCGCTATGAGGGTCACATAGCAATTGCCCGAGGGACAATGGCTTACGATGCCTTTACGCTTACGCCAACCAGGTTGTCCCGGGATGAATGCCAAGTCCACAGGATGCGGGTCTTGCCCCCGGTATCGGTATCCGGGCGCAACTCGTATAGCTCCATGCCGCTCTCGAGCAGCCGCTTGCGGGTCAACGTTGCCCGAGAGTCGTCGGCCAGCTCTTAGCCTGGAGCTCGAACTACTCGATCGCACCATCGAGAAACTTTATCCACTCCCGGAGGATCTGGCGGTGGCTCGCATTGCAGACACGCAAGGTCTTGGCGGATCGTCCAGTGCGGGGTAACGACCATTGCGGAAAGACAAGCGCTCGAAATTGATCTGGATCAGGGTAAGTCGTCGCGACGAGCTTAGCCGGTGAAGCAAATTGTGGAGCAATGCTCGTGCGGAAGACCATGCACTGTATCTTGGGATTGGCGATGGCTCCGTCCGCGAGTTCAGCGGCTAACGCGCAGGGTATGCTCGACATCTCCAAGGTAACCTGCGATCAGTGGGTCAAATACCCGGCGGCCTATCCCCAATTTATCGCCATGTGGCTTAGCGGTTTGTGATCGACACCCAAAAGCTGATCGCCGACGCTGATGCGGTGGAGGACGACTGCTTCAAACCCAGAGGCGCCCCTCATGCCCTCCGTTGAAGCGATCGTCGGAGGGCAAAAATAGCGCATCATTTCGACACGGTCGCTACGTGGACATAGCGCCGTGGCCAGTTGTGTTTTCACGCCCGGAAACGCCTGATATGCTATTGTCGGTTCGATCAGCATCAAGGCCCGCATTGGCAGCTAGATTTTTCTCGCCGGTGATGTGACTGCGTTGAGCCGATCCTGCATGTGCCTGGCCTCTCGGTTCCGTAGTCTCGAAGAGGGACGTATGTCAAAAGCCACCGTTCGGCGCTTCACCCTAACCTTTGTCTGGTTCGCCAAATGGGTGCTTGCGCCGCTTATCTTGGGCGCCCTCGTCATCGCTGGTGGAGTCGCCGTCTACCAGCAAGGCATCGATTTCGACACCTTCCTCAATTATTTCGCACTCGGGCTTCTGATCTTCGTGGTGATTACGCTGTTTTACGGGATCATCGCCATCCATGACGTGCCCTACGAGATTGCCCGCAGACGCGACCACCCGCACCAAGATGCCATCCACGTAGCCGGCTGGGTCAGCCTGTTCACGCTCCACGCTATTTGGCCGTTCCTGTGGATCTGGGCGATGCTGTACCGGCCTGAGCGCGGCTGGGGCTTCAGTCATGACACTGCAGAGGCTGGCGCGGGGAACTACTCCGACAAATTCAATGATCTGCTACGACGGGTGCAGGAGCTCGAAGCACGCGCGCCAAAGCCGGAGCGCGTCGAGCCACGAGCCGAGGGCCCGGACCTCGTGGCAAGCACGCCGCTCGAAACTGGTATCAAACGCGGAGCAAAGTAATGGAGCTCCTGCTCATTGCCACCTACACCGCGATCTGCGTCGCGGTGTTCAAGATCTTCCGCATCCCCGTTAACAAATGGACGGTGCCGACCGCGGTGCTCGGCGGTCTCTTCATGATCGCCGCGATCCTGCTCGTGATGAACTACAACCATCCCTTCACCGCCACCGCGCGCATCTATTTCGCGACGACCCCGATCATGCCGGCGGTCAAGGGGCGCGTGATTGAGGTGCCGGTCACGTCGAACACGCCTCTGAAAGAGGGCGACGTGCTGTTCCGCATCGATCCGCGGCCCTACCAGTACGTCGTCGACAACAGGAAGGCTCTGCTCGCCGAGGCCGAGCAGACGGTCAAACAGCTCAAGGCGGCGCTTGATAAAGCCGTGGCGGCGGTGGAGAGAGTGAAGGCTCAAGTCAGTCTCGCGCAAATTGAATACGACAGACAGTCAACGCTCTTCGAAAAGAAGGTCGTCGCTCAGACGGTGCTCGATGTCGCGACCCGCAATCTGGATGCTGCGAAGCAGGCTTTAGTCTGAGGCAGAGGCCGCCGCGGAAAGCGCTCGGCTTGCCTACGAATCAGAGATTGGTGGAGTCAACACCACGGTCGCGCGCCTGCAAGCCGAGCTCAGCGACGCACAGTACGACCTCGATCAAACCGTGATGCGTGCGCCGGGTCCCGGTTATGTGACGCAAATGGCGTTGCGACCAGGCATGTATGTCGTTCCTGCTCCACTCCGTCCTGTCATGGTGTTCATCCACAACGACGATGAGGAGCTTGCTGCCGGCTTCCGACAGAACTCGCTGCAGCGTGTTCGCGCCGGTGACGAGGCGGAGGTTGCCTTCGACGCTCTGCCCGGACACATCGTCAAGGGTAAGGTGAAGCATGTGATTGATGCCATTGCCACGGGGCAGCTTCAGGCGACGGGAGCCTTGCAGGATATGGGCAGTGATATTCCAAGCGGCCGAGCGGTCGCAATCATCGACATCGAGGACGACATCTCCGCCTACAACCTTCCCGGCGGAGCGGAGGCGCAAGTCGCGGTCTACACGCCATTTGCGCACCACTTCGCCATCATCAGGCGCATTCTGCTGCGCATGAAGAGCTGGCAGAACTTCGTGTTCCTCGAAGGCCACTAGAACGAAGGAGTGCGTTGATCACTGTCGGTTACCTAGTCCCACAGACATCATGACAGCGACCTCACCGCTAGTTGTGCTAGCTGTGATCTTAGACTTCCCAAGTCAGGTGGCGCTGCCAACCGGTGATTTCGATGAAGCCCTATGCATGTTGAGGTCCGAGATTATCATACTGCCGACGTCCACATCCCCAGTCCGAAAGGCATCACCCCATGCTGAATCCCACTGCAGTCCCATTGCGGCCGCGCGTCCTTGTGGTCGACGACGAACTGGCAAAGCTCGATACGGCGCTTGGGCGGGCCGCCGAAAGCCTCGCGGCAGCACTCAGCGCGCGTAACGTCGACGTTGTCAGGGCGCTCTCGTACGAGGACGGTTACGCGATTGTAGGCTCCGACGCCTCATTACGCGCCGTGCTGCTCGACTGGAACCTCGGCCTGAACAGCGAAGACACGCATGCGCAGGCGACCGCGCTGCTGCACAAGCTGCGCGAGCGGCATGCTGCGGTGCCGGTGTTCCTCCTCGCGGACCGCGAGCGCACCCGGGGAACCATGACGATCGAGGTCGCCGAGATGGTCGACGAGTTCGTTTGGCTGCTCGACGACTCGGCCGACTTCATCGCGGGCCGCGTGATGGCGGCTATCCAACGATACGAGGCGCAACTCCTGCCTCCGTACGCGCGCGTGCTTGCCGAATATGGGAGGCTCGGCGAGCACTCGTGGTCGGCGCCCGGCCACCAGGGCGGCATCGCATTCACCAAGCATCCCGCGGGGCGCGCATTCTTCGACTTCCTAGGCGAGAATGTGTTTCGCATCGACATGGGCATCGAGCGCGGCGCACTGGGATCGCTGCTCGATCATACGGGACCGGTCGCCGAGAGCGAGAAGTACGCCGCGCGCGTGTTCGGTGCGCACCGCAGCTACTCTGGCGTCGTCGGCACATCGGGATCGAACCGCAGCATTATGCAGGCGTGCATGAAGGAGAACGACTTAGTGGTCCTGGACCGCAACTGCCACAAGTCGATCGAGCAGGGTCTGATGCTGACTGGGGCGCGGCCGGTCTACATGGTGCCAACGCGCAACCGCTACGGCATCATTGGCCCGATCTCGCCCTCAGAGATGGATCAGCAGACGATCCGCGCGAAAGCGCAGGCGAGCTCGCTCACGAAGGCGATCGCCGACCAGAAACCGGTATACGCGGTCGTCACGAACTGCACTTACGACGGCTTGTGCTATAACGCCGTGCGCGCGGAGGCGCTGCTCGAGAAATCCTGCGACCGGATCCACTTCGACGAGGCCTGGTATGGCTACGCGCGCTTCAACCCGATGTACAATGACCACTTCGCGATGCGCGGCGACCCAGCGGCGCACCGAGGCCCCACGGTCTTCGCCACGCATTCCACGCACAAAATGCTCGCGGCGTTGTCGCAGGCCTCCTATATCCACGTGCGCGACGGCAAGGGCGCGATCGACCACCATCGCTTCAACCAAGCGTACATGATGCACACTACCACCTCGCCGCTCTACGCAATCGTCGCGTCGAATGACATCACGTCGGCGATGATGGACGGAAGCGGTGGACGCTCGCTGACGCAGGAAGTAATCGACGAAGCGGTGGACTTCCGACAGGTGGTGGGGCGCCTGTGGCGGACGTTCGCCGACAAAAAGGACTGGTTCTTTAAACCGTGGAACGCCGAGACGGTGAAGAACCCCGCCAGTGGGCACAACATGGCGTTCGAAGACGCTCCAGCGGATCTGCTGTGCCACAACCAGGAGCCTTGGCTGCTCAACCCCGGCGACAAATGGCACGGGTTCGATGACATATCCGATAACTGGTGCATGCTCGATCCAATCAAGGTAAGCCTCATTACGCCGGGCATGGGCGACGACGGCAAGCTGGAGAAGAACGGGGTTCCGGCGGCACTGGTGAACGCGTGGTTTAACCGCTTCGGCATTGTGCCAACGCGCGTCACCGACTTTCAGGTGATGTTCCTATTCTCGATCGGCATCACCAAGGGCAAGTGGGGCACACTGCTCACCAACCTGCTCGCATTCAAGCGTGCCTACGACTCGAATCGTCGGCTCGCCGAGGTGCTGCCGGAAATCGTAGCGCAATACCCAGACCGCTACCGCAACGTCAGACTGCATGACCTTGGCGACGAGCTATTCGAATACTTACGCACGAACCGTCCGGGCGACCTATTGAACGCTGCCTTCGAGCGGTTGCCCGATGCGGATATGACGCCGCGCGAAGCCTACGAGCGCCTGGTCACCGGCGAAGTTGAAGCCGTGCCGGTCGACAAGCTCGCCAAGCGTATCGCGGCGAATGCGGTGATGCCCTATCCCCCTGGAATCCCGATGCTGATGTCGGGCGAGAACTTCGGCGATGCCGATTCGCCGCAGATCGGTTATCTGCGCAGCATGCAGAACCGGGAGCAGCAGTTCCCCGGGTTTGCGGGCGTGATCGAGGGGGCCGAGTTGATCGACGGGACCTATCAGGTCCTGTGCGTGAAGATGTAGCGGTTGGATCGAAATATGAAGCTTTCCTGTGCCAGCTATATTCGAACTGTCCCGACAGTCGGCAATCTCGCTAAGGCAGAATTCCATGACCGAATGCACGTCGGGTGAATGAATAGCCAGCGCAGTTGGTCCCCGGCTTTCTGCCATGGCATTCAACTCCTTGTCACGCATCGGCGCGGAACCTGATTCATTCCGACAGAGTGCTCAGCCTGAAGAACGTGGCTGCGCTCTCGTCGGGCTTTCCAAACCATTTCACGTACAAGCTGTGAAACTCATCTGATCCAAAGAACTGGCTCAAGGTTCGATCCACAACGAGACGGAAGTCTGCGTCGTTCCGCTCGAGTGCAAATGCCAAAGGGACGTATGTGAATTGGCGCTCGAGGACCGTCAAATCACCTGGCGACGCGCTGCGCTTTGCGGCGTCTAAAAGGATGGAGCGGTCTGCAAAGAAGACGTTAGACGTTCGATTGAGCACGCTTTGAACACCAGCTTCGTATCCTTCCACAGGTACGACCTTGGCAGTCAGCTCGAATTCATTAAGTCGGTCGTGCAGCCACTTCTCGCTGGGGGTGCCCGCAACGACCGAGAAAACCTGTTTCTCCAGAACTTGCGCGGGGTAGCCACGCCACAGAGGCCCAGAGGGCGGCCGGCCGGACAAGACCTCCTTTAACCCGGCCGGAGCGTCGGCACGGAGAAGTGCTCCAATTCCACCCGGGAAAATTGGGATCGAGAAATCGACATCCTTCCGGCTTGCCAAGGTATCAGCCGCTCCGCATAGCAGGTCGATCTTGTTCTCCTGCACAGCTTTAAATTGATCCTCGCCCGTAACAGGAACCCACTCCACGGCCAAGTCGGGGAGGCTGAGATCCGATTTCACCTTCTTGGTCACATCTTTGCACAATGAGACCGCATAGCCGTCTGGATTACCGGACTCATCCTTGTACGAAAACGGGCGCGCATCGGTGCGATAGCCAAGTGTCAGCTTGCCAGTTTGCCGTACCCGGTCCAGGGTTGCCGCCGATGCTGTCGCTGTCCAAGCGATCTGCAGCACAGCAGCAGCGAGAGATGCTATAGCGAGGATCGCGATCCGAACACGAAACCCGTGCGGGCGATCCAACCGTGCGCATTGCATGTTAGCTCTCCTTCTGACAGTGGGCGTTCGCTT
The DNA here is from genome assembly GCA_963839245.1 of uncultured Alphaproteobacteria bacterium. Taxonomy (GTDB): domain Bacteria; phylum Pseudomonadota; class Alphaproteobacteria; order Rhizobiales; family Methyloligellaceae; genus Methyloceanibacter. Next base: position 373,832 of record CAWIUJ010000015.1, on the reverse strand, counting down.
AAGCCGCTTTGGCAACTTTGCTCACACTTGCTCCCGCTGGCGTGAAGCGCGGCGCAATAAAGCCCCAAATTATGAAGGCGATCGCGGTGACCAGCATGCCCCCCAGTACCGCATCCTTGCCTGAAGCATAGAGGGCGTAGGTGCTGTAAAGCATCGCCACCAGCGCCACCACCACGTTTCGCTGATATGTCGTCTCCGGGACTTTCGCTGCCTGCATCATCACCGGCAAGGCGGAAAGGGCGATGATGTAGGGAATGACGTTGGTGACGACAGCGAGATTGACAAGCGCTCCGAATTGCTCACTGAGGCTTGGTGAGATCGTTGACAACGCCAGTCCTGACTGCACAATTCCCAGGACCACCATTCCGATGACCGGTGCGCCCAGACTATTTACCTTGGAGAAGAAGGTGGGGAACATGCGCTCGTCCGCCGCCGATTTCCCAGTCTGCGCGATCGTGAACTGCCAGCCCAGTAGCGAGCCGAGGCAAGCCATGACGGCTAGCGCCATGATGATGGAGCCAACCGTCGGATTGAACATTTGTGCGTAGGCAAGACCAAATGGACCAGTTGATTTCACTAGGTCTGCGTTCGGCACGATACCTTGGATTACCGTGGTCGACAGGATGTAGATAACGGCGGCACCCAGCGTGCCGAACAAGCACGCCAACGGCACGTCGCGTTTTGGATTCTCCACCGCGGCTGAGTTTTGCGCGGCGGATTCCATGCCTAAAAAGGCCCACAAGGTAAGCGCGATGCTCGAACCCATGCCTTCCAACAAACTTAGCCCGTGCGGATTCCAGGCTGCCGCGAACGTCGCTGGTTTGAACCAGAACCAGCCGATGAGCGAGAGCAGCCCGACCGGAATAATGACTCCCCAAACCGTTATTGAGCCGATGCGGCCGGTCCAGCTGGGTCCGCCGAAATTCGCGACCGTTGTCAACCAAAGCAGCCCTATCACCCCGATGCAGGTGGCAATTGGCGTCGATGAGAGCCACGGAAAGAACGATGCGAGGTAACCCACCGCTGAGATTGCAATCGCCACGTTCCCGATCGCCAAAGAGAGAAAGTAGAGAAGGAACACCAGGAAATAGCCAGACTTGCCGTAGGCATCCTCAGCGTAGGCCGACATACCTCCGGGACGCTGATTGAAGAGGCCGGCCTGCGCAAATCCGTAGGCGATTGCCATTGAGCCCAACGCGGTCACCACCCAAGACAGCAGTGAAATCGCACCGACTTTTGCCATGTTCGTGGGCAGCATGATGATGCCCGAACCCATCATGTTCACAGCGACGAGGAACGTCAGCTGCATCAGGTTCATCTTCTTCTGCTGTTCCATCGGCGCCCTCCTGAAATGCCCTCGTCGCGCTTATTCGCGAACCACGTAGGTGTGAAACTTGATGCGGCCATTCACCCGCTCTTGGAACACACCCTGCACCTCGTCAGTAGCTTGTGAAAGGGAATCGGGGTGGTGGTGGCTTTGAACGTCGCGCGGGATCACCGGTCCGCCCCTTGCGTGACGCAGTCAACCAGGTAGCGCCTTCCATCACCGGTTGGCTCGAATCTCAGACCGTGAATATCGGTTTCGAAGCCCGGGAACCTTCTGTCGAATTCGCGGGCATAAAGCAGATAGTCATAAATCGACTTGGTCGCTGCAGTGATGCGCTCGCCCGGCATGATCAGAGGAATGCCGGGCGGGTATGGCACCACCATCACGGCGAGAGTGCGACCCATGAGTTTGTCGATCTCAACGCTCTCCACGCGTCCCCGAACAAGGCTCTCATAGGCATCGGCCGGTCGCATCGCCATCTCGGGAAGCGTCGTGTACATGTCTTTTTGTGCCTTGGGGACATTATCGTCCTTGTACACTTGGTGCACTTGCTCGCAGAGATCTCGGAGGCCCATGTTCGCATATGCTGCTGGATGTGCCTCGACCAACGCCGGCAGCACGCGCTTGAGCGGAGCATTGGCGTCGTAGAGATCCTTGAAGTTCAGGAGCTCGGTGACGAGCGTGCTCCACTTTCCCTTGGTGGTCCCCATCGAGAACAATACGAGGAAAGAGTAGAGACCGGTCTTTTCGATCTCGATTCGTCGGGCAGAAAGAAACTTCGTCACCACAGCGGCCGGGATGCCATGTTCCTGCATGCTGCCATTCGCCGACAAACCAGGAGCGAGGATCGTTACCTTTATCGGGTCGACCAGGACGTGATTTTCGGCGAGTCCTGCAAACCCGTGCCACTCATCGTCCGGCTTCAGCACCCAAGCGGCTCTGTCGTCTGCCGGCTTTGCGGCTACCGCCTTGGGTTGCCAAACATCGAACCACCAGGAGCCCTTAAGATCCTTTTGCACGGCCGCCATCGCCCGACGGAAGCTGAGCGCCTCTTCGATCGTCTCCTGCACGAGAGCCCGACCAGCCGGTTGTTCCATCATCGCAGCAGCTACGTCGCAAGAGGCAATGATCCCGTACTGCGGTGATGTCGAGATGTGCATCATGAACGCGTCGTTGAAACGCGGCATATCCAGCTTCTGCTTGTCGCTGTGCTGAATGTGGATCATGGATGCCTGTGACAGCGCGCACAGTAGCTTGTGCGTGGATTGCGTGGCAAAGGTTATTGAGTGCGGCGAGCGTGCTGGACGGGCGGACGAGATGGCGTGATAGCCATCATAAAACTCATGGAAATTGGCGTAGGCGTACCAAGCCTCGTCGAAGTGAAGCACGTCCACGTTATCGCCGAGGAGTTGCTTGATAGCATCGATGTTGTAACATAATCCGTCGTAGGTCGAATTGGTCATCACCATTAGGCGTACCTTGCCGTTCGACTCCTTCGCGAACGGGCTCGCAGCAACCTTTTGGCGAATAGATTCTGGTGTGAACTGCTCTCGTGAGATCGGGCCTATGATCCCGAGCCCATTGCGCGACGGCACAAGGTAGATTGGCGTCGCTCCAGTCATGATCAGCGAGTGCAGAATCGACTTGTGGCAATTGCGATCGCACAGCACTAGGTCGCCCTTGGCGACCATCCCGTGCCAGACAATCTTGTTTGATGTGGATGTGCCCCCGACCACGAACAATGTTTCGTCGCTGCCGAAGATGCGCGCGGCATTGCGCTCTCCTTCTGCAATGGCTCCCGTGTGGTCGAGCAGTGAGCCAAGCATGCCCACCGATACCGAGACATCGGAGCGCAGGGTGTTCTCACCGAAGAACTGATAGAACAGGTGTCCTACCGGGCTCTTGCGAAAGCCGACCCCGCCACCGTGGCCGGGCGTGTGCCAGGAGTAGCTGGCGTGAAGGGTGTAGTCCATTAACGCCTTGAACATCGGCGGGGGTAGCCGTTCCAAATAGAGATTCGCCGAGCGGGCTATGACGCGGGCCAGGAACTCTGGCGAGTCTTCGAACAAACGCATGAAAGCGTTGGCATGCTTCAGCACGCTCGCCGGAACCATCTCTGCGGTGCGCTCGTCGCCAAAAAGGAAGATCGGTAAACGGTCATTGCGGCGTCGTTTCGCAGCTAGCACCTCTTCCAGGATCTGCCACTGTGTGGCGCCGGCCTCGGCGCCGTCAACGGACACGAGCCAGCATGACTCGCTGTTGAAGACTTCGACCAGTCGTTGTGCGTCGGCGTAGCTGAGGCCGGCAACGACCCGAAAACCCTCTTTCTCGATGGCCTCGGCAAGCTGGCGCATGCCGCGCCCTGCCGCGTGCTTGCCCTCGTAGTCTTCATCGATGATGGCGATGGGGAACGCTTTGATAAAATCCATGACCCCCCCCTGACGACACTAGGTGCGCAATTTTCTCATGTAGGTTACAGTATAAGCAATCAAATTGATATGACTCAAAGCTGCTCGACAGTCGCTGTCGAACTTTTTTTTGGAGCGCATAGCCGTTGTTCGTGGCGCGGCAGATACCGCGTGATCGCAAGGGGTTCTATCATTTCTGCTCAGGGCGTTAAGTGGCGATCGACAACAGCAGGCGACCTGGACACCACTCAAAAAATCGGGAACGAAATTCACTCCGACCTATCGGAAAGGCCCGAAGTTTTTGCCGAAAAGCTCGCTCTCTTTCCTGAAGGTTGCTTTGTTTTAGTCCAGGATGAAACCGTATTGGGCTACGCCTTCGTTCATCCATGGCGCCTCAACGATATTCCGAAACTCAATGAGTTTTTGCGGCGCCTTCCCTTAAGCCCCGAATGCATATTGATTTACGATGTAGCCGTGTTGCGGCAAGCGCGAGGCCAGGGCGCCTCAAAGTCCCTGTTCGAACTCGTTGCGAATTTGGCGAAGGAGCGAAACCTCTCCTACCTTTCGCTCGTCTCTGTCTACAATTCCCACCTGCATTGGGCACGCCTCGGATTTGAACTCGTCAGCAATGACCTCATAGCGGACCAGCTCAATTCGTACGGTGAAACTGCTCGCTACATGGTTCGTAGATTGCCCTGAGAGCGCATAGACCCGAGCCGGGGGTTAACCGCGACGCCGCTGCCAGACGAAGATGGGAATGCCCAGCACCAGCATTATCAAGCCATAGAGTACAGGTTCCGCGCCGCATCCGTAGAGTGTGAACACCGCGAAAACGAACGCGATCACCTCGACCAGCGTCAGTCGCGGAACCGGCCCGCCACCGGCGGCGTATGCCGCGACGAGTCCGGTTGCCAAAGAGCAAAACGCGTAAGGGATGACGGCGGCCATCGTGCTAAGGCCGACCACCAGATTGTAGAACGCCGAAAAGCCCGACGATCCGGCAGCCTGTGTCAGGACTAGTATTGTTGCAAATACTGCCGAGATCGCTATGCCGAGGGCTGGTACTCCCCGCGCGGATAGCCGACTAAAAACGGACGGAAACAAACCGTCACGCGCCGCCGCCATTGGCACTTGGCCCATTAGCAGCGTCCAGCCATTAAGTGCACCAATAGCGGAAAGCATAATGGCGACGGAAATCGCTGTCGCGCCCCACTGGCCCCACAGCACCCGCGCCGCATCGGAGAACGGTGCGACCGAGTGCACGAGCTGCTCGCGCGGTACGAGGCCCATAACGGCGATCGTGCCAAGCACATACAAGAGTACGGCGATGGTAATACCAAGGAGTGTCGAAAGTGGAATCGTGCGCTTAGGGTTCGCCACATCGCCGGCGGGAACTGTGGCCGACTCCAATCCCATGTACGCAAACATCGTAAGGGGTGCGAGTGCTGCGCTCGCGCCGAGCAGTGACTTGCCACTCGGGTTGAACTCGCTGAAGTGCGACTTGTCGATAAAGAACAATCCGAACAAGATAATTGCGGCAAACGGTATCAGCTTTGTGTAAGTCGTAATCTCGGAGAAAGTGCCGGCAGACTTGACGCCGCGCAGGTTGACGAAGACTACCGCCCAGATGGCGCCGAGCGTGAGTGCCGCCGCCATAGTGCGATTGTGCAGGCCAGGAAATACGTCCATGACGGCACCAGCAAACGCGATCGCAATCACGGGCAGTGACGCCCATATCGAGATCCAGTAACCCCACGCGATCAGGAAGCCCGCGAAGTCGCCGTAGGCCATGCGTGTATAAGCGTAAGGCCCTCCGGTTGCAGGGACTAACCTTGCGAGCTTTGCGAATGTGAGGCCGAGGCAGGCTGCGCCGGCTCCCATGACGATCCAAGCGAGGATTGCGAGATTGCCGTAGGGTGCGACGGCCGCCGGGGAAAGGTAAAAGCCAGAGCCCACCATGTTGCCGACCACGATCGCAGTGCACGCCGTGATGCCGAGGCTTTTCCCATTTGGATGGCTGGCCGTTGTCATGGCGACATGGTGCGCCAAAGTTGAACCAAATGGCTCTTCGGCCGCATCCGTCCTCCTTCCAGGCCAATAGTCTCGCCTGGCTCAGAAGAGGCCGTGGCTCATCAACTTGGACCACGTAAGATCCCAGGAAATAGTCCCAACGACCCGTGCGTCACAGCCGTCCGAAAATCCGCTCCGGACGACGCACTCGTCGGGTTTGAGGTTCGTGTCCCAGTAGCGGACATCAAACGTTAGTGACTTCCAATAGTAGGAGAGCCCGGCAGTCCAGGCCAGATCCTCGAACGCATGCGGATCTTCGAAAAACTGATATCCCACACCTGCGTACGCCGCGAAGTTTTTCCAAAAGGCCACCTTGCCGCCCCCCGCGATGAAGGTAGCAGTCTTGCCGGTTTGGCTGAAGTCAGGAGCAAAGAATATCATCCCTCGAAGGGTAAACTTGTCATCCTGGCCAAACTTATAGTCCGTCTTAGCGTAGACCTCCCCGTAAGTCGGACTGACCTCTTCCGGTGCATAAAAATATTGGACGTAGCCAATATTGGGCGACCAATTCGGTCCGAGGAATTTCGGTTTGATTCCACCGGCAACGTCAATCTCCGCACCGCTCGGCGTGCCATCGTCAAACTGGGTATTGGAGGCCCATATGTTCACGTATGCATCACCTAACACGGGCCCTAAACCGTAGTTCGGCTCGATATACCCTTGAGCAGCAGGCTGGGTACCGTTCAGCGTGATCCCCCGGGAAATGTAATCGCTCGTGAAGGCTGCGCCGAACGCCATATCGAATTTTCCCGCAGGCGGCGGCGGCGGCGCAGGCGGAGCCGCTACCTGATCTTCGAACCCCGCTATAGCGCTGCCCGACCACAAAAGCATCACACCCACTGTTGCCGCCTGCAACAGTGTTCCCCACCACCTGGGATTCCTAGTCATTGTTCTTATTCCCCCGAATTGATTTGGCCCCCGTTTTTTGGTCCGGTACCCTACTTCAAAACGCACCGCCACCGGTTCACGGTCGACCCATCATAACGCTCGGCGCATGAATAAAGGCGACAGGTAGTGTGGATAATGCATAATTCTTATTGTCGTGACCTATCGGCCACACGAGCCCGGGCAGAGGCCCATATCAAAACGACTTGCATCAATCGGACCAAAGGACACGGCTATTGTCGGGGAGGCTGTTTTCAGTGTCGAGTTGCGAGGGCCAAGGCAAAGACAACAGAGATAAACCTGATCATTCTTTCCTCCGATGTGTGACTTCGAGCGCGCGATCACGCCTTTTGTTCAGCCAGCAATCGTTGACGCAGGTCAAACATGATGTGGCTCCTGAGCATCAGCCGGGAATCGATGTGCGCAGAAGCCAAGACGGCAATCAGCAGGACGGAAAACAGCATCCCCGCGATAGAGGCAGCCTTCGTGGTCGTCACCCCACCTCACGCCAATCCTACCGGCTCTCCATTTAGCCAGGTAAGCTGCGCTCTAGTTTTGCAATCTTGATCGTCGAGTGCGAACTCGGGGGGACGCAAATGACCTGGAACCAATGGTACGCGTTCAGGAGCTACGTCAGATCCTCCCTCTGGATCGTTCCATTCATCGCCCTTTTGCTCGAACAGGTGACATTTCGTGTCCTCAACGCGCTCGACGCGAGATTCACGTGGATTCCTCCCTGGCCCTTTGGCTTGTCAGGAACGCAGACGGCGTTGCAGACGATCATAACGCTGATCCTCTCCTTCATCGTGTTCACCTTTGGCTCGCTGCTCATCGCAATTCAGGTCGCGAGCGGGCAACTGACGCCGCGGATCATCGCGACCACGTTGCTGCGTGACAACGTCATTCGTCGCACCGTGGGGCTGTTCGTTTTCACGCTGCTCTTCGCCCTCGGAGCAGTGGCGCGTATCGAGACGACCGTTCCCGGTCTCGTCACGTGGGCGGCGGCGATCCTTGGGCTTGCCTCGGTTATGGCCTTCCTTTTTCTCATCGACTATGCAGCCCGGCTGTTGCGCCCGGTTAGCATCCTATGGCGCGTGGGTGAAGAGGGCCTTTCGGTCATCGAGAGCGTGTATCCAAAGCCCATCAGGGACACCGATGCGCCGCCCGCGCTGCGCCCTCAGCTCAGAGCTCCCGACCGTATCGTAACTCATCGGGGCACTTCGGCGATCGTTCTCGCAGTGAACCTTGAGGCGCTGGTCGCCGAAGCTAATCGCGTTGACGGCGTGATCGAGGTTGTGCCCCGGGTCGGCGATTTCGTCTCCGTTGGCGAGCCGGTCTTTCTGCTCTATGGCGGCAGTAGTGCGTTCGACGAGCGCAAGCTGCGAGGGTCGGTTGCGTTGGGGCGTGAGCGCACTATTGAGCAAGACTCGACCTTTGCCTTTCGCGTCATCGTCGACATTGCCATACGGGCCCTGTCCAAGGCGATTAATGATCCGACGACCGCCGTGCTCGCCATCGACCAGCTTCACCGGCTGCTTCGAGACGTCGGCCGAAGGCATCTGCACGACGAGCAAATCATGGACGACGTCGGGCGCCTGCGGGTGATTCTCCCGACGCCGAATTGGAACGATTTCGTACAGCTTGCCTTTCGGGAAATTCGCCTTTACGGCGCGGAGAATTTTCAGATTGCGCGCCGCTTGCGCGCCATGACCAACAATCTGGTCGCAACCCTGCCGGAAAGCAGACGCCCCGCGTTGCGTCAGGAGCTTGAATTGCTCGATCGCATCATCGAGAAGCTCTACATTTTGCCGGAAGATATCGCGCTTGCCCGAATTTCGGACACGCAGGGGCTTGGCGGATCATCGGGCACCTCCTGGCGGATGATCTGAGCTCGCGCGATCGCATTCGATAGGTGTGGAAGGCAGGCCATGCGCAGACTGATAGCGGGAATTGTCGAATTCCGTGAGCGTCAGTTGTCCAAGTATGCGGAGCGGTTTCGCGCCCTAGCGCTTGCGCAGTCGCCCGATACGCTCATGGTCACCTGCTCGGACAGCCGGGTGGTGCCAGACCTACTTGCTTCCACCCACCCGGGCGACCTGTTCACGATGCGCAATGTCGGTAATCTGGTTCCGCCGGCGACCGCGGAAGGAATCTCCATCGGCGACGTCTCCGAGGCGAGTGCGATCGAGTACGCCGTACTAATTCTGAAGGTTGCGCACATCGTCGTGTGCGGGCATTCCGAATGCGGCGCCATGAAAGCGGTGATGGCGCGCAACCCGAGGCCAGACGCGCCAAATCTTGAAAAATGGTTGCATCACGCCAGCACTGCGGCATTCAGGCTCGAACACGAAGGCCCGCTGGAAGCGGCGCTGCAGCCCCATGATCAGCTGTCGCAGCTCAACGTGCTAGTGCAGCTCGAGCACCTGATGTCCTACCCGATCGTGCGCGCGAAGGTCGCGGCGGGAACGCTCCATCTGAACGGCTGGTGGTTCGACATCGCCACCGGCACTATGTATTCCTACGAGCGCACAAGCCGCTCGTTTGCGGTCATCGACCGCCAGGTGGCCGAACAGCTGATCTCTCATCTCGACGGGGCGTGATGGCTTATCGCTGAACTAGCGAAGTAACGCTAGTCGATAAACGTAGGTCTGGATGGATAGGCCGGCATTCAATGAACGCAGCGGCCGTCGACTGTACGCATCCCAATCGCACACCTGGCGGCAGTGGCTGCAGTGCGGGTGCAGCTGCCGTCGACTACGTGATAACCGGCACCGCATGCTTCGCGGACTTGCGTGATCGGCTATGGCAGCCCCTGCTGACACTCGGTCAAAATAGGGATTGTGCTGCAGCTCCTTACACGTCGCATCGAAGCTGATTTCAAGGATCGCCAGAGTTTTAGGGTCAAAGCCGCCAAGCAATGGACCATGGGAGCAACAACATGGCGATGCCAAGATGAAAAAACTCACCCGCGACCCAGGATCAGAGGCGCAAGCACCCCACTTCGCAAACCAGAAGAAGGAAAGCACGAAGCGACGAACGGTGTCCTTTGACATGCGTCCCTCCCCAAAACACGAGTTGAGGCGAGGCTCGTGCAAATCAACTCTCAGGCGCCCTCGCATCGGCATTAGTGAAAGGTCTCGCCGTCCGACGCGTGATGCGCAATGAGTGTTGCCCGAAAGTCGCGTCAACGACAAAACGCCGTTATCCATCCGAGCTTTAAGGAGACTGATAGTACTGCCCGTGCTAAGTATATTGCAGCCGGGGGCTGGGACCGTGCTTCTGAATGAACGAGTTGCCTCGGAACTAGGGAGGTGGCTTTGCGTGGCTTGCCCGCCGCAATAACCCCGAGGATTCCAAATCAAACAGAGAGCGGCGAGCGCGCCGGGCGGAGACCAACAACGCCGCTGGCAAAAGCCTCGGCATTGCAGCGTGCACGGCCACCGTGGTTGGCAATATGGTCGGCTCCGGCTTTTATCTTTCCCCGGCAGCAGTGGCGCCCTACGGCAATCTTGCGATTGTCGCCTAGATTGTGATGGGAATTGGCGCAGCTTGCCTCGGCCTTAATATCGTCGAGCAATGTAGAATGTGGCTGAGCAGTCCAGATGGTGAGTGAAGGTGGGACGGTGTCGCTTTTTTGGACACCATGAGGTCTAGCCATGCGTTTGTCAGCGATTCTCGTGTCGGCGGTCCTCGCAGTTTCGCTGTCGTCACCTGCAATTGCGGAGGAGGCGCCGGCAGGCGCTAGCACGCAACAACAGCTCCTTAGCGAGGGTGAGCTCGATGCGCTGGTGGCGCCGATTGCGCTTTACCCCGACGCTCTACTCACACAGGTGCTGATGGCTTCGACTTACCCGCTAGAGGTCGTCCAGGCCGAGCGCTGGGCAAAGGCCAACAAGTCCTTGAAAGGAGACAAACTTAAAGAGGCTTTGGCCAAGCAGGATTGGGACGGGAGCGTGAAGGCAGTCGTCGCGACCCCTACCGTCCTCTCGATGATGAACGGCGATCTCGATTGGCTCGAGGAGCTCGGCAATGCGGTGCTTGCGCAGCAGGCCGATGTGATGGACGCGATCCAGCGGCTGCGCTCCAAGGCTGAGGCAAATGGCAAGCTCACTACGACCAAGCAACAAAAGGTGACGGTTACGCGGGAAGGAGACAAGCAGGTCATCGTGATTGAGCCGACCTCACCTGAGAGCGTCTATGTACCCTATTACGAGCCGTCGGTCGTCTACGGAGCTTGGCCCTACGATGACTACCCGCCCTATTACTTCCCGCCAGCCCCCGGTTACATCGTCGGTGGGGCACTCGCGACGGGCATCGCTTGGGGGGCGGCCTATGCGATTGGCAATGCCATATGGGATAACTTCGATTGGGGGCACGGCAGCATTAACGTCGATGTCGATAAGAACTTTAACTTCGACAGGCACGTCGACAGGAACAACGTGAAGGTCGAGCATTGGCAGCACAACGCCTATCATCGGCGCGGCGTGGGCTATAACAACAAGCAAGTCCAGAAGAAGTTTGCCAATACCAATGTCCAACCGGGTAATCGCAAGCTCGATTATCGGGGGCGCAACGGACAGGAGGTATTGAAGCCCGGCAACAAGCCCCGCAACAATCTCGGCGGCCAAGGGCTGGGTAACAAGCCAAATGTTGGTAAGGGACCAGGCGGAGTTCAAGGCAAGCGGCCCACTCAGCATGCCGCGCGGGGGGCGAAGAAGCCCAATCTTGGCAAAGGTCCGCAGCACCACGGCGGTGGACCTCACAAGGGCGGTGGTGTGCGTCCCAGCGGCGGGCATCGTGGCGGTGGCCACGTGCGTCCCAGCGGTGGGCATCGCGGCGGCCATCATGTGAGCCATCGCGGCGGTGGCAGACATTACGGTGGTGGCGGGCGTCGCGGCGGTGGCGGGCGCGGCGGTGGCGTGGGGGTGGGCGCGGTGGCGGACGTCGGTCCGACATCCGCCTCAAGGAAGACATCATTCCGCTGGCACGACTCAACAATGATCTCGAACTCTATCGCTTCCGCTACAAGGGCAGCGATCACACCGTCTATGTGGGCGTCATGGCGCAGGAAGTACAGAAAATTAAACCCCAAGCGGTCTGGCGTGACCGCAACGGATATTTGGTGGTCAACTATGATCAGATTGGTGTGCAATTCATGACCTGGAAAGAGTGGCTCGCGCGAACGGCCGCGAATTCTTCTGTTTCGCCATGAGAGACAAATCCGGTGCCCGAGGAGGGACTCTCAAAGCCTTCCCCATCGCATCGATGAGACCGATATACCCGGGCTCAGATTCGAAGCCACCGCTGATGGTAGGCGCTACCTCGTGGACTGCGTACAAGGGATGGGGAAATGATCCCACGCGACGTCAAGTCCCCGACAGCTCCGATCCGCTTTCACAAACTGCTGGAGGTGGTCGCAGTTGTCGATCGCAACGACGAGCAAACTAAGCAGCTCCTGGATCATATCGAGGCTGACAACTTCCACATCGAAATAAGCGACAGCTACGAGCGCGACGTATCCGAAGACGCGGATGCGGGCGCCTATATTGCGCTGGTCGACGGCGATCGTCTCGAGCGGGCGCGCAAGCTTGCCGATACTCCTCGCATTCGCACCCGGCTATCACCGTCCCGAGAATTTTGGCTTCCGCTTTGCCTTAAAGGCCCGGATGCCCTCTGAATAATCCTCACTGTCATAGACGATACGCCTCAGGCCTTGGACACGCTCAAAACGCCGAGGGCTCATGGGGTGAGCACCTGCGAGCATACGCAGCTGCTCCTTCATCACTGAGATGGAGAGTGGCGCATTTTCAGCAATGTCGCGAGCGAGCTCAAAGGTAAAGGTTTCCAGCCGCTCGCGGGGCACCATATTATTGATGATGCCGAGTTTTTCAGCGCGCTCGGCTGAGATTGGCTTCGCCGTGAAGGCCATCTCCTTCACAATGCGGAGCGAACATGCATTGAGGAAGGTGAGCATGCCGGTCACATTGTAGGGCACGCCCAGTCTTGCAGGTGTCACTGCGAAGCTGGCGGTTGGCGCCGCGATGATGAGGTCGCATGCAAAAGCCACCTCACAAGCTCCGCCCCACACCCCACCCTCGATCATGGCGATCACCGGAGCGGGATGTTCTTCGATGGCGCGAACGAGATAGCGCAAGGGATCATCCCAGCCCAACGGATCACGTCCACCTTCCGGAAGTTCGCCGACGTCATGACCCGAAGACCATACCTTTGAGTCTTGAGATGCTCGCAGCACAACGACGCGAATGCGCTCTCGGGAGAATTCATCCAGCGTCTCGACAACTGCCTTGATGAGGGGGCTTGATAGCGCATTCCGCTTTTCTGGATGGTTGAGAACGATCGTTCCTACTGCACCCTCGGACTTGGTCTCTAGATATTTCAACTTGCGCTCCGGGGGTGGTTTTCGAACTTGGGGCTCAGTTGCCTGTATAGCGGTTTCCGAGAGCCTGGTCCAAGCTCAGATCGGTATTGGTGGTAGGGTCAATTTTCGGTGCTTGCGGGTGCGAGATTTGAACCTACACTTTAACCGGATGATTCTGCAGCTTCCTATTGGTGCGCTGGCGCCTTGAGGGCCGAAGCACCTTTGCAAGCACCAATCCTGCTAGACGCGATTGCGCTCCGATGTAGTGTTTTTCAGTGGTGCCGACTTCGGCGTCGATGCGCAACTCGCCGATCTGTCGATGCCAGCGCCGAGCGCGCGCCGTGCCGAGTTCGTGCTTCGTGACACTTCGGCGGACGGCACCGTGTTTCACTTCGTCGCGAGCGCCGGCGAGGTCGATCGCATGGGCGATACCATCAACCAGCAAGGCTGGCAGCTTGACGCGTTCAAAAAAAATCCGGTGATACTTTTCGCGCATGACAGCGGCTCGATGCCTGTCGGAAAGGCGACGAGCGTCGGCGTGTCCGTCGAGGGAAAGCTGTTGGCGTCGGTCCGGCTCGCTCAGACGCAATTCGGCAAAGCTGTCTCGGCCATGGTGAGCCAAGGCTTCCTTCGCGCGGTAAGCGTTGGCTTCGCTCCGCTCGAGTACGATTTCGCAAAGTCGGCCTCTCGACAAAATGGCATCCATTTCGTGAAACCAGAACTGCTCGAAATCTCGATTTTGCCGATCCCCGCGAATGCGTCTTGCCTGCTTCAATCCATCAGCGGCGATGGCAAGTCGGCCAGCCCTTCGAAGGCAAAAAAGATGCGCGTGCTTGCGCTCATGAAGATCAAGCCCGCGCCGCCTGTTCGTGTCCGTCCGAGGTCGGAGCTGATCGCAAACCTGCGCGCGGTGAGGGCGATGCGATGACCGACGAACTGCCGATCGCTATTGCGACCGCGATCATGGTCGCTGCTGGCACCCCAAGTTTAAGGCGACTTGATCAGCCACCGTTGCGTATCGTTATTCTGCGCAGTTCGGGTGACTAGAGCGAAGTCCTTCCCCTCAATCTCATGTGCATCCACAAATCGGTTGTTGCTCTTTTGCTGGATCGTGTACGTATTGTCGCCTAGTGGTGTTATAATCCATCTTTGGGTGTCGTTATTCTGCGCAGTTCGGGTGACTAGAGCGAAGTCCTTTTCCTCAATCTCATGTGCATCCACAAATCGGTTGTTGCTCTTTTGCTGGATCGTGTACGTATTGTCGCCTAGTGGTGTTATAATCCATCTTTGGGTGTCGTTATTCTGCGCAGTTCGGGTGACTAGAGCGAAGTCCTTCTCCTCAATCTCATGTGCATCCACAAATCGGTTGTTGCTCTTTTGCTGGATCGTGTACACTCCCGAGTCCATCGGGTCCAGGATGTTGATTGAGAACCCGCCGGATAACGCCCTGATCACCTGTACCTGAACGCCTTTATCCGATGTGAACGTACTACCCGGCGTGAGTGCGTTGGGGGTCAGAAGCGAAATCGGGGGAGCATTGTTCTGCGCGTGCCCGAGCGGATCCGACGTCTGCACCCGGTAGACAATCACACCTTCACTGGGAATATTGTGGTCGAACTGATCGACCCGCTGCCGCGCTTCGACCATCAAATAGGGGGCCAGCGAACCAATCCGTACTGCCGCCACTCGGCCGGATGGGGGTGGCTGGACGAGACCGACCGAGTGCAGTTGGTAACTCGCTGCCCGGCCGACATGCTGCGCGATCGAGGACGCATCAAGCCATCCAATGGCCGCCTTTGTATAAGCGGAGGGATGGGTGGCGCAACTGCACGCCATCTCGTCGAAGGCGCCGATGTTTCCGTTGAATGGGTAGAGGTCATCGAAACCAGTCAGGACGTGCATGAACTCCATGGCCCACACACCGACGTCTTCAAGCATGACGAATCGCGCCCAGAACCCGCCACGTTCAGCTGTGCCCGCGCCGGGTCCGCCAAGCATGACAATGGCTGCGGCATTGAAACCCTGAGCTCGCAACTGCGCACCGAGTTGCCCGTCCAGAAAACCCACCGGCACATCCTGCTGGGCAGCGGTCATTCTCGGCATCACGACCACATCAAGGTCTGCTCGTCCAGACGACGCGGCGTGGATATAGGCACGAAGTGACCGGTCCCCGACGATCCCTGCGGTGGGGTCGAAGAGCACCCGCCGTAGAATTTGGTCTTCCCAGTCTGCAGGAACCTGGTCCGGAGGATGAGCGTTCGACCGGAACAACGGTACGAGCGCAATTTTCTTTCGTCCAATCCAAGTCATGTTTCACTCACCCACTCGTGTTGTCGCCCAACAATGATTAGCTAAATCGACATTCCCCAGATGGGGCTAGGCTTTAGCTAGAACCTAGTTAACCGGCCAACGAGGCCAATCGAGTTTTCAGCTAAGTATTTTGTCTATACGCTATATATAATTTCATCAGGTTCAAAATAAGTAATTTATTCTGGTAGATACTCTCCAATAGATGACTTTCTTCTAGTAAGTTTCTGTTCAGATTCACCACCATAACGTACCCCGGACCCCCTGGTACCCCTTCCTGGCGCGGGGGACGGCGCCAACAGCACTGCGCCGACCTCTCCCTATTCTAACTTGGGGTATAACCCGTAACGTCGAAACCCAAGAGGTCCCAGCGTCCTGAACCAAACGGCCGCTCGGTTATATTTTCCCCCTTATGTGGTCGAGTTCTGTTCAGTACAACATTGGGCTAGCATTTTCGGAGCGGCGATTGCGGAATGCTGAAGATGCGCCTTACCACCTTATCCGGTCTATTTTTTGCGCTTGCTATAACGTGCGCATACTCCCAGCAGAAACCATCTTCGCCGAAGCCACCACCTGCTCTGGAGCCTGAGTCCCGCCAGGAGCAAATGGCACCCGGGCGTGGGACCGAACAAGCTCCGTTTGTCATTCAGCTAATTCCTCCGCCCAAAGCGCAAGCCAAAGGCGAGATGGAGGCGCCGACCGATTGGAGCAGCATTCTGCTCACAATCTTCAATGGTCTCTTAGTTGTCTGCACCGCTCTTCTGTTCGCAATCGCACGCTCCCAACGTAACGATCTGAGAGCGATCCAAAGGGCCTACATAAGCGCCGAACCCGGAGGCCTTCACCCGCTCTGGGGAGAAAAAAGGGAAGAGCATTGGGTGATCGGGCATGTAAAATTTCGCAATGGCGGCCGCATGCCAGCTCGCAATTTCCGTTGGTATGCCACGATTGCTTGCGACGAAAACAGCTTGAGAGAAGAGTTTCCCATCCCATCGGTATCCGAATTTGAAGGGACTACAATTATCGCTCCAGGGAGCGCCATGAAGTTCGGGACAAAAGAGCTCAAACTACCAGAATCCGGTTGGATCTATGTTTGGGGCGCTTACACGTACGATGATGGATTTGATGCAGATCAGTTTGCACGGTTTTGTCATCGCTACAATCGGAAGGCGTTAAGAAAGGAAATGGATAAGAGTGATCCTGATAGCGGGCACGGCATACCCGCCGACGATGGCCGCCTCCATCGGTTCGGAAATTCAAGAGAACGTCCACCAACCTCACGCTCGGAGCCTAGTCCTCCTCAAACTCCGTCAGAAACGAGCTGACCCTAGTTCGGAGTCTCCAGCCGAAGAGGTGGCTGCTTACTCTGACCTTGCGAGAATCGAGGAAGTCGCTCAGACGGAGCTCGCTTTCTTCATATTTTCACGAAAGAGCTCATGACGCAGCTGCTGGGCGCGCATCATGCGTGACACCTACCAAAGCATGCTCAGACTAGGTTCCATCCAAACTTAGCGTCGCATGCTGGGCGGCCAATTGGTGGAAGGAAACATGCTCTGCAATGCGCTGACCTCAAAGTCCGCCGTGTCGATAAACACAGCGGCAGGGCCGTCGGCGTTTGCCAGGTCTCCTTCAAGGACCTGAACTGCGAACGTCAACCTATCACCTTCGAGTTTTGGTGCTTTCAAAACCACGACGGCGTCGTGGACTGTTGCGTTATCTTTGCTGAAGACTGAAACGGTCGCGTTAGGTGGATTTTTTGCGAAGCCCTCGCTCGCTCCACTCCAACCTGCAAGCAGATGCGTCGTTGGCATATGTCCGGCCGCCCTCACTGGCCGGTCAGCGAAGACGATCGAGCTTGGAGCCACGCCGTTCAACGTCAACGTCTCACCCTGAAGGCTCGCACCCTGAGCATTCATGACGATGAGTGACGGCACTATCTCAGCTTTTGTTGCGCCTATCGTTTTCTGCGTCGGCGCGTTCGTTTCCTGAGCAACCGCCGGATGAGGCGCAAACGTAAAGCCTGCAACGATCCAGGTTAGGCAAAAAATACGTCGTAGAGTTGAGGGCGTTTTCATGGGGAACTCCTTACCAATTTGGCCAAGCGGAAATGCCTAGCCGTGCGGGCGACCTTCCCGGGCCGCCCGCTCGATCGCCGGTGTTGCTAGGCTTTAGTCACTTAGACCGTTCGACTTCATTTCCCGGACCTGCTGCATGACTTGCTCCAGATTGTAGCTGGCCGGGTTCTGCAACGGCGGGAAGTCGATGTAGGTCTGAAGTTCCTTCAGCCACAGCGTCTGGCCGATCGGCAGCATGTTCCAGTCATACTGATAGGCGGTGACCGGCGCGGCGAGGGCGCCGCCGGTACCCATGAGCGTCTTATCAAACGAACCAGTCGAAGTCTCGAAGGGATCGCGCTTGATGTTGACGACCTGGGTCCAGTGATAGGGAACCACACCATGGATGAAGCCCGCCGGTGCGTCGGACACCATAGCGAAGTACATCTTCCAGTTCTTGTACCGCACCGCCGACGGGTCCTTACCTGAGTAGTACAAGAAGGTATCGCGTGCCGACTTGTCGGACTTGCCAGTGAGATAGTCGATCTGGTTGACACCATCGAGCGTGGTCTTGACGATGCCGGGATATTCACCCTTCTCGATCTGCTTCTTCAGCCCGTCGCCTTTGGGGCCGCCGGCGATTTCAACGAACGTGGGCACCCAGTCAAGGGACGAGAAGATATCGTTCAAGACCGTGCCAGGCTTGATGTGCCCCGGCCAGCGGATAACGCAAGGCGCGCGCATGCCGCCTTCCCAGGTGCTCAGCTTCCCGCCCTTGAAGGGTGTGGTGCCGCCGTCAGGGTAGGTGATCGTCTCGGCGCCGTTGTCGGTGGTGAAGACAACGATGGTGTTGTCGAGCTGGCCCAGGTCTTCGAGCTTTTTGAGCACGTAGCCGATATTGTCGTCCATCTGCTTCATGCCGGCCTCGTTGACGCCCCAGTCCTTGCCCCCTTTCGTGCCGACCATATCCATGTACTTGTCCGACAGCACGGTGGTGATGTGCATGCGCGCCGGGTTGTACCAGACGAAGAACGGCTTGTTGGTCTTCTTGGGATCATTGCGATCGAGGAAGTCGATGACCTTCGCCGAAATCTCCTCGTCCACCGTTTCTGATCGCTTCAACGTCAAAGGTCCTTCGTCGTGGCAGTTCTGGTTCGCCGCCGTCCCGTCGGAGGACTTGCACAACAGCACCGGACGCGGGGGTGTCAGGCAAGTTGTTGTCTTGGGGTCGACGGCGCCAGGAACCTCAGACAAGCCCGGGATCGGCGTGTTTTTGCAAGGTGGTGCGATCGCCTGCTCCGTCGGGGACTTATTGATGTCGGCGAAGCTCACCTGCTGCATGGCGTCGAGGTGGTAGAGGTAGCCCCAATATTCCTGGAACCCGTGCGCCGTGGGGAGCGACTCGGTGTGATCTCCCAGATGGTTCTTGCCGAACTCGCCTGTGGTGTAGCCGAGATCGAGCAGGAACTTGGCGAGTGAAGGTGTGCCTGTCCGAAGGTAGGACGGGCTTCCGGGGATTTCCGGTAGAACCATGCCGACGCGCACCGGCTGCATGCCGGTGATGAAGGCAGTACGCCCGGCCGTGCAGCTCTGCTCGGCATAGTAGGTCAAGAACTTTGCGCCTTCATGCCCGATGCGATCGATGTTGGGCGTTTCTCCGACCGCCAGGCCCTCGTGATAGATGCTCGGCTGCATCCAGCCAATGTCGTCACCCATGATGAAAAGGATGTTGGGTTTGTTCTCTTGGGCAGTTGCAGGAACAGCTGACCCGACTGCCGCTAAGCCGACGGTCAGAACCGCGACCATGACGGCAGTTGCGCCCGAACGGGGTTTCGCTCGACTGGCTTCCCGGGAAAAAGTAGGGATCGTACTCATGATTGCCTCCCTTGTTGAAATGCCGGCCTTTACAAGACGTAGCTTGTTCTGGACAAGACGTAGCTTGTTCTGGACAAGACGTAGCTTGTTCTGGACAAGACGTAGCTTGTTCTGGCGCTGTGTCACAATCAAGCCACTCGCCAGCGGCAAAGTAGCGTGCGGATATTGTAACCGGAGGTCCATCAATGAGGTTCCACGCTAGTTTGATAATCGGCTGTCTTTCGATCCTTTGCTTCATCTCCCCAGCACAATCGGCACCTGATATAACGCAGGCTGTGTCACAGGACTGTCGTTGGGATTATCATAATTTCTGCAGCGACTACGGGATCGGAAGCCCGCTTCTGAACTACTGCTTTAGAAACAATGGCGCCAAGCTCTCCAGGGCTTGCGTCAATGCATTGGTTCAGGCGGGTGACGTTTCGAAAAACTATGTCCAGGCCCGGAGACGCGCCGGTCATTAGGGGTGGGATAGGACTGGGATGCGCTGGACTGCTGACATCAACGTCATGACGGGAGTGCATTAGAATGCCACGTACCCATGCAATGATTGCTCTCGCTTCGCTCGTTGGTGCTGCCCTCTTAGCGAGCCCAGCCTCGGCGCTGAACGCCTTTTCCCCGACCGGCCATCTCAATGTGCGAAGCGGACCGGGCTTCCAATATCCTGTGGTCGGCGTGATGCAGCAAAACGTGCCGGCGGCGATCACCGGCTGCATCCAGGATTATTCCTGGTGCAGCGTTGCCGTGGGCGCGGTGACCGGCTGGGCGTCTGCGCCTTATCTCGTCACCGATGCCGGGGGCAAGCCCACCAATCTACAAGTGTCCGGCGCTCAGCTTGGCATTCCGATCGTCGTGCCTACGGGCGTCGGCGCCGTCGTCGCCACGCCGCCAGTTGGCGCGATGGTCGCTGTCCCGCCTACCGTCGGCGTTGTCGAACCGATCCTGCCCGCCCCGGAGATTCTCTCCTACGTGACGCAGCAAGCGGTTGAACCGGTTCTCGTCGACGGAGAAGTGATGATTGGGGCGACCTTGCCGGCGGCGGTGCCGGTCTATCCCATCCCTGCGTCGCCTTACGCCTATTCCTACGTCAACGGCCAAAGGGTCCTGGTAGAACCGGCCGCAAGGAGGATTGTCTACGTCGTCAGGTAGCCTTGACGCGTGTGCTTTTGGGTTAGAGCGGCCGTGCCGAAGTCGTTCGTTCAAAGTGGGCATCGTCGTCAACCACACGGAGGCCTCCACTTTTCGGAGAGAGCCATGGACTGCAATTGGAGATGGCCAGCTGGACTTCTGATGACACTTTGCCTCTCATCTCAACTGGCCATCGCGCAAGACGTAGAAAGTCCTAAGGACGACATCGCAGCGCAAATTCGCGCTCAGGGCTACGCCTGCGACCAACCGCAAAGCGCCACGAGGGATGCCCAAGCCTCAAAACCTGATGAGGAAGTGTGGCTGTTGCGTTGTGAGGGGGCGAGTTACCGTGTTCGTCTCATACCTGACATGGCGGCGCAGGTTGAACGTATCAATCAATAAGGCTTCGGTGTTTCAACGCGGCATGCCGTCTTCCGAAATAGATGACATACATAACCATCGGTATTGGGCCTCGCTGGGGCTGGGGCTACTAAACGCCAACGGGCTAGACGAGTGACGCCGTTTACTGCCCACGGCAGCAGGCATCGATTGTGCGGCCCGCTCATGGCGACCACACTCCGCTCATAGGGCAGGCCCGTACCTGAACTAGCCCCTGCGCCTGCAACCAATGAGACGGCGATGAGACCACGAACCGAAACCAGCGGCGATATTTTTGGCTAAGTCGTTAGACCGGGTCTGACCTTCTGCTGTCCGCAAGCAGCCGCGTCTTTGCCGAAGGGTGACGAGTTTCGCGGGGCTACGCCTGACCGCCTCATCGAAAGCAGCACGCGCCACGAAGTGGTCGCCGACGACAGCGATCAATTCCTCGACGTGCGTGTCGCGGTCGTCCCAAAGTTCCACACGGTAGGGTAGATCATGGTCTTGAACCGACGCAGTGCCTTCACGCCCTCGGGCATGACCAAGCGCTCGACATGGTCGGCCCATCGTTCCATCGCCTCGCACTTCTCGTCCCGGTAGTCCCAATGGTCGTAGTCCTTGCCTGACGCCCGCCTCGCTTATAGCGCGGGCCGTCATGGTCCCCAACTGCCGCAACGCCCAAAGGGCTGGTCACAACACCGGATCCAAGGCCACGAGCAGGCCCACAGAGGCCGATGAGGCGGCGCTGAGACGCGACCCGCTAGATCGCAATACGGCTTCCGCATTTAGTAGAACCAAAAGTAGAAGACGCGTCGTCGGGCGGTAATTATGGCTTAAGTCATTGATTTTAAATGGCGCGCCCGAAGAGATTCGAACTCCTGACCCCCAGATTCGTAGTCTAATGGCCGATAGGCCAATAAACGGGGAATGAACGAAAAAACCTTTGCTTTCCCTATTGAATTTTCCCTCATTTACCCCCCATTTCTATAATCTAATGTTAGCCCCATGTTAGCCAAGCATCGGAGGGGAAGATGCGCAGACTAACCGACAACGGTATCGCCAAGCTGAAATCGAAGCCTTCGCGCTACTCGATCAGCGACCCTGGCCAGCCCGGACTTGTGCTGCGTGTCATGCCTTCAGGTGCCAAGACATTCGCGGTGGCGGCGCGCGGTCCTGCTGGCCCGGTGGTATGGCGCACCATCGGCGATGCGAAGCTAATCGGCATTGATAAGGCTCGCGAGAAAGCCCGTATGGCGTTGCGCAAGATCAAGGCGGGCGAGTCCACGGCGGAGCCGGAAAGTTTCTCTGCGGTCGCCGATGAATGGATCAAGCGGCATGTCGACGCGCGCGGCCTTCGTAGCAAGAAGGGAATTGAGCGCCACCTCGTTCACATGCGCGCGGCTTGGCGCGATCTGAAATTTGAAAGCATCCGACGCGGCGACATCACCAAGCTGCTGGATCAGGTTGAGGACCGTTCCAGCGTTCGACAGCGCGACGATGCCTTGGCGGTGCTGCGCTCACTCTGCAACTGGTACGCCGCGCGCCATGAGGACTACCTGTCGCCGATCGTGAAAGGAATGCGCCGCTACATGCCGAAGGAGCATCAGCGCACGCGCATCCTCACCGACGACGAGATCCGCGCCGTGTGGAAGGTAGCCGACGCGAATGGCACGTTTGGCGCATTCGTGCGGCTGCTTCTGCTGACGGCGCAGCGGCGTGACAAGGTGGCGTCGATGCGCTGGCAGGACATCAAGGACGGCGCCTGGGAGATTCCCTCGGAGAAACGTGAAAAGGGCAACGCGGGCCTGCTGGTGCTTCCTCCGAAAGTCCTCGAGATCATCGAGGCGCAACCTGAGCTCGTGTCGAACCCCTATGTTTTCGCCGGCCGCGGCGGCTCACATTTCAGGGGCTACTCAAAGGCCAAGAAGGCGTTCGACCTCAAGACTGGCATCAAGGAGCAGTGGGGGCTTCATGACCTGAGACGGACCGCGCGATCGCTCATGAGCCGCGCTGGTGTCAGACCCGATATTGCGGAGCGCGTGCTAGGCCATGCCACCGCCGGGGTTGAAGGCGTCTACGATCGGCACAGCTACGAGGCAGAGAAGGCCCACGCGCTCGCTGCCCTTGCTGGCCTCATTGCGACGATCCTGAATCCGGCGCCGAACGTGGTGGCGATGACCCGCCAAGCCTAATCTCACAGAACGAAACTAGAACGCTTCATTAGATGCGTGGACCGCGCGGTTTGGTGGGATGTCCAGCTGCCGCGTCGTGTCGCTGCTGAGCCCTACTGATTTGGCAAACAGCGAAGGAGAAAGCAGTGTCACGGACTTTACGTTACCCCGATTTGCGCTCAAAGGGCGTCGGCTACGGGCAGGATTATTTAAAGGACATCGAACAGCAGGGCCGATTCCCGAAGTGCAGAAGGCTTCCGAATTCCAGGTTCGTGTTTTGGTTGGAAAGCGAGGTCGATGCCTGGATTGATTCGCTGGCCAAGCTGCCAACGTGTTCGGATGAGGTCAACGAGCACGGCCGAGTGAACGGAGGCGACGATGAGAGCGCCGCCTAAAACAAAAGGAGCCGCGCTGGCGCAACCCAGCGGGCTCCTCGATGTGCGTTCTGCGACCAAGCCGAACGAGAAAAGACAGAACCCCGCAAGCGGACGAGCGCAAGTCTTAACGATCGTCGGCTCGATCCGGGAAGCGACATGCCTCTTCGGCGAAATCTTCTATCCCGCGGGCGCGCCCCTCACGATCGGCGTTGAACAGATCGGCGAGCTGATCGAATTGCTCGAAGCCGCGAAGGCGGTCGGGCCACGAGCGGCGAATTCGATTGGAACGATGCCGAGGACGGCGAATGGATCATGCAGCGTGAGGTGCCAACGGTCGCCGTCTATCTAAATCCCGACAACGCTATCGTTCTGCGGAAGCAACGGACTTGGGACGAGGATGGCGACACCTTCATTGTCATAGCACGCTGCAATGCTCCGGTAGTCGCGCAGGCAATTCTCGAGGCCGCAGGCTTCGAAACTGCTACCACCTTAGGCGAGCCGCTGCCCAAGGACCCGACCGCCGCCGAACGACAGCGCCGGCGGCGCGCAAAAGTGTGACTCCGACAGCGTGACTGTCACGCCCGACGAACTGCCATTGCGGCTGATTGCAGCGGAGTGATGCGCTTATGGCCCTCAGCGCAAAAGCTCAGTGGATCAAAGGGCGTGGCAGGAAAAAAGGTCAGCCTTTTGTACAACTCCCGCGGTACATCAAACGGTCTCAGGCGTGGCACGATCTCAGCCTCGCGGCCCGATGCGCGCTTATCGAGCTGATAGACCGCCACAGCGGCATAAATAACGGCATGATTGGACTTGGCGTGCGCGAACTAGCCGCCGCGCTCCGCAGCTCCAAAGATACTGCCTCAAGCGCCCTGGTCGAACTGGACAATAGCGGCCTGGCCCGCCCTGTAACCGGAGGACACTGGAAAGGCAAACGCGCCACCGAATGGCGTCTCACATGGATCGTTTGCGCAAAGACAGGCGAGCTTCCAATAAGGAGTTGGGCGCCTTATCAAGTGTCCGACCTGAAGGACACAGAAGGCCGACCTGAAGGACACAAGGCCTTTAAGTGTCCGGCTAGAGGGACACATAGTCGAAAAAACCCAATAAGTGACCCTTCCAAGTGTCCGGCCACAGGTACGCATATAGATATATACCAAGGGGATACGCTTCAGGAGATAGTACCCAGCGCAGACATTCGTTCCCGACAACTTCAACCAGACCCAAGTAAAAGCCTACGGGGCTGGGAATGGGACTAAAGACGTTCGGGAAACTTGAGGTCTCCCCACACCATCAGTTTCAAATTGTATCTGCGTGGCTCGCGTCATGCGGCCTTTTGGCGGCGCGAGAACTCCCTGGCTCAGTGCTAAATTGGATGTGCGCAGAGGCTCACTTATCCCAACCTTGCGCCCAGAGAGCACATGAGCCTGGTCGCGGTGAGAGCAATGTTTTTCGGCGTTGCCGCTGTTGCCGCCTGTTGCGCCGGTTGCGCCACTCATAAAATTGACCAAACGCGCGAGATCGAGCGAACAGCGGGCGATTATTGCCAGTCGAAGGGACAAAGGCTTGTGAAAACTACTGCCGGTGCTTCCGAGTTTTTCAATTGCGTTCCGGTTGCCCCTGGAACCAGCGGAAACTCTGGTGGGGCGGCAAAGCCAGCGTCGGCGAAAGCAAATTGAAGCCTGGAATCATCGCGTCCTGAAATTCCCCGGAAGTTCGGCCCCCACTCCGGCGGTGGCGATTGATGGGCGCGCGTGCTAATCGCCGCCGCCCCCACCCCGGCCGGCCACCTTCAACAGAGCCTTTTCCTGCCGGCCTGCCAGCGGTACACCAGATAGCCTATCTGGTATTCTATGCTTGAAACTCCTTTAAAACTGGTGCATACATCGAATCTTGTGCGACTGGGGCTAACGCAGGGCTATCAGGACCATGCCTAATGACAGCGCAACCGTCACCCTATAACCGCTCGCGTATTACGAATGGCCGCCGGCTTTTGCCTGGAGTCCATGCCCAATCGGCGTGGGCTCGCATCATGCGCGACGTGGTGAATGCGCTTGCTGCCCACTGTGGTGGCGAAAGCAACTTAACCGAACCACAGCGATTGATTGCGCGCCGCGCGGCGATTGGAAGCCGAGCTCGTCCACCTTGAAAGTAAGTTCGGCACTATCCGCTCTGAAGGCGGCGAGCCTGACGCCGCCGACCTGGACCTGTTCGCACGGCCTCCTGCTCGACCTGCCGCTTAGTCAGGTCTTCAATCATCCTAAACGAGAAAATAGCGGTTGCTATCGCATCACCGCCGTCATCATCCATATCCCGCAGCTCGATATAGGCTCGCTGGGTATCACGATCATATTTTGCGTGCACTAGCGCCTGAATGTCATTTCGCGCCCCCACGAGAAAAAGCCCCGGCCGAGGGGTCCCGACCGAGGCTTCGCAATTACATCAGGAGGCCCCGAGGTTAGCGTCGATGTATGGCAGTTGTATAAATCGCAACCAAGAAGGGCGCGGGCTCGCGCGCACGCGGGAAGCCGGGGAGAACCCAGTAAAGGAGAAGCCCCAGACGGGGAACGACCGGGGCTTCGAGGGGAATTCAGGAGAGATGGCTTTTTACCGCTGACCATCGGCCATCAGAGCCCATAAAGTAGCATTGCAGGCGCTTTACTACTGTTACTTAGCTGCAACTTTGAAAGGAAAAGGGCGCCGGCCGAAGCCGATGCCGCCTCACTTCGAACGGCCCAGAATGTCCGACGAAAGTACCGTCACTTACTGTTTTGAATGTAAGCGTCCGCTGACGGAAATAGATAACTACGGCGAGCGCCTTGCCGGCTGCATGACGTGCAACATCTAGTGGTCGGCTGACGACAAAAGGGTCAGACTTTCGGAGGAGGATATTCGGGCGCTCCACGGCTTACGCCGAAGATAGAAAGGGGCGCCGACCGAAGCCGATGCCCTAAACGATCCACCCCAGCTCCCGCGCCTTGTCGTTGGCAAGCTTCCAGGCATCAGTTAGGAACTGCGCCAGGGTCATTGAGACGCGCCGATCCTCCTTCCTCGGGTAACTCTTAGCGATGAGCTGAGGGGAGTTTTCCGGCTTGTGATAGGTCACGACGTAGTCGGTGTCTGACGCGGTGACGACAATCTCGCCGCCTTGCACTTGGACGCGCAGCACGGGAATAGTCGTCGGCCGATCGGGCAGCCAGCGCTTTTGGGGGTTCCATTGCACGAGTAGGGAAGAACATACACCAAAAAGGGCGCCGGCCGAAGCCGACGCCGACGCCTTTCCTCTCCCTTGACAAACTGCCTTCGCCGTTCCACACATCTGTGGACTTCCACACTTCTGTGTAAAGACTTATCTAATGAAGGCGGCCGAGCTTAGGCGGTTTCTCAAGAAGCATGGTTGCAGCTTTGAGAACCACCGCGGGGGAAGCGGGCATATAACGGTGCGGAGGGGGAACCGTAAGACCGTCATGCCGGTTCACGGTAGTCACCAAGAACTCGGCCCGAAACTTCTGAGCAAGATCCTTAAGGACTTAGGGTTGAAGCTATGAGCATGTGGTATGAAGTTACGCTCGATGCCGATGAGAACAACACGTTCTTAGTTACGGCTCCCCAATTCCCCGAAGTTACGAGCTTCGGCAATAATATCGAAGAGGCATTGGTCCACGGTCGCAATGCGATTGAGGAAGCTATTGCTGGCCGAATTGCGGAAGGCCAAAACATTCCGCACCCTCTACGCAAGACCAAGGGGCGCAGCCACTTCGTTGGGGTTCCAGCCCTCGTCTATCTCAAGTCGGCGCTTTACATGATCTGCCGTAAGAAGGGCGTGAGTCGCGCCGAGCTCGTCCGCCGTCTCGGCTGGCACCGCGAACAGGTGGACCGCCTGTTCCGGCTCGATCACAATTCCCAAATCGATCAGCTTGAAGCGGCATTCAAGGCAATCGGCGTTCCGCTCTGCTTTGATATGCCTTTCCCGCGAGCCGCATAACGGCATTGAGCCCGTAGGAAACCTCTCAGCGGCCGGAAGTCTTCCCGGCTAGCGCCAACTCAGGCAAGGCCCTTTCGCCTGCCACGGGCTTACTGTGGGACGCTGAATGATAGCCCAGCGTTAGCCCATAATGCGGTGAAGGACTGGAAAGTGGCGCGCCCGAAGAGATTCGAACTCCTGACCCCCAGATTCGTAGTCTGGTGCTCTATCCAGCTGAGCTACGGGCGCTTCTACCACATGCCGCTCGTGGCGGCACGAAGGACGGCGCGCCTTGGAGGCGGCCAGTCCAGGTACCTAATGCCTCGGTCACGCGAAGGCAAGCATCCAAGGTGAAGGTCAGGCGCTGCGGCGGCGTGCGCGCTCGAGCTCGACCACCACATCGGGAATGATCACGCGGAAGGTGGCGCCGCCCTCATTGTTGACGAGCGCGATCTGGCCGCCATGGGCGGTGATGAGCTCGGCGGCGATCGCGAGCCCAAGCCCGGTGCCGCCTTTCCGCGCTACGCTCTGAAACGCCTCGAACAAGCGCGCCCGCGCCCGCTCGGCGACGCCAGGTCCTGAATCCCTCACCTCGATCACCGTGACTGAGCCTTCGCGCCAGGCGGCGATGACGATCTCGCCGGTGCTGTCGCCCTCGCTTTCAAGCGCCTGCACGGCGTTCCGGCAAAGATTGCTCAACACGCGATAGAGCTGATCGCGGTCGGCATCGACCTTGACCTCCGCATCGATGTCCACTGCCCAAGCGATGCGCTCGGGGCGCGGCAGGTCGAGGCTCTCGCCTACCTCGGCGACCAGGGGAGCAAGCGGGAATTGCTTCCGCCGCGGCGGCACCTCATGCGCCTGTCCGAAATCGAGCGTCCGGGCGCACAGCCTGATGGCGCGGTCGAGCGAAGCGAGCAGCTTCGGCACGAGCTGCTGCACGCGCTCGTCCTTGACGGTGCCGAGCCGATCGGACAGGAGCTGGGCGCTCGACAGCATGTTGCGCAGATCGTGGCTGATCTTGCTCACGGCGAGGCCAAGCGCCGCGAGCCGGCTCTTCTGGTTCAGAGTTCCGGCAAGCTCGGCCTGCATCGCCGAAAGCTCGCGCTCGGCGGTGCCGATCTCGTCGCGGCGCCCGGAGGGAACGATTATGCGCGTCGGGTCCTCCGGCCGCTCGCTGAAGCGCACGATATTCCAGGTCAGCCTCGTCATCGGCTTGACCAACAGCGCGTCGAGCGTGAGGTAGACGAGCGCCGCGGTGATGATCGAGATCAGGATCGACAGTCCGAGAATGTCGAGGCCGTAGCGGAGCATCGCCGTCCTGAGCGGTGCCTCCTCCATCACCACCTCGATGAACTCGCCCGTCTCGAAGCCGGGCTGGCCGACGACGCGGATCACCCGGTTGCCCGACTGACCAAACACCATCAGCGCGTCGGTGATGAGGTCGAGCCAGGAAGCGTTGCGCAGATCGTAGGAGGCGTCGATCTCGGCCGGCATGTCCTGCTCGAGGATCAGGCGGCGCGAGTCGGTCCCCTTGACGGCGACGGCCTTGACCTTGACGCTTTGCAGCAGCTTGTCACGCAGCGCCTTGGGCAGCTGCCCGCCGGGCGCGGCTTCCGCCGCGAGGGCCGCGATTTGCGCATCCTCCAGCCGCGACATCAGCCATTGCCGTCGGAAGTTGGAGACCGAAGGCACGAAGACGAGCACCTCGGCCACCATGACGAACAGTATGGTGAGGAGGAGCAGCTTGCCGGAAAGTCCGGGTACATGACGGCCCCGCCGGACGGCGTCCTGGTGGGGGCTCGGAGCCTCTTCGGTCACGGTGGACACTCACTCGCCTCGCGCCAAGCGCGAGCGCAACGGGCCCCAATACTAGCCGAAACGGCGCAAAAGGTCGATGACGCTTCTGATCCAACGCTTGGTCAAGGACGGCTGATAGAAGGTATAGGCCACGCGTTTGGAGAGCTCCGACAGGGTCGGATAGGGCAGCACCAGACCAGTCAAATCGCCGATCCGCATGTCCCTCGCCATGGCCATCACCCAGAGCTGGATCAGCTCGCCCGCCTCGGCGCCGACGATGGTGCAGCCGAGAATCTGGCCGTTTGGCCTGACGATCACCTTGATGAAGCCATGGGTCGCGTGCTCAGCCTGGGCGCGGTCGTTATCGGCATAAGGCCAGCGGAGGATGCGGATGCGGCGATAGCGCTTGCGCGCCTCGGCCTCGGTCCGGCCCACTTGGGCAAGCTCGGGATCGGTATAGATGACGCGGGGGATGGCGGCGGCGCTCGCGCTCGGCCGCAAGCGGAAGAGCGCGTTCCTGATCACGATGCCGGCGTGATAATTGGCAAGATGGGTGAATTGCTGGCCGCCGGCCACGTCGCCGATGGCATATACCCGCGCGTTGGTGGTCTTGAGATGGTCGTTCACCTTGATGCCGCGAGCGTCGTAGACGATGCCGGCCCGCTCCAGGCTCAAGCCCTTGACGTTGGGCTTCCGCCCGGTGGCGACGAGCAGATGGCTACCCTTGATGATTTCGGTCTCGCCCTGCTTGCCGAGATGTACGCCCACCCCCTGCACGGCGCGCTCCACCCTCTCCACTCTCGTGCCGGCATGCATCAGCACGCCTGACTCGGCGAGACGGTCGATGACGACGCGGCTCGCCTCCGGGTCCTCATTGCCGAGAAACTCGGCGGCATCGATCATCGTGACATGCGCGCCGAGCATACGATGGGCCTGCGCGGTCTCCATGCCGATCGGACCGCCGCCCAGCACGATCAGATGCTGAATGCGCTCGCTCACGTCGAAGATTGTCTCGTTGGTGAAATACATCACCGTGTCGAGCCCGGGGATCGGCGGGATCACCGGCGAGGAGCCGCTCGCCACGACGAAGCGCCGGGCGCGTATGAGCACGCGCCCCGCCTCCACGGTGTTCTTGTCGAGAAAGCTCGCTTGGGCCTGGATCACCCGGACGCCCAGGCCGGTGAAGCGCTCGACCGAGTTGTTCGGCGCGATCGCGGCGATCACGCTATGCACGTAATCGTGGACGCGGGCATGGTCGACCTGAGCCTCGATAACGTCGATGCCAAAAACTCCCGCCGTGCGCACCGCTTTGGCGCGCTTGCCCGCGGCGAGCAGCGCCTTCGACGGCACGCAACCATAATTGAGGCAGTCGCCGCCCATGCGGCCCTTCTCGATGAGCACGACCGGAATACCGAGCTGGGCCGCCGCGCCAGCCACAGAGAGGCCCCCGGACCCCGCGCCAATCACGCAGAGGTCTGGCTTGAGCACCTCTTCCATGTCGCCACTCTCCCCCTGGCTTACGGCCTACACCGCTTTGCACCGGAAGCGCTTAACCGCAATCGGGATCAGCGCCACGATCCCGAGCGCCGCGAAGCCCGCAATCAGCCCCGGCGTGAGCAGCGCCCGAGGCTCGAGCACGAACGGACATAACTTTTCAGCATCCGGTCCCTTCTTGGCAAGGCAGGATTGGTGCGCGGCCTGCTGCGCCACGATAAGGCTATCTAGACCTTGGCCGGCGATGGAATAGGCAAAACTTCCCGGAATGATACCGATCGCGGTGGCAAGCACATAGGTCGAAAGGCTGATGCCGAGCAGCGGCGGGGCCAGATTGACGAGCCAAAACGGGAAGATAGGGACAAGCCGCAAGAACAGGAGATAGTTGAACGCGTCCTCCTGAAAGCCTTGGCGCAAGCGCTCCAACCAGGGTCCAGCCCGCGCCGCAAGCAGCTCGCCGAGCGCGCTTCTGGCAACGAGAAAAACAATGATGGCGCCAGCGGTGGCGGCGACCATGGAGGCGAGCCCGCCCCAGAACCAGCCGAACAGGAAGCCTCCGGCCAGCGTGAGCACCGCGCCCCCGGGCAAGGACAGGGCAACCGTGCCGGCATAGATCGCCATGAAGGCGAGAAACACTAGCAGGGTGTGGTCGGCGATCGCCGCGCGCAAGGCGTCGCGGCGGAGCACCAGCTCTTGCAGCGTGAGATAGCGGTGCCAGCCCATGGCGACCACGAAGCCCGCGGCGGCGATGAGCGCGATCAGGGGCCACAGCCGCCTGAGCCAGTCCTTCGCAACCCCTTGCCGATCCGGCGTAAGGACCATGGGTAAGGTCTCCTCGGTGTGGCGTTACAGCCACTCATAGGCGAGGAGGCGCCACGATTGGAACAGACTATCGCGCCAAGTTGATGCGCCGTAACCACTCGTGATGGCTCAAGGCGCTCTTGTCGCAGTTCGGCGATTCAGGCCGCCTGTATGATGGAACAGTCAGGCAAGAATGCCTGCAACAAGGAGGGTAGCACCATGGTCGTGCGCCTATATGCTGTTGCCTGTTTAGCCTTTGGTTGTTTGCTCTTAGGAGGGAGCGGGATCGTACTGGCCGGCGATGATACTTATGGAGGGGGTCAGTCGGGCGGCTCCTATTCCACGCCCGATGCCGCCGCTCACCCAGACGCGGCCGGCGAGGACGCCGGCCCCGCGCAGCCGGATGACGCGGGCCCCGGGCCCGACGACAGTGGCGGCGACAATGGCGCCCCGCCGCCCCAAGCCGACCAGCCGGAATAGCGAACATACAATCCAGGCTTGTCCCTCCTCCCTCGCTGTGGAGGGGGGACAACGCCTCATCTGCGGCGCCTGATCTTCCTGCTTCCCACATGACGGCGCGGCGGCGCGGCACTTGGATTGACTTGGCCCTTCGCGCCACTTATAAGCGCCAAGCCCTGCATTTGGCGGAGACTTCCGGCGTGAAACGCACCTATCAACCATCGAGGCTTGTCCGCAAGCGCCGCCACGGCTTTCGCGCCCGCATGGCGACCGCAAACGGGCGCAAGGTGCTGGCGCGGCGCAGAGCCAAGGGGCGCAAGCGTCTGTCGGCTTGATCGCCTGCGGAAACCCAGGCCCCGCCTTCCCGGTGACGGCAATCGGACGCCTCAAAACCCGCGCCGAGTTCTTGCATGTGAGGGAAGGTGCTCGCTTCGCCGCGCCTTCGCTTGTGCTGCAGGCCCGTGCGCGCGGCGATGCTGCCCCAGATGATGCCGGCGTGGCCCGCTTCGGCTTCACCGCGACCAAGACGCTGGGTGGCGCGGTCGTCCGCAATCGCGCCCGGCGGCGTCTGAAGGAGGCGGTCCGACTGGTCGCGCCAACCCGCGCGAAGGAAGGCTACGATTATGTCTTGATCGCTCGGTCAGGCACGGTACAACGGCGCTTCACCGAGCTCACCAAGGACCTTGAGCGGGCGCTGACCAAGGTTCACCAGGCGCCGAGGCCACCGAAGCGCTGAACGCTCTCAGACGGGATTCCCTCTTCCCTGCCACGCAACCCGCGTGATCCGCGGGCAATAGCGAAAAGCGACATTTGGCGAGAAGGACATGGACGAGAACAACCGCAACTTTATCCTTGCCATCGTCCTGTCGATCGGCGTGCTGTTCGCTTGGCAATTTTTCTTCGTGCCGAAGCACCCGCCGCAGCAGGCCGGGACGCAGCAACAACCGCAGGCTGCGCCGGGAACGCCGCAGCCCAGTGCTGGAGGCGAGGCAGCCCCCGGCATCGGTGGCGCACTGCCAGGGCCCGCCACAAGCCAAGCGCCGCTTCAGACGCGCGAACAGGCGCTCGCCGCCGGACCCCGAATCGCCATCGACACGCCGAGCCTCAAAGGCTCGATCAATCTGAAGGGCGGGCGCTTCGACGATCTCGTGCTCGAGAAATATCGGGAGACGGTCGCCAAAGACAGCCCGAACGTCGTCCTCTTGTCGCCGGCCGGAACCCCGCAAGCCTATTACACCGAGCAGGGCTTCGCCGCCGAGGGCAAGGATATGGGCGCGCCCGGCACCGATACGCTGTGGAAGGCGGAGACTGCTGGACCGCTGACGCCGCAATCGCCGGTGACGCTCACCTACGACAACGGCAAGGGGGTCATCTTCACCCGCACCGTCAGCGTCGACGACAAATACATGTTCACCCTGACCGATGCGGTCGCCAATACGGGTTCCGCGCCCGTCACGCTGCATCCCTACGGCATCGTCTCGCGAGATGGGCTGCCGCATACCCAGGCCTATTACATCCTGCATGAAGGGCTGATCGGCGTCCTCGAGGACGGCAGCCTGAAAGAGATCGCCTACAAGAAGGCGTTGAACAACCCGCCTTCCACGTTCCAGAGCAAATCCGGCTGGCTCGGCATCACCGACAAATATTGGGCGGCCGTCATGGTGCCGGAGCAGGGCAAGGCTTTCGAGGCCCACTTTGCCGGAAGCGGCGCCGCGGGCAGCGAGCGCTTTCAGACCGACTACCTCATGGCTCCGCTGACCATCGCTCCAGGGGCGAAAGCGGAGATCAAGAGCAATATGTTTGCCGGCGCCAAGGAGGTGCATGTCGTCGACGACTATGGCGCGCGCTACGGCATCCCCAAATTCGACCTGCTGATCGATTGGGGCTGGTTCTATTTCCTCACCAAGCCGATGTTTTTCGCGCTCGACTTCTTCTTCAAGCTGGTCGGCAATTTCGGCCTCGCCATCCTGATCGTTACCTTCATTATCAAGCTCGTGCTGTTTCCGCTCGCCAACAAATCCTACGTGTCGATGAGCAAGATGAAGAAGCTGCAGCCCGAGCTCGCGCGGCTTAAGGAGCGTTACGGCGACGACCGCATGCGCCAGCAGCAGGCGATGATGGAGCTGTACAAGAAGGAGAAGGTGAACCCGGCTTCCGGCTGTCTTCCCGTACTGGTGCAGGTTCCGGTGTTCTTCTCCCTCTACAAGGTGCTGTTCGTCACCATCGAGATGCGGCACGCGCCGTTCTTCGGCTGGATCAAGGATTTGTCGGCGCCAGATCCGACCAACATCTTCAATCTGTTCGGTCTCCTTCCCTTCGATCCATCGCAGGTGCCGGTGGTCGGCCATCTGCTCATGATCGGCATCTGGCCGCTGATCATGGGGTTCACCATGTTCGTCCAGATGCGCCTCAATCCGGCGCCGCCCGATCCCGTGCAACAGAAGGTCTTCGCCTGGATGCCGCTCTTCTTCACCTTCCTGCTCGCGAGCTTCCCGGCCGGGCTCGTGATCTACTGGGCGTGGAACAACACCCTGTCGGTAATCCAGCAATCGGTGATAATGAGCCGCCAAGGGGTGGAGATCCCGCTGTTCGACAATCTCGGGCTGAAGAAATTCTTGGCCAAAGCCACGCCGACGGGCGCCGAGGGCGATGCGGAGGCGCCTAAGGCCGAGACCAAAACCCTCAAGCGCCAGGCGAAGCGGGCCAAGGTTGCGAGCGCCAAGGGCGAGGCGAAGAGCGCCGAAAGCGAGACGGAGAGTTAGGGCACTTCCTTGCGCCGCCTTCGCGGTCAACCGACCCCGGCGATGACCATGACCGATGTCCTAGTGACCGACGCCTCGAAAGCTGGCCTCGCCCGCGGCGAGGCGCTGTTCAAGGGCCCATGTACCTTCATCAAAGGCGTGGTGGCGATCGACGGCCTGCCGCAGGACGGCCGCCACGAAGTGGCTTTCGCCGGGCGCTCCAATGTCGGCAAGTCGAGCCTGATCAATGCGCTGACCGGCAGGAAGAGCCTCGCCAGGGTCTCGGTGACGCCGGGCAGGACCCGGGAGCTGAACTTCTTCACGCTCGGCAAGGACGAAGCCCTCTATCTGGTCGACATGCCTGGCTATGGCTATGCGCGGGCGCCAAAATCCGAGGTGAAGGGCTGGACGCGGCTCATCCGCGACTACCTCAAAGGGCGCCGCGAGCTTAAGCGCGTGTTCCTGCTGATCGATGCCCGCCACGGCATCAAGCCTAACGACCGGGAAATCATGACGATGATGGACGAGGCCGCGGTCTCCTACCAGGTGGTGCTGACCAAGGCGGACAAGCCGAAATCCGCGGCCGTCGCCAAGATCATTGAGGAGGTCGCGGCGGAAGTCGCCAAGCACCCGGCGGCCTACCCGCAGATGATCGCGACCTCGGCGCGGATCGGCGCCGGCATCCCGGAGCTTCGCGCCATGGTCGCTGAGTTTGCTCCAAACGCGATTGTGCCTTGAGCCCGCGCCCCGCTATAAGGCGCAGGTGGCCAAGACCAAATCATCCCCGGTAAGTCCGAAGGACGCCCCCGCCCCTAGCGAGGGCCTGTCCTCGGCCCATGCCATGGCCCAGATCCTGTCCGAGGCGCTGCCCTTCATGCAGCGCTACGACAGCGCCACGGTGGTGGTGAAATATGGCGGCCACGCCATGGGCGACCCCGAGCTCGCGGCGGGCTTCGCGCGTGACATCGTGCTGATCAAGCAGGCCGGCGTGAACCCGATCGTCGTGCATGGCGGCGGCCCGCAGATCGGCTCCCTGCTTGAGCGGCTCAATATCAGATCGGAATTCAAGGGCGGCCTGCGCGTCACCGACCGGGAGACCGTCGAGGTGGTCGAGATGGTGCTCGCTGGCTCGGTCAACAAGGAGATCGTCAGCGCTATCAACGCCCAGGGCGGCAAGGCCGTCGGCATTTCCGGCAAGGACGGCAATCTGATGCGGGCGAGACGGCTGGAGCGGCGCTGGCGCGAGCCCGGGTCAGATATCGAGGAGGTGCTCGATCTCGGCTTTGTCGGCGAGCCCGCCTCCGTCGATCCGCATATCATCGACGTGATCATCCATTCGGACCTGATCCCCGTGGTCGCGCCGATCGGCGTCGGTCCTAACGGCGAGACGCTCAACATTAACGCCGATACCTTCGCCGCGGCGCTCGCCTCGGTGATGAAGGTGAAGCGCTTGCTGCTGCTCACCGATGTCGAGGGCGTGCTCGATAAGAACGGCCAGCTGATCAAGTCCCTCACCACGGCAGAGGCGAAGGCTCTCATCGCCGATGGGACCATCTCCGGCGGCATGATCCCCAAGATCGAGAGCTGCATGGAGGTGGTGGAGCAAGGCGTCGAGGCGGTGGTGATCATCAACGGCAAGGTGCCGCATGCGGTGCTGCTCGAGCTCTTCACCGAGCACGGCGCCGGCACCTTGATCGAGCGCCGCAAGTCCCGAGGCACGCCAAGATGACAATGCGCGAGCAGGCCTTAGCGCGAAGCGGCTTGGCACGAAGTGCCTTGCCGAGAACCGGCTTCGAGCATGTCGAGACCTGGGTGTTCGACCTCGACAACACGCTCTACCCCGCCGACTGCAACCTGTTCGCCGAGATCGACAGCCGCATGGGCGAATTCATCGCCCGCCGTTTCGGGGTATCGCCCGAAGAGGCCCAGCGCATGCGGAAGCACTATTATTACGAATACGGCACCACGCTCGCCGGCCTGATGCGGCTGCACGATGTGCCCCCAAATGCCTTCCTCGACTACGTCCACGACATCGATTTGAGCGTGATCACGCCGGCGCCGGAGCTTGGCAAGGTGCTCGATGCGCTGCCCGGGCGCAAATTCGTCTTCACCAACGGCTCGCGGCGCCACGCCGAAAAGGTCATCGCCCGGCTCGGCATCGACGGCCGCTTCGACGAGGTATTCGACATTCGCGCGGCCGATTTCGTCCCCAAGCCAGAGCGCGCGGCTTACGAGCGCTTCATCGGCGCGCATGCGATCACCGCGGGCAGCGCCGCAATGTTCGACGACCTGCCGCACAATCTTCGCACCGCCCACGGGCTCGGCATGACCACGGTGCTGGTCGCCTGCGGCGATACGGATCATCCCGAGCATCGCGCCATCGCCGGCTGGCCGGAGCTGCCCTCCCACATCCATCACCGGACGGATGCGCTGGCGCCCTTCTTGGTCGGCATCGGCGCGCGGGGTGCGGAGGACGAGGATCGCTCTGGGCCGTTTGCTCCGGGGCGGAGTGTTGCTTGACCTGACGGGGCCGCGGCCAATCATGACGCACGAGCATCTCAAGAACTTCATCGAAAGCGCCTTCGAGCACGCCGGCGAGATCACGCCCAAGACGAGAGGCGTGGTGCGCGACGCCGTGGACGAGACCCTCGACCTGCTCGACAAGGGCGAGGTCCGCGTGGCCGAGAATATCAACTGCGCCTGGGTCGTGAATCAATGGCTGAAGAAGGCGATCCTGCTCTCCTTCCGCCTCAACGATCCGCACAAGATCGATGGCGGCCCGGAAGGCGGCGCCTGGTGGGACAAGGTCCCGACCAAATTCACCCATTGGAAGGCGAAGGACTTCAAAGAGGCCGGCTTCCGCGTGGTGCCGGGCGCCGTGGTTCGCCGCTCCGCCTATATCGCTCCAGGGGCGGTGCTGATGCCCTCCTTCGTCAATCTCGGCGCGCGCGTCGAGACCGGCACGATGGTCGATACCTGGGCCACGGTCGGCTCCTGCGCGCAGATCGGCAAGAACGTGCATCTATCGGGCGGCGCCGGCATTGGCGGCGTGCTCGAGCCGTTGCAGGCCAACCCGGTGATCATCGAGGATAATTGCTTCATCGGCGCCCGCGCCGAAGTGGCCGAAGGGGTGATCGTCGGCGAAGGCTCGGTCCTCTCCATGGGCGTCTATCTCGGCCAGTCGACCAAGATCATCAACCGCGCCACCGGCGAGATTTTGTACGGCCGCGTGCCGCCTTTCTCCGTGGTGGTGTCGGGTACGATGCCGGGAAAGGCGCTACCCAACGGCGCGCCAGGGCCGTCACTCTATTGCGCGGTGATCGTGAAGACGGTGGACGAGGGCACGCGCGCCAAGACCTCCATCAACGAGCTGTTGCGGGACTGAGACCAAGCAGAGGCCGCCCCCATGAACCTGACGCAGCTCCTGTTCAGCTTCGAAGGCCGCATCAAGCGACTCGATTGGTGGGTCGCCAGCCTCGCCGTCGGGGTCGCATCGGCGATTGTCACCGGCATCATCGAATTTGCCGCGAAGGCCTCGGGCGCGTCGGTCGTCGACCTCGACACGCAGCAATTCGAGCCGACCGGAGTTTTCAGCATTGCCGTGCTCGCCCTGAGCTTGGTGAGCTCGTGGATTAATTTCGCGCTCTGCGTCAAACGGCTGCACGATCGCGACCGCAGCGGCTGGTGGCTTGTTTGGCAAGCCCTGGTCCTGGTTCTTGCCGTGGTCATGGTCATCGTCGCGATTGCCATGCATACGGAGCAGATGTCGATCTGGTATGCCCTCGCGGGCGCCTCGGGGCTCGCCGCCCTGATCATCAGCATTTGGCTCTTCGTGGAGATCGGCTTCTTGCGCGGCACTCAAGGTCCGAACCGCTTCGGCCCCGATCCGCTCGGCAGCTCGCGGTCCGATGCCAATCTCTGAGCCCATGTCATGACAGAATTGAGCAACGGACCGGTCGGGCTGGCGCAAGCACTAATCTGCTGCGCCAGCGTGACGCCGCTCGAGGCCGGCGCCTTGGACGTGCTTGAACGGGCTCTCGCGCAAGGCGGCTTCCGCTGCCATCGCCTCCCCTTCGAAGAAGAGGGAACGCCCGCGGTCGACAATCTCTATGCCCGCATCGGCTCGGACTACCCGCATCTTTGTTTCGCCGGCCATAGCGATGTGGTGCCGCCTGGCGAGGCGGGGCAGTGGAGCCATCCGCCTTTCGCCGGCGAGATCGAGGACGGCGTGCTGTATGGGCGCGGCGCTTCGGACATGAAGGGGGCGATCGCCGCTTTCGCCGCCGCGGCGCTGGACTTCGCCAAGAGCAAAGGCAGCGACCTGCCAGGGTCGATCAGCCTCCTCATCACCGGCGACGAGGAAGGACCGGCGATCAACGGCACGCGCAAGGTGCTCGATTGGATGGCCGCCAACAACGAGCAGCCGGATCACGCGCTGGTAGGCGAGCCGACCAACACCATGCAGCTCGGGCAGGCGATCAAGATCGGACGGCGCGGCAGCCTCAATGGACGCCTCAAGGTCAGCGGCGTGCAGGGCCACGTCGCCTATCCGCAGCTCGCCAAAAATCCCGCCAAGGGTCTGATCGCGGTGCTCGCCAAGTACTATGAGGCGCCGCTCGATTTCGGCACCGCCTATTTCTCGCCGTCGAATTTCGAGGTGACGAGCATCGACGTCGGCAATGTGGCCACCAACGTCATCCCGGCACGCGCCGAGGCCCAGTTCAACATCCGCTTCAACGACCGCCATTCGGCCGAGTCGCTTCAGGCTCAGTTGTGGGATCAGGCGGCGAAGATGCTCGCCAATAGCGGGCTCGAATTCGAGCTGTTCTTCGAGCCGCCGAGCCACGCCTTCCTGACCGAACCGGGCCCGCTCGACGGCGTGCTGAGCGAGGCGGTGCGCGACGTCACGGGGCTCACCCCGTCGCTCGCCACCGACGGCGGCACCTCCGACGCGCGTTTCATCAAGGCGGTCTGCCCCGTGGTCGAGTTCGGCCTCCTCACCGCAACCATCCACAAGATCGACGAGCAGGTCGCGCTCGCCGATCTCGAGCAGCTCACCGCCATTTACCGGCGCTTCCTCGATCTCTATTTCGATGCGTTCGGGATCATCGAACTTGTCTGATCGGCGCCCGATCGGAGTGTTCGACTCCGGCATGGGCGGCCTCACCGTGCTCAGCGCCTTGGCGGCGGGGCTCCCGCAAGAACGCTTCGTCTATCTCGGCGACACCGCGCGGCTGCCTTACGGCACGAAGAGCGCCGAAACGGTCGAGGCCTATGCATTGCAGGCGACGCGGCTCCTCATCGAGGAGGGCGTGAAGATGGTGGTCATCGCCTGCAACACCGCCTCGGCCGTGGCGCTTCCGCCGCTGACCACTACGTTCGCCCCCGTTCCGGTGATCGGCGTGATCGAGCCGGGCGCGCGGGCGGGGGTCGTCGCCACCCGCAACAACCATATCGCCGTCATCGCCACCGAGGGCACTGTGAAAGGCGGCGCCTATCTCCGCGCCATCCATGCGCTCCGGGCCAAAGTGAGCGTCGTGCAGCAGCCCTGCCAAGTGTTCGTGGCGCTCGCCGAGGAGGGCTGGACCAATTCAGACGTAACCGTCGCGGCAGCTTCGCGTTATCTCGGCCCACTGTTCGAGGGGCCGTCCGCGCCCGACACCATCGTGCTCGGCTGCACCCATTTCCCCGTGCTGGCAGCGGCCATAAGGCAAATCATCGGCAAGGACGTGACCATGGTGGATTCGGCCGAGACGACCGCTGCGGCGGTCGCCGAGGCGCTCGCCGCGCACGGCATGGCCAATGACGATGGCGGCAGCGAAGCGTCCCGTATGCGCTTCTTCGCCACCGACTCGCCGGAACGCTTCGCCCGAGTCGGTGCGATCTTTCTCGGCCGCCCCATCGAGCCCCGCGCGGTCGAGCTAGTCGACCTCAGCTTTTTGCGCGGACCGTCAATTGAAAGAACGTGATGTTGTTGCGGCCGGGCCGCTTGCTATCCCCTCCCCCCTTGAGGGGGAGGGTTAGGGAGGGGGTTAGCGGGCAAAACTCTGGGGTCCCGGCCTCACCCCCCTCCGCTCGCCAAGCGAGCGTGCTCCCCCTCAAGGGGGGAGCGGCGAACAGGGTGACGCCGGTGGCCGGGCTAGACGTTGGGCGCCGGCGTGTTGTCGGGCAACGCCGCGGAATCCTGTAGCGCATCGGGCGGCTCGAGTTGCGCGGGCGGCGGCGCCTCGGCGGCCGTGCCGACATCCCTGAGCAGCGAGTTCAGCCAGCCGCGGCCGAGCAACAAGAGCACGGCCAGCGCATAAACGACGGTGCCGATCAGCAGCACGAGGCCAAGCGCAATCTCCGCGCGGAGATACGGCAAGGCCTTCAAAACGTGGCTCAGCACGCGATCGCCGAAATAAAGCACGATTGCCAGCACCGCGCCCGCGGCGAACAGCTTGATGACGGGGCGGAGGCCCGCGCCCGATACGGCGAAGCCCTTGCGGCGCGCGAAGATCGTCAAGAGGCTGAGATTGATCCAGGCGCCGGCGCTGGTGGCGAGTGCGAGGCCCACTTGCGCGAACGTGCCCATCAGCAACACCTTCAGCGCGATATTGACGCTCGCCGCAAGCAGCGCGGCCTTGACCGGCGTCGCCGTGTCGCCGCGCGCATAGAACGGCGCGGTGAAGCTCCTCAGCATGACGAAGGGGAGCAGCCCGATGGCATAGGCGGCAAGCGTCGCGCCTGCCGCATGAGCATCCGCCATGGTGAACGCGCCGCGCGTGAACAAGGCCTGCATGATGAGCTCGGGGATGGCGATGGCGGCGGCGCAGCAAGGGACCGTCAGCAGAAGCGCAAGCTGGATGCCGCGCGCCTGCGCCGAGGCGGCGCCTCGCGCATCGCCAGCGGCAAGCCGCCGCGACATCTCCGGCAAGAGCACGGTGCCGACGGCGATGCCGACGACGCCGATCGGCAGTTGGTTGATGCGGTCGGCGTAATAGAGCGCGGACAAGGCGCCGGTCGGGAGATAGGAGGCGATCACCGTATCGGCGAACAGGGCGAGCTGCACGCCGCCGGCGCCGATGATGG
The DNA here is from genome assembly GCA_963839245.1 of uncultured Alphaproteobacteria bacterium. Taxonomy (GTDB): domain Bacteria; phylum Pseudomonadota; class Alphaproteobacteria; order Rhizobiales; family Methyloligellaceae; genus Methyloceanibacter. The sequence continues at coordinate 332,149 of CAWIUJ010000015.1, read as the reverse complement.
CCGGACCGAGAGCGCCCAGGAACTTGCGCGTGCGGAGGTCGAGACGGGGCGCGCGAAATCTGAGCCCGAAGCCGAGTCGCTCGGCGTCGATGCCGACCAGCAGCACTTGCGCCACGCCGGCGATGAGCACGCCCCAGGCGGCGGCAAGCCCGGCATTGGGGAACCAAAAAGCGACGCTCAGGGTCACGACCATGCAGACATTGAGCAGGATCGGCGCACCGGCCGCCGCGGCGAACCGGCCATTGGCGTTGAGCTCGCCCGAGATCATGGTCTGCATCGACACGAGCAGCAGCGAGGGAAAGGTGATGCGGGTGAGCGTCACGGCGAGCTGGTAGCGCTCGGCGTCCTGGTCGAGGCCGGGCGCGAGCAGCCCCACCACCCAAGGGGTGAAGACGAGGGCGAGGCCAAGCAACACGATATTGATGACCAGCAAGGCAGCGGCGATGCGGTCGGCGAACAGCCGCGCCGCCTTCGGCCCGGATTGCTCCAGCGTGCGCGCATAGGCCGGCACGAAGGCGGCGTTGAAGGCGCCCTCGGCCAGGATCGCCCGGAAATGGTTGGGGAGCCTGAAGGCGATGAAGAAGGCGTCGGCCATGGGGCCGGCCCCCAGCACCGCCGCCATGACCACGTCGCGCAGGAAGCCGGTGACGCGGGAGACAAGGGTCAGCCCGCCAACGGTGGCGATGCGTCTGATCATGCGCGATTGCGGGCGGTCATTCCCCTCTCCCCTTCAGGCAGAGAGGTAGATGAATTTCAGCCACTTGGCCAACCCTTCCCCGCCCGCCTCGCGCAAACAAAGGGAGAAAAGGGCTTATGGGCCAGGGCCTCGCCCTTCGAGACGCGCCTCCCCATCCTGAGCAGGGCGCCCATCCTTCGAGACGCGACCCCGGACGGCGTCCGGGTCGCGTCTCAGGATGAGGCGACTGCCGGAGGACGGCTCTCCTCAGAGTGAGGGCTTCGCCCGCCTCATCACGAACTTATCCCCGGCGCTCACGGCGACATTAGACTGACCCCATCCCTCGTCGCGATCGCCGTTACCCCTCCGATCCGGCGAGGCCGGATCGTGCTCCCCTCAAGGGGGGAGCGGGAAAGAGCGGCGATGAGAACGGGGGATAGGCCCTCAATAATCGACTTTGGCGAGGTAGAGGCCGTGCGGCGGCGCCACTGGACCACAGCGCCCGCGCTCGCACGCGCGAAGCGCCGCCTCGAGCTCGGCCTGCCCCCATTTGCCCTCGCCGACCAGCTTGAGCGAGCCAATCATGGAGCGCACCTGATTGTGCAGGAAGGAGCGAGCCGAGGCCTCGATCCTGATGACCTCGCCATGGCGCGACACGGCGAGCCGGTCGAGCGTCTTGATCGGCGACGCCGCCTGGCATTCGGTCGAGCGGAAGGTGGTGAAGTCGTAATGCCCGACCAGCGTTTGCGCCGCCTCGTGCATGGCCATGGTATCGAGGGAACGGAACACGCCCCAAGCGCGCTCGCGCTCGAGCGCCAAGGGGCCGCGGCGGTCGATGATGCGGTAGAGATAATGGCGCGCCTTGGCGGAGAAGCGCGCGTCGAAATCCGCAGGGACGGCCTCGCAGGCGAGCACCGCGATCGGGTTCGGCCGGAGCAGCGCGTTGAGCGCGTTCCGCACTTTCTCGGTCGTCCACTCCTTGGCGAGATCGACATGGGCGACCTGGCCGATGGCGTGCACGCCCGCATCGGTGCGCCCGGCGCCGCGCGGGATCTCGTCCTGGCCGGAGAACGCCTTCACCGCTTCCGCCAGGCAGCCCTGCACGGAAGTGCCGTTCTCCTGCATCTGCCAGCCGACGAAGGGGGCGCCGTCATATTCGATGGTGAGCTTGTAGCGGGGCATTGTTCAGTGACTCTGGAATTTTCCTGCCCGTCATGCCCTGCCTTGCGCCGAACATCCAGCTCTAATGGGAAATGCTCGCCCCCGTCACTGGCCCGGTTTCGCGTCCGCCGTGAGCACGCCGGATTTGGCGACGCCGTCCATCAGCTTGGCGACCTCCTCATCACGAATGTTCCACAGGCGCCACCAGTCCGCGAAGGTTTCGGCCGTTGCGCCCGGGGTACTGCTTGAGCAGCATGTGCCAGGCTTCGAGCGCTTCCTGTTTGCCGCCGAGCTGGCCGTAGATCGGAATGATCTCGAGGTGCGAGTAAAACATCTCTTGCTACTTGGCCTGCCTCGCCACCTCGAGCGCGTGCTGGTAGTCGCCCATTCAAATAGTCTGCCGTGTAGACCGTCGAATGATCCCAACCGCTCGCGGTTCACGGTCGCCTTTTTCGCCAAGGCCACGCCGCGCTGGTGGTCTCCCGCGCTCTAGATCATGCAGGCGAGCGCCGCAATGATTTCGGCATCATAGGGGGCAAGTGCCAGAGCTTGATCCGCTTTATGCGCGAACAGGTCAAACTGCTTGGTGAAGAAGCACGCGGAGGCGGCCACCATCCGAGCACATGCGTCGGCGGGGTCAAGTTCAACTGCCTTGGCGGCTTGCGCGGTGATCTCCTGTGGCGGCACAGGCGTCTCATCGAGGCGGAAAATCCAACCCATAGGAAAGTACGAGTACATGCCTGACAATAGCTGGAAGGCCACTGGGACGTGCACCGACACCTACAAAGGGGGAGACACGAAATTCGAGGCCTGGGAGGAGGGTTCGCACCTCAAGGACTATACCTACAAGATCACGGGTGGCACCGGTATACCAAGGCGCCAGTGGCGGCGGCACCTATATCTACGAGAACCTGACGGACACGCTCGCGGGCGGCACGTACAGGCACGATACAGCTGCCCTAGTCGGAAAGGGTTGAGCCTCTGCGAAGCTTCACGCCGCGCAGGAACTCATCCGCGGCCATCGGGCGCTTGCCGGCGCGCTGAACTTGGGTAAGTCGCACCGCGCCGTTGCCGCAGGCGATGGTAAGCCGATCGTCGAGCACAATGCCGGGCTTGCCATCGCCCTCGGCGAAGATCGAGCGCAAGGCCCTGATGCGCTCGCGTTTGCCGTTCAGCTCCGCTTCGAACCAGGCACTGGGATAAGGCGAGAGGCCGCGGATCTGATTGTGCACCTCGCGCGATTGCCGCGACCAGTCGATGCGCGTGTCAGATGCCTCGATCTTGCCGGCATAGGTGACGCCCTCGACGGCTTGCGGCTGACAGTCGAGCCTTCCCTGCTCAAGCGCGGCCAGGGCGCGAACCATGAGTTCGGCGCCAAGCCCGGCAAGCGCGTCGTGCAACTCGCCGGCGGTCATATCCTCGCCGATCGCGACGCGCTGCTCGAGGCAGACCGGGCCAGCGTCGAGTTCCTCCTCGATGCGCATGATCGAGGCCGCGGTCTCCGCGTCGCCGGCCATGATGGCGCGCTGGATCGGCGCCGCACCACGCCAGCGCGGGAGCGCCGAGGCGTGCAGATTGAGGCAGCCGAAGCGCGGCGCCTCGAGGATCGGCTTCGGCAGGATCAGTCCATAGGCCACCACCACCACGACGTCGGCATGGAAGGCGATGAACCGCGCCTGCTCGTCGGCCGACTTCAGGCGCTCCGGTGTGAGCACCGGAATGTGAGCCGCTTCGGCGAAGAGCTGCACCGGCGATTTGCGCGTCGAGAGGCCCCTACCCGCGGCGCGCGGCGGTTGGGTATAGACGGCCACGACCTCATGGCCAGCGGCAAGCACCGCGCCAAGCGCCGGCACAGCGAAATCCGGCGTGCCCATGAAGATGATCCGCATCATGGGGGCGTCTTAAGCTCGTTGTCTGCTGAAGGGAAGCGGCGGTGGTCCGCGCTACAGCGCCTGCTCGGTGCGCTTCTGCTTGGTGAACTTCTTCACGATCATGTCGCGCTTCAGCCGCGACAGATAGTCGATGAACAGCAACCCGTTCAGATGATCGATCTCATGCTGCACCAGCGTCGACCAGATGCCCTCGAGCGTCATCTCCCGCTGCTTGCCTTGCGTATCGATATAGCCGACGCGGGTCATGGCGGGGCGCTCGACCTCGGCGGTGAAATCGGGGATCGACAGGCAGCCCTCGTCATGGACGCGCATCTCGCTTCCCCGCTCCAGGATCACGGGGTTGACCATGATCAGCGGCTGCCTCGCCTCGTCTTCCTCCTCGTGGGCTGGATCCATGACGATCAGCCGGCGCAAGATTCCGATCTGCGGCGCGGCGAGGCCGATGCCCGGCGCGTCGTACATGGTCGCCAGCATGTCGTCGGCGAGCTTCAAGAGCGCGGCGTCGACCCGCTCGACTGGAGCGGCCGTCTTACGCAGGACGGGATCCGGCAGGGTGATGATGGGACGTATGGCCATTTATGCCGCTGAGATAAGGTTGGCGCGGCCCAGGGTCAACATGTTCCTGTTTTGATCTGGCGCCGGCCCGAATCGGGTTATAGCTTCGCCCCATGACTTTCGATGCTTTGCGGGTGGGGAACGTCACGCTCGACCCCGTGCTGGTCTTGCTTGCGCTGCTCGGGCTCGCGGTGCTGGCTCTCATCGTGCTGGTCACGATCGTCGCCCTGCATATGAGCCGGCGACGCCGTGAGGCGCACGAGCATGACGCCCATCTCGCCGAGCTGAAGGGGCGTTTGCAGACGCTGGCCGAGATCAGCGTCACGCGCCACGGCGACCTCGCCCGCGCCGTCAACGAACGGCTCGACCGCATGACGCACCGGGTCGGCACCGACCTAAACGAGACGGCGCGGAAGACCACCGACTCGATCGCCAAGCTCTATGAGCGGCTCGCCGTCATCGATTCGGCGCAGAAGAACCTGACCGACCTCTCGACCAACATGGTCGGCTTGCAGGAGATCCTCGCCAACAAGCAGGCGCGCGGCGCCTTCGGCCAGATGCGCATGGAGGCCATCATCCAGGATGGTTTGCCCAAGGGCGCCTACAGCTTCCAGGCCACCCTCTCAAACGGCAAGCGACCCGACTGCCTTCTGCATATGCCGAATACCAAGGCCGGCGTGGTGATCGACGCCAAATTTCCGCTGGAAGGCTTCGAGGCGTTCCGCCTCGCGCGGAGCGCGGAAGAGAAAAAGGATGCGGCGCGACGTGTGCGCGTCGACGTCGGGCGCCATGTTGATGCCATGGCCGAGCGCTATTTCTTGGCTGGAGAGACGCAAGACACCGCCATCCTGTTCGTTCCCTCGGAGGCGATCTATGCGGATTTGGCCGAGCATTTCACCGATCTCGTGCAGAAGGCGCACCGCGCCCGCATCGTCATCTGCGCGCCGAACATGCTCATGCTCGCCGTGCAGACCATGCAGGCGATCCTGAAGGACGTGAAAATGCGCGAGCAGGCCCATCTCATCCAGCGCGAGGTGACGAAGCTGATGGACGACATGGGGCGCTTACGCGAGCGCGTGCTCGACCTGCAGCGTCATTTCGGCCAGGCGAACCAGGACATCGAGAAGATCCTCACCTCGTCGGAGCGGATCGCCGGCAGAGGGCACAAGATCGAGAATTTGGAGTTCGAGGGAGAAGCGCAAGCGGCGGTCGAAAGTGACCGCGTGGCGCCGCTTGCTGCTGCTTCGTCGCGCCCAACTCCGGCACGGGCGGAGGAACAGCGGCGCAGCGCGACCGTGCTGCGCCAGCCGGACCTGCTCGCCGGGGAGTAGCCCAGGATGCTCGATCAGATCCTCGCCAGCGGGTCCTAAACTCGCTTCTTCCGTGCCGGCTTTGCGGTCTTCCGTGTCTTGCTCTGCTTCAGCGCCGCTGACCGCTTGCGGGCGGCGCGGGCCCGGGCGGCGCGCTCGTGGCGCTCGCCATATCTCATGCCCTCGAGCTTCATGCCGTCGGGATCGAGGAAGAACACGGCGTAATAGTCGTCGTAATACTCGCCCGCCGGATCGACGATTTTCGCGCCCTGCTCCTCGAGGAACGCCTGGAGCGCGTCGACATCGGCGCGGCTCCGCAGGCGAAAGGCGTAGTGGTGGAAGCCGATATCGCCCTTGCGGTAGGGATGCTTCTTGCCTTCGGCGTCGGCCGCCGCGATCCAGAACAAGGTCTTGCCGTCGGCCCAGCCCATCATGCTGCCCGCGTATTCCGCCTCCACGCCGAAGCCCAGAAACTCCATCAGCGGAGCGTAAAACGCCTTCGATTTTTCGAAGTCGCCGACGCTGATCACCAGATGGTCGATCCCGACAACGCGCACCATTTGCCTCTCCATCTCTTGCTGTAGGATCAGAGAATAACCCCAAATCGCGGCAGCGTTCTGGTTTCGCCTCTGACGAAGGCATGACGTGGAAGCGTCCGCCTGCTATGAGCAAGGGCGATGACGGCGACCGGGGGAACCACGCAAAAGCTGACCTTTCGCGAGCGCTTCGCGCGCGCCGCGAGCGTGTTCCTCGACAAGCGCGTGCTGATCATTCTCGTACTCGGCTTCTCCTCCGGGCTGCCGCTTGCGCTGTCCGGCTCGACGCTGCTCCTGTGGATGAAGGATGTCGGCGTCGATCTCGGCATCATCGGCCTCTACGCGCTGGTCGGCATCCCCTATACGATCAAATTCTTGTGGGCGCCGATCGTGGATGCTTTCGACGTGCCGCTGCTCGGCAAGGCGCTCGGCCACCGGCGCGGCTGGCTCGTGCTGTCGCAGCTCCTACTCATGGCGGCGATCGTGTTCCTCGGCTTCCTCGATCCCTTGCACGCGCCGCTGATGGTCGCTCTCGCCGCGGTGATCGTCGCTGCGGCCTCGGCCACGCAAGACATCGTCATCGACGCCTTCCGCGTCGAATATCTGCCGACCGACGCCCAAGCCGCCGGCATGGCCTATTTCGTGGCGGCCTACCGCATCGGCATGCTTGTCTCGACGGCCGGCACCGTGGCCCTCGTCGCTTATCTCGAATATCTCGGCGTCGATCGGGGCCTCGTCTGGGCCTATGGCTATGCCGCCATGGCGGCGCTCGTGCTGGTCGGCATGGCGGCGGCGCTTCTGGCGCAAGAGCCGCGCGAGAACAAAGTCGAAGCCAAAGTGCACGCCGGGCAGCCGAGCAACCCAATGCTCCGCTTTTTCCGCGCGGCCTATGAAGCCTTCGCCGACTTTCTCTCCAAGAAGGACGCGCTGCTCATTCTGCTGTTTGTCGTCCTCTACAAGCTCACCGACACCTTCGCCGGCGTCATGACCGGGCCGTTCGTGCTCGCCATCGGCTTCGACAAAGCGAGCTATGCGGCGATCGTGAAGGGGGTCGGCTTGATCGCCTCGCTGCTCGGGGGTGTGGCGGGTGGCCTGCTCGCCCGCGCGCTGCCGCTGTCGCGCGCCATGCTCGTCGCCGGCATCTTGCAGGCGGTGGCGAATTTCACTTTCTCTTGGCTCGCCTCGATCGGCGTGAACCCCGGCGCGCTCGCGCTCGCCATCTCCACCGAGAACTTCACCAGCGCCATCGGCACCGTGGTGTTCATCGCCTATCTCTCGGCGCTGTGCACGAGCCCGGCCCACACCGCGACCCAATTCGCGCTGCTGACCGCGCTGTCCTCGTTCGGCCGCACCACGCTTGCCTCGATCACGGGCTACGTCGCGGCGGCCACCGGCTGGGTGAGCTTCTTCGCGCTGTGCGCCGCCGCCGCGCTGCCCGGACTGGCGCTGCTGTGGTTGCTCACCAAGCGCGGGGATTTCGAGGCGATCGAGCGAAAAGAGCGGCTGGAAGAGGCCGGCTGATTGTGTCAACCGGCCGGCCTCAGGCTTCAGACTGTGCGATCACTCAGCTTCCCGCGAGCCACCGGGCGCAGTGCCCGCCGAGCAGGTCCTTCGCCTTGGCTTCATAGGCCGCGCTTTCCTCGGCGCTTAGAACATCGCGCCAGCGGCCGTTGGTGCCCTTGTGGATAAAGGTCTCAGCCCCGCCGTCCCACAGGGCGCCGCCAAGGGGCACGGCTTTGACCGCGTGTCGCTTCATGTAGTCGAAGCTGCAATGCTCGACGATCGTAGAGAACCGTGCCGCGTTGGTGGGGATCTCGAGGAAGGACGCGATCCGTTTGATCTCGCCGGGAAGATCGCGCTTCAAGTCGGCGAAATGGAGCAGCATCGCGTTCGGCAGGTCACGGATCTCCCACCAGCTCCGCACATTGTCGAAGAACGGCCAGAACGGATAGCCGTCGCCTGCGAGCCATTCGCGAAAGTACTGGTGCTGGCAGGCGGGCGGTTTCTCGATGGGTGGCCCGACGCGGCCGGGAGTGTCGTTCAGCGCCTGGTACCATTGCTCGTTGGCGTTGGCGTGATGATTGTACATGCTGAAAATCACGTCGCGCCCATCGCGGCCGACATAGATGTACTTGGCGGCAGGCGAGAAGCGAAGCGCATCGACGGGGAGGTACGTCTTCAGGAAGCGGCGGTGGGTTTGCGCCTCGACCACCGGCAGCTTCACATGCTTTGGCGGCACGCGCAGGTCGAGCCAAGGCGACATGGCGGCGACCTCTAGGTCCTCCGCGCCATTGAACAAAAGCTGGCTTACGATCTGCTGCACCCAGGTGGTGCCGGACTTGCCATAGGTGGCGATGACGATGTCGTCGTCGCGGAACTTCAAGTCGTTCCAGATGGTGGAGTCGAAATGGTGATTGTGCAGCTCGCGCCGCTTCTGCGGCCATGGAATCTGAATCTCGTTCATGTCGGATAGATAGCATGAAATTGCGCGCCCCACCCCGGCATCATGACGCAACCGCGGCGCACTTCCCTCCCCCAAAAGGAGGAGGGTGGCGACCGCGGCTTCAGCCGGGGTTGTCGGGTGGCGGTCATTCGTCATCGACCCCCACCCCGACCCTCCCCCCTTCCGCGGGGAGGGAGAAGCACCACTACACCACCTTGCGGGCCTTTACAGCGGCGGCGAGCGTGCCCTCATCGAGATAATCGAGCTCGCCGCCGATCGGCACGCCATGGGCGAGGCGCGAGACGGTGACGCCCGCGCCGCCGAGCTGGTCCATGAGATAATGCGCAGTGGACTGACCCTCGACCGTGGCGTTCAGCGCCAACAACACCTCTTTGACCTGGGGGTCGCAGGCCCGCTCGATCAGTTTGGCGATGGATAAATCTTCCGGGCCAACACCATCTAGCGGCGACAGCGCGCCGCCCAGCACGTGATAGAGGCCGTTGAGCACTTGCGCGCGCTCAAGCGCCCAGAGATCGCCCACCTCCTCGACGACGCAGATCAGCGAGCGGTCGCGTTTCTCGTCGCGGCACAAGGTGCAGGGGCTCACCGCATCGATATTGCCGCAGACCTCGCAGGTGACGATGCGGTCGCGCGCCTCGGTGAGCGCCGCGGCGAGCGGGCCGAGCAGTTGCTCCTTCTTCTTGACGAGGTGAAGCGCCGCGCGCCGCGCCGAGCGGGGACCGAGCCCCGGCAGCCGCGCCAGCAACTGGATCAGGCGCTCGATCTCGGCGCTCGCCGCAGCCCGCGCCATCTAGATTAGAACAGCTTGAGACCGGGCGGCAGGGGCAGGCCACCGGTCAGGCTTTGCATCTTCGCCTGCATCATCGCCTCGACCTTGGCCTTGGCGTCATTATGCGCGGCGACGACGAGGTCCTCCAAGATCTCGGCCTCGCCGGGCTTGAGCAGCGAGGGATCGATCTTGACCTCGACCATCTCGCCCTTGCCGTTCAGGGTCAGCACCACGAGGCCGCCGCCGGAGCGGCCTTCGCAGCGCGCGCGCTCCATCTCCGCTTGCATCTCGGCCATGCGGCTCTGCAGCTCCTGGGCCTGCTTCATCATGCTGGCGAAATTCTTCATGGGTTGGTCCCGCCCTCCTTGAACTCGTCGCTGTCCGGCTCCGGCGCCTCGGGCGTAGCGTCATCCGTCATCGCCGGCCGCACCGTGGCGATGCGCGCGCCGGGGAAGCGTTGCAGCACCTGCTTGACCTGGGGGTGCTCGCGGATCTGCTCGATCTCGCGGGCTTCGCGCGCGCGGCGCTGGGCGCCGAGCGGCGCTGCGCCCTCCTCCCCGCTCACGGCCACGATCCAGACGCGCCCGGTCCAGGTTTTCAACTTGCGCATGAGCTCCTGGCCAAGCTCCTTCGGCGCCGAGCCGAGCGGGTTGATCTCGAGATGTCCCGGGCGAAAGCGCACGAGCTGCACCTGCTCCGTAAGCGCATGCTTGAGCTTGAGATCGCGTTTCTGCTCGGCAAGGGCCACCAGCTCGTCGAAGCTCTTGGGATCCGCCAATGGATCAGCCGGCGGATTAGCCCTGGGCGGCGCGGCGTCAGTCGCCACGGCCTTGACCACGGGCGCTGGAAGCGGCGGAGGTTCAGGTATCGCGGCATGGACCGGCTTCTGCTGCGTCGGCGCAGCTGGGATCGAGCCGCCGGTTCTTTCGCCGCCAGGTCCGGAGGCATCGCCCAGACGCCGCATGAGATCGGCGGGCGTCGGCAAATCCGCGGTATAGGCGAGCCGCACCAGCACCATGTCGGCCGCGGCGAGCGGACGGGCGGCGCCCCGCACTTCTTCATGACCCTTGAGCAGCATCTGCCAGGCGCGGGCCAGCACGGACATGGACAGCCTGCCGGCAAGACCGGTGGCGCGCGCCCGCTCGGCCTCGCTCATGGCGGGGTCTGAGGCGCCCGCCGCCTTGACCAGCGTCACGGCATGAACGGCATCGGCGAGATCGGCGATCACTTGGGCTGGCTCGGCGCCGTCATTGGTCAGTGAGGCAAGCTGCTTCAAGGCATTGCCGGGGTCGCCGGCGAATACCGTCTCCAGGAGATCGAAGACACGGCCGCGGTCGGCCAAGCCAAGCAGCCCGCGTACCGCTTCCGCCGTGACCTTGCCCGAGCCGAAGGCAATCGCCCGATCGAGGATCGACAGCGCGTCACGCACCGAGCCTTCGGCGGCGCGCGCGATCATCATTAGCGCGGCCCGCTCCGCTTCAGCCCCTTCCTGCGCGACGATGCTGGCAAGCTGCTGGGCAAGCGGCTCGACCTCGATGCGCTTCAGGTCGAAACGCTGGCAGCGCGACAGCACCGTCACCGGAACTTTGCGCACCTCGGTGGTGGCGAAGATGAACTTCACATGCTCGGGCGGCTCTTCCAGGGTCTTGAGCAGGCCGTTGAAGGCCTGCTTAGAGAGCATATGCACTTCGTCGATGATGTAGACCTTGTAGCGGGCGGTGTTCGGCTTGTAGTGGGCGCTGTCGATCAAGTCGCGAACGTCGTCGATGCCGGTATGAGAGGCCGCATCCATCTCGACCACGTCGAGATGCCGGCTCTCCAGGATGGCGCGGCAATGCTCGCCCTCCTCGCCCATGTCGAGGGTCGGTGCGCCGTCGCCGCCGCCCGGCGGCACATAATTGAGCGCACGCGCGATCAGCCGCGCGGTGGTGGTCTTACCGACGCCGCGCACGCCGGTCAGCATATAGGCTTGGGCGACGCGCCCCGAGGCAAAGGCGTTGCGCAGCGTCTGCACCATGGCGTCCTGGCCGATCAGCTCGGAGAACAGCTTCGGCCGGTATTTGCGCGCCAAGGCCGCATGGCTCTGGCCCCCGGCGGCGGACGCCATTGTCCCGCCAGGCTTCGCCGCGTTCCCTTGCTGATCTTCGACTTTGGCCATGGGACAGATTCGGACTCTCAATACCAGCGGACTTCATCCATGCCGTGGCCTCAGCACGTCGAGAGGCGACTGGCACGGATTGCCGGGTCAAGCTCGGCAATGACGCAAATCGATCACGCTACGCTTGAAGCAGGTGGGAGGCTGACGAACAACCCGCGTCAATCTCGTTGGGGCTGCTTCCTTCCGGACCTGACCCGGTTGGCGAGGAACGCGCCTGCCGCCAACCTCCCTGCGTGAGTATATCGGGGATCGTGGGGCCTGTGGCAACCCGCTCAAGAAAGCGTCTCGGCCTATGTGGAGAAGCGGCGTCGGGAGCGCAGCTGCTCGCGGCAAAGCGACACAAACGAACGCTATAAACGGCCGTCCGCTGGCTGCAATCCAAAGGGAGGAGACATGGCCAAGGCTCGCATTATTGCGGCTGCTGCCTTGCTAGTGGTTGGTCCGGCAGCAGCGCTCGCCGGCTCCGGGGAGTACCAAAACCTCAACGCGATGGGGCTCGCTTCGGAAAAGGGCATAAGGACCAAATGCGATCTTTATGGGCAGCATTAAGGGAAGACGTATTGCTTCCGTGATGAGAACGCCAAGTCGGAGTTCATGAAGGATCCAGCCGGCAATCGCGCGAAGGCCGATGCTTACTACGGCAGCAAAGCCAACGATCCAAACTGGACCCCGTGCGACTACACCGGGCCTCCGACTGACCCCAACAGCTGCAACTAGCTATCTTTGACGGCGGACAAGCAGCCCTATCAAACCGCTGGTGGAGCGCCCTTACTTCTGGAAGCCGCCTAAGGGGTAGTAGAGGCAAAGGAGCACGAGCAGCCAGACCGCTATGAATCCGTCCGAGAAGATGGTCAGGAAATTGTATGGCGCATAATTCCTTTCGAGCACCATCTGGTGGATGTGTCCGTAGGTGGCGCCAAGCATGAACAGCGACCAGCCTAGCCCCGTCGCCAGCCAGAACAAGCCGCCGATCCAAATGCACAGGAAGCCGAGAACGCCCCAGGCGCCGTCGTGCACGCCGACCTCGAACTGGAACGGACTTCCCGGCGCCCAGCCGATGAGGGCTGCTGCCTGATCGGCGAAGAAAACGTGGGGAATGTAGCCGAGTGGCAGGCCTATGACGCCAACACCAAGGACAAGCGCGTAGAGAAGCAGAATGTGAACGACGCGGATGGGGGTTCTCGGCACGCTGCTAAGGGCGAGATGCACCAAGGGAAGCACGACCATCAAGAACGCGACAATCAAAGCGATCATGATGGTAACTCCATCGCCAGTCTCAACCCTCAGAGGCTTTGAGCTCGGCGCGGAACCGGCTCGCTTTGTAGGTGCCGAGCAGGCGCACCTCGCTCGTGAAGAAGGCGAGCTCCTCCATGGCGAGTTGCACCGGCCGCTCGTCCGGATGCCCCGCGATATCGGCATAGAACATGGTGGCGTTGAACGAGCCTTCGAGCTGATAGGACTCGAGCTTGGTCATGTTCACGCCGTTGGTGGCGAAGCCGCCAAGGGCCTTATAGAGCGCGGCCGGAACGTTCCGCACGCGGAAGACGAAGGTGGTGATGACGGGCCCGTCGCCCGGCTTGGTGTGATCGGGCTTGGCGGCCAACACGACGAAGCGCGTGGTGTTGTGATAGGCGTCCTCGATGTCGGATTTGGCGATGGCGAGGCCGTAGACCTCCGCGGCCAGCGTCGAGGCGATCGTGGCCCTGCTGCGGTCCTTAAATTCGCTCAACTCCCGCGCGGCCCCTGCGGTATCGGCCTCGGCCACCGGCTTCAGCTTCAGTGCGCGGATCACTTTGCGGCATTGGCCGAGCGCCATGGTGTGGCTGTGCACGGTCTTGAGCTCGGCGAGCTTGGCCCCCGGCAAAGTAAGCAGCTGATGCCGGATGCGCTCGAAATGCTCGGCGACGATGAACAGCCCCGAATCCGGCAAGAGATGATGGATGTCGGCGACGCGGCCGGCGACCGAATTCTCAATTGGGATCATGGCGAGCCCGGCCTCGCCGCCTTTGACGGCGGCAAGCGCGTCCTCGAAGGTCGGGCAAGGGAGCGGCTCCATCCCCGGATAAGCGTCGCGGCAGGCGAGATGCGAATTGGCGCCTGGCTCGCCCTGATAGGCGATTTTCCGGCGCTTGGCTGCGGTCATGGGAGGTGTCGCTCAGGACGGGGGGAAGCGCTCTCGGACGCGAGCAGCTCACGCGCCCGCATTAAGTCGGGCGGAGTATCGACACCGAGCGGTACCGTGTCAACGAGGGCGACGTGGATACGCAATCCAGCCTCTAGCGCGCGGAGCTGCTCGAGCCTCTCGCGGGTCTCGAGCGGCGACGGCGGCAAGGACACGAAGCGCTCGAGCGCCGCGCGCCGATAGGCATAGATGCCAATATGGTGGTAGAGCGGCCCCTCGCCGTAAGGGGCGCTCGCCCGCGTGAAATAGAGCGCGCGCAAGGTTCCTGCGCCTAGCGGTGAGCCAACTACCTTCACAACGTTCGGGTCGGCGCGTTCCTCGTCTCTCGCGATCTCGGCGGCGATGGTGCCGATATCGGCCTCGCCGTGCTCAAGCGCGCCGAGACAGGCACGAACAAGGTTGGGATCGAGCGTCGGCAAATCGCCCTGGAGATTGACGATCGTAGCGAGCGCGGCCGAGGGGTCGAGCTTGGCGACAGCCTCGAAGACGCGATCCGAGCCGCTTTGGTGATCAGGGCTCGTCATCAGCGCCTCGCCGCCCGCCCCGCGCACGGCCTCGCAGATGGCTTCGGCGTCGGCGACGACCACCACGGGGCCGCAATCGGCCTCGATGGCGCGGCGCCAGACATGGACGATCATGGGCTCGCCAGCGATGTCGGCGAGGGGCTTGTTCGGGAGCCGTGTGGCTTTCAGCCGCGCCGGAATGACAATAAGGTTAGATGCCATAGGGCTCAGATAACACGTGGGCCAGGGCATCGCGACACCTTGGCAGGGCCAAAAGCCTCGGATACAACAGGGCCTACGCCGTATCATCTCACTTTCTGTCGCAAGAGCTCACCAAGCAGCCTCTGCACCCGGGGGGAAAATCGACCATGAATTCTTACCGCTTCAATCAGATCGCCATGGCCGTGCTTGGCGCGCTGCTACTCATTTTCGCCACGAGGACGCTCGTCAAAATTGCCATGGAAGAGCCCGAGGCGGAAAAGCCCGGCTATGAGGTGGCTGGAGCCAAGAAGCCGAGCGAGGAAAAGCCGGCGGCGCAGGGTGATAACATCCTTGCTCTTATCGCCACGGCGGACCCGGCCAAAGGCGCCGAGGTCGCCAAGAAATGTCAGCTTTGCCACAATTTCGATAAGGGTGGCCCGAACCTGATCGGACCGAACCTCTATGGCGTGCTCGGACGCGATATCGGGTCCCATGAAGGCTACGAATATTCGGAGACGCTGAAGGGGCTCCCAGGCAACTGGGACTATCTCAAGATCGACGGGATGATCACCAACCCGGCGGCCTATGCGCCCGGTACGAAGATGGCGCTGTTCCAAGGCCTCCCGGACGCCAAGCAGCGCGCCGAGGTGCTCGCCTTCCTGCGCACAAAGAATGACAACCCGCCGCCGCTCCCGGAAGCCTCTGCAGCGGCGCCGACCGAAGCCCCGGCCAAGCACGAGGCGGCAAAACCCGCCGAGGAGGATATCGCAGTCCTCCTTGCCCATTCGGACGCTACCCGCGGCGCCGAAGTCGCCAAGAAATGCCAGATTTGCCACAATTTCGATAAAGGCGGCCCGAACCTGATCGGCCCCAATCTCTATGGCGTGCTTGGCCGCGACGTCGCCTCGCATGAAGGCTATGAATATTCCGAGGCGCTGAAGGCCAAAGGCGGGAAGTGGGACTACGCTTCGGTCAACGCTATGATCACCAGCCCAGCCGCCTATGTCCCAGGCACCAAGATGATGCTCTTCCAAGGCCTTCCCGATGCCAAGCAGCGGGGGGATGTGCTGCTCTTCCTGCGCACCAAGAACGACAACCCGCCGCCACTGCCCGAGCCGGCTGGAGGCGCTGCCGCACCGGCTGCGGCACCTGCCGCCGAGACACCGGCAGCGCCAAAGGCCGAGGAGCCGGCACCCGCGGCGGAAACGCCCGCGGCACCGGCACCGGCGGCACCAGCACCGTCTGCCGAAACGCCGGCAGCACCGTCTGCGGAGACTCCGGCGGCACCGGCCGAGGAGCCCGCCCGGGCGGCCCCGCCACCGTCTGCCGAGACCCCGGCGGCGCGGGCCGAGAAGCCCGCTCCTTCGACACCGGCACCTTCGGCCGAAACCCCCGCGGCACCGTCTGCGGAGACTCCCGCGGCACCGGCTGAGGAAGCCGCGCCGTCGGCCGAGACACCGGCATCTGAGTCCGCGCCAAATCCTCTCACAGGTCAGCCGCAGCCGGTTTATCCCGACGGAGCGCCCTCCGCCGAGGCCCCGGCTGCGCCGGTCGAGGAGCCCGCGCCGTCGGCCGAGACACCGGCATCCGAGTCAGCGCCAGACCCACTCGCGGGTCAGCCGCAGCCGGTCTATCCTGACGGACCGCCGCAGAATTAGGCATCACGGCCAAGCGCCTGCCTTACCAGCAGCCCATAATCGTCAACCCTTCCCTGCTTCAAGCGAGGGAGGGTTGACGGTTTGGCCGAGAACCCGCACGACCGCCAACATGAGCGATAATTCATGTGGGCGGAGAGGCCTCTATGCTAAGAGGCTCCGGCCCGCTGCTGGGCCCAGAATCGGCCGCTCACAAGGCCGGCGCCCCGAGCCCATGGCCCCGCACAACCCCTGGCGAAACCGGGGGAAGGTTTAAGGTCGAGCATAGTTCCCCATGATGCTTCCTCGCCTTGTCGCTGCTGCACTTCTCCTCGGCCTGATCGCCGTCCCGGCCTCCGCCGAGGAAGGGCTTGGGCACCACCACGCCATCTCCCTCATCGGCACGCCGAAATACCCCGCCGACTTCAAGCAATTCGACTATGTGAACCCGGACGCCCCCAAAGGCGGCCTCGTGCGCATGGCCGATATCGGCAGCTTCGACAGCTTGAACCCGGTCCTCTACAGGGGCGAGGCCGCGGCGGGGCTCGGGCTCGTCTATGAGAGTCTGATGGCCGATAGCCTGGAGGAGCCTTCGACCTCCTATGGCCTGATCGCCGAATGGGCGTCGTATCCGGCCGACTTCTCTTCGGTCACCTTCAAGCTTCGCGACGAGGCCCGCTGGCACGACGGCACGCCGATTACACCCGACGACGTCATCTACAGCCTCGAGGTGAACAAGGCCGCCAACCCGCGGATGTCGCTCTATTACAAGAACGTAGCGCGCGCCGAAGCGACCGGCCCCAACGAGGTGACCTTCACCTTCGACGTCAAAGGCAACCGCGAGCTGCCGATGATTATGGGCCAGCTCACCATCCTGCCCAAGCATTACTGGACGGGTAAGGACGCGAACGGCAATCAGCGCGACCCGCTCAAGACCACGCTCGAGCCGCCGCTCGGCTCAGGCGCCTATCGCATCAAGGAGGCGAGCCCGGGGCGGACGATCAGCTTCGAGCGCGTGGCCGATTATTGGGGCAAGGACCTGCCAGTGAACCGCGGCCAGTGGAACTTCGACGAGGTGCGGTTCGACTATTACCGCGACGACACCGTCGCCTTCGAGAGCTTCAAGGCCGGCAATCTCGACTACCATCAAGAGGTGAGCGCGAAGAATTGGGCTAGCGCCTACGACTTCGCCGCGGTCCGCAATGGCTGGATCAAGCGGCAGGAGGTGCCGATCAAAAGCGCGCAATCGATGCAATGCTTCGTGCTCAATCTCCGCCACCCGCAATTCGACGATCGCCGCGTGCGCCAGGCATTCAATCTCGCCTTCGACTTCGAATGGGCGAACAAGAATTTGTTCTACGGCCAATATGCCCGGGTCGGCAGCTTCTTCCAGGGCAGCGAGCTCGCGGCGCCCAAAGCGCTGCCGCAGGGTCGCGAGCTCGAGATCCTGAATGAGGTGAAGGATCAGGTGCCACCCGAAGTGTTCACGGAAGTCCACCATAATCCGGTGAACGCCAGCGAGGACGACATGCGCGGCAATCTCCGCAAAGCCGTTCAGCTCTTGAAGGAGGCGGGCTACGAGGTGAAGAACGGCGTGCTGGTCGACAGCAAGACCGGACAGCCGTTCACGGTCGAATTCCTGCTGGTGTCACCGCTGTTCGAGCGCATCGTGCAGCCTTATATCGCCAATCTTCAGCGGCTCGGCATCAAGGCTACGCTGCGCATGGTGGACAGCGCCCAATATACCAGGCGGCTAAACGCCTTCGACTACGACATTGTCGTCGGCAATTTCTCCCAGTCCAATTCCCCTGGCAACGAGCAGCGCGATTTCTGGGGCTCGGAATCGGCGAGCCGGGAAGGAAGTCAGAACCTGATCGGCGTGAAGGACCCCGCGATCGACAAGCTCGTCGACCATGTGATCTTCGCCAAGGACCGACAAGAGCTGGTCGCGGCGACGAACGCGCTCGACCGCGTGCTGCAATGGAACGACTTCGTGGTGCCGCAATGGTTCTCGCCAAAGATGCGGATCGCCTATTGGGACCGCTTTGGCCAGCCGCCGACGCTGCCCGGTCTCACCCCTGGATTCCCGCAAGTTTGGTGGTACGACAAGGAAAAGGCCGACCGCTTGCCCGGGGCTTCCAAGCCCTGATGGCGCGCGCGCCCTTGCGAGCGGTCGCCGCCGGCGCGCTTCTCCTCGGCGCGCTTCTCGTCACGGCGGCGCCCGCACCGGCCCGCGCGGCGGAGGCCAAACATGGGCTCTCGGCCTTTGGCGATCTCGCCTACCCGGCCGATTTCCAGCATTTCGCCTATGTGAACCCTGACGCGCCCAAGGGCGGCACGTTCTCGCTCATGGGCTGGGGCGGCGTCACCACCTTCGACAGCCTCAACAATTACATTCTCAAAGGCGACGCGGCGCAGGGCCTAGAGCTTCTGTTCGATACGCTGATGACGCGGGCGGCCGACGAGCCGGACGCGGTCTACGGCCTCGTTGCCTCGACCGCCGAGGTTGCCGATGACGGCATGTCGGTGACCTTCACGCTCAGGCCCGAGGCCAAGTTCAGCGATGGCCGCCCGCTCACCGCCGACGACGTCGTGTTCTCCTTCGACGCGCTCAAGACCAAGGGCCACCCGATCTTCGCGCAGACGTTGCAAGACGTGGTGAAGGCCGAGGCGCTCGATCCGCACACCGTGCGCTACAGCTTCAAAGGCTCGCTTACCCGCGATCTGCCGCTCACCGTGGCGGGCCTGCCGATCTTCTCCAAGGCTTATTACGCGACCCGCGACTTCGCCTCGACGACCCTCGAGCCGCCGCTCGGCTCTGGCCCTTACGTCGTCGGCGACGCCAAGCAGGGCCGCACCATCACCTATCGTCGTAACCCGAACTACTGGGCCAAGGACCTTCCGGTGAACCGCGGACGCTGGAACTTCGACGAGATCAGCTTCGAATATTTCCGCGACCGCACCGCCGGCATGGAGGCCTTCAAGGCCGGGACGTACGATTTCCGCGAGGAGTTCACCTCCAAGGTCTGGGCCACCGAATACGACTTCCCGGCGATCCGCGCCGGCAAAGTGAAAAAGGACGTGCTGCCCGACGAGACGCCGTCCGGCACGCAAGGATTCTTCCTCAACACGCGGCGCGAGCAGCTGAAAGATCCGCTGGTGCGTCAGGCGCTTGATCTCGCTTTCGATTTCGAATGGACCAACCGCAATTTGTTCTACGGCCTCTACACCCGCACCGAGAGCTATTTCGAGAACTCCCCCATGAAGGCCAAGGGCGAGCCTTCCCCGGCCGAGCGAAGCCTGCTCGGGAACCTCGGCGTGCCGGTGCCGCAAGAAGCGCTCGGCCCAGCCTATCTGCCGCCCAAGTCCGACGGCTCGGGCCAGATCCGCGATAAGCTGGAGGAAGCTGGCAAGCTGCTCGACCGCGCCGGCTGGACCATCAAGAACGGCGTACGGGTGAACGCCAAAGGCGAGCCGCTCAAGCTCGAGATCCTCAATTTCGAGCCGGCCTTCGAGCGGGTCACCGCACCCTTCGTGAAGAACCTGCAGACGCTCGGCATCGGCGCCTCCATGCGCATGGTCGACCCGGCGCAGTATCAGCGGCGCCTAAAGAACTTCGACTACGACATCACCACCGAGCGCTACACCATGCGCGATACGCCGGGCGTCGAGCTGCGCAGCTATTTCGGCTCCGCCGCTGCGGCGATGGACGGATCGCTCAATCTCGCCGGCATCGCCGACCCCGCCGTCGACGCGCTGATCGAGCGGGCGATCGCCGCGAAGAGCCGCAAGGATCTCACGACGGCGGCAAGCGCGCTCGACCGCGTGTTGCGCGCCGGCCATTACTGGGTGCCGCATTGGTACAAGGCCTCCAACAGCATCGCCTATTGGGACAAGTTCTCGCGGCCAGAGACGAAGCCGCGCTTCGACCGCGGCGTTTTGGACACCTGGTGGTACGACGGCGCCAAAGCTGCCAAACTGGCATCCGCGACCGCCGTCGCCAAGGACGCCCCAGATGAGCCCGCCTCACGCCGCGTATGTTTTCTCATCGCGCTTCTCATGGGTCTCGTGCTCGCAGGCTTCGTCATCCTGAGATCGAGAAGGCGGGCCCGGAAGCAATGATCGCCTATATCCTTCGCCGCGTGCTGCTGATCCTGCCGACCATGATCGGCATCATGCTGGTGACCTTCGTCATCGTGCAGTTCGCGCCGGGCGGTCCGGTTGAGCGCGTCATCGCCCAGCTCACCGGCACCGATGTAGGCGCCACGGCGAGATTCAGCGGCGGCGGCGGCGAAGTCGGCGGTGGGCGTCCGCCGGGGGCGATGCCGGGGGACGTGTCTTCGCCATCCAAATATCGGGGCGCCCAGGGTCTCGATCCGGAGTTCATCAAGAGCCTCGAGAAGCAGTTCGGCTTCGACAAGCCGGCTTACGAGCGCTTCTTCATGCTGATGTGGAACTATCTCCGTTTCGATTTCGGCGAGAGCTATTTCCGCGACACGAGCGTGCTCAAGCTGATCCTCGAGCGCATGCCGGTCTCGATCTCGCTCGGACTGTGGATGACGCTCTTGTCCTACCTTATCTCGATCCCGCTCGGCATTCGCAAGGCGGTCAAGGACGGCTCGCGCTTCGACGTGTGGACCAGCACGGTCATCGTCATCGCCTACGCCATTCCGGGCTTTCTGTTCGCGGTGTTCCTGATCGTGCTGTTCGCGGGGGGATCCTTCCTCCAGCTCTTCCCGCTGCGCGGGCTCGTGTCCGAGAATTGGTCGCAGCTCCCCTGGTACGGCAAGATCCTCGACTATTTCTGGCATCTCGCGCTGCCGATGACCGCCATGGTGCTCTCGGCCTTCGCCACCACCACCTTTCTCACCAAGAACTCGTTCCTAGAGGAAATTCGCAAGCAATATGTGACGACGGCGCGGGCCAAGGGGCTGACCGAGCACCAGGTGCTGTACGGGCACGTGTTCCGCAACGCCATGCTGATCGTCATCGCGGGCTTTCCGGGCGCTTTCATCAGCGCCTTCTTTGCCGGCTCGCTGCTGATCGAGACCATCTTCTCGTTGGAAGGGCTCGGGCTGCTCGGCTTCGAATCGGTGATGAACCGCGACTATCCGGTGGTGTTCGCCGACGTCTACATCTTCTCGCTGCTGGGGCTCGTCATCAACCTGATCTCGGACCTCACTTACACTTGGGTCGATCCGCGCATTGATTTCGAGACGCGCGAGGTGTGACGCGATGGACGCGCCGACCGACGCCGCAGTCATCGAGGAGGTCGCCGCCGAAGGGCCGGGCTGGTGGCGGATCTCCCTCTCGCCGCTCAACCAACGGCGCTGGCAGACCTTCAAGTCGCATCGGCGCGGCTATTGGTCCTTGTGGATTTTCCTCATCCTGTTCGTGATCAGCCTGTTCGCCGAGTTCATCGCTAATGACCGGCCGCTGCTCATCAAATATGACGACCATTATTATTTTCCGGTGTTCCGCAGCTATCCGGAGACGGCCTTCGGCGGCATCTTCGAAACCGAGGCGGTCTATCGCGACCCTGCCGTCAAGGAGATGATCGCACAGAAGGATGGCTGGATCGTTTGGCCGCCGATCCCCTTTTCCTACGACACGCCCAACAAGACCCCGCCCATGGCGTTTCCGGTGAAGCCGACCTGGATGCTCACCAAGGAGGATTGCAAGCTTGCCGTCGAGCAGGGCTTTCATCCTTGCAACGCCGAGCTTGAATGGAATTGGCTCGGCACCGACGACCAAGGCCGCGACGTCGTCGCCCGCGTCATCTACGGGTTTCGCATCTCGGTGCTGTTCGGCCTCGTGCTCACCTTCTTCTCGTCGATCATCGGGGTGGCGGCGGGGGCGGTGCAGGGCTTTTTCGGCGGCTGGACTGACCTCTTGTTCCAGCGCTTCATCGAGATCTGGACGTCGGTGCCGCAGCTCTATTTGCTCATCATCATCGCCGCGGTGATCGAGCCGAATTTCTGGATTCTGCTAGGCATCCTGCTCGCCTTCTCCTGGGTCGCGCTGGTGGGCGTGGTGCGGGCCGAGTTTTTGCGCGCCCGTAATTTCGAATATGTCACCGCGGCGCGGGCGCTCGGCCTCTCCAATCCGAAAATCATCTTCAAGCATCTCCTGCCCAATGCCATGGTGGCCACGCTCACCTTCATGCCATTCATCCTGAACGGCTCGATCAGCACGCTGACCTCGCTCGATTTCCTCGGCGTCGGCCTGCCGGCGGGATCGCCCTCGCTCGGCGAGCTGCTGTCGCAAGGCAAGGACAATCTGCAAGCGCCGTGGCTCGGGCTCACCGCCTTTTTCGTCATCGCCATCATGTTGAGCCTGCTGATCTTCGTCGGCGAGGCGGTGCGCGATGCGTTCGACCCACGCAAGTCGTTCGGGTAAGGGTGAGGACCATGGCAGGCGACCATCCCCACGGCCCCGGACACACTCACGATCACCGCCGCGATACCAATGAGCGGCGCATGGGGCTCGCGGCGCTCATCACCGGGCTCTTCATGTTCGCCGAGGTGGGAGGCGGCATCGTCTCTGGATCGCTCGCGCTCCTTGCCGACGCGGGGCACATGCTCACCGACTTTGCCTCGCTCGCGCTTGCCTGGTTCGGCTTTCGCCTGGCGCGGCGGCCGGCCGACTGGCGGCGCACCTACGGCTTCGACCGCTTCCAGGTACTGGTCGCCCTCACCAACGGGCTCGCTCTGTTCGCCATTGCCGCGTGGATCGTGTTCGAAGCCATCAAGCGGCTCTCCCAGCCTCAGCCCGTCGCCGGCGGGCTCATGGTGGTGGTGGGCGCGCTCGGCCTCCTCGTGAATATCGGCGCCTTCGCCTTGCTGCATGGCGCGGACCGCGAGAATCTCAACGTCAAAGGCGCCGCCGTTCACGTGGTCGGGGATCTGCTCGGCTCCGTGGCCGCCCTCATCGCCGGCGCCGTGATCCTGCTCACCGGCTGGACGCCGATCGATCCGCTCCTGTCGATCCTCGTCGCCGCCATCATCGTGCGGAGCGGCTGGAAGGTCGTGGAAGCCTCCGGCCACATCCTCCTCGAAGGCGCGCCGCATGAACTCGATACCCGCGATATCGGGCCCGATCTGATCGCCAATGTGTCGGGGGTCACCGGCGTGCATCATGTGCATGTGTGGTCGATCACCGAGGAGCGGCGCATTGTGACACTGCATGCCTGCGTCGGCGACACGGAGGATTCCGACCAGTTGGTGAAGTGTATCAAGCAGCGCCTGAAGGCTCGCTTCGGCCTCGATCACGCGACGATCGAGATCGAGCGCGGCGAATGCGCCGATGCCGCCGCCGAGCGGCGCGCGCACGAGGGTGTTCATGGCTGAGCGGCAGGAGACCAGGACGCCCGGCACCTCGGCGCCCGCGAGGGATACGCTCATCCGCGTCGACGACCTGTCCGTCGATTTTCAGAGCGGCGGCAAGACCGCTCATGCCGTCAAGCATGTCTCCTTCGACATCGGCAAGGGCGAGACCGTGGCGCTAGTCGGTGAGTCGGGCTCGGGCAAGACGGTGACGGCGCTCTCCATCCTGCGCCTCCTGCCCTACCCCGCGGCCTCCCATCCCTCGGGCGCGATTCTGCTCAAGGGCAAGGATCTGATGACCCTGCCGCCCGAGGCGCTCCGCCGCGTCCGCGGCAACGACATCTCGATGATCTTCCAGGAGCCGATGACCTCGCTCAATCCGCTGCACACCATCGAGCAGCAGATCGGCGAGGTGCTGAAGATCCATCGCGGGCTCTCAAACCACGCGGCGCGGGAGCGCGTGCTCGATCTGCTCGACAAAGTTGGCATCGACGATCCTCAAGGGCGGCTCGCCTCCTATCCGCATCAGCTCTCGGGCGGGCAACGGCAAAGAGTGATGATCGCCATGGCGCTCGCCAACGAGCCAGACCTGCTGATCGCCGACGAGCCGACCACGGCGCTCGACGTGACCATCCAGGCGCAGATTCTTGACCTGCTGCTCAAACTCAAATCCGAGTTCAACATGGGCATGCTGCTGATCACCCACGATCTCGGCATCGTGCGCAAGATGGCCGACCGGGTGTGCGTCATGACCAACGGCGAGATCGTCGAGCGCGGCACCACGCGCGATATTTTCACCGCACCGCAGCACCCCTTTACAAAGCACCTGCTGGCGTCCGAGCCGAAGGGCTCGCCGCCGCCCGCCAACGCCAAGGCGCCGGTGATCCTCGAGGCCAAGGATTTGCGCGTCTGGTTCCCGATTAAGCGCGGCTTCCTCAGGCACATCGTCGGCCATATCAAGGCGGTGGACGGCATCGACCTCGAGGTCAAAGAGGGCCAGACGCTTGGCGTCGTCGGCGAATCCGGCTCCGGCAAGACCACGCTCGGACTTGCCCTGCTCAGGCTGATCTCAAGCGAAGGGCCGATCGTCTATCTCGGCAGCCGTATCGACGGCTACGATTTAAAGCGTATGCGTCCGCTCAGGCGCGACATGCAGATCGTGTTTCAGGACCCTTACGGCTCGCTCTCCCCTCGGCTTTCGGTGGCGCAGATCATCGAGGAGGGCCTCCTCATCCAGAAGCCCGGGATGGATCGCGCCGAGCGGCGGGCTCGGGTTTCGCGCGCGCTGAGCGAGGTTGGGCTCGATCCGGCCTTCGCCGACCGCTATCCGCATGAGTTCTCAGGCGGCCAGCGCCAGCGCATCGCCATCGCCAGAGCGCTCGTGCTCGAACCGAAATTCCTCATTCTCGACGAGCCGACCAGCGCGCTCGACGTGTCGGTGCAGGCGCAGATCGTCGATCTCTTGCGCGAGCTCCAGCGGCGCTACAAGCTCGCTTATCTCTTCATCAGCCACGACCTCAAAGTGGTGCGCGCGCTCGCCAACACCATCATCGTGCTCCGTCACGGCAAGGTCGTGGAGCAAGGTTCGGCGCAAGAGGTCTTCAGCAAACCGAAGACCGCCTACACCAAAGCGCTGCTCGCAGCCGCCTTCGAGCTTGAGACCGCGGGGACGAACGCGGTCTCGAGCTAAAGTAGTCTCGGGAACCGGCGCTCCGCTCAGACGTTTCTAGGTCTGGGACGAATCAGTCCAGCACTCAAAGGAACGAATCATGCGCGGTGTTCTCTTATGGCTGATCGGCATCCCGATCCCCGTCATCATCCTGTTGTGGCTGTTCGGGGTGCTCCACTAGGTACCTCGTTGGCCGGTTACCCTCGATAATCTCCGAACGCCCAGAATATCGCCGCCGGTTGCGGCGATGCGGGCTTTGGCTACGGCGAAGGGCTCGACCACCACGGCCATGTGGTGGGCGCTGGCGTGCAACAGCTCGCTACCGCTCGCCATGATCCCGACATGGCCTTCCCAAAACACGAGATCGCCACGAGCGAGAGCGGCGCCTCCTAGCCAATCAATGGGGCGCCCGAGCTCGGCCGCCTGCATGTCCGTATCGCGCGGGGCAGCGAGTCCAGCCGCTTCGCTCGCAAGTTGCACCAGCCCTGAGCAGTCGATCCCGAGGCTGGTGCGGCCGCCCCAGAGATAGGGCGTGCCGAGGAAGGACTGGGCGACGGCGACGAAGTCAGTCGCGGGCATGTCGAGCTTCCGCGCATGATCGGCGACGACGAAGCCCCCATTTTCCAACGCCAGGAATCTGCCCTCCTCCGCCGCCGCGGCGAGCAGCGCGTTCAGGCTCAACAGCACCAGGGGCGGGCTCTTGATGTCCGGCCGCGGATAGAGATAGGTGCGGAGCGCGGCGACCCGGTGGGTCGCTGTCGTGACCGCGCGGGCGAGACCCTCGCTCGGCATGTAGCCGACATAACGATCGCGGGCGAGCTGCACCCATGCCCAACCCTCGTTCTCGTCAAAGACCGTCAGGGTCTCGCCGAACAACGCCTCGGTGTCGAGGGTGGCATCGGCGCGGGGCTCGCGGCGCACCGGCAGGACCGGAACGGTGAGCTGGCGGTGTTCGCCTTCGACGTAACGGGCCGCCTTGACGTGGTCCTTCAACGAGACCGCGGCGAGACCCTCGCGATAAGCATGGCGGCGCGGGTCTGGCAAAACGCCGTTGATCACGGTCCAAGCTCGTTCTGAAAATAGGAAAAAAGGGCACGCGCCGCTTGCGGCTCGCCGCCTTGCGGACGGCCCGGTTGCTCGCGGGGCACCCAGCCGAAAATGTCGAGATGCGCAAAACGCTTGGCGTCCTTCACGAAGCGCTTGAGAAACAGCGCCGCCATCACCGATCCCGCGTGTGACCCTTCGGCGATATGGTTCACATCGGCGATGTTGCTTTTGAGCAGCTTGTCGTAGGGCGCCCAGAGCGGCATCCGCCAGAGGGGATCGCCAACCTTTAGGCCGCTCGCAAGCAGACCGGCCGCCATATCGTCGTGGTCGGTGTAGAGCGGCGGTAAATCGGGGCCAAGCGCAACCCGCGCCGCGCCGGTGAGCGTGGCGACCGTGATGAGATAGTCGGGGGCCTCTTCGTCGGCGAGGCTCATGGCGTCGGCGATCACGAGGCGGCCTTCGGCGTCGGTATTGCCGATCTCCACGGTCATGCCGTTCCGGCTTTGCAGCACGTCGCCGGGCCTGAAGGCGTTGCCGGCAATGGAGTTGTCGGCCGCCGGGATCAGCACGCGGAGCCTTACAGGAAGCTTCGCCTGCATGACGAGATGGGCAAAGGCGAGTGCAGAGGCGGCGCCCCCCATGTCCTTCTTCATCAGGGTCATGGCGCTACCGGGCTTGATGTCGAGGCCGCCAGTGTCGAAGCAGATGCCCTTGCCGATGATGGTCACCTTGGGGGCGTGCTCCGAGCCCCAACAAAGATCGATCAGCCGCGGCGGCCGGTCACTCGCCCGGCCGACGGCATGAATCATTGGGAAGTTGTCGGCGAGGAGGCGCGAGCCTTCCGTCACCTTGACCGTGACGCCGTGCTCGGCGGCAAGCTCGCGGGCCGCCGCTTCGAGCTCGGCGGGGCCGAGATCGTTCGCCGGGGTGTTGATCAGGTCGCGCCCGAAATAGAGGGCCTCCGCCTCCGCCAAGGCCTGCCCCCGGTCCACCCCGCCCGGCAGGACGAGGCCCTTGGATTCGACGCCGTCCCCGCTTCTGTAGCGGGCGAAGCGATAGGACCCGGCTAGCCAGGCGACCGTCGCCAGCAAAGGGTCTGGAAGCGGGGACGCGAAGCGATAATCGCCGGGAGGAAGTGCGCCCGGCAACGCGCCGGGAAGGAGCGGCGCCGCGGACCCCCAATCCTCGCTGCCGACGCCGAGCAACGCCCCGGCAACGCCGCCGCTCTCACTCGGCAGCAGCAGCACGGCCCCGGGCTTGGGGACCCAGCCCCTCGCCTCAACCCAGTTCCGCTGGGACTCCGTCAGCTGCCCGAGGGTTGCGTCCTCGTCGGACGCGATAACCCAAATCGGCAGCGCAGGCGCGCCCGCCTCGAGCAGCAGCTCGTCCAGCGCGTGCCGTAATTTCGGAAAGGTCCTGGGCGACATGGATGCCAAGTCTGAACGGGGCTTGATGGCGGGGCGCATTAATGGCAGGGGAGCGTCGGAATGACAATGGCGGCAGGCTGCGACATGTCCGGAACCAAATACACACTCGTCATCGGCGACAAGAATTTCTCGTCCTGGAGCCTCAGGCCCTGGCTCGCGATGCAACAATGCCGCATCCCCTTCTTCGAGGAGCGCCTCCGGCTCCGCCAGCCGGAGAGCAAGGCCGCGATCCTGCGTCATTCGCCCTCGGGCAAGGTGCCGGCGCTTCAATTGGACGGCCTCGTAATCTGCGACAGTCTCGCCATCCTCGAATTCATCGCCGAGCGGCATCCCGAACATGGCTTGTGGCCGCGCGACCAGGAGGCACGCGCACTCGGCCGCTCCGTTTCGGCGGAGATGCATTCGGGCTTCGTGACGCTTCGCAACGAGATGTCCATGGACCTGCTTGCGCGTCTCCCGACCCCGCCGATCGGGGAGGCGCTGGAAAGCGACATCACCCGTATCGTCGCGATCTGGCGCGATTGCCGCCTCCGCCATAGCTGTGCCGGGCCGTTCCTGTTCGGCGCCTTCTCCAATGCCGACGCCATGTTCGCACCCGTGGCAACGCGCTTTCGCACCTTTGGCGTGGACCTCGCCCGCTTCGGCGACGACGGCCACGCTGCCGAGTATGCCCGCACCATCCTCGCTTTGCCCGAGATGGCCGAATGGACGGCGGGCGCCGAGGCCGAAGTGAGAGAATGCGCGGCCCCCGCTGCTTGATCCAATTGTCGCGGGTTCGAATCTTGGATCGTCCAATTTCAGTCATCGCGCTGTCGTCGCCGATCTTTCCCGCCGCGACGCATCTGAGGGCCGCGACGAGGGTCGGCGACCTTATGCGCGTGCCTTGGTCAGCCTGAGGCGACTGAGGATCGGGGCGAGCAAGGACATGCGCTCGCTCTTCAGCTGGGTCCGGTCGGTGAGGAGACAGGCCACGGCGCGGAACTGCTTCGCTGCATTTGCCTTGGCGGACACCTCCTCCACCATCTGGCCGTTATTGGCGGCCGTGCCGAACAGCTGAGCGTCGAACTCGATGATCGCCTTGGGCTCCAGCTCGAGGGCTTGGGCGAAGTCCTCCACCGAGATCTCCGGGCGCTTGGGCAAGGCAACCTGATTGAGCACGAGTAAGGGGGGGCGGTCGTTGGGCCACGCCGCCTTCAGCTGATCGACGAGATTCTTGGCGTTGCGCAGATTAGCAAGGTCCGGTACCGCCGTGATCACCACGCGGTCGGCCCTGAGCACAACCTGTTTCGCCCAAGAGGTCCACAGATGCGGTACGTCGACTGCGATCCAGGGCACATTTTCCCGCACCACGTCGAGCACGGTCTCGCAGGCTTGCGGCTCGAGGTCGTAGGCGCGGTCGAGCGTGCCGGGTGCGGCGAATAGGCTCAAATGATCGGAGCAGCGTGAGAGCAGCTGGTCAAGAAGCACTTCGTCCAGGCCCTTGGGTGAGCTCAGCGCATCGGCGATGCCTCGGATCGGGTCCTGGTTGAAGTCGAGGCCCGCCGTGCCGAAGGGCAGGTCGAAGTCGGCGATGACCACATCGCTGTTGAGCGAGGCTGTAATGGCGAAGGCAGTGTTGTGGCAGACGGTGCTCGAGCCCGCGCCTCCTTTAGCTCCGACAAAGGCAATGACCTGGCCTAAGGGCCTCGTCTCTGGATCGGCATAGATGGCGGAGATGCTGTCAATGATCTGCAGCACGTTTACCGGCGCCACGATATATTCGCTGACGCCACGGCGCAGCAGTTCGCGGTACAGCAGCACGTCGTTGATATGGCCGACGGCGATGACCTTGGTACCAGGATCGCAGACTTCAGCGAGGCGATCGAGATCGCCGAGCATCTCCTCCCGGTCGAGCAGCGATTCGATGATGATCAGGTTGGGCGTGGAAGCGTTGCGGTAATAGGCAACCGCGGCCTGCACGCCACCCATCTGCAGCGTGAGTTGCGCCTTGGCGAGCCGCCTGTCCGCGCAGGCCTTTTCGATCACGTCTGAGGTATCCTGGTCCTCGCAGAAGGCCTGGATGTTGACGCGTGGAATCCCCCGCACGCGGATCGCCGCTTGTTGCCGCTTCTCCTCATACTCTAAAGCGGCTTCGCCCTCGTACGAGCGAAGCGAATAGCCTGCGTCGTTGATCACCGACCGCCTCGCAGCTGGCCTATCTTGCTTGCAGTGACGTGGGTCCGCGAGGCCGACAACTCTCGCTTGCATATTGACGGACTCAGCCCTCCCGCCACGCGCGTCCTGTGACGAGGGGATTCACAGTGATCTTGAATCCTCAACGAGACGTTAATGAACGTGCCAAATTGGCCGCTGGCGCGGTTCGGAGGTAGCTGACCTTGAACCAGCCTTAGGGTTTCAGATCCGCTTGCGCGGTATTGAACGCCGTGTCCAACTGGCCGCCAACCTGGGCAAGGACCAGCACGATGGCAACGGCGATGGCGGCGGCGATGACGCCATACTCGAATGCCGCCCCGCGGAACTCGTCGCTCGCGAACAACTGAACCAACCTCTTCATTCCGGTCTCCCTTCGCAGCTTGTGGCAGGGGCGCGATTGGCCGCCGGCTTCTGTGCCACTGCTTGAAGAGGCTCGAAGGCTATTTGAGGCTGCTTTCGGTCGCGTAAATCCTACGGGAAATTGAATGACATACGCTTAACAAAGAGTTGCCGAAGAGGACACCCGGCGGCACGTTCGCCGAGGGCAATAGGCTCGCCCTACACGCCAGCGAGCTGCTCGGAAGATTGGGCTTGGGGAGCCCCGGCCACGCTTCCCCACAGATCATATTCGTCGGCAGCCTCAACCACGACGGAGAGGCGATCGCCAACGCTCACCGCCGTCTCGCCGTTGAGATAGACATTGCCGTCGATCTCGGGCGCGTCCCAGGCCGAGCGGGCAATGGCGCCTTCAGCATCAACCTCGTCGACAATCACCTCGATAGTCTTGCCGACCCGGCCCGCGAGAATCCCTGCACTGATCGCCTGCTGATGCTGCATTAGCCGCGCGTGGCGCTCCTGCTTCACCTCCTCCGGCACGTGGCCAGCAAGGGCGTTTGCCGATGCGCCATCGACATCCTCATATTTGAAGCAGCCGACGCGGGCGAGCCGCGCCTCGCTCAGCCAATCTAGCAGGAAGGCAAAGTCTTCCTCGGTCTCGCCTGGAAAGCCCACGATGAAGGTCGAACGGATGGCGAGGTCTGGGCAAATCTTCCGCCATGAGCGGATGCGCTCGAGCGTTTTTTCCTGATGCGCCGGCCGGCGCATGGCCTTCAATACGGGCGGGGCCGCGTGCTGGAAGGGAATGTCGAGATAGGGCAGCACGCGGCCTTGCGCCATCAGCGGCAACACCTGATCGACATGGGGGTACGGGTAGACGTAATGGAGGCGCACCCAGGCCCCGAGGCTGCCAAGCGCCTCGGCAAGGCTGATGAAGCGCGCTTTGCGCTCCTCTCCGCGCCATGCACTTTTGGCATAGCCGAGGTCGAGGCCGTATGCGCTCGTGTCCTGGGAAATGACAAGTAGCTCTTGCACACCCGCATCGACCAGCCGCTCGGCCTCGCGCAACACATCGCCGATCGGCCTGCTTGCGAGCCGGCCACGCAAGGCCGGGATGATGCAGAAGCTGCATTTGTTGTTGCAGCCCTCGGAGATCTTCAAATAGGCGTAGTGGCGGGGCGTCAGCCTGATGCCTTCCGGCGGCAGCAGGTCGAGGAAGGGATCGTGGGGACGCGGCACCGCTTTGTGCACCTCCTCGACCACGGCCTCATATTGATGCGGGCCGGTGACGGCGAGCACGTTGGGATAGGCCGCGCGAATGCGGTGGGACTCAACGCCGAAGCAGCCGGTGACGATGACCTTGCCGTTCTCGGCCAGGGCCTCGCCTATGGCCGCAAGCGACTCCTCCTTGGCGCTGTTCAGGAAGCCGCAGGTGTTGACCACGACCGCATCGGCGCCGGCATAGCTCGGCGACAGCTCGTAGCCCTCGGCGCGAAGCCGCGTGATGATGCGCTCCGAATCGACGAGCGCCTTGGGGCAGCCCAGGCTGACAAAACCGATTTTCGGCGTGCCAAGTCTTGGCGAGCCAATTCTCGGTGCGTCGGCCTTTGGCGAGGCAATTTTGGACGAGGATCGCGACATCTCGGCCCTTATAGGCAAGCCCGAGACGCTTGTCTGCCGCCGCGTGTATGGTCATTGCCGGCGGGGCAATGAGGAAACGCTGGAAATGCCGAGGCTTGCAGACGCGCTGTTGGCCACCCGCGGCGTGATGGCTTTCTGGGTCGTCTCGGCGGCAGCGTTAGTTCTGATGCTCTGTGCGGTCTCGCCTGGTAGCACGCTGCAGGACATCTCGCCGAGGGGCTACCAGCTTGATCCGCCCCATTGGCATCTTGTTCTATGTCGCGCTGCGCCGAACCGTCGCCGATCGGCGTCTAGCGGCGGCCTTCTCCCTCTCTCGTGCTGTTCTTTTGGTTCGGCTGGGAATCGCACCACAGCGTCTCCCATTCGCTCGCGCTTTCGGCGGCGGCGCGGGCGCTTGGCCTCGGCCTCGGCCTCGTCATCGGCATTGGGCTCATGGCGAAATGGAGTTTTCTGCTTGCGGTGTTGAGCCTCGGCGTGGGGCTCGCCTTCATCCCCGACACGCGCATCTATACCGATCCGCGCTCGGTGTCGCGGCTAACGCAGACGCAGCCGAGGAGGTGGCGGTGACTGGCGGAGGGCCCTGATCGGCGCGCAGAGGCGGTCGGTGTGGCATCTCTTGCGCGGGGGCTCGGTCGAGGGCGTCTGCCGGCGTGTGGCGGTCGCGGGCTTGCGTTAGGTTTCGCTTCCGCCGGACCCGCTCACGGGGAATTCCTGACCGAGCGGTGCGGCTGTGGCGCCGGCAAGACCTGACGCCAATCAGCGAACGAGCCGTTAAAGGCATTGCGATCGACTGATCCCGCGATCCCGGGCACGTGGCCAGTGGTGGTGAATTGCCAGAACAGCCAGGGCCGGTCGCCGTAGATCTCTTGCGGCTCGGCGGCGACAGAGCGGAGCCAGAAATTATAATCCTTGAGCTCGCCGTTCAGTACGTCCCGGTAGAACGCCACATCGGTATAGATGATCGGCCGCTTGCCGGTATGGGACTCCATGACGTCGAGCATGATCTTGATCTTCTCTAGCGCGACATCCGCCGGCGCGCCATTCGGGCAGTTGCGCGAGTGGTGGTTCCATTCGAGGTCGAGCACCGGCGGCAGCGCATCCGGGTCATACGGTACGTTCAGCATGAACCACAGCGCCTGCTCATGGGCCGGGCGGCACCAATAGAGCATGTGATAGGCGCCGCGCGGCACGCCGGCGGCCTTGGCGCCATACCAGTTTTGCAGGAATTTGGGATCGAGATGGTCGCCGCCTTCGGTCGCCTTGATGAAGGCAAACCCGGTCCCGGCGGCGCGGACCGTCGGCCAATCGACGTCGCCCTGCCATTGCGACACATCGATGCCCTGAACCGGCATGGCATGGGCACGCGCCACGCCCTCATGCGGATCGATGTCGGCCAGCCGGAGTTGCGCCGCCGTCGCCCCGCCGGCGCAGGCGGCGGAGAGGCCTGCGAACACTGCCACGGCGGCCAGACGGCCAAACGCAACGACCACGGCTCGAGCCCCTAACGCGTTACAATCCCTCGAACTCTTTGGCATAGCTCGCGCGGGTTAAAATTTCACAGCACTGCCGGCCGCTCCTGTTCAGGCGTCATTCAACTTGGAAAGAGCAAGGATTTACGTAATAGTTGCTCGTCGTCTGGCGTGGGTCCTCGGGAGGGAGCAGTGCGCCATCTGATCTCGACAGTTTTTGTCGCTTTGATGCTTGGCACCGCGGCTTTGCCCTCCCCGGCTTCGGCGAAGCGCGTTGCCCTAGTCATCGGCATCGACCAATACGACAACCTGCCATCGGAGCAGCAGCTCAAAAAGGCAGTGGGCGACGCTCACGCGGTGGGAGAGGCGTTTCGATCGCTCGGCTACGACGTGCAGGAGGGGGACAACGTCGCCCGGCTGGATTTCCTGCGCCAGTGGCAGCGCTTCCTCAATCGCATCGAGCCGGGCGACGAGGCCGCGATGTTTTTCGCGGGCCATGGCGTGGAAATCGGCGGACTCAATTTCCTCCTTCCCGCCGACGTGCCTCGGGTGGCTTCCGGCGAGGAGGAGGTCTTAAAGGCGTCCGGTCTCTCGCTCAGCAGCTTCCTAGACCAAGCACGAGAGAGGAAACCGCAGACGATGCTCTATGTCGTCGACGCCTGTCGCGACAATCCGTTTGTCAATGCGAATGGCAGAAGCATTGGCGGCACGCGCGGCCTCACGCTGGTCGAGCCACCGAGCGGGACCTTCGTGATGTTTTCGGCAGGTGCTGGAGAGACCGCGCTCGACCGGTTGTCGGACGACGACCCCAATCCAAATTCCGTCTATACGCGCACTCTGCTGCCACGGCTCAAGGCACCCGGCAGGATCGGGGACATTGCTCGCGACGTCCGTCGCGACGTGCGCGAGCTCGCTTCCCACGTCAACCACGTGCAGACGCCGGCGTTTTACGACGAGGTCATCGGCGACTTTTGTCCGGCGGGATGCGTTGTGGAGGCCAAGGCCGACGCGACCGCTCCAGTCAAACCGCAGCTCCCGCCGCCACCGGACCCGGCATTCGAGGCTTGGAACGAGACCAAGGACACCGAGAGCGTCGCCGTGCTCGCGGCCTATATCGCCAAATACGGCAACTCCTTTTACGCCGAATTGGCCAAGGCCAGGATGGAAGAGCTGAAACGGAAGCAGCAACTCGCTGCTGTCACCCCGGCCAAACCGCCGGTGTCCGGTCCAGACCCTGCGCTTGAGGCTTGGAATTCGATCAAAGACAGCCAGAGCGTCGATGCGCTTCAGACCTTCGTCGGGAAATATCCGCTAACATTCTATGCCGACCTGGCGCGGATGCGGCTGCAAGACTTGAAGGCGAAACAGCTGGCTGCGTCCGTCGCGGCCCCTCTCCCCAAAGTGTCGCCCCCGCCGCCCGACCCAGTACTGGAGGTATGGAACGCGACCAAGGACACCGACAGCGTGAACGTGCTCGACGCTTTCGTCGGCAAATATCCGAACTCCTTCTATGCCGAGCTCGCCAAAGCCCGCATTGAAGAGCTCAAGAGGCGGCAGCAGGTTGCGTCATTGGCTCCGGTGGGACTGCCATCGCCGGCTCCGGACCCGGCGCTCGAGGCGTGGAACGCGATCAAGACCTCCGAGAGCACGAGCGTGCTGCTGGCGTTCGTCGATAAATATCCGCTGTCCCTATACGCCGACATTGCCAAGGCCAGGATCGAGGAGCTGAAACAGAAGCAAACCGAGACGGCGCGAAAGGCGATGGTTCAAGAGATACAGCAGGCCTTGAAAGATATTGAGTGTTATGGCGGCGCTATCGATGGAGTGTGGAGCGGTGGTTCAAGAGAGGCTTTGGACCGCTTCAGCCGATTGGCCAAGCTGAACCCGGCTCCAGATGAGCCAGGTCAAGCGACGCTCGATTTACTCAAGGTCTGGAAAAGCGGTCATTGTCCCGTGGAAACGGTTACCGCGCCACGTCCCATGCAAAAGGTCGCCGCGCCACGCAAGGAAATGGCGACACCCGTGGTCCGCGAGCGGTCCCTTGCCAAGCCCGCGAAGGCCCCTCCAGCCAGGGTCGCGAAAAAGCCGCAGCAAAACAACAGCGTCAATTATGATTTACCCGAAAAACAGCAAGCCGCCAAGAAGGCAGGCCGCACTCTCGAATACGACTACGGATCAGTCTATTGTGCCCAAGGTTGCGCCGGTGGATTCACGAGCGTCTTGAGCGGTACGGCAACGAGCCCCGGCATGAAGAGATAGAGTCCGATTCTGCTCGGCAACCTCAATTGAGGATGCGGCGTCGGCGGACGTGCGGCTTCAGCGCAGGATCTTGTTGAGGTCCGGATCTTTCGGCTCTTCATTGTCCTCGGACGGAGCCTCGTCGGCAGCGGCCGGCGGCGTAGCCTTTTCGGTTTGCGGACTCGGCTTGACGGCAGCGTCGTCAGGCTGCTCGGCACCAGCTTCCCCGCGACCTTTGCCGATGCGGATCGAGCCCAAGAGACGGCCAATCGCCTCGCCCGCCGGCTTCCCCTTGAACTTCTTCTGGAGGACATCGCCGATCTGCTTGACGGTCTTCGACGCCTGCTCGGGGGTGGCGAACATGCCCTTGGTTTCCGGCTTGAAGGTGGGATGGGCGAACGGCCCTTCAATGCGGACCGGGATGGTGAGGCCGGCAAGAGCGTTGGCGCCGCCCTTGCCTTCCGGTCCGGCCACGATCTCCGGCTGGGTCAAGAAGTCGAGGCTTCCGGTCACCATGTCGACGGTTCCCCGCCCGGTGATCTGGAGGAGCGGGCTCGTCACCTCAAGATCGTGGGTCTCGGCCACGCCGCTCGCGATGGTAAAAGTGCCGCCAAGGGAGCTGAACGCGGTCTTGGCGCCCGGCCCTTGCTCGAGATCGGGCATCTGGCCCGCACCCATGCCGGCGATAAGTTCGGTCAGATTGATGCCTTCGATCGTGCCCTCGTCGATGGCAATGCTGCCATGGCCCGCAAGCGATTGCTTGATCTCCTCGCCGGTCCTGCCAGCGCCACTTAGCTGTAGCTCGACCTTTGCCCGGCCGGACAGCAAATTGAACCCGGCGGCCGCGTCGAGCAGCGGCTTGGTGGAGACGCCGTCGAGAACAACATTGCCGGTGAAGCTCGGCACGGGCTTCGCGGCATCGAGGGTGAATTTGCCAGTGCCCTGCCCATCATAAAGCTGCATGCCACCCAAACTGGCATCGAGCACGCCGTCGCGAAGGCTCAAGCCGAGCGACGTCGGGCCAATGGTAAGCCGCGCGACCTTCGTCTCGTGCACATTGACATTCACGTCGGCATCGA
This sequence comes from uncultured Alphaproteobacteria bacterium, assembly GCA_963839245.1. GTDB lineage: Bacteria > Pseudomonadota > Alphaproteobacteria > Rhizobiales > Methyloligellaceae > Methyloceanibacter. Next base: position 295,684 of record CAWIUJ010000015.1, on the reverse strand, counting down.
AGGCCGCGGGCATCACGTTCGGCTGAGCACTGGGCGCGGCAGCCCCGGAAGGTGGCGTGGCGGGAGCGGCAGGCGCTTGCGCCTCCGCGCTGTCGCTATCGGACTTCGCGACCGAATTGGGTTGCGCGGCGGCGGGTGCGGCAGACTCGGCCGGCCCCGGCCCCTCGGACGCGGGCGTCGCGGCCTCGCCCGCGGCAGCGTTCGCCGTCGCGCCTCCCGACAGGAACGGATCGAGATCGAGGGTCTCGAGCGCCAGCGCAGCGCGGAGATGAGGTCTTGGGCTGTTTAGCGTGAGCACCGCCTGGCCTTGGCCAGTCGCATGGCTGAGGGCAAAACGTGTCTGCGTGAAGGTGATCTCGTTCGCCTGCCAGGCGACATGGCTGGACAGCTCGCCGCTGCCGACGGCGGTTGCGGCCGGGGGCTCCTTGCGCATCCAGGCGAGGATCGAGGGCACGGATTGCGACTTGGCCGTCAGATCGCCTTCGGCGCTGAAACCGGGCTTCGCGGCGATGTTGCCGCCAAAGGCGGCAGTAATGGCGTCCGTGGTGAGGGCAAGGTCGAGCCGTGCGGACCGCCGCTCGAGATCGGCCGGCGAGGCCAGCCTGAGGTCGAAGCCGACGCGCATGCCTTTCCAATCGAAGTCGCCCTTCGCGGTGAGGGGGTCGACAAGATGAGGCAGGCTCAAATTGGCATTGATATGCTCGACCCGCCGCTCGGCGCCGTTCGCGTCATAGATGATGCGCACTGTGCCGTCCTCGATGCGCACGTCGTTCAGCATGATGTCCCGGCGGGGGGCCCCGCCAACGGCGTCCGCGGCGATGAAGTTTGGGCGTGCCGCCGCGGCGCGCTTGCCCGGTGCCTCGCCTGCATTCCCCTGCCGCTCGGCGTCGCCCTTGGGCGCAAGACGCACGGTCAGCACGGGCCGCTCCATGACGACGCGATTGGCATCGACTTGACGGCTGAACAACTGGCCGAAGGTCACATCGAGGGCAAGCCTCGCGATTTGGAGGTCGGCGCCGGCCCGGTTCTCAGGATCGGTGATCTCGGTGTCGGTGAGCACGATATGGGGATTGGGCAGCAGCAGCAGCGACGTCGAGCCGTTCACCTTCAGGTCGCGGCCGCTCTGTTCCTTGACGCGCGCCGCCACCCGGTCGCGCACCGCATCGGCGGAGATGAGGATGTTCACGGCGATGAGCGCGAGCACGGCAGCCGCGACCACGCCGGCAAGTATCTTAAGAAGCAGCTTCATTCGCATCAGGTTCAATCCGCCTGGAAGAGCAGGATATGCTCTGTCATGCCGGGATCGACGCCCCGTGCATCCAATTCCTATGTAGGAGCCACATCGGAAAGCGTGAATGGCCTTCGCAATTCGTGACCATGACGCGACACGCGGCCGAGATTACGCCGAGAAATAAGGTGAGAATAGGCCGGCGCAATGTCGCTGCCGGGGAAGCGCGTCAGGCCTAGCTCACCAGAATTGCGTGATTGTCCCACTCGTAAGGCGACGAGCGCCGCTCCTGGTCAACGGCCCGCAAGGCGTCGGCCTCGACCAGCCATCCCTGGCCGCTGGTCAACAGGAAGCTCGCTTTGTGGCGCGTGGGCGCAATGCCGCAGCCGTCGTTCAGCTCGCTCGCCCCGAGGAAGCGCCTGGCGCTCACGTCCCAATAGGTGATGAGCCCGCCCTTCGGTGCCGACGCCGCGACGATGCCGCCGCCAGCATCGGTGGCCACCGAGCCGATATAGTTGCGGAGCGCGCTCTGGGTCTGGCTCGGCGCCGCAACGAGGACCGGATCCTGCCCGCGTCTATGGAAGCCGAGCAGCGCGAGTTCGTCAGCTTCGGGCCCGCGATATTGGCAGCCGAACACTACATGATCGCCGGCCGCGAGCCCAAGATGCCGGATGGAGAGCTGGTGCATAGCGGGCGCCAGCACATGCTCCTCGAGCAGATCGCCGGTTCTGACATCGACATAGACGAGCGAGGGCTTCATGTCGGGCAGGTTGAGCTCATCGCCGCCGCGATCGGGATGGGTTTGGATGCCGCCATTGGCGATCACCATGACGCGGCCGTCGGACAGCAGCGCCACGTCGTGCGGCTCCATGCCGTGGGCCGGGAACTCGCCGATCTGACGATAGCCGTCGGTCGCGTCGCGCACGCCGATGATGCCTTGGGCGTTCGCGTAGTCGTTCTCGGTGGTGTAGAGCAGCTTGCCGTCGGCGGAGAACACGCCATGGCCGAAGAAGTGCCGGTCGGGCTTTGCGGCGAACCAGACGGGGGGCCGCTGATCGGTGGGGACGGCGACGCCGAACCGTCCGGGGCGGCGGGCAAACGCGACCCATTCACCACTGCCGGGCCGAAGCGCAATGTCGTGGCCGCGCTCGGGAAGCTCGACTGATCGCATGTCGCCCTGCTCGACGGAGAATAGGGCGGCAGAGAAGGTGCCGCGATCGTCCTTCCGTGCGGCCGCGAAGAGCTCGATGCCGCTTCGGCTTGCGCACGCGCGCCTGCCAGACAAGGCCAGCATGGCGGCGCTGCTTGCCGCGCCGAAGAGCATCTCCCGGCGGTCGAGCTTCATGGTCAATCCCTATCCAAGGCGTTGAAACCGAAGGTGAGGCCAGCGCCTCGGGCGATCGCATCGCCGGCGGTCGTGGCCGCGCTCTTCAGGGAAACGCGCAAGGCTTCGAGCTTGGCGCGCAGATCCTCGTTACGCACGACTTGCGCGATCGGCTGGTCGATCCCGCGCAACACCTCGATGGCGTGATTGAGGTCGAACAGGATCGAATCCTCGACGCCCGCCGAGTTGTCATGCACCACTTGGGCAAAGCCGCCTTTGGCGAAGAGCTCGCGAACGCCTTCGAGATTGTCGGCCGTGTTGGCGAAGCTCAAGCCGCTCCGCCAGAAGGGTGCGAGCTGGGGTCTTGCGTCCTCGAGCTTGGCCCCCAGCGCCTTTGCCATCTTCTGGTCGCGCACCGTCTCGATGCCGGTGTTAAAGGTCTTGAACAGTTCGAGCGTTACCTCTTTCGGCGTGTGATAGGCGGCGTTGTCCGGCCCGGGCTCGAGATAGGCCTTGGTGTAGGGCGCGCCGTCTTGCCAGCCCTGCTTAATCTCCTTGGTCATGGCGGCGACATTGGCGGCAATGCTTGCCGCGAAGTGGCAGCGAAACGCAGCTGCGCCGGTGCCTTTGGCAAGCGCCTCGGCTCCGTCCCCATACAGCAGCTCTTCGAGCGCGGGCAGACCCTGCAGCGCTACGCTCTTACCTTTAAGGGCGCCGATCTCCGTCACGCCCTGATCCTGCTTGGCGAGCGCTTCGTGCACTTGGCGACCGCCGAGTCCTTTTGGGTCCGGCCAATAAAAAATCCGCTCATAGCGATGTTCCTCGGCGACAGGGCCGAAGCGGATCGGCTCGACCTTGCCCCAGGTCGCGACCATCGCGGCAAACGCGGTTTGCGCGCCCTTCAACGAAGCGGCAGAAGGCTGCGTGCACAGCGCGCCGACGGACTGGCTGAGCAATGCAGCGCTTTCGGCAAGTTGGGCGTAACCGGGCCTGATGTACTGATCCAACGACGCGCGCGCGATGGCGGCATGATCGGCTTCGGCATGAGCCGAGACAGCGCTCAGGCAGAGCAGCGCGAAAGCAAGTGCGGCGCGTGGCGGGAGCATTCTCATAGAGAATTAACGAAAGCGATCAGCCGCCCCCGGTCCTGTTTGGAAAGCTTGGCGAAGGCGTCGCGCGAGGCTTTCGCCTCGCCGCCATGCCAGAGAATGGCCTCGGTGAGGTTGCGGGCGCGGCCGTCATGCAGAAACAGCGTGTGGCCGTTGACGGTCTCGGTGAGACCAATCCCCCAAAGGGGAGCGGTGCGCCATTCGCTCCCCGAAGCCTCCCCATCCGGCCGGTTGTCGGCAAGTCCATCGCCCATGTCATGCAGCAAAAGGTCGGTATAGGGCCAGATCAATTGGTGCGACAGATGCGGCTGATCCGGCGCATCGCCGGTCACGAATTTCGGCTTGTGGCAGCTCGTGCAGCCGATCGAGGCGAACAGCGCCTTGCCCATCAGCACCTCGGGGTCGTCGGGCTTCCGCCGCGGCGGCACGGCGAGGTTGTGCGAATAGAACACGATGAGCTTGAACAGATCGTCGCCCAGCTCGACGTTCTGGTATTGCGGCGAGTTGCCGTTCGGGGCGTCGAGGCAGTCCTTCTGTTTCTCTGTGCAATCGCCGGATGGAGCGGGAATGAGAGTGGTCGAGAGACCGATATCGCCATTGGCAGCCGCCGCCGTCTGCTCGGCAATGGTCGGCACGCCGGCCTTCCAGCCAAAGCGGCCGAGCGTCACCTTTTGTTGCTCGCGCGACCACACGTGATTGGGCTTGCCGGAGATGCCGTCATGGTTGGAATTGTCGGGGTCCGCGTTGGCGAGAATCTGGTTCTCCGGAACCGCTTCGAGCAGCCCGAGGCCGATCATCGGCGGCGCTACGCGGGGACTGATCATGGTGCCCGGAGCGAGCGGGCCATAGCCAAGATCGACAATGCTGTAGCTGGGCACGCGCAAATGAACGACCTCGCCGCCGGCGAGATTTACCGGCTCTTCCTTGTAGTCGATCTTGAGCTGACCCTCGGCCTTGAAGCCTTGGACGGAGAGGTCCTGTAGCTGGCCGCCGTAAGAGGGCTCCGGAATCGCGTTCGCGCTGTGGCTCGCGAGCTTCGCCTTCTCCTCGTCGGTCGCGGGCGGAACCGAGAGGCGCACCAGCATGGAGTGGCTGTCGTCATGCACGCCTTCGGTGAAAGGCGGGTGTCCCCTTCCGTCCTTGAGGTGACAGTTCTGGCAGGCTCTCGAGTTGAACAAGGGGCCTAGCCCATCGGAGGCATCGGTTGAGGACGGCGCGGAGACCCAGTTCTTGCGGAAGATGGCGTTGCCAATCTTGAAGTCGAGCTCGCGTTTGACGTCGAGATTGCCGGAGGAGTGCGAGAAGGCGTCGGCGTTGTCCACGCTGCCCCGGGAGGTCGCGCCGCCGCCCGGCTTGTCCTCGCCCGCCTCGGCACGCGAAAAGTCCTTGGTCGGCGCGATGAGGCCCGCAACGCCCGCAGCGGCGTCGGCGCCATAGCTCTCCCAAACGCCGGTGAGCAGCGGAAAGCCTGCGCCGAGCGTCACGGCGAGGATGAGCCAAGCGCGTCGGGCATAGGGAAGCTGCGGCGATGCTTCAATCGGCGGTGGGACCAGGCGGCACCGGAGCTTGGGATGTTTTGCGTGCAAGGGTTCTTCGTCAAAAGCTCATGGTGCTGCGGGCCCCGAACACAGCCGCACTCTCAAGGGCGTCTTTGCCCGAGTCGCTGGGCACGTTGCCGCCGGGTAGCCAGATGTATTGGAAGTCCGGCTGTAAGCTCCAGCCCGACTTAAGCTGCATGGTGTAGCAGATCTCCAGCAGCGCCTCGTAATTGCGCGTGACGGGCAGGTCCAAATCGCGGTCGAAGCCGTCCGTTGACCTTAGGCAAAGCCAATTGCCAGCGAGTTGTCCGGCCGGCGCGGGATCATCCCGGTAAAGGTGATGCCGCCATCGGCATAGAAATCGACGACATTGCGGTCGGAGGGCGCTCCGACCACGCGGCCGAACAGCGCCACGCCTTTGGCGTCCTCGCTGCCCGGCAGGCGCCAGATGAGCTGGTCGATGATGCCGTAGAACCCCCAACCATTGTCGAGCGGTTGGCCGGGATTGCCCGTCACGGCCGTAGCACGGCCACCGGAGTTGAAGCGCAGATGCTCAAAGGTGCCGAAATGGTTCCAGCCGCCGAGCTTGATCGTGCCGGCGAGTCCATCCTGATTGTATTTGTAGGCGCCCTCCGCCATCAGCAGCGCGGGCACCTGAAGGTTGAAATCGAGACCATTATTGTCGCACACCTGCGGGTTGCCCTGGCAGTTGGGACCCGCCGGGTTGCCGTTGTAGACGCCAATGAGCAGGCTCGCCTTGTCGTTCGGCGTGATGGCGACGCGAACGCCCGGGGTCGGGAGCGGATAGGCCGGGCCGCCGCCCGGCAGATCGGCGGCGGCGATCGAGGGCCAGCCCCAGGTGCCGTTCAGAAAATTCATGCCGCCTTGTGAGATGATGAACTCGGTATCGGCGGCGATCTGGCCGAACCTGACCGCGAGCTTGTCGCCGTACAAATGCTGCTCGAGCCATAGCTCATCGAGACGCGTGGCCGGCGTGGCTTCGAGATTGCTTACCGGCATCAGGCTGCCGATATTGTCGGCGGTGATGCTTTGGCCGTGGATCTGGTAGCCATTGGTGTGGAAGCAGAGTCCCTTCCAGAAGCCAAGCTTATGCAGATCGGCGTTCATGGTGAGTTCGAGCACGCCGTCATATTTGCCGCCCTGGTTGAAGCCTCCACTGTTGACAAAGGCCTCGCCGAAATAATTACCGCCAATGGCGATGCCGGATCCGGCGAGCATGGGGCGCACGCCACCGAGGCTGGCCCAGTTGGGCCCCAAGCTCGAAAGCAGTGTGTCGTGCGGCACGCCTTTGTCCGGAACCTCGCAATCGGCGCTTGCTGGAGAGGGCGATGCCGCCGCGGCAACGGCCAGCAGGCCGGCGGCGCCCGCGGCGCGCAGACATCGTGTGGCTAGAGACATTGCCCCGATGCTCCGTCCACTCAAGGGTCTCGGTCCCCGAACCGTCTTTTCGTCATATCTGGTCTAGCGGTGGCGATAGACGTTTTCGCGCCTCTTACTCGGGGCTGGCCGGAGCGCTTCCGCCGGCGGCCTTATGCTCCTTGTCGACTTTGCCCGCGCTATCCAGACTGTCCGAGCCTTGGAACTGTATCGCGTGCAGATCCAAGGCGGCGACGGCCCGCTCAATTCCCTTGGTCTGATCGAGAAGGCTGTCGATGACGCGCTGGACGGTCGCGTTGCCCTCCTCGTTGCCTTCGCCGATCATCTGGTCGTAGTTCTCGACCATGACACCGCGGCGGTAGAGCGCGCCCATCGCGGTCATGGTCGCGTCGAGCGTGGCTCTAACCTCGGCGTCAACCTCCGGCGACTTCGCTTTGACCAGATCGGACACGCTCGGGCCCTCGACCACGGAGCTGTCCACGCGCCGGTAGCGACCGACATACACATTGCGAATGCCGAGCGCGTCGAAATAGTAGGCGGCAAAGGTATTGTCGGAGAAGCAATCCTGCTCCTCCTCGGGATCGTGGATCATGAGGCCGAGCTTCATGCGCTCGCCGGCAAGCTCGCCATAAGAGAGGCTGCCGAGCCCGGTGAGGATCGCGGTCAAGCCCGCCTGGTCGGCCCCATCCATGAGCGTCTTGCGCGCCGCGCCATCGGGTCCCCATTGCGCGGTCATCCAGGCGAGATCGTCGACCAGCAGATCGGTCGCGGCTCGGAGATATTGAGCGCGGCGGTCGCAATGGCCGCCGGTGCATGCCTTGACATCGAAATCGCTCGCCGGACGATTGCCCGCGCCCGGACCGGTGCCGTTCAGATCCTGGCCCCAGAGCAGAAACTCGATGGCATGATAGCCGGTGGCGACATTGGCCTCGACGCCGCCAGCCTCTTGCAGCTTATCGGCAAGCAGCTCCTTGGTGATCTTCGAGGTGTCGAGCTTCTTACCGCCGATGGTCAGCGAGACGTTGGCGATGACGTCGGCGGCATAGAGCTCGTTCTCGGGGGAGTCGGTGCCATAGGCGCCCGCGACGTAGTCGATGAGACCTTCGTCAAGCGGCCAGGAATTCACCCGGCCTTCCCAATCGTCGACGATCGAGTTGCCGAAACGAAAGGCCTCGGTCTGCATGTAGGCCGGACGCGCGGCGATCCAAGCGGCGCGGGCGGCACGAAGATTCTCGTCCGTCGGCTTGGCCAGCAATTGATTGACGGTCAGCTGCAGCGTCCCCGCCGTGGCGAGAGCGTCGGCATAACCCGCCTCGGCGATGTCGGCATAGGTCTTGAGCACGTCCTTGGCGCTCACCTCCTTGGCGCTTGGCTCTGCGGCGAGCGGTGAAAATCCAAGGCAAACGCCAAGCGCAATTAGAGCCAGCGGCCGGGCAAGCGGCGGTATCGAGAACATGGGCACCCCTTGAATCTAATATGCGGCGCCTCTGGCACCGATGGCGTATTCGAGAAGTCCACCCCACGGCAGGAATCCTTGCAAAAACCATAGCTCAGCGGTTAACATGCACGTAATGAAATCTTCTCAGCAGAATTATTTCATTTCATGCATCTGAAGGAAGTCGACGCCAATCTTCTTGTCGTCCTCGATGCGCTGCTCGTGGATGCGAGCGTCACGAGGGCGGCAGAGCGCCTCGGGCGTAGCGCCTCGGCCATCAGTCATGCCCTTGCCAAGCTTCGTGAAATCTTCGCCGATGAGCTCTTCGTGCGCGCGGGCCAGCGTCTCGTGCCGACGGCGAAGGCCCTCGATCTCGCCCCCACCGTGCATGTCATCCTTGCCGGCATGGAGAGCCTGCTCAGACCGGCCAAGCCCTTCGACCCGTCGGAGACCGAGCGCGACTTCGCCGTTGCCGCGAGCGAGGTCGGCGAGCTTATCCTGGTGCAGCCACTTAGACTGCGGCTTGAGCAGATCGCGCCCTCGGTGCGCGCGGGCTGGATGCCAGGCCGGGGCCCGGAGATTATCGACGCACTTCGCCATGGCCAGTGTCATTTCGCCATCGACGTCGAATCCATGGCGCTGCCGGCGCCGGACATCCACGTGCTGAAGCTCTATGACGACCGCCTCGCCACGCTCGCCCGGTCCGGGCATCCCTTGGGCGCGCAGGAGCCAGATGCCAAGGCTTTCGCCGCAAGCGACCATATGGCCGTGAATGCGCTCCCCACTATCGCGCTGCTCGATCGCGAGCTCGGCAAGATGCGGCTTGCCTGCAACATCTCTACGCGCGTCTCGTCCGTGCTCGCTGGCTTGCTGCTCACGCTGGACAGCGACGCGTTGCTCACGCTGCCACACTCCTTGGCTGTGATCCTGGAGCGGCAGTTCCCGCTTCTGCGCGTGGCCCAACCGCTCGGCGACATCTCCATTCCGGTGCGCCTGCTCTGGCATGCGAGCTATGACCGAGACGAGTGTCACCATTGGGTGCGGGACGAGCTTGCGGCGTTGGCCCGCGAGAGCGGAAGGGCTGCCTGACATGGCGGAGGCGACGACGATGCGGAAGTCGGCGGTGCTGCTTATGGCGGCCATCACGGCTGTCATGGCAAGAGGCCAGGGCGGCAAGCGGCCATTTCGGCGACGGAACGGAGCTTCCCGGGCGCTGGCACATTTTCCCAGAACGCGCCGCCGCCGCGCTGTGGTCGACGGCGACGGACCTCGCCAAGCTGCTCGTCGCGTTAACCAATGACGGGCGGGGCGATGGCCAAGTCCTCCTTCGGCGCGACACCTTACGTGAGGTGCTGACGCGTCAGAATGGCGGTCCCTATGGGCTCGGCGCCGCAGTCGCGGGCGACGGCGCCTCCCTCTTGCTGATGAAACGGGGCCAGAATATCGGTTACCAGGTTATCTGATCCTCTATCCGGAGACCGGCCACGGCATGGTGGTGATGACCAATTCCGACAATGGCTCGAAGCTTGCCGAGGCGCTGATTACCAGGGCCGCGGCGGCCTATGCCTGGCCCGCCCATCCCGCCGCTCGCCGACTGACTTTCCGGCCTCCCCCTCGCTTCTGTCACAAATCGTCACTACATTGGAGGTCGCGTCCCGCCGCGCCGAGGGCGGGCCCGGGAGGAAACCAATGCCTGTACGCTTCCGCGCTGGCCTCATCGCCGCGCTGTTGGTTTTTGTTACGACCCCCCTCATCCCCGTCCAAGCTGCCGAAAAGACCTTCCAAGACGCTGATCTCGACGATGCGGCGATCAAGCTTCATGCCGACCTGAAGGACGAGGCGGGAACCGTCGAGAAGCCGGTCATCGCGCTCAAGAAGGACGCCGACGCGGCTCTCAAAAAAGGCGATCTCGACAGCGCCGCCGATATCTACGTTCAGATCGTGACCGTCGCGCCGAACGACGCTATAGCCTGGCGCCGGCTCGCCGATCTCTGGCTCAAGATTCCGGCCACCGATGAGGACGACGGCAGCACGCGCTACGAGCGGGCGACCACGGCGGCCTATATCGCCTATCAGGACGCGGCCAACGCCCCCGACGAGGCCGATGCTCTCATCATGCTCGCGAGCGCCTATGGCAAACGGAGCGATTGGCGCCCGGCTCTGAACGCGCTCGCTTTGGCGCTCAAGCTGCACCAGACGCCGGAGCTCAAGGCCACCTATGACGGCTTGCGCGAGAAATATGGCTTCCGCGTCTCCAACTACAGCGTCGATTCCGATGCAGCCTCGCCACGGGCCTGCTTCCAATTCTCGGAGAGCCTGCCGAAGCGCACCGACTTCTCGCCCTTCGTCGCCGTCGCTGGCCAAGACAAACCGGCGATCTCGGTTGACGACCAGCAGCTTTGCGTCGAGGGGCTGAAGCATGGCGAGAGCTACACCATCACGCTTCGCCAGGGCATTCCCTCCACGGTCGGCGAAGACCTGCTCAAGACGGCAGACTTCAATATTTACGTCCGTGACCGGAGCCCGCTGGTGCGGCTCGCCGGGAAGGCTTATGTGCTGCCGAAGACCGGCCAGCAGGGCATCCCGCTCGTCAGCGTCAACACCGACGAGATCAAGATCAAAGTCTACCGGATCGGCGACCGCAGCCTGGTCGACACGGTGATCGGCGGCGACTTCCAACGCAATCTCTACAAATATTCGCTCGACGACATCGCCGACCAAAAGGGCGAGCTGGTGTGGACCGGCACCATGGCCGTCGAGAAGGAGCTAAACGCCGAGATCACCACAGACTTCCCCGTCAACGAGGCGGTGCCGGCGCTTCAGCCCGGCGTCTATGTGCTCGCCGCGCTGCCGGCCAATGTCGATGAGGAAGGCTATAACGAGCGGGCGACGCAGTGGTTCATCGTCTCCGATTTGGGGCTCACCGCCTATTCAGGGGGCGACGGCATCCACGCTTTCGTCAACTCGCTCGCCACCACCGCGCCCGTAGGCGGCGTCGAGCTTCGCTTGCTCGCGCGAAGCAATGAGGTGCTGGCCACCAAGACCAGTGATGCGAGCGGAGCCCTCACCTTCGACGCAGGGCTCGCGCGCGGTGAAGGCGGGCTCGCGCCGGCGATGCTGATCGCTTCGACGGCTTCAGGCGACTACGCCTTCCTCGACCTGAAGCAATCTCCGTTCGACTTGACCGATCGCGGTGTTGCCGGGCGCGACGCGCCGTCTGGCCTCGACGCTTTCGTCTTCACCGAGCGCGGCGTCTACCGCACCGGCGAGACCGTGCATGTGACGACCCTGCTTCGCGATCCCGAAAGTATTGCCGTTCCCGACGTGCCGCTCACGCTCGTGGTCACGCGGTCCGACGGAGTGGAATATCGCCGGAGCGTCGTCCCCGATCAGGGCATCGGCGGCCGCTCGCTCGATGTGCCGATCATCTCCTCGGCGCCCACCGGAACCTGGCGCGTGGCCGCCTTCACCGACCCCAAGCGCCCGGCCATCGGCGAGGCGAGCTTCCTCGTCGAGGACTATGTTCCGGATCGGCTCGAATTCGATCTCACCACCACAGCAACCAGCATCTCGCCTACAGCTCCCGCCAAGATCAGCGTGGATGGGCGTTTCCTTTACGGCGCGCCGGCTGCGGGGCTCGACCTCGAAGGCGAGATCAAGATCGCCAAGGCGTCCGAGCGTCCGGGCTTTGCCGGTTATGTGTTCGGCCTCGAGGAGGATAGCGACGCCGACCAGGACGACCAATCCAATACCATTCCGCTCGCGGATCTGCCGCAGACCGACGCCGCGGGCAAAGCCACATTCACCGCGACCCTCGACAAGGTGCCGGCCTCGACGCGGCCGCAAGAAGCCGAGATTGCCCTGCGCATGGCCGAGCCGGGCGGACGGGCGGTCGAGCGCAAGCTTACGCTACCCATCACGCCGTCCGCGCCGATGATCGGGGTGAAATCTCTATTCAACGGCAAGTCGCTTGGTGACTCGGACACGGCAAGCTTCGACATCGTCATGGTTGCGCCGGACGGCACGCCGATGACCAAAACCGGACTGCATTGGCAACTGCTCCGCGTCGATTCCAAATATCAATGGTACCGCAACAGCGGCTATTGGCAGTACGAGCCCATCAAGGTGACGCGCCGCGTCGCCGACGGTAGCGTCGCCGTCGCTCCCGGCCAGCCCGGGCACATAGCCGTGCCGGTGACCTGGGGCCGCTACCGGCTCGAGGTTACGAGCGCCGATCCACAAGGGCCGGAGACCGTGCTCGGCTTCGATTCCGGCTGGTACGCCGAGGCGAGCGCCGACACACCGGACGTGCTCGAGATCGCGCTCGACAAGGCCGGATATAAGCCCGGCGACAGCATGACCGTGGTGGTCACGGCGCGCACCGCGGGCCAGGTGACGCTCGCCGTGGTGGGCGACAAGCTCTTCACCAGCACGACGACGGATGTCGAGGCCGGCACGGCCAAGCTGCCGCTCACCGTGGGCGAGGATTGGGGCACCGGCGCCTATGTGCTCGCCACCTTGCGACGTCCGCTCGACACGCAAGCGAAACGCATGCCTGGACGCGCCATCGGCGTCGAATGGTTTCCGATCGACAAGGCGGCGCACACGCTGGGCGTGGCCCTGGACCTGCCCGACCGCATCCGGCCCGAGACCACGCTCCGTGTGCCCATAAAGCTTGCGGGCCTAACCCCGGGCGAAGAGGCTCGCGTCGTGGTGTCCGCGGTGGATGTCGGCATCCTCAATCTCACCAATTACAAGGCGCCGGCGCCCGAGGACTATTTTCTCGGCCAGCGCAAGCTATCCGCCGAGGTCCGCGACCTTTACGGCCAGCTGATCGACGGCATGCAGGGCACCAAGGGCACGATCCGCTCAGGCGGCGACGGCGGCGAAGCCGAGCTGCAAGGCAGCCCGCCGACGCAAGCGCCGCTCGCGCTTTATTCGGGCATCGTCAGCGTCGGTGCCGACGGCACCGCCGAGACGAGCTTCGAGATTCCCGCTTTCGCCGGCACGGTGCGGGTGATGGCGGTCGCCTGGAGCAAGGATAAGGTCGGCCATGCTTCCGCCGAGGTGGTGGTGCGCGATCCGGTCGTAGTCACCGCCACGCTGCCGCGCTTCCTGTTGATGGGCGACAAGAGCACGATCCGGCTCGACCTCGACAATGTCGAGGGCGAGACCGGCGATTATCGTGTTGGCATTGTCGCCGATGGACCGCTCACTCTGCCTGAGTCCGCCAAGACCATCAGCCTCGACGCCAAGAAGCGTGGCGGCATGAGCTTGGGCGTCACGGCCACCGGCGTGGGTTCCGGCACGGTCACGGTCAACGTGACCGGCCCCGGCGGCTTCGCGCTTGAACGCCAATACGCGCTCGCCGTGAAGCCCGCGACGCAGATCGTCGCGCGCCGCACGGTGAAGCCGCTGCCGCCCGGGCAGACTCTCACCCTCACCAGCGACTTGTTCGCCGACCTCGTGCCGGGTACCGGCAGCCTCGCGCTGTCGATCACGCCTTCGGCGGCGCTCGACGTGGCGAGCCTCCTTGCCGCGCTCGACCGCTATCCGCTCGGCTGCACCGAGCAGATCGTGAGCCGCGCCCTGCCGCTGCTCTACGCCAACGAGCTCTCGGTCAATCTGCATCTCGCCGTCGACACCAGCATCGATCAGCGCATCGCCGATGCCATCGAGACGGTGCTCTCCCGCCAGGGCTCGGAGGGCGCCTTTGGCCTGTGGGCACCGGGTGGCGAGGATGCCTGGCTCGACGCCTATGTGACGGACTTCCTCACCCGCGCGAGGGCGCGCGGCTTCTCGGTACCGGACGAAGCCTTCAGGCTCGCGCTCGACCGCTTGCGCAACTATGTGAGCACGGCGCCGGAGCCCTCTACCGACGGGGGCCTGGCGCTCGCTTACGCGCTCTATGTGCTGGCGCGGAACGGCGTGGCGCCGGTGGGCGATGTTCGCTATCTCGCCGACGCCAAGATCAACGATCTGAAGACCGCGACGGCGAAGGCGGAGATCGGTGCGGCACTCGCCATGCTCGGCGACAGGATCCGCGCCGAGAAGGTGTTCGACATCGCGCTCAACGCCTTGCAGCCGAAGCCCTCCGTCGAAATCGGACGCACCGATTACGGTTCGCCCTTGCGCGACGCCGCGACTCTGGTGACGCTCGCCGCCGAAGGCGATGCGGCAAAGCCGATCCTGGTCAGCGCCACCGCGCGCGTCGATGCCGCCCGCAATCTCGTGACGCGCACCTCGACGCAAGAGGATGCCTGGCTCGTGCTCGCGGCGCGGGCGCTCGGCAAGCAGAATGTCACGCTCGACGTTAATCAGGGGGCGCAAGTTGGGCCCTATTACAGCACCTACAGCCAGGCGGACATCGAAGAAAGCGCGGTGACGGTGACCAATAGCGGGGACGTGCCGGTCGACACCGTGATCAGCGTCAGCGGCGCGCCGACGACGCCGGAACCCGCCGCCGATCATGGCTTTGCCATAGAGCGGAGCTTCCACAGTTTGGACGGAGCGGACGCCGATATCACCCATGCGAAGCAGAACCAGCGCTTTGTGGTGGTGCTCAAAGTCACCGAGCCGCAGCCGCAATTTGCCAGAGTTGCGCTGATGGACTTCGTGCCGGCGGGCTTCGAGATCGACAATCCCGAGCTCGTCTCCTCGGGCGACACAGGCGCGCTGTCCTGGATCGAGAACGGCGTTACGCCCGCTCATAGCGAGTTCCGCGACGACCGCTTCACCGCGGCCTTTAACCGCAACACCGGCGACCCATCCGTCTTCACCGTCGCCTATGTCGTGCGCGCGGTCTCGCCGGGACAGTATGTGCTGCCGCAGGCCGAGGTTGAGGACATGTACCAGCCCGACCGCTTCGGCCGCACCGGCACTGGAACGGTCAGCGTGCAGCCCGCAAAATGAGTGCACGTAGCTCGGAGCCGACGGGAGACTCCCCGCTCCCCCCTGGCTGGGGAGCACGCCCGGTCGACGACCGGTCTGATGGGGGTACCCCTCACCGCACCCTCCCCCACCAGGGCAGAGGGAACAGGCCCCCTATCTGGAGACGGTACGCCCTCCCTGCCGCCATCGGCCTGATCGGGATCGCTTGTGTGGCGGTGGGCGCCGTCTGGGGTCTGGTCGATGCGTTTGGACCCGCCCCGCTTGGGCGCAACCTTGAGCTCTCCAAGATCGTGCTCGACCGCAACGGACGCCTGCTCCGCTCCTACACCACGAGCGAGGGACGCTGGCGGTTGCCGGCAACACGCGCCCAAGTGGACCCGCGCTATCTCGATATGCTGCTCGCCTATGAGGACAAACGGTTCTGGTGGCACCGGGGCGTCGATCCGCTCGCCTTCGGGCGGGCGGCGCTACAGCTCCTCACCCAGGGGCACATCGTCTCGGGCGGTTCGACCATCACCATGCAGGTGGCCCGCCTGCTCGAGCCGCGCCACGAGCGTTCCCTCTTCGTCAAGATCAGGGAAGCGGTCCGCGCCATCGAGCTCGAACGCGCGCTCAGCAAGGACGAGATCCTGGCGCTCTATCTGACGCTCGCGCCTTATGGCGGCAACCTCGAAGGCATCAGGGCCGCCTCGCACGCTTATTTCGGCAAGGAGCCGCGCCGGCTCACGCTCGGCGAAGCAGCGCTCCTTGTCGCCCTGCCGCAATCGCCGGAGCTGCGCCGGCCGGACCGGTCGCACGACGCGGCCAAGCGCGCGCGCGATCGCGTGCTCGACCGCATGGCGCGTTACGGCCTGTTCAGCCCCGCCGAGATCGCCCGCGCCAAAGCGGAGCCTGTGCCGGATGCGCGCAAGCAAATGCCGATGCTCGCGCCACACGCCGCCGATGATGCAATGGCCAACGACCCGAACGAGCGGGAGCATCGGCTGACCATCGACGGCGCTTTGCAGAAAGGCCTCGAAGACCTTGCCCGCGACCGGGCGAAAGCGCTTGGGCTCGACATGTCGGTGGCGATC
Organism: uncultured Alphaproteobacteria bacterium; assembly: GCA_963839245.1. Lineage (GTDB taxonomy): Bacteria > Pseudomonadota > Alphaproteobacteria > Rhizobiales > Methyloligellaceae > Methyloceanibacter. The sequence goes on along the minus strand of CAWIUJ010000015.1, from coordinate 279,688 downwards.
ATGGTGGTGGACAATGCGACCGGCGAGGTGCTAGCCCGCGTCGGCTCGCCCGACTATTTCAACGCGCGGCGGTCGGGCCAGGTCGATTTGACGCGCGCGGTGCGGTCGCCAGGCTCGGCGCTCAAGCCCTTCATCTACGGCCTCGGCTTCGAAGATGGACTGATCCATCCCGACACCCTCATCGAGGACCGGCCAGTCCATTATGGCAGCTATGCGCCGGAGAATTTCGACCTTACCTTCCAGGGCACCGTCACCGTCCGCCGCGCGCTGCAGCAATCCTTGAACGTGCCAGCCGTCGCGGTGCTCGAAGAGGTTGGCCCGAGCCGCCTCGTGGCGAGGCTTGGCGACGCCGGGGCGAGCCTGATGTTACCGAGGCGCGAGGCTCCGGGGCTGGCCCTTGGCCTTGGCGGTGTCGGCATCACGCTTACCGACCTCACCATGCTCTATACCGGACTTGGCCGGCAGGGCACCGTCCAGCCGCTCAAAGAGCAGCTCGATGCTCCAAGTCTTCCCGCCAAGCGTCTGCTCGAGCCGGTCGCCGCCTGGTACGTCGCCAGGATCCTGCAAGGCACGCCCCCGCCGGAGAACGCCGCGGGCGGCCGCATCGCTTTCAAGACCGGTACGAGCTACGGCTATCGCGACGCCTGGGCGGTCGGCTTCGACGGCAAGCGCACCGTTGGCGTGTGGGTGGGGCGTCCGGACGGCGCTCCGGTCACCGGCCTTGCCGGGCGGACCGCGGCCGCGCCGATCCTGTTCGATGCCTTTGCGCGGGGCTCGCAGCCGCTCGAGACCCTACCGCCGCCGCCCCCGGGCGCCTTGATCGCGACCACGGCCAAGCTGCCGCCGCCGCTACAGCGCTTCGCTTCCCACATGGAAACTGCCTCGGGGCTTACGCCACCCGTGCATATCGTGTTTCCGCCGAACGGAGCGAGCGTCGAGCTGTCGGGGCATGCCGGCGAGGAGGCTGATCCCCTGCCCATCAAGATCGCGGGCGGCACGCCGCCTTTGACGGTGCTGCTCAACGGCATGCCGCTCGAGGCCAAGCCCGACGGCCGAGACCTCTTCTTCGAGCCGGAAGGACCGGGCTTCGTGCGCCTCACCGTCACTGACTCGACCGGCGCAGCCGACAGCGTGCTGGTGCGGCTGCAATAGCGGCAGGTGCCAGTGAGATTTCTTCCGCGACGACATCGCCGATTTTGCGACATGCTCGGGCTTGCCCTTGCGCTTAGTCGAGGCGAATTCGTCGAGCTGCTTCTCGCTCATCGATTTATACATGCTCTGGGATGCACCTTTGAGCTTGCTCGGGCTCGTCTCGCCGCGTTTGGTGGCGAGCGCGGCCGGCTTTCTGCTGCGCTGCTGACTTGGCTGGCATGATCGACCTCTTCCGTAAGATTACATCATGCCCTCAACGCGGCAGTCTTGCCCCGCGTTCCCTTCGCTGCAAGTTGCCGCGGTTCAGGGATAGCCGTAGCCCTTGCGGAGCGGAAAAGTGAGCGCGGCGATGATGCTCGGCACCGCATCCTTCAAATCCAAGCCCGACGCGATGACGGCGATGAAGGGCATGAGCGAGTGTAAGGCTTAAGCTCGCGGATTAAGTTGGCGGGACGCGGACGCCCGCTTTAACGAGCGCCCGGTCCACCTAAGCCGCCTCGAGGCCCTGCCGGCTTTCAGGTGCACAAGGGCTTTGAGGCGGTCCGGGCCTATCAGCTCGATGTCGTCTGTGCCGCCCCCGGGTAGAGTCGGAAGCGGCGGGGACGAAACGCAACCGTCCTCGCGAGATCGAGATTGAGGTCGGCGGGAAGCTCGATCTCGATGCGGTTGCGCCTGGCGCCAACCTCAAGATCGACGCGGCGCAATCCGGCATGGCGCCGGAGCACCGACACCACACCCCAAATCGCCCCGGCCTGGTCGTCGACCACCTCGACGTCGTGTGGCCGCAAGAAGAGATAGGCCGGACCGGCGGGAACGTCGCCCGCGGGCAGATCGAGCGGCGTTCCGTCGAGCCAGACCTTGCCCTGCTCGACGCGGACGGCCAGCACGCTCGATTCGCCGATGAAGGAGAACACGAAGGGCGAGTTCGGCGTGTCGTAGATCTGGTCGGGCGTGCCGATCTGCTCGATCCTGCCTTCGCTCATCACCACCACGCGGTCGGCAAGCTCGAGCGCTTCCTCCTGATCGTGGGTGACGAATACGGTGGTGTGCCCGGTCTTGTTGTGCAGCTCCAAGAGCCAGCGGCGGAGGTCCCTTCGCACCTTGGCGTCGAGCGCGCCGAACGGCTCGTCGAGCAGCAGCAGCCGCGGCTCGATGGCCAAGGCTCTAGCGAAAGCGACGCGTTGGCGCTGGCCGCCGGACAGTTGCGAGGGATAGCGCTTCTCAAGCCCGGACAGCTGCACGAGGTCGAGCAACTCGAGCGCGCGTTGGCGGATCTCCTTACGGCTGGGGCGGCGGGAGCGCGGCCGAACGCACAGGCCGAAGCCGATATTGTCGAGGACCGTCATGTGGCGGAACAGCGCGTAGTTCTGAAACACGAGCCCGACGTTCCGCTCCTGCACCGTCAGCTTCAGCGCGTCGTCGCCGTCGAACATCACGCGTCCGGCGGTCGGAATATCGAGGCCGGCGAGAATGCGAAGCAGCGTCGTCTTGCCCGAGCCCGACGGTCCGAGCAGCGCCACCAGCTCGCCGGATCTAATGTCGAGAGAGACTCCGTGTAGCGCTGGGGTCGCGCCGAAGGTCCTAACGACGTTCTCGACATTCACATGCATCGGCCTGTCCCATCGCGCCGTCCAGGAAAGCGGCAACGCGCCGCCGGCCGCAGAGTTCACATCATTTGTTACTCGGGCGTCCATGGTTTTCTAAGCCTTTCTCTTGACGCCTGATGGTCCGAAAAGTCTGCGACTTTGCGGGATCAGGCTTTAGTGGCGGCGCGAAGCGGCGATCTGGTCGGCGTAGCGCCATTCCAGCGAGATCTTGATAAGGAGCGTGACGAGGGCGAGCAGCGCCAGCAGCGAGGCGACGGCGAAGGCGGCGGCGAAGTTATATTCGTTGTAGAGAATCTCCACATGCAGCGGCATGGTATTGGTCTTGCCGCGGATATGGCCGGACACCACCGACACCGCGCCGAACTCGCCCATGGCGCGCGCGTTGCAGAGCACCACGCCGTAGAGCAGCGCCCAACGGATATTAGGCAGCGTCACTCTGCAGAAGGTCTGCCAGCCACTGGCGCCCAACGACAACGCCGCCTCCTCGTCCTGCGTCCCCTGCTCCTGCATCAACGGCACGAGCTCGCGGGCGACGAAGGGGAAGGTCACGAAGATGGTGGCGAGCACGATGCCGGGCAGCGCGAAGATAATCTGGATGTCGTGACGCGCGAGGAATGGACCGATGTAGCCCTGCGCGCCAAACAACAGCACATAGATCAAGCCGGAAATCACCGGCGAAACCGAGAAGGGCAGATCGATCAGCGAGTTCAGCACGCTCTTGCCCTTGAACTCGAATTTGGCGATGGCCCAGGAGGCGGCAAGGCCGAACACGATGTTGGCCGGCACGGCAATCGCCGCGACCAGCAGCGTGAGCTTGATGGCGGCGAGAGCGTCGGGCTCGGTGATGGACGCGAGATAGTGAGACACACCGGCCCTGAAGGCCTCGACGAAGACGGCGACGAGCGGCAGGAACAGGAACACCACGAGGAAAAACACCGCGAGCGTAATCAGCGTCACCCGGACCCAGGACCGCTCGGTAGCGACCGCCGGCACTTTGAAGGAAGGGACGAGGAGCGGTGCGACGGCGGCGTCAGTCACGGCCGAACCTCCGCCGCTGCCAGGCTTGGACCAAATGTACGAAGAACAGGATGGCAAAGGAGATCAGCAGCATCGCAGTACCGATGGCGGTGGCTTGCGGGTAGGAGAACTCCTCCAATCTGATGATGATGAGTAGCGGCGCGATCTCGGAGATGAACGGCAAGTTGCCTGCGATGAAGATCACCGAGCCGTATTCGCCGACGGCGCGGGCAAGCGCGAGCGCGAAGCCGGTGAGGATCGCCGGCGTGAGCGACGGCAGCATGACCAGGAACACCGTCTGCCGCCGGTTGGCGCCGAGCGTCGCCGAGGCCTCTTCCAGCTCGCGGTCGAACTCTTCAAGCACCGGCTGCACGGTCCGCACCACGAAAGGGAGGCCGATGAAGATCAGCGCGACGGTGATGCCGAGCGGCGTGTAGGCGACTTTGATGCCAAGCGGCGCGAGCCAGCTGCCGATCCAGCCGTTCGGCGCATAGAGCGAGGCGAGCGCGATGCCGGCGACCGCGGTCGGTAGGGCGAAGGGTAGGTCGACGAAAGCGTCGAGCAGCCGCCGTCCGGGGAAGCGATAGCGAACGAGCACCCAGGCGATGATCACGCCGAACACGGCATTGACGGTCGCGGCGATGAACGAGGTCTCGAAGCTCAAGCGCAGCGCGGCAAGCGTGCGCTCGCCCGTCACGATGTTCCAGAATCCGGCGAGCCCGAGCGTCGCCGATTTCAGCACAAGTCCCGCAAGCGGGATGAGGACGATCACGCTGAGATAGGTCAACGTAAAGCCGAGCGCCAACCCGAAGCCCGGGATGGCGCTCGGCTGTTTCAGCCCAAGGCCGTGCGCTGCGGCCATCGGTCAGCTCAATTCGACGCTGAGGGCTTGTAGATCTGGTCGAAGATGCCGCCGTCATCGAAATGCTTCGGCTGCGCCTTTGCCCAACCGCCAAACAGCGGGTCGTCGATCGAAGCGAGCTTCAGCTTGGGAAAGCGCGCGAGGTCCTTCGCATCGGCACCCTCGGGCTTCGACGGACGATAGTAGTTCTGGGCGATGAGCTTTTGCGCCTCCGGCGTGTAGAGGAAGTTCAAATAGGCTTCCGCCACTTTCCGCGTGCCCTTGGCGTCGACGACGCTGTCCACGACGGCTACGGGCGGCTCGGCCTTGATGGAGAGCGACGGCGCGACGATCTCGAATTTGTCGGCGCCGAGCTCGTCGAGCGCGAGGAACGCCTCGTTCTCCCAGGCGAGCAGCACGTCACCGATGCCCCGCTGCGCGAAGGTCGTGGTCGAGCCCCGGGCACCGGTGTCGAGCACCGGGACGTGGGAATAAAGGTTGGCGATGAACTCCTTGTCCTTGCCCTCGTCATGTCCATATTTCTGGTCTGCGTAAGCCCAGGCGGCGAGATAGTTCCAGCGGGCGCCGCCCGAGGTCTTGGGGTTTGGCGTAATCACCGAGACACCGGGCTTGATCAGATCGTCCCAGTCCTTGATGCCCTTCGGATTGCCCTTGCGCACCAGGAAGACGATGGTCGAGGTGTAGGGCGACGAATTGTTGGCGAGGCGTAAGCGCCACCCCTCCTTGATCTTGCCGCCGTTCTTGACGATGGCGTCGATATCGGCCTCGAGCGCCAGCGTCACGACGTCGGCCTGGAGGCCGTCGATGACCGCGCGGGCCTGCTTGCCCGAGCCGCCATGGGATTGCTCGATGGTGACGTTCTCGCCGGTCTTGGCCTTCCAATCCTTGGCGAAAGCCTCATTGACGGCCTTATAGAGCTCACGGGTCGGGTCATAAGAGACGTTGAGGATAGTCTGGTCCGCAAATGCCGCGCCGCCCGCGAGCAATGCGAATGCCAGGGCCGCGCTGGCGGCCAGGGTGCTTCGAAATTTCATGACTGGGTTCTCCTATGTTTGAATACCATTAATTCTATCTAGTCGGTAGACATAATCAAGTGCGGACCTTACCAACATTTTTGTGGGGGTCAAATCCCAATCGCTAAGAAACGGACAAGGGTGGAATGAGTTTCCAATTCGCAGGCCGGCGCAGGCGGCTCACCGACGCCGCGTTGCGCGCCTCGTAGTCCCGGCCTTGCGCGGCGCGGAGGGAATTGGAGGGGGAATCAGCGATCGCCGTGCGCGTCGGGCGCGTCACTCGGGTGCCCGGGGGCCCTACCGACGCGTGGTTGCCCGCGCTATGACCGCGACCTCGTCGGCGAGGAGGGGATCGGAGAGGGAATCGGCGATCGTGGTGCGGTCGAGCACGTCTCTTGCCGACTCCGCCACCCGGGCGAAAACCCGCCTGATCTCGCAAGTTTCCTCGGTGGCGCAGTCCGAGCAGCGCCGATAGGCAATGCGGCTCAGACAGGGCAGTGGCGCAATAGGGCCATCGATAATGCGCAGGACTTGGCCGTAGGTGATCCGGTCCGGCGGCATCAGCAGGCTATAGCCGCCAAGCTTGCCCCGCCGGCTCTGCACGATGCCGTGGTGCTTCAATTCGAGCAGGATCTGCTCGAGGAACTTCCGCGGGATGTTCTTGCGGGCGGCGATCTCGCCGATCATCAGCGAGTCCCCTTCCTTGGCGAGCGCGACCAAGGCGCGGAGAGCGTATTTGGCTTTTTGTGAAATCACTGGGACGTAATGCGTTTCTAAACCCGATATGATTAGTGCGGTTATATATCCTCGCGCCCAAGTGGAAACAACCAGATAGGCTCGCGACTTTCAGCGCCGACAAACAAGGGCGTGGGGGATGAAACAGCGGCGGCTCGGCCGCTAAAGCCTTGGTTGCATCACGCTACCGCCGCCTGGGTCTTGACGAGAGGCCGTGAGAGGCCCCACCAACAGGTCATGGCGCAAGCCCCCAAGACGCTCCACATCAAAACCTACGGCTGCCAGATGAATGCGTATGATTCCTCGCGCATGGCAGAGGCGCTTGGGTCGCAAGGCTACGAGCCAACCGACGATATGTCCGCGGCCGAGGTCGTCATCCTCAACACCTGCCATATTCGCGAGAAGGCCGCCGAGAAGGTCTACTCCGAGCTTGGCCGCTTACGCGAGCTGAAGCAGGAGCGGCGCCGCCAAGGCCTCGACACCAAAATCGTCGTGGCGGGATGCGTCGCCCAGGCCGAGGGGCCGGCGATGCTGGAGCGCGCCCGCATGGTTGACCTCGTGATCGGGCCGCAAAGCTATCATCGCCTGCCAGATCTCCTTCAGCGCGGTAAGACGGCTGAGAGCGTCGTCGCCACCGATTTCCCCGCTGAGGACAAATTCGCCGCCCTGCCCGAGCGGTCGATGACGCGCGGGCAGCTCTCTGCCTTCCTCACCGTGCAGGAAGGCTGCGACAAATTCTGCTCATTCTGCGTCGTCCCCTATACGCGGGGCGCCGAATACTCCCGAGCCCCTGAGGCCATCCTCGCGGAAGCGGAGAGGCTCGCGGCCTCCGGCGCTCGCGAGCTCACGCTGCTCGGCCAGAATGTGAACGCCTATCGAGCGCCCGGTCCGGACGGCAAGGCTTGGTCGCTCGCCAGACTGTTAGAGCGGCTCGCCGCCAACCCGGCGATCGAGCGGCTCCGCTACACCACGAGCCATCCAAGCGACATGGACGACGACCTTATCGCGCTGCATGGCGACGAGCCGAAGCTCATGCCCTATCTGCACCTGCCGTTCCAGTCAGGCTCCAACCGCATCCTCAAGGCGATGAATCGGAAGCACACGAGCGACGACTATGCCGAGCTTACCGCGCGCATCCGCGCGGCGCGGCCCGACATTGCGCTTTCCACCGACATCATCGTCGGATTCCCAGGCGAGACCGACGCCGATTTCAAGGCGACCTTGGCGCTCGTCCGCCGCATCGGATTTGCGCGCGCCTTCTCTTTCAAATATAGCGCGCGTCCCGGCACACCCGCGGCGAGCTTGCCGGATCAGGTGCCCGACAAAGTGGCGCGGGAGCGGTTGCACGCCTTGCAATGCCTCATCGACGCCCAAGCCCATGCCTTCGACGAGGCGACCGTCGGGTGTCGTGTGAAGGTGCTGTTCGAGCGGACGGGGCGGAAACCCGGCCAGATCGGCGGGCGTTCACCCTATCTGCAGGCCGTGCACGGGGCGGGCCCGGCGGCGTTGATCGGCCAGATTGTGGAGGTTGACATTGTGAGCGCGGGGCCAAACAGTCTCACCGGTGTCATCAAATCGGATGGCCTTTGTTGATTTACAACGTGTGCAGGCTCTTGGGCTAACGGCGGGCTAACCGCACCCCTGGCCGCTGGCCATTGATGAATTCCACCCCGGCCTTCTCTAGCGCCTTTTGATGGCCGCCAGAATCTTTAGGTCTCGGCCAACCCCCTCTGCCTACTAGACTCCATCAAGCACGTTTCCCGCAACGAGCACCAGGTAGCCTATGAGCAGGATCACGAAGCCGCTGTGGACATGCGGAATGTCGATTTTAGCGTAGTGGATGATCACGGCGATGATGGCCACGGCGATAGAGATGAAGAAGGTCACGTGTCTAGGCGGTGAGAGCCGAAGCATTGTGTTGTTCCCCCCTGTGAGGCCCCTAAGTGGGCGGGGGCGACTTTAGCCTCTGCCCTATTCGATAGCGACAGGCTTCTTCTATTGGGCTTCGGTCGGCGGCCCTTCTATCGCACCCCTGGCTTGCGTCGAGGGAGCCACGCCATGCCCTTGGGCCATCTTGACAAAGGCAGAGCATGAATCAGGAAGGGCCTGGACTCTGGACCAGGCCCTTCCCACTCTTAGGAGGATCACCCTTACGCAAAAAAAGTAACTAGCCCGCCTTGCACTCTTTCATGCCGCCCATGGCCTTCTCGGCGGCCTCCTTAGATTTAAACTTTCCCATCATTTTCATGCCTGTTGCCATCTTGGTCACCACCGAGCATGTCTTGGTAGTGGGATCGAAGCCCACAAAGTAGTTCTCGGCAGTCAAGGCCAAAGCGGGCGTGACAAACGCGCCAATCATGACGGCTGCGACTATGCGCTTCCTCATTCGTGTCTCCCTAGGATGAATTCGGCACCGAATATAAGCATAGAAAAGCGCGGCCTACCAGTCCCGGCATCACCTGGATGAAAGGCGGAATCTGCCCCAGCCACGCCGTCTGAGCCCACGCCGCACCACGGCTCGATTTGTCGAGATTGAGCGGACTAGGCGCGGGACCGCTTACCGCAACATGATGAAGCGCTATAGTGCCGAGGGCTGGGCTTGAGCATGTGCTAGAGCGGTTGGCAAAGGAATGGTTGAGGGGGTGAGCACTAATCGTAGCTTTCACCGGCTCGCGCTATTCTTGGCAGCGATGCCATTGCTTGCGGGCTTAGCGTTTTCGGGTTGGTGGGCATTTACGGTCTGGGTGGCCAACAATTGGAGTTGGCATGACGCCTTCTCGGACGCCACCACCTACCAACTTATGGCGATGACTTTATTTCCAGTTCTGGCCGCGCTTTTCGTGGCGCTTGCCATCTATGGCGTGGTCCGCGCCATAGGATGGGTGGTCGCGGGATTCATGCAGGCGTAACGCGCGTGAGGACAGGCAATGAATGATGGTAAGTGGGCACCGGGAACCGGCATCATCATTTTTCTGTTGCTGATAATCGCTGCCAAGCTTCATGCCTTCGATGGTCTATTGGTTGCCCTGACGAGCCCGACTACCGTGACGGTCGTGCTAGCCATCGGCCTCGGCTTGTTTGCGATTGTGGTTGTCTGGCTTATCTTGGCCAGAATCTTTCGGGGTGCCGGTGGTGTATGGAACGGGATTCCAGAGCCGACAAGATTCCTCGGTCTTGTGTGGTTTCTGATTACCCTATCGACCGTTTGGTTTGTTTATCACGGCATCTACGGCATCCCATGAACCGCCATGACACCATGGACGTGCTGACCGGATTCGCCGTCATAGCGGCGATGGTGCTGTTCTTCGCCACTGCCGGTGCGCTGGTCGAGTGGTGGGACACGACATGGCGCATTGCCGTCGATCCTGTGCGAAGCGAGGTCTATGCCGCCCGCATACATTCACCCTGCTTGCTTCATTCGTGGTGGTGGTGGCGGTCGGCAGGTTGTCGCATGATATAAACCAGCGTTTGGCGTGGTGGCGTCAGGCATGGCTTACCGATTGGGGTGGGTTCAGTTAGCTCTTTGCTTCTTGTTCCTGACGGTACCGGAGGCCGCAAATTCTGAACCTGATATATTGCTGCAAGCAGTCGGGTTTGCACTGACCGGCAGCGTATGAAATGTTCTCAGGTATTGGAATAATCGGCGCTGCTGGGGTCAAATTCCTCACCACCGAGGCTGCCATTATTTGAGATTTAAGCGGCAGTCTTTGACTGGGTTTGACCTTGCCGCTCACCATGTCGGTGCCGATGAAACTCTGACCGTGCTGCTAGCGGAGATTCAGCAGATAGTCGCGGCGGGCACTTTATTGGTGGGCCTGGCAAAACCCCATCAAATTTCCGACCGCTCTTAGAATTGGTGAGTTCGAAGAGGCAACCAAGCCAACGACCCCTCCTACCTGGCCCGGGCTCTAAATGGGCGGAGCGAGCATGGTGGCGCATGATAAAACGCAGCTTGGTTATACCGCGGCGGAAGAATCACTCCCTCTTGGTCCAGTAGCAGCCTGCTGTATTGGACTATCAATCCATCCCAGTCCTTAATTGGGGGCAGGAGGAGGAGGGCAGCGGAAAGCGGACCGAACTCCTTAGGGTCAATATATATTTGTCGTTCCCGGCGTCCGTCAGATTCCGGGTCCTTCTTCGGCCTTGAAAAGGAATATGGCGTCATTGAACAACCGGAGGATTGGCAGGCACGCATCTCGTTTGCCGAATGGTGGAGATGGTGAGGAGCCGTGGTTATGCCGTCGTGGGATCGATCTAGGCCGTGTACTCATAAATCGAGATTGGTAAGCAGCGGTTAGTCAATGTCCGCTTTGCCCCCAAAAGCGGACATTCGTCAGCGCATTGAGCATGTCTGCTTTGTGCCATTAGTGGACACAATATTCGTCTTCGGCGCAAAAGCATGGAGACAGGCGCTGTTCCAGCAAGCAGTCAGGATAACACGGCCTCAGCGAGGTCTCCTTTGGGAACGATCCGTCTCGTCGACTGTTAGCTTCGTCGTAGCAATGTCCCACGAGTGGAGAGGCCTGCATGGCCGTCGATTTCCAGAGCAAGGGAAGATCCGATGAAAAAATTCATGGTGCTGTATATGGCTTCTGGGCCTGAGTTCGAAAAGATGATGAAAAACTCTACTCCTGAGCAGCAGAAGAAAGGGATGGACGCCTGGATGAAGTGGATGAACGCTAATAAGGCGTCCATTGTCGAGGGCGGAGCGCCGTTGGGAAAGACCAAGCGCGTTGACTTCGAACGGAGCCTCAAATACAAAAAATGAGATCGGAGGCTATTCGGTTGTGCAGGCCGAATCGCATGATGCGGCCACGAAGATATTCGGCAAAGACCATCCTCATCTGCAAATGCCCGGCGCATGGATCGAAATCATGGAGATCATGCCTCTACCTGGGATGTAGTGGCCAACGCCACCAGTTTGCATCGCCGCAGTGCAGACACTCGTGAACGTGGATGGTACGTCGGTGCACGTGGGATGTCCGCGAAGTGCCATAAGCAGACATCCCGCCTGCTCAGTTTAACTGCTCAATGGCCGGCATCGTCCAGCTCTTGTCGAAGAGCGCCTTCTCGGGCCGTAAAACCGAAACCACGGGAACCAACTCTTCCCAGCGAGTGTGTAAATCCAATTCGACTCCTGACCCAAGGGTGCGCGGGGAACAGAGTGCCGCGCGCGTTGAGCATGTCTGCTAAGTGCCAAAAGCAGACATTCACCGATTGCAGCGCGCTAGCGCTCATTACCACCTCGATGGTGAAGGCGCGGTGGATTTCCTCGGTCAAGAAGCCAGTGGCCGAGTTGATGGGCGTCACCAATAACGCTGCCACCTACGATACGCATAGTGTCTGCGGTGCGGACGGTACCCGTAGTACCCGTACGGACGGTACACGTAGTACCCTTAGGGATGATACCCGCGTCACGAGGCAGCGCGTCACGAGTCTGTCTTAGAAGCGTGCGACCGTACTCGATGGAGGTTGACCATGCTATTCATGGTGATTAGTCGGCCCAAGGCGGGGGCGACACGGGAAAAACTCATTGAGCACCTTACCCGCCGACTAAACCCTTCCACTTGGGATCTGATCCGGCACGGCGTGCTGTCCCACGTTTTGTACAAGGTAGGGGATGAACCGGGCTTCTTTGCGCTTCTCAACGCGCCCAGCGTCGAGGAGGCGAAGGCAATGGTCGAACGCGGTGTGGAGAGGCTCGAACTGTTTGATCTGGAAGTCGTTCTGGTCAACCAGTTTCCGCACTTCGCCTGAAATACAATCTGCGCGCTCCTGGTCTTGGCCTTCAGGGGAGCTTTCTGCCTTGACTCATTCGGTAGGACTTGCCGCACATCCCTTGGGCCGACCGACTTCAGTCACTCAACCCCTCACCGAGAAACGAGCGGCCCCGGCGCCACCTGGTAAGAGGTTAGGTCACCGGAGCCGCCGAGTGGGGTCGAGAATTCCCCCGTATCGACCCCAACTCAAGCCGACGAATTACCGAACCTTAAACGCGGAAAACCGCGCGGCGCATATTGTGCGACGGCTCGGGAAACCACCATTAGAGCCACCCTAATGTTTTCGCCTTGGCGTGGGCGGCTTTCCACGCCTCCGCCAGAAACGCCAACGTGTCTGCATCGGGATCGTGGCGCATTGAGACAAGCGCTACCAGCATGGGCTCATTACGCTCTCGACGATACGTTACGGAAAGTCCGGTTCCTGGCTTGGAGACGATAATGTCCTGGCAACGAACTTCGACAGACAAATCGGGCATCTTCCTACTCAACATCGTGTTGTTGATCCATCAACCCCGACGACAGTGATCGGTGAGCCCTGCATATAGACAACTCGGTGCGCGAAACTTGCTATTATGTGCCAAAGAATTGTTCCGGCTGGTCGGATGGGATGTCGATATAGGATCGCGACGTGCGTGCTTCCGACGCTGATCATCCCGACTCATTTCCCATGGCCACGGGCGGCATCACGCGGCTCGCCTGGGCGCACGCGAAGAGGGAAGGACTCGACATAGAATTGCTGTTGCCGAAGGCCGGTCTGACTCTTCAGCAGATCGATGACCCCAGCGCTCGCCTCAACGTCAAAACTCAGATTAAGTTTTTGGAGCTCGCCGCCACAGAACTCCACGACGCATTTCTCGGGTTTCACCTCGCTCAGAAATTCGATCTTCGAGTGTTGGGGTTGTTCTATTACGTGTTGGCTTCCTCTGACACTCTAGGCGAGGCTTTGCGGCGAGGCGCACGATACAGCAAGGTCGTAAATGAAGGCATCGCGCTGACCTTTCGTGACGGAGAGGACATCGGGATTAGTTTCGACTATGTCGGCGTTGCGCGACATTCAGATCGACATCAGATTGAGTTTTGTATGGTAGCGCTCGTTCGTATATGCCGGCAGTTGACGAACCGTCGCTTGCTGGCGACCCATGTCAGCTTTACCCATCGTCGTAGCGACGACGTCTCAGAGCTCAATGCCTTCTTCGGTAGCAAGGTCAAATTCGGGGTAGCGGTGGATGAAGTAGCCTTCCCGACGTCGATTAGACAGATGGCGGTGGTCGGCGCGGACTCATACCTCAACGAGCTCTTGATCAAATATTGCGAGGAAGCGCTTGCCGCCCGGCCAACGAACCGCAGTCCGTTCGGGTTGAGCGTCGAAAACGCGATCGCGCTGCTCTTGCCCCATGGTAAGCCGCGAGCGAGTGAAATCGGCCGCAAACTAGGCGTAAGCCAGCGGACACTGGCACGGCGTCTTTCATCTGAAGGGTTAACGTTCGCCGGTGTCTTGCAGAGTGTCAGGTCCGATCTTGCCAACCGTCATCTCACGGACGAGACCTTGTCAATTTCAAAGATCGCTTGGTTGCTTGGTTACCAGGACGTCAGCTCGTTCACGCATGCTGTCAGGCGTTGGACCGGTAGAGCACCTAGAGAAGTACGACGAGAATTGCGGTGATCGAAGTATTGCTATCCGCGCCTGATCGAGCTTTGGAGAGTGTCCGCTTTGGGTCATTAGCCGACATAACGACCGGTTCGCGTCATGTCCGCTTTACCCCCGACAGCGGACATTCGTCGGTGCAGGTGGGATGTCCGAAAAGTGCCAAAAGCGGACATCTTGTCTGCGCCTTTGCTTCGTCAAGTGAGATAGCTATAACAGCAGGCAGCTTTCAGTCTGGGACTTCCGAAATGTCGATTTGGGGGAAGTTGGCCGGCGCCGCGGCCGAGTTGGCGAAGGGCGGCCCAATCGGCGCGCTGCTGGGCGCCGTCGACGATCGAGAGAAGGACGGATCGGCGGAGAACCAGGTGGCGTTCACCGTGGGCGTCATCGCGCTGGGTGCCAAGATGGCTAAGGCCGATGGTGTCGTAACCGATGACGAGGTGAATGCCTTCAAGGAGGTGTTCAAGGTGCCCGAGGGTGAGATGAACAATGTCGCCCGCGTCTTCAACCTGGCCAAGCGGGACGTGGCAGGTTATGAGGCGTATGCCGAGCAGCTCGCCGCCATGTTCAAGGGCAACCGCAAGCTCCTTGAAGACGTGCTGGAAGGTCTTTTCCACATCGCGAAGGCCGACCAGGTACTGCATCCAAACGAAGAACAGTTTCTGGCTCAGGTCGCCAAGCGTTTTGGCATCACCGACACCGAGTTCAGCTACATCAAAGCGCGCCACGTGACCCCGGCGAAGCGTAACCCCTACGAGGTGCTCGGGGTCACGACGAGTATCGGCAATGATGAGTTGAAGAGCCACTACCGCAGGCTGGTGGCGGAGAACCACCCCGACAAGCTGATGGCCCGCGGTGTGCCCAAGGAATTCATCGCGATCGCCACCGAAAAGGTCGCCGCGATAAACGAGGCCTATGGCCAGATCGTCAAGGGACGAGCGATTTAACCCTCATCCTTAGCGAGCTGAAGTATCGCATCAGTTTACCGATACTCGTCAGCCTCAGCGAGGCTGATACGCGCTTCCTGTGCGAAGCGAAACAGCGAAAACCCGAGAAAGAACGTGGAAATCACGAAAAGCAAACCAGCGCCATAGGCGTATTTTAGCCCTAAGAATTCGCTCACGAATAGGATAGCCAGAAGCAGAGTTGCACAAAGGCCACCGCGCAAAGATGCAAGGATACCGCTGTTCAAGAGCCAAGCACGGCGCCTCAAGCGCTCAACGTCGGCCTTGAGGGGAACGCGCGGGTGGTCGTCTTCGGTTATTGCGTTCAAGGTCTGCATCCGCACGATGACAGCTGACAACCTCGAAGCCATAAGCGAAATAAACGCGGCAACCGCGCCGAGGAAAAATGTGGGAGCAATCGCTTGTGAAAAGATCTGGGAAAGGCGTTCTGCGTCCGGAATAAAATCGAGCATTCTGGGGCTCCGGTCATTGAGGCAAGCACTCAATCATATTGAGACAAGCGGACTCGCGATGCTAAAAAAACTAGAGGTCCCAATATGGGCGTCCAATGCTGCCGCGGGAACTAGAACCTCATGGTCGCGCCTATCACTGGTCCGTATATGACGTTGTCGAATTCGACTGAATTGCCACTGGCTGGGTAGCGGCGCAGGTTCGGCCAACTGCTCACCCGGCAGCGGACCCAAGTCGGCGCTTGCCGCGGGGCTTACCGCTAGAAGTACACTACAAAGCGTAATGGCCACACCGCCGAATGCGAAACGTCCGACGCACCTCATTGGTAATTCCATGTAGTCGCCCTAGGCATATCGGTCGTTTGCCTTTCCCCGAAAAAAACCGAGGTAAGTCGTGAGGTTACGCCCCGCGGGGAGGGATATCTGATACTTCTCGGCAACAACCGCAAATATTCCGATTACGACAGCTAGCTCGGCGTCTCATTGTCCGCTCTGGGTCAGCCGCTGACGTGGCAGCGCCTCACCGCATTGGTCCGCTTCGTGCCAAGCGGGTCTAGTTACTTTTCGTCACAAAGCGTCTTCGCGGTGCTCCCAAATCAAAATGACCCGAGGCGGTGATTCGCCAACGCATTTGAGCCTCAATTCGGGTGCTGCTGGCTCCGCTGTAATCGACGTTCTCGGTTGAAACACTACCCCAAGGCCAAGGAGGCAACTATGCGCTTGCTCGTACTCTCTACTCTCGCCATCACTGCCTTCTTGGGGGCCATGATTATCGATCGTACTGACGCAAATGCCGTGGTTTGTGCCCGGGGCGTCTACCGCGCCGGTTGCGTTGGCGCTGGGGGCGCTGTGGTCGTACATCCCGGTGCTGTGGTCGTACATCCCGGTGCTGTGGTCGTGCATCCCTACGCGCATCCCTATGTGCGTCCCTATCGCCGCGTCTATTAAGCGCGACCCCCGAACTTAACAGCTCAGGTCAGCGGCCCTATCCGCAGCGCTGCTCCCCACGCAAGTACCGGGGAGGCGGCAGCGTAATGTGCTCGCGCCATGTGGGGCTTGATATTTCGCGCCACCGAAGCGCGGCAGCCCCGCTCGAACGTCCGCTCTGGGCCAGTAGCTGATGCCACCCCTTCTCATGGGGTTTGTCCGCTTTGGGTCATTAGCGGACATACTGACAAGTCCGCGCCATGTCCGCTTTACCCCCAATAACGGACGTTGGGCGGCACGTCCAAATCAGCATTTGGCTGTCGGTTTATGAGTACACGCCCTAGTGAACCGAATAGTCAAAGCTCTCTCCACGGCCCCGGATAATGAAACCGCCGCCATGCCTCTTGGAACCTTCATTGGCCTGTTTGTCGCCCGCCAGAACGGTGACCTAGACGAGGCAATGGGATGGTTTAGGCGTGCCGCCGCCCAAGGGGCAGGGCTCTATCAGGAGGGCGTTATCGTTGATGCCTACCACTGGAGGCATGACCAGCACCACGGCCAATACCGCAAGGCGGTAGAGCCCATCCTGGCCACCGTCGAGATTAACCTAGAGGCCGCCGCCAAGCACATTGGTAGATCAGCCCGAAGTGTCGTTGACTGTGACTGACTTCCGGCCCTAGCCTCGATGTGCCTGAAAGAAGCTGCCGAATTGGGCAACTCAGGCGATGCAGCGTGGCTTGATGCAGCGCGACTTCGGCGATGCATTAGGCGTGTCAATTAGGAGGTTATGAGCCCATGCGTGAACTCAATGAGATGGAACTCGATGCAGTAGGTGGAGGCAGGAACAGCGTCCGCATCAGCCATGTCAGCCAGAAAAACAGCGCGGTCGTCGTTAAAAGCGCCCTCATCGACGTTGATCAGAAGAATGATATCCATATCGACATCAACCAAGGCAGCAGCCCCCAACGCTACCCGGCACCAGCACCTGCGTAAGTTAACGGGGTAATCACACGCTGCTCTTAAGGTTCTCAAGCTGTTTGCTGCATTGAGCCGTTCGATCACCCCGAACGGCTCTTTTCTTGCTTAGTCTTAGACGCCGAATCGACCCTGAAAAGCGTGTTGACGGCAACCGACCGACAAAAGCAGCGCTGACGCGCGCAAGGCGCAATCAACCCTTGCACCACCCGTCTTGCGGGATTCGCCTTCACCCCTGAAACCGCGAAGGGCCAGAAGAGGCCCATTAGGAAGGCCGACTTTTCGCCCAGCCCGACAGGCGTTGTTGCAAAAATTTAATATGGAGCGCTCTTGAAGCTTAGGTGGTTACTCAATAGTTTAAACCCCTCAGGTAACAACTTTCATCGGTAGTCCCCCCCGTCTAGCCGAAGTTACCTGTTAAGCGTCGGCTTTCCCTCCCGACGCTGCGCGCAAAGCGCTTTTGAGGCACTCAACCTCCCCGGTTGGGTGCCTTATTTTTTTGTTGAGCCGGTCTTTGTCAGTCTGTGTATCTTTTCTACAACGCGATCAGACTAATTTTTAGGCGTCGCGCCTGGTTGCCCGATCTTCGCCACGGTTACCGACTCTATTCGTTAACGATTTGCGCGCAGACGAGAGGGAAAACGGCTGCACGACACGGGGGAGCTAGCCGGGGGGCTAAGCTCTCCCTTCTTTTTAGCGACCGAATCGCCTTTCGAAACGAAATCACGGCGCGATTTCTGGTTGCGTAGCTGATCCTCATAGAACCCAGGGCGGCAATAATCTCGATGCGTCGCGAGAGTCTTCTATCTTCAAGGAGGCGGCATCGCCTATCAGCTTCCAGTGCTGTTTGCCGGAAGGATCACGCGCGACGGCCCAGAAGCTTTTGGTGCCGTTGGGAATAACGCGGACATAATGGCCACGACACTCCGGGTCCGGTATGGTGACGCGCTTGGTGGGAGTTTTGAGCTTGGCAACCCCATCATCATTTAGGCGTTTAGAGCGGAGCATTGCAGTCTCCTTCTGGCGGGCTAACAGTCGGCTAACGCTTATCGGCGGGTTAACAGTGGGCTAACAGATGGCAATTAATGCAAGGAAATTAAGGAGATTCGGCAATAGCAAAACCAACAGAAATTAATGCAAGCCGGCGACATCAAATCGGAGTTTGAATGGCGCGAACCAGTTCAGGCGGCCGAGTGACCAAGGCCAGCGGACGGAGACCGCCATTGACGCGAGGACGACGGGCCGCGCCTGACAAGCGGTCAAGCGCCTCGTCTGCCAATGGTCGCGAGGAACCGCTTGTCGTGTTCTTCGACGACATTCGGCTGGTACGCGATCTGCTCGGCGACTATGACGCCAATCTCGCAGTGCTCGAGGATCGGCTCGGCATCCAGGCTGTCGTCAACGGCAACGCGGTCAGCTTGCGCGGACCGGAGCAATCCCGCGAGACCGCGAGATCCGTGCTCGAGGAACTTTACGGCCGGCTTGCGCAAGGCGAGATGATCGGCGTGGGTGAAGTGGTCGGCGCCATCCGCCACGCGCGCAGCTACGAGCCCGAGATCGAGGCCGAGCAGCAGGACGCAAAGGTCCCCAAGGCGCAGCAGATCAGAACGCGAAAGCGGCTGGTCACCGCCCGCACGCTGGCGCAGAGCACCTATCTCTCGGCGCTAGAGACTCACGACCTGGTCTTCGCCACGGGCCCGGCCGGCACGGGCAAGACTTATCTAGCCGTCGCCTTCGCCGCGGCATGCCTGGAGAGCGGCAAATGCGACCGGCTGATCCTGTCGCGCCCAGCGGTCGAGGCGGGCGAGCGGCTCGGCTTCCTCCCCGGCGACATGCGCGAGAAGGTCGATCCTTACTTGCGGCCGCTCTACGACGCCCTCTATGACGTGCTGGCGCCCGAGCGCGTCGAGCGTGAGCTCGCCAGCGGCATGATCGAGATTGCCCCGCTCGCCTTCATGCGCGGCCGCACCCTGTCCCACGCCATCATCATCCTCGATGAGGCGCAGAACTGCACGCCGGTGCAGATGAAGATGTTCCTGACGCGGCTCGGCGAGCAGAGCAAGATGATCGTCACCGGCGATCCGACGCAGGTCGACCTGCCGCCCGGCAAGGATTCGGGTCTGCTCGATGCCATCGCCATTCTCGACGGCATCGACGAGATCGCCCATATCCCCTTCACCGCCCGCGACGTCGTCCGCCGCGAGCTCGTGGGCAAGATCGTCCACGCCTACGAGGCGGCGCCGCCCAAGGGTGAGCGCGATGGCTGACCCTGGCCCAAGTAGCACCGAGCACCCCCGGCTCGACGTGGAGATCGTCCGCCAGGCGGAGGTTTGGCAGCGCATCCCGATAAGCGACACAGAGCTGAAGCGGGCGGCAACGGGCGCCTTCCTGGCGGCGCGCCCCGTTGAGCAAGGGCCTTACGAGGCGACGATCGTGCTGTCCGACGATAGCGAGATGCGGACGATGAACCGCACCTGGCGTGGCAAGGACGCCTCCACCAATGTGCTGTCCTTTCCGTCCGGTCTGCCGGCAGGCGAGGCGCAAGGCGAGCCCTACCCGCTCGGCGACGTCGTGCTGGCCGGAGAGACGGTGCTGCGAGAGGCGGACCAGCAAGGCATCCCGGTCGCCGATCATGTCGCGCATCTCGTCGTGCATGGCGTGCTGCATCTCCTTGGCTACGACCATGAGCGCGACGACGACGCCGAGCGGATGGAAGCTTTGGAGATCAAGGTGCTAGCCGGCCTCGGCATTGCCGATCCTTACGCCGAGGCGGTGCTAGCGGAGGTGTCGCCTTGAGCAACGCCCCATTGCCCGAGAGCGATCTGCCGTCCGCAATCGATCAGGCGGCGGAAGAGGAGCCGTCTTGGCTCGAGCGGGTCTTGGCGCGATTCGGCCTCGGCGAGGAGCCTGACCTCCGCGAGGTGATCGAGGACGCTCTCGCCCGCGACAAGGGAGTGGGCGACTCGTTCAGCGCGCAAGAGCGCGGCATGCTGCTCAACATCCTCCGCTTCGGCAAACTTACGGTCGAAGACGTCATGGTCCCTCGCGCCGACATCATCGCCGTGGAGGATTCGACGACGATCGACGAGCTGATGCGGGTGTTCCGCCAGGCCGAGCATTCGCGGTTGCCCGTCTACCACGAGACACTCGATGACCCGCGCGGCATGATCCATATCCGCGATCTGATGTCGTGGATCACCACCGAGGCGGAAAAAGGCGAGGGCACTCCCCTCGATCTCAGCGACGTCGATCTCGGCCGGACCGTGGGCGCGATCAACATCACGCGCGAGATCCTCTACGTACCGCCGTCCATGTCGGTGCTCGATCTCTTGCTTAGGATGCAATTGTCGCGCCGCCACCTCGCCCTCGTGGTCGACGAGTATGGCGGCACCGACGGCCTCGTCACCATCGAGGATTTGGTGGAGGAGGTGGTGGGCGAGATCGAGGACGAGCACGACGTCGCCGAAGAGGCGCTGATCCGCGAGGATCCCCGTCTCGGCCTCGTGGCGGATGCGCGGACGCCGATCGAGGCGCTCGAGCTGCATCTTGGCGAGCAGCTGATCACCCCCGAGCAGGAAGAGGATATCGACACGCTGGGCGGCCTCGTGTTCTCGCTTTCGGGGCGCATCCCCGCGCGCGGCGAGCTCGTGCGTCACCCTTGTGGCATCGAGTTCGAGGTGCTCGACGCCGACCCGCGCCGCATCAAGAAGCTCCGCATCCACACCCCGCAAGAGCGCAAGCAGACGGCCGATGCGGGCGCGTCGCCGGCGCCGGAGAGCCAGTGAGTGCTCGAGCAAATTTCCGTGCAGCGTACGGCCGATTGGGTCGCGCATCTCACCGGGGCAAGACGCGCATGCCTAGCCGGCTTTGCCGGAGCCATCTCGGTGCTTTCCTTCGCCCCCCTGCATATCTGGCCCGTGCTGTTCGTGAGCTTCGGCCTGCTCGTCTGGCTGCTTGACGGCTGCTACGCAAGCCATACGCGGCTCGGCCCGCGGTTGAAATGCGCAGGCGTGATCGGGTTCTGGTTCGGCTTCGGCTATTTCCTCACCGGCCTCTATTGGATCGCCGAGGCCTTTCTCGTCGAGCCCTGGCGGCATGGCTGGCTGATCCCTTTCGTCATGACCTTCTTGCCTGGCGGCATGGCACTGTTCTTCGCCGCGGCGGCGGTGCTGGCCATGCTGCTATGGCGCCCCGGACCCGCCCGAGTCTTCGCGCTCGCCATCGCCTTTTTTCTCGCCGAGTTCGCCCGCGGCCATGTGCTCACAGGATTGCCGTGGAACCTCATCGGCTATGGGCTTGCCGCAAATCCCCCGTTGATGCAACTCGCCTCAATTTTCGGCATCTACGCGCTCAGCCTCTTGGCTGTGCTGTTATTCGCGAGCCCCTTCGCCATCTGGGCACCGGAAGGATCGGGGCTAGCCCGCGGCAAGGGCGCGGGTCTACTTGCCCTCGGCCTCGTGGTGGCGTTTCTCGCCGGGACCATATGGGGCGACATGCGGCTCGCGGCCGCCGTCCCCTCCAACACGCAGGTGAGGCTTCGCATCGTCCAGGGGGATGTCGATCAGGCCAATAAATGGCGCCCCGAGAACAGCACGGAGATCTTCTCCGAATATCTCGATCTCACCAAATCCGGCGGCGCAACGCCGGGCCTCGACGGCATCTCGCTGGTCATCTGGCCGGAAACCGCCGTCCCCTTCCTCTTGGCCGATTCCTCCGACGCGCTACTCGCCATCGCCGACCTGCTGCCGGAGGGAACCACTTTGCTCGCGGGCTCTGCCCGGCTGGTCGACAGCCGCGATGCGCAAGGCCGCCTCACCGCGGAGCGCATCTACAACGGCTTGCTCGTGATCGACGACAAGGGGCAGATCCTCGGCAGCTACGACAAGATCCATCTCGTGCCGTTCGGCGAGTACCTGCCATATCAAGACTTCATGGAGAGCTTGGGGATCATGCAGCTCACCGGGGTGCGGGGGGGGTTCAGCGCCGGCAGCGGCCCTCGCCTGCTGGCGGTTCCCGGCGCCCCACCAGCGAGCCCTCTGATCTGCTACGAAATCATCTTTCCCGACGACGTCACGGACAGGGTGCAGCGGCCCGGTTGGCTCCTCAATGTGACCAACGACGCCTGGTTCGGCACCAGCGCCGGCCCCCATCAGCATTTCCACCAGGCGCAACTCCGCGCCGTCGAGCAGGGTCTGCCGGTCGCGCGCGCCGCCAACACCGGGATCTCGGCCATCATCGATCCCTACGGCCGGGTCGTCGCCGAACTTGGCCTCGGCAAAGAAGGAGTTGTCGATGGTCTCTTGCCGAAGGCCTTGCCGCCAACGCCGTTCGTCCGCTGGGGAAGCCTTATTGAGGGCCTTATTCTTTTGGTTGCGCTTTGTGGCTGGTTCTCATGCATTTTGCCCTCGGTTGTGTTGAAATCAGGACCTTATCTTCGGGTCACGTTTCTTGACAGGAAATACCTGGGTAGGATGACGAAAACGAAGCTAAGCGCTTGACTTGTATAGGGGAGCCCTCTTATGAATTTGACAGGCGAGGGGGTATCTAAAATAAACGTCAATTGCCTTCTAATACCCTTCCACCCCTCATTAGCCCGGTTCCTACAACCTCATGACTCTGACGAGCGAGCGCATGGCAGGCAAGAAGCCTAACCCCGTCGACCAGCATGTCGGCAGCCGAGTCCGTTTACGGCGGATGCTGCTTGGCATGAGCCAAGAGCGCCTCGGCGAGAGCATGGGGCTCACCTTTCAGCAGGTCCAGAAATACGAGAAGGGCGTGAACCGCATCGGCGCCAGCCGACTGTTCCAGATCTCCAAGAATTCTCGATGTTCCCGTGCAATTCTTTTTCGAGGAAGCGCCACATGCCGAGGGGCGTTCGACGCCGGGCATGGCGGAGCCCGATTCGGAGACCTTCATCCTCGAATTCCTCAATAGCCGTGAAGGCCTTGAGCTCAACCGCGCCTTTGTCAAAATCGCCGATCCCAAGGTCCGCAAAAGCGTCGTCGATCTCGTCCGGGCCTTGAGCGCGGGCGCCACCGGCACGTCCTAATCCGAAGGCGGGCTTGACCGCCTCCCCACTCTCTTGCAAGAAACCGGCGCGGACCCCTTGAGTGGTCGCGCGAGCGCTGGATTTTTCAGGGGGTCACGTGGCGACCAGGCGAAACTATTTCTTCACCAGTGAATCGGTATCGGAGGGGCACCCCGACAAGGTGTGCGACCGCATCTCGGATGCCGTGGTCGATCTTTACATGGCCGCCGATCCTCTGTCGCGCGTGGCGATCGAGACGCTGGTGACTACCAATCGCATCGTCATGGCCGGCGAAGTGCGTGGGCCGGAGACGGTGACGCCCGCTTTGATCGAGGACGCGGCGCGGCGCGCCGTGCGCGAGATCGGCTACGAGCAAAAGGGCTTCCATTGGAAACACGCCGAATTCCAATTCTATGTGCATGAGCAGTCCGCCGACATCGCGCGCGGCGTGGATGCCGATATTGGGGCTCAGAAGGAAGAGGGCGCGGGCGACCAGGGGATCATGTTCGGCTATGCCTGCCGCGAGACCGAGCCCTTGATGCCAGCGCCGATCTTCTACGCGCACCGCATTTTGCATGAGATGGCGAAGGCTCGGCATAGCGGCCACGCGCCGGAGCTCGGCCCCGACGCCAAGAGCCAGGTGACGCTCGCTTACGAGGATGGCAAGCCGGTGCGGGCGGATTCGATCGTCGTCTCCACGCAGCATGGCGAGGATGTCAGCCAAGAGCGGATCAAGGAGATCGTCAAGAGTTTCGCCGACGAGGTGTTGCCGCAAGGCTGGATCGGCCGCGACACCAAATTCTATGTGAACCCCACCGGCCGCTTCGTCATCGGCGGCCCAGACGGCGATGCCGGCGTCACCGGCCGCAAGATCATCGTCGACACCTATGGCGGTGCCGCGCCCCACGGCGGCGGCGCCTTCTCCGGCAAGGACCCGACCAAGGTCGACCGCTCCGCGGCTTACGCGGCCCGCTACGTCGCCAAGAACGTCGTGGCCGCCGGGCTCGCCGACCGCTGCACGCTGCAAGTGTCCTATGCCATCGGCGTATCGGAACCGCTCTCGCTTTATGTCGATCTGCACGGCACCGGCAAGGTCGATGAGGCGAAGCTCGAGCAGGCGCTGCGGCGCGTCATGGATCTGAGCCCGCGCGGCATCAGGGAGCATCTCCGCCTGAACCGCCCGATCTACGAGCGGACCTCGGCCTATGGCCATTTCGGACGGCAGCCTGACAATGACGGCGGCTTCTCCTGGGAACGCCTCGACCTTGTCGAGCCGATCCGCGCCGAGCTCACTTAACGGATTTAGAAATGGCCCGGGCCTCGCCCT
Source organism: uncultured Alphaproteobacteria bacterium (assembly GCA_963839245.1). GTDB lineage: Bacteria > Pseudomonadota > Alphaproteobacteria > Rhizobiales > Methyloligellaceae > Methyloceanibacter. The sequence goes on along the minus strand of CAWIUJ010000015.1, from coordinate 255,206 downwards.
TCGAGACGGGCCTTCGGCCCGCCTCAGGGTGAGGGTAACTTCCTCATGCTGAGGAGCGCTCAAAGAGCGCGGCTCGAAGCATGAAGGCCCCCGTGAGCGAACCAAGACCCCTCATATCCTACGGCCGGCGCAAGGCACGCCCCTTAAGCGGGCGCAAGGACCGGCTGCTTGACGAGCTCCTGCCGCGCTTGCGCCTTCCCCTAGCCACGCCCGCGCTCTCCCCGCTCGCCAGCCTGTTCGCGCAACCGGTCAGCGACGTGTGGCTCGAGATCGGCTTCGGCTCCGGCGAGCATCTCGCCTGGCAGGCCGGCCAACATCCCGATGTTGGCTGCATCGGCTGCGAGCCCTTCATCAACGGCGTGGCGAGCCTGCTCGGGCGAATCGAAGATTCGGGGCTCGAGACGGTCCGTATCCATGACGGCGACGCCCGCGAGGCTCTCGATTGGCTGCCGGAGGCGTCGATCGGGCGCGCCTTCGTGCTGTTCCCCGACCCTTGGCCGAAGAAGCGGCACCTAAAGCGCAGGCTGCTATCGCCGGAGACCGTGGCCCAATTGGGCCGCGTGCTTCGGTCGGGCGGAGAGCTTAGATTTGCCACCGACAACGGCGATTATGCCGGCCAGGCGCTTTCGTTGTTCCTTGAGGGCGGCGCTTTTCAATGGCTGGCCGAGAGTGCCAAGGATTGGCGGGAAAGGCCCGCCGATTGGCCCGAGACGCGCTACGAACGGAAGGCCTTGGCAGCGAGCAGAAAACCGGCCTATCTCAGTTTCCGCCGTCTCTAACCGTTAAGGGAGCAGAGGAATGCGCGCGCTCGCTTTTGGGCTGATGCTCGTCGCTTCGCCGGCTTTGGCACTGGATCAGAGCCAGATCCAAGCCGCCTGCTACAGCGATTGCGAGAGTGAGACGCACTCGAACCCCGACTACAAGGCCTGCCTTGCGCGCGCCGCCGACACGGCCGACGCGCTGCTCAACCAGGACTTCAACACGCTGCAGGACAGCGTCAGGGCCGGAGCCAAGATCATGGACGCGGCGCCGGACGCCCAGTTCGACCTGCTCAAGGACGCCCAGAGGAAATGGATCGAGTTTCGCGACACGTCTTGCGGCTTCGAGGACAGCCTCGCCTTTGGCGGCACGGCGACGGGCGGCTACTCCTCTTCCTGTATTTGCGCCCTAAGCTACGAGCGCATCAACGATTTCGACCGCATCAAGCACTCTGTCCTCGGTGAGTAATTGAGCGCAAACGTCCTTGAATCCTTTGGAAAAGACCGTATATTACCGTCGAACTCATGATTGGTTGATCAGGGGTGGGCCTTTCGCCCGCTCTTTTTTTTAGGCTCCCGCTGTTTGCTGCTATGCGGCGCGGGATCATGGCCTCCCAGATGTCGAGCCTTTCACCAAGCGCCGATCGACGCTTCGCCCGCGAGACGGGCGTCGCCTGCGAGATCGCCGATCTCGCCGAGCCGGTTTTGGAGGAGCTCGGGTTCAGGCTGGTGCGGGTGAAGGTCTCGGGCCGTGACGGCGGCACGGTGCAGATCATGGCGGAACGGCCGGGAGGGCCGATGACGATCGACGATTGCGCGACGATTAGCCGGAGGATCTCGGCGCTGCTGGACACTCGCGACCCGGTGCCCGGAGGCTATCGCCTCGAGGTCTCGACCCCCGGCATCGACCGGCCACTGGTCCGCCCAAGCGATTTCGCGTCATGGGTGGGTCACGAGGCGAAGATAGAGCTTAAGGAGCTCGTGGACGGCAGAAAGCGGTTCAGAGGGGTCATCGAGGGGATCGCCGACGAAGCCGCGCTGCTCAGGCTCGAGCCTGCGGGCGATGCGCCGGCGCAGACCATCGGCGTTCCGTTCTCGCAGATCGGCGAGGCGAAGCTCGTGGCCGGCAAGGGCGCCTTCAGGGCCGACCTCGCCGGCAAGAAGAAGACACATTGAGGATTTGTCGCGGAACCGGACTGGGACCCGCCCAGAGAAAACTTAGCGGAGGCACGAACATATGGCTCAGGCAGGCGTAAGCGCCAACAGGCTGGAGCTCTTGCAGATCGCGGACGCGGTCGCGCGCGAGAAGGCGATCGATCGCCAGGTGGTGATCATGGCCATGGAGGACGCGATCCAGAAGGCCGCCAAATCGCGCTATGGCAGCGAGAACGAGATTAAGGCCGAGGTCGACCCCAAGACGGGCGAGATCAGGCTCGCCAGGCTCCTCGAAGTGGTCGAGCAGGTGGTGATGGACGCCACCCAGATTTCGCTGGAGGAAGCCCGCCGGCGTAACCCGGCCGCGCAAGTTGGCGACTTCATCGCCGAGCCCCTCCCCCCGCTCGATTTCGGCCGAGTTGCGGCGCAGAACGCGAAGCAAGTGATCGTGCAGAAAGTCCGCGAGGCTGAGCGCGAGCGCCAATTTGAAGAGTACAAGGACCGCGTCGGCGAGATCGTCAACGGCATCGTCAAGCGCGTCGAATACGGTAACGTCATCGTCGATCTCGGCCGCGCCGAAGCGATCGTGCGCCGCGACGAGACGCTGCCGCGCGAGAATTTCCGCTATGGCGATCGCATCCGCGCCTATGTCTACGACGTCCGCCGCGAGCAGCGCGGGCCCCAGATCTTCCTGTCGCGGACGCATCCGGAATTTATGGCCAAGCTGTTCGCGCAAGAAGTGCCCGAGGTCTATGACGGCATCGTTACCATTAAATCCGTGGCGCGCGATCCCGGCAGCCGCGCCAAGATCGCCGTGGTGTCGAGGGAGGCATCCATCGATCCCGTGGGCGCCTGCGTCGGTATGCGCGGCAGCCGCGTCCAGGCGGTGGTCAACGAGCTGCAGGGCGAGAAGATCGACATCATCCAATGGTCGCAGGACGCCGCCACCTTCATCGTCAACGCGCTGGCGCCGGCCGAGGTGGTCAAGGTGGTGCTCGACGAGGACGCCGAGCGCATCGAGGTCGTGGTGCCGGATGCGCAGTTGTCGTTGGCGATCGGCCGCAAGGGCCAGAATGTGAGGCTCGCCTCGCAGCTGACCGGATGGGACATCGACATCATGACCGAGGCGAGCGAGTTGGAGCGTCGCCAGGCTGAATTCGCCGAGCGCTCGGCAATGTTCATGGAAGCGCTCGACGTGGACGAAGTCATCGCGCAGCTGTTGGCTTCGGAAGGCTTCAGCTCGATCGAGGAGGTAGCATTCGTGGAACCTTCCGAAATCGCCTCGATCGAGGGATTCGACGAGAATACCGCGGCTGAAATTCAGACCCGCGGACGTGAGCATCTGGAGAGAATCGAGGCCGAGCACGACGCCAAGCGCAAGGCGCTCGGCGTGTCGGACGATCTGGCCGCGATCCCTGGCTTGACCACCGCCATGCTCGTTGCGTTGGGCGTTAAGAACGTCAAGAGCGTCGAGGATCTCGCCGATTGCGCCACCGACGATCTGTTGGGGTGGAACGAGCGCAAGGACAAGGAGACGATCCATCACGAAGGTATTCTCGATGCCTTCAGTGTTTCGCGGCCCGACGCTGAGGAGATGATCCTCAGCGCGCGCGTCAAGGCCGGATGGATCGAGGAAGCCGATCTTGCCGCAGCCGCCGAGGCGGAAGGCGCCGGTGACGACGAGGTCGAGGCGGAAGGCGACGGCGCCGCGTCATGAGCGGCCGCCGGCATGAGAGTTCGAGGAGAGAAGGCCGTTGCGGCAGGAACTGGCAGAGCCAGAGCATGGGACGCGGGGCGAGGTGGAAGACACCGTTCGCCGCTGCGCGCTCACGCGCGAGCGCCTGCCCAAGCAGGACCTAATCCGCTTCGTCCTCTCCCCCAACGGCGAGATCGTCCCGGACCTGAAGGAGCGGCTTCCGGGCCGCGGCGTCTGGGTGACGGCGGCCCATGACAAGGTCGCCGAGGCCGCCAAGCGCAACGTTTTCGCCCGGGCCCTCAAGACCAAAGTCACGGTGCCGGCGGATTTGCCCGAAAGGGTCGAGCGGCTGATTGTCGAAGCCGCCCTTGGCGCGCTTGCCCTTGCCAATAAAGCGGGCTCGGTGGTGTTTGGTACGGCCAAGGTCGAGGAGGCCATCGCCAAGGGCCGTACCGCCGCGCTCATCCATGCAAGCTGCGCCGCGGAGGACGGGTGCCGCAAGCTCGACGGCAGGTTTCGCGCGAGCGCTAAGATGGAAGCGCCCCCTCCGCCGGTCCGCATATTTACCGCGGATGAATTGGGTTTGGCATCGGGCCGGACAAATGTGATACATGCAGCCGTGATCCAGGGCGGAGCGGCTGCGAAATTCCTAGCGGGAGCCTCGCGTGTCGAGCGTTACCGCAAGGGCAGCACCGCCGTTTCACAGCCAACTGGATCGAGCACGGACAAGGAATGAGCGAGATTAACGAAACTGACGACAAGACCGTTCGCGGTGCCAGGAAGATGACGCTCAATGTGCGGCGGACGGTTGAATCCGGCCATGTTCGCCAGAGCTTCAGCCATGGGCGCTCCAAGTCCGTTCTGGTGGAAAAGAAGAAGCGTCGGGCGGTAGGCTCCACGCCGGCGGCTCAGCCGGTTGAGGAGGCCAAGCCGAAAGTGGCTCCGGCCGCACCCGAGCGCGACGCGGCCCTCGAACGCGAGGAAGCGCAGCAGCGCCGCGCCGGCGTGGTGCTGCGCGCACTCTCCGAGGACGAGAAGGACGCGCGCCTCAAAGCCCTTCAGGAATCGCGCCAGCGCGAGGCCGAGGAGCGCGAGAGGGCGAAGCTGGATGCCGAGGCCCGCGTGGTCACCGAGGACCAGCGCGCGAAAGAGGACGAGGAAGCGGCTGAGCGCCAGAAGAAAGAGGCGGAGCGGCTTGAAGCCGAGGCCGAAGCGCGCCGCAAGGGTGAGGAAACCGCCCGCAAGCACGTCGTCGTCAAGGAAGAGGAAGAGGAAGCTCCCCGCACGGCCGAGGCGCGTCACAAGAAGGAACGTCCCGTCAAGCCGCGGGCCGGCGAGGAGCGGCGCGTGCGCGGCCGCCTCACCATCACCAACGCGCTCGACGAAGAGCAGCGCCAGCGAAGTCTTGCCTCGCTGAAGCGCCACCGCGAGCGCCAGAAGAAGCAGATCACGCCGCAAGCGCAGGCCAAGATCCAGCGCGAGGTCGTGATCCCCGAAGTCATTACCATCCAGGAGCTCGCCAATCGCATGGCCGAGCGCGGCGTCGACGTCATCAAATTCCTGATGAAAGACGGTGAGATGCACAAGATCACCGATGTGATCGACGCCGATACCGCTCAGCTCGTGGCCGAGGAATTCGGGCATAGCGTGCGCCGCGTGTCGGAGGCCGATGTCGAAGAGGGCTTCATCGGCGAGGAGGATCGCGCCGAGGACGTGGAGGCCCGGGCGCCGGTGGTCACCATCATGGGCCATGTCGATCATGGCAAGACGTCTCTGCTCGACGCCATCCGCACGACCAATGTCGTTAGCCAAGAGGCCGGCGGCATCACCCAGCATATCGGCGCTTATCAGGTGGTGACGCCGCTGGGCCACAAGGTCACGTTCATCGACACGCCCGGCCACGAGGCCTTCACCGCCATGCGCGCCCGCGGCGCCCAGGTGACGGACATCGTCGTGCTGGTGGTCGCCGCCGATGACGGCGTCATGCCGCAGACGGTCGAGGCCATCAACCACGCCAAGGCCGCCCAGGTGCCGCTGATCGTCGCCATCAACAAGATCGACAAGCCGGGCGCCGATCCCATGCGCGTGCGCACCGAGCTCTTGAGCCATGAGATCGTGGTCGAGAGCCTGGGCGGCGACACGCTGGAGATCGAGCTCTCGGCGCTCAAGAAGATCGGTCTCGACAAGCTTCTCGAGGCGATCGCGCTGCAGGCTGAAGTGCTCGAGCTCACCGCCAATCCCGACCGCCCGGCCGAGGGCGTCATCGTCGAGGCCAAGCTCGAGCGCGGGCGCGGACCCGTTGGCACGGCGCTGGTCCAGCGCGGCACGCTGCATCTCGGCGATCTCGTTGTCGCAGGCTCGGCCTATGGCCGTGTGCGCGCGCTGATCGACGATCGGGGTGAGCAGGTCAAGAGTGCCGGCCCCTCGGTCCCGGTCGAGGTGCTTGGCTTCGATTCGGCGCCAGAGGCGGGCGATCAGTTCGCCGTCGTCGAGAACGAGGCGCGGGCGCGGGAGATCACGAGCTACCGCATGCGCGAGCGGCGCAAGCGGCTTGCCGTTGCCGGTCAGCGCGGCTCTCTCGAGCAGATGATGACCCAGCTGAAAGCGGCTGGGACCAAGGAGTTCACGCTCCTCGTTAAAGGCGACGTGCAGGGCTCCGTGGAAGCGATCGTCGCTGCTCTCGACAAGCTCGGCACCGATGAGGTCCGGGCACGCATCATTCACTATGGCGTCGGCGGCATTACCGAATCCGACGTGGGTCTCGCCGCGACCTCGGGCGCCGTGATCCTCGGCTTCAACGTGCGCGCCAATGCGCAGGCCCGCGAGGCCGCCGAGCGCGATGGGGTGGAGATTCGCTACTACGCCGTGATCTACGACCTCGTCGACGAGGTGAAGCAAGCCATGTCCGGCCTGCTCGCACCGACGCGGCGCGAGACCTTCCTCGGCAATGCCGAGATCCTGGAAGTGTTCGCCATCTCCAAGGTCGGCAAGGTCGCGGGCTGCCGCGTTACCGAGGGCAAGGTCGAGCGCGGCGCCCATGTCCGGCTCATTCGCGACAACGTCGTGGTGCATGAGGGCAAGCTGTCGACGCTCAAGCGCTTCAAGGACGAGGTGCGCGAAGTCGTTGCCGGCCAGGAATGCGGTATGGCGTTCGAGGGCTACCAGGACATGCGCCAGGGCGACGTCATCGAGTGCTTCGAGGTCGAGCACGTCAAGCGCACGCTGTAAGACCGCGTAAGCCAAGCGGCTTCAGGCATTGCCATGACCGATCGCAATAGGGGAAAGGCCCCCAGCCAGCGCCAATTGAAGGTGGGCGAGCTCATCCGGCACGTGGTTGCCGAGATCTTCGCCCGCGGCGAGATCGTCGACGATGTGCTCAGCCACTACTCGCTGACCGTGTCGGAGGTGCGCATGACACCCGACCTGAAGCTCGCCACGATCTTCGTGCTGCCGCTTGGCGGGGCCGGCGCCGAGGACGTGGTCAAGCATCTCGAGCAACACAAGCGCTTCGTGCGCGGTGGGATCGCCAAGCGCGTCGATCTGAGGGTCATGCCCGAGATCCGCTTCAAGGCGGACAGCTCGTTTGCCAGCTCCCAGCGCATCGACGAACTGCTCGCTTCGCCCAAGGTCGCGCGCGACCTCGATACCTAACCAGTCTAACCAGTCGAAAAGACGAGAAGCGATATGGCGCGCCGGCGCAAAGGTCTTCCCATTCATGGCTGGCTCGTGCTCGACAAGCCGCAAGGTCTGACGTCTACGCAGGCCGTGACCCGCGTCAGGCATCTCTATGGCGCGGCGAAGGCCGGCCACGCGGGCACGCTCGATCCGCTGGCCACCGGCGTGCTGCCGATAGCCTTGGGCGAGGCCACGAAGACCGTGCCCTTCGCGGTGGAAGGCAGCAAGCAATACCGCTTCACCGTGCGCTTTGGCGCCGCCACCGACACCGACGACGCCGAGGGCCAAGTGGTGGCGACCAGCGATCGGCGACCGACACGCGCCGAGATCGAGGCCGCGCTCCCCAGCTTCGTGGGCGAGATCAGCCAAGTTCCGCCCCGTTTCTCGGCGCTCAAGGTGGCAGGCGCCAGGGCCTATGCCCTCGCCCGGGACGACCAGGAGTTCGAGCTTCCCCCCCGCCAAGCCCTGGTGGCGAGCCTTCACCTTATCGATATGCCCGATCCCGATCATTGCGTGATCGAGGCCGAATGCGGCAAGGGCACTTATGTTCGGTCTCTGGCTCGGGATCTCGGCCCTGCGCTTCAAACGCTTGCGCATGTCTCGGAACTGCGGCGAACCCGGGTGGGCGCCTTTACCGAGGAAGGCGCGATTTCCCTGGCAAAGCTGGAGGTGTTGGGACATAGTGCCGCCGGCCGCGACGCGCTTTTTAGCGTGCTAAGGCCCGTGGAGACGGCGCTGGACGACATCCCGGCGTTCGCCATCAGCGGGCAGGACGCGGCCAGGCTCAAGAGAGGCCAACCCGTGCTGATTAGAGGCCGGGATGCTCCAATTCTCAAAGGGCCAGTCTATGCCACGTCCCGGGGTATGCTCGTGGCGGTCGGCGAGGTCAGCCAAGGCGAATTACGCCCCACCCGAGTTTTTAATCTGCCGGGCTAGGGCATCGCCACAATTCGGGAGACTACCGATGTCGATCAGCGCTTTGCGCAAGCAAGAGCTTATCAAGGACTACGCAACGAAGCCCGGTGACACAGGTTCGCCGGAGGTCCAAGTGGCGATCCTCACCGAGAGGATCACCAATCTTACCGGCCACTTCAAGACCCATAACAAGGACAACCATTCGCGGCGCGGGCTGCTGAAAATGGTTAGCCAGCGGCGGCGGCTGCTCGACTACGTCAAATCCTCCGACGAGGACCGCTATCAAAAGCTCATCAACCGCCTGGGCATTCGCCGGTGAAGCGAGACGCTCACCGCCATGCGCCGGTGGATCTTCATGACATATCGACCCGAGCCCTCGCCTCCAGGGGGCCCGCTCGGGCGCAACTTTCCCTGTGCGTTGAGACAACACCATGCTGCATAAGCACACCGTAGAGATCGAATGGGCGGGCCGACCGCTCAAGCTCGAGACCGGCCGCATCGCCCGCCAGGCGGACGGAGCCGTTCTCGCCCAATATGGCGGCACCAGTGTGCTTGCCACCGCCGTCGCCGCCAAGGAAGCGCGTCCCGGCATCGACTTTTTTCCGCTGACCGTGAACTATCAGGAGAAGACCTTCGCCGCTGGCAAGATCCCCGGCGGCTATTTCAAGCGCGAGGGTCGCCCCACCGAGAAGGAGACGCTCACCTCGCGGCTGATCGACCGTCCGATCCGTCCGCTGTTCGTGAGCGGCTTCAAGAACGAGACGCAGATCGTCGCCACCGTGCTGTCGCACGATATGGAGAACGATCCTGACATCATCGCCATGATCGCGACCTCGGCAGCACTCACCCTTTCCGGCATTCCGTTCCGCGGGCCCATCGCCGCGGCGCGCGTCGGCTATATCGGCGGCAAATATGCGCTGAACCCGATGATCGACGAGATGTCCGAGAGCTCCCTCGATCTGGTCGTGGCTGGCACCGACAGCGCCGTGCTCATGGTCGAGTCCGAGGCCAAGGAATTGGCAGAGGATGTCATGCTCGGCGCCGTGATGTTCGGGCAAAAGCATTTCCAGCCGGTGCTCGACGCTATCGTCAAGCTCGCCGAGCGCGCTGCCGAGGAGCCTTGGGAGCTAAAGGTCGATACCAGCGCCGAGGAGCTGGCGAGCAAGGTCCGCGCCTTCACCGAGGCCGATCTGCGCGAAGCCTACAAGATCGCCGCCAAGCACGAGCGCCGCGACCGCGTCGCCGCCATCAAGGTGAAGGCGGTGGAGGCCCTGGTGCCGGCCGAGGACGACGGCACGCTGGCGCCGAAGATTTCGGCCGCCTTCAAGGACGCCGAGAGCAACGTCGTGCGCTCCTCGATCCTCGAGACCAAGCACCGCATCGACGGCCGCGACCTGATCACGGTGCGGCCAATCGTGTGCGAGGTCGGCATCCTGCCTCGCACCCATGGCAGCGCGCTGTTCACCCGCGGCGAGACGCAGGCCCTGGTGGTGACCACGCTCGGCACTGGCGAGGACGAGCAATATATCGATGCGCTGGAAGGCACCTACAAAGAGACCTTCCTGCTGCATTACAACTTCCCGCCTTATTCGGTGGGTGAAACGGGCCGCATGGGCTCCCCGGGACGGCGGGAAATCGGCCACGGCAAGCTTGCCTGGCGCGCCATCCACCCGGTTCTGCCCGACCGCGAGAGCTTCCCCTACACCATCCGTGTGGTCTCGGAGATCACCGAGTTCGAACGGCTCGTCCTCCATGGCCACGGTGTGCGGCACCTCGCTCTCGATGATGGATGCGGGCATCCCCTTGCGCCGGCCGGTCGCCGGTATCGCCATGGGTTTGATCAAGGAGGACTCGGGGTTCGCCGTGCTCTCCGACATCCTCGGCGATGAGGATCATCTCGGCGACATGGACTTCAAGGTCGCCGGCACCTCCGAGGGCGTGACGTCGCTGCAGATGGACATCAAGATCACCGGCATCACCGAGGAGATCATGAAGGTCGCGCTCGACCAAGCGCGCGAGGGACGCCTGCATATCCTCGAAGAGATGAACAAGGCGCTGAACGTGGCGCGGCCGGAGCTCGGCGAATATGCGCCGCGCATCGAGACCATCCACATCCCGGTCGACAAGATCCGCGAAGTGATCGGCTCGGGCGGCTCGGTGATCCGCGAGATCGTCGCCGAATCCGGCGCCAAGATTGACATCTCCGACGACGGCACGGTCAAGATCGCCTCGGCCAACGCGGAGTCGATCCGCGCCGCCATCAACCGCATCAAGACCATCGCCTCGGAGCCGGAAGTCGGCGAGATCTATCAGGGCAAGGTGGTCAAGGTCATGGAGTTCGGCGCCTTCGTGAATTTCTTCGGCGCCAAGGACGGGCTGGTGCACATCTCGCAGCTCGGCGAAGGGCGGCCGAAGGCCGTCACCGACGTGGTCAAGGAAGGCGACATCGTCTGGGTGAAGCTGCTCGGCTTCGACGACCGCGGCAAGGTCAGGCTGTCGATGAAGGTCGTCGACCAGGCGACCGGCCAGGAGCTGCAAAAGGCCGAAGCGAGCTAAGGTTCTTGCTAACAGCAAAACGGGGCGATCGGCGCCCCGTTTCGCTGCCTCTTCAGACCTCGAGGGGCAGCGTCATTGCTTCTGGCAGCGCCAGCCGATGACGAAATATTCGTGGTTGATCTTCTGCCATTCATCAGCCTTGTCGCCGGCGGTCTTGAGGCAGGCCACCACGCTGTCGGCGGTTGCGCCCGGCACGGGCTTCTCCGTGCACTGTTCCGGCGTCGCCAGAAGACAAATCAACACGATAAGCTGAGCCATCGGCAACCTTCCTTCAACTCACTGATTCAATGACGTTTAATTCTACTGGGCAGCTTCACGCGGGGGCTTCTCGGTTTGAGCCTCAGGCTCCTTGTCGCCCTTCTCCGCGGATCTGAGGGTCTCGAGGCTCGGCATGGCGATGGTGTTGTAGCCGCAGTCGACGAAATGCACTTCTCCCGTCACTGCGCCCGATAGGTCGGACAGCAGATAGAGCGCGGCTCCGCCGACCTCATCCAAGGTGGGCGAGCGGCGCATCGGCGCGTGTTGCTGCTGGAAATGGAACAAAGTGCGGGCGTCGGAGATGCCGGCTCCGGCCAGCGTGCGCATCGGCCCGGCCGAGAGCGCATTTACCCGAATACCTTGCGGGCCGAAATCCGAGGCGAGATAGCGCACGCTCGCTTCGAGCGCAGCCTTGGCCACGCCCATGACGTTGTAGCAGGGCACGACGCGCGTCGAGCCGCCATAGGTAAGCGTCAGAAGCGAGCCGCCGGACGGCATCAGCTCCGCGGCGAGCTTGCTGATCTCGGTGAAGGAGAAGCACGAGATCACCATGGTGTGCTCGAAATTCTTGCGCGTGGTGTCGCAGTAGCGGCCTTTCAGCTCATTGCGATCTGAGAACGCGAGCGCATGCACGACGAAGTCGAGCGACCCCCATTGGTTGCGGATCGCCTCGAACACGCCCTTCACACTGTCCAGATCCTCGACGTCGGCTTCAACGATGATCTTCGACCCGACCGATTGGGCGAGCGGGACGGCACGGCGGCCGAAGGCGCCACCCTGATAGCTGAAGGCAAGCTCGGCGCCTTGGCCGTGAAGCAACCTGGCGATGCCCCAGGCGATCGAGCGGTCGTTGGCGACGCCCATCACCAGCCCCCTCTTGCCGGCCATCAGCGGACCAGGCTCAGCGATATCCCTTGTTGTTGTCATGGCTTTTTTCTCTGGTTGTGAGCGGATCCGCTCGCTCTAGCCGTCATAGCGTTGAAACACGAGAGTGGCGTTGGTGCCGCCGAAACCGAAGCTATTGGACATGACTGAGTTAATATCGACGTTGTCCTGACGCTTCCGCACGATCGGCATGTCGGCGACGGCCGGATCGATGGTCTCGATATTGGCCGACTCGCAGATGAATCCGTTATTCATCATCAGCAGCGAATAGATCGCCTCATGCACCCCGGCGGCGCCCAGCGAATGGCCGGTCAGCGACTTGGTGGCGCTGATAGGGGGCGATTTGCAGCCGAACACCGCCCGGATCGCCTCGATCTCCCTGAGGTCTCCGATCGGTGTCGACGTGGCGTGAGGATTGATGTAGTCGACGCCGTCGACCTTGGCGAGGGCCATGCGCATGCAGCGCGCCGCCCCCTCACCCGAAGGCTGCACCATGTCGTAGCCGTCCGAGGTGGCGCCGTAGCCCACGAGCTCGCCGTAGATGCGAGCGCCGCGGGCCTTGGCGTGCTCGAGCTCCTCGAGCACGACGACGCCGGCCCCGCCGGCGATAACGAAGCCATCGCGGTTGACGTCATAGGCGCGGCTCGCGACCGCGGGCCGGTCGTTGAAGTCTGACGACATGGCGTTCATGGCGTCGAACAGAACTGACAGCGTCCAGTCGAGCTCCTCGCCGCCGCCGGCGAACACCACGTCCTGCTTTCCCATCTGGATCAGCTCGCTGCCATTGCCGATGCAATGGGCGGAGGTCGAGCAGGCCGAGGAGATCGAATAGCTGACGCCCTTGATATGGTAGGGCGTGGAGAGCGTCGCCGAGTTGGTCGAGGACATCGCCTTCGGCACCTCGAACGGCCCCACTTTTTTCGGGCCTTTCTCGCGCGTTGTGTCGGCGGCCTGGACGATCGCCTTGGTCGAGGGACCGCCCGAGCCCATGATCAAGCCGGTCCGCTCATTTGAGATGTCGCCCTCTTCGAGGCCGGCATCGCGGATCGCCTGCTCCATGGCGATGTAGTTCCATGCGGCGCCTGCGCCCATGAAGCGGCGGATCTTACGGTCGATCATGCCTTCCCAGTCGATCTTCGGCGCGCCATGCACCTGACAGCGGAAGCCGAGCTCGGCATAGGTGTCGGCCTTGACGATGCCGGACTTCGCCTCGCGCAACGAGGCGAGCACCTCCTGGGCGCTGTTGCCGATCGAGGACACGATGCCCATACCGGTCACGACCACTCGTTTCATGGGTCAGTCCTCAAAGCGGCACCCCGATTGTTGCGGTCAGGCACCAGCGGAAGCGGCTTCGCCCGCCTGGAACAGGCCGACCCGCAGGTCCTTGGCCGTATAGATGGTCTCGCCGTCGGCCTTCAACCAGCCATCACCGGTGCCGAGGGTGAATTTGCGCCGGATCACCCGCTTCAGCTCGACGATATATTCGAGCTTGCGCATGGTCGGTAGCACCATGCCGGAGAATTTGACCTCGCCGACGCTTAAAGCGCGCCCCCGGCCGGGCGCGCCGAGCCAACCTAGGAAAAATCCCAAGAGCTGCCACAGGGCGTCGAGCCCGAGGCAGCCCGGCATGACGGGATCGCCCTTGAAGTGACAGGGGAAGAACCAGAGATCTGGCTTCACGTCGAGCTCGGCCACAATGCGCCCATAGCCATGCTCGCCGCCTTCCTCCTCCACCCGCGAGATGCGGTCGAACATCAGCATCGGCGGCAGCGGCAATTGCGCGTTGCCCGGGCCGAACAGCTCGCCGCGCGCGCAGGCGAGAAGAGCCTCGTAATCGAACTGGTCGCGCCGGTCTGCCATGCCTGTTCCTTCTCCCGCGTGGGGAGTAACGCTCCCGCAGCCGGCCGTTTCCTAACACAGACGAGGCCCTGCCAAAAGCTTGCCCAACCCCTCGCCATAACTTGGTCACGGTTGGCAGGATGGCTACGCTTTAACGGCCGGCTCTGACCTGGATCAGGCGTATCTTCTTGGGCTGGCGTTGCAGCTAGGGGCCCTTCCCCATATATTGGTGTGGCTATGACGATTCCAGCAACCAGTCACGACGTCGCCGAGCGCCTGCGTGTAGCGGGCTTAAGGCCGACGCGCCAGCGGGTGGCGCTTGCGCGCCTGTTGTTCGAGGGCGGCGACCGCCATGTTACGGCCGAGCTCCTGCATGAGGAGGCGCAGAGCCGCAAAATGCCAGTGTCGCTCGCCACGGTGTACAACACGCTGCACCAATTCACGGAAGCTGGCCTGCTGCGGGAAGTGGCGGTCGAGGGCGCCAAGGCCTATTTCGACACCAATACCTCCAACCACTACCATTTCTTTTGCGAGCATTCCGGCAAGCTCCTGGATATCGATACTACCGCGATCCGCATCGAAGGCCTGCCCGAGGCACCCGAAGGCATGGCGATCTCGCGCGTCGACGTGCTGGTTCGCCTCGTCACCGATCGCCGCCGCTAATCCTTCTCTCCTCATCCTGAGGGGCTGCAAAAAGCAGCCGCCTCGAAGGATGAGGCCATGCTTCAGACGCGGCCTTCGGCCGCCCCGCGGCAACGCTGGGGCTACTTGATGACCTCGTCCTTGTAGACGCCCCAGAGCTTGTCCTGCTCCACGAAACCGGAATAGTCGTCGACGGATAGTTCGCACCACTCCCCGTCACACGAGAAAACGTTGCCGAGGACGTTCGGCGCAAGCTCGGCCACGGGTTGCGCCGAGGTCGATTTACGTCCGTAGAGCGGCACGCTTTCATGCTCCTTCGACCAGGGTGCGATCAGCACCGTGCGCCGCCCGCTGAGCAGACCGTGAAACACCCAGCCGTCGGCCCCTTCGCTGTCCCGCACCCGCCGCCAATTATCCGATTCGGCGATGATCTCGACCGGGAGACCGGCGCGTGAGAACACCCAGACGATGGACTGATCGGTGCTCGGACCTTTGCGCACATTGACCTTGTCGGATTTGAGGCTGACGAAACGGGGGATCGGCAGATGGGCTTGGCCGTCCGGCCCGGTTGCCGGACTGCTATCGTCGGCGGCCCGCACCTCAACACCGGCAAGCAAGATGAGCAAGAGCGCTATTTTGATCGCTAAGCCGATCCGAAGTCGATGCCGCACCCCTATTGCCTCACTTTGCCGCCGATCTGCCCCCAAGCTCGCGCGAGCCGTTCGGGCCCCCGCGAATCACTCGCATTCACTCAAGCGCCAAAAAAGTGAAAGGACCATGGCCTTCGTGCCAAGATGACACTTATCTGTGGGAGCCGCTTCTGTTAGAGAAGGCCTGCGCACGCCCTTTTTTAGGGGCGTGACCGCATACTGCGGGGGGCAGCTCCTGCCCCCACCAATATCCTGACGGGACTGATTATGGCCTCTGAACGACCGATTGTTATTGTCACGCGCAAGCTCCCCGATGTGGTGGAGACGCGCTTGCGCGAACTTTTTGACGCAAGGCTGAACCTCGAGGACAAGCCGTTCTCCCGGGAGGAGCTGGTCGAAGCGGTGAAGACCGCCGATGTGCTCGTTCCCACGGTCACCGACCGCATCGACCGGGCCGTGCTCAGTCAGGCTGGGCCGCAGCTGAAATTGATCGCTCAGTTCGGCACCGGGGTCGACAATATCGACCTCGAGACCGCGCGGAACCGGAGCATTCTCGTCACCAATACGCCAGGCGTGCTGACCGAGGACACCGCCGACATGACCATGGCGCTGATCCTTGCCGTGCCGCGGCGGCTGACCGAGGGCGCCGTCATGCTCAAGACCGGCGACAGCCAGTGGCATGGCTGGTCGCCCACTTGGATGCTCGGCCACCGGATCTACGGCAAGCGGCTCGGTATCGTCGGCATGGGACGCATCGGCCAGGCGGTGGCCAGGCGGGCGCGCGCCTTCGGCCTGCAAATCCACTACCACAATCGACGGCGGGTGGCGGCCGAGGTCGAGAAGGCGCTAGACGCGACCTATTGGGATAGCCTCGACCAGATGCTCGTCCGCATGGACATCATCTCCATCAACTGCCCGCATACGCCCGCGACCTATCATTTGCTCTCGGCCCGCAGGCTCGCGCTGATGAAGCCCACGGCCTATATCGTCAACACCGCGCGCGGTGAGGTGATCGACGAGAACGCGCTGGCCCGTATGATCGAGAATGGCGAGCTGGGCGGCGCGGGTCTCGACGTATTCGAGCACGAGCCGGCGGTGAACCCGAAGCTGCTCAAGAGCGAGCGAGTCGTAGTGCTGCCGCATATGAGCTCGGCGACCATCGAAGGCCGCGTCGATATGGGCGAGAAGGTGATCATCAACATCAAGACCTTCCTCGACGGCCACGCGCCGCCGGATCGCGTCCATCCGGCGATGTTCTAGATTGGCGCCTAACTTATCGATCCTTTGTCATTGCCGGGCTTGATCCGGCAATCCATTCCATTCGCCTAACCTTCTTGACGCCCCGAAGATGGTGGCTCGGGCGTGCGCACATGCTCGGGGCGGAAGCCCATGCCGATCAGGCGGGCCGGGAAGCGGCGCAGCCAGGGATAGAGGTTGAGCAGCTTGACGGCTAAGGGCGCTCGCGGCCGCGTCTGCATGGCGAGCACGTTGCTGATGATGCGGGTCTGAATGAAGATCTGCACCGCCTGCATCATCCGCGTCGGCCATTCCCGCCGCCGCTGCACCTTGCGCAACAGCTCGACCGGCACTGGCCCCTTCCGTAACGGCGGAGCGAGGGTGTTGGCGGCGGCGACCGCGTCCTGAATTGCGAGATTGATGCCCACCCCGCCCACCGGAGACATGGCGTGGGCAGCATCGCCGATGCACAGCAGACCCGGCCGATACCAGCGCTTCAGCCGGTCGACCCGCACGGTGAGCAGCTTCACGTCGTCCCAGGAGGAGAGCTCCTGCACCCGGTCGGCGAGGGAGGGATTGAGCTCGACGATTGCCGCGCGGAAGGCCGACAGCCCGCGCCGCCGGAGCTCGTTGAAGCCGCCTTTGGGAATGACGAAGGCGCACTGCCAATAGTCGCCGCGGTCGAGCATGACGAATAGCCTGCCCGCTTCAATGCGCCCAAGCGCCTGCGTTGCATCACCCAGACGTTTGGAGAGGCGCAGCCACAGCACGTCCATGGGCGCGCCTAGGTCATCCACCTCGAGGCCCGCCAGATCCCGCACCGCCGAGTGGCGACCGTCGGCGCCGATCACGAGGTCCGCCTGCACTTGAAGCGTGCCGTCCGGAACCTTCGCCTTGACCCCCGTGACGCTGCCCCCCGCCTCGATCAGATCGGTAACCTCGGCCTGCATGCGGAGATGGAAGCTCTGATAGCGTCTGGCCTGCGCGGCGAGAAAATCGAGGAACTCCCATTGCGGCATGAAGGCGATGAAATGGCAATGCGTCGGCAGATGCGAGAAATCGGCGAGCGCGACGCGTTCCTCGCCGATCTGGCCGGTCAGCTCGCGCACCTCGTGATGCGGCCGCTTGAGGAAGTCGTCGAGCAGCCCAAGCTCGTGCATGATCTCCAGCGTCGAGGGGTGGATGGTGTCGCCGCGGAAGTCGCGGAAGAAATCGGCGTGCTTCTCCAGCACCGTGACCTCGACGCCGGCGCGTGCGAGCAGAAATCCAAACATCATGCCGGCGGGTCCGCCCCCGGCGATGCAGCACCCAGTGGTTATGGTTTGAGTGGGCACGCGTGCTTCTCAACTTCAACGACAAGATATTTTGGAGGCGCCATGCTTCTACGCCAGCACCGAGGCGGCGCGGTGATGGGACAGATCGTGGAAGCGCGGGGCAACGCCATTGAGCGGGTTCTCCGGGTCCCAGCCATAGTCCACGATGTTGAAGCGCGACTGGAGCGCGTCATAGAGCAGCAGCCTGCCGACCAGGCTCTCGCCGATGGACAGAAGCTCCTTCACGATTTCGACCGCGGCAAGCGTCCCCATCACCCCGGCCACGGCGCCGAGAATGCCGGCCTCCGCGCAAGGCGCCACGGTGCCGTGCGGCGGCGCCTCGGGAAACAGGCAACGGTAGCTCGGCCTTGGTTTGTCCTCGGCGTCACGCTCGAAGGCGCGGAAGGTGGTGAGGTAGCCGTCGAACGGTCCGACCGCCGCCGAAACCAGAGGCCGCCCCGCGAAATAGCAGGCATCGTTGACGAGGTAGCGCGTGGCGAAATTATCCGAGCCGTCGGCGACAATGTCGTAATGCGAGACGATTTCCGCCGCGTTCTCAGGCTGAAGGCGTGTGGTGTAGAGACGCGTCTCGACATACGGGTTGAGGCGCTCGACGGTTCTGCCCGCACTTCGCGTCTTGAACATGCCGACGCTGGAGCTGTCATGGGCGATCTGGCGCTGCAAATTGTCGAGGCTGACGCGATCGTCATCGATGATGCCGATCTGGCCCACTCCGGCCGCGGCGAGATAGATCAGGAGCGGCGAGCCGAGCCCGCCGGCGCCGACGACGAGCACGCGTGCTTGCTTCAGGCGCTGCTGTCCCTCGCCACCAATCTCCTTCAGCACCAGCTGCCGTTTATAACGTTCGATCTCGTCAGGGCGGAGCATGATGCCCTCAATGTAGGACACAGGGGAGCGATCAAGGAAGCGGTGAACTCAGCCGGTGGAGCCGAAGCCGCCAGACCCGCGCGAGGTTGAACCGAGCTCTTCGACAAGCTCAATCCGCACATGCTCGACGCGCGCCACCACGAGCTGCGCGATGCGGTCGCCGCGGCGGATGAAGGCGGGCTTGACGCCGAGATTGATGAGCAGCACCTTGACCTCACCGCGATAGTCGGCGTCGATGGTGCCGGGGCTGTTGAGCAGCGTCACGCCCGATTTCAGCGCAAGCCCAGAGCGCGGACGAAGCTGCGCCTCATAGCCAGGCGGCAGCTCAAGCGCGAAGCCCGTCGGCACAAGAACCCTGGCGCCCGGAGCAAGCTCGAGCGGCTCGTCCTCGGCCAGTCCAGCGACCACATCGAGGCCGGCGGCATGCTCGGAATGATAAGAGGGCAGCGGCAGCCCCTCGCCATGGGGAAGGCAGAGCACGCGGACCGCCACGCTCGCGCGTCCAGGCTCTCCCGCAATCATTCAGCGGCCGAGCGCAAGCTGTGGAGGGCTCCTGCGGCGCGGGTGAGCAGTCTCGCCGCCATCTCGTCCTTGCTCATCGGCGGCCAGTCCTCGACGCCGCTTGGCGTGACGAGATGGATCTCGGTGCGATCGCCGCCCATCGCCCCGGTTCCGGGCCAGACGTCATTGGCGACGATCCAGTCCGCACCCTTGCTGCACCGCTTGGCAGTCGCGTTGGCGATCAGATCTTGCGTCTCGGCGGCAAAGCCGATGACGAGACGCGGGCGCTTGTCACCTTGCTTGGCGAGGGTCGCGAGGATATCGGGATTCTGCACGAGCTTGAGCGTCGTCTCGCTGCCCTGGTTCTGCTTCTTGAGCTTGTGCGGCGCTTCATCGGCTGCGCGCCAATCGGCCACCGCCGCGGCGCAGATGGCGATGTCGGCGGGGAGCGCGCCCTGCACTGCCGCCAGCATCTCATGCGCGGTCTCGACCTTGATCACGGTCACGCCCTCGGGATCGGGCAGCGCCACAGGCCCGCTCACCAGAATCACCTCGGCGCCCAGCACGGCAGCCGCTTTGGCCAGCGCGTGGCCCTGCTTGCCCGATGAGCGGTTGGCGATATAGCGGACAGGGTCGAGCGGCTCATGGGTCGGGCCCGAAGTAATCAGCACGCGCCGGCCTGTCAGTGCACTGATAGGCCGCGCCTTGGGTACGTCGGCCAGGCTCGCTTCCGGCCGGCTCGTACCAAGCAAGCCCGCAATCGCGTCGATGATCTCCGCGGGCTGAGCCATGCGGCCCGGGCCGAATTCGCCGCACGCCATCTCGCCCTCCTCGGGGCCGACAAAGGCGATGCCGTCGTCCCTTAAAGTCGCGACGTTCCGCTTGGTGGCGGCGTGCTGCCACATGCGGACGTTCATGGCCGGCGCCACCAGCACCTTATTGTCGGTGGCGAGCAGCACGGCGGTGGCGAGATCGGAGGCCAAGCCATGCGCCATCTTGGCGATGAGGTCTGCGGTCGCGGGCGCCACGACGATGAGATCGGCCTCGCGCGACAGGCGGATATGGCCGATCTCGGCCTCGTCCTTGAGGTCGAACAGATCGGTGAAGGCCTTTTCCTCGGTGAGGACCGAAAGCGATAGCGGCGTGACGAACTCGGCGCCAGCGCTTGTCAGGATGGCGCGAACCTGCGCGCCCCGCTCCTTCAAGCGGCGCACCAGCTCGAGGCTCTTATAGGCGGCGATGCCGCCGCCGACGATGAGCACTATGCGCTTGCCTTGCACGTCAGTCGTCTCTCTACGTTTATGCCTTCGTGGTTATTGGATTACCGGGTCAAGCCCGGCAATGACAATAAATAGGGTTAGCGGTCCTCATTCAAAATAAGAGCACCAGCGCGATGACGGCGAGCGCCAGCGCGCCGACCCAAATGCCGATGCGGGTCGCCCGATTCTGCCGGCTTTGCGCCTCGGCCAGCCGCTCCACCGTATGATCGTCAAGCCGCAGGCCTTCCTCAGCCATGGCGGAGAAGGCGTCCGCGGCGCGCTCGGCCTGACCGAGCAGCTTCGGGATGTCGCCAACGAAGCGCCCGACGGAGACAGCACCCTCGGCTGCCGCCTCCATCCGCGCTTCAGCGCCGAACTGGCTCGTCATCCAGGTTTTGACCACGGGCTCGGCCACCACCCACAAATTCAACTCCGGGTCGAGGCTGCGGCCGACGCCCTCGACCACCACCATAGTCTTCTGCAACAGCAGCAGCTCGGGCCGCGTCTGCATGTCGAACACTTCGGTATATTGGAACAGCTGGCCGAGCAGCTGGGCCATGGAGATCTCGCTGGCCGGACGGTCCATGATGGGCTCACCGATGGCGCGCAAGGCTTGAGCGAACAGCTCCACCGAATGTTTGCGGGGAACGTAGCCCGCCTCGAAATGCACCTCCGCCACGCGCCTATAGTTCCGCGTGATGAAGCCGTGCAGGATCTCAGCAAGGAAGCGCCGCTCCTTCAAGCCTAGCCGCCCCATGATGCCGAAATCGACGGCGACGATGCGGCCCTGATCATCGACGAATAGATTGCCTGGATGCATGTCGGCATGGAAGAAGCCGTCGCGCATGGCGTGGCGCAGGAATATCTGCAACAGCTGCGCGCCGAGCGCCTTCACATCGTGGCCTTTGGCGCGCAGCGCCTCCCGATCCGAGATCGGCACGCCGTCGATCCATTCGAGCGTGAGCACCCGCCGCGCGCTGCGGCTCCAATCGACTTGCGGCACGCGGAAGCCTGCATCGGCCTTCGAGTTCTCGGCCATTTCGGACAGCGCCGCGGCCTCCATGCGCAAATCCATCTCGATGGCGACGGACTTCGCCAACGTGTCGACCACGGCCCGCGGACGCAGCCGACGCGAGGGCGGATAGAGGCGCTCGATCATCCGCGCCGCGAAGAGGTAGCTGTCCAGATCCTGATTGAAGCGCTGCTCTATGCCGGGACGGAGCACTTTGACGGCAACGGGTTTGAGCGCACCGCCCGGCTCGCGCACCGCGGCCTTGTGCACTTGAGCGATGGAGGCGGCGGCCACCGGCGGGCCAAACTCGACGAACAGCTTGCCGATGGGCGCTTCCAGTGCCTCCTCGACCGCTTTCCGCGCTTCGATCTGAGAGAAGGGTGGCAGCCGGTCCTGCAGCGTGGAGAGGTCGGCGGCGAGTTCGCGGCCGATGATGTCGTCGCGGGTGGCGAGGAACTGGCCGAGCTTGATGTAGGACGGCCCGAGCGAGGTGAGCGCGGTGGAGAGCCGCGCCTCATTGGCCACATCGCCGGCACCATTGGTTTTCGCCTTGCGGAGCGGCGCCGTCATGCGGCCGAACAAGGCAAGCGGCGGCGGCAGGTGCATCTCGTCGGGGAGCACGCGTGCGCTTGACCAGGCGATGACAGCCCCTGCCCGCGTCAGCCGCGCCATGTTGGCGATGGCATTCATCACATCATAACCGCCAGCCGGAGTGTATTGCCGCGATGCCGCCGGTGAGATTGCGGTAGCAGACGCGCTCGAAGCCCGCAGTCTCGACCATTCCCATGAAGGATTTCTGATCGGGGAAGCGGCGGATGCTCTCCACGAGGTAGCGATAGGAGGCGCTGTCGCCCGCAACCAGGGCGCCGAGCGCAGGGATCGCATGCATGGAATAAGCGTCGTAAAGCGTATCGAGGAGCGGCGTCTCGACCGCCGAGAATTCGAGGCAGAGAAAGCGCCCGCCCGGCTTCAACACGCGGAAAGCCTCGGCCAGCGCCGCCTCTTGGCGCGTCAAATTGCGCATGCCGAAGGCGATGGTATAGGCGTCGAAGGTCCCTGACGCGAAGGGCAGGCTCTCGGCGTTGCCGCGCACAAAGGCCAAGCTTTGCACATTCGCCGCGCGTGTGCGCCCGGCCTCGATCATCTCGGCGCTGATATCGCAGATCACCGCGCGGGCGCCGCTGCCTGAGGCTTGCAAGAAGCGCGAGGCGATGTCGCCGGTGCCCCCGGCAACGTCGAGTAGGGCGTAGGGTGCTGGCCCTTTCGGCGGCGCGAGCCAGCCGATGAGATCATCCTTCCACAGGCGGTGCAGGCCGCCCGACATGAGATCGTTCATGAGGTCGTAACGCCGCGCCACGCGGGCAAAAACCTCGTTGACGAGGCCCTGCTTCCTCTCCGCGGCGACGGAGGCAAAACCGAAATTCGCCTCGGTCTTTCCAGGCTTGGCGCTGTTCAGGTCTTCGGCCATGCGCGGGACAATAGCGCAAGGCCGGAAATCAAGCTATTGTTGCACTGCAATGAGGTCATTTCGCATTGCGGTAGAGTGTGCTTATGCCCGAACTGCCCGAAGTTGAGACCGTTCGCCTTGGATTGGCGCCGGTTCTGGTCGGCAATCGTTTCGCGCGCGTCGAGCAGCGGCGCGGCGATTTGCGCTTTCCGCTACCGCAGCATTTTGGGCAAAGGCTTAAGGGGCGCACCATCGAGGCGCTAGATCGCCGCGCCAAATATTTGCTGGCGCGGCTCGATGACGGTGAGGTGCTGGTGATGCATCTGGGCATGACGGGGCGCTTCAGCATCGACCGCGCCAACGGCAAATCGCTGGAGCTCGGCGAGTTCGCCGACGAGCAGAAGCCCTCGCCGAAGCACGAACATATCGTCTTTCACCTCACCGACGGCGCCACGGTACGCTACAGCGACGCGCGCCGCTTCGGGCTTATGGACCTCATCCAGAGCGCGACGCTACAAGGCCACCGGCTGTTCAAGGGTCTCGGGCTTGAGCCTATGGGCCCGGACTTCACGGCCGAGTGGCTGGCCGCACGGCTCAAAGGCAAGGCCATGTCGATCAAGGCCGCGCTGCTCGATCAGAGACTGATCGTGGGGGTCGGCAATATCTACGCCTCCGAGGCCCTCTACCGGGCAGGCATCTCGCCTCTGCGGCTCGCCGGCGCGCTCGCGACCAAGACCGGCAAGCCGACCGCGAAGACGAAAGCCCTCGTGAGTGGCGTCAAGGCGGTCCTCGGAGAAGCGATCAAAGCTGGCGGCTCGACGTTGCGCGACTATGCCGGCGCCGACGGGAGGCTCGGCCGCTTCCAACACAGATTCAAAGTCTATGGCCGCGATGGCAAGCCCTGCCCACGAAAAGGCTGTAGCGACACCATCCACCGCGTCGTCCAGGGAGGACGCTCGACCTTCTACTGTCCAAGCTGTCAACGATAAGGGGACTCGTCACACCATGTTTGCCAACGAACTGAGCAGGGAACAGGAAGCCAAGCCCGCCGCGTCACCTTACGAGACGATCCTCGTGACCACGAAAGGCAAGGTTGGGCTCATCACGCTTAATCGCCCGCAGGCGCTCAACGCGCTGAACACGCTCCTCATCAGCGAGCTCAACCGCGCGCTCGAAAAATTCGAGGCCGACCCGCAGATCGGCTGCATCGTCATCACCGGCAGCGAGAAGGCCTTCGCCGCCGGCGTCGACATCAAGGAGATGCAGTCCAAGACCTTCGTAGAAGCCTATGGCAGCGACTTTCTCGCGCCGTTCGACCGCATCGGCAATTGCCGGAAGCCGATCTTGGCCGCGGTCGCGGGCTACGCGCTTGGCGGCGGCTGCGAGCTTGCCATGTCTTGCGATTTCATCATCGCCGCGGATAACGCCGTGTTCGGCCAGCCGGAGATCAATCTCGGCATCATGCCGGGCGCCGGCGGCACGCAGCGTCTAACGCGGTCGGTCGGCAAGGCCAAGGCCATGGATCTTTGCCTCACCGGGCGCCGCATGTATGCCGAGGAGGCCGAGCGTTCAGGCTTGGTGAGCCGCGTGGTGCCCGCCGACTGTCTCCACGATGAGGCGATGAACGTCGCCGACAAAATCGCGAACCTGTCACAGCACGCGGTGATGATGATCAAGGAGGCGATCAACCGCGGCTTTGCCACCACGCTGGCCGAGGGCGCGCGTTTCGAGCGGGGCCAGTTCTATTCGCTGTTCGCCACGGAAGACCAGAAGGAGGGCATGGCCGCCTTCATCGAGAAACGCCCGCCGCTGTTTACGAACAAATGACAGCCTAGCGGGTGGCGTTTACTGGTCTGCCAGGAAACCCCGTAGGGCCCTTGGCTAATCGTCCGAGGCTACTTGCCGCGAGTGCTGTCTAGCTCTGGCTCCGATGGTGGCGAGCGCTCAATGTGCTGCGCGGCCGATTCCATACCGGAAACGATTGCCTCCAGCGTCTCACGAAGCTTGTTGTAGTCAAATGAAGCCCACGGAGGCATGTCCGCCGTGGCGAGCTCGCCGGCTTCCCAATCAAGAACCTTCTGACGTTGATCACGCGACATGGGGACAATCCTCCACCGACTTGCTTGAGAAACGGTTGAAATACCGTCCTGTTCCGTGCCCCTGGCAGTTCGGCGATGACGTGCTGTTCAGGCAACAGGTGGTCGCGTTTCTCCCGCTTTTCAAGCTCGCCGCGCTTAATGCTCGTCGCGAAGCTGCGCGAAGCCTAGACCCCGTAATAGTCGCGGTACCAGTCGACGAAGCGCTTCACCCCCACCTCAATCGGCGTCGAGGGCTCGAAGCCGACAGCCGCCTTAAGCGCCGTCACATCGGCATAGGTCTCCGGCACGTCGCCCGCTTGCGCCGGCAGCATCTCAAGCTCGGCCTTGCGGCCGACCGCCTTCTCGATCACGGCGATGTAGTCGAGGAGCTTAACCGGGCTGTGATTGCCGATATTGTAGAGCCGGTAGGGCGCGGACGAGGTGGCGGAGTCCGGCGCTTCTCCTCGCCAATCGGGGTCAGGCGTCGCCGTCGTGTCGAGCGTCCGCACCACGCCTTCCACCACGTCGTCAATATACGTGAAGTCCCGCGCGTGGTGGCCGTGACTGAAGACCGGGACCGGACGGCCCTCGAAGATGTTGCGGGTGAACATGAAGAGCGACATATCCGGCCGCCCCCACGGCCCGTAGACCGTGAAAAACCGAAGGCCCGTCACCGGCAAGTTGAAGAGATGCGCGTAGGAATGCGCCATCAGCTCGTTGGCCTTCTTGGTCGCGCCGTAGAGGCTCACCGGGTGATCGACATTGTCGCTGACGCTGAATGGCAGTTTGCGGTTGGCGCCATAGACCGAGCTCGAGGACGCATAGACGAGATGCTCGATTCCTTGATGGCGGCAACCTTCCAGCACATGCAGGAAGCCCGCAATATTGGCCTCGATATAAGCGTGGGGGTGGTCGAGCGAATAGCGGACGCCGGCTTGCGCGGCGAGATGGATGACGCGGGTCGGCTTCTCCTCGGCAAACACCGCCTCGACGATCTCCCGCTCGGCCAAATCCGCCTTGATGAAGCTGAAGCCGTTGCGGCCCTTGAGGCGGGCGAGCCGCGCCTCTTTCAGCGAGACGTCGTAATAGGGGCTCAAATTGTCGAGGCCGATCACCTCGTCGCCGCGATCAAGCAACCGCTGCGCCGTGTGAAAACCGATGAAGCCGGCGGCGCCGGTGACGAGAACGCGCATGGATCTCTTGCTTGCCTTTGCTTGCTTTGCTGATGGGGCCGGGCCACAAGAGCCATTGGCATCTCCCCCTGTCAATGCGTGAGACCGTCCAAAGCCCCTTGCGCCAAGCGGTTGACGCTTGACGGGCCGCTCGCTATAGACCGAGGCGTATTATCCCCGACGCTTCCTCATTTCCCGGGATCGGCTAGCGCCGGCGGGATTGACGTTTAGGATCTGAACGCATGGCCAATACCAAATCGGCGAAGAAGGCTGCCCGCCAGACCGAGCGCCGCACCATCGCCAACAAGGCGCGCCGCAGCCGCATGCGCAGCTTTACGCGCAAAGTCGAAGAGGCGATCGCTTCAGGCAACAAAGAGGCGGCACAGGCGGCGCTGAAAGAAGCACAGCCCGTTCTCGTCAGCACGGCCCAGAAGGGCTTGGTTCATCGCAAGACGGCCTCGCGCAAGGTCTCCCGCCTCGCCAAGCGGGTCGGCGCGATGGCGACCGCCTAAATCAAAAAAACGATGACTGTTGCAGTATGGTGACAGGTTGCCGCGCATCGCGATATGCGCGCGACCTTGCCCATGTCAATTCGGTGAACATATTCCAACCGGTTGACCGTTATGCGCAGGGCGCCGCTGCGGTCGGGTCTCTACCCCCAGAAAAATTTCCTGCGGTGCTGCTGCTTCCTAGGAACCCCAACAGGAGTTATTTTTGGCGTCACGGCCGGGGATTCACCCTTGCCAACAGTGGCTTGAGAAGCGCCGCAGATGCTCCGCCAACGTTGGATTTCGGGCAAAATTGCGAACCCCGCTCGCTTGATCAGCGCGGGTCGCATGTGTATAGTCCAACCATCCGAACGGGGCTGTTCCCCTCCTTACAATTAAGTGTACAAGCCTGGCTTTAGCCGGGACGCACTTGTCTTGTCTTCGTCGTAAGGCGTGTGGGAAATTTGTAGACAGTTAAAGCGTATCCAGTCGGTGGCTTGGTTTTCTCGTTCCGCGTAGCCACTAGGTATAGTGGCAAGCACTCCATTTCTTCTTAGAAGTTGCTTTGCATTGAAAGAGGAAGTGTCTCTTGGGCGATCGGAACCCCGATACAGCGGTCGATGATGTCGACGTAGCGACGACGTGGGAGGGCCTCAGCTCGAAGCCCCGTGCGCAGCTCGTCGATGTGCGCACCCGCGCAGAGTGGACCTATGTCGGGATTCCGGACCTCGGGCCGATCGGCAAACGGGCTGTCCTCGTCGAGTGGCAGACCTTTCCAGATCAGTCGGTCGATCTCCGCTTCGCGGAGCGTCTCGCCGGCGAGCTCAAAGCCCTGGGCGTCCAGTTGGACGATGACCTCTTTTTCATTTGCCGTTCGGGAAGCCGGAGCATGGCAGCGGCCATGGCGATGGCGGCGGCGGGCTATCGGCGCTGTCATAACGTCGCCAGCGGATTTGAAGGAGCGCTCGACGACAAGCGGCACCGTGGCACTATTGGGGGTTGGAAGGCTACCGGTCTTCCCTGGCTGCAAGGCTAGGTTCGGAGACCTTCCGTAAGACGGTCATGACTGCGTCGAACTTTGTTGACTGCTCAAGTGTGAGGCGTGCGGTGCGTAACGGCGCGAATGAGAACAATGGAGCAAAACGAAAACCGTGGCACAGCAAGAGCAGTTCGCGTCTCCAACCGAACCTTGGGGGCGGGTCAAAAGCCGGCTACGCGCTGAGTTAGGCGAGGACGTCTTCGCCAGCTGGTTTAGGGGGGTCGAGCTTGAGCGTCTCGATGAGGACTGCGTCCACCTTACGGTGGCAACGCGCTTCTTACGGAATTGGCTGAGGTCGCATTATTACGACTTCGTGCTCAGGCTTCTGCGCGCCGAATGGTCGAGCGTCGAACGGGTCGAGTTCAGGGTCCGGCAGCCGCATTTCGGCAACGAGACTCCAAAAGAGCCGCTTCGCCAAAAGCACAGCCAGGCGCCTGTCGCCGAAGAGGCGGTGCCGTTGCCCATGCCGCTGCGCACGGTCTATGGCGGCTTCGAGGGCTCGCCGCTCGACCCGCGGCTGACCTTTGCCACCTTCCTCGTCGGCGCCTCGAACCGGCTGTCGCACGCCGCAGCCCAGGAGGTGGCGCAAGCCTTCTCCACGCCGCAACAGCTGTTCAATCCGCTGTTCGTCCATGGCAGCGTGGGCTTGGGCAAGACGCACCTGCTGCACGCCATTTCCTGGGACGTGAAGCAGCGGAAGCCGGAGGCCCAGGTCCTCTATCTCACCGCCGAGCGCTTCATGTCCGGCTTCGTGCAGGCCTTGCGCGCCCGCGATGCGCTGGCCTTCAAGGAGAAGCTCCGCAAGATCGACATCCTGTTGATCGACGACATGGAGTTCCTGCAAGGCCCGACTATCCAGCAGGAGTTCTGCCACACCTTGAACTCGCTGATCGATGGCGGACGTCAGGTCGTGGTGGCGGCCGATCGCGCGCCGACACAGCTCGATAAGCTCGACATGCGCATGCGGTCGCGGCTGGGTGGCGGCTTGGTCGCCGAGATCGGCATCATGGACCATGAGCTCCGCCACAAGATCCTGTCGAAACGCGCGGCCGAGGCGTGCGCGGAGACGCGGGGGCTGGCCATCTCGCCGACGGTGATCGCCTTCCTCGCCGAGCGCCTGACCGAGAGCGGCCGTGAGCTCGAAGGGGCGATTCATCGCCTGCGCGCGAGCTATCAGCTCACCGATGAGCCGGTGACGCTGGAGATCGCCGAGCAGATCGTGCGCGATCTGATGCGCGGCGCGGAGCCAAGGCGCGTGCGCATCGACGACATCCTGCGCACGGTGTCGAAGCATTACGGCGTCAACCGCGGGGATTTGCTGTCGGGCCGGCGCAACCGCTCAATCGTCAGGCCGCGTCAGATCGGCATGTATCTGGCCAAGCTCCTGACCTCGCGCTCGCTGCCCGAGATCGGCCGCAGATTCGGCAACCGCGACCACACCACGGTGCTGCACGCCATCCGCAAGATCGAGCAGCTGATGAGCGACGACAATCAGCTGCGCGAGGAAATCGAGCTGTTGAAGCGCCTGTTGCGCGACTAGGGGACCGGGATTTTGAGGGGGATTGGGGCTCTTTTCCAGCCCCTTCCCCGCTCTTGCAAATTTGCCGCTATCGCGTCAAGTTCAGGCGGGAGTTCTTAGCTTTTCATCGCGCCTTTCGGGGAATGGACCGGAGCCATTGGCGGTTTCGGCCCGTGTGCTTCAACTACCCTGGAGCGGCGCCGGAGTGATCGCCTAGCCCATGCAGCTGACTATCGACAAGCCGAGCCTTGCCAAGGCTCTCGCCCATGTGGCGAGCGTGGTCGAGCGACGGAACACCATACCCATTTTGTCCAACGTCCATCTCGCCACGCGCAACAACGAGCTGAAGCTCACCTCGACCGACCTCGACATGGAGATCGTCGAGACGATCCCGGCCCGCGCCAAGGGCGAAGGCGCCACCACCGTACCCGCCCACATGTTCCACGATATCGTGCGCAAGCTCCCGGACGGGACCGACATCGAGCTTGCCCGCGACGGCGACCAGGGCCGCCTCACCATCGCTTGCGGCTCGGCCCGCTTCTCGTTGCAGACACTGCCGGCCGACGACTTCCCCTCTTTAAGCGTCGATGATCTCGGCCATGCCTTCACCATGCAGGCGGCGGAGCTGAAGCGGCTCATCGACAAGACCCGCTTCGCCATCTCCACCGAGGAGACCCGCTATTATCTGAACGGCATCTATCTCCACACCGCGACCAGCAACGGCAAACCTACGTTGCGGGCCGTCGCCACCGACGGGCATCGCCTAGCGCAAGTTGAGTTGCCGCTGCCCGCCGGCGCCAAGGACATGCCGGGCGTGATCGTGCCACGCAAAACCGTGGTGGAACTCGCCAAGCTCGTCGAGGACGGCGACGGCGAGGTGCGCGTCGAGCTGTCGCCCGCCAAGATCCGCGTTTCCACGGCACGCGTGGTGCTCACCTCCAAGCTGATCGACGGCACCTTCCCCGACTATGAGCGCGTGATCCCGCAAAGCAACGACAAGCGGATGGAGGTCGACAATCAGGCCTTCGCCCAGGCCGTGGACCGCGTCTCCACGCTGTCGAGCGACAAGGGCAGAGCGGTCAAGCTCTCACTCAATGACGGCAAGCTCGTGCTCTCGGTCAACAATCCTGACAGCGGCAGCGCGAGCGAGGAGATTCCGGTCGACTACGGCTTCGACCCGCTCGAGATCGGCTTCAACGCCCGCTATCTGCTCGACATTTCGGGACAGCTGGAAAGCGGCACGGCGGCGTTCCAGCTCGCCGATCCAGGTTCTCCGACCATGATCCGCGACGGCAAGGATGTCTCCGCACTTTATGTGCTCATGCCGATGCGGGTATGAGGACGGCTACGAGCGGACCTAGCGAGTGGCCAGTTGCAGGGACGATGGGCGAAGCCCTGGGCAACGCGGGCGCGCGGCTCTTCGTCGAAGAGCTGAAACTCACCGACTTTCGGAACTATGCGAGGGCGACGCTCAGCCTCGACCAGCGGCCGGTGGTGCTGGTCGGCGACAATGGCGCGGGCAAGACCAATCTGCTCGAGGCCGTGTCGCTGCTCGGCCCGGGCCAAGGCTTGCGCGGGCGGCACTATAGCGAGCTCGGCCGCAAGGACGGCCCCGGCGGATGGGCCGTCGCCGCCACGGTGATGTCGATCGAAGGCGAGGTCGAGATCGGCACCGGCTTCGGCCTCGAGGCGGCGAGTGAGGCCACCGGCCGCATCGTGCGCATCGCCGGTAAGGAGCAAAGCGCCGGCGCGCTCGCCGACTACGTTCAACTCGTCTGGGTGATCCCGGAGATGGACGGCCTATTCGCCGGACCCGCCGCCGAACGCCGCCGCTTCCTCGACCGGCTGATGCTCGCCATCGACCCCAAGATGCGGGGCCCGAGGGGGCGCTTCGACCGGGCGATGCGGCAACGGAACCGCCTGTTCCAGATGCGAGAGGGATCGCCTTCCCTGTTCGCCGGGCTCGAGGAACAGATGGCGGAGGCAGGCGTGGCCATCGCCGCGGCGAGGCTCGATGCCGTGGAGCGGCTCTCCACGCTGATCGAAACGACGCGCGATGAACGCGGTCCGACGCTCTTCCCCTGGGCCTTGCTGAAATTGGAGGGGACGCTCGAAACCGCGCTCGTCGACCGCCCGGCCATCGAGGTCGAGGACGACTATGTCAGCCTGCTCAGCGAGACCCGCGAGCGCGACCGCTTCGCGGGCCGGGCCCTTGCGGGACCCCATTTGAGCGACCTATTAGTCTTCCATGGCCCCCATAACGCGCCCGCGGGCACCTGCTCCTCAGGCGAGCAGAAGGCCCTGCTGCTCGGGCTCGTGCTGGCCAAGGCGCGGCTGATCAGGGAGCTGTCAGGGGCCGCGCCGCTCCTGCTATTCGACGAGGTGGCGGCGCATCTCGACCAAGCCCGGCGGGAAGCGCTTTTTGCCGAAATTTTAGCCCTGACGGCGCAGGCCTGGATAACCGGAACCGACCGGGCCTTGTTCGAGCCTTTGGCCAAAAACGCCCAATTTCTGAGGGTGAATCAGGGTAAAATAAACGGCTGATAAAAGGCCACCGAAATCGCCTCCCACGCATCCCATGAACAGAGGCGCATGACCCGCGATATCCACGACGACGACAAGGACTCGAAAAAGCCCGTGAAGGGAGCCCGCGAACGCAAAATCGCGGCTGAGTCCGACTACGGCGCCGAATCGATCAAAGTGCTGAAGGGCCTCGACGCCGTGCGCAAGCGGCCGGGGATGTATATCGGCGACACCGATGACGGCTCCGGCCTGCACCACATGGTCTACGAGGTGGTCGACAACGCCATCGACGAGGCCTTGGCCGGCTTCGCCGACGAGATCTCAGCGGTGCTCAACGCCGACGGCTCGGTCACGGTGGAGGATAACGGCCGCGGCATTCCGACCGAGATCCACAAGGGCGAAGGCGTGTCGGCGGCCGAAGTGATCATGACGCAACTGCACGCCGGCGGCAAATTCGACCAGGACTCCTACAAGGTATCCGGTGGCCTGCACGGTGTCGGCGTCTCCGTGGTCAATGCCCTCTCCTCCAGGCTCGACCTCACCATCTGGCGCGACGGCAAGGAGCATTTCATGCGCTTCGCCGACGGCGTGCCCTTGGCGCCGCTGGCCGAAGTCGGCCCGTCAGAGGGTAAGACCGGCACGCGCATCACCTTCGTGCCGTCGCCGCAGACCTTCACCATGGTCGAATTCGACTATGCCACCCTGGAGCATCGCTTGCGCGAGCTCGCCTTCCTCAATTCCGGCGTGCGCATCGTGCTCTCCGACCATCGCGGGGTCGAGCCAAAGACCGAGGAGATGCGCTATGAGGGCGGCCTGCGCGCTTTCGTCAAGTTCCTCGACCGCACCAAGCACCCACTCATCCCAGAGCCCATCGTGGTGGATAAGGAGCTGGATCGCGTCTACGTGGAAGCGGCCTTGTGGTGGAACGACAGCTACCACGAGAACGTGCTGTGCTTTACCAACAACATCCCCCAGCGAGATGGCGGCACGCATCTGGCCGGCTTCCGCGCGGCACTGACCCGCACGGTGAACACCTACGCAGCAGAATCCGGCATCGCCAAGAAGGAGAAGGTGGTTTTGACCGGCGACGACGCCCGGGAAGGTCTCACTTGTGTGCTGTCGGTCAAGGTCCCTGACCCAAAATTCTCCAGCCAGACGAAGGACAAGCTCGTCTCCTCCGAGGTGCGGCCGGTGGTCGAGGGGATCATGGCCGATGCACTCTCGCAATGGTTCGAGGAAAATCCCGGCGAAGCCCGCATCATCGTGCAAAAGATCGTCGAGGCGGCCACGGCGCGCGAGGCGGCGCGGAAGGCGCGCGAGCTCACCCGCCGCAAGGGCGCGCTCGACATGGCCTCGCTGCCGGGCAAGCTCGCCGACTGCCAGGAGCGCGACCCCGCCAAGTCCGAGCTGTTCCTGGTCGAGGGCGATTCGGCCGGCGGCAGCGCCAAGCAGGCGCGCGACCGCGCCTTCCAGGCGGTGCTGCCGTTGCGCGGCAAGATCCTCAATGTCGAGCGCGCGCGCTTCGATAAGATGCTGGGCAGCCAGGAGATCGGCACGCTGATCACCGCGCTCGGCACCGGCATCGGCCGCGATGATTTCGACCTCGCCAAGCTCCGCTACCACAAGATCATCATCATGACCGACGCCGATGTCGACGGCGCCCATATCCGCACGCTGCTGCTCACCTTCTTCTACCGGCAGATGCCGTCGCTGGTGGAAGCCGGCCACCTCTTCATCGCGCAACCACCGCTGTACAAGGTGAAGCGCGGCCAAGCCGAGCGTTACCTCAAGGACGAGAAGGCGCTCGAGGACTATCTGATCAGCGAGGGCCTTGCCGACGCCGTGCTCGTCTCGGGCGACCATGCGAGCCGCGGCGGCGAGGATTTGCGCGACATCGTCGAAACCGCACGCAAGGTCGTCGGCATCCTCAAGGGCCTGCATACCCGCTACCCGCGCTTCATCATCGAGCAGGCGGCGATCGCCGGCGTGCTCAATCCCAAAGTGCTGAAGGACGGCAAGCAGGCGCAAGCCGCCGCCGCCTATATCGCCAAACGCCTCGATGCGCTGTCCGAGGAGACCGAGCGCGGCTGGCACGGCGAGGCGCTGGCGGAGGGCGGCATGCGCTTCTGGCGCGAGCTTCGCGGCGTGATGGAATCGCATCTGATCGACGGACCCTTCATTGCCTCCGCCGACGCACTCAAGCTTGACCATTA
Source organism: uncultured Alphaproteobacteria bacterium (assembly GCA_963839245.1). Taxonomy (GTDB): domain Bacteria; phylum Pseudomonadota; class Alphaproteobacteria; order Rhizobiales; family Methyloligellaceae; genus Methyloceanibacter. The sequence continues at coordinate 221,489 of CAWIUJ010000015.1, read as the reverse complement.
TGCCGAGCATCTGCAGGAGGTCTATGCCAAACCCGCGACGGTGAAGCGGAAGGACTCGAGCCTCGTCGTCCATGGCCCGAGCGAGTTGCTCGAGGCGGTGATGGCGGCGGGCCGCAAAGGGGTCTCGCTCCAGCGCTATAAGGGTCTCGGCGAAATGAATCCGGACCAGCTTTGGGAAACCACGCTGGACGTCGAGCAGCGCACCATGCTGCAAGTGAAGGTGGGCGAGCTCGACGAGGCGGACGAGATCTTCTCCAGGCTGATGGGCGACGTGGTCGAGCCCCGCCGCGAGTTCATCCAGGCCAACGCGCTGAGCGTGGCGAATTTGGACGTGTAAGCCTCAGCCAGCCGAGAACTAGTGAAATTCGACCTCTGGACTTAAGGTTTCGCGGATTTGCCTGACCAGTCGGAAGATCGTGCCGATCTTGCGGCGAGCCGATTGTAGCGAGTCGCGGCGTCCGCGGCCAGACTTAGGCTCTCTGGGATTATGGCCTGCCTCACCGCCTCGGCATCCCATTCCTTGTTCTCATGCTTGGCCAGCGCATAGATCACGGCGTAGCCAACGCGACCGCTCGAAGGCGCCCCTCTCCACGCAGCTCGACAACGTCTCGAAGGTCCGCGCCCCGTCACCCAGTTGGTGCGTGCCCTTTTTCAATACCACTTGGGTGAGGGCAACCGGTAGAAGCGATGGTAGAGAGCGTTCGCCAACCATTGCGGTTCGGATTTCGGATCCCCGTTATAGGGATCCCGCGACGTGTCCTGATCGTGCCGGTTTCCCAGGAGCAGGACCTCGGTCCAATCGTAGGAGAGATCGAGACCCTCCGTCGCAGCGATCTCGGTCACGTTCAATCACCTCCGAGTAGGTGCCGTCCTCGGCGCGCCGCCGCAGACGGCCGTAGACGCCCTTACGCTCGCAAAGGATGACCTCGTGGACGCGCTGTTCCTTGCACGAGCGATAGCGAAGCCCGAGGCGGTTGGAAGGCAGCGAGGCAACCTTGGCTCTCATGCCGAAATTGCCAGCCAAGCCGAGGTCTTTTCGGATCGAGGCGGCGAGGTCGCACATCTGGTAGAGCTCGTCTGCGTCCATGCCGGGCCCGGTATTCCAAATCGCGAGCTTCGGGACGCCGTCAAAAGGCTTCACGCTAAGATCACATAGCGTTGCGACGCCGGAGCGAAACTCGCCGCATCAAGCGCGTTCATCATGAGCTCCCGCAACATCATCGTTTTTCGGGCAACGCTCAATCGTGCTGGCGATCAAGAAGGCTCTGTCATTGATCTGAATTGGAGAAATCTCGTCAGACTTCCAAGACACGGGGAACCTCCACGCGAAACCCTCAAACCAGCCCGTTGCTTTTGATGCTCAGCCCATAATTTCTACGTCGCTGCTAGCCGTGACGAGTGAAATGAGCGTTGAATATTAATATTCGAAGTGGAATTGCCTCCGGCGCGACTTGGCGAAGCCGACCATAGGAGCCACCAGCCCGCCAAATGAGCCCTGTCGCCTCGCTCAATTCCTTAACCCTGTGTCAATCTGGAACGCCTAGCCTCCAAGGGCCCACCACTCGCGAGCCTTGACCCCACGCGCGCTGGCCACACTGGAGCACGGAATTCCATGCAAGCGCGGCGCAATGCGAAGGCCCCCGCCAAGTCGGGGGAGCGCGTCGAGCCGCATTTCGGCGGCCGCGGTTCGGCGCGGAAGCCCCGCAAAACTCCAGCCAAGAAGACGCCAAAGCGAAAGACCGCCGGGCGTCCGCCGTTGCGCGGAGCCTTGCGCATGCTTGCGCTCGCGAGCTTCTGGGGCTTCCTCGCGCTTGCCGCCACCATCCTGTTTTTTATCTCACGCCTGCCGGATCCGGTGCTGCTCACCCTCGACGACCGGCCGCCCAACCTCACCATCCTCGGTGCCGACGGCACCGTGCTTGCCGAGCGTGGCTTGCGCCGCGGCCATGTGCGGCTCGACAGGCTGCCGCCTTATCTGCCGCAGGCCGTGATCGCCACCGAGGACCGGCGCTTCTACAGCCATTATGGCGTCGATCCGGTCGGGCTGCTCCGCGCCACCTTCCGCAATGTGGAGGCCGGCAACGTGGTGCAAGGCGGATCGACCATCACCCAGCAGCTCGCCAAGAACCTGTTCCTGAAGCCCGACCGCACCATCGCCCGGAAGCTCGAAGAGGTGATCTACGCCGTCTGGCTGGAGCAGCGCTTCTCAAAGGACGAGATTCTCGAGCTCTATCTGAACCGCGTCTATTTCGGCGGCGGCACTTACGGTGTCGAGGCCGCGGCGCGCCGCTATTTCGGCAAATCGGCGCGGACCGTCAGCTTGACGCAGGCCGCACTCTTGGCGGGCCTGTTGAAGGCACCCTCGCGCTATGCGCCCACGCGCAATGTCGAACTCGCCAGCGCCCGCGTCGATGTCGTGCTCGACAACATGGTCCAGGCTGGATTTCTGAGCCCCGAAGATGAGCGCGTCGCGGCCGCAGAACCGCTCAAGCTTCGCGCCACGGGCGACGAAACGGGATATCCCTACGCCGTCGATCTGGTGGCCGAGACGCTGCCCGAGTTTGTCGGCGAGAACGAAGGCGATCTGATTGTCGACACCACCATCGACGCCGGGCTTCAGCGCGTCGCCCAGACGGCGCTGCGCGAGCGGCTCGACGACGAGGGCCAGGCGCTCGATGTCAGCGAAGGCGCCGTGGTGGTGCTCGATCCTCAAGGCGGGGTCAAGGCGCTGATCGGCGGCCGCTCCTACCGCGCGAGCTCCTTCGACCGCGCGGTGAAGGCGCTCCGGCAGCCGGGCTCGGCTTTCAAGCCCTTCGTCTATCTCGCCGCCTTCGAGAACGGATATACGCCGGACTCGGTCGCCGAGGACGAGCCGATCACCGTCGATGGCTGGTCGCCCAAGAATCACACTGGCGCCTATCAGGGGGAAGTGACGCTCAGGGACAGCTTCGCCCAATCGATCAATACGGTCGCGGTCAAGCTCGCCCAGGAGGTTGGGCCCTGGCGCGTCGTGCGCACGGCGCGGCGGCTCGGCATTCATTCTGATCTGCACGAGCGTCCGTCGATCGCGCTCGGCACCGCCGAGGTCACGCTGCTCGAGCTCACCTCCGCCTATGCCCCGTTCGCCAATGGCGGTGAGGGCGTGATCCCCCACATCATCACCAGAGTGCGAAACGGCGACGGCAAGGTGCTCTACACGCTGAAGGACGCGAGCCTCGGCCAGGTGGTGGCCGCGCCTTACGTCGCGGAGATGAACGATTTGATGAACGCGACCCTTGCGAGAGGCACCGGCCGGCAGGCCGCGCTGCCGAACCAAGTCGCCGGCGGCAAGACCGGGACGAGCCAGAGCTTTCGCGACGCTTGGTTCGTCGGTTACACCGGCTACTACTTGGGCGGGATTTGGGTCGGCAACGACGACGGCTCGAGGATGCGCAATGTCACCGGCGGCATGCTCCCGGCCAAGCTCTGGCACGACATCATGATCTATGCCCATCAAGACAAGCCGCCCCTGCCGCTGCCCGGCACACGATCGCCCTGGCTCGAAGAAGCAGCCTCGCGGTTTCCTTGGAATGCCCCTGCTGCCAAGAGCGATGACGAGCCGCTCTATCGCCGTATGCTGGGCGCGCTCTCCGGCGGCAAGGGCTAAGCGTCAATCCGCAAGCGCTACTCGATGCTGCGCTTCGGGGAGCGCCCGTGCGAGGCGTGCAGCATGCCTTCCGCACCGTAGCGGTGCAGGCTCGCGCCATGCTTGCGCAGCCAAACCCTCGCCTCCTCATGACGCGGCATGGTGCGCTCGACCACGGACCAGAAGCGCGGTCCGTGATTCATATGGGCGAGATGAACGACCTCATGCGCGGCGAGATAATCGAGCACGAAGGGCGGCGCGAGAACGAGACGCCAGGAGAAGGACAACGCCCCGGTGGTCGAGCATGACCCCCACCGCGTGGTCTGATCGCGCACAAAGATGCGGGCAGGCGTGAGGTCGAGCCGGTTCGCGTGCACGGCCACGCGCGCGCGGAGATCCTGATGCGCCTGCCGCTTCAGCCAGTCGAGCAGCCGGCGTGGCGCGTGCTCGGTCTCGCCGGCGACCAAGAGGCGCGGCAGTCTGCGGATCGGCAGTCGCGCGCCTTGCGGCCAAGCGGGTGCGATCTTGGTGTCTTCCGCCGCCTCGATCCACACCACGCCGCGGCGCCGGACCGAACCCGCGAAACGGAGCATATGGGCGAAGCCGCGCAAGGGCACGATCGCGCTATGGGTGAAGGGAACAGGCTCCGAGAGTCCGGCGACCCGTTCTTTCAGCCAATCGAGATGGCGCGACAGAAATTCATCGGCGTCGGTGAAGCTTGAATAGACCGGCATGGTGAGGATCGCGCCGCGGCGCGCTTCGCTGACCTGCAGGCTGAATCGTCGCGCGCGCGAGCTGCGCCTGAGGAGGATCGGAAACTCAAGCCCTTTGAGCTTAACCTCAATGGTCTCCCCGTTGCCGGGCTTTAAACGCTTAAGCATGACACGCTCCCTGCGCCGATCGAGTTATCCTCAATTCGGCGGGGGCCACAGTAGCACAGCCGTCGAGGGCAGCGCCTCTACGCTTTAGGCCTTGCGGCTAAAGGATCGCGCCAGCAGCCCCCTGCGACACTGGTGCAGTGCAATAAAATCGCGGAGTTTCGGGAGAATTTCGGCTCGGAAGCGGGATCCGTTGAAAACGCCGTAGTGACCGGCGCCAGGCTGCAAATGGTGCTGTCGTTTTGACTGCGGCAGGTTGTTGCACAAAATATGTGCAGCGAAGGTCTGGCCGATCCCGGTAATGTCGTCCTTCTCGCCCTCGACGGTCATCAGCGCCACCCGCCGAATCTTGCTCGGATCGACGAGGCGCTCCCTATGGCGCATCTCGCCCCTGGGCAGCATGTGCTCGATAAAAACGGTGTTGATGGTCTGCAAATAGTACTCGGCCGTCAGGTCCATGACGGCGAGGAACTCGTCGTAAAATTCGCGGTGCTTGTCCGCTGAATCGCCATCGCCGCGGATCAAATTGTGGAACAGATGGCGGTGGGCGGTGATGTGGCGGTCGAGATTCATGCCCATGAAGCCGCTCAATTGCAGGAACCCCGGATAGACCTCGCGCATCATGCCCGGATGGGGCCAAGGGACCTGCGTGATAACGTTCCGCTCGAACCAGTCAAGCGTGCGGTCTTGCGCGAAGCAATTCACCTCGGTCGGGCTCACCCGCGCATCGATCGGACCGGCCATGAGAATCATCGAGCGCGGCACGCAGCGATCGCGCACGGCCTCCATCAGCGCCACCGCCGCGAACACCGGGACGGTTGGCTGGCAGACCGCCATCACATGCACATTACCCTTGAAATACCTAATAAACTCCACGATGTAGTCGATGTAGTCGTCGAGGTCGAAGCGACCGGCGGAGCGCGGCACGCGGCGCGCGTCCTCCCATTCGGTGATGTAGACCTCATGATTGGGCAGCATGTCGCGCACGGTGCCGCGGAGCAGCGTCGGGAAGTGCCCCGCCATCGGCGCGACGAGCAGCACGTTGCTGTCCTGACGGCGTCTCCGTTCCGGGATGTCCCGCTCGAAATGCAGGAGATTGCAGAACGGCTTGGCAATCAGCCGCCGCTCGCTGACGGCGACTTCCTCGCCGTCGACCGAGATGGTCGGAATGTCCCAGGCAGGCTTGCGGTAGCGCCGCGTGGTGCGCTCGAATAGCTCAAGCGCCGCCGCCGCGCTCTTGCCGAGCGTGGTATGCGAGGCGGGGTTCAGCGGATTGCGGAACAACAGCCGATAGGCTTCCGCTGCTGCCCGCGCTGGGCTCAGCGCCGCCTGGTTAAGCTCAAACAGATGGTAAAGCATGGATCGACCTCCTGCTCATGGTGCAGCACGTGATGCTGCATTGCAAACTGAAATGGTGATTCTATGTTGCGATGCAATGACAAATGCACGCGGGAGGAAATGCGTCGCGCGGCTAAAGGAAGCGGTTGAGCGCCTGCGCCATGTCTTCCGCGCTGGTCCCGTACGTGAAATGAGCCAGGTATTTGCCTCGCGGGTCCATGAGATAGACCAACGCCGAATGGTCGACGCTGTAGTCGTTGGGCGACCCCTTATCCTCAACTTTGGTATAAGCCACCCGATAAGCCTTGGCCGCGGTGGCAATTGCCCCGGGCGAGCCGGTGAGCCCAACAAAACTCGGCCCGAAGCTCTTCACATAGTCACCCATGGCCTTGGGTGTGTCGCGCTCTGGATCGAGGGTGATGAAGACCGGAACCACCTTGGACGCCTTGTCGCCGAGCCGGTCCAGCGCCTGGGCGATGACTTGGAGCTCGGCGGGACAAATGTCTGGGCAGTGGGTGAAGCCGAAAAATACCAGCATGTAGCGGCCACTGAAGTCCTTGTCGGTGACCGTCTTGCCATCCGTGCCGGTGAGAGAAAAAGGTCCGCCGATCAGCGCGGTGCCAGACGATTCAACGGGGGCGCCTTGCGGCGTGCTGAGCAGCAAGATGCCGGCCCCAGCCAACGCGCCGATCACGAATCCAGCGATGATGAAGGCGAGGAGACGAGTTTTCATTCATTCACCGAGTTGCAGCAAGGAGCCATTGATCCGGGCTCTCTGCAAGAACCAGCGGAACGCCATATAGCCGATGAGGAGATAGATCGCATTGAGACCTAACGCCCACCACAGCTCGCTCGCGTTGAAGGTGCCATGCAGGAGGATCGAGCGCATGCCCTCGAAGACATGCGTCGGCGGCAAGGCGAGCGCGACCGGCTGGAGCCATTTCGGCAACGCCGTCACCGGATAGTAGACGCAAGACAGTGGCAGCAGCAGAAAGGCCAGCGACCAGGCGAACTCTTCCGCGCCAAGGCCGTAGCGCAAAATGACGCCCGCCGACAGGAGCCCTAGGGACCAGCTCGTCAGAACGAGCACGGCAAAGAAGGCGACCAGCGCCAGTCCGAGATCGAGCAGGTTGAAGCCGAAGATGAAATAGGCGGCGATGGCGACCGGGACCATGCTCACGCCGAGGCGAATCACGCTCCAGACGCTCAAGGCGGCGACGAGCTCGAAGGGCCGAAGCGGGCTCGTCAGCAGATTGCCCAGATTGCGCGCCCACATCTCTTCGATGAAGGTCGTGGAGAAGCCGATCTTCGAGCGAAAGAGGATGTCCCAGAGCAGCACCGAGCCAATCAGCACGCCGGCGGCTTGCGCGAGCGGGCTGGTGGTGCCGGCCAGGTATTTTTGCAGGAACCCCCAAGTGAGCATCTGCAAGAATGGCCAGTAGACGAGCTCGACCAGCCTGATGCCGGAGCTGCGCAGGAGGTAGACGTAGCGCCGCACCATCGCACCGATACGGCGGAGAGAGGCGCGGAGGCCGCTCGGCGGCAGGATGACGGGAATGGCACCGGACGCGGTCGACATGGTGCTCACGATCGTTCCCCCACGCGCGCGCCGGCCGGCGCGATCTCGCCTTGCTCAGCGTGCCGCGAGCGGCCGCGGACGACGTCGAGGAACACGTCCTCGAGCGTTTCGCGGCCGTAAGTTTCGATCAGAACGCGCGGGGCTTCGTCCTCCAGAATGCGGCCCGCGTCGAGCAGGATGACGCGGTCGGCAAGTCGTTCCACTTCCGCCATGTTGTGGGAGGCGAGCAGTATCGTGGCGCCGCGGGCGTGGGCGTACTCCTTCAGCTTTTGCCTGATCCAGTCCGCCGTGTCTGGATCGAGCGAGGCGGTCGGCTCGTCGAGCAGCAGCAGCTCGGGCGCATTGACCAGCGCCTTGGCGAGACCGACGCGCGTCTTCTGACCGGCCGACAGCTTGCCGGTGTCGCGGTCGAGCAGCTGGGTGAGCTGCAGATCCTCGGCAAGGAAGCCGATGCGCTCGGTCACGTTGGCAACGCCATAAAGACCGGCATAGACGGTCAGGTTCTGGCGCACGGTGAGCCGCATCGGCAGGTCGACATAGGGGCTCTGGAAATTCAGCCGTTCGGCGACCCGATAGCGGTCGCGGCTCATATCGGCGCCGAACACCCGCACCTCACCGGAGGTCGGCACCACGAGGCCGAGCAGCATGGCGATAGTCGTGGTTTTGCCGGCGCCGTTGCCGCCGAGCAGTGCCACCGTTGTCCGCGGCTCGAGCGTGAAGCTTATGCCACCGACCGCCGTCACCGTGCCGTAAACCTTGGTGAGGTTCTTGACCGCGACGGGGATCGTTTCGGAGGTGTTCGGCGAAATGCTCACTCTCTCGTCCACGTAGCGCCTGCTCGCCCGCTTTGTCCGAATTATGGCTGGCTCCGCCATGCTAAACTTCACCTATGAGCGCTCTCGACAATAGTCAAACGGCCCCGCGAACCTCGGCGCAGGAGTGGCTCCGGCGTGGCGAGAGCCGGCTGCGGCTGCAGACCATCGTGCGCTTGCGCTGGCTCGCCGTCCTCGGCCAGAGCGCGACCGTGATTATCGTCTATTGGGTGATGGGCATCGATCTGCCGATCGGCGGCTGCTTCGCCGTGATCTCGCTGTCGGCATGGCTCAATGTCGCGCTGCGCATCCGCTATCCCGCGAGCCAGCGGCTGAAGAGCAGTTTCGCCGTCATCATGCTCGGCTACGACGTTCTCCAACTCAGCGCGCTGCTTTATCTCACCGGCGGACTCGAGAACCCCTTTGCTTTCCTGCTCATCGCGCCGGTGACGGTGTCGGCGTCAGCGCTCCCGCCGCGCTTCACCGTGGCGCTTGGCGGCCTCGCCATCGTCGCCGCCACGGTGCTCACGAAATTCCACCACCCGCTGCCATGGTTTCATCATTCGACGTTCTTTCTCCCGTTCCCCTACCTCATGGGCGTGTGGGCGGCGGTCGTCTCGGGCATCCTATTCATCGGCTTCTACTCCTGGCGCACGGCGGAGGAAGCACGCCGGATGGCCGGAGCTTTGGCGGCGGCGGAGCTGGTGCTCGCCCGCGAGCAGAAGCTTTCGGCATTGGACGGGCTTGCCGCCGCAGCGGCGCATGGGCTCGGCACTCCGTTGGCAACCATCGCCGTCGTGGCCAAGGAGCTGTTACGCAATGCCGGACCGGCCGATCCCCATTACGACGATCTGCTGCTGCTCCGAGCGCAGGCCGAACGTTGCCGCACGATCCTTGGCGACCTTGCCGGTATGGGCGAGCAGCCTGACTTCATCGTCTCGCGCCTGCCGTTGAGCCATCTCATCGAGGAGTTGGTGGCGCCGCATCGGCTGGTCGCCGTGCCGATCGAAGTTGCGGTGGCTCCGGCGCCCGGCATCAAGCCCGGCGCCCGGGCCGCGCAAGAGCCGGTGATGCAGCGCAATCCAGGTGTGATCTACGGCCTCGGCAATCTCGTGGAGAATGCCATCGATTTCGCCGCGAGCCAGGTCGACGTCGTGGCGAGTTGGTCCGATACCGAAATCAGGATCGAGATCGCCGACGACGGCGAAGGCTTCCCGCCAAGCGTGCTCGAACAGCTCGGCGAGCCTTTCGTCACCACCCGCCCGGGCCATGGCAGGAACACGGAGGAGCTCGACGAGCATGTCGGCATGGGCCTCGGCTTCTTCATTGCCAAGACGCTGCTGGAACGCTCTGGCGCGCGGCTCGAGCTTGCCAACCGGGCGTCGCCCCCGGGCGGTGCCGTGGTCACGGTAGTATGGCCGCGAGCCAGGTTCGAGCAAGTCCCGGAGGGCGTCGAATGGGCGAAAGAGCCCGTGGACTAAGCCGGAGCGCACCTACCAAGGTATGAGTTCGTCTTGCGCAAACACATGGTAAGGCATAGGTCTGACTCACCCTCCTGCCGCTTGGCCGCCTAGTGCTACCTTACGGAAAGGTAACTGGAGCGGGGCAGGATCGGGGTGTAGGAGGCTTTGACATGGAAGCTTCGCAGACTTGGCCTCTGCCACAGGACAATACGCTCCTCATCGTCGACGACGATCGGGCGTTCCTGGCGCGGCTCGCGCGTGCCATGGAAACGCGCGGTTTCGAGGTCGAGACGGCACCGACCGTTGAGGAGGGGCTGTCCTCGCTCCGCCGCCGGCCGCCGGCCTTCGCCGTGGTCGATATGCGTCTCGACGACGGCAGCGGCATCGACGTCATTGCCGCGCTGAAGGACGTGCGTCCGGAGGCGCGCGCCGTCGTGCTCACCGGCTACGGCAACATTGCCACCGCGGTGACCGCGGTGAAGCTCGGCGCCGTCGATTATCTGGCCAAGCCGGCTGATGCCGACGACGTCTATCAAGCCCTCGTTGCTCCCTCGAACGCCAAGGCGCCGCCGCCGGAAAATCCGATGTCGGCTGACCGCGTGCGCTGGGAGCATATCCAGCGCGTCTACGAGCTTTGCAACCGCAATGTCTCGGAGACCGCACGGCGGCTCAACATGCACCGCCGGACGCTCCAGCGCATTCTTGCCAAACGCGCCCCGAAATAGCTCGCCGCACCCCTGATGCTGAGGAGCGCATCGATAGATGCGCGTCTCGAAGCACGGGGGCCTCGACCCTTCGAGACGGGCCATCGGCCCCCCCTCAGGGTGAGGATGATCTCAGATATCGAAGCCGCAACCCGGGTCAAGATGAAGCTGTAGCCTCAGCGCCGCGGCCTGGGCGAAGGTGAGCATCATCGCTTTCCGCCGCGCCGCGCCCAACCGCTCCTCCAATGGCTCGCGCACCAGGTGAGCGCCGTAGCGGTCGGCGAGGATCAGACCCGCTCCCTCGGGAAGCACATGGCAGGGGAAGTCGGGTGCCACGGCGAAATAGAGCCGGTCGCAATAGGGCTGGTATTCGGGCCATTTGCCGTCGGTCTGAAAGTCGATCAGGCAGGATTTGATCTCGACGATCCAGATGTCGCCGCCGGGTGCGAGCGCCACGACATCGGCGCGCCGGCCATTGGCGAGGGCAAGCTCGGTGACGACCGCATGGCCGAGGGCCCGCAGCGCCCGGCAGACGCCGCGCTGAAGCTCGGCGGCTACCGCCGATTGCCGCCCGTCGAACGCCACAACAGGGTCGCGGTCACCTTCATCGGTTTCCAACAGGGAAGACTTCATTGAGATCACATTCCGCTTCACGGTGTTGTGCATGCTTAACCATTTCGGGTTACGGAACAAGCTGGTACATCTAGCGTTTAGCGCTAGCACATGAGGACTGCTCCGCCTGTCCTGACTGGGCGAAATGTGGGATCCGTTCCCAGGGAGAGGTTGATGAGCGCGCGCGATGCGGCCCTACGAGACGACGCCCCTCGGACCGAGGCCGGGTCCCCCTCCCTTCACCAACGCCTGACCGCCACCCGCCAACTCTCCACCGAGCTCGCGCGGCCGTTGAGCGATGAGGACCAGGTGGTCCAGGCCAATGACGACGCCAGCCCCACCAAATGGCATCTCGCCCACACCACGTGGTTCTTCGAAGCCTTCGTGCTGAAGCCCTTCCTCCCAGGGTACCGCGTGTTCGACGAGAGCTTCGAATATTGCTTCAATTCCTATTATGAGAGCGTCGGCCCCCGCCAGCCGCGCGGCAAGCGCGGACTGTTGACGCGGCCATCGGGCGATCAGGTGCGCGCCTACCGCACGCATGTCGATGTGGCGCTCGCCGATTTCTGCGCGAACGGCGATGTGCCGCAAGCGGCGGAAATGCTGATCGAGCTCGGCATCAATCACGAGCAGCAGCATCAGGAGCTTTTGCTCACCGATATTCTGAGCCTGTTCGCGAGCGAGCCGCTGAAGCCCGCGTTCCAGCGCGCAAGCCCCGGCGTCGCCGTGGCGGCAGCCGCGCGGCTCGACTTCGTCTCCTTCGACGGCGGTATTCTCGACATAGGCCACGCCGACGAGGGCTTCGCCTATGACAATGAGGGGCCACGCCATGAGGCGCTCATCCGCCCCTTCAAGCTCGCCAACCGTTGCGTGACCAATGGCGAGTGGGCAGCCTTCATCGAGGATGCCGGCTATGCCACCCCGACGCTCTGGCTCGCCGACGGCTGGGCCACCGTCAAAACCCAGGGCTGGACTGCGCCGCTCTATTGGGAGGAGGCCGACGGCGGCTTCATGCAGATGAGCCTGCTCGGCTTCCGGCCGGTCGATCCGGGCGCGCCGGTATGCCATGTCAGTTATTACGAGGCCGACGCTTTTGCTCGCTGGGCCGGATACCGGCTCCCCACCGAGTTTGAGTGGGAGGTGGCGGCTGGCGGCTTGCCCGTCACGGGGCGGACGCTCGGCGCCGGTCATCTGCGCCCGATGCGGGCGGAGACCCGCGGCCGCGGCGCGCTCGATCAAATCTATGGCGATGTGTGGGAATGGACCGGGAGCGCCTATCTCCCCTATCCCGGATTCAAGGCAGCGCCCGGCGCTGTCGGCGAATATAACGGCAAGTTCATGTGCAATCAGTTCGTGCTTCGCGGCGGCTCCTGCGCCACGCCGGAAGGGCACATCCGCAAGACCTATCGCAACTTCTTCTATCCTCATCAGCGCTGGCAGTTCATGGGGCTCCGGCTGGCTGCCGATCAGTAATGGAACGGGCCCTTTCCTCCCCCCAGGCCGAAGAGCCCGCGCGGACATCACCGTCCGCGTTGTCTGACGCCGACGCGCTCAGCGACTTTGCGCAGGCCGTGCTGCACGGCTTCGCGCAGAAGCCCCGTAGCCTACCGTGCCGATTCTTCTACGACGCCCGCGGCTCGGCGTTGTTCGAGGAGATCACCCAGCTCGAAGAGTACTACCTGACGCGCGTGGAGACGGCGCTGCTCGAGGCCCATGGCGCCGAGATCGCGGGCCTGATGGGCAGTGCGCGGCTGCTGGTCGAGTTCGGCTCGGGATCAAGCCGCAAGACGAGCCTGCTTCTCGACGCGCTCCAGCGCGTCGAGACCTACATTCCCATCGACGTCGCCGGCGAGAGCCTGGAAGAGGCCGCCGAATGGCTCGCAGAGCGCCATGACGGTCTTGCCATCAGGCCGCTCGTCGCGGACTTCACCACGACCCGCGCGCTGCCGGTGGTCGCGCGCCGCAGGCGGAAGCTCGGCTTCTTCTCCGGCTCGACCATCGGCAATCTCACCCATGCCGAGGCAAGAGCATTTCTCGCCAATGCCGCGCGATTGCTCGGGAAGGCAAGCGCCTTCCTCGTCGGCGTCGATCTGAAGAAGGATCCGGCGATCCTGCTGCCAGCCTATAACGACAAAGGCGGCATTACGACGGCTTTCAATCTCAACCTGCTCGCCCGCATCAATCGCGAGCTCGGCGGCGACATCGAGCTTGATCGCTTCGCCCACGATGCCGTCTATGACGAGGCCAGCGGCCGCATCGAGATGCATCTCGTCAGCCTAGAACGCCAACCGGTGCGCGTGCTCGGGCAGACATTCAGCTTCGCCAAGGGTGAGCGCATCCACACCGAGAACTCGCACAAATATTCGGTCGAGGAGTTCCAAGCGCTCTCGCGGAGCGCCGGATGGACGCCGGCCCGCGCCTGGACCGACCGGGACCAGCTGTTCAGCCTGCATTTGCTGCGCCGGGGCTGACCGCCTTCGGCTTGCCAGCATGCGTGCCGCCGGGGCATGGTGCCGGCGAGCACGCAAGCAGGGTGACGTTTCATGTCTGATTTTCCTACCGGCAATGCGGTGATCGGCCAATCCGGCGGCCCGACCGCGGTGATCAATCAGTCGCTCGTGGGGGTCATCGAGGGGCTAAAGAGCGGCCTCTGCGCGAGCGGCCATGTGATGCGCATTCTCGGCATGCGCCATGGGGTGCGCGGGCTGGTCAAGGGCGGCGAGGACGGGCTGGTGGATTTGGCCGGTATCGCGAGCGACCGGCTGGAGCGCCTCGCGCGCACGCCGTCCGCGGCGCTCGGCTCCACCCGCGACAAGCCCGACGAGACGTATTGTCAGCGCATCCTCGACGGCTGCCGGAGCCACGACATCCGCTATTTCTTCTATATCGGCGGCAACGACAGTGCCGACACTTGCCGCATCGTCAGCGAGAAGGCGGCGGAAGCTAAGTACGAGCTGCGTTGCTTTCACGTTCCGAAGACCATCGACAACGATCTCCTCGAGAACGATCACACGCCGGGATTTCCCTCGGCGGCCCGCTACGTCACGCTCGCGCTGATGGGCGACGCGCTCGACAATGCGAGCCTCGGCGGCATCAAGATCAACGTCATCATGGGGCGGAACGCCGGCTTTCTCACCGCCGCAGCCTCGCTTGCCCGAGGGGCCGCGAGCACTGGCGCGCCTCCTGCCGACCGGACCGCGCCGCATCTCATCTATCTGCCGGAGGCGCCCTTCTCCACCGACGCCTTCCTCGCCGACGTCGAGGCGGTTTATGCCAAGCTCGGCCGCTGCCAGATCGCGGTCAGCGAAGGCATCCGCGACGACAAGGGCCAGGAAATCGGACCGCAGCTCATGCGCGGGCCAGGTGAGGTGGACGCGCATGGCAATGTGCAGCTCTCTGGCTCCGGCGCGCTCGGCGACGGTCTCGCCGATCTCGTCAAGACGGGGCTCACGCCGAAAGGCGGCAAGGCGCCCCGGGTACGCGCCGACACCTTCGGCTACATCCAGCGCTGCTGGCCGCATCCCTCGCCGGTCGACGCCGAAGAGGCTCACGAGGTCGGCCGCTATGCCGCCGATCTGGCGGCACGGGGCGACGCAAGCGCCTCGGTGATCATCGTTCGCGTGGGCAACGCGCCGGGCGCTTACAAGGGTGAATACGGCCGCGCCGACCTGTCGGCCGTGGCAAGGCGCTCGCGCCATATGCCGGCGGAGTTGATCTCAGGGTTGAACGATGTGAGCGCCGCCTTCCACGACTATTGCCGCCCGCTCCTTGGCGACCTGCCGACGCTGGAGCGGCTTTAAGCGCTAACCCTCGACCAGCTCGCGCACATAGGTGGGCAGCGCGAAGGCCGCGACATGGACATCGGGGCGCCAGTAGCGCGTCGGGAAGGCACCCGCCTCCGCGTAGCGCCGCTCGATGGCGTCGTGGCGGAGATGCCGCAGATCCGTATCGTCGGTGGCCCAGCCATAGGACATCGGGCCGCCGAAATAGCTCGGCGTGGTGGCGAGATAGGCAAAGGCGTCGTCGAACATCTCGCGGAAATAGCCCACGCTCTGCTTGAGCTCCGGCCCTTGCAAGAACGGCAGGCCGTTCTGGGTAACAAGGATTCCGCCGGGCGCGAGCGCCCGCCGGCAGTCGGCATAAAATTCGTGGGTGAACAGCACGGCGCCAGGCCCGATCGGATCGGTCGAATCGACCATGATCACGTCGAAGCGCTGCTCGGTCTCGGCCACGAGCTTGGTGCCGTCGGCGATGACGATCCGCGTGCGCGGATCATCGAAGGCGCCGGCCGACACCATGGGGAAATGCTCGCGGCAGAGATCGATCACGCCGCGATCGATCTCGCACAGCGTCACGCTCTCGAGCTCCGGATGCCGCAGCGTCTCGCGCAAGACCCCGCCGTCGCCGCCGCCGACGATGAGCGCCTTCGCCGCCCGCCCATGGGCGAACAGCGGCACATGCGCCATCATCTCGTGATAGACGAACTCGTCCTTGGTCGACAGCTGCACGATGCCGTCGAGCATCATCACCCGCCCGAATTCGAGCGTTTCGAAGATGATCAGGTGCTGATGCTCGGTCTCGCTATCGAAGAGGACGCGGTCGGCCTTCAGGCGGCTGCGGAAACCGCGGTGCAGCGTCTCTTCGATCCACCGTTCCATCGTTGCATTTCCTTGCCGCGCATGTGCTCTTTGACCACCACCCTGTGAGGCGAAAACGCCTCCTTCAGAACGTCGATCGCTCTTCGCGGGTTGGTTTGGCCACACATGAACACATCGAGCGCGGCATAGCCATATTCCGGCCAGCTATGGATCGAGATGTGTGATTCGGCCAGCACCGCCACACCCGACACTCCGCCATTCGGCTCGAAGTGATGCAGGTGGATGTGCAGGAGCGTAGCCCCAGCGACCTCGACGCACCGTCGAAGCGTCGCTTCGATGTGATCTATGTCGTCGAGCCTTTCCGCCCGAACCAAATCGATGATGAGATGAGTGCCCGCATAGCGGACCCCATCACGCTCACAGAAAAAGTCCTTACGCTCATCTCCTTCCGGAGCGTGGCGTTTGTAATTCGATTCTTCCGTTTGGGCGGTGCTTGAACCATGATCCAAGTCCATCCCCAATTGGAAGAGGGCGTCACCAGTCATGGCGTCCTCCCCAACCAGCAGATGTCCAGTTACAACAAGTCGCGCTATGTACACCCATGCAGCAGCGATGCAAGAAGTTTTTGGGCCTCGGGCGCAGAGCGACCACCTAGACATGCTCAGGGAGCGCCCCGCGAGAGAACGCAACGGCTCCAGCGGACCCACACCACACCCGCTTGGCGGGACGAAACAAGGCTGATCGTAATGCGCTGGCTTGAAGCGGAGCGAGCTCCAGCCTGCTTCTCCATCGTCCCCCTCTTGACCGCGCTTGCCGCCGCCGCGACGCCGGCTTGGAGCGGAGAGCTACCGCGGCTCGACGTCACGCTTGCCCAGACCTCCGTCTCCGGCCTCTCCTCGGGCGCCTATATGGCGGGCCAAATCGAGCTCGCCCATGCCAAGGACGTGATTGGCGCCGGCATCGTCGCCGGCGGGCCGTTCGCCTGCGCCGAGACCGCATCGGCGGAGCTGTTTCCCTATTGGCCACTGGTTCTGTGGCAGAACGCCTCACAGGCGGCGAACGAATGCATGCAGGTGGACTGGGGCCCGCCGGACGCCGAGGCCCTCGCCAAGCGCGCCAAGGAGCTCGCCGGCGCCGGCAAGATCGATCCGCTCGACGGTCTCGCGGACGACAAGGTCTATCTTTTCTCGGGTAACGAGGATCAAATCATCCGCCGCGACGTGGTGGAGGCCGCCAAGCGCTTCTACCAGGCGGCCGGCGTGCCGGATCCGAGCGTTACCCTGGTCGAGGGCGAAGGCGGTCATGCCTTCCTGACGGAAACCGAGGGCACCGCTTGCGGGCTCTCCGAGGTCCCTTATGTCAGCGCCTGCGGCTACGATCAGGCGAGGGCGATCCTGGAATGGATCTATGGCCCCCTCGCCCCGCCTTCGCCGAGCCCAAGCGGACAATTCATCATTTTCGAACAATCCAAATTTGACCAGAGCCCGCCTGACGGGCTGGCCCAGGAGGGCGTGGTCTACGTGCCCGCCGAATGCGCGAGCAAAGGCGGCTGCCGCCTGCATATCGCGTTGCATGACTGCGACCAAGCGCGGGAGACAGTTGGCGACGCCTTCATCAAGGAAAGCGGATTTGCCCGCTACGCCGACACCAACCGGCTGGTGATCCTGTTTCCCCAAATGGCCGGCAGCATCGTCAATCCGCATGGCTGCTGGGATTGGTGGGGCTATACCGATATCGACTATCTCGGCAAGGACGCGCCGCAAATCGAGGCCATTTGGGGCATGGCGCAACGTCTGGCGATGCAGCCTTGAGCGACAGGCCGCCCATGTGGTCCCTGATGCGGGGTAGGCTTTACCGGCTTGCCAGGCGCCTCTCGCTCGGCCGCCTACTGCGTTATCTCGACCTCTGGGCCCGTTATCTGTGGCGGCGGTCGCTGAGCCGGCTTGGCGGCTCTGGGCGCTCGGCGCGGGGGAGCGATACCGAAGAGCAGGCCGCGGCGCTGGCCCATGCCGATATGGCCACCGCCAAGCGGATGGCCATGGCCTCATGGTTTCCGCTCGATCTGGCCAATGCGCGGCTGCACCGGGCGCTGCTCACGAGCGCCGCAGAGGCAAGACCGGATCTCGGCATCACGCCCGGGATCCTCGACTGCCTTGCCCGGCTGAAAGGCGCCTCCGATCTCTCGGCCTCAGTCGATGTGGAGGTCGATGGCGGCCAGGCCACCGAGACCCTCAACACGGCCCTCTATGTCCTCCTACTCCGACGCCTCCCCGACCGATCCGAGCTCGCCATGATCCAATCGCGGCACCCGCGGCACGCGCTGATCGCGATCAAGTCGGGCGACAAGTATCGGAGGCAGGGACGCCGGACGCTTACAGGCTGATCCGGAACGCGCATGCTCTATATCGATGTCGGCAACACGTTGCGGGGGCCTCAGGACCGGCATCCAGCGGGTGGTGCGTTCACTCGCTATGAGCTCACTCGTGAGGATCCAGGCTCTGCCCGCCTGATCGTCTACGATCCCGGGTCAGAGCGCTATTTCGCGCTGGCCGATCCTGAGCTGATCCGCTCCGCCCTATCCGGCGCGCGGCTATGCCAGCCACATGCCGCAGATTGTCAATAAGCGCCTCGTCAACGAGATCTACGACCGGTTCATCATCGATGCGGACCATGCCTGGCTTGACGAATGGTCGCTCTACTTCAATGTCGCGCGCCCGCTCTATCCGCGACACTTCGCGGCACAGCCCTATGGCACGCTTGGCTGGCCGATGCGTCCCAGCGACTGGTTCCCGGAAATCGCCCCGCGCCAGCCTGCGTTCGAGAACTATATCCCCAGAGCTACGAGGCGGGTGGCGTCTTCACAGGGCTCCATCCATTGAGCGATCTTGAAGCCAAGACTGAACGCACCCTCTCCGCCATTGCCCATGCGCGACGTATCGAAGGACGGCGGCGGCGGGCACTGCCCAGAGACATTGGCGCTGATCGTCACCCAAGATGTCTTAAATTCGTCGCCGGCGGCACGGTGGTGGGCAAAGCCAACGATCCGTCGCATTCTGTTGATCAACGGCGCGCAAGATGCTGGTGCCCTCAAGGGTAGACTCGACATGTTCATCACCGATCCTCGTAGCGCCGCGGTCGGCGGCGAAAGCGTCACTATCGGCGAAGTCTGCTGGATGCCGCTCTTGTCGCCCGAGCGGCCTGGCCTTTATGACATCCGCTTTTTCGCTACTCTCGATTCGGGTGCGCGCCTCGAAGCGCGAGGGGTGCTGACGGTGATCGAGGATAAGCCACGCCCATGAGGAGAGCGGCTTCGGAAGACGGCATCGCCTTGGTCGAGGCGCCCAATGGCTCAGACCTCCATGCCCAAGCCTTGCGCCTGCGCGAGGCGATCTTGCGCCGGCCGCTCGGCCTTGCGCTCACCGAGGAGGAAATCGCCGACGACGCTGGCCGGAGGCATTTCTGCGCCATGGCCGACGGAGCCGTGATCGGCTCGGTTTCCCTCAAGCCTTTGGGCCCGCATACGCTGCAACTCAGGCAAATGGCCGTGGCCGGGGACCGGCAGCGCGAGGGGATCGGAGCCCGGCTGCTCGCTTATGCCGAGGACTGGGCGCGCCGCTCGGGCTATGGCGTCATCATCCTGAACGCCCGCATCGGCGCCGATGGCTTCTACTCAAGGCTCGGCTATCGGTACGAAGGCGAGGTCTTTGACGAGAATACCATCCCGCATATCCGGATGACCAAGCGCCTCGGCTGAGCGGGCACCCATCGAGAGAGGTGAATCGTGATGAAAGCGATCTGGCGCGGACAAGTCATCGCCGAGAGCGATCGAACCATCGAGGAGGGCGGCTACCATTATTTCCCGCGCGACAGCGTGCGCATGGATTTGCTCCGGCTGGCGCCCAAGAGCGGCAGCGATCTTGCTTGCCCGCACGGCGTCCAGTTCTACGACGTCGTCGCGGAGGATGCCGCGCCGGGCGAGCGCGCCGCGTGGTCCTACGAGGCACCGCGCTCCTCAATGCGCCATGTCGATCATTGGATCGGATTCTGGGAGGACGTCGAGATCGCCTGATCCCGTCTCCAGGCTAGGGCGCCGACCGAGACACCGGCGTGGCGAGCATGGGGACCGGAGTATCGGCAAGAAAGTTGTGCAGCGATTGCACCACTTGAGCGCCTTCGCCGATGGCGCCGCCAATGCGCTTGACCGACCCCGAACGGACGTCGCCAACGGCGAACACGCCCCGGACATTCGACTCGAGCGGCAAGATCTGGCGCTTGCGGCTTTGCGAACAATGCGCACCGGTGATGACGAAGCCGGCTTTGTCGAGTTCCACGCCGCAACCCTCCATCCAGCCTGTCGCCGGATCGGCGCCGATGAATAGAAAGACGTTGCGGATGTCGCCCGTGGTTTCCTCGCCCGTACGGCGGTTCCGCCAGGTGACGCGTTCGAGCCCGTCTGCGGGGTTCCCTTCGAGCGCGACGAGCTCGGTTTCCGTCATCAGCTCGATGTTCGGCGTTGCCGCGATCCTGTCGATCAAATAGCGAGACATGCTGTCGGCAAGGCCGCTGCCGCGCACCATCATGCGGACCTTGGCGGCATTGCCCGATAAGTAGACGGCGGCTTGACCGGCGGAGTTGCCGCCGCCGACCAAGATGACCTCTTCACCCGCGCAGAGCCGGGCTTCAACCGGCGATGCCCAATACCAGACACCCCGCCCGTCGAACTCCGGCAGATTGGCGATCGGCGGCCGCCGATAACGCGCGCCGCTCGCCACCACCACGGCCCTCGCCCTGATCGGCCGGCCGCAATCGAGCCGAAGTCCGAACAGGCCATCCTCCGCGCCGCATTCGAGCGCCTTCACCTCGACCGGAATCATGATCTCGGCGCCAAATTTCTGCGCCTGAACGAAGGCGCGGCCGGTAAGGGCCTGACCGGAAATGCCGGTTGGAAAGCCCAAATAGTTCTCGATGCGTGCACTTGCACCCGCCTGGCCGCCGAAGGCACGCGCGTCGAACACGACCACCGACAGGCCCTCGGACGCGGCATAGACGGCCGTTGCCAAGCCGGCGGGTCCGGCGCCGACGACTGCCACGTCATAAAGCTCCTGAGAATGCCCATTGCCGACCATGCCGAGTTGATAGGCAAGCTCCGCTTCGTTCGGATTGCGCAGCACCGTGCCGTCGGGGCAAGCAACCAGAGGCAGGTCTTGTGGCCCCGGCGCGTAGCGGGCCACGAGCATGTCCGCCTCGGGATCGGTGGCAGGGTCAAGCACATGATACGGATGGCCGTTGCGGGTCAGAAACCCTTGCAACCGAACCGTGCCGCTTAAAGCAGGCGATCCGATCAGCACCGGCCCGCCGACGCCGCTTTGGATGAGACTGACCCGCCGCAGGATCATCGCGCGCATCAGCCGCTCGCCGAGTTCGGCTTCCGCGACCAACAGCGACCGCACCCCGTCGGGCGGGATCAGCAGCGTCTCGACCGCGCCTTCGGCGCGGCCATCAACTAGCACCGGGCGGTTGGACAGGGCCGCGATCTCGGCCAGGAACTGACCCGGGCCTTGCTCGACGACCGGCGTTACGTGGCCTAGGCCATCGCGCTGGGTAACGGCGACGTGGCCAGACAGTATGATGAACATACCTGGCGCCGGCTTGCCGGTCTCGAACAGGAGCTCGCCGTCAGCGTAACGGTGCACGGTGCCGAACCGGCGCAGGCGCTCAACCTCATTGGCCGTGAGGGTGGGAAAGGTCTGCTCGTGCCGTGGATGCATGGGCGACGGCGAAGCCGTGCTGGCGGAAGCGCTCGCGGGTAGAGTGTCTGCTGGCATGGGTCCTCACGGTCATCGTCACGCGTTGCCGGGGCGGAACCAACGTCGCAAATGCAATATCGGTCGAGGCTCGGGCGGTTAAGTAGATAAGCCACCGCACCGATGCTTGAGACTTATTGCCGCGATTGGCTCGATCTTAGCGTAGCATATGCCAACAGTATCCAGCTCCCGTTGAGGAGCAAGAGGTTCGCATTTGGAGGAGAATCTATGAGCTTGGCGGTAGGCGACAAGGCACCGGATTTCACTCTGCCGACCGATGGCGGTGGCGAGGTCTCGCTGAAGGCCATGAAGGGCAAGACGGTCGTGCTCTATTTCTATCCGAGGGACGACACACCGGGCTGCACGACGGAGGCTTGCGCGTTCCGCGATGCCCTGCCCGACTTTTCCAAGGTGAAGGCAACGGTCATCGGCGTCTCGAAAGACACTGTCGCGAGCCACGACAAGTTCAAGACGAAATTCCAGCTCCCCTTCCCACTCGCCTCCGACGCTGACGGCAAAGTCTGCGAGGCCTATGGCGCCTGGGGCGAAAAGAGCATGTACGGCAAGAAATACATGGGCATCGAGCGCTCGACCTTCCTCATCGACGGTAACGGCGTCGTCCGCAATATCTGGCGCAAGGTGAAGGTCGACGGCCACGCCGCGGAGGTGCTGAAGGCGGCGGAGGTGCTGGGCTAGCACTCTTCGAGCCGATGCGGCGCTTGTGCGCCTCAAGCCATTGTGAACGCACAGTCACACGCAACACAAATATGTGACGCATCGTCAGCTAGCCCCGAGATGCGACAATAAGGAAACAAATCGAGCAAGATTTGCGCGTTTCTTGAAATGCATTGCTGCCATCTTGCGGGATTATCGTCGCCTTCAATCCAACAGGAGTAAGCCATGAATGTGAGACTCACGCTCCACAGCCTAGCGGTACTCGCACTGTTCACCACGACCGGCGCATCCGCCCAAAGCGACTCCAATCAGACGACGCCTGCGCAACTGATCGACGCCATCAACGCGGTATTTGGCAAGCAGACCGATAACCGGGCGGTGCATGCCAAGGGCGTGGTGCTCGAAGGCAAATTCACGCCGAGCGCCGACGCGGCAACTTTGAGCAAAGCGCCGCATCTGCAAGGGACAGCGGTGCCCATCACCGTGCGCTTCTCGGATTTTGCCGGCGTGCCGGCTATCCCCGATACCGACCCGAACGCGAGCCCGCGCGGCATCGGGGTGAAGTTCCATTTGCCGGACGGGTCAGATACCGATCTCGTGGCGCATTCCTATAACGGCTTTCCGACCGCGACCGCGACCGAGTTTCGGGATCTTTTCCTTGCGCTCGCCGCGAGCGGCAAAGACGCCCCCAAGCCAACCCCACTCGACAAATTCCTCGAGGCGCACCCGATCGCCAAGACCTTTCTCACCAGCGAGAAGCCTGCGCCGGTGAGCTTTGGCACGCTGCCCTATTTCGCCGTCAACAGCTTCAAATTCACCAACGCCAGGGGCGACGAGACCTTCATCCGCTACCAGATCGTGCCGGAGGCGGGCGCCCAATATCTCACCAAGGAGCAGCTCGCCGCCGCCGGACCCAATTATCTCGTGGATGAAATTCGCACTCGCGTGGCCGGCGGTCCGGTCCGCTTCAAGCTCCTGGCACAAGTGGCGGAGAAAGGCGACAAGATCGACGATCCGTCGATCGCCTGGCCGGAGAGCCGCAAGACGGTCGAGCTCGGCGAGATCGAGATCGACAAGGTCGATGCCGACAGCGACGCCACCCAGCGCGCGCTGTTGTTCCTCGAGAACGCCGTGCCCGCCGGCATCGCGCCCGCCGACCCGATGATCGACATCCGCGCCCAGGCTTACGCAATCTCCTTTGCCCGCCGGCACGCAGCCGCCGCCCAATAGCCGGCGACGGCGCAGTCACGACGAGGAGACAGATCGATGAAGGCTAAACTCAACCCCTACCGCGCGGCTCCCGAGGCGATGAAGGCGCTCGCGGCGGTCCAGGACTACGTCCAGCAGAGTGGGCTTGAGCCTAGCCTGGTCGACCTCGTCAGGACGCGCGCCTCGCAGATCAATGGCTGCGCCTATTGCATTCATCTACACACGCGGGACGCGCGCGCGGCGAGAGCGAGGAGCGGCTCTATCTGCTCAATGCCTGGCGCGACTCGCCGCTTTACACGGACCGCGAGCGCGCGGCACTGGCCTGGACGGAGGCGCTCACTCTGGTCGCCGAGACGCATGTGCCCGATCAAGTGTTCGAGGAGGTCCGGCAGCATTTCGCCGAAGATGAACTCGTGAAGCTCACGCTAGTGGTGGCCATGATCAACGCCTGGAACCGCGTAGCGATCAGCTTTCGCTCCGTGCATCCGGTGAAGCCCGCGATGGAGAAGCTGCCCAAATGTTCCGGGCAAGGCGGTCTCGGCGGTTGTGGTCAACTATGCCCCGGGCGGAAAGTCCAGCAAGCATCACCATGCCGGCAGCGTGCTCGCTTATGTGCTGTCGGGCGAGATCCGATCGGAGAACTCCGCGACCGGGCCGGCCAAGGTCTACAAGGCCGGCGAGAGCTTCTTCGAGCGGCCGGGCAGCGAGCATCTGGTCAGCGAGAATGCGAGCACGACGGCGCCGGCGAGCCTGCTCGCTATCTTCATCGCCGATGAGGGTGCTGACCTCACCACTTTCGATAAGTGCAGTCACAGAATGCTTTTGGCGTAGAGGTCAATGCGGCGGTCGCGGAAAAAACCCCACTCGGCGCGGTAGCGTTCGATCGCCGACAGATCGAAGCTGTGCACCAGCACGCCTTCCTCGGTCTCGCCGAAGCTCTCGACCAGCTCACCTATGTGATCGGCGATGAAGGAATGGCCGTAGAATGACTGGCTGACGCCGTCATTCTCCTCCGAGCCGATGCGGTTTGCGGCGACGACGGGGACGGCGTTGCAGACGGCGTGGCCCTGCATCGCGCGGCGCCATTGCTTGTGGGTGTCCAGCGTCAGGTCGTAGGGCTCCGAGCCGATGGCCGTGGGGTAGAGCAGAATTTCGGCGCCTTGTAGCACCATGGCGCGTGCAGCCTCCGGGTACCACTGGTCCCAGCAGATACCTACACCGATCATCCCGTGCTTCGTCTTCCATGCCTTGAAACCGGTGTCGCCGGGACGGAAATAATATTTCTCCTGATAGCCGGGGCCGTCGGGGATGTGGCTCTTGCGGTAGAGCCCGAGGATCTCACCGCCGACATCGGTGATCGCCACACTGTTGTAATAGCGCGGTCCATCCCTTTCGAAGAAGGAGATGGGGATGACCACCTTCAGCTCCTTCGCCAGGCTTTGCAGCGCGAGCACGCAAGGGTGCTCGTTCGCGGGGTATGCGGTCTCGAACCATTTCGGGTTCTGCTGCGTCGGGAAATAGATGTCCTGGAACAGCTCCGACGGGAGGATCACTTGCGCGCCGCGCTTCGCCGCTTCGCGGATCAAACCTTCCGTCTTGGCGATATTGGCTCCCACGTCGTGGCCATACGACGCTTGCAGGCCGGCGACGGTGATCATGCGCTTCGTCATTAGAGCGGCTCTTGTTGCGTGATGCAGTGGAACGACCCGCCGCCCGCATCGCCCGCGCCGAGCAGGCCGCGCGAGGGGACGCCCACGACCTTGCGGCCAGAAAACACATCCCGCAAGGCCTCGAGCGCTGGTCCCTCGTCGCGCGTCCCATAGACGGGCACGACGACGACGTCGTTGGCGATGACGAAATTCATATGCGAGGCGGGAGAGATTTCGCCGAGCGCGTTGCGATATAGGCCAACGCCCGGGATACGGACGATCTCGAGCTTGCGGCCACTCGCATCCGTCGCCGCTTCGAGGTCGCGGGTGATTCTGTTCAGGGTGTCCGCGTTGGGGTCGTCGGTTCCGGCAGGAGACTGGCAAACCACTTTGCCCAGCCCCACGAAGCGGGCGATGTTATCGATATGGCCATCGGTGTGGTCGTTCTTGAGGCCTTCGTCGATCCAGATGATCTTCTTTGCGCCGAAAACCTGGTGAAGCACCGCTTCCGCTTGCCCCTTGCTCCAGCCATTGCGATTGGGATTGAGCAGCGTCTGCCGCGTGGTCAGGATCGTGCCCTGTCCATCATGGTCCACCGCGCCGCCTTCCAGCACGAAGTCGAAGCTCACAATGGGCGTGCCGGCAAGCTGCGCGATGTCTTCGCCCACGCGCGCATCATCCGGCAGATCGAACTTGCCCCCCCAACTATTGGTCTTGAACCTGAGGGCGATCGCGCCCTGGGGCGTGCGGGCAAAGATCGGGCCCGTGTCGCGCAGCCAGATGTCCCCATAGGTCGCCGGCACAATGTCGGCGGCCCCGCCGACGGCCTTCCGCGCCGACGACTCGGCCTCCGCGCCGTTCACGAGCAGCCGCACAGTGTTGCAGTGGCTCAAGGCACGCACCATCGCCGCCACGTCGTGGCGCGGCGTTTCCAGATCGCCGTTCCATTGGGATGCGGCGGCCGGCCACGCCGTCCAGATGGCCTGCTGCGGCGCCCATTCGGCGGGCACGGAAATTGCTCTTTCGGTCATTGGCGAGCGGGCTCTGTCTATCGCAGGCGGCAACATAAGCGAGGTCTAGCCAATTGAGATGATCAATGAAAGACGAAGTGCCTGGGCTGTCATTTCCGCATCGAAGTCCATCGGCGGTTGGTGCGCCGATGCAAATGCTGCATAGTGAGCAAAAGCTTCCGCGTGAAGGGGCGCACGATGCAGACGATGACCCGCCGCAGCCTCGTTTTGGGTGGAGCGAGCGTGCCAACTGTCGCCATCGGCTTTCCGCTTGCCGCTGGCGCGCAGGAGACCATCACCGTCGATCAATTCCGCGCCTTGTCGGCAAGGCTGACCGGCGTGACCGATCTCGACGCGACGGCGGCCGGCAAGCTGCTCGACGGCTTCATCTCGATGGGACGGGGACCCGATCTCGCTGTCCTCGCTGCCGATCCTGGGCTCAGCACCGGAGCGCTGGCCGACGCCATCGTCGCCGCCTGGTATTCTGGCAATTACGACACAGTCGCGGGTCTGGCCACGTTCGGCCTGACCAACGCACTGGTCTGGAAGGCCCTCAAATTCACCAAGCCGCCCGGCCTTTGCGGTGGCCCGACCGGCTATTGGGCGGATGCGCCTAGGAGCTGACCAGGCAACCTCGCCATGGCCGATATCGAAGCCGATGTGATCGTCGTTGGGGCGGGCATCTCAGGCGCTCTCCTCGCTGCAAAGCTGTCTCAAGCAGGCGTCAAGGTCGCCATCCTGGAGACGGGCGCGACGGTCGATCGTGGGGCGGCGATACAACGTTTCTGGGATGCCGCGATCAGGGTACCCGAATGCCCTTATCCGCCGAGCCCAGAGGCCAATCACCCGATCAGCAACGATCCCGATTATTGGTACCGGCAGATCGGGCTCGACAAATTCAAGAGCACCTATCTCAAGGTGGTCGGCGGTACGACGTGGCATTGGCTTGGCACGTGCTTGCGCTTCGTGCCGAATGATTTCCGACTGAGCACCGCCTATGGCCGGGGCGTCGACTGGCCCATCACCTACGATGATTTGGAGCCCTTCTACAGTCAGGCCGAGGACGAGATCGGCGTCTCGGGCGATGCCGGCGATACGCTCGGATCGCCCCGGTCGGCTCCCTACCCGATGCCGGCGATCCCGCAGACCTTCATGGACAAGGCCTACGCGGGAGCCCTTGCCGGCACGCAATTCGAGGTGCGCGCGACACCGCAAGCGCGCAATTCGGCCGCTCGCCAGCCCGCTGAAGGGAGTGCTCCCGTGCCAGTCCAGGCGAAATACGACGCGACCGTGCACCTGACATTGGCAGAGAAGAGCGGCGCGGCGCTCCATGCACAAACCACGGCCACGAGGATCGAAGCCGGCGCGGACGGGAGCGTCACAACGATCCACTTCAAGCGTTGGGACGACAGCGAAGGCGTGGCCACCGGCAAGGTCTTCGTGCTCGCGGCACATGCGATCGAGATCCCACCGCTGCTGTTGCACTCGCACAGCGAAGCGAGGCCGAACGGCGTCGCCAACAGCTCCGACCAGGTTGGCCGCAATCTGATGGACCATCCGGCACAACTGAGCTGGGCGCTGGCGCCTAAGCCAGTGTGGCCCTATCGCGGATCGCTATCGACCTCGGGCATCGAGACCCTGCGGGACGGCCCGTTCCGCAAAGACCGCCCCGCCTTCCGCATCGAGATCGGCAATGACGGCTGGTCGTGGCCCAAAGGTGCGCCAACCACCACCGCGGCCGACCTTGCGCGGCTCGGTTTGCGCGGGCCCGCCCTGGACGATGCGTTGCGCAGCCAGGCGTCCCGCCACCTCCGCCTCACCTCGCTGATCGAGCAATTGCCCGACCCGGACAATCGCGTGACGCTCGATCCCCACGATATGGACATCTACGGCGTGCCGCTGCCACGCCTTGCCTACCGCCTCGACGCCTATGTTCAGGCCGGCCTCGCCGCCGCCCGCGATGCACATGGTCAGATCTTCGGTGCACTCGGCGCCACCGAGATCCAGCATCGCGATCCCGCCGAAGGCGCTGGGCACATCATCGGCACGGCGCGCATGCGCAGCGACCCACTGCATTCGGTGGTCGACCGTGATCTCCGCAGCCACGACCATCGTAATCTTTTCATCCTTGGCTCGGCCGTCTTCCCGACCTCCGCGACGGCCAATCCCACACTGACCATTGCCGCGTTGAGCTTGCGCGCCGCCGATCAAGTGAAAGCGAGTCTGGCGACCCCTTGAGGATCCCCCGCAACCGATCGTGCGGCAAAGCGTTTAGCTGCCGGGCTCAACGCGTCATTGGTTGGCCACAGGAGAGGTGATAGGTTTGGCTCCGGCTGGCGGGGCACACCTGACTCAAACGAGGAGGTCCGTCATGGGTTCTGAAAACGTCGTTCCCGGTGGCAATGTCGCAAAGCCGCTGGTCATCGCGCTCCTGGCGTTGCTCGCCTCCCGCTATTTCAGCGGCAAGGAAAATGAGCAATCGAAATCCGCCGGTCCCGCTCCGGCAGCGCGGGCACCCGAGCCGGTCCCCACATCCGACCCGTCGCCCGGCAACATCCTTGACGGCCTCGGCGGTCTCGTTAAGCAATTCCAGCAAAAGGGCCTCGGCGACACCATCGACACCTGGATCAATCCCGGCGCCAACCAACCGGTCTCGTCGGGTCAGATCTCGGACGCACTCGGTGCTGATGTTGTCGATCAGCTTGCCCAGCGCACCGGCCTGTCGCGGAATGAGGTCATATCGGAGCTGGCGAAGATGCTGCCGAGCGCGGTCGACAGATTGACTCCAAATGGGCGGCTGCCGACGCCCGGCGAATTGCAGCGGCTGATGGGCTAAAGCAAGATCCGATATCTTACACGGCCGCGATCTCGATCGATGGCAGACTGAAGCAGGGAGGTGACTGGAAATGTCGATTATAGCCTGGATTGTTTTGGGCCTGATCGCGGGCTTTATCGCGAGCAAGATCTTCGTTGGATCCGGTCAGGGTATGCTGATGGACATCGTGCTCGGCATCGTCGGCGCCGTGGTCGGGGGCTATCTGTTCAACGCCCTCGGTTCGACCGGCATTACCGGGTTCAACCTGTGGAGCATGTTCGTCGCGGTGGTCGGCGCCGTCGTCCTCTTGTGGCTTTACCACCTCATCGCCGGCCGCTCGGCCTGACCCACGCCGCTTGATCGCCAGCACCGCGCCGCCCCGGCTCGCATCCGGGGCGGTTGTTGCTTTAGTTGGGAATCAATAGAGGAATTGGCGCACCCGAAGGGATTCGAACCCCTGACCTCTGCCTTCGGAGGGCAGCGCTCTATCCAACTGAGCTACGGGTGCTTGCAGCACCGAACCTAGTCAAACCGGCGCGCTTAAGCAACGTGCAGGGCCACGCTCGGTCCCCCGCGCTGAATTCACGCCCCTCGAAGCGCAGGTCAGGCTGTGCCAAAGCGCGGCTTGACGCAGTGCAGCATTGGCGTAGGTATGGCCTTCCAGGCCTGACGAGGCTAAGGCGCGACGATGGAAGAGAAGCTCATGGAAAAGAAAAAGGTTCTGGTGGTTGGCGGCGGCTTTGGCGGCGTGTTCGGCACCAAGGAGCTCGCCAAGATCGGCAGCGACAAATTCGACATCGAGCTGATCAACAACAACAACTATTTCGTGTTCCAGCCGCTGCTGCCGGAAGTCGCTGCGGCGACCATCCATTCCTCCGATGCGGTGGCGCCGCTTCGCCTTCTGCTCCGCAACATCCAGGTACGTCAGGCCGACGTCATGGGCATCGACTTCGACAAGAAGACGGTGATCGTGGTGCAAGGCTTCCGGCGCATCCCCATCGAGCTTCCATACGATGAGCTCATCATCGCGCTCGGCATGAGCGTCGACCTCGCGCGTTTCCCCGGCCTGCCCGAGCACGCGCTCACCATGAAGAACCTGTCCGACGCGCACCGCCTGCGCACTCATGTGCTGAGCTGCCTGGAGATGGCCGATGTGGCGACCGACGCGGAGCTCAAGCGGGAGCTTCTGAGCATCGTCGTGGTCGGCGCCGGCTTCTCCGGCGTCGAGACCGTCGCCGAAGTCAACGAGCTGATCCATCGCGCCCTGAAATATTACCGCAACATCAAGCACGAGGAGATCAGCGTCTATCTCGTCGAATATGCGAACCGCATCCTGCCGACCTTCCCGGCTGACCTCGCGGATTATGCTACCAGGCGCCTGCAGAAAAACGGCGTCGAGGTGAAGACCGGGGTCGGCACCAAATCGGCGACCTCGACCGCCGTCGAGCTCTCCGACGGCACCGTCATTCCAACCAGGACCATCGTCGCCACCATTGGCAACGGCCCCAACCCGCTCGTCGCCTCGCTCGGCCTCGGCATGCATTGGGGGCGGATCAAGACCGACCGCTTCATGCGCGTGGCCGGCCACGAGGGCGTCTGGGCGATCGGCGACGCCGCCGAGATCCCGCTCGTCGAGCAGCCGGCCGAGGATCCCGCCCATTACGCGCCGCCGACCGCGCAATTCGCCGTGCGCGAAGGCCAACAGCTCGCCCGCAACCTCGTCGCCAAAGCCGAAGGCAAGAAGCTGAAGCCCTTCGCCTACGAATCGAAGGGCTCGCTCGCCTCGCTCGGCATGAGCAAGGCGGTCGCCGAGGTCTATGGCTTCAAACTCTCTGGCACGTTCGCTTGGCTGTTGTGGCGCGGCTTCTATCTGTCGTTCCTGCCGGGCTTCGCCACCAAGCTCCGCGTCCTCGTCAATTGGGTGCTCAATCTGTTCGTGCCCCCCAATATCGTCCTCGTCCAGTCGACGCTGCCCGGCACGCGCTATATCCATTACCGCAAGGGCGACAAGGTGCTGGAGCCGGGCATGGTGATCGACGGCTTCTATACGGTCGTCAAAGGCGAGCTTAAGCTCACCATCGACAACCCAGCGACAGGAGAGCATTTCGAGAAGCTGTTCGGCCCGGGCGAGCATTTCGGCGAGCGCGTGCTGGTCAAATCCGCACTGCGCACCGGGCTCGTGGTGGCGCTCGAGGATTCGGTGGTGCTTTGGATTTCGCAGCGCGACTTCACCCGCTTCGCCCGCGCCTTCCCGTTCCTGGAGAATTATTTCAAGGACTATATCGAGAAGACCTTCGGCGGCCCCGACAAATCCTTCGCGCCGGGTAGCGCCGAGCACCATGCCGAGCTCGAGACGCTGCACTAGAGCTTGCGTCAGGGGCGGCGGGGAGAGGCGGTAGGGCGGTGCTGACGAAAGGCCGGCCAATCCCTATATTCGCTTCATAATGGCAATTCCTGAGAGCAAATCCATGGCCACCGGCAGGCCGGTGGCAAAGGGCGACCACGTCTATCTGATCGACGGCTCGGGCTATATCTTCCGCGCCTATCACGCGCTCCCGCCCCTCACCCGCCCCTCCGACGGCCTCCCCGTCGGCGCCGTGCATGGCTTCTGCGGCATGCTATGGAAGCTGTTGCGCGAGACCGGCGAGCTCGCCACGCCCACCCATTTTGCGGTGATCTTCGACTATTCGGCGCGAACCTTCCGCAACGATCTGTTCGACGGCTACAAGGCGCACCGGCCCGACATCCCCGAAGACCTCGCGCCGCAATTCCCGCTGATCCGCGACGCGGTCAAGGCGTTCAACGTCGCCTGCATCGAGCAGGAAGGCTACGAGGCCGACGACATCATCGCCACCTATGCGATGCAAGCTCTGGCAGCCGGCGCCGAGGTGACCATCGTGTCCTCGGACAAGGACCTGATGCAGCTCGTGCGCCCCGGCATCCGCATGTACGACACCATGAAAAACAAGGTGATCGGCGAGGCCGAGGTGATGGAGCGCTTCGGCGTGCCGCCCGAGAAGGTCATCGAGGTGCAGGCGCTGATCGGCGACTCGACCGACAATGTGCCGGGTGTGCCGGGCATCGGCGTCAAGACCGCG
This sequence comes from uncultured Alphaproteobacteria bacterium, assembly GCA_963839245.1. Lineage (GTDB taxonomy): Bacteria > Pseudomonadota > Alphaproteobacteria > Rhizobiales > Methyloligellaceae > Methyloceanibacter. Next base: position 189,620 of record CAWIUJ010000015.1, on the reverse strand, counting down.
GGGCTGTTAATTGGTGAATATGGCGACCTCGACACGCTGCTCGCCCGTGCCTCCGAGATCAAGCAGACGAAGCGGCGCGAGAGCCTAATCGCCTACGCCGATCAGGCGCGGCTGTCGCGGACGTTGGTGACGCTTGATGTCCGCGTTCCGCTCGACGTGCCGCTCGAAGCGACGGTCGTGCACCAGCCGGAACCCGACATTCTGACCGGCTTCATGCGGCGGCTGGAGTTCAGCACGCTGCTACGTCGTGTGGCGGAAGACCTCGGAGTGCCTGCGCCGGAAGGCGCCGCGCCGCCGACCAAGAAGCAGCAAAAACGCGAGTCCGCCTACGATCATCCGTTGCGCAAATTGCCGGCTGGAGAGTTCGTCGCCGCGCGGCCGGACGGGGAGGCGGTGAAAACCGGACCCGGATCGCCGCATCAGCTTGCTGCCGAGCGAGCCGCCAAGCTTGGCAGCCTTCCCTTCGACCGGAGCCGTTATGAGACGGTGACCGATTCCACTCGCCTCGCCACGCTGCTCGACGCCGCGCGCGATCAGGGCCATGTCGCCTTCAGGGCGAAGCTGACATCGTCAGACCCGATGCAGGGCGAGCTTGTCGGCGTGGCGTTCGCGCTTCGCCCCGGGAGTGCGGCCTATGTTCCGCTCGGCCACCGGGCGGCCGACGAGCTCAATTTCGGCGATGCGGGTCAGATCGAGCAGATGAATTTGCGCGCGGCGCTTCCCATGCTCAAGCCGCTGCTCGAAGACCCCGCCGTGCTCAAGATCATTCAGAATGCCAAATTCGACATGGTGGCGCTGTCCCGCTACGGCATCGAGCTTGCCGGCATCGACGATCCCTGCCTCATGTCCTACGCGCTCGACGCCGGCCGCGCCGAGCATCTGCCCGAGCAGCTTGCCGGCACGCTGCTGGGCTACACCTGCCTCACCCAGAAAGAGATCACCGGCACGGGCCGCGCCGCGGTGAGCCTCGATCGGGTGCCGGTCGCGCGGGCCACTGAATTCGCGGGCGAAGAGGCCGATATCGGCTTGAGACTCTGGCTCGTGCTCAAGCCACGGCTCGCCGCGGAGCACGTCACCACGGTTTATGAGACCCTGGAACGGCCGATCGCGCCGGTGCTGGCGCTGATGGAGCGGACCGGCGTCCAGGTCGAGCGCGCGACGCTTGCCACGCTGTCGGGAAGCTTCGCGCATACGCTGGCGCGGCTCGAGGACGAGATCAGGGAGCTGGCCGGCGAGGATTTCAACATCGGCTCCCCGAAGCAACTCGGCGAGATTCTGTTCGACAAGATGAGCCTACCCGGCGGCAGGCGGACCAAGACCGGCGCCTGGAGCACCGATGCGAGCGCGCTCGAGGAGCTTGCCGCGGAGGGCCACGATCTGCCGCGCAAGGTGCTCGACTGGCGGCTGCTCGCCAAGCTGAAAAGCACCTATACCGACGCGCTGCCCACCTACATCCACCCCGAGACGGGCCGTGTGCATACCTCCTATGCCCTCGCCGCCACCACCACCGGACGGCTGTCGTCGGTCGAGCCGAATTTGCAGAACATCCCGGTGCGCACGGCGGAGGGCCGCGCCATCCGCAAGGCCTTCGTCGCGCCCAAGGGCAAGCGGCTGATCTCGGCCGATTACAGCCAGATCGAGCTCCGCGTGCTCGCCCATATGGCCGACACGCCGACGCTCCGGCAGGCCTTCGCCGATGGCCTCGACATCCACGCCATGACGGCATCGGAGATGTTCGGCGTGCCCATCCAAGGCATGGACCCCGGCATCCGCCGCCGCGCCAAGGCGATCAATTTCGGGATCGTCTACGGCATCTCCTCGGTCGGGCTTGCCGCGCAGCTCGGCATCTCACGGAGCGAGGCCGGCGCCTATATCAAGACCTATTTCGAGCGCTTCCCCGGCATCCGCGACTATATGGAGGCGACCAAGGCCGAGGCGCGCCGCCAGGGCTATGTGAAGACCCTGTTCGGGCGGAAGGTGCATTACCCCGAGATCAACACCAAGAACCCGAGCTTGCGCGGCAATTTCGAACGCGCCGCCATCAACGCGCCAATCCAAGGCTCGGCCGCCGACATCATCCGCCGCGCCATGATCCGCATGGTGCCGGCGCTTGCCGCCGCGGGGCTCAACGCGCGCATGCTGCTGCAAGTGCATGACGAGCTCGTGTTCGAGGCGCCGGAGGAGGAGGTCGACAAGACCATGGAGGTCGCGCAGGCCGTTATGGAGGCGGCGCCAGAGCCCGTGTTGCGCTTGCGCGTGCCGCTCAAGGTCGACGCCCGCGCCGGCGACAATTGGGAGGCCGCGCATTAGGCTTCCCAATTGTCATGGCTCTCTATGCCGCCTGAACTCGCACCAAGCCCAATTGGTCCAGTTCCCTAAGAAGATCCAAGGCCTTGGTCGCAATGTCGTCACCGTCGAACGTGATGTAACCGAGGTCCTTAAAGTCAGAGGGAAAGTTGACGCCTTCCTCTCTCAGGATGATGATCCTGCGCTCCCAAAGCTTGCTCGCGGCGCCGAGCTCATAGACCACATTTTCGCTAGGGCGCCACACCTGCCAAGAACATAGCGTGAACGCTGTCAACTGTTTTTTTGGCCCGGGATCGATCCCCGGTTTGAATCTAAAGCGCGAATCCGATTCAGCGCGATTCAGTCGCTTTGCACTGTGGCTGCTGGCGCCAAACCGCATCACCCGATGAAGTGCTACCCTCTCTTATGGATGAGGCAGAAGGAGAAAACCCATGGCCAAATGCGTGCAATGCGGCAATGACTACGACAAGACCTTCGAGGTGCGCATGGGCGGCCGCACCCTGATCTTCGACAGCTTCGAATGCGCAATTGCGGCGCTCGCGCCCATCTGCCCGCATTGTAAATGCCGCATCATCGGCCATGGCGTGCAGCACAACGACATCATCTATTGCTGTGTCCATTGCGCCAAGCATGAGGGCGTCAAAGGTCTCGTCGACCGCGATTGATTGGCCTCGCGCCTAAGAAAATTGGGTTTGCGCGCGGTGAGCTGGCCGGTCACCTTGCCCCTCCCGCCTCGCCTACTTGTTCTGCCCCGAAGGAGCGCGCATGTTTCGCTACGCAAGACTTGGATTGCTCTTGGTTCTCACCGCCCTCCTCGCGTCTCCCGCGCTCGCGCTGCCCGCGCCCATGTCGGAGCAGGAGCTCAACGACAAGAGCGACCTCGTGGCGGTGGTGCGCGTCAACGCCGTCATCTGCACGGCGGTCACCAAGGACGATGCGACCGGCGAAGAGCTGCCGGTCTATCTCGCGAAGCTGAAACTGGTCGAGGTCAAGAAGGGTGACGCCAAACCCGGCGACGAGGTGCTGGTGACCTGGCGCGCGGTGCCGAAGGGCATCGTCGGGCCGTGGACCGTCAATTACTATCCGGGCGAGGAAGTGTTGACGCATCTCGTCAAGCGCAGCGGCGGCGTGAGCTATGGCTCGACCTGGTGGAACGCCAAGGGCGACGATATCAAGGCGCCGGACAGCACCGAGCTCCCCTCCAAGCCCGGCGCGACGCTCAATCCGCCGCAAGAGCCGGCCGAGCAGCATCCCTTGTGATTTGCGATCCTCCCGCCCCCCGTGGGGAGAGGTCGCGACTGACGCCTAGAGCGCGCGATCGAGCCAATCGCCAAATAGCTTCGCCGAGGCTCGCTCCAGGGCCGGACCGTGGGTCTTGGTCTCGGCGCGGAACTTGGCGAGATCGATGGCCGACGCCGCGAGCTCCCCGGTATTGGCGATCAACCAGCGCTCGAGGTGGCGCGCGCGGGGCTCGACATGGAACTGCAAGGCGAGCACCTTCGGGCCATAGGCGAAGGCCTGGTTCGGCGTGATGGCGGTCTCGGCCAGCCGCGTCGCGCCATTTGGCAGATCAAAGGTATCGCCGTGCCAATGCAGCACCCTGTAGCCGCACTCGCCGAGCGCGGCGAGCGGGGAGGCGCGGCCGGCGACGCTCAGACTAATCAGCCCCCAGCCGATCTCCTTGGCGCGGCCGGGATAGACGCGGCTGCCGAGCGAAGCCGCGATCGCCTGCGCGCCGAGGCAAATGCCGATCAGCGGGATATGGCGCTTCAGCGCCCACTCGATCACCGCGAATTCGTCCTTCAGGAACGGATAGCGGGCCACCTCATAGACGCCGATCGGGCCGCCGAGCACGATGAGGAGATCGGCCTCCTTGGCTTGCGACAAATCGTCGACCCCGGCTTCCAGATAACGAAGGTTGAATTCCCGCGCCGCGAGAATGTCCTCCAGCGTGCCTGCATCCTCGAAGGCAACGTGACGTATGGCGATAGCGTTTTTCATGCCTCCTCATAGCACGTGGTTTCGGTGGCATTCATCCTCGACGTGCTCGCGCCCGGAATTCGACTCTGCAGACGGCCGCGACATCTATGACGGGTTATGCGGCTTGACGGGGTGAATCCGATTGTCGACATGTATCCTTCAATGTGATCCCCACGCGGCTGACCGACCCCCCGCCAATCATCGCGAGCGTTGCATGAAATCCGACGGCTACGACAAGATCGACGTTCTCGGAATGATCAATGTCTGGCTCGCCGAGCCCAATTATCAAGCCTCGGATCACGACCTCGCCGCCCTGAACGAGATCGCCGGCCTGTTGTGGGATGGGGCACCGCCATTCACGCCGTCAAGACAGTCGTTTCTCTCCGACGTGGAGCGCGCCAAAGGCCGATTGTCCGACGTCAATGGCGGGCTCAACAAGATCATGCTCGGCGCCGTCGGCCTGATCGATCGCGAGCAGCGCAGCCGGGCCACCGCCGGCCTGAGGCAAGCCTATGCCGAGCAGGACAGCGAATTTGCCAGGGTGATCCTGCGCGGCTTCGCCAGCTCCGAGAAGATCAAGCTGGGTTAGAAGTCCCTCGTTCAAACCACGATGGCCTGGCCGCGGCGGCGCGGGTCCCCCGCGCCCTCGACGCTGCCATCGGGGCGACGGCGAGCCGAGTGCACGCCGCCGAAGAACAAATTCTGCTGGGGCCACGCCTGGGCTTCGGGCGCCGCCGCCAACAAGGCGCTCTGCTCGCCTTCCGAAAATCCGGGCTCGAAGCTCAGCGTCCCGCATTTTTCCACGTGCAGGCGTGGCGCCTCGACCGCGTCCTCGAGGCGCATGCCGCGATCGAGCAAGTTGACGGCGACCTGGAGAATGGCGGTGCGGATGCGGTTCGAGCCGCCGGTGCCGAGCGCCGTGACGCTGCCGTCTCGTTCCGTGATGATGGTCGGCGCCATCATCGATGAGAGGCGGACCCCCTCGCACCACCTTCCCAAGCCCTCCGGCGCCACATCCTCCTCGCCCAGCATATTGTTCAGCATGAAGCCGAACGAGCCGACGATGAAGCCGTTGCCCTCGCCGTTCGACAAGCTCGCCGCCGCGGCATTGCCGTCGTCGTCGATGACACTGATATGGGTGGTGCCGCGATAGGCGGGAGGGTGTCGCGAAGCCGCGCGCAGCTCCTTTGCCAGCAAACCGGCGGCAAGGCGTTGCGCAAGGCCATCGCCATGGGCCGCGCGCGCCGTATTGGTCGCCTCCATGGCGGCCTTTAGCGCCAGCACGTCTGGCGTGCGGCCCTGCTCCCGCAGCGCTTCGAGATAGGCAAGGCCGAAGGCGATCAGCGCGCCGCTCGCCGCCGCCGGCGGGTTGAGCGCCACCATGGCGCCGGCGTGCCGCCAATAAAGCGGCTCGCGGCGCTCGACGCGATAATCCTTTAGATCGTCGGCGGCGAGATGCCCGTCAAGGTCGCGGGACTGCGCCACCATGGCCTGACCGACATCGCCATCGCGAAACAGTCGTGCGCCATCCTCGGCGAGCCATTCGAGCGTCTCGGCCAGCCCCTCGTTGCGGAAGGTCTCGCCCGCCTGGAGCAGCCGTCCCTCCGGCGCGAAGATGCCCGTAACGCCGGGACTCACGGTCAGGATAGGCGCGATCACCGTGAACAGATAGGCCTGAAAATCGGAGAGCGGAAAACCGGCGCGCGCGGCGCGGACCGCGGGCTCCACGAGCCGCGTCATGGGCAGGCGGCAAAGCTCCTCGTGCACGGCAAACAGGCCGGGCACCACGCCGGGCGTCGCACTCGAGCCGAGCCCGATATGGAACTCCTGCTTCACCGGGCCGAAATCGGCGTGGATGGGGAAAAAGAGACCTCGCTCTCCGGCCGCTTGTGCAGGGGCGTCTCGGCGAAGAAATCGTAGAGAGCGGTCTTCCCCCGCTCCGCCCGGCGCGCCATGAGGAAGCCGCCGCCGCCGGGCGACGCGAACACGGCCTCCGCCACGAAGGCCATGAACACGCCGGCGAGGCTCGCATCGAAGGCGTTGCCGCCATCTTGCAAAATTTCGGCAGCAGCCTTGGCGGTCAGGTCATGACCGGCGGCTACGACGCTTCTCTTGGCTTTCATGCGTGTCGCCTAAGGCCAAGCGTAAAGGTCGGCAAGGGCTGTGCAGCAAGGGATCTGACTAGCCGCTTGCTCCCCCTCTCCCCTTGGGGAGAGGGCAGGGTGAGGGGGAGATGGATCAATGGGTGTAAGCCCCTCACCCGCGCTTCGCCCAAAGCGGCGAAGCGCGACCTCTCCCCGTCGGGGAGAGGTGAACTCCCAAATCGCGCGCTAGCCGAGCCGCTTCTCCAGCGCGGTGAGCTCATCGTTGAGCGCCTTGGGCAGCTTCGCGCCGAATGTCGCGAAATGCTCGTGGATCAGCGGCAGCTCCGCCTTCCAGCCTTCCTTGTCAACATGCGTCAGCTCCTGCATGTCCTCAGGGGCGATCTTGAGGCCGTTGACGTCGAGCGAACCCTCGGCCGGAAGCCGTCCGATCGGCGTATCGACCGCCTTGGCCGTGCCGTTGCAACGCTCGAAGATCCATTTCAGCACTCTGGCGTTCTCGGCATAGCCGGGCCACATGAACTTGCCGGCGGCGTTCTTGCGGAACCAGTTGACGTAGAAGATCTTCGGCATCTTGGCGCCGCCCTTCTCGCCCATCTTCAGCCAGTGAGCGAAATAGTCGCCCATGTGGTAGCCGCAGAAAGGCAGCATCGCCATGGGATCGCGGCGGAGATCGCCGATCTTACCGGCCGCCGCTGCCGTCTTCTCCGAGGCCATGATCGAGCCGAGGAAGGTGCCGTGCAGCCAGTTGAGCGCCTCGATGACCAGGGGCACCACGGTGGCGCGCCTTCCGCCGAACAGGATGGCGTCGATCGGCACGCCCTTGGGGTCCTCCCATTCCTTGGCGATGACGGGGCACTGGGCGGCTGGCGCGGTGAACCGCGCATTGGGGTGCGCGGCCGGCCGGCCGGAGGACGGCGTCCAGGAGCGGCGCATCCAGTCGACGGTATGCTCCGGCGCCTCGCTCATCTGCTCCCACCACACGTCGCCGTCATCGGTCAGCGCGACGTTGGAATAGATGCAGTTGGCGTAGAGCGTCTCCATCGCATTGAAATTCGACTCGGTCGAGGTGCCGGGGGCGACGCCAAAGAATCCGGTTTCCGGATTGATCGCATAAAGGCGGCCATCTTCGCCGAACTTCATCCAACAAATGTCGTCGCCGATGGTCTCGGCCTTCCAGCCGGGAATGGTCGGCATCAACATGGCGAGGTTGGTCTTGCCGCAGGCCGAAGGAAAGGCGGCGGCCATGAATTTCGATTCGCCCGCAGGGTTGGTGAGCTTGAGGATGAGCATGTGCTCGGCCATCCAGCCCTCGTCGCGGGCCTTGACCGACGCGATCCTGAGCGCGTGGCACTTCTTGCCGAGCAGCGCGTTGCCCCCATAGCCGGAGCCGTAGGACCAGATCTCGCGCGTCTCGGGAAAATGCGAGATGTACTTGGTCTTATTGCACGGCCACGGCACATCGGCGGTGGTCGGCGTCGGCAGCGGGTAGCCCACAGTGTGCATGCCGCGCACGAAATCCTCGCTGTCGCCGAGCGCCTTTAGCACCTTGTCGCCGACCCGCGTCATGATGTGCATGTTGGCGACGGCATAAGCGCTATCGGTCACCATCACGCCGATGCCGGCGATCGGCGATCCCACCGGGCCCATCGAATAAGGCACCACATACATGGTGCGGCCGGCCATGGCGCCTTCATAGAGCTTGGACAGCGTGGCCTTCATCTCGGCGGGATCGAACCAATTATTGGTCGGACCGGCGTCGTCCTTGCTCTTCGAGCAGATATAGGTCTGGTCTTCCACGCGGGCCACGTCGGCTGGGTCGGAGCGCACCAGGATGGAATTCGGCCGCTTTTCGGGGTTGAGCCACATCGCCGTGCCGCCATCGACAAGCGTCTTCAGCAGTTGCTGATACTCGACGTGCGAGCCGTCGCACCACACGACCGCCTCAGGCTTGAACAGCGCCTTGGCCTCTTCCACGAGGGCCAGCACCTTCTTGTTGGTGGTCTTGGGGCCGGCGGGGGCAATCTTCGTCTGAACGCTCATGCGGCAGGATCCTTCGGCTACATTCGTGGGAGATTGCGAGGCCATATCTTCCCTTGCTACCACTGATCTTGCGCGGCTTTCAAGGCAGGCCAGCGTCCGGCATGCCGGGAATTGACTCCACTCATCTCGCCTGCGCGGCGGTGTTTATGCCCAATTTAAGATCGTCGGCGTTCATGACGGGCAGGAGCTCGACCTCGGCGTTGAAGCCCAGAAACCAGGGCTCAGCGATGGGTGGGATCTCCGAGGCATCCTGCATGTCGAAGAAAAACATGGCACTCCGGCACCCCTGGGCGGCGGCGAAATAGGTGGCCACGGTCTTCAGCTTGCGCATGGTCTCTTGAATGGCCTTGGGCAGCGAACCGTCTTTCACGCCTCGGTTGCCGTCTTCAGCCGGAACCGTGACCCTCAGCATCATCCGCATGGGATGTCCTCCTCTAACTGCGCCAAGCATATAAGGGCAGACGCACAGGGCGAACCAGCGGTAAGGGCTTGGCCACCTGACTCAGGCCTTTCCCCCCGGCTCGCGAGCCTCTTGAGCGAGCCGCACCAGTTCCTTCCTGGCCTCGCCTGGCAAGGTGATCCGGGTCTTGAACAGGATGCGGCGGGCGTCCCCTTCGAACAGCAGATCGCAACCCTCCGGGTCGATGCCACTCATCCGCCAGAACCCCTCGGGCGCCCCGGCAAGCCGCGTCGCGTAAAGGCGGACGGCGTCGGCATGGTCGGCGTTCATATGCTCGATGATGCGGGCCTCGGCCGCGAGCAACTCGCCGGCACCTTCGGTGCCGATAAGGAGATCGCTCGGGCCGAAATCGACGATGCGGCCGAAGCCCCCAATATAATGGGCGCCCTCGACGGCGAGCCGCCAGAAGGCGAAATCCGGGAAGTCGGCATAGAATTCGGCCTCGGGGTGGCGGGCGAGGAAGCGGCGCCTGACGCCTTCGCTCTCGGCCTTGTCGGCGCGGCCGATCAGCGTCACGCGGGCCCCTTGCAATGGATCGCCGGATGCACCCGTGCCGTCGAACAGGATCGACGCACGCGGGTCCAGGCTCAGATTTTTGGTGTGCTGGGCGAGCCCGGAGATCAGAAAAATGGGCGCCCCTGACGCCTCAGTGGCCACGGTGATGAGGGAGGCATAAGGATAGCCGTTGCCCGCGCCGAGCGTCGCCAGCGTTGCTTTCAGCCCCCGGCGCATGAGAGCGCGGGCATCCGCAGCCAAATCGGCTTTGGAGGGCGTTTCGCCAGCTGCCTTATTTACTTGCACCATCAGGCTATTTGCTGCATTGCAATATCAACGGCCGCGCGAGGCGCCCCCATGCTGCCATATTTTGGGTCAGCTTAAACCCCCCACAATCCTCGCTATCCGCCGCAAGGGCCCCAATCAATGCCAACAATCGCACTTGTCGACGACGATCGTAACATTCTTACCTCCTTACGCATGCTGCTTGAGGCGGAAGGCTATAAGACCCAGACCTACAATGACGGCGCCAGCGCGCTTGACGGTCTTGCCGAAAATCCGCCCGACCTCGCCATTCTCGACATCAAGATGCCCCGCATGGACGGCATGGAGCTGCTGCGGCGTCTCCGCCAGCGGAGCGAGCTGCCGGTGATCTTCCTCACCTCCAAGGACGAGGAGATCGACGAGCTGTTCGGGCTCAAGATGGGCGCCGACGATTTCATCCGCAAACCCTTCCCCCAACGCCTGCTCGTCGAGCGGGTCAAGGCCGTGCTGCGCCGCGCCGCGCCGCGCGACGCGACCGCGCCGGTGGAAGACAAAGCCAAGGTGCTGGAGCGCGGCAAGCTCAAGATGGACCCGGAGCGCCATACCTGCGTCTGGGACAATCGTGCCGTCACCCTCACCGTCACCGAATTCCTTATCCTGCAGGCTCTGGCCTCGCGGCCGGGCGTGGTGAAAAGCCGGGACGCCCTGATGGATGCGGCCTATGATGACCAGGTCTATGTCGATGACCGGACTATCGACAGCCACATCAAACGCTTGCGGAAAAAGTTCAAAGCCGTGGATACGAGCTTCGACGTGATCGAGACCCTCTACGGCGTTGGCTACCGCTTCAAAGAGTGACGGGTCAGGAAGCCGATGACGGCCGAGGCCGACAGGTCCTGGCGGGACGCTGAAGCAACCCGGCTTCGCGACCGCCTGCGCCGCGGCGCGGTTGGATTCTTCGTCCGCGCGCGCAAGGCGACGCGCTGGCTCATAAAGTACCTCCCCTTCCGCTATGGGTTTTCGAGCCTCACCCGGCGCATCGTCGTCCTCAACCTGATCGGCCTGGCCATCCTCGTGTCGGGGATCCTCTATCTCAACCAGTTCCGCGCCGGTCTGATAGACGCCAAAGTGCAGAGCCTGCTCACGCAAGGCGAGATCATTGCCGGGGCGCTGGCCGCTTCGGCGGGGGTCGACACCGACCAGGTGCAGATCGATCCGGAAAAGCTGCTTGAAAGCGAAGGAGGTCAGAGCAGCAGCAGCCCCGACGATGATGCGCTTGGCGGCAACCTCGAATTCACCATCGATCCGGAGCGCGCGGCACCGATCCTCCGCCGCCTGGTCAAGCCGACCGGCAGCCGCGCACGCATCTATGGCCGCGACGGCGCGCTGATCCTAGATTCCGACACGTTCTATTCGCGGGGCGAGGTGCTCCGCTACGATTTGCCGCCGCCCGATGCTGCCAAGCCCGATGCCCTCACCTCATTCTGGCAGGCGGTGAAGACGCGCATGAGGCAATACGATCTGCCGCTCTATAGCGAGATCGGCGGCGAGAACGGCAAGGCCTATCCGGAAGTGGCGTCAGCTTTGACCGGGACCTCGGTCCCCATCGTGCGGGTCAACGACAAGGGCGAGCTCGTGGTCTCGGTGGCGGTGCCGGTGCAGCGCATGCGCGCGGTGCTCGGCGTGCTGCTCCTCTCCACCCGCGGCGGCGATATCGACAATATCGTCACCGCCGAGCGCTGGGGCATCGTGCGGGTGTCGCTGTTCGCGGCCGCGGTCACCGTGGTCCTGTCGGTGATCCTCGCCAATACCATCGCCGGACCGGTGCAGCGGCTGGCAGCAGCGGCGGAGCGCGTGCGCCATAGCGTGCGGGCTCGCGCCGAGATCCCGGATTTCACCGACCGGACCGACGAGATCGGCCATCTCTCGGGCGCGCTCAGGGACATGACCCAGGCCCTCTACCGGCGTATCGACGCCATCGAGAGCTTCGCCGCCGACGTGGCCCATGAGCTCAAGAACCCGCTCACCTCCTTGCGCAGCGCAACCGAGACCTTGCCGCTCGTCAAGAGCGACGAATTGAAAGAGCGGCTGATGGAGATTATCAAGCATGACGTACAGCGGCTCGACCGGCTAATCAGCGATATTTCCGACGCCTCGCGCCTCGACGCGGAGCTCGCCCGCGAGGATGCGAAACCGGTGGACCTTTCGGAGCTCTTGCGCACCACGGTGTCGCTGTTCAACGACATCCATCGCGACGACACCCCAGAAGTGGTACTCGAGATCGCCTATAGTGGCGGCGCGCGACCTTATCACGCCATCGGCCACGACAGCCGCTTGAGCCAGGTCATCGTCAATCTGCTCGACAATGCGATTTCGTTCTCACCCCCAGGCGGAAGGGTGACTGTCGCGGCGCGGCGCGTGGGCGCCGAGATCCAGATCGCCGTCGAGGACGATGGACCAGGCATTCCAGCCGAGAATCTCGAGCGCATTTTCGAGCGCTTCTATACCGACCGCCCGCAAGAGAGCTTCGGTCAGAATTCGGGGCTCGGCCTCAACATCTCGCGCCAGATTGTGGTCGCCCATGGCGGTCGACTGTGGGCGGAAAATCGCTTCAGCGCGGCGGCGGGCGCCAAGAGCGCCGGGGCGGCCGAGCGCAGGAGCGGCGGGGCACGCTTCGTGATCAGGCTGCCGGCGGCTTGAAGTCAAATCCAAGAGGCCTGATTGAAAGCAGCCCAGGAGCTCGTCCATGGCACATGCGTGGCGCTCGGGGCGAAAGCCGCGCTGTTGCGTGGACGCTCGGGCGCCGGCAAGTCGGACTTAGCGCTCCGCTTCATAGCGCTGCCGGCGGAGCCTGGGCGGGAACCGCGGCTGGTGGCCGATGACCAGGTGTTGGTCGAGGCAAGAGGCCCGAACCAGCTCATCGCCTCGCCGCCTGCAACCCTTGCGGGCAAGATCGAAGTGAGAGGCCTCGGCATTCTCGAAATATCCCATCTGGACCAAGCCCGGCTTGTGCTTGCCGTCGATCTCGTTCCGCCCGAGGAGGTGCCGCGGATGCCGGCAGAACCCGCGGAAAATACGGTGATTGCGGGGGTGGCGGTGCCGCTTCTTAGGCTTGCGCCGTTCGAGCCCTCTTCAGCCCTCAAGCTGAAATTGGCGCTTCTTGCAGCATCGATACAAATGCCTATTCGGCATCCATAGGATCGGGCTTGCGCCCGCCGCGCGGGCGCGACAAAGATAGCGGCCTTTCGCCTGGGGGAAGCAATTCGCGGGTCAACATGATCGGTGTCGTTATCGTTACACATGGAAGGCTCGCGCATGAATTCCGTGCGGCGCTCGAGCATGTGGTCGGACCTCAGGAGCAGATCGAGACCATCTCCATCGGTCCCGACGACGACCTCGATGTGCGGCGCGCCGACATGCTCGAGGCGCTAGCGCGCGTCGATGACGGCGACGGCGTCGTCGTGCTCACCGACATGTTCGGCGGCACCCCGTCCAATCTCGCCATCTCCGCCATGGAGCGGGCGAATGTCGAGGTGATCGCCGGCGTTAACCTGCCGATGCTGGTCAAGCTCGCGAGCGTGCGCGGCGAATGCGGGCTGGAAGAGGCGACCAATCAGGCGCAAGAAGCGGGACGGAAATATATCAGCGTAGCGAGCCAGATCCTGGCAGCGCATTAGGGTCGCTTCGGCGGCTTTCATTTTTTCTGACGCATGGCGACCATGGATGCCCGGCCCGGTGAGACCACGCGACGATAAGGAACGACACAAGGGACGCGACCTGCTCTTTGCCGAGGTGACGATCCCGAACAAGAAGGGGCTGCATGCGCGGGCCTCGGCGCAGTTCGTGCGCACCGCGAGCCGCTTCGACGCCGAGATCCGGGTGACGCGGGAAGGCCACACGGTGGGCGGCACCTCGATCATGGGGCTGATGATGCTGGCCGCGGGCCAGGGCCACACCATCCTGATCGAGAGCGAAGGGCCGGAGGCAAGCGCAGCGCTGGAGGCATTGATCGCGCTGGTCGAGTCCAAGTTCGGCGAGGACGAGTGAGGCGCTAAGGCCGGTCACCTTCCCGCTGGTGACCGCTGGCTGGGATTTCCCTCTGATACACGTTTTGTGCCCGCGAGCTTGGCAGGAACGCGGCGAGCGAGCCCACCACCAATCCGCCGAGGCCCGCGATCGCCCAGTCATCGGCATGCAGTGGGCTCAGATGCAGAACGCTCGCGAGACTGGTCACTTGCACGAGAACAAGCGCCGAGCTGATGGTCGCGAGCACGGCAATGATCGAGGCGCGCGACCTGAGCCTTGTCAGTCCCGCCGTCATTGTCGCGCTCGCGACAATGAGCGCGACAAGTGCCATGCTGCGGGCGTGCTCGACGTTGTGGTTGGCGCCGAGACTTCGCAAATAACCGGCAACGATCAGCACGATGACCAGTGTGCCGATCATCCCGATCAGCAGCCACTCGCGCCAGTCGAAGAAGCGCAGCTTCGAGTTTCTCTGCACCGGCTCGAGATCGTCTGAGGGCGGCAGTTCCTGGAAGACCAATAGCGCCGTGGGGTGGATGATGAGCTCAAGCCAGACGACGTGCATCGGCAAATAGAGGACCGGGAAGCCGGCGAACGGAATGAGCGCGGCTGTGGCCACGAGCGGCATATGCACCATGAGCAGATAGGCGAAGCTCAGCTTGAGATTGCGGAAGAGCTGGCGCCCTTCGGAGATGGCGCGGACGATGGTGCGGAAATTGTCGTCGAGCAGCACGATGGAACCGACCTCGCGCGCCGTGCGCGTGCCTCGCTCACCCATGGCGATGCCGACGTCGGCCCCTTGCAGCGCCGGCACGTCGTTCACTCCGTCTCCCGTCACGGCAACGATCTCTCCAGAGGCGCGCAAAGTCCGGACAAGGTCGAGCTTCTGCGCGGGGATGGCGCGCGCCACCACGTCGAAATCCGGGGAAGAGGTGGCGCAACGCATCGGCCTTATGACAAGGCCGATTGGCGGAGAGTGCCCAGGCTCGGCCGGAGGGAGAGCGACTGCCGGCGCGCTGCCCGCATCCGCCCTATGGGCGCTTGTAACCCGTGATCATGGCGCGAGCCAGGTTCTCGCGATGCACAAAGCTCGCCAGAACCACCGCGGCGATATGAGCCAGGATGAAAGCAAGGGTGATGTTGGCGATGACCTCGTGGACCTCCTCCATCGCCTCGCCGGTGTCCTTCGTGAACATCCCGGCAAGCGGCCCCGCCTGCTGATCGCCGCCATAGACAATGAGGCCGGTCACCACCGTCGCAGTCAGGAGTAGGAGGAGAGCAAGCACCATGGCGCCACCCCCGGGGCTGTGCCCGAGATAGCGCTTGGCGCGAAACAGGACGAGGTCGCGCATATAGCGGACAGTCGTGGCGGGAGCGTAGATTGAAAAGTCGGAGAAGCGCGCGCGGGTTGGCCCGACGAAGCCCCAAATCACCCTGGCCAGCACCAGGAGACCGACGACATAGCCCGCCCAGACATGCACCTTGAGCAAATCGTCCTCGGTGAGATAGGCGATGGTGAAGCCCACGACCAGGCTCCAATGGAACAGCCGCAAAAACGGGTCCCATACATAGATTTGCGGCGTCTTGCCGTTTCGATCCGGGTTGAGCATGGGACGCTTCCTAACCCTCCTGAGATCGGCCGACCGTGAGCCTAGTCAAGGTTCGCGGCCGGCACCATCGGCGCATGCTAGCTCCAGCCGACCGAATCCAGTAAGCCTGACCGCATGTTTACAGCCTGGATGGAATTTGCCTTCGAAGCCGCGAGCCTTGGCCACGAGATGCAGGAAGTGATGATCCTGCGGCTGATGAAGCTCGCTTTAAGCGGCCCGGCAGGCCACATCGAGATGCAGCGCATGGTGGTGGAGAAGCACCTTGCCTTCGCCGAGGCCGCGGCGACGCTTGCCGCCGGCGGCTCGCCCCACACGGTGCTTCGCCGCTATCGAACGCGTGTCCAGGAAAACAAGCTCCGGCTGTCTGAGCGCTGAGCACCGCTTACGCGCCAACGCGAGCTTATCACCCCACCCCTTAACTCGCGCGATCGTCTCCGTCTTGCTTCAGCCCGAGAAGGCCTGGGAGCATGCCCCTGCTCAAAGGGTGAGGCCCTTGACTCTGACCCCTTGGCCAAAGATATAAGGAGTTCTTTATATCTTTATGCAGCCGGGAGCGGAGAGCGGGTCATGAACTACCACGTGAAAGATATCGGGCTCGCCGATTGGGGCCGGAAGGAAATCGCCATCGCCGAGACCGAGATGCCGGGCCTCATGGCGGTGCGCGAGGACTATGCCAAGAGCAAGCCGCTAAAGGGCGCACGCATCGCCGGCTCCCTGCACATGACCATCCAGACTGCGGTCCTGATCGAGACGTTGGCGGCGCTCGGCGCCGACATCCGCTGGGCCTCCTGCAACATCTACTCCACCCAGGACCACGCCGCTGCGGCGGTCGCCGCCGCAGGCGTGCCGGTGTTTGCCTATAAGGGCGAGAGTCTCGAAGACTATTGGGAGTACACCAACCGCATCTTCGAATGGTCCGACGGCGGCACGCCGAACATGATCCTCGATGACGGCGGCGACGCGACCCTCCTCATCCATCTTGGCGTGCGTGCCGAGAAAGGCGACACCGCCTTTCTCGACAAGGCAACCAACGAGGAGGAAGAGGTGCTGTTCGCCTCGATCAAGGACCGGCTGCAGCGGGAGCAGGGCTGGTTCTCGAAAATCGCCGCCAATATCCGCGGCGTCACCGAGGAGACCACCACCGGCGTGCATCGCCTCTATGAGATGCAGAAGAAGGGCACGCTTCTGTTCCCGGCGATCAACGTCAATGACAGCGTCACCAAGTCGAAATTCGACAATCTCTATGGCTGCCGCGAGAGCCTAGTCGACGGCATCCGCCGCGGCACCGACGTGATGATGGCCGGCAAAGTGGCGATGGTCGCGGGCTTCGGCGACGTGGGCAAGGGCTCCGCCGCCTCGCTGCGCAACGCCGGCTGCCGGGTGCTCGTGGCCGAAATCGATCCGATCTGCGCGCTACAGGCCTCGATGGAAGGCTACGAGGTCACCACCATGGATGAGGCGGCCCCCCGCGCCGACATCTTCGTCACGGCGACCGGCAACAAGGACGTGATCACCCTCGACCACATGCGCAAGATGAAAGACCGCGCCATCGTCTGCAACATCGGCCATTTCGACTCGGAGATCCAAGTGGCGGGCTTGCGCAATCTGAAATGGAGCAATGTGAAGCCGCAGGTAGACGAAATCGAGTTTCCCGACGGCCACCGCATCATCCTTCTGTCGGAGGGGCGGCTCGTGAATCTCGGCAACGCCATGGGCCATCCGAGCTTCGTCATGAGCGCCTCCTTCACCAATCAGACGCTGGCGCAAATCGAGCTTTGGACCAATCCGAAAGCCTATGAGCGGAAGGTCTACACGCTGCCGAAGCAGCTCGACGAGAAGGTGGCGCGGCTGCACCTGGCCAAAGTGGGCGCCAAGCTGACCGAGCTCACACCCGAGCAGGCTGATTATATCGGCGTGCCCGCCGACGGCCCCTACAAGCCCGACTACTATCGGTACTAGGCCTGCCGACCTTGTCGGCCTCACCCTTCGAGACGCGCCCTTGGCGCTCCTCGGGATGATGATCGGCTCCTCATGGTGAGGAGCGGAGCGAAGCTCCGCGTCTCGAACCATGGAGGCCACGCATCAACCTTAATGCCTAACCAAACTGCGCGGCGCAGTGGGCAAGAGTTGCCGATGTGGTTAAGCTAGCGGTGATTCGCCTTCAAGGCTCGCTGGGTCGGTCGGCCCGCTTAAGTCTGTGGCAAGCGTTCATGCGATGTGAAGCGCGAGGCCATGGGCGGTGGCGGGGAACGGGTGATCATGCGGGCTAATCGGGGCGAGGCTGCACCTCTTGCAAGGTGGCCGCAGGTGCTTCTCCGCTCGATCGCCCTCCTCATCGCTCAGCTCCCGCTCCCGGCCTATGCCGGGCCTGCCGGCTTGGCCGGCGGATTCGACCCCCGGACGTTGCTCACGCTCGGCATCAATCTCGGCATCATCGCATTTGCCGTCGGCACCGCCGTCGTCTGCTTGCGGGCGACGCAGGCTGCGCGCCGGGCGAGGGACGCGGCCACGCTCGAGGCTGACCGCTACCGCGCGAGCGAGAGCACGCTCGAAACGATCCTCGCCGCCGAGCCGCAAGTGCTGCTGACCTGGACCGAGGAGGACGGACCGCACATCAATGTCGCGAATCTGCCGCTTCAGCTCGGCGTGCCGAGCGAGCCACAGCGCCTGCTGCGCTTCGGCGAGTGGCTCGACCAGCCCTCGGCGGCCGAGCTCAACGAGGCCATGCAGAATTTGCTCGACCGGGGCGAGGCCTTCAACCTGACGCTCAGGACGCGGCGGCACAAGCCTGTCGAGGTCGACGGACGGGCAGCCGGCCCCGCCATCGCGCTCAAGGTCCGCGATGTCGCCGGGCAGCGCCTCGAGCTTGCCGGACTTAGCGAGCAGCACAAAAAGCTCGACGGCGAGATTGCCGCGCTCCGCGCCCTGCTCGATGCTCAGGCGAGCGCCAAGGAGCGGCGTCCGGCAGAGAGCGGCCCGAGGGTCGAGACGCGGTTCCGCAGCTTCGACCGGCTGGCCACGGCCTTTGCCGTGTTCGATGCCGATCAGCGGCTCGCTCATTTCAATCAGGCCTATGTCGATCTATGGCAGCTCGCCGCCGATTGGCTCGCGACCCATCCCCGCGACGGCGAGATCCTCGACCGGCTCCGCCAGGGACGCCGCCTGCCGGAAAAGGCCGACTATCAAGAATGGAAGCGCTCCTGGCTGTCGGCCTATGGCTCCAATACCCAGCGGGAGGATCAATGGCACCTGCCCGACGGGCGCACTCTGCATGTCGTCGCCGACAGCGCGTCGGAAGGCGGCGTCACTTATCTCTATGAGAACGTCACCGAACGCTTAGCGCTGGAGAGCCGCTACAATGCCCTCATCCATGTGCAGCGCGAGACGCTCGACACCTTGCGCGAAGGCGTGGCGGTGTTCGCGCCGAACGGATGTTTGCGGCTCTATAACCGCGCCTTCGCCGCGATCTGGGGCTTGAGCCCGCGCGAGCTCGACGGCGAGCCGCATATCGACGCCGTCGTCGGCTCTTGCCGCGCGCTTTATGACGAGCCGTTGGAATGGGAACGCACCAAGGCGGCGGTCACTTCCATTTTTTCCGAGCGGCGCCCCTATGAAAGCCAGTTCGACCGGCCGGACGGTAGCGTCATCGCCTGCGCCGCGCTGCCGCTCCCGGATGGCGGCACGCTCCTCACCTATAGCAATGTCACCGACACCAAACATGTCGAGCGCGCGCTGATCGACCGCAACGAGGCCCTCGAAGCGGCGGACCGAATCAAGACCGCCTTCGTCAGCCATGTGTCCTACGAGCTACGCACGCCGCTCACCAATATCATCGGCTTCAGCGAGCTGCTCGCCAGCCCCACATCCGGCCCGCTGGCACCGAAGCAGCGCGAATATCTCAGCGATATCCGCACCTCCGGGCAGACCCTGCTCGCCATTATCGACGACATCCTCGACCTCGCCACCATCGACGCCGGCACCATGCAGCTCAAGCTCGCGCGCATCAAAGTGCGCGGCGTGATCGAGGCCGCGGTGGCCGGCTTACGCGAGCGGCTGAAGCAGAGTGGCATCGAGCTTGAGATCAAGATCGAGCCGGGCATCGACGAGTTCGTGGCCGACGGCGCGCGGGTCACGCAAATCCTGTACAATCTGCTCGCCAACGCCATCGGCTTTTCGCCGCCGGGCGGCAGGGTCATGCTGTCTTGCCGCCGTGACCAGGCCATGCTTGCCTTCACCGTCGAGGATCAAGGTTGCGGCATACCGGAGGAGTATCAGTCGGCCGTGTTCGAGCGCTTCGAGAGCAGCGCCAACGGGTCTGGCCATCGCGGCGCCGGGCTCGGCCTCACCATCGTCAGGAGTCTCGTCGAGCTGCATGGCGGCAGGGTCATGCTCGCCTCAACGCCTGGTCGCGGCACGCAAGTGCGGGCGTTCTTGCCGCTCGAAAGAGAGGCGGGGGCCGCAGCTTCGGAACCCGAGCAGCGCCGCGCGGGATGAGCTTCATTTGGAGCCTTGACGAACTCGACCTAGTTGAGCTCGACCGGCTCGCGCAGCGTCTTGCCCTCATTCTCACGCCTGGCGATGTGATCGCCCTGTCGGGGCCGCTCGGCGCCGGCAAGACGACCTTCGCCCGTCTCCTGCTTGACCGCCTTGGAGCAGCGGGCGAGGTGCCGAGCCCGACCTTCGCACTGGTCCAGGTCTACGAGACGCCCCGCTTTCCCGTGCAGCATTGCGACTTCTACCGGCTTCAACCGGGCGACCTCGCCGAGCTTGGCCTTGAGGATGCGTTGGCCTCCTCGGTGACGGTCATCGAATGGCCCGAGCGCGCGGGCGACTGGCTGCCCCGAGACCGGCTCGACATCGCCATGGACGAGACGGCGCTCCCCTATCGCCGCCGCATCGTGCTGACCGGGTACGGCAGCTGGGCGCCGCGGCTCGAGCGTCTGCGGGCGCTGTCCCATTTCCTGAGCAGCACGGACTATGCCGAAGCCGCCGCCGAATATCTGCAAGGGGATGCCTCGACGCGCTCCTATGCGCGCCTCGTGCTGCCGCACCGCACCGCCATCCTCATGAATTCACCGCGCCAGCCGGACGGGCCACCGATCCGCGACGGCAAGCCCTATAGCGCGCTCGTGCATCTGGCCGAGGACGTCGTCCCCTTCGTGGCCGTCGGGCAAGCGCTCAGGGATCGCGGGCTTGCGGCACCGGCCATTTACGCCTTCGATCTCGACCAAGGCATCCTGCTGCTGGAGGATTTGGGCGACAGGGTGTTCGGTGCCGAGATCGCGCGTGGCATGCCGATCGCCGAGCTTTACGCTCCGGCCGTGGACGTGCTCGCTTCGCTCGCCGGCGAGCAGCCGCCAGCGCTGCTGGCGATCGAAGGCCACGCGCCTTACCGGCTTCCGGCCTATGACGCGGACGCGCTGCTCACCGAGGCGCTGCTTCTTGTCGATTGGTACTGGCCGGCGCTGCATGGGACCCTCGCGCCAAAGTCTGTGCGGGACGACTTCACGGCCCTGTGGCAGCCCATGCTCGCTTGCGCGTCGAAAGTAGATAAGGCATTGATTTTACGAGATTTCCACTCGCCAAATCTGATGTGGCTGCCCGACCGCCAGGGGCTGCAAAGGGTCGGCATCCTCGATTTCCAGGATGCTCTTGTCGGGCCGTCCGCCTACGACCTTGTATCGCTGTTGCAGGATGCTCGCCTCGACGTGCCCGAAGCGCTTGAAGCCCGGCTGTTCGATCGCTACTGTGCCGCCCGGGGCGCGAGCGACCGGCATTTTTCGAGCGATCCGTTTCGTACGCTCTACGCAACGCTCGGCGCCCAACGCAACTCGAAGATCCTCGGCATTTTTGCGCGATTGGCGAAACGTGACGGCAAGCGCGGCTACCTTTCTCATATCCCGCGGGTCGCCCGCTATCTCGAGCGCAATCTCGCCCATTCCGCGCTTAGAGGCCTCCGTGCCTGGTATGCGCGCGAGCTGCCGCCGGCCGATGGGCTGCCCTCGCTCGCGCTGTAAAGGTTCAACCCCATGACGGTGGCTAAGACGGCGATGGTGCTTGCCGCGGGCCGTGGCGAGCGCATGCGGCCGCTCACCTTACGCGTGCCGAAGCCGCTCGTGCCGCTTGCCGGGCGCCCGCTCATCGACCATGTGCTCGACCGGCTAGCGCTGGCCGGCGTGGAGACGGCCGTCGTCAACGTGCACTACCTCGCCGATCAAATCGAGGAAAGCGCTCGCCGCCGCGATGGCTCTAAGCCCGCGATTGTCATCTCCGACGAGCGCGACCAACTGCTCGATACTGGCGGCGGCGCCAAGCGCGCGCTGGCCAAGCTCGGGGCCGGGCCCTTCTTCATCCACAATGCCGACACGGTGTGGAGCGAGAGCGCGAGCCCAGCGCTGACGCGGATGCTGCAATTGTGGGATCCGGTGACCATGGATTGCCTGCTGCTGCTCGCCCCGCTGTCCTCGAGCATCGGTTATGGCGGCAAGGGCGATTTTGCCATGGCGCCGGACGGGCGGCTCGCGCGGCGGGGCGAGCGGCAGATCGTGCCCTTCGCCTTCGCCGGGGTCTCGCTGTGCGACGCGAGGCTTTTCGAGGACTGTCCCGAGGGACCGTTCTCCTTGAACCTGCTGTGGGACAAAGCACTCGCTAAGGGCCGCCTCTACGGCATGCGGCTCGACGGGCGCTGGATGCATGTCGGCACGCCGGAAGCTCTGGCGGAGGCCGAGAGCTGGTTCGAGCGCGAAGGTGCCTGACCCTTCACGCGCCCCCCGGCTTTACACCATCCCGCCTTCGGCGCCGTTCCTCACCACGCTTGCGAGAGCCGTGCTCAACGGCGACCTGCCCTGTCCAGGCGGCGTCAAGCCGGACGCGCTGACATTGCCGCTCGCCACCCTCTATCTGCCGACACGCCGTGCAGTGCGGGGGCTGCGCCATGCCTTCCTCGACGTGGCGGGCGGCCTGGCGACACTCCTGCCGAGCATCCGGGCGCTTGGCGATCCCGACGAGGATGCGGCGATCATCTTCGGCGCCGAGGACAGTGCGGAAGACGGTTACGCGACAGCGGCCGCCGCTCCCGCCATCGGCACATTGCCCCGGCGGCTCGCTTTGATGCGGCTCGTCCTTGACTGGGGCGAAGCCTTGCGCAAACAGGGAATTGCCGAGCCCTCGATCTTTGGCGTCGAGCCGCCTTCATCCACGCCGGCGCAAGCCTCCTACCTCGCCGCCAATCTTGCCAATCTCATGGATATCATCGAGAGCGAGGAGGTCGATCTCGCCTCCTTGCAAGACCTCTTGCCGGAAGCCTACGCCGCCCATTGGCAGCGGACCGTCGATTTCCTCAAGATCGTCACCGAGCACTGGCCGGAGTATCTCCGCGCGCAAGCCCTCGTCTCGCCGGCCGCGCGACGAAACATGCTGATGGGGCTGGAGGCGGCGCGGCTGGCGAGCCAGCTTCCTGCGCGTCCGGTGATCGCCGCCGGCTCGACCGGAACGGTGCCGGCCACGGCGCGGCTCTTGGCGGTCATCGCCTCACTGCCGAACGGCGCCGTGGTGCTGCCGGGTCTCGATCTCTCCCTTGATGACGAGAGCTGGGCGAGCCTGCCCGAGCATCCCGAGCACCCGCAAGCCGGCATGGCCGAACTCCTTGCAAAGCTGGGGGTGACCCGCGCCGATGTCGCTTACGTTCCGGGCAGCGAGCCGAGCGCTAAGCAACGCTCGCGGCTTAGCTTCGTCGCCGAGGTGCTGCGACCCTCGGGCCAGACCGACCGCTGGCAGGAATATCTGCGCAGCGCGGGGGACGGTGCAGATAGCAGCCCGAATGCGCTGGAGAATGCGCTCGCCGGCATTGAGGTGCTGGAGGCCCCGACCGCCCATGACGAGGCCGAAGCCATCGCGCTCATCCTCAGATCGGCGATCGAGAACTCCTGGACAGACGGCGGCGCTCGTCACGCCGGACCGGACCCTCGCCCGCCGCGTCACCGCACGGCTCAAGAGCTTCAATCTGGCGATTGACGATTCTGCAGGGGTGCCGGTTGCGCGCACCGTGCCCGGCGCCTTTCTCGACCTCGTGTTGGGCGCGGCGGAAAGCGACTTCTCAGCACCCGCGCTGATGGCTCTCCTCAAGCACCCGCTCACGCGGCTTGGCCGGCTTCCGGCCGCGATCAGGGCGGCGGCACGCGCGCTCGAGCGTGGCGCCTTCCGCGAAATCTATGTCGGCCAGGGCCTCGCCGGCGTGGCCGAGGCGCTCCGCGTCGCGCGGGCCGACGGCAAGCGCCGCCGCGGCGCCATCAGCGAGCAAGAGCAGCAAACGGCCATGCGCCTCGTTGCGGATTTGCAGGCCGCGTTTGCGCCGCTCGCGGCGCTCTATGCCGATTCCTCCCATACCGCCACACGCCTCGCCGAGGCCCATTGCGCCGCCGCAGAGGCGCTTGCCCGCGACGAGACCGGCGCATCGTCCGGCCTGTGGCAAGGGGATGCCGGAGAGGCTCTATCGGTGCTGCTGGCCGAGCTGATCGCCGCGGGCGGCGGGCTTACGATCAGCGCCACAGAGTACGGCCCGTTCTATCGCAGCCTGCTCGCGGGCCGCGTGGCGCGACCGCGCCGGCCAACCCATCCGCGCCTCTCCATCTGGGGTCCCTTGGAAGCGCGACTGCAACAGCCGGATGTGGTGATCCTCGGCAGTCTCAATGAAGGCGTCTGGCCGAGGCTGCAAGAAGCAAGCCCTTGGCTCAGCCGCCCGATGGCCGAAGCGCTCAAACTACCGCCGCCGGAACGGCGCATCGGACTTTCGGCGCATGATTTCGCGCAAAGCCTGAGCGGCCCTCGCGTCTATCTCAGCCGCGCGCTCAAGGTCGACGGCGTGCCGACCGTGCAATCGCGCTGGCTGCAACGGCTCTCGGCGCTGGTCGAGGCCGCAGGGCTTACGGCCAAGCTCGCGCCGGAGCAGCCTTTCGTCGGCTGGGCAAGGACGAGGGATACGGTGTCTCACTTCGCGCCGGTCGGACCGCCCAAGCCCTGCCCGCCGGTCGCGGCACGGCCACGCCACCTCAGCGCCACGCGCATCGAGCGCATGCTCGCCAATCCATACGAGATTTTCGCCCGCGATATTCTGAAGCTGATGCCGCTCAAGCCTCTCGGCTCCCTGCCCGACGCGGCGATGCGCGGCACCATCGTCCACCATGCGCTACACGACTTTGCGCTCAAGCATCCCGACGGTCTGCCGGACGACATTGCCAAGGAGCTTATCGCCAGCGCCGATGCGCTGTTTGCCGCGCTGGGCGGCTCGCCTCGGGTCGAGGCGTTCTGGCGACCGCATTTCGAGCGCTTTGCGGAGTGGTTCGCGGCGACCGAGCCCGCGCGGCGCGCTGGCATCGTCAAGGTCGAAGCCGAAGTCGACGGCAGTTTGGAGATCGCAATCGCCGGCGGGTTCAGGCTCACCGGCCGCGCCGACCGCATCGATGTCGCCGATGACGGGAGCGTGGTGATCTACGACTACAAGACCGGCAGGCCGCCGCTCGCCAAACATGTCGACGAGCTGTTCGCCCCGCAGCTC
Source organism: uncultured Alphaproteobacteria bacterium (assembly GCA_963839245.1). GTDB lineage: Bacteria > Pseudomonadota > Alphaproteobacteria > Rhizobiales > Methyloligellaceae > Methyloceanibacter. The sequence goes on along the minus strand of CAWIUJ010000015.1, from coordinate 164,783 downwards.
CCGCTCGAAGCGGCGATCGCCGAAGGTGGCGGCTTCGCGGCGATCGGGCCCCGCGCGGTCCGCGACATCCGCTACATCCAAGCCTCGGGGCGCCGCGACGGCGGCGAGGAACAGCCGGCGACGTCGAAGGATCCGGCGAGCCTCGCGACGAAGGCGCTCGCCGATCTCACCAAGCTCATCGAGCGTTTCGATCATGCCGACACGCCCTACGAGGTCAAACGCCGGGCGGCCCCGGCCTTCGCCAATGTCTATCGCTATGACGAATATGAGCACCTCGCCCGCGTCCAGGAATGGCTCACGCAAGAGGCTGAGGAGGAGTGGCGATGAGCGTGAAGGAGCCCCTCCCCCACGAAGCCGACGCGAATCAGGCGCGCGCCTCTGATCCGTCCGCCAGCGCCTGGGTGTCGGCCAATGCCGGCACCGGCAAGACCGAGGTGCTGGTCAAGCGGGCGTTGCGGCTCCTGCTCGCGGGCGCAAAGCCGGAGAGCATCCTCTGTCTCACCTACACCAAGATGGCGGCGGCGGAGATGCAGAACCGCCTGCTCAAGGAGCTCGCCTCTTGGGCCACGATCAAGACCGGGGGTTTGCGCCAGAAGCTCGCGGATTTGCTCGGCGAGGAGCCGCGGGACGGCGACATTCGCTCTGCCAGGCGGCTCTTCGCGCAAACCCTCGAGGCCAAAGGCGGGCTCAAGATCTACACCATCCACGGCTTCTGCGAGCGGCTACTACAGCGCTTCCCGCTCGAGGCGAATGTCACGCCGCATTTCGCCGTGCTCGATGATGTCGAGGCCGCGCGGCTCACGCGCGAGGCCTTCGACGCCACCATGGCGCGCGCCGCCCTGCAACGCGACGGCGCGCTCGGTCAGGCGCTTGCCAAGATCGTGGCGGTGACCGCCGAGGATTATTTCCGCCTGCTGGTGTATGCCGTGCTCAGCCGGCGCGGCGAGCTCGCGCGCATGGTCGCCGAGCACGAGGGCGTCAGCGATTGGGCCGAAGCCGAGACCGCGAGCCTCAAACGCCTGTTCGGGATTGGCGACGATGAAACCGAGGCAACGCTGACCGAGGCGCTTGCCGGCGTGCTGAGCGACGGGGAGATCGATGATCTGCTCGACGCTCTACAGACTCACGCAGCGACCACCGGCGATCATAAATTGAAAGACAGCCTGCACGCCGCCAGAGCCGCGGATGGCGCACCACGCGCCGCGGCGCTCTGTTCCATTTTCCTCACCGAGAAGCATGAGCCGCGCCAAAAGCTCTGCAGCAAAGCGTTGCAGCGGGAGGTGCCCGAGCACTGCGCCGGGCTCGACAGCGCACAAGCGCGGTTTGCTGCGCTCGATCTCAAACGCGCCCATTTGCGCATGGCGGAGGCAAGCGGCGCGGTGCTCCTGCTCACCGATGCTATCCAAGCCGAATATTCCCGTGCCAAGCGGATGCAGGCCGTGCTCGACTATGACGACCTCATCCTCAAGACCCAGGCCCTCCTCACGCGCGCCGGCGCCGCCGCATGGGTGCTGTTCAAGATCGATGGCGGCATCGACCACATTCTGGTCGATGAGGCGCAGGACACGAACCCCGCGCAATGGTCGATCATCGAGCAGCTCGCCGGGGAGTTCTTCGCCGGTGAAGGCGCGAGCGATCGGGTCCGCACCCTGTTTGCGGTGGGCGACGAGAAGCAGTCGATCTACAGCTTCCAGGGCGCCGATCCTGCCCGGTTCGGTGCGATCGGACGGAGTTTCCGCGCCAAGGCGCTGGCGGCGCAGCAGGACTGGCACGAGGTGCCGCTCACCCTCTCCTTCCGCTCGACGGAGGCCGTGCTGCAAGCGGTCGACGCGGTGTTCGCCAGGCGGCCAGCGGCGGACGGTCTTGCCTGGGATGAGACCGCCATCATCCAGCATCACGCCTTTCGCGTCGGCCAAGGTGGTGTGGTCGAGCTGTGGCAGGTCGAGACCGAGACCAAGCCGGAAGCGGTAGAGGCGTTCGAGCCGTGGAACGAGAAGGCCGCCACCGCTCGCGCCGTCGACGCGCTGTGCCAGCGCATCGCCCTGCAGATCAGGGCCTGGCTCGACCAAGGTGAAGAGCTTCACTCGGAGGGCCGCGACGTGCGGCCCGGGGATATTCTGATCCTGGTCCGCCGCCGCGATCCTTTCACCGCGCCCATGATCCGCGCGCTGAAGCACGCCCATGTGCCCGTAGCCGGCGCCGACCGCATGCGGCTGTTGCAGCAGCTCGCGGTCAAGGACCTCGTGGCGCTTGCCGATGTGCTGTTGATGCCGGAGGACGACCTCGCGCTCGCCATCGTACTGAAGAGCCCGCTGTTCGGGCTCGACGACGACGCTTTGTTCGACCTAGCTTATCAGCGCCACCCCGCCTCGCTGTGGACGGTGCTCAAAGCCAAGGCCAAGGACGATCAGCGCTTCGCCGAGGCCGCGAGCACGCTCACGCGCTGGCTGTCCCGCGCCGACCTCCCGACGCCTTACGAGTTCTTCCTCGAGCTGCTCGGAGAGGACGGGCAGAAGATGCGGAAGCGGATGCTGACGCGGCTCGGGCCGGAGGCGGCCGAGGCGCTCGATGAATTCCTCGATCTAGCTCTTGGCTATGACCGTGAGGCCGCCCCTTCGCTCCAGGGCTTCATCGACCAGTTGCGGTTGACGGACATCGAGGTAAAGCGCGACATGGAGCAGGCCCGGGACGAGGTCCGCATCATGACCGTGCATGGCGCCAAGGGCTTGCAGGCGCCGATCGTGTTCCTGCCGGACACCTGCATGGTGCCGCGGGCGCAAGGGCCGCGGATCTTCTCCCTGCCGCGTCTGGGCACTCAGCCCGACACCGTCGGCCACCTCGTCTGGCCGCCAGCGGGACATTCAGACCTCGAGGCGCTGAGCGGCGCCAAGGCCGAGGTCCATCAGGCTGAGCACGAGGAGTATCACCGGCTGCTCTATGTCGCCATGACGCGGGCGTGCGACCGGCTCTATATCTGCGGCTGGCAGGGCGCGAAGCAGCGTGAGAAAAATTGCTGGTACGATCTCGTGCAAGAAGGCTTGCAAGGCCTGCTCACCGAGGCCACCGCGCATGATGGCGTGTCGGTGCAGAGGCTCATCAGCAAGCAGACGCTCGCGGTCAAAAAGGAGGCCGCGAGCGCAGCGCTCGACACGGCACCAAATTTACCCGACTGGGCGACGACACCGGCCGCAACCGAGCGGCCGCGCCTTACGCTCGCGCCGTCGCGGCTCGGGCCACAGCTCGGCGACGGCGATGCGATCGCGGCAGAGCAGCCGCCGCTTGGGCCGAAAGCCCTTGCCGAGAACGAGCGTTTCGCGCGCGGGCGGCTGGTGCACACGCTGCTGCAATATTTGCCTGAGCTGGCCGCTGCCGAGCAAGAGCGTGCGGCACGGGCCTTCATCGCCGCGAGGGGGATCGATCTTCCCGAACCAATGCGGGAGGAGATCTTAAGCGAGACGCTCGCCATCGTCGGCGACCCGCGCTTCGAGGCCCTGTTCCGGCCGGGAAGCCTTGGCGAGGTGCCGTTGGTGGCGAGGATCGGCGAGGGCCTGGACGCGCTGGAGCTTTCCGGCCAAATCGACCGGCTGGCGGTGCTCGACAATGCCCTGCTCATCCTCGACTACAAAACGAATCGGCCGCCGCCTTTGGAACCGGGCCAGGTTGCGTTTGGCTATGTCGCGCAGCTTGCAGCCTACCGGCTGGCGTTGCGGGGGCTGTTCCCGAACCGTGAGCTGCGGGCCGCGATTGTGTGGACCGACGGCCCAAAACTCATGGAAATTCCATCAACTCTGCTTGATGACGCCGAACGTCGCATCTTGGAGCCTCGCCCCAGCCTTGACGTTCGGGGGACGCGCACCTAGGTTCGGAATCGACGACAAGACCGGCCATTTGGCGCTCAAATGCCGGCGATCTAGGAGAAGCAAATGGCAACTTCCACTGTTTCCGACGACTCATTCGAGGCCGACGTTCTCAAGTCGTCCACCCCGGTGGTCGTAGATTTTTGGGCCGAGTGGTGCGGCCCGTGCCGGCAGATCGCGCCGGCGCTCGAGGAGATCGCCAAGGAGCTCCACGGCAAGGTCAAGATCGTCAAGATCAATATCGATGAGAACCAGCGCACGCCGACCCGCTACAATGTGCGGGCGATCCCGACCTTAATGATCTTCAAGGACGGTCAGCTCGCAGCGACCCAGACCGGGGCACTGCCGAAGAGCCGGCTGGCCGATTGGATCAGCGGCACGATCGGCGTCGCCGCCGCTTAAGCGCATCCGCACCAATCAATCGACTGGCCATGCCCGGCCTTGTGCCGGGCATCCACGTCTCTGAGCGTGAAGAAAGCGTGGATGGCCGGGTCAAGCCCGGCCACGACGAATTTCGGTGTTCGGTACTGTCCTAGCCGTGCAGCTTGAGCACGTGGCCCGCAAGATAAAGCGAGCCGCAGATCAGCACGCGCCCGGGATGCCGTAACGCCGCCCTGGACTGTAGCAGCGCGTGCGGCACGCTGTTCGCGGCCGTGACCTCGAAACCCTCATTGGCGGCGATCTCGGCCAGCGCCTCGGCCCCGAAGGCGTTCGCCTCGTCTGGGATCGGCACCGTATAGATACGCTCAACCAAGCCCTTGAACGGGGCGATGAAGGCGTGCGCGTCCTTCGTCTCCATCATGCCCCAGACGAGATGGACTGCGCGCGGCACGCGCTCGTCCAATTCGGCCAGCGCGTGCGCGATGACCTGTCCGCCGGCTGCGTTGTGCCCACCATCGAGCCAGATCTCGGTGCCCTCGCCGACATAGGTGTAGAGCGCGCCGGCACCTAAGCGCTCGAGCCGCGCCGGCCATTCGGCATGGGTCAGGCCGTGCTCCAGCGCCTCGACCGTCAGAGCGTCGCCGAAGGCCACGCTCGCGGTGGCGATGGCCGCGCCCGCATTGTCGATTTGGTGCCGCCCGTTGAGACGCGGCAAGGGCAGGTCGATGAGCCGCGACGCGGTCTGGAAGATCAATCGCCCGTGCTGCTCGAAGGCATCGAAGTCGCGGCCAAAGACATGCAGCGGCGCGCCGACCGCTTCGGCTCTCGCCTCGATGACGCGAAGCGCCTCCTCCTCCTGCCGCGCCACGATGCACGGCACGCCGGCTTTCAGAATGCCGGCCTTCTCGCCGGCGATCGCGCCTTGCGTGTTGCCGAGGAAGGAGACGTGATCGATGGAAATGGGCGTGATCGCGGTCACGAGCGGCTTCGCCACGACGTTGGTCGCGTCGAGCCGCCCGCCGAGGCCGGTTTCAAGCAGCAAGAGATCGGCCGGGGTCTCGGAGAAGGCGAGGAAAGCCGCGGCGGTGGTGATCTCAAAGAGCGTAATGAGCTCGCCTTCATTGGCGGCCTCGGCGCGGGCGAGACAATCGACGAGCCGGGCTTCCGCGATCGGCGCGGCGCCGCCAGGACCGGCAAGAACGATGCGCTCATGGAAATTGACGAGATGCGGCGAGGTATAGACATGCACGCGTTGCCCGAGCGCTTGGGCAATGGCGCGCACAAAGGCGATCAGCGACCCCTTGCCGTTAGTGCCGGCGACATGGACCACCGGCGGCAGCCTGCGCTCGGGATGGCCGAGTGCAGCAAGCAGTCGCTCGATGCGCCCGAGCGACAGGTCGATCGACTGGGGGTGCAGCGCCTTGAGGCGCTCGAGCAGGGTCGTGCTGACCGGCGCCGAAGGCACTGGCGAGCGGCTCTCGTCGCCATGGGGCAAGGTGGTCAAGGTGTTTCTAGCCTTAGGCGCGGTGCGGCGGACGGGACTCGGCGCCATTGCCGAGGTTGCTGCTCAAGCCGTCACTCCCCTCCTCGATTTCGATATCGACGATCTCGCCATCGACCCTGGCGATCATGGAGTTCGGCGCCTGGTGCGAGTTGACGCCGTCGAGGCGATCGGGAAGCGCCACCTCGCGTCCCGGCCGGGGATGGGTGAGCAATTTGCAGATGCGGCCGAGCGTATCGCGCAAGGCGTGGCGATGCACCACCATGTCGACCATGCCGTGCTCGAGGAGATATTCGGAGCGCTGGAAGCCGTTGGGGAGCTGCTCGCGGATGGTTTGCTCGATGACCCGGGGGCCGGCGAAGCCGATCAAGGCGCCCGGCTCAGCGATGTGGATGTCTCCCAGCATCGCGTAAGAGGCGGTCACGCCGCCGGTTGTCGGATGGGTCAGCACGACGATGTAGGGCAGGTCCGCTTCGCGGAGCTCCTGCACCGCGACGGTGGTCCGGGGCATCTGCATTAAAGACAGGATGCCTTCCTGCATGCGCGCGCCGCCAGAGGCCGCGAACAGGATGAACGGCGCCTTGCGCTTGACCGCGGCGCGCATGCCCGTGATCACGGCTTCGCCTGCGGCGGTGCCGAGCGAGCCGCCCATGAAATCGAAGTCTTGAGCCGCGGCTACGATCTTCTCGCCCTTGAGCTTGCCCGCACCGACCAGCACAGCGTCGGCGAGACCGGTCTTGCTGCGCGCGTCCTTGAGCCTGTCGGTGTAGCGGCGCTCGTCGCGGAATTTGAGCGGATCGAGGGGAACGTCCGGCAGCGGCACGGTCTCGTATTCGGAACCGTCGAACAGGGATTTCAGCCGTGCCGTCGCCGACATGCGCATGTGATAGTTGGAGCCCGGCACCACGAACTGGTTGGCTTCGAGGTCCTTGTAATAGATCATCTGCCCAGTCTCGGGGCATTTCACCCAAAGATTGTCCGGCAGCTCCTTCTTGCGAAGGATGCTGCGGATCTTGGGTCTCACGACATTGTTGATCCAGTTCACGGGTCTAACGAGCTCTCACAAGACGTCATTCTCTAAACCGCAATGGTGCCTAAAGCGCGGCAGCTTGAGCCGGCTCACGCAAGCCCGAGGCCAGGTGCTCGACCAGGCCCAGTACGCGCGGGGCGGTCTCGGCCGTTGCCTTGCCGTTGGCATTGAGGCTTTGTGCGATCGCCGAAACGAGCGCCGAGCCAACCACCACGCCCTCGGCGAGCTTGGCAATCGCAGCTACCTGCTCCTTCGTCTTCACGCCGAAGCCGACCGCGATCGGCAGGTCGGTGTTGGCCTTGATGCGCCCGACATGGGCTGCGACCTCGCCAAGGTCAGGCGCCACCGTTCCGGTGATCCCCGCGATCGACACGTAATAGAGGAAGCCGGATGTATTGGCGAGCACCGCCGGCAGTCGTTTCGCGTCGGTCGTGGGCGTCGCCAGGCGAATGAAGTTGAGGCCTGCTTGCCCTGCCTGGGGACGGAGCTCGGCATCTTCCTCTGGAGGCATGTCCACCACGATCAAACCATCGACCCCGGCTGCTACGGCGTCCGCCAGGAACCGGTCGACGCCATACACATATATGGGGTTGTAATAGCCCATTAGCACGATGGGGGTGGCATTCTCCTGTTCACGAAAGGCCTTCACCATGGCGAGCGTCTTCACCATGGTCTGGCCAGCTTTCAGCGCGCGCTGGGAGGCTGCCTGGATAGCCGGGCCGTCGGCCATCGGATCGGAGAAGGGCATGCCGAGCTCGATGATGTCCGCGCCGGCTTGAGGAAGCGCTTTCAGGACCTTGAGCGAGGTCGCGGCGTCAGGATCGCCGGCGGTGATGAAGGCGATGAGGCCTGCGCGTCCCTGGCGCTTCAGCTCAGCGAATCTTTTATCGATGCGGGTCACGCCGGTTGTCCTGTCAGTTAGCTAGCCGCGCGCGTCCTAGCGCTCAAATAGCTGGCAACGGAATCGAGGTCCTTATCGCCGCGGCCGGAGACATTGACCACCATCAGATGATCCTTCGGCTTCGTCGGCGCGAGGTCGAGCACGCGGGCGAGCGCATGCGCGGGCTCCAGCGCCGGGATGATGCCCTCGAGCTTGCTGCAGAGCTGGAACGCAGCCACCGCCTCGTCGTCGGTCGCCGAGAGGAATGTCACCCGGTGCATGTCGTTGAGCCAGGCTTGCTCGGGCCCGATGCCGGGATAATCGAGGCCAGCGGAGATCGAATGCGCTTCCTCGATCTGGCCGTCGTCGTCCATCAGCAAATAGGTGCGATTGCCGTGCAGCACGCCGGGCCTGCCGCCGGCGATCGAGGCCGCGTGCTTGCCGCTGTCGAGACCAAGGCCAGCCGCCTCTACGCCGTAAATCTCGATGCCGCGCTCGTCGAGGAAGGGATGGAACAGGCCCATGGCATTGGAACCCCCGCCGATGCAGGCGATCAGTGAATCCGGCAGCCGGTTCTCTGCCTCTAGCATCTGCTCGCGCGTCTCACGACCGATGATCGACTGGAAGTCGCGGACCATGGCTGGGTAAGGATGCGGGCCGGCCACCGTGCCGATGCAATAGAAGGTGTCGTGCACATTGGCGACCCAATCGCGCAACGCCTCATTCATCGCATCCTTCAGCGTCTTGGAGCCAGAATTCGACGGCGCGAACCTCGGCGCCGAGGATCTTCATCCTGAGCACGTTGGGCTTCTGCCGCGCGACGTCCACCGATCCCATGTAGACGATGCAGGGCAGGCCGAACTTGGCGCACAAGGTTGCGGTCGCGACGCCGTGCATGCCGGCGCCGGTCTCGGCGATGATCCGCTTCTTGCCCATGCGCAGAGCGAGCATGATCTGGCCGAGCACATTATTCACCTTGTGTGCGCCGGTGTGATTGAGCTCCTCGCGCTTGAAATAGATTTTCGCTCCGCCGCAATGCTGCGTGAGCCGCTCGGCAAAATAGAGCGGCGACGGCCTCCCGACATACGTTGTGAGATGGCCGTCCATCTCGGCCTGGAAGGACGGATCGGCTTTGGCGTCCGTGTAGGCCTGCTCCAGATCGAGGATCAGCGGCATCAGCGTCTCGGCGACGAAGCGTCCGCCATAAATGCCGAAATGGCCGCGCTCGTCCGGCCCGGCGCGATAGGTGTTGAGCGCCTGTTCCGTTCTCGCGCTCATGAGGCGATCGCCTTAGGTCTCGAGGCAGCCGACTTCGCCGCCTGGATGAACTGGCGCACAAGCTCCCGGTCCTTGCGGCCCGGCGCACGCTCCACGCCCGAGGAGACATCGACCATCGAGGCGCCGGTGATCCTCACCGCCTCGCCGACATTCTCTGCGGTGAGACCGCCGGAGAGCGCGAAATGCCGCGCTTGCGACAGCGCCGCGAGCGCATGCCAGTCGAACGCCAATCCGTTGCCGCCGGGAAGGGCTGCGGCGGGATCGGCCTTGGCATCGAACAGGATCATGTCGGCGATGTCCCAGAAGCGGTCGGCCTCAGCGGCGTCCTCGGCGGAGGCGATGGAGATGGCCTTGATCAGATTCACGCCGAAGCGGCGCTTGATGTCGGCCATGCGCTCGGGCGTCTCGCTGCCGTGAAGCTGCAACAGGTCTGGCGCGGCAATGGCCACGACCTCTTCGATCAGCATATCGTCGGGATCGACCAGCACGGCCACCGAGGCAATGCGTCCCGAGGCGGCCTTGGTCACCAAAGCCGCTTCGGCAAGCGTCACGTTGCGCGGGCTCTTCTCGAAGAACACGACGCCGATATAGTCCGCGCCGGCGGCCACCGCGGTCTCGACCAGATCGGGCGTCCGCACGCCGCAAATTTTCACCTTCACCGACACTTTGACGCGCTTCTTAAGGATGAGGGGGTCGAGGGGCTCCAAAAGCCCCTTAAGGGCGCCACCCTATTCAATCCCGGCTGCCAAGTCCATCGCACTGCAACAAATCGCCCTCGCGGGGGCCTGGTCGGGCGCCCCGGCGGGCGTGGTACCCGCCGCGCGGCGTGATGGCGGGGTTACGCTTGAACCGGTCGAAAATCGTCCATTCCTTTGGGATCGGCGTCGGCGTATAGGTGATGTGCCCGAAGCCCACATCACACAGCATGGCCTCGACGCAAAGCCGGTTCGGACCCCACCAATTGCTTGGATCGTCTTTCAGCTCGGTGCCGGGTAGAACACCATCGCCGGGCGCGCGAGGTCCGTGGCGTCGAGCACCGTCTCGAGGATCAGGAGATCGCCGCAGACGCTTGCCGCCCGCTCGAGCAGCGAGCAGCGGGCGGCGCATGTGATAGAGCAGGCCGGTAAAGAGCACGATGTCGAAGGTGCCGATCGCGGCCGGCGAGAGGTCGTAGACGTCGATGTCGGCGACCTCGAGCTCGGGCGCCAAATGCTCCCGCACTAGGTCGAAGGCGCCGCGGCTCCATTGCGTGTGCCAGACGTAATGATCGGTAGCCAGCACGCGGGAAGTGCCCCGGCGGAGCGCCTCGACGCTGAAATAGCCGTCCCAGCAGCCGATATCGAGGACCGTCTTACCCTTCGGCGACACGCTGAAATAGCTGTCGGCCTTAGCCTTCAGGATGACACTCGTGCAGTGCCCCGGGGGTGACGATGCCGCCGCCGAAATCGATGGTATGGAACCAATCGTACCGTTTGATCTCGTCGATGAGCTCAGACTTGGCGTCCATGCTTTGCAGCGGCTTCCGACCCGGGCATCACGCGGCCGGGAGACGAACCCGGCCAGGCCTTGCCTCGGCGCCTTCGAGGTCTTTTTCCAGCCGTTCGGCCTTGCGCCGCCAGTTCGACGCCTCGCGGGCTTGGGTGCGCGCCATGAGCCGCCATTTGCCCTGTCCGAGCCAGGTCGCGGAACCGCCTACGACCAGCCCGAGCGCAAATGCGCCGAGCAGGAACAGGAACAGCGGCGCCTCGACGCCAAAGCCGGCAGAGCTGTCAAATGGGTTGAGGCCGAGCGTCACCGGCTTCCGGTTGACGACGGCGAGCGCCACGAGCACCAGGCCGAGCGGCACAATAAACAGGCCGGCGACGAGCTTACGCATCACGGCCGCTCCCTTCGGGATCAGGCTCTAGACATCTTCACGATTCAGGCGCTCGCGGAGCTCCTTGCCGGTCTTGAAGAATGGCACGAACTTGTCCTCGACGAAGACCGTGTCCCCAGTGCGGGGATTGCGCCCTTGCCGGGCCGCGCGGTGCTTCACCGTGAAGGCGCCGAAACCGCGAAGCTCGACCCGGTCGCCCCGCGCCAAAGCGCCCGTGATCTCATCGAGCACGATGTTGATGATACGCTCGACATCGCGCTGGAATAGATGCGGATTGGCCGCAGCCACCCGCTGAATCAGTTCGGACTTGATCATGATAGGCCCCGACTTGCCGGCGGACTCGCGCTTCTGGCGGCGATCCCCGGCTAGCTAACCCACAGGTTGCCAAAGGGAAACCAGACCGTCAAGCTTGAGTCCAGCGGAGATTTGGCCGAGCAGGGATAGCATCCTCTCGCCCGTCACGCCAAAATGGGAGGCAATCGAGCCGAACAGCCAGCTCAGAATGCCGCTGCTCTCGGTCTTCGGCTTCCATTCCACGATGGAAAGTCCGGGAGCGATGTTGCGCTCCTTCTGCAACCAGCGCTTGGCCGCCTTCTCGTCGCCGATCTCGTCCACGAGCTTAAGCGCCAAGGCCTGGCGTCCAGAATAAATGCGGCCGTCGGTCAGGCCAGGCACAGTCGCGGGGTCGATTTGGCGGCGCTGGCCGACGAGATCGACGAACCAGACCTTGGCCTCCTGCACCATCTCCTCGGCCAGCGCGCGGCCTTTCTCGTCGGTGGGCTCGAACGGGCTCGGCACGGCCTTCAAGGGGCCGCTCTTGACCTCCTCGACCTTGACCCCGAGCGTCTTCATCAGCTCCGTCACGTCGGCCCATTGGAAGATGACGCCGACCGATCCGGTGATGGTGTTGCCATAGACGAAGATGCGGTCGGTCGCGACCGCGGCCATATAGGCCGCCGAGGTGGCGAGCGTGCCGCAGACCGCGACCACCGGCTTCTTCTCGGCGAGACGGCGAATGGCGTCATACATCGCTTCGCCGCCCGTGGTGGTGCCGCCCGGGCTGTTGATGTCGATGATCACGGCCTTGACCCGGTCGGACTTGGCGACCTTGTCGAACAGTTCGTCCATTTTCTGGTCGTAGGTGATGATGCCGCTGACCGATATGCGGGCGATATGGGGCAGGAAGCCGGCGGGCCCCACCATGCGCTGGCCGCCGAAGGTCAGCGCGGCGATGAACAGCAGGGCAAAGACCACCGCCACCAGCCGCCATAGCGTGAGTCTCCGCCTGAGACGGCGGCGGTCGACCATGGTTTCGGCTTCGAGCACGCTGTCAGATCTCCTTCAGATCGACGCTGGAGACGTACCAGGGCCAGATGACAGGAGCTTGGCGCGCCCGCTTATTCCTGGGAGTCGGCGTCAGCCTCGGTCTCGGCAGGAGCTTCGCTTCTGGCGGCCTTGCTCTTGCGCTTGGGCTTCTCTGCCGGCTCCTCGTCATCCTCATCCTTCGCCTTGCTCAAGGCGGCGCCAAGGATGTCGCCAAGCGAGGCACCACTGTCGGTCGAGCCATATTGGGCGACCGCCTCTTTCTCCTCGGCCATTTCGAGCGCCTTGATCGACACGCCGACCTTGCGGGCCTTGGCGTCGACCTGGGTGACAAGCGCGTCGAACTTCTCGCCGACGCCGAAACGTTCAGGCCGCTGCTCGGAGCGGTCGCGGGAAAGGTCGGAGCGGCGGATGAAGGCGGTGAGGTCGTGGTCGAGCAGCTTGACCTCGAGCCCGTTGTCCTTGACGGAGAGGACCTCGCAGGTCACCCGGATGCCCTTCTTGAGCTTGGCGCTCGGCGCGCCCGAAGCGAACGGATCGGGGGTGAGCTGCTTGATACCGAGGCTGATGCGTTCCTTCTCGGAATCGGCTTCCAGCACCACCGCCTTGACAGTGTCGGTCTTGCTGAAATCCTTAAGCGCTTCCTCGCCGGGTTTGGTCCAATCCAAGTCCGACAGATGCACCATGCCGTCGATGCCGCCGTCGAGACCGACGAACAACCCGAACTCGGTGATGTTTCGGATCGGGCCCTCGATGACGCTGCCGGGCGGATTGGCGGCGGCGAACGCCGTCCACGGATTCTCCTGGGTCTGCTTGAGCCCCAGCGAGATGCGGCGCTTGTCGGGATCGACCTCGAGCACCTGGACCTCGACCTCCTGGCTCGTCGAGATGATCTTGCCGGGATGGATGTTCTTCTTGGTCCAGCTCATCTCCGACACGTGGATCAAGCCTTCCACGCCGGGCTCAAGCTCGACGAAGGCGCCGTAGTCGGTGATGTTGGTGACGGTGCCCTTGAGCCGCGAGCCCACCGGGTATTTGGCGGCGATGCCTTGCCACGGATCGGCCTCGAGCTGCTTCATGCCGAGGCTGATGCGCTGGGTCTCGGAATTGATGCGGATGATCTGCACCTTCACCGTATCGCCGACATTGACGATCTCGCTCGGATGGGCGACGCGTCTCCACGCCATGTCGGTGACATGCAACAGCCCGTCGATTCCGCCAAGATCGATGAAGGCGCCGTAGTCGGTGATGTTCTTCACCACGCCGTCGATGACCTGGCCCTCTTCGAGCCGCGCCACGATCTCGCTGCGCTTCTCGGCGCGGGTCTCCTCGAGCACCGAGCGGCGCGAGACGACGATGTTGCCGCGGCGGCGGTCCATCTTCAGAATCTGGAAGGGCTGCGGCATGTTCATCAGCGGCCCGACGTCGCGCACCGGGCGAATGTCGACCTGGCTGCCTGGCAGGAATGCCACGGCGCCATCGAGATCGACGGTGAAACCGCCTTTGACGCGGTTGAAGATCACGCCCTCGACGCGCTCGCCCGCCTTGTATTTCTCCTCGAGCCGGGTCCAGCTCTCCTCACGCCGCGCCTTCTCGCGCGACAGCACTGCCTCGCCCATCGAGTTCTCGACGCGCTCGAGATAAACGTCGACCTCGTCGCCAACGGACAGGGCGGCCGGACGTCCCGGCATGCTGAATTCCTTCAAGGGGACGCGACCTTCGGTCTTGAGACCGACGTCGATCACCGCAACATCCTTTTCGATCCCGACGATGGTGCCTTTGATGACGCTGCCTTCCTGCAGTGCGGATCCCTTCAGCGACTCGTCGAGCATCGCTGTGAAATCGTCCAGGCTCGGATGGCTTACGCTAGCTTGCGGTTGGTTCATCTAAACTCCCAGTCTTTTCCAATCGTGATGCCCGTCCCCGCTGCCGGCGCGGTATGGTTCGCGAAGCACGGGGCAAGCGCATCCATGGCTGCTCGCGCTACCCGAGGGTCACCGCCAGCATTTCGCGGAAAACATCGGAATGGAGTGCCGATGCGAAAGGGGCACCGCCTCTAACAGGCGTACCCTGCACGGCCCATCGCAGCGTCGATCAGATCGATGGCAGCCCTGAACGCCGCGTCTATATCCAAATTTGTGGTGTCGAGCAAGTGTGCGTCGGGGGCCAGGCGCAAGGGCGCCGCCGCCCGTCCCGCGTCGCGCTCGTCGCGGCGCCGAATATCGGCGAGCACCACGGCCTCGCTGACGGCCATTCCGGCCGCTTTCAGCTCCAGATAACGCCTTCGGGCCCGCTCCTCCGGGGTCGCGGTGACGAACAGCTTCACCTCGGCCTCGGGACAGATCACCGTGCCGATGTCCCGGCCATCGAGGACGGCGCCTTGCTTGGCAGCGGCGAAGGCCCGTTGGTAGGCGAGCAGCGCCTCGCGCACCTCGCCATGCTTGGCCACCAGCGAGGCCGCCTCACCCAATCCGGGCCCACGCAAGGCGGGATCGCCGAGCGTGTTGGGATCGAGCAGTTTGGCGCTCGCGAGCGCCGCTGCCGGATCGGCCGGGTCCTCGCCCCTCGCCAAGGTGTCACGGGCGACCGCGCGATAGAGCGTGCCGGTGTCGAGATAGGCGAAGCGATAATGCGCGGCGACGAGCTCGCCGAGCGTGCCCTTGCCCGAGGCCGCCGGTCCGTCGATGGCGATGATCATCGGAACTCCGCGCCGAGCTTGGTCATCAGCGGTACGAACTCGGGAAAGCTCGTCCCGATCATGCTGGTGTCGTCGACGGTCACCGGCTTCACGCTGCCGAGGCCGAGAACGAGAAACGCCATGGCGATGCGATGATCGAGATGCGTCGCAACCAGCCCGCCGCCGCGAACCTCGCCTGTCCCTGCGACGATCAGATCGTCGCCCTCGATGCGCGCGTCGACGCCGCAGGCGATGAGCCCGGCCGCCGTGGCGGCGAGGCGATCGCTCTCCTTCACGCGGAGCTCCGACAGCCCTCGCATGCGCGTCTCGCCCTCGGTGAAGGAGGCGAGCACCGCGAGCACGGGATATTCATCGATCATGCTGGGCGCCCGATCGGGCGGCACGGTGACGCCCTTCAGCGCGCTCGCGCTCACGCGCAGATCGCCCACCGGCTCGCCGCCCTGATGGCGCAGATCGAGCAGCTCGATCTGAGCACCCATCTCGTGCAGCGTCTCGAGGAGGCCGGTGCGGGTCTCGTTCATCAGCACTCCTTGCAGCACGATCTCGGAGCCCGGGCAAATGAGCGCCGCGGCGATGGCGAAGGCCGCCGAGCTCGGATCGGCCGGTACCGCGATGGACACGCCGACAAGCTCGGCGTCACCGCGGAGGCTCACGGCGTGGCGGCCGTCGTCGCGATCCTCGACGGAAAGCTCGGCACCGAAATGCGTGAGCATACGCTCGGTGTGGTCGCGGCTCGCCATGGGCTCGACCACGGTGGTGCGTCCCGGCGCATGGAGACCGGCCAGCAGCACCGCCGACTTCACTTGCGCCGAGGCCACCGGCAGATCGTAGGTGATGGGGACGAGATCTTGCGTGCCCCTGATGGTGAGCGGGAGCGTCGCACGTGGCTCGCCGACAACGGCAAGGCCCATGCGTTGCAGGGGGCTAAGCACGCGCGCCATGGGGCGGCGGCTCAAGGAGGCATCGCCGGTGAAGCGCGCTTCCATGTCGTGGCCGGCGACCACGCCCAGCATCAACCGGCTGCCCGTCCCTGAATTGCCAAAGTCGAGCGCCGCGGCCGGCGCCCGCAAGCCGCCGACGCCCTGGCCGGTCACCTCGATCGCGCCATTGTCGCGGCGAAGCTCGGCGCCGAGTGCGGCGACGGCCTTCGCCGTGGCCATTACGTCGTCCGCCTTGAGCAGGCCGGTGATGCGGGTGCGGCCGGTGGCGAGCGCGCCCAGGATGAGAGCGCGGTGGGAGATCGATTTATCGCCCGGCACTCTGATCGTGCCGGCAAGCGCCCGCGAGGGAATGGCGGTGAGAGGCTGTGGCATAAGTCCTTGGATTTCAGTTTCTCGGGGCTCTCGATAGCTTTTGACAGCACCAGGCAAGCGTGGCAATGGGGAGCGAAATGCCGGCACAGCATCGAGGAGCGTCAATGTCGAAACCCGCAAAGGGGACCAAGCGCGTTTGCGCGAGTTGCGGGGCGCGGTTTTACGATTTGAGCCGCACGCCGATCATCTGCCCCGCCTGTCAGACCGTGTATCAAGTGCCGCCGCCACCCACGCGGCGCGGCGGCGAACGCACGCCGCCGCCGGAGGTCAGAGCGAAGGTGGTGGAGCCCGAGCTCGAGGCCGTGGCGCTCGAGCCCGATACCATCAGCCTCGAGGAGGTCGTCGAGGCCGGCGAGGACGTGGCCATCGAGGGTGATGAGGAGATCGTCGATCTCGGCGAGGACGAGGCCGAAATTCCCGCAGGGGATGACGACAACGCGTTTCTGGAGGTGCCGGAGAGCGAGGAAGAGCCCGACGTCACCGGCATCGTCGGCGGCCCGGAAGGCGAAGAACCCTAACCGCCTCCGGCTCCCGGTCCCGAGCGGCCTTCGTATTTCTCTTGAACGCCGCTGCGGACCGACCTAATGCAACAGCCGGACGCCAGAACGCGCCTTTGCCCAGGTTCTGGCTTTTGATTTCCTGTTTCTGATATCAGACGCAGGATATCGGATTTGGGGCCATAGCTCAGTTGGGAGAGCGCGTGAATGGCATTCACGAGGTCGGCGGTTCGATCCCGCCTGGCTCCACCAAATTTCCCAACAGACACGTCCCGAAATGCGAGACTAGTGGCCTCATCGCGTACGTTTCACGGTCGAAACTACAATCGATCGGCGGTGGAATTCCCTGCGTCCTGATTTAAAGTGCGGTAGGGAGCGGTCGATGACTCGCCGGAGTTTGCTCTGCACCCTTGCCGGTATGGCTGCGACCCCATACGCCTCGCGGCGCGTTGGCGCGGGACCCTTTATGAATGCATCTGTTGCAGTCGGCTATGACCAGCCGGGCCGCGCCATCTCTGAACACTTCATCGGACTTAGCTACGAGTTCCGCAATACTCGCATCTCCCGATTATCTCTCGCCCGATAACCTCTCGGTCATGGGCCTGCTTCGCGGTCTTGGCCCTGGCGCCGTGTTGCGTCTCGGTGGCAACAGCAGCGAACGCACTTTTTGGCGCGACACTGGCGATAGGTCTGAGGTCGGGAGCTTCGTCGTCACGCCGGCAGCGATTGACGCAGTTGCGGTATTGCTTAATGCGCTAGATTGGCGGCTCATCTACGGGCTCAATCTTGCGCGCGGCACGCCGCAAACAGCGGCAGAAGAGGCAGCTTACGTCGCACGAGCAGTGGGGCCGCGTCTCCTGGCTTTTCAGATCGGCAACGAACCGGATGGCTTTGGGCGCTGGTCCGGCGTGCGCCCGCAAGGCTACGATTTCGACGCCTTTCTAGCGGAGTGGCGGCAGTACTACACGGCGATACGTGCGCGCCTCCCCGCGGCCCCTTTTGCCGGTCCCGATATTGTTATCGAGCAAAAATGGATACGACCCTTCATTGAGGCCGCAGGCGACGCGCTTGTACTCGTGACGCGGCATTATTACGCCGACGGTCCTGCGGGCGTGCCACACATCAGCTTGGCTCGACTGTTGAGCTCGGCGCCTCAAGCCAAAACGATGCTTCAGGAGATGCGTTCGATCAGCGAGAGCTCGCGCCTTCCCTTTCGCATTGCCGAGACAAATTCGATCTTCAACGAGGGGCAACCAGGCGTGAGCGATACCTTCGGTTCGGCGCTGTGGGGTGTGGAATTTATGTTCCAGGTGGCCGAGGCCGGGGGTGAGGGCGTCAATTTCCATACTGGAGACGCCAAGGCGTATACGCCGATAGGGCCTGGACCGGATGGCCAACATGCGGCGCGGCCGATTTATTACGGCATGCTGATGTTCAAAGAAGCGGCGCGAGGAGCGTCAATGCTGCCAGCCCGACTTGTGGCGCCGGATCTTTACATGACCGCTTACGCCACAAGGGCCGGAGATGGCACGCTGAAGGTCTGCCTTATCAACAAGGATCTCAAGAGAGGGGCGCATGTCGGGATCGAGGCTGGGCGCGACTTCCCGTCCGCCTCCCTCCTTCGACTAACGGCTCCTTCGGCGGAGGCAAGAACCGATGTGACGTTCGGCGACTCTGCGGTCGACGAGTTCGGCCATTGGTCGCCCCAAGCGCCTAAGGTCTTCCCTTGGCGGAGCGACTCTTACGTCGAGGTGCCCGCCGCTAGCGCTGTGATAGTTCAGCTTTCGCGCCGCTGAGACCAGCGCTAGGCATATCTGCCTAGTTCCACCAAAATTCCCCAAGATGCAGAGTAAAAAGAAGCCGGCCAGGAACTCCCAGCCGGCTTCCTTGAGGTCTCAGTTGCTTACCCGGATCAGGTCTAGTAGCAGATCCAGATCCAGCCGGCGGGCGTGAAACGCCAGCACGAACCGACTCCATAGGCCCACCACCTCCCGTGCCAATAGCGGCCATTGCCGTAATACCAGCGGCCGTTATGCCAACGGCGCCCACCATGATAATGCCAATTGCCGTGGCTCGGATGTCCGTGCCAAGCATGTCCATGTCCGCCGTGGCCGTGCCAACCACCATGACCATGACCGCCGCCATGACGGTGGCCGCCACCATGGCCGCGGCCGCCGCCGTGACCGCCGTGACCGGCGAAGGTTTCCGACGGCAGCATCAATGCGCCAACGATTCCTAAGACGAGAGCGAGATTGCGAAGCAACTGGGCTTCCAGAAAGGGACTGAGGGGCTTCAGGTTAAACTGCTCGAAGGGCGAAACGTCTCACAGATTTACTTCCAACTTCTCAACGCCAGGAATTCGCGCCGCTTGGCCTGTAGCTCGCGGCGTTCTTCGCTGATTTCGCTCACCAGCGCGGGATCGGCAAGCGAAGGATGACCGCAGGCGAATGGCGGAGCCGGATTATATTCCATCATCAATTTGATGGCCTCGGCTCTTCGCTGGCCGACCAGCTCGGCCGCTAGGGTCAGCGCGAAGTCGATACCGGCGCTGACGCCGCTGCTGGTGATCCGGTTGCGGTCCTTGACGACTCTCTCCGCGACCGGGATCGCGCCGACGAGCGGGAGGAGATCGAGGCTCAGCCAATGCGTCGTGGCGCGATAGCCTTGGAGCAAACCGGCCACCCCGAGCAACAGCGACCCCGTGCACACCGAGGTCACCCATTGCGCCCCAGGCGCTTGCGCTTGCAGGAAGGCGATGATTTTCGGCCGCGCGGCATCAAGCGTGGCGGGACCCGCCCGGCACGCAGATGATGTCGAGTTGCGGCGTCGAGGGCAGATCGTGCTCCGCGACGACGGCGAGCCCGAACTCGCTCACCACTGGGCCCTTCTCCTCGGCGATCGTGTAGATCTCGAGCTCGGGCAGGTGAGCGAGCCCCTCATAGGGTCCGGTGAAATCGAACTGCGTCACAGGCCGGGGAAAAGCAGAAACCCGGCCTTGGTGGGGCTGTCCATGGCGCCAGTCTAGCCCGGATTCGCGCCACAGGCTCCGGCAGCAACCCCTAAGTTTTATCGGCTCCGGCCACGGTAACCGTCACATTGGCCGCCCGCAGGAACGAGACCTGCTTCGGCAGAGACTGGTCGTAGGCGCCCGGCACGATCAAGAGGGTGTCGCCAGGCTTGGCGACGTGCACCACGTGCGGGACGGTCTGGAAGGCGTTCTTGGGCCCGCGGCCGTCATTGGCGTCGCTGCCATTCTTCGAATTGACATACCAGTGCATGACACCACAACAGCCGAAGCCGCCGGTCTCGGCAAGGGGTAACCCACGCCTGACGCTGCCCATAGAGTGAGTAGGCCTTCGCGGCTTCCGTGTCGTAGAGCGGGAGACCGGCGCCACGCGCGCGCACCATTCTTGAATTCGCTCGCGATTTTTCCCATATGCGAGGAGTTCCGAAAGCTCAGCCCGCGACGGGCTGGGCTTTCGCGTTGGTTAGGGCGCCGGCAGGGCCCGAACGACGCTACGACATGTCGCAGCCGCTTGAGCGAAGGGCTTGGCACGATGTCGCGTATGACACTCCTCGACGGGGAGCTATGGTTAGCGGAGGGCGGGTTGGACCGCGCGATGCTTCGCTTCGGCAAGTCGCCTGAGGCGGCCTACCCTCCTTACAATATCGAGCTCTTGGCGAGCGGCGAAGGCGGGCCGGAGGTTATACGGATCACGGTCGCGGTCGCGGGGTTCAGGCTGGACGAGCTCGCCATCACCATCGAGGACGGCCAGTTGATCGTTCGCGGGCAGCAAGTTGAAGAGCGCGGCCGCGACTATCTCTATCGCGGAATCGCGGCGCGCCGGTTCAAGCGCAGCTTCGGGCTCGCCACAGGGGTCGAGGTTCGCCGGGCTGAATTGGATAACGGGCTGCTCGCGATCGAGCTTGAGCGGCCGCGCAAAGACGTTAGGGTGCAAACGGTCGGGATCGTAGGTGGCGGCAACAAGGCCACGACACAGCGGGCACCGGCGCCCGCGCGTGCAACAGTTTCGGATGCGGAGTAGATCGAAAATGAACGAGCACGAAAAAGAAGATCGCGACACTGGCCATGCCATGAGCCGGAAGGAATTTAAGCAGCTCGGCGACGGCGAAGTGGCCTACATCAAGCAGCTCAATATCGATCTCGCCCAGAAACTGTTTCCGGCGCTGCGCGGCAAGCTTGAGGGCATCGACCTCTATGCTGTGCTCGGGGCCGACGGCACGCCTTTGGCGCTGACCGATAGCCGCACCGCCGCCATCGCCAACGCGATCGAGAACGATCTCGTGCCGCTCAGCGTGCATTGACGTTCGGCTAGCTCACAGCGTTATGGCCGGGCAATGTCCCGACCAGTCAAGAATGCCCCGCACGTTCAAGGGGCCTCCATTCTTCGGACGGATCCCGCCCGCGGACCATGGTCGCCCGCGAGACTTGATCGGATTTCGCCCTAGAATAGTCCTTAGCGGTTGCGTGGTGGGGGGGTTCGGTGGCGCCATCAGAGTTAAGCAGGCGGTCGTTTCTCGCGGCGAGCGCTGCGTCGTTGGGCGCAGTCACCCCATTGGCCGGCCGGGAGGGAGAAGCACAAGGCGCGGACGCGCCGCCCACGCTGCCGAAGGTCACCGTCGTGCCCGAGCACGTGACCCGCGAGATCGCCGGCTTGCGTCCGTTCCGGCCTTCCGGTTTTGTCGTGAAAGCCGAGCCCCTCGGCGACAAGACCCTCATCCACAACTACGGCCATGGCGGTTGCGGGGTAACGCTCTCATGGGGCACCGCCGATATGGCGGCAAAGCTCGCGCTTACAACGCCGCATCGCAACGCCATTGTGATCGGCTGCGGCGCGATTGGCCTTACCACTGCCCGCCTATTGCAGGACCGCGGCTTCACCGTCGCGATCCGCGCTGCCGACCTGCCGCCACACACCACGTCCAATGTCGCGGCGGGAGCCTTCGCCGTCACCTCGCTTGTCGACGATGCCCACCAAACCGACGAGATCGCGAGCCGCATTCAAGAGGCGGTCCGCTTCGCCTTCAGCTATTTCAAGGGCCTTCTCGGCGAGCGCTACGGCGTGCGCTGGATGGACATGTACATGCTCGGCGATCAGCCGGTGGAGGCGCCGTGGGAATTCGCCATCACGCCCGAGCTGTTCCCCTTCACGACGTTGGGGCCGGGCGAGCATCCCTTTCCGTCGCGATATGCGAGTAGGTTCACGACGCTTATTGCCGAAACCAACGCATTTCTGCCGGCGCTCGTCGCCGATTTCCTGGCGCATGGGGGCTCGATCCACACCCAGTCGTTTCCGGATCGGGCGAGCGTGCAAGCGCTCGATGCGCCGCTCATCGTCAATTGCACAGGGCTTGGCGCCAAAGCACTGTTCGATGACCCGGAGCTTACCCCGGTGAAAGGCCAGCTCACTGTGCTCCCTCCGAAAACGGAGGTGACCTACGGCTATCTCGATCCGGTCCTCGACCTCTACATGTTTTCGCGCAGCGACGGGATCATTCTCGGGGGCAGCCACGAGGAAGGCGTCTGGTCGACGGAAGTGGACCCGCGCCGGGCCGCGCAGATCTTGGATGGGCACGGACTGATATCCGGCGGGATGCCCGGATGATTCCAGCCCGAACAGATAGGCCAACGGTAATTGGACCTATCTGACGACCGCGGACAGCCATCAGGAGATGTTCTCCCTTGCAGAGCAGGAGTGAGTGACGATGCAGATGACTAGCATTGCCGACCGTGTACTGCGGACCGGCTTCGCGCTTGCCTTGGGTGCAATTCTGGGAGCCGCGCCGGCACGCGCCGCCGATAAGCTCTTGGAGGAAACGGTCGGCTTCACCGGGACCTTCATCTTCCTCCAGGCGAATGTCCCGGGTGCGATCATCGGCGTGATCCGCAACGGCGAGACGGTAGTCAAGGGCTACGGCGAGATCGCCGACGGCAGCGGCAAGACCCCTGACGGCGACACGCGGATGCGGATCGGGTCGATCACCAAGGTTTTTGCTGGCGCGACGCTCGCCTCAATGGTGGCTGACGGCAGGGTCGGCTTCACCGACAAGCTTCAGGACCGGCTGGGCTGGGACGTGAAGATCCCGGAGCGCGACGGCAAATCGATCAGGCTGATCGACCTCGCCACCCATGCCTCCGGCCTGCCGCGCGAGGCCGAAGATGCCCGTGGGGAGAAAGTGCCGACGGCGGAGCGGAGCAAGGAGGACTATGTGAGGTCGCTTACGCCCGGCGCGCTGCTGTTCGCGCCGGGCACCGGCGTCCTCTATTCGAATTTCGGCTTCGACTTGCTGGCCCAGGCCCTCGGCAATGTCGCGGGCGAGCCCTATCCGAGCCTCCTCAAGAAACGCGTGCTCGACCCAGCCAGCCTGAAGGACACGAGCTTCGACCTGTCGGAGGCGGAGCAGAGCCGGGCGATGCAGGGGCATAATTTTGACGGCTCGCCCATGCCCTTCGTTTCCACCTCGCCACTGATCGTCGGCGCCGGCGGGCTTTATTCCACGACCAATGACATGCTGCGCTGGCTCCGCTGGCACCTCGACCGCTTTGGCACGGCCGATGCCGAGATGCGGCTGCTCGACCACGCATTCTATCTCGATCGCGACGGCCTTTCCCCCGTGTTCGGCATGGACGAGGGCGGGATGATGGACGCCATGGGGCTCGGCTGGGTGGTGATGAGGCCAGAGGGCAGTCGGCCGCTGATCCTGCACAAATCGGGCGGCCTGCAGGGTGAGTTCAGCTTCGTCGCCTTCGCGCCGACGCGCGGCGTCGGCGTGTTCGTGTCGATCAACGAATTCAGCGTCGGCGGCTTCGAGGCGATGAGCAAGGCGGCAATCGAGCTGATCACTGAGCTCGCGCCGCGCTGAGCCAAGCGCGGCTGGCGACAGGGCTCAGGCGGCGTGGGACGTGGCGCCCTCGGTAAGCACCGCATAGATCGCGGCGGCGTCCTTCGACGCCCTGAGCTTGTCCACCGCATGGCCCTCGCGCAGCAGCCGCGAGATGCCCGCCAGCGCCTTCAGATGATCGGCGCCGGCGCCCTCGGGCGCGAGCAGCAGGAACACGATGTCGACCGGATCGCCGTCGACGGCGTCGAAATCGATCGGCTCGGCGAGCCTCGCGAAAATGCCGACGATGCGCTTCAGCCCGGCGAGCTTGCCATGCGGGATAGCGATGCCCTCACCGAGCCCCGTGGAGCCTAGCCGCTCCCGCTGCAGCAGTGTGTCGAAGATATAGCGCTCTTGCACGCCGGTCAGGCGTTCGGCGCGCGCGGCGAGCTCCTGGAGGAGCTGCTTCTTGGTCTTGACCTTGAGCGAGGGGATCACCGCCTCGGGGCCGATAAAATCAGCGACATGCATGTGTCAACCTGTTCGATGAGAGAAATGCCAAAGCGGAACGAGCCGCCTAGCGCCGTGCCCGCGTTTTCAGCTTAACCGCCGGATCGATCCAACCGATATTGCCGTCATCACGCCTATAGACCACGTTGATCTCGCCATGGCTCGCGTTGCGAAACACAACGAACGGCCGGTCGGAAAGATCCATCTGCATCACTGCGTCGCTTACCGCCATCTCGTGCACCACCGTCTCGCCTTCGGCAACGATGATCGGGTTGTCCTCATCGCTCTCATCCTGGCCTTCCGGCGGCGATTGCAGCACGTAGGACGCCGCAGGTGTCTCCCTGCGGGGCGTGTGACCGCCGCCATGGCGTTTGACCTTCCGCGTGTAGCGTCGCACTCGCTTTTCCAGCCGCTCACAGGCGAGATCGGCGCTCTTATAAGCGTCCGGCGCCGCGCCATGGGCTTCAAAACTCATGCCTTGCCACAAACGGATGGTGCAGTTGGTGCGAAACTCCCCGTGCTCTTTCTCTATGCGTACGTGCCCGGTCGGCGGGCGTCCGACATATCTCTCGACGGATTGCGCAATTCGTTCCTGGACATATCCGCGCAACGCCTCGCCGACGTCCAAATTCTTTCCGGTGACCTGTATCGTCATCGCCCGCGGAACTGTCGACAGAACGGTTTCCCCTATTCCCCGGGACGCATGACGACGCCGCTCATGCGGGGTAGACCTCGGCCTAGGCTCATGGCCCATGATGCGAAAATGGTTGGCCGCCCACCCGCGGGCCGGGAAGCTAGACCCCTGCCCCCAAGGTGTCAAACGCAAATGCTCCCGGCGCCGGCCTAAAGCTCTTTCCCTCTGTACAACAATATCTTGTACCGCCGCTCAGGGGCTTGCGCCCTGTGCGATCCGCATCTGGCGCCGGCGCTGCACCGAAGACGGAATGCGCAGCGCTTCGCGGTATTTTGCCACCGTCCGCCGCGCGATATCCACGCCGTCTTGTTTCAATCGCTCGACGATCTTGTCGTCGGACAGCACGTCGCTCGCAGCCTCCGCCTCGATCATTTCCTTGATCCGGTGACGCACGGCTTCCGAGGAGTGCGCGTCGCCGTCGCCGGAGGAGGCGATCGATGAGGTGAAGAAATATTTGAGCTCGAACAGGCCGCGGTTGGTCGCCATGTATTTGTTGGCGGTGACGCGGCTCACCGTCGATTCATGCATCGAGATGGCGTCGGCCACGGTCTTCAGGTTCAGCGGCCGCAAATGGCGCACGCCATAGGTGAGGAAGGCATCCTGCTGGCGCACGATCTCTTGCGCCACCTTCAAGATCGTGCGCGCGCGCTGGTCGAGGCTCTTGACCAGCCAATTGGCCGTTTGCAGGCAATCGATCAGATAGCTCTTGTCCTGCCTGCATTTGGCCGACTTGGCGACGCGGGCATAATAGGCCTGGTTGACCAGCACTCGCGGCAGTGTGTCGCTGTTGAGCTCGACGTGCCAGCTGCCGTCGGGAAGCGCGCGGACAAGCACGTCGGGCACGATCGGCTGCATCGGGCTCGCGCCATATTTCAGCCCGGGCTTGGGGTTCAGCCGCTTCACCTCTTGGATCATGTCGCAGAGGTCCTCATCGGAGACGCGGCAGACGCGCTTCAGCGCCACGAGATCGTGGGTGGCGAGCAAATGCAAATTCTCGATCAGCGTGGCCATGGCCGGGTCGCAACGATCGAGCTCTTTCAGTTGCAGCGTCAGGCACTCGCGCAAGTCGCGGGCAAACACGCCGCAGGGCTCGAAGCTTTGCATGAGCTTGAGCGTCTCCTCGACGAGCTCGATTGGCGCGCCGAGCAGTTCGGCAAGCGCCGGCAGGTCGCCCTGCAAATAGCCGGCCTCGTCGGTCATATCGATGAGATGGTGGCCGATCAGCCGCTGCGCGGGATCGGCGATGGCGAGGGCGAGCTGGTCGGTGAGATGGTCTCTGAGCGTCCTCTCCTCTGCCACATAGGCCTCGAGATCCGGCGCCTCGCCGTCCACGGCAGGCGAGCCCCGGGCAAGGCCCGTCCAACCGGAATCCTTGAGCGCGTTGGGGCTGAAGCCGTCGGCCTCGGGAGAGGAATCGTGGGGCTCGGTGTCGAGCTCTTCGGATTGCCCTACTCTGCTATCCGCCTGCAGATCGAGCCAATCGACATCAGCTCGCTCGGCCGAGTCCATCTCGGACGCCTCGGTCGCGGCCTCTCCGGCGGCGGCATTGGCCTCGTCAGGCTCGCCATCCTTGAACTGGCTGGCAGCGGGTTCAGGCGTCTCGGCGCCCGGACTGCCGCCGGGCTCGTCGGCCTCCTCGCGCTCGAGCAGCGGGTTCCGCGCAAGCTCGGCGTCAACGAAGGTGACGAGCTCCATGTTGGAGAGCTGCAGCAGCTTGATGGCCTGCTGCAGCTGCGGAGTCATCACCAGGCTATGGCTTTGGCGAAGCTCAAGCTTTGTGGTGAACGCCATGATACTTCCCGGACGGGCCGTCGACCAGCCTAAATCCTGAACTGGTCGCCGAGATAGACGCGCCGCACGTCCTCGTTGTTGATGATTTCATGGGCGGTGCCGTGGGTGAGCACCATGCCGTCATGGATGATATAGGCGCGTCCCACCAGCTCCAGCGTCTCACGCACATTGTGGTCGGTGATGAGAACGCCGATGCCTCGCTCGGTGAGATGGCGCACGAGAGCGCGAATGTCGTTGACGGCGATCGGATCGATGCCGGCAAACGGCTCGTCGAGCAGCATGAAGGAGGGACGGGTGGCGAGCGCGCGGGCAATTTCGACGCGGCGCCGCTCACCGCCGGAGAGGCGGATGGAGGGAGATTTTCGGAGCCGTGTGATGCGGAACTCCTCGAGCAGCGCATCGAGCTGAACTTGGCGCTCGGCCTTGTTGGGCTCGACCGTCTCGAGCACCGCGAGGATGTTCTCCTCGACGGTTAGGCCGCGAAAGATCGAGGCCTCCTGCGGCAGATAGCCGATGCCGAGCCGCGCCCGGCGGTACATCGGCAGCTTGGTCACGTCGCGCCCGTCGATGCGGATGCTGCCCTCGTCGGCCGGAATGAGGCCGGTGATCATGTAAAAGACGGTGGTCTTGCCCGCGCCGTTCGGCCCGAGCAGGCCGACCGTCTCGCCCCGGGCGACCTCGAGGCTCACGCCGCGAACGACGGTACGCTTCTTGAAGCTCTTGACGACCGAATGAACCGTCAGCCAGCCGGCATATTCGTTCGGCGGCGCTTCCGGCTCGAGATCGCGCTCCTCGGGGCCGGCAACCCCGCGCTCGGCGACTGCCTGGCGACCTGGAAAAGACAGCAATTTGCCCACTTACCCTTCCGCTCCTTCAGTCGAAGCGCCAGACGGTTAACTTCCGATGAATGGCCGTCGCCGCCCTATCGTTGCTGACCCGGTAAAAGCTGCCAAGCCTCCGAATCCGGATGTTGCTCGGCGCCATTCGCCGCCTTATCGGGAGCTGTGGCATTCTCAGAACTTTCGCTGCCGGACGGGGCCGGCTTGTCATTGGCGGTCTTGTCACTGGGTTTCTTGTCGTCGGCTTTCTTGTCGTCGGCTTTTTTGTCATCGCGGGCCTTGTCCTTCGGCATGAACAGGGCACGAATACGGCCCGGCGCGGCCGCGGTTCCCGGGTTCTCGAACCGGCTTTCACCGGTCTGCAAGTCAATGACAAGCCGGTCTCCCTTTAGCACATTCTTGCCCTGCATTAACACCACATTGCCGCCGACGGTCACCTGCTGGGCCGGCACATCGTAAAGGGCCCAGTCGCTCGTGGTGGTCTGGTCCTGGTCGCTCGTGATGATGACATCGCCGCGCGCCTCGATCTTGCTGATCTGGGTGCCGTCGCCGCCGAGCGCGCCACCGGTGCCGGCCTTGGCATCGCCGGCCTTGCCATCGGCATTCGTGGCGGTCGCGTCCTGACCTCCGGTACCTCCGGTGAGGCTGTCGCCGCCGCCGCCCACATAATGCACGTCGAGCTCGGTGGCGCGGAGCGTGGTGGTCCCTTGCACGGCTTTCACGTTGCCTTTGAAGGTCGCGTATTTCTTCGCGTCATGCACAACGAGCACGTCGGACTCGATATCGATCGGCTGGCCCGAATTCTTGGAGAGCGCGCCAAAGCTGCTGCCGGCGGCTGGGGCGCCGGTTGAGGCCTTGGCGGCTGCCGGGGTTGGTGGCGCCGGAGCGGTTTCAGTGCTGATGGGGGCTTGCGCCTGCACCGCTCCACCGAACAGAACGCCGAGCGTCAGGACGGTGGCGCCGAGCGTGGTATTCGGCAAGTTCCGCAGCCCGAGGCGTTGTTTCGGATGTCTGATCATTGGGAATTCGCCTTAGGAGCGGATTGGACCGGCTGAGGCGCCACGCGGTCCGGCTGAGCCGGGGCTTCAATTTGCGGCGGCGCGCCCGCGCCGGTTGTCGCGGGTGCCGGCTTCTTCTCCATCTTGTTGATGTGGACGGCCACTTTGCCGCGGAACAGGAGGATGTGATCGGCGGAGCGCAGCGTGAGCGCTTTCGCGCGCACCGTACCATTGGGCAGTTCGAAGGCAACCGGCTGATGAGAGCGGACGATCTGGCTCTTCGTTTCGAGGCTCGCCGTGGTGAGCTTGCCGGTGATGCCGGAACTTGTCGACACGCGGATGTCGTCGCGCATCAAGAGGCGCCCGGTCTCACTGTTGAACAGGCCGCGAATTGCCTGCATGTGGGACCAGCCCTTCTGTTCCGTGGTAAGTTCGGCCTTGATGGCGTGCAGCTTGATGAGCTTGGGGGTCTTCATGTCCTGGTCGGCGTAGTCGGCGCTGATGACATAGGCCCCATTCTTCTTGTCGACGCCCTTCAGCTTCGGGTTCACCATGCGCAGATTGCCGTCCGCCACTTCGATGCCGCTGACGCTCGCGGTGACCCCCCCGACGGTGATGTTCAGGCCCGACGAGATGAAATAGGCGGCGAACACCAGCACCGCCAGCACCGGCAGGAATTTGCGCAGGAAGCGTACCACGCGGCTGTGCCGGCCCGCGCTCCGGAAAGCACGCTCATGCTCCTCGGGGCTGCGCACGCGATACTGGTGCCTGCCCGGAACCAGTTGCGCTTCGATCGTCACCGGATGCTCCTTCGCGACCGGCACGGCCGGCCCAAACCACAATTAGCCGCAAGACTTTGATGACATTGCGACGGCCGATTTGCTGGCGAACGGCCGCGCCGCCTCAAATTCCAGCCGGCGCTAATGGGCAAATGGGTCGATCTCGGACCAACCCCTGAGATCTAGCTCGGCCCGCGTCGGCAGAAAGGCGAAGCAGGCGCGGGCCAATCCGTCGCGCCCCTCGCGCACCAGCATGGCGTCAAGTTTCTCCCTTAGCGCGTGCAGATGCAACACGTCGCTTGCGGCATAATTGAGCTGCTCTTGGGTCAGCCGCTCGGCGCCCCAATCCGAGGATTGCTGCTGCTTGGAGAGATCGATCCCCAACAGCTCCCGGCACAAATCCTTGAGGCCGTGCCGGTCGGTGAAGGTTCGGGCCAGCTTGGAGGCCACCTTGGTGCAATAGACCGGGCGCGGCATCACCCCGAAGGCATGCTTGAGCACGGCCATGTCGAAGCGGCCAAAATGGAACAGCTTCAGCACGCTCTCATCGGCGAGCAGCCGCTTCAGCTCCGGGGCGTCATGGCTCCGGCCGATTTGCACGAGCTCGGCATTGCCGTCGCCCTTCGACAGCTGCACGAGGCAGAGGCGGTCGCGATGGGGGTTGAGGCCGAGCGTTTCGGTGTCGATGGCGACAGCGTCGCCCCAGGAGCGGCCGGGCGGCAGGTCGTCTCTATGCAGCTCGACGGTCATCGCACGGGGTTCATCGGGCGAAATCCAGCGGCCAGCGCGTTTTCCGTGCCAGCGCCGCTTTGCAAATGATTTGGTGCCCAGGAGAAGACTCGAACTTCCACACCCTTTCGGGTACTAGCACCTGAAGCTAGCGCGTCTACCATTCCGCCACCTGGGCTAGGGCTCTTGAGGTACGATTGGCGCTCCGCCTTGTCAATCGGCCGGCCCCGCAGCGGAGCCCGCTGCGCAGGCTTTGGCATCGAAGATGGCCGCGTCGAAGATGCCTTCACAGAGTTCGACCCCCGTCATGTATCCCTGCTCTTCCCTCGCCAAGTCGTGCCGCCCTTAAAGGCGAGGGATCATGCGGGAAGACCAGTGGGTATTTTCTTAAGGTTCACGGCAGCCCCGGTTTCGCAAACGTAGGTTTGGAGTCGAGATGACACGCAGTCCGGACCATTACGCCAGCAAAGTCCCCGAGGTCACACTCGGCTTTTGGATCATCAAGATTCTTGCGACGACGCTTGGCGAGACGGGCGGCGATACCGTGACCATGACGATGGACCTGGGCTACCTGATGGGAACGGCGATCTTTCTTTTGGCGCTGGTGATGCTGGTTTGTATCCAGATCGCCGCGAAGAAGTTTCACCCCTTCCTCTATTGGGCCACCATCGTAGCCTCGACGACCGCCGGCACGACGATGGCCGATTTTGCCACCCGTTCCTTGGGTATCGGTTACACCGGAGCGTCGCTGATTTTATTCGTCTGCCTCATGGCAGTGCTTGGTCTCTGGTATTGGTCGCTCGGCTCCATTTCGGTGCAAACGGTCAACACGCCAAAGGTGGAAGCCTTCTACTGGGCGGCGATCACCTTCTCGCAAACCTTGGGCACCGCTCTCGGCGACTGGATCGCCGATGCGGGACTCGGATATGAAGGCGGAGCACCGGTGTTCGCGGCCGGACTCACGGTGGTGGTTGCGGCCTATTACTGGACTAACGTTTCGCACGTCTTGCTGTTCTGGGTCGCGTTCATTCTGACGCGGCCGCTGGGGGCGACCGTTGGCGACCTCCTGGATAAGCCCCTCGACCAGGGCGGGCTCGCCTTGAGCCGTCCAATCACCTCTGCGGTCCTGGCGGTTCTCATTATTGCCTGCATCCTCGTCCTGCCGCAAAGGGCAGGTGGGCATCCGGGCGATACGGTACGCGAGCCGACGAGCTGACTTCAGCTTCAGCTCTGGTTGCGACGACTAACGTACTTCAGAGGGGCGCTGGTGGTAGAGTTGCTTAACGAGTGGCAGGCAGATGGAGTGGGGAGCAAATAAGTGGCGATTAGCTTCAGCAACTCGACCCTCATCACGATCTATGGTGGCTCGGGCTTTATCGGCCGCCATGTGGTCCGCGCGCTGGCCAAGACGGGCGCGCGCATGCGCATCGCCGTGCGCCGGCCGGATCTTGCCGGCCATTTGCAACCGCTTGGCGGCGTCGGCCAGATCATCCCGGTCCAGGCCAATGTGCGCTTTCCGGACTCGCTCGCCGCGCCAGCCGAGGGGGCCGATGCGGTGCTCAATCTCGTCGGCATTCTGGTGCCGAGAGGCCGGCAGACCTTCTCAAGCGTTCAGGACGAGGGCGCACGCCACGTCGCCGAAGCGGCGCGTGCCGCCGGGGCGCGGGCCTTCGTGCAGATGTCGGCGATCGGCGCCGACGCTCATTCGCCGGCGGCCTATGCCCGCACCAAGGCCGCTGGCGAGGCCGCCGTGACCGCGGTCTTCCCGGGTGCCGTGATCTTGCGCCCGTCAATCGTGTTCGGGCCGGAGGACGATTTCTTCAACCGCTTCGCCGCGTTGGCGCGGATCGCCCCAGCGCTGCCCTTGATCGGCGGCGGCAAGACGCGGTTTCAGCCGGTGTTCGTCGGCGACGTGGCCAAGGCGGTGGTGGCGGGCCTGACCGGCAAAGCCGAAGGGTCCGTTCCTTACGAGCTTGGCGGGCCCGAGATCCTCACCATGAAAGAGGTGATGGAGCGTGTGCTCGCCTACACCATGCGGCGGAGGTTGCTTGTGACCCTGCCGTTCTGGCTCGCCAAGATCCAGGCATCCTTCCTGCAATTGCTGCCCAACCCGCCGCTCACTCTGGATCAGGTGCGCATGCTGGCAACCGACAATGTGGTCAGCGAGGCCGCCAAGCGGGCCGGCCGCACGCTGCAAGGTCTCGGCATCGAGCCCGTCGCCGTCGAGGTGGTGGTGCCGGACTATCTCGAACGGTTCCGGCCGCGCGGCCAGTTCTCGATCAACCGCCCTTAGCCGCGCGCGCTCGCCGCACCGGGCAACACGACAGAGATGCTCGCCTGTTGACCCGGGCCACAGGTCCCTTGCGCCTCGACCGGAGGCAGATGCACGCCATAAACATAGACCAGGACGAGCAAGAAGCCGCCAAGCGCCATGCGATAGAGCACGAAGGGCAGGAAGCTGATGCGCTTCAACAGCCCCATCAAGAAGGCGATGGCCAGGATGCCGGCGACGAAGGTAAGCCCCGCCGCCAGCAACTCATCGGCGGTGATATGGCAGCCGCTCTTAACCGCATCGCCGACGGTCAAGACAATGGCAGCCGTCGTCGCCGGAATGCCGAGCAGGAACGAGAAGCGGGCCGAGTTGGGCCGGGTGAAGCCCAAGAAGCGCGCCGCCGTCATGGTGACGCCGGACCGGCTGGTGCCTGGAATGAGCGCAAGCGCTTGTGCCACGCCGATGAGCACCGCATCCTTGAGCGATACGTTGTCGATGGTCTTCACTTGGCGGCCGACCTGATCGGCGACCAGCATCAGCACGCCATAGGCCACGGTGTTCCACGCCACGACGGTGATGTTGCGCTCGAGATCGGGCACGTTCAGCTTCTTCAGCGTGAAACCGAACAGGATGGCGGGAATTGTCCCAGCCAGGATATAGAGGGCAAGGCGACCGTCATCGGTCACCTTGCCGCGGAACAGGAGCAGCGTGCCGAGGATGAGCCGCCACACATCGCGCCAGAAATAAATGAGGATGGCGAGCAACGTGCCGAGATGTAGCATGACGTCGGTGAACTGGCCCTGGTCGGGCCAACCAGTCAGCGTTGGAATCAGAATGAGATGACCGGACGATGAGATCGGGAGGAATTCCGTGATCCCCTGCACCACGGCAAGCACGATGATTTGTTCGATCGACATGAGCCCCCTCGCTGCCCGCTTGTCCGGCGCGCGAGCAGGTTCTATACCGAGGCTCAACCCCGCGCGATTCTTTTCGCGGTCCTAACCGCCGAACGGGTCGATGCCGACACTCCTGCACTATCCACTTTGTCCGTTCTCCCGCTCCATTCGGCTGGCGCTGGCCGAGTGCGGCGTGGAGACTGTGCTCACCGAGGAGCGGCCATGGGAGTGGCGCGCGGGGCTGCTCGAGCTGAACCCATCGGGTTCGCTCCCTGTGCTGCTCGCCGATGCCGGCGTCCCGATTGCCGGCGCCTACCCGATCTCGGAATATCTCGACGAGACTGCGACCGGGGACGGTGACGCGCGCGGCTTCAAGCTCTTTCCCGGCGACGCCGTGGCCCGCGCCGAGGCCCGGCGGCTGGTCGACTGGTTCCACCGCAAGTTCCACGACGAGGTGACGGCCTATCTCGTCGAGGAGAAGGTCTACCGGCGGCATGGCCCGAGCGGCGGCTCGCCCAATATCGAGGCGATGCGGGCCGGCCACGAGAATCTGCGCTATCATCTCGCCTATATCGGCTATTTGGCCGAGACCCGGCCGTGGCTCGCCGGCGAGGCGCTGAGCTTCGCCGACCTCGCCGCGGCGGCGCATCTTTCGGCGCTCGACTATCTCGGCGAGGTGCCCTGGGAAGACTATGATGCCGCCAAGAATTGGTACGCGCTTCTGAAGTCGCGGCCATCGTTCCGGCCTTTGCTCGCCGACCGGGTCGCTGGCTTCATCCCGTCAGGGACCTATGCCGACCTCGATTTCTGAACTGCCGGGCGTCACGGCGCTCACGCTGAAAGACCAGATCGCGCGAGAAGCGATGGATCTCGGCTTCGACACCGTGCGGTTCACGGGCGCCGATGCGCCGGCGGGCGCCGGCACGGCGCTCGACATTTTTCTCGCCAAGGGGCGCCACGGCGACATGGCGTGGCTCGCCGCCAACCATGAGCGCCGCAAGGTGCCACGCGCCGTGTGGCCGCAGGTCAAAAGCATCATCGTGCTGGGCTTGAGCTACACGCCTGAGCGGAACCCGCTCGCCGTTCTGGCTGAGCGGTCGCGCGGCGCCATCTCGGTCTATGCGCAAGGTCTCGACTACCACGACATCATCAAGGCCAAGCTCAAGACGCTTGCAGTCCGTGTGCAGGAGCTCGGAGCTTGCGAGGTCAAGATTTTCGTCGACACCGCGCCGGTGATGGAGAAGCCGATCGCCGCCAAGGCCGGGCTCGGTTGGCAGGGCAAGCACACCAACCTCGTCTCCCGCGAGCTCGGCTCCTGGCTGTTCCTCGGCTCGATCTTCACCAGCGCGGAGATCCCCGCCGACGCTCCGGAGGAGGACCATTGCGGGGCCTGCCGGCGCTGTCTCGATATCTGCCCGACGCACGCTTTCGTCGCGCCCTATCAGCTCGATGCGCGGGCCTGCATCTCCTACCTCACCATCGAGCATAAGGGGCATATCGGCATCGAATTCCGCGAGCCCATGGGGAACCGCATCTTCGGCTGCGACGACTGCCTCGCCGTGTGCCCCTGGAACAAGTTCTCCAAGGCCGCGCGCGAGACGAAGCTCAGCGTGCGGGCCGAGAGCGACAATCCTCCGCTCACCGAGCTGCTCGCCCTCGACGATGCCTCCTTTCGCGCGCGGTTCCGCGGCACCGCAGTCAAGCGGACGGGCCGCGACCGCTTCTTGCGCAACGTGCTGATCGCCGCCGGCAATTCAGGCGACACGACTCTTCTGCCGCATGTGGAAGGGCGTCTCGGCGACCCCTCGCCGCTGGTCAGGGCCATGGCGGTGTGGGCGCTCTCCCGACTGGCGCCCGCCACGTTCCGCTCTCTCCGCGCCGCCGGGGCGAGCGCGGAACCAGACCCCGAGGTCGCCGGCGAATGGATGAGGACGCCCGGATGAGCCGGCTCTTCTCTTTCGGCCTAGGCTATTCGGCCGAAACACTTAGCCGGCGGTTGGCCCGCAAAGGCTGGAGCATCGCCGGCACCGCGCGCGATGCCGCGAATATCGAACGGCTCAAAGCGCAAGGTTATGCGGTGACCCGCTTCGCCGGGGAGCCCGATAACCCCGAGCTGCCGAAGCTGCTCACCGGCACCACGCATCTCCTGTTGTCGATCCCACCGGGCGTCGAAGGCGATCCGGTGTTGCGGCATTACCGCGCCGAGATCGCGGCGCTCTCCACGCTCGACTGGATCGGCTATCTCTCGACCGTCGGGGTCTATGGCGACCATAAAGGTGCGCTCGTCGATGAGACGACGCCGCTACTTCCCAACAGCGAGCGGACCAGTGCGCGCGTGGTCGCGGAGAGCGATTGGCTCGCGCTCGGCGAGGAGATCGGACGGCCGGTGCAAGTGTTTCGCCTCGCCGGTATCTATGGCCCCGGCCGGAGCGCGCTCGACAAGATCCTCGCGGGGATGGCGCGGCGCGTAGTCAAGCCCGGCCAGGTGTTCAACCGCATCCATATCGAGGACATCGCGACCGTGCTCGAAGCCTCGATGGCGCGGCCGCGCGCGGGGGGCATCTACAACGTCGCCGACGACGAGCCTGCCGCACCCGACGAGGTAATCGCTTACGCCGCAGAGCTGCTGGGCGTCGCGCCGCCGCCCGAGGTGCCTTTCGACAAGGCCGAGCTCACGCCCATGGCGCGAAGCTTCTATAGCGACAGCCGGCGCGTATCAAACGCCCGCATCAAATCCGAGCTCGGCGTGCGGCTCGCCTATCCGAGCTATCGTGAGGGGCTGAGCTCGCTTCTGACGATGCAACAGGACTGAGCGCTCAGCGCAGACGGCGAACGAAAAACCCCGGCCAGACGGACCGGGGTTCAAGAAAAGCGGCGGGCCAGAGACCCGCCGCCGAGATCGCGTTACGTTTACATCTTGCTGCAGGCCTTGGCCGTGGCATCCCACTTCATCTTGGCCTTCTCACAGGCGGCCTGCGTCTTCGGGGCTTTCTCCGCCGCAAAGGCCGGGGCCGTGCAGCCAACCGCGAGACCGAGGGCAACGATCGTGGAAACAAGAAATCTTCATTTTTGGGGTCCTCCTATTCTTGTTGCTTCGCCCGCACAAACTACGCGCAAATGCGCACGATGAGGCTCGGACGTTCCGCCGCAGGGCGCGCGTCGCGATTGTGATAATATAAATAGATTGGTTACTCCTTGGGAACTGAGCCCCGTACCTTCTGGCCGGGGCTTCTTTTTTCTGTTCCGGTTGGGCGCCCGTATCGGCTCGCTTTCGCCCGGCACTCAGCTATCCCCGCGCGGCAAACCGTCGCTATGGCTCGAGCAAGCCGGCGACAGTGGCGGTGAGGCGCCGCAGATCTTGGGGCCGCGACTGGCGATGATCGGCGTCCTTGATCAGCGTGAGCTCGACATCGGCAGCCTGCAGCAGATCGACCAAGGCAAGCGCGTGGTGCCAAGGCACGTCGGGATCGCGCATGCCTTGGAGGATGCGCACCGGACACCCGGGATCGAAGGGACAGTCCTCTATCAGGTGGTTGCGCCCCTCCTCGATCAGCCGCCTGGTGATGGGGTACGCGTCGCCATAGGCCGAAGGCAGATAGGTCACGCCCTCAGTCTCGATCTCCTCGCGGATCGCCGGCGGAAACGCGCGCCACATCAAGGCTTCGGTCATGTCGAAAGCCGGCGCGATCAGCACGAGACCGTCGAGCTGTCGACTCCTTCCCGCTTTAGCCAATTGCCGCGCGAGCAGCAGCGCTGTCCAGCCGCCCATCGAGGAGCCGATGACGATGCGGGGACGCTCGCCCATCAGGCCCCACACCGCGGTCACCTCTTCGAGCCAATCGCCGATGGACGCCTCGAGCAGGGCTCCACTCGAGCGCCCATGGCCGGAATAGTCGAAGCGCATCAATGGGAGTGCATTGGCCTCCGCCCATTCGGCGACGGCCGCCGCCTTGGTGCTCGCCATGTCGGAAAGGAAGCCAGGCAGCCACAGGAGTTGCGGCCCCTCGCCCCCGCCCTCGCTCAAGCGATAAGCGATGCGTCGGCGCCGGTTGCCGGCGCCGACCTCCAGGAATTGCGGTTCGGACACGTCCATCCTAAGAACTGATGACCTTTCGCGGCAACAGCGGGAAGCAAAGCCCTCATTCATGGTGACCATACTTCAGGTCGTGCCGCGCCTCGATGCCGGAGGCAGCGAATTGGCGACCATCGAGATCGCGCAAGCGCTGGTCAAGGCCGGCGCCACCGCGCTGGTGGTCAGCGAAGGAGGCCGCATGGTGCCGGAGATCGCCGCCGCCGGCGGCGAGATCGTGACGCTCCCCGCCGCGAGCAAGAATCCGCTCACCATGCTCGCCAATGCCCGCCGCCTCGCGCGCATGGTCAGAGAGCGCGGCGTCGATTTGCTGCATGCCAGGAGCCGCGCGCCGGCCTGGAGCGCGCTTATGGCAGCGCGCCGCACGGGCCGGCCCTTCGTCACTACCTATCACGGGGCCTATGGTGAGGTGGGGCCATTCAAGACCCTCTATAACAGCGTCATGGCACGGGGCGACCGGGTCATTGCCAATTCCCGGTATACCGCTCAGGTGATCGCCGAGCGGGATGGTTCCGCCCAGGATCGCATCCGCATCATCTATCGCGGTGTCGATGGAACTGCCTTCGATCCTGCCGCTGTCGATCCGCAAGCCGTCGAAAGGCTGAGAGCGGTCTGGGGCGTTCCCGCCGGGACAAGGATCGTGCTGCACGCGGCCCGGCTGACCCGCCTCAAGGGGCAGCGCGATCTGATCGCGGCGGCGGCGCGGCTCGATGCCCAAGCCAAACTCGGTACGGTTTTCATCCTTGC
Organism: uncultured Alphaproteobacteria bacterium; assembly: GCA_963839245.1. Lineage (GTDB taxonomy): Bacteria > Pseudomonadota > Alphaproteobacteria > Rhizobiales > Methyloligellaceae > Methyloceanibacter. Next base: position 126,961 of record CAWIUJ010000015.1, on the reverse strand, counting down.
CGGCGACGCGCCGGGACGCGATGCCTATCGCGAGGAGCTGATCGGCCTCATCGAGCGCCATGGCCTAAGCGGCAAAGTGCGGCTTGTCGGCCATTGCCGCGAGATGCCGGCCGCATTTCTCGCCGCCCATGTCGCAGTAACTACCTCAACGGTGCCGGAGACTTTCGGGCGCACCAGCGTCGAGGCGCAAGCCATGGGCTGCCCGGTCATCGTGCCTGATCTCGGCGCGCTGCCGGAGACCATCGTCGCCGCCGGCCAGAACAGCGCGAGCTTTACGGGATGGCTCGTGCCGCCACGCGACGTGAGCGCGCTCGCCGATCGCCTCGCCCAGGCGCTCGCGCTCTCGCCCACCGAACGGGCGGAGATCGGCGCCCGCGCGCGAGCCCATGTGGCGGCGCACTTCACCCTGAGGCAGATGCAAGGACTGACGCTCGCCGTCTATGACGAACTGCTCGGCACCGATTTGGCGGAGGGGTTCAGGCGATCGCTAGGGTAACCCGAAATCCGCTACCAGCAGACTTGGGCGGCGGAGGTGCAAACCACCGGCGACACCACTCCCTTCCAGCAAACGGTGTAAGTGGTATCGGTGACCGTGTCGGGTGGCAGGAACAGGTCCGGCGCGACCGTGCTGCGCCAATAGGGATGCGGTTCCGGCTTCTGCGCCGTTTGCTTGATCACGCCGGTAATGCCGTTGTCCGTCTTCCACTTGGTGATGGCGTCTTTCAAGGCGACCAGCGAATCCTCGACCGCCTTGGGCTTGCGCAGCGCATCGGCCGTGCCGGAGATGTACAGGCATCGGGGGACCGCCGCGGCAGGCGTGACCAGCCCGCAACCGGCGGCAACGACCATGACAAGCAACCCGCTGCGGCGCATGCATTCCCCCCGCAACAACCCGCCGACACCATGCCAAATCTACCGGAAAAGCACAAAGCCTTGCGCCGCGACGTAACCGCGCTCAAGGATTCGCTTGCGACGACGCATGATCAGCTTGACTTGTCAGACCGGTTGCCGATCCTATAGAAACTCAATTCCGATCATTCGGAAAGTGCAACAAAAGCGGAGAATAACTCATCGCAAGACGACCAATGAAGCTTACCCCCAATCGGGAAGGCCCCCGTATCAACGAGGGCATCGACACTCCGAACATCCAGCTCATCGACGCCACTGGCATCAATGTCGGCGTGGTTGCCATAGCCGATGCATTGGCGCGCGCGGCCGAGGCGGGCCTCGATCTCGTCGAGATCTCGCCCAACTCCGAGCCGCCGGTGTGCAAGATCCTGGATTTCGGCAAGTACAAATATCAGGCGCAGAAAAAGGCCTCGGAGGCGCGCAAGAAGCAGCGCACCGTCGAGATCAAGGAAATCAAGATGCGGCCGAACATCGACATCCACGATTACGAGGTGAAGATGCGGTCGATCGTGCGGTTCTTCGAGGAGGGTGACAAGGTAAAGGTCACGTTGCGCTTCCGGGGCCGCGAGATGGCGCATATGGAGCTCGGCACCAAGCTGCTCGACCGCGTGAAGCTCGATACCTCGACCATCGCCAAGGTCGAATCCGAGCCGCGGCTCGAAGGACGGCAGATGGTGATGGTGCTCTCGCCGCGTTAAGCTAGGCTCTTGCGCCCTTGCATTAGCGCCTCAATCCACTTTATAACGCGCGTTCGTTAGGAGCCGCCCGGCGGGGCATGCCGTGGCGGCTTCCATGCTTCAATCCCATAAACTCGAAGGTCCGGCGTTAATGCCTGCCAGGGCCTCGCAAAGGAAGCCAAGTGCCCAAGATGAAGACCAAGAGCGGTGCCAAAAAGCGCTTCAAGGTCACTGCGGGAGGCAAGGTCAAGTGCCAAGCCTCGCGCAAGCGTCACGGCATGATCAATCGTAGCACCAAATTCATCCGCAACGCGCGGGGTACGATGGTCCTGTCCGACGAAGACGCCAAGATCGTGAAGCAGAATTTCCTGCCCTATAGCCGTTAGGCCGTAGCTCAAGAACCTCCGGAGGCACCCAATGTCCCGTGTGAAACGCGGCGTCGCCGCCCATGCCCGCCACCGCAAGGTGTTGAAGGCGGCCAAGGGCTATTACGGCCGCCGCAAGAATACCATCCGCGTCGCCAAGCAGGCGGTCGAGAAGGCTGGGCAATATGCCTATCGCGACCGCAAGGTGCGGAAACGCACCTTCCGGGCGCTTTGGATCCAGCGCATCAACGCCGCCACGCGCCTGCATGGGCTCACTTACGGCCGGTTCATCGACGGCTTAAACAAGGCCGGCATCGAGCTCGACCGCAAGGTGCTCGCCGATATCGCCGTGCACGAGCCGCAAACCTTCCAGAGCCTGGTCGAGGCCGCATCGGCTGCGGTGCGGACTTAAAGCCCGAGTTGTTACGCAACTCGAAAGCCCTATGCGGAATGGACTTCCGAATGCGGTTGTTCGATGGTTGACCTAACACCAACCAAAATCCGGTCGATTGTCGAAAGCGATATCCACTCATTCGCAGAGCCTAGCTTTGGGCTCTTTCAAGTCACAAACACCTCTTCCGCGGTGGCCGTAAATCAGTACCTAGAATCCGCTGTCGACGAGAAAGAAGTTCTCGAACTGCGACAAGCGCTGCTCGGAAGCGGCGGGGCTATCAAACAGGGACTTCGGGCGCTTGCTCAGTATCCAGAGGAGACAAGAAAGCAGGTTGGTTTCAGGCTGAACCTGCTTCGGATTCACGTTGAGGCGCGAATAACCGACCGTCTGGCGGAGTTGCGGCAGAGCGAAATAGAGCAAAGGCTCGCCGCCGAGCGGGCAGACGTCACGCTGCCGGTGCGCACCGGGCCGCTGCAAGAAGGCCGCATCCATCCGGTGAGCCAGGTCGCCGACGAAATCACTGAGATCTTCGCTGATATGGGCTTTTCGATCGCCGAAGGCCCGGACATCGAGACCGACTTCAACAATTTCACCGCGCTCAACATCCCGCCGGAGCATCCGGCGCGGCAAGATCACGACACCTTTTATTTCGCGGAAACGTCTGACGGCACGCGGCCCGTGCTGCGCACACATACGAGCCCGGTGCAGATCCGCACCATGCTCGCCAACAAGCCGCCGCTGCGCATCATTGCGCCTGGCCGCGTCTATCGCAGCGACAGCGACCAGACCCACACGCCGATGTTCCATCAGGTCGAGGGGTTGGTCATCGACGAGGAGACTCATCTCGGCCATCTGAAATGGGTGCTGGAGGAGTTCTGCAAGGCCTTCTTCGAGGTGCGCGAGGTGAAGATGCGCTTCCGCGCAAGCCACTTCCCCTTCACCGAGCCGTCCATGGAGGTCGATATTGGCTACGCCAAAGTGGGCGACGAGATCCGCATCGGCGAAGGCGACCAGTGGCTTGAGATTTTGGGCTGCGGCATGGTGCATCCGAACGTGCTGAAGAATGTCCGGCTAGACCCCCAGCGCTATCAGGGCTTCGCCTTCGGCATGGGCATCGACCGCATCGCCATGCTGAAATACGGCATGCCCGACTTGCGCGCCTTCTTCTCCGCCGATCTGCGTTGGCTCAAGCATTATGGCTTCCCGTCCTTCGCCGTGCCGACGTTGGCCGGCGGGCTTGGCATGTGAGCCATGAAATTCACCCTTGCCTGGCTGAAGGAGCATCTCGACACCGAGGCGTCGGTCGCCGAGATCGCCGAGACGCTGACCCGCATCGGGCTCGAGGTCGAGGAGGTGTTCGATCCCTCGACCGCACTTGCGCCCTTCAAGGTTGCACAGGTCCTCAAGGCCGAGAAGCACCCGAACGCCGACAAGCTGCAAGTGTGCGAGGTCGATACCGGCACGGAGCGGCTGCAAGTTGTTTGCGGGGCGCCCAACGCGCGAGCGGGGCTGAAAGGCGTCTTTGCCCCGGTCGGCGCCTATGTGCCGGGGAGCGATCTCACCCTCACCAAGGCCAAGATCAGGGGCGTCGAATCGAACGGTATGCTCCTCTCCGAGCGCGAGCTTGAGCTGTCGCAGGAACACACAGGCATTATCGAGCTTCCCGCCAACGCCAAAATCGGCAGCCCGGCGGCTGCGGCGCTCGGCCTCGACGATGCGGTGATCGAGATCGCCATCACGCCGAACCGGCCGGATTGTCTCGGCGTGCGCGGCGTTGCCCGCGACCTCGCCGCCGCCGGCCTCGGCACGCTCAAGCCCGACACGATCAAGCCGGTCAACGGCGCCTTTGCCAATCCGGTCCCGATCAAGCTTGAGTTCGACGACGAGAGCGCGACTGCCTGCCCGGTGTTCGCGGGTAGAGTGATCAGGGGCGTCAAGAACGGGCCGAGCCCGGACTGGCTGCAACGGCGGCTGAAGGCCGTCGGCCTCCGTCCCATCAACGCGCTGGTCGATATCGCCAACTACATCGCCTACGACCGGGGCCGCCCCTTGCATGTTTACGACGCCGACAAGCTCAAGGGCGCCATCCGCGCGCGGCTTGGACGGAAGGGTGAGCAGTTCAAGGCGCTAGACGGCAAAACCTACGAAGTCGACGACGACATGTGCGTCATCGCCGACGAGAGCGGCGTGCTCGGGCTTGGCGGCGTCATCGGCGGCGAGGACACCGGCTCGACCGAGGCAACCACCAATGTCTTCATCGAGTTCGGCATATTTCGATCCGAAGCGCACGGCGCGAACGGGTCGCAAGCTGAACATTCAATCCGACGCGCGTTTCAGGTTCGAGCGCGGCGTCGATCCGCATTTCGTGCTGCCTGGGCTTGAGCTCGCGACCAAGCTGGTGCTCGACATCTGCGGCGGCAGCCCAAGCGAGGAGACAGTGAAGGGCCATCCGCCACAGCCCAGTCCGCCATTCAGGTTCAATACGGGGCTCATCAAGCGTCTCTCGGGGCTCGATCTGTCGGACACCGAGATCAAGCGCCTGCTCGGCGCGCTCGGGGTGAACCTGATCGGCGCCGGTCATGCGCTCGACGCGGCACCGCCCTCATGGCGCCCTGACATTTCGGCGCCGGTCGACCTTGTCGAGGAGGTGATGCGGCTCGTTGGCGTCGATAAGGTGCCGGCGACGCCGATGCCGCGCGCGGCCGGCGTGGCACGCCCCGTGCTGACCGAGGCGCAATCCCAGCAAAGGCGGGTGCGGCGCGTGCTCGCCGCCCGCGGCTTCGTCGAAGCGGTGACCTGGTCGTTCATTCCGCCGGATCAGGCGGCACTGTTCGGCGGGGGTGCGCGCGAGCTTCTCCTGACCAATCCGATCTCGACGGAGCTCGCGCAGATGCGGCCGAGCCTTCTGCCGGGCCTGGTCACCGCCGCACAGCGGAACCGCGATCGCGGCCTTGCCGACGGCGCGCTGTTCGAGCTCGGCCAGGCCTATCGCGGGGCGAAGCCAGAAGATCAATATGTCGCCGCGGCCGGACTCCGCTTCGGCCATTCGGCACTTGCGGGCAGCGGACGGCATTGGTCGGGCAACGCCCCTGCCGCCGATGTGTTCACCGCCAAATCCGACGCGGTGGCGGCGCTTGCCAGCCTAGGCCTCGATCAGGGGAACCTCACCGTGACGCGCGCGGCGCCGGCTTGGTTTCATCCCGGGCGGTCGGGCGCGCTCAAGCTCGGGCCGAAGGTCACGCTCGGCGTGTTCGGCGAGCTGCACCCCGACGTCCTGGCGAAGCTTGGGCTCGATGGACCGCTCGCATGCTTCGAGCTTTATCTGGACGCGCTCCCGGCGGCCCGCAAGACCCTGACCAAGCCGGCGCTCGATGCTTCGGATTTGCAAGCCGTGAAGCGCGACTTCGCCTTCCTGCTCGATGCCGACGTGGCGGCCGCCGATGTGGTGCGCGCGGCGCAAGGTGCAGAACGTGCGCTCATCGCGGAGGTCGGCGTGTTCGACGTGTTCACGGGCAAGGGCGTGCCGGACGGCAAGAAATCTCTCGCCATCGAGGTTACGCTGCAACCGCGTGACAAGACGCTCACCGATGCCGAGATCGAGGTGATCGCGGCCAAGATCGTCGCCGCCGTCACGAAAGCCACCGGCGGCGAGCTGCGCGGCTAGAGGCTGCTGCGCTCCATCGCCAAGCGTGGGGTAACATCAAAGCCGAGATTGTGATCGCGGGCGAAATGGATCATGGCGCGCTCGGTGAGCGCGGTGATGGTCAAGAGCGGATTGACGCCGATCGAGCGCGGGATAATAGCGCCGTCGCAAACATAAAGCCCGGCATGGACGCCGCCTTTGCCGTCGAAGACCTGGCATTTGTGGTTGACCACGCCCTGGCTCTCATCTGCCCCCATGCCGCAACCACCCAAAGGATGCGCCGTGGCGGGCTTCGTGCCCATCGTCGTCGCGGCGAGCGGGCTTTTGATGTAACGCGCGCCGACGGTCTCGGCCGCCATGCTCAGGGCCGCGTCGACGCGGGCATAGACCGGCTGTCCGGCCACGTTCGGCCATTCGATTTGCGCCCTGCCATTGTCGAGCCGGATACGGCCCTTCGCCTCGTCGTGGGAGACCACGAAAAAGGTGTGGAGGCTTTGCAGCGGCCCCTCATAGACGCCTTTGATGAGGCTCTGCGCGGCGCCGAGCAATCTGCCGCCCGAGATGAAGAATACCGGCAAAAGAGGGGCGAGCGCCGCGGGCAGCACGCCTTCCTGAATGAACATGCTGTGGTCGAGGCGGCCGTTATCGGTGAGCTCGATCTCGCCGGTGACGCAGGCGCCGATCGGATCGCCCACGAATTTCGGTGGGTGGCCAACGCCGATCGCGTTCACGCGTCCCTTGCCGCCAAGGGCGAAGGCAATGATGTCGCCATTGGCCGAAAAACGCTCGCCCAAGCAATCGGAGACGCCGAGCCCGTACTCGCGCGAGCGGAGCAGGATCTCGGTCGAGCCGAGCGTGCCGGCGGCGAGCACCACGGTCTTGGCGTCGACAAAGCGCGGGCCCGCATCCTTTTCCTCGGTCGGCGCGAAATGGACGCGCCAGTGGCCGCCCTCCTTCGCAATGGAGCTGACGGTGAGCTCGGTGAAGATCTCCGCGCCATGCGCCTTGGCGTCGGGGAGATAAGTCAGCGCGATGGTGTTCTTGGCGCCCACATTGCAGCCCGAGCAACAATCACCGCACAGCGTGCAGGCCGGCTGCTCGACGCCTGCGGGGTTCACGTTCGCCTCGAAGCTGACGACCACAGGTGCGGCGACTGGAGGCTGGCCGAAGCAGGCGCTCGCGGCCTCAAGCGCGCGATATTTGTTGAGCTCGGCGGCGCGGGGGTAGCGGTTCGGCCGCAACATCGCCGCCGCCCTGGCGAAGCCCTGGTCCAGCAGTCCGTCCCCTCTCACCTCTTCGGGCCAGGCCGCATCGGCGAAGACTCGCGGATCGGGCTTGAGGCCGACAGCCGCATTGATCAGCGAGCCGCCGCCCAGGCCGCAGCCGATCAGCACGTGGATGTCGGAGCCCATACGGAAGTCGAACAGCCCCGTGTGGCGGCCACTCCGCATCTTGCCGCCATTGATCTGAAGCTCGCGGCGAAGCTCCGGCAGACGGCTCGGAAATTCTCCGGTCAGGAACTCCCGGCCGCGTTCGATAACGCAGACGCTGAGACCGGCGCGCGCGAGACGCGACGCCGCGACGCCGCCGCCATAGCCCGAGCCGACCACGACCACGTCATAGGCTGGCTTGATCGCGTCAGAGAGTGACGAGAGCCGCTGTTGCATGGCCATTCCATAGCGGAAAAGCCCCAGGCTCCACAAACGAGGCTCCGGCTCGTCCGGTATCACTTCGCTTCACGGTCGCGCGAGAGCCTGTTGCGGCCAAAGCGTCTGTCCGTATGCTGAACTGAACATTTCTGGAGAGTTCAACGATGGTGAGATGGATTGGCGCGATCGCCGCCGGCGCGCTCGTTGCGGCCCTGATCATGAGCGGCCGCGAGCAGGGACGCGCCGCGGCCGAGGAGACCAAGACCGCGATCTTCGCCGGCGGCTGCTTCTGGTGCATGGAGGCCGCTTTCGACGAGGTTTCGGGCGTGACCGACACGACCTCGGGCTATGCCGGCGGCACGGCGCCGAACCCCACTTACGGGCAGCATGAGGGGTACCAGGAAGCCGTGCGGGTCACCTACGATCCGGCCAAGGTGACCTACGCCAAGCTGCTCGACCAGTATTGGCACAACATCGATCCGTTCGACGCTGAGGGACAGTTCTGCGACAAGGGCAATGCCTATCGCAGCGTCATCTTCGTGGGCGACGACGGGGAGAAGCGCTTGGCCGAGACGACGAGCCAGGAGATCGCCGATCGCTTCAAGCAGAAGGTGGCGACGGAGATCAAGCCGGTCACCACCTTCACGGCGGCCGAGGACTACCACCAGAATTATCACCTTACGAATCCCGTCAGTTATAAGTTCTACAAATGGAATTGCGGCCGCGCGCAACGGCTTGAGGAAATCTGGGGACCGCCGCCGGCTTGAGCGGCCCATTGGAGCTTGGCATGGACGCAGCCGAAGTCGCTGACGAAGGGTCCAAGGCGCCGACCCGCCGCGAGATCATCTACCGCCATACTGGCGCGGTACGCGTCACCCATTGGGTGAATGTCGTCTGCCTGCTTGTGCTGTTGATGAGCGGCCTGCAAATCTTCAATGCGCACCCTGCCCTCTATTTCGGGTCGAAATCGACTTTCGACGATCCCGTGATGGCCATGCGCCCCATGGAGCACGGCAACCAGGTCGTGGGCGTAACGACGATCTTCGGCTGGGACTTCGATACCACGGGCGTCTTCGGTCTCGCTTATGACGAGGACGGCAACTACGACATACGAGGCTTCCCCTGGGCCGTGACGCTACCCGGCGAGCGCAACCTCTCAATGGGACGCCGCTGGCACTTCTTCTTTGCTTGGCTCTTCGTCATCAACGGGCTGATCTATCTGATCTACAGCCTGGTCAGCGGGCATATCGCGCGCGACCTCGCGCCAACGGCCCGCGAGATCAAGCATATCGGCAGCTCGATATGGGAGCATGTACGGCTCAAATTCCCGGAAGGCGAGGAGGCCAAGCGCTACAACGTGTTGCAGAAGCTCGCCTATCTTATCGTGGCGCTTGTGCTGTTGCCGCTGATGCTGGCGACCGGGCTTGCCATGTCGCCCGGCATGGACGCCAGCTACCCCTTTCTCCTCGACATCTTCGGCGGCCGGCAGTCGGCACGCACCCTCCATTTCATCACCGCGAGCGGAATCGTCCTGTTTGTGGTGGTGCATCTCGTCATGGTCCTGATCTCCGGTGTCTGGAACAATCTCCGCTCGATGATCACTGGCCGCTACGTCATCAAGCTTCCGGAGGGTCAACCATGAGCGCCGAGCGGGCGCTCGACCGGCGCGGCTTCCTCGGCCGCGGGCTTGCCATGGCGGGCGCGGCGCTGCTCGGCGGCTGCGAGGAACTCTCAGAGCAGCCTTGGGTGCGACGCGTTCTCGACAAGGCCGAGATTCTCACCCGCGTCAGCCAGAGGGCGCTAATTTCGCCGACCGCCCTTGCCCGCGAATATAGCGAGGCCGACATTTCGACCGAGTTCAAGGCCAACGGCTCGACCAATCCGGACGATGACGAATACAAGGCGAACGCCGCCAACGGCTTTGCCGATTGGAAGCTGAAGGTCGGGGGCCTCGTCGAGCAGCCTTTGGAGTTATCGCTCGCCGATTTGCGCGCGATGCCCTCGCGCACGCAGATCACGCGGCATGACTGCGTGGAGGGCTGGAGCTGCATCGGCAAATGGACCGGCGTGCAGCTCAAGCTCGTGCTCGATAAGGCACAGCTGAAGCCCGCCGCGCGCTACATCGTGTTCTACTGCGCCGACGATCTCGGCGAGACGGGCACCGACGACGGCAAATATTACGAATCGATCGGGCTCATTGACGCCCTCCACCCCCAGACCATCCTCGCCTACGCGATGAACGGCGCGGCCCTCCCCATCCCGCATGGCGCACCTTTGCGGCTCAGAGTGGAGCGCCAGCTCGGCTACAAGATGCCGAAATATGTGATGCGCATCGAGGCGGTCGAGGAGGTCGCCACGATCCGTGGCGGCCATGGCGGCTTCTGGGAAGACCTCGGCTATGAGTGGTATGGCGGGATTTGATCCCGCCACGCGCCGCTCGCCCGCTGTGCAAAAAAAAGGACCCACGGCACGCCGCAGGTCCCTTCCCTGAAGACATTAGTGCCTGATGGGCCAAGCCCGAACTAGGCGGCCTTCTTGGCGGTCTTCTGAGCCGTCTTGAATGCCTTCCAATGGGCGCGGCACTCCTTGCGATAAGCAACCCGCGACATGTGGTCGCCAGGGAACTTCGCCTTGGCGGCCTTCCGGCAACCGCTCGGAGCGGCGTCCGCCGACGTGGCGTGCAGCGGAAGGGTTGCGCCAGCCACAAGACCCGTGATGGCAGCGGCAAACAACATTTTCTTGATCATTGAATCACTCCGTTTTGGTTGTGGTGAATTGGCTGTCGCCGTCGAAGCAAACGTTCAACGGCTCCTCGGCGATGTGGTTCCGCCGATCCGGATTAGACAAAGCGGCGAAATCCGCTTTTTTTGGGGCAGGCCCGGGCCGTTTCGCTCACGCGCGCCTTTGACGCAATCGTTGAGCCAGAAGAGAGAGGGACCCGCGGGGCCCCACGGATCCCTTTCTTAATGAGGTAACGCCACTAGGCAGCCTTGTGGGTGGCCTTCCAATGGGCGCGGCAAGCTTTCCGGAACGCCTTGCGTTCCTTCATGGTGCTGAGATGCACTGCCTTGGCGGCCTTCCAGCAGCCATGGCAGGCATACGCCGAGGTCGAGCCCCCAGGAGCCGTAGCAGCGACAAGGATCAGGGTTGCGACGGCGGCGAGAAAAACTTTCTTAACCATAAGCTTACTCCGTTTTGTTTTGACGCAACGTTACGCGATGGCACTAGGCATCATAGTGAGCCGCGTCGTCAACCTCCTTGTTCCGTATGCTGTCCGATTGACTAAGAGTGGTTCCCCAAGGACACATCCCTGCGCTGATCCATTGCCAGCAAGCTGCGTGCCGGCCCTGAGCGAAGCCGGTGGACCCCTCGCGGCCCACGGCCGCTTGACCCTTAACGCCCCGCTCTCTACCAAGCCGCATATGAATCAATCCGAGACGACGCCGCTTTCCCATATCCGCAACTTCTCCATCATCGCCCATATCGATCACGGCAAATCCACGCTCGCCGACCGGCTGATCCAGCTATGCGGCGGCTTGAGCGCGCGGGAGATGAAGGAGCAGGTGCTCGATTCGATGGATATCGAGCGGGAGCGCGGCATCACCATCAAGGCGCAGACCGTGCGGCTCGACTATCGCGCGCGCGACGGCGAGCTATACGAGTTGAACCTGATCGACACGCCCGGGCATGTCGATTTCGCCTATGAGGTGAACCGGAGCCTCGCCGCCTGCGAAGGCTCGCTACTGGTGGTCGACGCGAGCCAAGGCGTCGAGGCCCAAACTCTCGCCAATGTCTATCAGGCGCTCGACAACCACCATGAAGTGGTCCCGGTCCTGAACAAGATCGACCTGCCGGCGGCGGAGCCGGAACAAGTGCGCCGGCAGATCGAGGACGTTATCGGGCTCGACGCCCATGATGCGCTGGAAATTTCGGCCAAGACCGGGCTCGGCATCGAGGAGGTGTTGGAGGCGATCGTGCACCGCCTACCGCCACCGAAGGGCGACGCCAACAAGCCGCTCAAGGCGCTCTTGGTCGACAGCTGGTATGACCCCTATCTCGGCGTGGTCGTGCTCGTGCGCATCATCGACGGCAAGCTCACCAAGGGTCAACGCATCAGGCTGATGGCGACGGGCGGCTCCTACCTGGTCGACCGCGTCGGCATCTTCCGCCCGAAGCAGGAGATGCGCAGCCAGCTCGGCCCAGGCGAGATCGGCTTCTTCACCGCCTCGATCCGGCAAGTGGCCGATACACGCGTCGGCGACACCGTCACCGACGAGAAGAAGCCGGCCGACGCACCGCTTGCCGGCTTCAAGCCGGTGCAGCCTGTCGTGTTTTGCGGCCTGTTCCCGGTCGATGCCAACGAGTTCGAGAACTTACGCGAGGCCGTCGGCAAGCTCCGCCTCAACGACGCAAGCTTCACCTACGAGATGGAGACCTCCGCCGCGCTCGGCTTCGGCTTCCGCTGCGGCTTTCTCGGGCTGTTGCATCTGGAAATCATCCGCGAGCGGCTTGAGCGCGAGTTCAATATCGACCTGATCGCCACCGCGCCCTCGGTCATCTACCGGGCGCATCTGACCAATGGCACGGTTGTCGAGCTGCACAATCCCGCTGACATGCCCGAGCCGCAGAAGATCGCCAAGATCGAGGAGCCGTGGATCGAGGCCACCATCCTGGTCCCCGACGAGCATCTCGGCGCCGTGCTCAAGCTCTGCGAGGACCGGCGCGGGCGGCAGAAGAACCTAACCTATGCCGGCGCCCGCGCCATGCTGGTTTATGAGCTGCCGCTGAACGAGGTGGTGTTCGACTTTTACGACAGACTGAAGTCGGTGTCGCGAGGCTACGCCTCCTTCGACTATCACATCATCGGCTATGAGGAGGGCGAGCTCGTCAAGATGGCGCTGCTCGTCAATGACGAGCCGGTCGATGCGCTGTCGATCATCGTGCATCGCGGCCGCGCCGAGGCGCGGGGCCGCGCCATGGTCGAGAAGCTCAAGGATCTCATCCCGCGGCATCTGTTCAAGATCCCGATCCAAGCCGCGATCGGCGGCAAGGTCATCGCGCGGGAGACCATCAGCGCGATGCGCAAGGACGTGACGGCCAAATGCTATGGCGGCGACATCACTCGGAAACGTAAGCTGCTCGACAAGCAGAAGGCGGGCAAGAAGAAGATGCGCAGCTTCGGCCGCGTCGACATCCCGCAAGAGGCGTTCATCGCCGCGCTGAAGATGGACGGGAATTAGCCTGCCGGTCGCGACGGCAAGGTCCAACGGGACCCAGATGCCGTCCTGGTGCGTTGCCCCGCCGGGGTACCCCTCGTTTAACGAGTAGCACCAACCGAAGAGGAGCCGCCCATGCATCGCGGCCTAGTTCTGATCTTCGCCATCGCCCTCAGCACGCTGCTCATGGCAGCAAAGGCAGCCCCTTCTTCCACCCTCGATGGCTATTGGAAGGGCGCGGGGATTATCAGCGCCACGAGCGGGACCGATCGAGTGCAATGCCGCGTGAGGTGCAAGAGAAGCGGTGGGGCGTCGTTCTCATTCTCGGCTACCTGCACCACCGAGGCCGGCCGCTACGAGCTCTCGGGACAGGTGAGGAGCGCGGGCGGGGGCCTCTACACCGGCACGGTGCATACGGCTAGCTCTAAGGAGAGCGGCCGAATTCGCCTAAGCCAGAGCGGCAAGCGCCTCTCCGTCACGGCCACAGGTGGCGGCGGATCGGCGCAGCTTATCCTGTCGAAGCTCTAGCTTGACCCTCAGCTCTCGCGGATGCGCCAGGCGAGATATGTGAGCGCCGCGCCCTCGCAGAGGAGCTGAATGCCAAGCAGGAAGCCGAGCACCCATTCGGAGATGGTCGCGATATTGGCCCACAGATAGACCGCAAGCAGGATGCCGACCAGGCCGCTGGCGAGCACCCAGCCCCAATTCGGGAACGGCTTGATGGTGAGCGCGAAGATCACCTTGGCCATGCCCTCGACCATGAAATAGACAATCAGCAGCGCGCTGAAGACGACGAGCCCAGCTTCCGGCTGGCGTAGCAGCAAGAGGCCGACGACGATGGACAGGACCACCGAGATGAGCTGCAGCCAGAAATGCGGGACCTGGCGTGCGCCGATCAGGCCGATGCCCTGAAGGATGCCGCTGAAAATCAGGATCCAGCCCAGCAGCAAGACGATCGCAACGGAGGCGAGGAGCGGATAGATCAGGGCGAGAAACCCCGCCACCACCATCAGAATGCCCTGGATCAGATACCACAGCGAATAGCGCTTCACCGTCTCACGCATCGCTTCACGCATGGCCGCTGCGGCGGCCTCGAGCGGAATGGCCATTGGACGATCTCCTAGAAACGAATTGCGGTAGGAGAGTATGCGAGCAGGGGGACCGCCATTCAATCAGCGCGGGCGCGTTCCACACCGGAAATCGGGGAGGTGCATGACCGAGGATCACGCGGCCAGCGCTATCCGCAAGGCGAGCCTCCGCCTCCTCCCGTTTCTCGGCCTGTGCTACGCGGTGAATTTTCTCGACCGCGTCAATGTCGGCTTCGCCGCGCTCTCGATGAATGAAGATCTCGGCTTCACGCCGGAGATATTCGGCTTCGGCGCGGGCATCTTCTTCGCCGGCTACCTCCTTTTCGAGATCCCGAGCAACCTCGCTCTGCATCGATTCGGCGCGCGAATCTGGATCGCCCGCATCATGATCAGCTGGGGGGTCGTGGCAACGGCCATGGCGCTCGTTGCCGGTGTGACGAGCTTCTATCTCCTGCGCTTTGCGCTTGGCATCGCCGAGGCCGGGTTCTTTCCCGGCATCATCCTCTATCTCACTTATTGGTTCCCGCGGGAGCATCGCGCGCGCATCGTCTCGGTATTCATGACTGCGGTGCCGATTGCCACGGTGATCGGCGCCCCCGTCTCGGGTGCGCTGCTTGGCTTGCATGGCTTGTCGGGTATCGAGGGCTGGCGATGGCTGTTCATCATCGAAGGCGTGCCCGCCGTGCTGCTCGGCGCGGCCGCGCTTCTTGTCCTCACCGAACGGCCGAAGGACGCCGCGTGGCTGTCGGCTAGCGAGCGGAGCGCGCTTGAGCAGCGGCTTGCCGCGGAGGCGGAAGAGACCGAGCGACACGGCCTTGCGGGGATCGGCCAGGCGCTGACCAACCCCCGCATTCTGCTGCTGGGGCTGATCTATTTCTGCCTCGTGGTCGGGCTCTATGGCATCGGCTTCTGGATGCCGCAGGTGCTGCAGACCTTCGACCTGTCGCACCTCACCATCGGCCTCCTCACGGCGATCCCCTATCTCGCCGCGACCGTCGGCATGGTGCTTGCCGGCCGGCACTCCGACGCAACCGGCGAACGCATCTGGCACGTGGCGCTGCCCTTGTTTGCGGCGGCCATAGCCTTTGCCTGGTCGGCCGGCGCCGGGCCGCTCGTCCTCGTGATGCTCGCGCTCTCCATCGCCACGATCGGCATCTATGCCGCCATCGGCACGTTCTGGTCGCTGCCGACCTCGATCCTGACCGGCACCGGCGCCGCGGCCGGACTGGCACTGATCAACTCCATCGGCAATTGCGGGGGCTTCGTCGGGCCGTTCGTCGTCGGCCGGTTGAAAGGCGCCACTGGAGACTTCACCGCTGCGCTCTTATTCCTCGCCGGCGCGCTCGCCTTGGGCGGAGCGCTAGCGCTTTATTTCGGCTATGCCGGGCGCAGCCGTCGACTTGAGGCGCGTACGTTCTAGGCCAGACTCTCTAAGCTACTCTAAGAGCTTACAAGGAGGCGTCCACCTCACGCGTCATCGCGATGCGCCAAGCTCCGTAGTCGCCTGATTTTATACTCGATTCCGAGGTAATGAAAGCAACTTTGTGGCAAAGAGGTGTTGTTTCCGTGTATTAACCTAGTTGAACTTGACAGTGCCGTTATTGGCACGCTTCATTGGTGGCTGACGGTATGACCGCGGCGGCGCGCGGGAACTATGTCGCATCCCCCGCGTTAATGATTTCGGGCCGCAGGACAGTTCAACCGCTGTTCTGGCCTGCCGCAAGGTGCGCGCGCCTTGAGGACGGCAAGATGTAACCGAGTAGCGCGTCCGTAGGGGGATTGTAATGCGTATTGCCCTCGCGCTTGGACTCTGCCTGATTGCCTGCGCCGCCACGGCGGCACCGCGCGCCAAGGTCGACGCCAAGCCCCAAGCTGAAACTCCTGCTCCACCTTCGGCCCAGAGCTTACGCGAGGCCTATCGCGCCCGGGTCAACGAGAACGTCGTGACCATCATGGCCGGCAGCCCGAACGGCACGGACCTCGGCATCGCCTATGATATCGCCCAGGTCGTCGATGACGGAGACAATCTCCGCGTCCTCCCCATCGTCGGCAAAGGCGCCGCGCAGAGCGTCAAGGACGTGATGTTCTTGAAGGGCGTCGACATGGGCATCACCCAAGCCAACATCATCAAATATTTCGCCCGCACCGGCGAGCTCGGCTCGAACTTCATCGACCAGATCACCTATGTCGCGAAGCTGTTCACCGAGGAGGTGCATATCATCGCGCGCTCCGACGTGACCGACATCTCGCAGCTCGAAGGCAAGGCGGTGAATCTCGGCGAGGAAGGCAGCGGCACGGAAATCACCGGGCGTTTGCTGCTCGACGCCCTCGGCGTCAAGTTCCAGGAGCGCCATCTCGGCGACGCGGAAGCCATCGAAAAACTGAAGTCGGGTGAGATTGCGGCCACCATCGTCATGGCCGGCAAACCGGCGGCGGGACTAGCCTATCTGAAAGGTGCGGACGGGCTGAAGTTTCTCCCGATTCCCTATATCAAGGACCTCGAGGACAGCTACTACCCCGCGACGCTTACCCATGACGATTATCCCGAGCTGATCGCCGACGGTCAAAGCGTGGATACCGTCTCGGTCTGCACGGTGCTGGTGGCATTCAACTGGCCCGGTGACGCGCTCCGCTACAAACGGGTTGCCAAATTCGTCGACGCCTTTTTCAGCAAGTTCGATGACTTTCTCGAACCGCCGCACCACCCGAAATGGCGCGACGTGAACTTCGCTGCGACGCTCGAAGGGTGGCACCGGTCTCCGGCCGCGCAGGCTTGGATCGACAATGCCAAAGCGGCGCCGGCCACCGCAACGAAGAGCAACTTCGATACTTTCGTGGCTCATGCGACAAAGGTGAGCGGCACGCCCGTCACCGACGCGCAGCGCGCCGAGCTGTTCCGGGCTTTTCTCGAGTGGAACAAAGGCCAACATTAGGGATCGACCATTTCAGCCAGGGTCGACGCCCCCGAGTAAGGGTATGGCGTGGGAGGGGTGCCATGGACAATTCGAAGTTCAATCCGTCCGGTGCGATTAAATCGCCAAGGAGCCTGACCGAACGGCTAGCGGCGGAAGCCAATGGCCACGCGCAAATCGAGGCGGCCTCGTTCATGGCGGAACGCTTCGCTCCCGAGCTTCCGCCGCTCGCCGTCGCTGATGGTGCGATTGGTGCGACGTCGGTTCCGCCGCTGCAAGACTCCGCAGCCGGCCCGATATTCCCGCCGAAGCGCGAGTTCTGGGCGAACCGGATATTGCTGAGCGTCCTGCTCGTTGTCGCGCTCGTCCCGACCGGCGCCCTCGCGCTCCTCTATTGGCGGGGCGACGTCAGCGTCTCGAGCCCAGTCCTAATGGTCGATGAACGCGACGATGGGCAGGCGACCAAACCGGTACAGCAAGCATCGGTCGCGGGCCTGCCCTCGCCGGAGACGGTGGCGCCGAAACAGGATGTCGAGCTTCCCTCTATTGCCTTGATGGTGCCTGGTGCGATCACGGCAGATGCGGGCAAAGAAACCCCCTTTGCCATTGCGCTCGACGGCACCGATGCGTTGCCGCCCCGCAGCATCATCACCATCCGCGGGCTGCCGGAGGGCACGAGCTTCTCCGCTGGGCGCCCCTATGGGGAGACCGAATGGAGCTTGCGGCCCGATGAGATCGGCGATTTGCGCCTCACGCTGCCGCAGAGCGCGAGCGGGCAGCGCGCGCTCAGCGTCGAGCTGGTCGCGGCCGACGGCAGGATGATCGCGAGCGGCGCCATCTCGCTCGCGATTGCGCCAGACGCAAAAGCCGCTGCTCCGCGCGCCGATGAAACCGCGCGCGTTGACGAGTTGCTTGCCCATGGCCGGAAGATGGTCGAGGTCGGCTATATCGCCGGTGCCCGCGGCTACTTCAAGCGCGCCGCGGAGGCCGGCAGCGCGGAGGCTGCGTTTGCGCTCGGCAGCACATACGATCCCATGTTCATGGAGCAGATCGGCGCGCAAGGCATCAAGCCGGACGTAGCTCAGGCGCGGATTTGGTATGAGCGGGCGAAAGCGCTTGGCAACAAGGACGCCGCGGCTCAGCTCACCGAGCTCGATACTGCGCCAGCATCCCCCGCGCCGGGCCCGGCGACCGCCGATCCTGTGCCAGTCGCAGCCGCGAACGCCCCAACGGCTGAGCCGAACGAGCCCGCGGCGGGAGCGTCCGACCCCGTCACCCGCGAGACGAGCCTGGAGTGGGTGGAGATTTCGGGGACCGTCAATGTGCGGGCGGCGCCGACGCCGCAAGCGCAAACCATCAAAGTGGCGGAGCCGGGAACTCGATACCAGGCCACCGCCCGGAAGGGAAGTTGGGTGCAAGTGACCGATCCCGAGACGTCGGAAGTCGGTTGGGTCTACAACCGCTATATCGCAAGCGCCGAGGCACCGCATTGAGCGGCGAGCGCCTGACTTCGGCGCTCTATGCGTGACGATCAAGCGACGCGCGCCGGCCCCTTCTCGACTACCGCAGGCGCTTGGCCGCGCGCGGCATTGAGGCAGAGTTCAGCGGCCTCTCGGAGCGAGGTCGCGTAGACGCCGGCTTCCGCGGTGGCCTCGAGAGCCTTCACGGCGCGAGCCTCGCTTTGGTCCGCCCAATAGCCGACGAGCACCTTGGCGCCCGCCGGCAGAATGCGCCGCAAGCGTCGCACCAGATAGCGGATAGGGGCGTCGTTTCCGCCAGTGCCGAGATAGGACAGGCAGACGAGCTTGGCCTTGGAGGCTTCGAGCGAGACGATATGCGCGGCCGAAATGGACTCGCTCGGGACGGCACGCGCCTTGAGACCGTGCCGCCGCAAGACGCCCGCGAGCATGGCGGCGGCGGCCTCGTCGAGCGCGGTGCGGCCACCGATGCATAGAATGGCATCCTCGTCCTCGAAGCCAGGTGCGAGGTCGGCGGCTTCAAGCGTCGGAAGCCGATCGTCCTCCAATCCCTTCTCCGCGTTGGCGAGCGTTGCCAAACTGCCCCCCTCCTCCTGCTCGTCGATCTCCTCCTTGTCCGTTGGCACCTTCCGGAACCAACGCCGCGGCTCGAAATCGGCAAGATTGTCCATCATCTCCTCGACGGTCGCGTCGATGCGCTCCATTTTCTCCGCATCGAGCGCCCCGCGCTCGGCATCGAGCTGGGCGAGCTTGAGACCTTCCAGCGCCACCT
The DNA here is from genome assembly GCA_963839245.1 of uncultured Alphaproteobacteria bacterium. GTDB lineage: Bacteria > Pseudomonadota > Alphaproteobacteria > Rhizobiales > Methyloligellaceae > Methyloceanibacter. The sequence continues at coordinate 107,858 of CAWIUJ010000015.1, read as the reverse complement.
CGTCGAGGTAAGTCACGAGCGGCCGGCCTTCCTTCAAGGACAGCTCGGCGTGATAGGTGGATTCCGCGGGATCGCCGATCAGCGCGCGCTGGTAGAAACCCTGCGCCGGGGTGAGCGCGGGCGCATCGCCGAGCAACACTTCCAGAAAGTTCAGGCCCTCGACGTGGCGGCCGAGCACCACCAGACAGACGGTGAGCGGCGTCGCCAGCAAGAGGCCGAGCGGCCCCCACAGCCAAGTCCAGAAGACCGTGGACCCGATCACCGCAATCGGCGACAGCCCGGTGCCGTGGCCATAGACGAGCGGCTCGACCACCTGTCCCATGATCAGCTCGGAGACGAGAAAGAGTCCGCCGGTGAGCAGCATCGTCGTCCAACCGGGGTCGACCACAGCGGCAAGCAGCATGGGCGGAGCGGCGGAGATGATCGACCCGACATAGGGCACGAAGCGCATCAGCATCGCGAGGACGCCCCAGCCCATGGGGCTCGGCACGCCGATCAGCCACAATCCAAACGCGATGAAAGTGCCAAAGGTGGCATTGATCAGCACCTGGCGTATGAAATAGCTGCTGAGCCGGTTGGCGGCGTCGTTCATTGTCGCGGTGGCGCGCTGCAGGTCCGAGGCGCCCATCAGGCGGATCACCCGGTCGCGTAGATCCTCGCGCTGCAGCAAGATGAAGATGACGAACAGCACGATAATGCCGGCGGTAGCGAGCGGCGGCAGCACGGTGCCCGCGACGTTCTGGAGAATTTCGAACGGCCGCGGCTCTTGTTGCCTGATCTCGACCGTGATTGGCCCGGCAGGAGCTTTGTCCCCTAAACTCGGGCTCGGCGTGGTCGTCGTTTCACCGCCGGGATTGGCGAGATCCTGCTCCAGGCCCTTGAGGACATCGGACGCTTTGTTGAAGGTCGTCGACGATTCCGCCGATTTGCGTAAGGCTCCGATCTTCTCGGAGAGCGCATGCTGATAGCGGGGGAAGTTCTCGGCGAGGTCGGTCGCCTGCCGCGACAGCATCCAGCCAAGGGCGAAGATGATGCAGAAGGCGAAGGTGACGACAATGATCACGGCGAGCGCGCGCGGCAGCTTGAGCCGGCGCAACAGCAGAAGCAGCGGCGTCAGCACGAAACTGAGCAGGATGGCGATAACGAGGGGGAGCAGAGCCTCGCGTCCGATATAAAGCCCGCCGATGACCAGCGCGGCGATCAGCAGCCCTTGCAGCAGGGCGATCCGGCTGTCCGACGTCGAGCCGAAAATGGGGAAGGGCGGGCGTGGCATGGGCAGCTCCCGGCACGGCCGAGACGCCCCAGGCTCCGAACGGGCCCCGGCCGGCGCTTGGCCTCTGCTCCAGCGAATACCACTGCTGGCTGAACGGAGCCATAACACTGAAGCGGATAGGTGGTTCCACCCCTCCCCCGCCTCTGCTCTAGCGCATCACCGGGCTTGAAAGGCCCAAGAGTTTCAACGAGGGGCAGTCGCTCAGCCGCCGTTCACCGTCGCCCAAGATTTCAGGTGGGGTTCACGCTAACCGGGCGTAGGTCCATGTTTCGCTATGGACCGGGCGCAACTCGTTGCGGTAGACCGCTGGAGCGTCAACACTACCGACCGAAGGAGGATTTCGAGCGTGATCAAGACGATCTTGGCAAGTTCAGTACTGGCGACAGGGCTTCTGCTCGCGGGCGCCAGCCAGCCGGCGCATGCGGTCTGGGTGTGCGGGCCAGTGCAATGCGTTTGGGACCCCCTCCCCCACCCTGGCTACGTCGTGCCGGGCTATGCCGCGGCCTGGACCGCACCGCTCTATACGGGTTGCGCTTGGAGGCGCGGCTTCTTCGGCCGCTGGCGGATGATCTGCCCGTAATCTCACACGCATCGGCTAGCGGGCTCGGGGCGAGCCCGCTAGTCTAATCTTGCCTGCTCGGCTGCTCGCACCTGCACGAGAGCACGGCGTCATCAGCCGTGGCGTTCGGCGCCGCCGACTGGCTGTAGATCGCCGCGCGCACGAAGCGCGAAGGCGGCGTGAAGTCGCCCGGCATGCCGAGCAGTCCGGCGCCGGCGCCGAAAGCCGGAAGCGTGACCGGCCCGAGCTTTTTCTGTTCCACATCCTTGACGGAAAGATTGACGTAGTTCTGCAGATTGGACATGTGCCAATCGTAGGTCGGCGAGTTGGTCATCGCGCCAAGCGGCGCGTCATGCACCTTAAACGTGCCGTCGACCGGCTCGACCGCGATCGACTTACCGCTTCTGTCCTGAATGAAGAACTGCGCGCGGGCGACGACGCCTTGCGGGCTGCCAAGTCCGGGCGCCGGCGTCGGCACAAGGACGATGTCTTTCAGCCCCTCCCGCACCTCATCGACGGTGGCGAAATTGGCGAGCACCCAGACGCCGAATTCCTGCGGCGCGATGGGGCGCCGGTCCAATCGGGGCCGGCGAGCAGATAGAAGCCTGGCTTCGTGCCATACATGGCGCCGAGATCGGCGAAGCCGTCGGTTCTGAGATCGGTCGCCTGAAACACCCAAAAGCGCTCGCCGAAATCGGGCACCTGCACGACCACGGGCTCCCAACCGTAATCGAGAATGCCGAAGCCGTAGATCAGGTCGTGGCTTGGGCAGGTGACGTAGCGCTGCCGCGGGTCGACGTAGCCGTTCAGCATGCAGAGATGATTGATCGGGGCGATCGGGGCGATGCCGCCGAGGAGCCGTGGCCGGATCACCCGCTTGAATGCGGTATAACGCTTGAAGACGTTCACCAGAGGCCAGGCGAAGACATAGGCGAAGCGGCCGATCTCACGCACAAAGTCCGGCGTGAGCCGCGTGCCGGGCGCTGGCCCGCGCGGGAACACAGCTGAGGATGAGTTCTTGCGACACGCCCCCGCCGATCGGCGTGGGCTGAGGAGCCGCGCTTGGCGCAGCCCGGAGCCGCTTGAAGAAATTCGCCGCGAACATCGGCTGCTGGTGCGAGATGGAGACTGATCGGCGCCGCCATCTTACGCCGACGCGATCACCAAGTCAGGTCGAGGAGGCAATCCGTCGCGTCAGGCCGTGGCGCCGTTGAACAGCGATCCGATCCCATAGGCCACAGCTGCCGACGCGGCGCCGGCCAGCATGCGCGTTTCCGCTTTCAGCGGTTAGAGCAAGTTCACCTTGCCGGTCGCGAGATCGTAGACGCCGCCAGCGATGCCGATTTGCTTCGAGGCGAAGGCTTCGGCAACGATCGGCGTATCGACTTCGAGCCGCTTGGCATTGAAGCGCACATTTTCAGTGATCGCGGTGGAAAGAAGGTCTGGAGAATTCTGTGCTATTGCCGCGAGCACGGCGGGCCTGATCGCTTCGACGAGACCCGGCAGATGCCCTGGTAGCGTCGCGTTGTCTTTGAACACCTTGATGGCTGCGTCGACCGCACCACAATTGGAATGGCCGAGCACCATGAGCAGCGGCACGCGGAGGAACTTCACCGCATATTCCAGACTGGCCAAGCCGTCGTCGTCGACGAAATTGCCAGCCAGGCGCACGACGAAGAGATCACCCGGGCCTTGATCGAAGACGAGCTCGGGCGATACGCGGCTATCGGCGCAGCTCAAGATCGCCGCGATCGGATATTGCGCCGATACCCTCGCGGCGCGGCCCGCGGAATAATCTTTCTCGTTCGGTGCGTTCGCGACGTAGCGCTCATTGCCCTGCTTGAGGCGCTCCAACGCGGCATCGGGGCCGATGGCGTTGGGCGCAGCGTCGGATGCAGGCTCCGCAGTCCATCCGCGTGACCAGGGGAGCGTGCTGGCGGCAAGCGTCGCGCCGGCGCCGAGCATGAGATGGCGCCGTGACAGGGCCGGCAGCTCGGGGTCGCAAAGCTCGCACATGACATTTCCTCCGATTGGTCGCGTTTGGCGAGGCCAATCAGGCCCTACGACGCTTCGCGGAGTCAAGTGCCGGGATGACCGCCGGCGTGGGCGAAATGACCGGTGCCTCGCCCCGCGTCCCGCTTCGCCGCTCAAGGACGAGATCGATCTTGCAGACCACACCGCGAGGCGTGAACTGCCAATCGATCTGCGCGTTGGGCAACCCGCGCCTAATGATCCTGCTGCCAAGGCCCTGCTTCGCCGGCGGTTTAACGACGGGGCCGCCCCGCTCGGCCCAGATCAGGCGAAGATGCTCTGCGCCGTCCTCCAGGGCAAGATCCCAGTCGAGCTCCACTTTGCCCTCGGGGACGGAAAGGGCGCCGTATTTACACGCATTGGTTGCAAGCTCATGCAGCACGGCGCCGAGTGCGATGACCTGTGCCGGCCCAAGCAGCACTTTCGGTCCACGGATCTTGAGCCTCTCGCCCGCATCGGGCCTGAACGGGGCGATCTGTCCCTTGGCCAGTTCGCCCAAGTCCGCCCCTGTCCAGTCTTGCGCAAGCAGCAAATTGTGAGCCTGGGCTAGCGCCTGGAGCCGCGCCGTGAACGCCTCGGCGAAGGCTTCCGGCGAGGACGCGCTGCGCAGGCTTTGCTGGGTGATGGCGAGGATCACGGCGAAGGTGTTGTTCACGCGGTGGGCGAGCTCGCGGAGCAGCAGGGTCTTCTGCTCCCCGGCCCGCTTCTGCTCGGTGATGTCGACAAGCATGTTCACCGCACCGATCAGAGCACCTGCCTCATCTCGAAGGGGGGTCGGATGAGGAAGGATAGGGACGCGGGTGCCGTCCGGACGCTCGGCAATTTTCTCGGTGCCCCTGATCGGCTTGCCCGTCTTCAAGGCCACGGCCATGGGGCAATCCTCATGGCGCAGCGGCTTGCCGTCGGCGGTGTAGAGCCGCCAGCTGACGCACCATTCGTCACTACCGAGAGTCGGACGCCGGCCGGAAAGATCGACGGCGGCTTGATTGTAGAAGGTGACGCGGCCTTGCGCATCGGTGGTGTAGAGAGCGGCGGGGAGCGCCTCGAGCAGACTGCGATACCATTGCTCGCGCGCCCTGAGGCGCTGCTCGGCGGCTTTACGCTCGGTGATGTCCTGGAAACAATTCACCCCGCCCACGAGCGTTCCGCTCTCGTCGAACAAGGGATCGAGATTGGCGAGGATGGTGATGCGCGTGCCGTCGGGACGCTCGACGATCAGCTCGCGATCGCGGATTGGGCTTCGCGTTGCCAGCAGCTCGGTCATCGGCGCGAGCGGCAACGATTCGCCATTGGCCGCGAATATCTTATAAGCGCCGCACAGCCGTTGCTCGCGATCATCGACGTTCGGAGCATGGCCCCACAATTCGGCGGCTCGCCGATTATATTGAACGAGATGGCCCTCGGCGTCGCAGACATAGATGCCGATCGGGAGCCACTCCAGAAGCCCATCCCCCGACAGGAGCGAGTTTTGCAAGGCTTGGGAAACCGCCGGCGTAGGCGCTAACCGGCCGTGATACGCCATGCTTTCCATAGCTACGCCCTCTGGGCTCCTTGGCGGAACCCTCATATCGATGCTAACAATGCGCGAGCCCGGTGGAAGTTCCGGTTTTCCAACGGCTTAGTCATAATTTCCCGGTCGCCGCCCGGGGCTTGTAGAGCATCATGCGATAGCAATCGAGGTTGCGGGTCAGGAACTCGCAGGCCGCGCCCCAGAGATACAACCTGAACTTGCGAAACTCGAAATCGCCGAAGCTGCGTTGCACATAGTCTTTGTTGGCCTCGAGATTCAATGCCCATTGCTTGAAGGTGAGAAAGTAGCTCCAGCGGTCGTTGTGCACCTCCATCAGCTCGAGCCCGGCTTTGGGAAGTTTATTGATGAGATCGTCGAGCACGAGGAAGGAATGGTTGCCGGGATAGATGTGGCGCACCATGAAGGTCGACAGCTCATATTTCTTCCACCACGCGCTCCCGTCGAGAAACACTCTGCCGCCAGGCTTCAGCAGAGATGCGAATTTCTTCAGCACGCGCTCATAGTTGGGAAGGTGCTCGATGACGCCCATGATGACGATCGAGTCGAACTGCTCATCCGGTTCATAGTTGTAGAAGTCGGTGAGAATGATGTCGAACTGGTCGCCGAAATTGGCGAGCTTCGATCTGAGATAGGCTTGCGACACTTCCGAATTGGTGATGCCAGTAAAGCGCACGCCCGCCTGAAGAGCATGGCCGGCGAAGGCGCCCCAGCCGGGGCCGATCTCGAGCACGCGCTTGCCCGGACCGAGCTCGCATTTCTCGATCGCCCAGTCGAACTTCCGCTCGAGCGCACGTGACAGCGGCTCATTGTCATGCTCGTAGACGCCCTGGCTATAAGCGGGGAAGACGGGGTCGAGAAAGCTCAGGAACAGCTTGGGGTCGGCATTGTAGTGGGAGGCGATGGCGCGCTTATTGGTGTAGACCTGACCGAACAAGAGCGGCTGGATGAAGCGCCACGCCGTCACGAGCGGATGACGGTCGTGAAGGAAGGCGCGAAGCGTGAAGGGCTTGAGCATGTCGCCCTCAATATCGAGGTCGCCGTGCAAATAGGCCTCGGAGATGTCGCCCTCGTCGAGCGTGCGGAGCGCCCTGAGCGCGCGCTCGTTGCGGAGACCTAAGCTGAATTCGGGCTCGCCTTCCCCCACTTTCCGCGTCTCACCCGTTGGGAGCTCGATCGAGAAAGGCGTGGCAAATCCGCTCAAGCGGGTCAGCAGGGCATCGATCGTTGAGGCGGCTGATGACATTCTTGTTCCCCGACTTTCCAAAGATAATCGTCGCGCCCGGCGTTTGGGAAGAGCGCAGGCCTGTCGCTCGGCCCGATTGTGCCTCGGAAGCTTGGGTAAGCTCAAGAAAAGGAATGGCTTCTCCAATCACCGGGGCGCGGGTTGTTGTACCGGATGCCCCCAGCTATCATCTGCGGCATCGATCAGTCAGGGGATAGGAAATGCTCAATTTCGATGGTTTGTCGAGGCTTGCAGCGATGGGGGCCTTGGCCGTGTTGGGCTGCCTCGCCGGCGCCCCCGCGGCGAAAGCTCTTTACGATGTCGAGCCCGGCGAGATCCCGGGAAGGCCTGGAACCATCATTCGCATCTGGCCACTCGAGAGCGGCGGACCCGGGATGAAGGCGAATGCCAACGCCTTCCGCTTCCTCTATCGCTCCACTGGCCTCAAAGGGGAGACGATTCCGGTCTCCGGCGCCATCTTCATACCCACTGGTCCCGTGCCGGCCGGTGGACGAAACATCATCGCCTGGGCGCATCCGACCTCCGGCGTGGTGCCGCCTTGCGCGCCGTCCCTGATGCCTGACACCGCCGGGTTGATCTGGGGCCTCGGCCAAATGCTATCGGAAGGCTATATCGTCGTTGCCACCGACTATCCGGGACTCGGTACCTACGGCATTCACCCCTATCTCATCGGCGAGAGCGAGGGACGTGCGGTGTTGGATTCGGTGCGCGCGGCCCGCGATTTGCCGGAAAGCGGCGCCTCGGACCGCTTCGCCGTGTGGGGCCATAGCCAAGGCGGCCACGCTGCGCTCTATACGGGGGAGCTTGCCGCCCGCTACGCGCCGGAGCTCAAATTGGTCGGCGTCGCAGCGGCCGCACCCGCAACCTATCTCGTCGAGCTGTTCGACGCTGACCAGACGACCTCGTCCGGCTACGATTTGACGGCCATGTCGGTGCTCTCCTGGTCAAGCCTGGAAGACGTTCCGGTCACGAGTGTCGTCGAGCCCGCGGCGATGCCTGCATTCGAAAAGACCGCGCGCGACTGCATCGAATTGCTCGCCCAATTCGAGGCCATCGAGAAGGCCGCAAAGCCCTTGCAGAGCGAGCAGTTTCTCAAGGTCGATCCCTCGAAGGTCGAGCCCTGGAGGGGGATCATGGAGCGCAACTCGCCGGGTCAGGCACCGGCCGGCGCGCCTGTCTTCATCGCGCAAGGCACAGCCGACACGACGGTGCGGCCCAACATCACCAAACGCTTCGGCGAGGCGCTTTGCGCGCAAGGCGTGCGGGTGAGCTTTGTCGAGCTTCCGGGCGTGACGCACACTTTCGCCGCGCGCGACAGCGCGAACGCCGCGGTCAACTGGATGACCGAGCGCTTCAGGGGCGCGCCGGCACCGTCCGATTGCGAACGCTAGCGAGCCCGTCGCTCAGAAGATGAGCTGGCCCGCGGTAATGGCCAGGATCAAGATCACCAGGAATATGACGAGGAAAATGAAGAACAGAACCTTGGAGATCTGGGCCGCTCCGCGCGCGAGGCCGGTGTAGCCGAACGCTCCCGCGACGAGCGAAATCAACAAGCAAATCAGCGCCCATTTCAGCAGGGTCATGGTTGCCTCCGTCGTCAGGCAGCGCTTGGCCGCGCCACCGTTGCCCCCAACGCGCCATAACGCGCAACGCCGCCGATGCTAAGGAATTGTTGCTTTCGACGAAGCCGGAAGAGGGCCGGGCGCCGCGCTTCACGCGCGCCCTACGACAGTTCGCGGCTAAGCGAGACGCGAGGTTCAGTAGCCGATCTTGATGACCGTATTGCCGCTGCCATATTGGCGGACCAGCGAGAACAACGCAGCAGCGGCGGCGGGATGGAGCCGCACGCAGCCATGCGAGGCCGGTGTGCCGAGATATCTCGTCTCGTAAGAGCCGTGGATGGCGTAGCCGCCATGGAAGAAGATCGCATGCGGCATGGGCGAGCCGCTATAGATGGTCGAGCGGTGCCACACAGCGAGCGCTTGCGGGCGGAAGGTGCCGACCGGCGTGTGATAGCCTGCCCGCGCCGTCGAGACCGGCCAGGAATAACGCGGGTTGCCGTCGACATAGACGTCCATGCGCTGGCTCGAGAGACTGACTTTGGCGACGATGCCGGCCTCGGCCGAGACCGGTAAGCCAAGCAAGAGGCCTAGCAGCGGCAGGAGAAAGGCACACCGCTTCAGGCTGCCGGTCATGGCGTGGATCATTGTGGCGCTCCCTGGCTTTGCTTTTTGGCTGCAAATCTTGGGTCACTATACCCGAGCCGCCTGAATATCTCCTGAACGCGCCGCCTTCACCCATTTGGGAGGGGAATTGCCATGGATCAAGCGCCTGGGACGCTTGGCCTTCTAATTGCCACCATCATTTGTGGTAGGCTTCGACGGTAGGCGCAGAGGAACGCGGACCAAAATCAATGCAGAGGCTGGCTTTAGGCCTTTCGCTATTGTTGTTTTGCGGAGCGGTTTCGGCCGAGCAGGTCAAACCGGCCAAGGTTCCGGCGGCCGCGCTGGCTGCGCCAGCCAATGCCGCCAAGAACGCCACAGCCAAAGCGCCGGCAACCGCGCCCGCCGCCCCGGCCGATGCCGCGAAGAAGGCCACTGCCAAGGCGCCAAAAATGCCACCCGCCAAGGTGCTGTTCGGGGCGGTCACGGCACCGGCCCCACTCGCGGCTCGTGCCATCGGCTCTTACGCCAGGGGCTGCCTGGCTGGCGGCATCTCGCTTCCCATCAGTGGGCCCGACTGGCAGGTGATGCGGCTTTCGCGTAACCGCAATTGGGGTCATCCGCGGCTGCTCGATTATCTCGAGAGGCTGGCGAGCGACGCGCGCTCGCTCGACGGCTGGCCGGGCCTCCTCGTCGGCGACATGGCACAACCGCGCGGTGGTCCCATGATCACCGGCCATTCGAGCCATCAGATCGGTCTCGATGCCGATATCTGGCTGACGCCAATGCCAGACCGCATCCTGACCCCGCAGGAACGGGAGGACATCAGCGCGACCTCAATGCTGAAGGACCCGTTCACCGTCGATCCGGCGATCTGGACGCCGTTGCACACGAAGCTGATCAAGCGCGCGGCATCCTACCCCCAGGTCAGCCGCATCTTCGTGCATCCGGCCATCAAGAAGATCTTGTGCGAGCAGGCCGGCAAGGACCGCGCATGGCTGGCTAAGGTGCGGCCCTGGTGGGGCCATTTCTACCATTTCCACATCCGCCTCTCCTGCCCGCCGGGCGCGGAGGGTTGCGAGAACCAGAAGCCGGTCACCGGCGACGATGGCTGCGGCACCGAACTCGCGAACTGGTACAAGATGCTGCGGAAGGCCGAGGTCGCTGCGGCGCGGCCGGCGAAACCGGGCGCCCCGCCGGCTCCTGGCAAGCCACCGCTCAGTCTTGCCGATTTGCCGCACGAATGCATGACGGTGCTGACTTCCGGTGGCGGAATGCCCGCCATCGACCCCGACGGAACCGTGCCTGCCGCGCTTAAGGCGATGGCCGGCAAGGATGCGGGGCCGCCGGCGCCGCATCTCGATGACGCGGCGCTCGCGGCATTGAAAGCGCAACTCGCTGGGTCCAAGGGCGGGGCCAAGGCAGCGACAGCGGCCCCAGCGAAACCAGATGCGCAGGCGGGGCCGGCAACTGCTGCGGCAGCCCCGCCGACGGCCGGGGCCGCGAACGCGCCGTCATCGCCGGCAGAAACGGTGCCATTGCCGGACCGCAAACCGCGCTGAAGCTTCATTTCTCGCCGCTTATGGGGCACACTGCGGGACATGCAAGAGCGAACCGGCCACCAAAAAGAGACGCAGCGGAACGTGTTTGGCGAACCGCTGAAAAGCTGCTCGGAGCGGCCGGTGACCGGGTTCTATCGCTCAGGCTGTTGCCATACCGGCCCCGAGGATCTCGGGCTGCACACGGTGTGCGTGGAAGTCACCGCCGAGTTCCTCGCCTTCTCCAAGGCGAGAGGCAACGATCTGACGACGCCGCATCCGGAGTTCGGCTTCCCGGGTCTTGAGCCCGGCGATCGCTGGTGCCTCTGCGCGGCGAGATGGCGCGAGGCCTTCGAGGCGGGACGCGCGCCACGGGTGATACTCGGCGCGACGCATGAGGCCACGCTCGATATCGTCGATCTGCAGGACCTGAAGCGCTACGCCCTCGACCTCGCTTAGCCCGAGCTACGCGCCAGCCGTAACGCCCGTGCCGATCGGGCAGGACACGCCGGTGCCGCCAAGCCCGCAATAGCCTTGCGGGTTCTTGGCGAGATATTGCTGGTGATAGCCTTCGGCGAAATAGAAGGTCGACGCCGGCAGAACTTCCGTGGTGATCGGACCTAACCCTTTTGCCTTCAGCGCGGCGTCATAAGCGCGCTTGGCGGCCTCGGCGGCGCACCGCTGATCCTCGGACGTGACGTAGATGCCGGAGCGGTATTGCGTGCCGATATCATTGCCCTGGCGCATGCCTTGGGTCGGGTCGTGACTCTCGAAGAAGACCTTGAGGAGCTGGTCGTAGGTCGCGCGCTTTGGATCGTAGACCACCAGCACAGCCTCGGTGTGGCCGGTGCGACCCGAGCACACCTCCTCATAGGTCGGATTGGGCGTCGGTCCGCCGGCATAGCCGACAGCGGTGACGATGACGCCGGGAATACTCCAAAACCGCTTCTCCGCGCCCCAGAAACAGCCGAGCCCGAATATGGCGATCTCGGATCCTTGCGGATAGGGACCCTTGAGCGGCGCACCATTCACGAAATGGGTCGCCGCGGTGGTGATCGCATCGGGGCGTCCGGGGAGCGCCGTCTCGGGTGACGGCATCGACAGGGGTTTGCGCTTCAAGCCAAACATCGAGCACCTCCTTGGCGGGAACCGCCAGGTTTGCGGTCTCTAATTGATGAAGATCTCGGCGGGAGCGCGCTTCCGGCCGAGCCAGAACAGCGCCACCCCAAGGACGCCGAACACCCCCCAGGTGGGCGTATGCAAAATCTCGGTGATCACCGCGTCCCACAAGAAGGGGCCAACATGGGTCACGACCGCGGCTTTGGCCGCGGCGAGGCTGTCGGGGCTCAAGCTCGCCCATTGATCGCCCAACGGCGTCACCACCCAAGCGCCGCCACCCGCCAAGGTCTTGGTCGCGTCGATAACGGCCGCGACCATAGCCAGCAGCAGGAGCCAAACACCGAGAATGCGTAACAGCAGGGACATGAGCCGGGTCGAACCGCGTTGCCACCCCTACATAAGCGATTGCCTCTTCACGTTCAAATCACGGCTGCTCAAGCCTGGCGTGAAGCATCCGGCGATGATGTCGCGGCCGCTCGGGCCGGGTTGCTTGAACGAGTGATGCGCTTCGCTATAGTGCGGCCTCGTTTTTCGCGGGCTTGCGGAGGGGTGGCCGAGTGGTCGAAGGCGCACGCCTGGAAAGTGTGTAGGCGGGTAACCGTCTCGAGGGTTCGAATCCCTCCCCCTCCGCCACCATACTTGTTAGCCGACTGATTTCCTTCATGAAAATTAGAGGACGGGCCCCTTCGGGGCAAATTGAGGGATGGAATTTGGGGGAAAATGAAACTACAGTCGCCCCCGCTTGGCAGTCCTGACGCCCTGTTCTTAGAGCTATCGCAGCGAAGAAGCGGGGATCGAGCGTGGCAGCGCTGCCGGCAGCATCCGAATTCATGCCCGAGAGTAATCAAGGAGCTCTATCCTATGACGATGATGACGGGAAGTCTGGCCCGCAAAGGCGCGATGATCCTTGGTGCCGCATTGGCACTGACGGTGTTGACTGACAGTGCAGATGCTTATTGGCGCGGTGGTTGCTGGGGATGCGGAGCCTTTGCTGCCGGCGCTATCGCTGGCGCGGTGGTGGCTCGCCCATACGTTCCGCCAGTCTATTACGCCCCGCCCGTCGTCGTGGCGCCGGCCCCAGTCTATGCAGCTCCTACGGTCGTGTATCCGACCTGCCCAGCCTTTCCTCCTTATCCTTATTATTGCCGCTGATTGGGGTGGCCGAACGCGGCCCGCCTAACTCATCCGAGATCGTCTGAAACGGATCAATTGGCGCCGACGCGCGCCGAGGGGAGATCATTATGAACACTTTTGGTAGAGTGCTCGCCGTCGCCGCTGTCTCTATTGCGGCGAGTCTGTCGGCCCACGCGGAGACGCCAAGCGACAGCGCGGCTCAGGCCGCCGCAAAGGCTCCGATTCCAACCCTGCATTGCGACTTCAACGAGATGGGCGCCTGCTCGCCCGATGGCACCTGCAAGGAGGGTAAGGACCTGGGAGGCATCAAGATTCCGGTCAAGGTCACGGTCGACTTCGAGAACAGCGTCGTCGGCGCGGTGGACGAGGACGGCTATGCCCGCACCGACAAGTTCGACGGCATCGCCGAGTCCGCCGATCAGCTCATCATCCATGGCATCGACGGCGCATTTGGCTGGATGTTGCTCATCGACAATAATAGCAGCAAGGCCTCGATGTCGTTCGCAACCGCCGACACCTTGCTGTCCGGCTTTGGCACTTGCACGAACAAATAAGCGGTGAATGCCGCTGGTCTGTTTTTGAATCTCAGGATTGTGCATACGAGGCGCCGGCGCGAATCGCGTCGGCGCCTCCGCACGCTACTCCGCTATAATCTGATGCGCGCTCGCCCCGTCATGCGGCCTTGCCTCGCTCCGGGCGATGGCTCATAGAGCGTGTGCAAGGCGAGCTCGAGCCCGGCAGTCTCGTGGGAGCCCGCGAGCATTGCATTCCGCGCCGGGCCCCATCTTGAGCATTGTCGACCGAGGCGCGCGCCCCGTGACCACCGATGACGACATGCTGGCGACGCTCGAGAAGCGTCTTGGGCGGCTGCATGCGCGGCAACGCCTTGGCATCGAGAAGGACCATGAGGCGCAGGTCTTCGGCCAGGGGCTGAACTTCTTTCACATCGAGAACCTCACGCTGTCGCATTCACTGATCCGGGCGGCCTTGAAGATGACAGGGACCTATTGGCGGGGCGCAAACAACGCCGCGAAGGTCGAGTTGCGCCATAACCGCATCGCCTCGCCAAGCCTGCCAGAGTCCTTCGAGGGCTTCACCATCCTCCAGCTCAGCGATCTGCACGCCGATATGAGCGAGCCGGCGATGGCCCACGTGGCCGATCTCCTCGGGCAGATCTCCTACGACATCTGCGTGCTGACCGGCGACTACCGGGGAAAGACCTTCGGGCCCTACGCCGACGCGCTGTCCGGGACAGCGCGTATTCGCCAGCGCGTCAAAGGACCGATCTATGGCGTGCTTGGCAATCACGACACGGTCTGCATGGTGCCGGCCTTGGAGCAGATGGGCATAAGAATGCTGCTCAACGAGTGCGAGACGATCGAGCGGGGCAGCAGCCGCATTCATCTTGCCGGCATCGACGACGCACATTTTTACCGGATGGATAATATCGAGAAGGCCGCACAGGGTTTCCCGCTCGACGAGTTTTCCATCCTCATCTCGCACACGCCGGAGATCTACCGGCAGGCCGCGCATGCCGATTTCAACGTGCTGCTCGCCGGCCATACCCATGGCGGCCAGATCTGCCTTCCGGGCGGCACCCCCATCACGCTCGATTCGGTCCTGCCGCGTTCGATGGGCGCCGGGCGCTGGCAATATCACGACATGATCGGCTACACCTCGGTGGGTGCGGGATGCTCGATCGTCCCGGTCCGCTTCAACTGCCCCCCGGAAATCACCCTGCATCATTTGCACACCTCGCCCTGAGCGAAGCGAGGCGCGATCAATAGGGCCGATCGCGTAGATGCAATCTGAACAGGATGCGCGACAGAACCAATTCGCCCACGAAGAACAGAGCCGCGGCCACGCCGATGTCGAGCATGGTGAGGGGCAACAGCAGCCGGCACGCGAGCAAAGGAAATAGCGATTTAGGGATCTGGTCGAGGCCGATAGCCATGCTGCTCGGAGCAAGGCCCATCCTTCGCTTCGCGAAGCTCGAACCGAGATCGCCCGCCATGCCCACCGTCCCGACCAAGGCTCCAACCTGCCAGCCGAGACCGATCAGCGCCGCTGCGCCTGTCGTCGCCAAGACGGAGGTTACGACACCGCGAATGGTTTTCGACGGCCCGAACAACGGACGCCCATCGGCAAAGAGCGCCCCGCCGTCGAGCGGGCGGGCGAGGCGGTCGCGCATCAGCAGCTTGGCCGCAACTGGCGTGCCATTGGCCACCGAGAGCAAGACCAGAAGCTGAAAGATCAAGGCCGACTGCATCTCGCCTCAAGCTCGGACTGGGTCCGCTGGCGTGACCAGCATATGAACTCTTGCGGGTGACCAATGTTCGGCCCAACTCTGCTCAGGCGCTCGCAACATCGAGCTCAAGCAAGGAAGGAGCGGTTCGCCCATGCTGGTCGGGATCCCCAAGGAGGTCAAGGACCACGAATACCGCGTTGGGCTCATCCCAGCGACCGTGCGTGAGCTGATCGGCAAGGGCCATCGCGTCATCGTCGAGACGGGCGCGGGTCTCGGCGCGGGGATCAGCGACGACGACTATCTAGCCACAGGGGCGGAGATCGTGGCAAACGCCGATCAGGTGTTCGATCACGCGGAAATGATCGTCAAGATCAAAGAGCCGATTGCGGCCGAGCGCAAGAAACTCAAACGCGGTCAAGTGCTGTTCACCTATCTCCACCTCGCTGCGGACCCTGCGCAAGCCGAGGACCTGCTCGCTTCGGGCATTACGGCCATCGCCTATGAGACGGTGACGAGCGAGGCTGGGACCCTGCCGCTATTGACGCCGATGTCGGAGGTTGCCGGCCGCATGGCGCCCCAGGTCGGAGCGCATTGCCTGGAGAAGGAAAATGGCGGCCGCGGCGTGCTGCTCGGCGGCGTGCCGGGCGTTCCTCCGGCCGACGTGCTCATCCTCGGCAGCGGCGTAGTGGGTACCAATGCGGCGCTGATCGCGCTCGGCATGGGCTCCGATGTGATCATGGCGGGCCGCCATCTCGACCCGCTCCGGCGCGCCACGGCGCAGCTGGGACCGCGGCTCCGCACCGTATTTTCCATTCCCCAGGCGGTGGAGACGCTGTGCCGCCGCGCCGATCTCATCGTCGGCGCGGTGCTGGTACCCGGCGCCAGAGCGCCGAAGCTGATCTCGGCGGCGACGGTTAAGGCCATGAAACCCGGCGCCGTGATCGTCGATGTTTCCATCGACCAGGGCGGCTGCGCCGAGACCTCGCGTCCGACCACCCACTCCCATCCGACCTATGTGGTCGACGGCGTGGTGCATTATTGCGTCACTAACATGCCGGGCGCCGTCGCGCGCACCTCGACCTTCGCGCTATCGAGCGCCACCTCGCCCTTCGCGATCGAACTCGCGGAGAAGGGCCCGAGGCGGGCGCTACAGGAAAATCACCATTTGGCCGACGGTCTCAATATTCACGACGGCATGGTCACCCACGAGGCGGTGGCGAACGCGCTGAAGCTGCCTTACGTGCCCGCGCAGGATGCTTTGAAGCGCTGAGTCATGGCAGCTTGTCCATAAATGGCACGATGTACTTGGCGATCTCGACCGGCTTTTCCTCAACGGCAAAATGCCCGGCATCGATCAAGTGCAATTCGGCGTTCGGCAGGTCGCGGAGATAGGCCTCTGCCCCTGCCGCGATAAAGGTCGGATCGTTCTTGCCCCAAACGATCAGCGTTGGCGGGTGATGCTCGCGCAAGAAGGCCTGCCAGGCTGGGTAAGCAAGCACGTTATTGTAATAGTCCTGAAAGAGCTGAACTTGGATCTTCCTGTCCTTCTCCGTCTCGAGGAAGGAGAGGTCGAAGGTCCAGCTGTCCGGGCTCATGATCTCCTCCTTGCCCCGAACATCCCTCAGATATTGGCGATTGATGATCGCGTCCCGGCTGACATAGTCGTAGACCTTCCCCACGCCTTCCGGCGTGCGGTCCTTATTGGCGTTCAGGAAAAAAGCCTGCCGCGCCTCGGTCAGGCCCTCCATATAGGCGTTGGCGTTTTGCACGATGAGGCCGCGGAGCTTGGCCGGCGATTGCAAAATGACGCGGTATCCCACCGGGGCGCCAAAGTCCTGCATGTAGACCACGAAATGATCCAACCCCAGCGTCTCGATGAAGCCGGTCACGTATTTGGCTAGACGCTCGAAGGTATAAATCTGCTGGTCTGGATCGGGACGATCGCTAAAGCCAAATCCGAGATAGTCCGGGGCAATGACGTGATACCTCCCGGACAGGAGCGGTATGAGCTCGCGATAGCTGTGCGACGAAGCGGGATAACCGTGCAGGAGCAGGATGGTGGGCCGCGATGGGTCTCCGGCCTCGCGATAGAAGATGCGCTTACCCTCGACCTCGGCATAGCGGTAATAGGTCTTCGAGGGCCAAACCGCATCCTGAGCGTCAGCTTCCATCGGCAGACAAAGGTAAGTGAGGCAGATCAGGGCACCCACAGCAACGCGAACAAGCCGAGGCTGGCTTCGCCAAAGCATTGACTTTCCTCCCGTAGTCCCTTTCCGGCGTGTGCATCATGCCTCGCATGTCGAAGCTGTAAAGCGCGGCCATCCGCCACGCCGCCCACAAATGATCCCTTGCAAGGAGCTGTGGGTTTGGCCCAATTCTGCCGCGCTAACCTCTTATGGCGCAAGACATGGCAATCGAGGCAAAGACACCCACCCGCCGCGGCAAGAAAGCGGCCCCCGCTGGCGCGCGCCCCGGCAAGGCCGAAGGCACCGTGGTCGCGGTGCTCGCGGCGATCAGCGTCTGCCACATGCTGAACGACGTGATCCAGTCGCTGATCATGGCGATCTATCCCATGCTAAAGAGCGCGTTTGCCCTCGATTTCAGCCAGATCGGGCTGATCACCTTCACCTTCCAGTGCACCGCCTCGCTGCTTCAGCCAGTGGTCGGCTACTACACCGACCGCTACCCGACGCCCTATGCGCTCGTGCTCGGCATGGGCTCCTCGCTCACTGGGCTGCTCTTGATGTCGGTCGCTACGAGCTACCTCATGGTGCTCGCTGCCGCGGCGTTGATCGGCATGGGCTCCTCGGTGTTCCACCCCAAATCCTCGCGGGTGGCGCGGCTCGCTTCGGGCGGGCGTCACGGGCTAGCGCAATCGGTGTTTCAGGTCGGGGGGAATTTCGGCACGGCGATCGGCCCGCTGCTCGCGGCCTTCATTGTGCTGCCCTACGGCCAGGGCAGCCTCGCCTGGTTCTCGATCGTGGCGCTGCTCGCCATGATCATGCTTGCGGGCATCGGCGCCTGGTACGGCAAGACTATCAAGCGCAACGACAGGGCTGCCGGTGATGAGCTTAAGGCGATCTCCAACCTCGCGCACAGCAAAATGAGACGCTCGATCGCGATCCTGATGGCGCTTACCTTCTCAAAGCATTTTTATCTGGTCAGCATCACGAGCTTCTACATCTTCTATCTGATCCACACCTTCAATCTCACGGTGCAGAGCGCGCAGGTCTATCTCTTCATCTTTCTCGGCGCGGTGGTCGCCGGCACGGTGATCGGTGGACCGATCGGCGACCGGATCGGCGCGCGCCGGGTGATCTGGTGGTCGATCCTCGGCGTATTGCCCTTCACGTTAGTCCTGCCTTACGCGGATCTGTTCTGGACGGCCGTCCTCAGCGTGCTCATCGGCGTGATCCTCGCCTCGGCGTTCCCGGCCATCGTGGTCTATGCGCAGACACTGATCCCGGGACGGGTCGGCATGGTCGCAGGGCTGTTTTTCGGACTTGCCTTCGGCATCGCCGGCATCGGCGCCGCCCTTCTCGGCGAGCTGGCCGATTGGACCAGCATTACCCTCGTCTACCACGTCTGCGCTTTCCTGCCGGCGATCGGCCTGCTCGCTGCCTTTCTGCCCGAGACGGGGAAGGCACCAGTCCACCGAAAATCCAAGAGCGGCTGAGGAATTGTTGGGCACCCCGCCCAAACTGTTGCGGGGGCGTCATCATCCACAGGAACTTGCGTCCGGCCCTTTTGTTTCGGCGGAAGGTTGTCCACACTGGACGGCCGTCGGGCCTGTTGGACCGGCGACTTAGTTGCGGCGAAGCGGGGGCGAGGCCATGCGGGATATCAGAAACGACTTACAAGAGCGCGTTCGACTGATCGAGGACCAGATCAGTAGTTCTTATGCGCAATTTGAAAAAATGATCGAGCAGCTGCAAAGCGAGCGCGAAGCGCGCGTGTCGGAGCTGAAGGCGGAGCTGTCAGCTCTTGGCAAGCTCATGGAGGTCGAGCATCGGCGCATGGCCAATGTGCTGCCGCTCCAGGCCCCGGCGGCGACGGAGGTCTCGCTTGCCGATTTCATCCTGCAGCGGCTTAGCGAAAATGGCCCGATGTCGAAGGATGGTCTGGTCGACCTGACCTTGAAGGAAAGGCTGTTCGACGACGGCGAGAGCGCGGATCGCGCCGTGCACACGACGCTCGTCAACATCATTCGGAGCGAGCACCTCCGGCAGCTGCACGACGGAACGTTCGTGCCTAACACTGTCCCACAAGCCATCAGGCTCCGGAGAGCCTAAGGGGCGAGGCGGACGCGGCCAGACGAGGGCCGGCCGCGCAGGAGCTCGGCCACGTCCTTGCGCACCTGCGCCTCGGCGTAGCGGGCTAGCGCTTTGCGGTCGGCAAAATCGTCGAGCGGGACCGGCGGGCCGAGGCGGATATGGGCGTCGAGCGGCCCCAAACCCAACAGCCGCCAAGCGTGGCTCGCGAGGTCCATGTCGCCATACCAGGCGACCACGGGCCGTCCGCGGCGACACAGCGCGATGCCGTGCAGCTTGGTGTAGGTAAGCGCCAAGGTCTGGGCGCAAATATCGGCGCCCAGGGGAATTCCGCCAGACGGCTTGGCGGCAGCGAAGAGCGGCGTCTTGAACGGCACCACGCCGTTGCCGTCGCTCGACGTGCCTTCCGCGAACAGGACCACGTGGTCGCCGGCCTGAAGCCGGTTGACGATCTCGTTTGCCTTGTCGGTGACTTCCGTCCTGCGCGTGCGGTCGACGAATACCGAGCGTTGCAGCTTGGCGAGCCAGCTCACAAAGGGCCAGGAGGCCACCTCCTGCTTCGCCACGAACGACACCGGCGCCACCGCCGAGAGCACCGTGATGTCGAGCCAAGAGACGTGGTTCGAGATCAGCAGCACGCCATTTTCCCGCGCCACCGCGCCATCGACATGCAGGCGAATGCCAATGATCCGGCAGACCTGACGGTGATACCAATTGGGGAAGGTTCGCGCGTAACGCGAGCCCGTCCACAAGAACAAGAGCTGCAACGGCATCAGCGGCAAGGTGAAGGCGAAGAACGCCGCCAGCACCAGAAACGCGCGCACGCTTCTCATGGTGCCACGGCTACTTCCCGTTCTTCAGCGGCGTCCCAAACAGCTCGAGCCGGTGGCCGATCAGATTGAAGCCGAGCTCCCGGGCAACGCTCTCCTGCAAGCGCTCGATCTGCTCGTTCTTGAACTCAATCACTTCGCCGGTCTTCACATTGATGAGGTGATCGTGATGGTCGTGGCCGCCCGGCTCATAGCGAGCGCGGCCGTCGCCGAAATCGTGGCGCTCGATGATGCCGGCGCCTTCGAGCAAGCGCACCGTGCGGTAGACCGTGGAGAGCGAGATGCGGGCATCGCGGGCGGCAGCGCGGCGATGGACCTCCTCGACGTCCGGATGGTCGTGGGCCTCCGACAGCACCCTGGCGATGACACGGCGCTGGCCGGTCATGCGCATGCCCCGTTCGGCGCAAAGGCGCTCGAGCCGGCTTTCCCATGTCGCGGTGTTGGTCATGTGCGGTGCTGGTTGGCTGATTCCGGCGGCGCCATCATCGGCAGCGCGGGCTCAAAGGGCAAGGCTGAAGATGGCAGCGTCCGCGCCATGCTCATAATAGCCCGGACGGCGGCCGACCGCGACTGCGCCGAGGGACTGATAGAGGCCGCGGGCAGGGGTGTTCCCCTCCTCAACCTCGAGGAACAGCTCCTTGGCCCCGCTTGCGCGTAACGCCCCGATCGCCGCGGTAAGCAGCACCCGGGCAAGCCCAAGACGGCGGTAGCTTGGATGGACGGCGAGCGTCAACAGCTCGGCTTCGTCGCTGGCGCGCCTGGCGATGAGCAGGCCTTGCGGACGCTCGCCCTCAGCCGTTGACGCGAGAAGTGAGATGCAGCCCGGAGCGCCGAGGAACTGGGCCATCGCGCCCGCGTCCCACCTTCGCGCGAAACAGGCGGCATGAAGACCCGCCATGATCGCGGCGTCGCCTAGCCGGGCAAGACGAATATCGATGGCGGAGGTTTGGGCGCTCGTCATCATCAGCGCCTGGCCACCGCGGCGGCCGCTTGTGGCTTGGCGTCAGGCGGGCGGAGATAGAGCGGACGCAAGGTCGCCAGCGTGTCGCCGGCCTCGAAGGCGAGCTCGGCCAACACCGCCGCACTCGGCTGGAGATCCGGCAACGTCGCGTCGATCCACCGTTGGCGATGCGCTGCTGTCGCCGCGAGGTGGGCGGCGCCGCTGCCGACTGCAACTTCGAGATCGGCTGGGAGCAGGGCTAGAGCTTCGTCGTGACCGAGCAGCAGCGGACCCACCAATTTCCCGCCCTCGCCATCATAGAGACCGAAATAGAGCATCGACGCTCTTGCATCGACGGCGACAGAGAAGGACTTCCCCGAACTCGCGATCGCGCCGGCGGCAAGCGCCGCACGCGCCATCACGGTGAGGCTGTCGGTGCCCCAGAGCTTGGCGCTGGTGACGAGAGCGAGGCCGCGCGCCGCGGCAATGGCGATACGCACGCCGGTGAAGCTGCCAGGTCCCAGGCTCGCCGCGATTAGATCGAGCGCGGCAAAGTTGAGGCCGGCTTGTTCCATCACCTCCGCGACCATCGGCATCAGCGCCTCAGCATGGCCGCGCACCATCTTCTCCTCGCGGGCGGCGATGCGGCGCGAGCCGGCGTCAGCCTGCAGCACCGCAGCGCCGCAGGCGCCCATGCTGGTGTCGAGCGCGAGGATGTTCATGAGCGTTTAGTTAAAGGATGCGGTCGCAAACGCTTGCGCGTAAGCCGTCAAACCGGACGGACCTCTTGCACCTCGGGGATGAAGTGGCGGAGCAGGTTCTCGATGCCGTGACGGAGCGTGGCCGTCGAGCTCGGGCAGCCCGAGCAGGCGCCGCGCATATGCAGGAAGACGATGCCGTCGCGATAGCCCTGGAAGGTGATATCGCCGCCATCCTGAGCGACCGCCGGACGCACGCGGGTCTCGAGCAGCTCCTTGATGGTGGCGACGGTCTCCGCGTCCTCGGGCGCGAAGAACTCGCCTTGCTCGGCGCTTTCCGACCCCTGCTCGCCCTCGGCGGCAACCGGCGCGCCGGATACATAATGCTCCATGATGGCCCCAAGGATGGCCGGCTTCAAATGCTGCCATTCGCCGTCGCTCTTGGTGACGCTGATGAAGTCGGAGCCGAAGAACACGCCGGTGACCCCTTCGACCTGGAATAGCCGTGCGGCAAGCGGCGAGTCCTTGGTCTCGGCAGGATCGAGAAACTCAAGGGTGCCCTGGGCGAGCACAGGCCGGCCCGGCAGGAATTTCAGCGTGGCCGGATTAGGCGTGGCTTCGGTCTGAATGAACATGGCTAGCCTCTTCAGGGCTGATAACGCGCGAAATCGTTAGCGGTTCTCGCGCGACAGCTTAGAACAATTCTATTCCATAGTTAGGCCCGGGGGCCGCGAAGTCAAGTTGGTCCCGAGCCCCTGTGCACCTATCAGACACCCGCCTTCGCGGACATGACAAATGAGCGTCTCGCCGCTCAACAAGCGCGAAGTCATGAGGGACTTAGTCCCCGAGGGATGCGGGGCGCCGAGCGGCCGCAATCCTGCTGTTATGGGCAGCCTCGCGGCGCCCCGCTCGCGGCATCGCTTCCGCCCTCTTCCCCGCCGCGACGCAGGAAGCATTGTCGGGACGTAATGATAACGATCCCCGTTCACCTCTTCGGGTAGGCCGTGAAAATGTAATCTTTTGCCTTCACGATCGTATGGCACGCGTACCCGCACTTGGCGTCGTTCCCTTGCGGCGGCTGGTCAGCTAAGGTGGCGGGCGTAAACGTGTCGGACGCGGCGTCATAGTCAAACGCGGCGTACCCCACCCGCCGCTGTCCGCGAACCGCTTGCTATCCCTCTCGATGAAGTCGACGTTTTGCAGGGTACCCGGCACCGTCGTCGGAGCGGGGGCCTCCGCGCTCTTTTTCGGGTTCCAATGGATCTTCGCAATCTTGGAGCCGTCGGGGAAAGGCTTGCCGTTGTCAGGAATACCGGCCCGATAGGCGTCAATCATCACGGGATTGGCGAGGATCACAGCGATCGCGTCTTCGGTCTGACTGACGGCGACACTCTGCCAGTCTTCGTATCCTCTGAACTCAGAGAACGCGAGGCCGCCCGGCACTTGCACCGTGTACTTGTCCTGCGCGGAAATAGCCCTGCCGCCCAAGACGGCGAGCCCTACCGCAATGATGACAATCGCCGGGACTGTCGAAATGCGCGACATGATTAGCCTCCACATCCGATGCCGAGAGCCCTCTCGGCTTACCAGACCTCGAAATCTAACAACGGACTATAGCATTGCGCCTCGTTTTGGCACTTTGATGCAATGCATCGGGCGAAATCGCCGCAAGGGCGATTGCGACGTCGGGCGCGCTTAGGCTGCCCACTTACGCCTCTCGCAAACACGGACGGCTCGTGCATCCGGCTGCGCCCGGAACGCAGCGCAAGGTCCCACAAGGCCGTGATGACGAGTGGGGGTTATTTATAGATGGTAGAGGTCATTCTCGCTTCGCTGCTCGGGCTGGCAACCACCTCCTCATCGATGGTCGGGGTGGCACTGGGTCTCTATGTCACTCTATCCAAACGCCTGCTCGGCTGCATTCTCGCTTTTGCTTCGGGCGGACTGATAAGCGCGCTGGCGATTGAACTCGCTTTCAATGGGGCGCTCCAGCTTCACCATCTCGACTATGGCGTCGGCGCCGCTTGGTCACTCGTCGGCAGCGGCTTCGCCATCGGCGCGACCATCTACAGCACGTTCTCCCGCCATCTCGAGCAAAAGGGCGCTGCCGTCCGCTACCCAACGCGCTTTCGCGAATTCGTTCAGAAGCGTCGCGAACGTGACGCCAAGGAGTTGATCGAGTTGCTATCTCGCTGCGACCTGCTGCGCCATCTTCCGCCCGAGGAGATCGAGGAGATTCTACCCTGTGTGCGCACCCGCCTGTTGGGGCCCGGGCAGATCATCTTCGGCGCCGGCGATCCCGGCGACGCCCTCTATATCGTCGCGAGCGGCAAGGTCGAAATACTGGAGGGTGACCGACCCATCGCCAGCCTGGGCGAGGGCGAGGCGTTCGGCGAGATGGCACTGCTCAGCGGCAGCTCACGCACTGCGACGGCCCGGTCGGCCAGCGCCGTCGAGTTGCTCGAGATTGACCGGAAGGACTTCGAGCGGCTGATCGCCGGGGATCCGGTCCTGGCTCGCGCGGTGGAGCGGCTGAGCCACGATCGGGCACTCAACAATTTGAGCGCCGGCACCCCCGGCGCGGCAAGCTGGGCGACGGTCGCCAGCAGTAGCCTGGAACGCCTGTCGCAACGCGAGGCCAACAAGATCTTGGCCGAGGGTGGCCACGGCTCGGGGATACCCATCATTCTCGGTAACGTTCTCGACACCATCCCTGGCTGCTTGGTCATCGGCTCAACCTTTCACGGCATGGGCACCCTGTCGCTAACCCTGATGTTGGGCATGTTTATCGGCGGCATCCCCGAGGCGGCGGCGAGTGCCGCCACGCTGCGCCGGGCTGGTTTTGGTGCACCGACGATCTTCGGCCTTTGGTCGACAGTTCTGGTGGCCGGCACGCTCGCAGCTGCCGCCGGCAACGGGCTGATCGGCGGCTCGTTCCCGCTTGTCACCGTGTTTTCCGAAGCCGTAGCTGGCGGCGCCGTGCTGGCTCTGGTGACGCACGCCATGATCCCCGAGGCGATCGAGGAGGCAGGTTCGCTGATCGTGCTGCCGACCACGGCCGGCTTCCTCGCCGCCCTGTACCTAGCCCTGGCCGAATATTCCGTCTGACAACGGCAGCCGGCGGGCCAAAGGCGTTACTTCTAGAAATTCGTCCGCGCGCTCTTCTTGGTGCTCGGACCGCGTGGGCGGTTCGCCGAGTTAGCGACCTAGCCAAGAGGCCCGTGTTAGTGTGTTCCTGGCACGGTGCCGGAGACCACCGGGAGGAACTCCAGGGCAGGTTCAGGTCGGTTGCAAGAGCGGTGGGAAGGGACCTGCTGGAGAAAGGGTGGAGAATGACCGACTGGTTGCTCAATCTTCATGTGGCGTGGATGGCTCTCGTCATCTTCGCTGCCACGTATCTCGTCGCTGCCGGCATCTATTTGGTTGTGATCGGGCTTGCCGTGAATGATCGGGCACGTGCCTTTAAGGCGCTTTCTCCTGGGATGCTGCCGCCGCTCGGTATCATCTTCGGCTTGCTGGTAGGCTTCATCGCCGCTGGGGTTTGGAGTGACTTCGGGCAGGCGAAGGTCGCCGTCGCAAACGAAGCCAGCGCACTTCGTGCCGCCGTGTTACTCGCAGGAAGCTTCCCTGGGGAGCAGGAAGCCCGCCTTCGTGCTCTCATCAACCGGCACATCGAGGTGGCGGTGAACCAGGAATGGCCGATGATGGCGCAACAGCACGCTACGCTTACCAAACGTGGTGAGAGTTTAATCGAAGCCCTTAAGATCGCGCTCAAACTCACGCCCGTCGACGAGGGCCAGAAAATAGCCCAGCGCGAAATCGTAACGACGTTGGAGAATGCTCTCGATGCGCGCCGTCAGCGCATCATCATCATCAGCCAATCCACGGTCAGCTCGCTTAAATGGTTGGCCCTAATCCTGCAAGCGCTCTGCGCCTTGATTGCCATTGCGATGGTTCACAGTGACAACCGACTTACTTGCGGCATTGCCTTGACGATCTTTGCGGCGGGCATTGCGCTGTCGCTACTACTGATCGCCGCTTATAGCCGCCCGTTTAATTCAGTCGGACCGGCACTCCTAAAGCAAGTCATCGCAACCGAGTCCGCAGCCACCCAGCCGTAACCAAGAGCAGCCAGCACCATGCTGCGCCCCTCCGCTGGAAGCCTTCAGAGGTCTATTCCCTGTAAACTAGAACCGGAATCTTCCCGTGGGTCAGGGTCTTCTGTGTCTCGCTGCCGAGCAGCAGGCCGGCCATGCCGCGCCGGCCGTGCGAGCCCATGACGATGAGATCGCAACCCTTCGCAGAAGCCGTGTCGAGAATGGCCTTGTAGGGATGCGCATCGCTCGCATGCGCTGAGTCGCAGAGAACTCCGGCCGATTCGGCGATGGCCGCCGCTTTGCTCAGGAGCAGCCTCGCGGCTTCCGCGATATTGGCCTCATGCGCCTCGGGCGGGAACATGACCGCGACGTCGCCCCCGGCAGCGACAGTGGACCAGCGCGGCGTGACGGTGAGAACCGTGATCTTGGCTCCGATGGCTTTTGCAAGCTCGATCGCCTGGGTCAGCGCCTTGTTCGACAGCTCCTGCCCATCAACGGCGACCAGCATATGTTTGTACATGATCGTGTTTCCCCCTGAGCAGCCCGTTGCCGTGAGCTTAGCGGGTTGGCCGAGACATTTCCACCACCGGGAAAAGTCTCCTTCGTACTGGGACAGAAATCCGCGGCGCGCCAATCGTCAG
Source organism: uncultured Alphaproteobacteria bacterium (assembly GCA_963839245.1). Lineage (GTDB taxonomy): Bacteria > Pseudomonadota > Alphaproteobacteria > Rhizobiales > Methyloligellaceae > Methyloceanibacter. Next base: position 81,543 of record CAWIUJ010000015.1, on the reverse strand, counting down.
ACGACCGTGCCGAAGAGCTTGCCGATACCGGCGGTGAGAGCCATCGCCAGCGCGCCCCAGAACGTGACCCGCGCCGTGGCGCGCAGAACGTCCGCGCCACCTGCTCTCGCACCAATGGCGCCGAGAAGAGCGAGAAAGCCCAAAGACGCAGCCGACACGATGGGGACGACGGCATTGGCGGGCGATAGGACAACCGCGAGCAAGGGCATCGCTGCACCGACAGAGAAGGTTGCCGCCGAGGTCAGCGCGGCCTGCACAGGGCGCGCGGTGGTGATTTCCGAAATCCCGAGCTCATCGCGCGCGTGAGCGGTAAGGGCGTCTTTCGCCATCAGCTGCTGCGCAACTTGCCGGGCGAGCGGCTGATGAACGCCGCGCTTAACGTAAATTTGCGTAAGCTCTTCGAGCTCTCCCTCGGGATCCTCGCTCAACTCCTTGCGCTCACGCGCGAGGTCGGCCTGCTCGGTATCGGATTGTGAGCTGACAGAGACATACTCGCCGGCGGCCATCGACATGGCGCCGGCGACCAGTCCCGCCACGGCGGCGAGCAAGACGTCGTTCCGTGTCGCGGCCGCGGCGGCAACGCCGACGATCAAGCTCGCGGTCGAGACGATGCCGTCGTTGGCCCCGAGCACTGCCGCTCGCAACCACCCGATGCGGCTGACGAGATGGTTCTCACGGTGCAGGCGAAGGCGGCTCATGGCTTCCTCTCGATCACGCTTTTCTCCAGTTTAGGTCTTGCCGGGCGTGCTTGGCCGAACGGGTGTTGTCTCTCTTGGCCGAGACTTTACGAGCAGGAGGACGTCGTGGAGGGCGAGTGCGATGCCCCAGGCGATAAGCACCCAAAGAAACCAGGGATGGGACGGATTCCTCGTCAGGTTGAGAGCGGCAAGCCCGACAATGACGGCGACGAAGACGATCAGATGAATAATGAAGCCGCGCAGCGGCGGTTCGCCGAACTTGAGCTGCTGCGGCGTGGAACTGGTTCGTTTCGGCATCAGACGACCCTCGCTATCCGACCTGTCGCGCCGACCCGGGCGTTTGGCCAGGCCTTTGGCGGGCTCAAATTGCCTCAAACTTCAATCCTACTCCGCATTTGGGGTCAAAGCAGCCCTTACCGGCCTTTTCGACTTTTGTAAGTACGATTGGTTGTGCTACCGGCACCCGGCAGCAAGGGCGCGGGTTGCTCTCGCACGAGGTCGGCAATGATCGCTTCCGGCACGCTGCCGCATTTGATTTCGACTTACGGGTACTGGGTGGTCGGCGGCATCATCGCTCTGGAGAGCATGGGACTGCCGCTGCCCGGCGAAGCCACGTTGATCGCGGCCGCAGTGTATGCGGGCAAGACGCATCAGCTGAATATTTGGCTGGTGATTGCCGCTGCGGCGGCGGGGGCGATCCTCGGCGACAATCTCGGATATTGGATCGGCCGGGAAATCGGCTACCGGTTGCTGCTGCGTTACGGACGTTACGTGCGTCTCACCGAAGCCAGGATCAAGCTTGGCCAATATCTCTTTCGCGAGCATGGCGGCAAGATCGTCTTCTTCGGCAGATTTGTCGCCGTGCTGCGCGCGCTGGCAGCCGTGTTGGCCGGCGCCAATCACATGGACTGGCAGCGGTTTCTCCTCTTCAATGCCGCCGGGGCGATTGTATGGGCTGCGCTTTATGGCGGCGCCGCTTATTATTTCGGTTATGAGTTGCAGCACGTCACGAAGGCAGTGGCGTTGGCGCTGACCGCTGTCGCGGTCGTCACCATCGGGATCGTGCTCGTCATCGGACGCCGGCACGAAACGGAGCTCGAGCGGATCGCGGAGCGCGCGCTGCCAGGTCCGCTCAAGGCCCCTGGATGGAGGGGTTGAAAGCGCTCTGCTGCAGAACGGGACCGCCAGAAAAAGCCATGAAAAACGTCATGAAGACCACCCCGCGCAAAATCCTGTGGCGCTTCGTCACGGCGACAAGGCGCTCGCCGGCGGGCTGAGACTGAACCATGACCCTCCTGCAAAGCATCATCCTCGGCGTGGTCGAAGGGATCACGGAGTTCCTGCCGATCTCCTCGACAGGACATTTGATCCTGGCGAGCCGGCTGTTGGGGCTGGCGCAGACCGATTTTCAAAAGAGCTTCGAGATCGCCATCCAGCTCGGCGCCATCGCCTCGGTGATCGTTCTCTATTGGCGGCAGTACTTGGTGCCGGCCGTGCTTGGCAGGGTGATCGCGGCCTTCATCCCCACCGGCGTGATCGGCTTTGCGCTTTATCACGTGGTCAAGACCTATCTGTTCGGCAGCGACACGGTGGTGCTCTGGGCGCTCGGATTGGGGGGCGTGGTGCTGATCGTGTTCGAGCTGCTGCACAAGGAAAGCGACGATGCGGTCGCCGACGTCACCGCGATCCCCTATTCGAAAGCCGTGGCGATCGGGCTGTTCCAGAGCCTGTCGATCGTACCCGGCGTATCGCGGGCGGGCGCCACCATCGTCGGCGGCCTCATTCTCGGACTGGGCCGTACCACGATCGTGGAGTTCTCCTTCCTGCTTGCCGTGCCGACCATGCTCGCCGCCACCGGCTACGACCTTCTCAAGAACGCCTCCTTCTTCAAGGCGCAACAATTCGGGGTTCTTGCCGCCGGCTTCATCTCTGCCTTTTTCGTAGCCTTGCTCAGCATCAAGTTCTTGCTGGCTTTCGTACGGACCCAAACCTTCATCCCGTTCGGCATCTACCGCATCGCCGTGGCGCTCGCCTTCGCCCTCCTTTGACGCGGCAAGCCCGCGCCGCACAGCGCGGAGCGCTGGAACTCGCCGAATAGCCGCCGCAGGCGCCAAAGCCCCGCGCCTGGGGCGCGGGGCATCACTTGATCGGGGTGAGGGTCTCTTCGCCGACGCCTTCCTTGTCGGCGATCGTCCAAACTCCTTCGAGCGTCCCATCGTCCATCATCTTGTAGACGACGAGGCCGATGGCATCGCCCATCACGTAGCCTGCCGCGAAGCTAGTGTCGTTCCGCATGCAAATCCCCGCTGAAGTGGTCCCGCCGGTTTTCCAGGTGATGCGGCAGGTGGTCTCGCTGGTGGCGACGATTTCGGCGGTGCCGGAGTAGGTCGAACCATCCAGATTCTTGCCCTCGACCTCATACTTGCCGGGCAGGCTTTGGGCGGACGTGCTCGCAACTCCGGCGAGGAAAATGAATGCAGCAGCAATCCCCACGGCGACCTTCATAGAATTTCCCCTATGTTTGGTGTGAGGAATGAAACTACGCACCGGCTTGTCGCTTGACCAGCGAAGTCAGTCTAAGGCGAGCTGATCGGGCGTGGACCCCCCGGTGGCAGCGCTTCAGTCGTTAAGCGAGCGCCAGGATCTCCTCGAGGCCGAGGCAGCCGGGCACCACGGTGATGGGGATCGGGAAGGTGCCGACGAGCCGCCCGCCCGCCAGCGTCGAGACGAGCGGCCCGGGCCCCGACGGGTCCTTCGATGCGCCAAGCACGAGAATGCCGATGTCCTGGTCCTCCTCGATCAGCTTGGTGATCTCTTCGGCCTTCATCCCCTCGCGCACGATCTCCTCCGGCACGAGGTCCTCGAAGCCCATGGCTTTCAGCTTGCGGCCGAACAGGCGGAACACGGCGCGCGCCTTGTTGTGCCCTTCCTCGCGGGCGATCTCCTCGATGCCGAGCCAGTGCTGGAAGTCGACGCCAGGCTCGATCACATAGAGCAGCGCGAGCTGACCCGCGGTGCGCGAGGCCCGGCTCGCGGCGAAGGCAAGCGCGCTCTCGCATTCCGGCGTTTCGTCGACCACGACGAGGAATTTGCGCTTATGCCCTTCGGCGTGGACCTGACGCTTCTTGCGGGCCTGCGCCGCTTGCGGAGTCTCCTTGGGAGCGCTGTCGAATTTTTTATTGGTCACCATGGATCCTATGCTGCCACCAGTAGGCCCCGGCAACAACCGCTTCAGCGTCTAGCATGCAACGGATCATTTCGGGATCAAGAGCACATAGGCCGCGAACTGCTTCATCGGTCGCGGCGCGCACGTGACATGAACGGCCTTAAGAGCTTCACCCAGACCTTCAAGAGGAAAGGCAGCGGTAGAGGCCGGCCAAGCCGCTCCGCTTCCTCCAAGATGTAACGCATCTCCCGTGGCCGCCAGCCATGCTGGTCGAAAAAGAACCAATCCTTGGGTGAAAACCGAAACGGCGTATTGCGCATGAAGCGGGCACGCGCCTTCTTGCCAAAACGAATGGCCTCGGGCGAGAGATAGTCGATGATCCAAAATCGAACCTTCTCGGCCGCCTCGAGATCGTCGGCAAGCTCCGCCACATCGGCCCCGGTCAAATACGGAGCGACGCCCTCGGTGAGCACCAGGATGTTGGTGGCCTCAGCACCGGCGCCGAGCGGACCGGTCGGTAATAAGATCGAGCTTGATGCGGTCGAGCCGGCAGCGAGGCTCCTCGTCGGCGAGGCGATCCTCCTTCAGCTCAATCACATGCGGGTAATCCACCTCGACCCAGCGAAGCGATTTTGGCAGGGCCATGCGGTAGGGTCGCGTATCGAGTCCGGCGCCAAGATTGAGGATGGTGTCGACGCCTTCGCCGATCGCCTGCTTGATGAGAGTGTCGATGACGACCGTGCGGATGACCACCGACCACGCGCCAAAATAGACGCGCGGCAATCTCGCCAAGATGCTCCTGCCGTGCTCATCGGCGAGCTTCGCCGCCAGCGGATCGCGGAACAGTGGCTCGCGCCGCTCGGTCTCGGCTGCGCGGAATCCGGCCACCATGAAGGCCGTGTCCGGGACGTCTTGGATGACTTGCGGCATGGTAAAGCGATAGCTCGCGGCTAGCGGATGAAGCCGACGAGGTCCTTGGTCATGGCGAGGATCGGATCGGCGACGGCGTGCGCCCGCCTCGCGCCGTCGGCAAGGATGGAGTCGATTTCGACGGGGTCGGCCATCAAGCGCCGCATCTCATCGCCGATCGGCACGAGTTTGGCCGCGGCAAGCTCGGCAAGCGCCTCCTTGAACTTCGAGAAGGGTGCGTTGCCGAAGTCGGCCAACACCGCCGGTTTGCTCGTCTCGGCCAGCGCCGCATAGATGCCGACGAGATTGTCGGCCTCGGCGCGGCCTTCCAATCCTTTGGTCTCGGACGGCAGCGGCTCGGGGTCGGTCCTGGCCTTCCTGATCTTCCTGGCAATGGTCTCGGCATCGTCCGTCAAGTTGATGCGGGTCATGTCGGATTCTTCAGACTTCGACATCTTCTTGGTGCCGTCGCGCAAGCTCATCACCCGCGTGGCGGGGCCGGTGATCAGAGGCTCGGGCAGCGGGAAGAAGCCGCCCTCGTAGCCCGACCGGGCAATGGTCGCGGCGAAGTCATTGTTGAATTTCTGCGCGATGTCGCGGGCAAGCTCCAAATGCTGCTTCTGGTCCTCGCCGACGGGAACGTGGGTCGCGTGATAGAGCAGAATATCGGCGGCCATAAGGTTGGGATAGACATAGAGCCCGGCCGAAGCATTCTCGCGGTCCTTGCCGGCCTTCTCCTTGAACTGGGTCATGCGGTTCAGCCAGCCGAGCCGCGCCACGCAATTGAAGATCCAGGCAAGCTCGGCATGGCCGGAGACCTGGCTCTGATTGAAGACGGTGTGGCGCTTGGGATCGATGCCCGAGGCGATGAAGGCGGCCGTCACCTCGCGGGTGTTGTGCTTGAGCTCATCGGGATCCTGGAACACGGTGATGGCGTGGAGGTCGACCACGCAATAGAGGCATTCATGCTCGGCCTGCAGCGCCACGAATTTGGTGATGGCGCCGAGATAGTTGCCGAGATGCAGATTGCCTGTGGGCTGGACGCCCGAAAACACGCGGGTCTTGTTCGCTGCCATACCTCGCCCCTGTTGCAAGCCCGCGGGTTATGGCTTGGCGAGGAGGCTTCCGCAAGAGAGGTGAGGCCGTGAGGGTCCCTAGCCGCAGGCCGCTTCCATCTCGCGGATCTGCTCGGCGATGGCGACCGTGCGCTGGGCCATGGCGAAATGTAAGCGCTCGACCATGCGGCCCTCGACCACGATCACTCCCTTAGTGGCGTTCTCCGCGTGGCCGAAGGCGTCGATGATCTTGCGCGCCCAATCGACTTCCTCGTGGGTCGGCGAGAAGATCTCGTTGCAGGGCCAGATTTGGCTCGGATGGATCAGCGTCTTGCCGTCCATGCCGAGGGTGCGCCCCCTCTCGCACTCCTCGCGCAAGCCGAGCTCATCCTTGAAGTCGTTATAGACGCCGTCGATGATGTCGAGGTGGTAGGCGCGGGCAGCGACGAGGGTCATGGCGAGCCAGGGGACGACGGCAAAGCGGTCATGCAGCGCTCGGGCGCGCAACTCCTTGATCAGATCGTTGGTGCCCATGACGAGGCAGCACAGCCGGTTCTCGGCATGGACGGCGGTGGCGGCGATGGTGCGCGCATTCAGGATCGCCATCGGCGTCTCCATCATCGCCCACAGCCTGATCTTGTCCGGCGCATGCACGCCTTGCAGGATCTTAGCGACGCTGATGACGTCGCCGGCATGAACGACCTTCGGCACGAGGATGGCGTCGGGCTCGGCATCGCAGGCGGCGAGAATGTCCGCGGTGCCCCAAGGCGTCTCCAGCGCATTGACGCGAATGACGATCTCGCGCGCGCCATAGCCGCCGCCCTTGACCGCGGCGCAGACCTGCTTGCGCGCCAGCAGCTTGGCGTCGGGCGCCACGGCGTCCTCTAGATCCAGGATCAAGGCGTCGGCGGGAAGGGTCTTGGCCTTCTCCAATGCTCGCTCGTTGGAGCCCGGCATATAGAGCACGCTGCGGCGCGGCCGACCTTGCATGGCAAACTTTCCCCTCGCGATTGGTGCAATGCGAGCTTAGCGTCCGAGAACGCTTTTGAGCATAGGTTTGAACTCGACGGCGCCGAGCGCCTGCGCGGTCAGCGCGTAGACCGCGAGGCCGATGCCGACAAGAAAGGCGAGCGCAGCAGCTTGTGCGATGAGGCCATTCTCCGGCGCGAACCAGTTATTGAGGAGATGCGCCATTGCCCATACCACAACCCCCATGGCGAAGCTCGCGAGGCAAATGCGCGGGAATCGGCTGCGGAAGGTCGCGTCGAGGGCAAATTCCCCGCGGCTCTTGAGCGTGCCGGCGAGCAGGGCAACATGCAGCCAGCCGGCGATGGCCGTGGCGATGGCGATGCCGACCGCGCCAAGGATGACGAACAGCATGAGGCTCAGACCGACATTGGCGCCCATGCCGACGCCGGCAAAGATCATCGGCGTCTTGGTGTCCTCGCGGGCGAAGAAGCCCGGATGGAACACCTTGATCAGCACAAAGGCAGGGAGCCCCAAGGCGAGCGCCGCGAGCATGGCGGCCGTGGCCCCGGCATCGACTGCGGTGAAGGCGCCATGCTCGAACAGCACGCGCACGATCGGGTGGGCCGCCACGAACAGGGCAACGGCAGCCGGCAGCGTCAGCAGCAGCGCCATTTCCAGCGAGCGGTTCTCGGCGGCAAGCGCCGCCACTTTGTCGTTGGCGCGAAGCTTGTGGCTGAGCTCAGGCAGCAGCACAACGCCGATGGCGACGCCGATCACGCCGAGCGGCAGCTGGAAGAGGCGGTCAGCATAATAGAGCCAGGACACCACCCGATCTTGCAGCGAGGCGATCACCGTGTTGAGCACAACAGTGAGCTGGGCCATGCCGCCGGCGATGATGGCGGGTGCGGCGAGCGCCAGCAGCCCGCGCATGTCTTGATCGAGCCGCGGCAGACGAAAAGCCAGGCGGAGGCCGGCCTTGGCAGCGGCGACCCCCACCACCAGCACTTGCAACACGCCCGAAGCGGCAATGCCCCAGGCAAGCGCTTTGGCCGCGATGCTCTGGTCGCCCTGACCGAAGGCGATGAGCACCAGAAGCACCACGATCAGCACGACGTTGAGCAGGCTTGGCGCCAGCGCCGCGACGGCAAAGCGGCCGAGCGCGTTCAGCACGCCGGAATAAAGCGCCACCAGCGACATGCACAGCAGGTAGGGCAGCGCGATGCGCGCCAGCAGAACCGCTCGATCGAGCTTCGCCGGATCGGCAGCGAAGCCCGGCGCCAAGAGCAGCATGAGCCAGGGCATAGCGATCTCGCCGAGGATCGTGAAGGCGACGAGGACGAAGGTGAGGCCGGCAAGAGCCTGCTCGGCAAAGGCGCGGGCCGCAGCCTCGCCGCCCTCGCCGTGCAATCGCTTGGCAAAGAGCGGGATGAAGGCCGCGTTGAACGCTCCTTCGGCGAACAGGCGGCGGAACAGGTTGGGCACGCGGAAGGCGACGAAGAAGGCGTCGGCCACCGGCCCCGCGCCAAGCACGGCGGCGATCAGCATGTCGCGGACGAAGCCCAGCACGCGGCTGACGATGGTCATCGCGCCGACCGTGGCGAATGCGCGGTACAGGACCATTTACCGGCTCGGGCGAGAGCCGCGCTCAGGCATGCGCAAGCCCTACCTCCGAGCGCGCCGTCAGCGCCTTAGTCAGGCGCTCGCGGATGGTCGACTCGCGGCTCGAGCTCGTGATCTTCTTGCCGGTCAGATCGGTCACGTAGAACACGTCCACCGCCTTCTCGCCGAAGGTCGCGATATGTGCCGAGGCGATGTCGAGATTCATGTCGGAAATCTCGCGCGTCACGTCATAGAGCAAGCCCGGACGGTCAAGGCCATTGATCTCGATCACGGTGAGCGCGTCGGAGAGCGTGTTGTCGATCACCACTTGCGGCTCGACGGTGAAGGCGGAGAGGCGCGCTTTCGGGCGCCTCTTGGTGGCGACCACATCGGCCAGCCGCACCTCACCCTTCAACAGCCGCTCGATGGTCGCGGCGATCCGCTTGGCGCGCCGCTCCTCGTCCTCGCCCTGTTCGAACTCGCGCTCGAGGTGAATGGTGTCGAGCGCCATGCCGTCGCGCGTGGTCGAGATCTGAGCATCGACGATGTTGGCGCCCGCGCCGGCGCAAGCGCCGGCCACCATGGCGAGCAGCCGCGGATGATTGGGCGCGAGCAGGGTGATCTCGGTCACGCCGCGGAAGGCGTCTGTCGAGATGTGGGTGACAAGGGATTTGCGCTGCACCTCGGCGCCGTGGGCGAGCTTCGCGTGCACCGCGATCACGTCGAGATCGGTACGCAGCCAATAGGCCGGGTAGTGGCGGTCGATGAAGCGCTCGAGATCGGCCTTGCGCCAATCCGGGAGCCGCTCGCGAAGCGCATCCTGGGCCCGCGACACGCGTTCGGTGCGGCTGAGCGTGGTATGGCCGCCGCCGAGCAGAGGCTCGGTCTCGAAATAGAGCGTGCGCAAGAGCTGGCCCTTCCAGCCGGTCCACACCCCGGGACCAACGGCGCGGAGATCGACCACGGTGAGCAGCAGCAGCAGCTTCAGTCTTTCGCGGCTCTGCACCAGGTCGGCGAAATCACGGATGGTCTTGGGATCGTTCAGGTCGCGGCTCTGGGCGAAAGCGCTCATGGCGAGATGATGCTCGACCAGCCAGGCGGCGGTCTCCGTCTCCGAGGGGGTGAGACCGAACCGAGGCCCGAGTTCGCGGGCGATGCGGGTGCCGGCCTGCGAATGATCCTCGTCGCGGCCCTTGGCGATGTCATGCAGAAACGTCGCCACGTAAAGGGCGCGGCGATTGTCGATGGTGCGGATGATCTCGGTCGAGACGGGATGCTCGACGGCATAGCGGCCGCGCTCGACATCGGAAAGGAAGCCGATCGCGCGGATCAGGTGCTCGTCGACGGTAAAGTGGTGATACATGTTGAATTGCATCATCGACACCACGCGCCTGAACTCGGGGATAAATTGGCCGAGCACGCCCGCCTCGTTCATGTTGCGCAGGACCACTTCCGGGTTGCGAGCGTCGGTCAGCAGCCTCAGGAACAGCCGGTTGGCGGCGGGGTTGGCGCGTAAGGAATCGTCGATCAGCCGCAAGTTCGCCCGCACCTCACGCAATACCTCCGGCGCGAAGGTGGCTTGCTGCTCGTCGGCGACGGCGAACAAGCGGATGAAGTTGACCGGATCCTTGGTGAAGACGTCCTTGTTGGCAGCGTTGATGCGACCATTCTCAATGCGGAAGTCGGAGGTGCGCCGAAGCCGCGCCCGGCGGCGCCAGCCGAACGGCGACAGCAGCGTGCCGAGCGTCGGCAGCGATTTCAGCTGCTTCATCTCCAGCGCCGAGCAGACGATGCGGGTCAACTCGCCGACCTCCTTGGCGACCAGGAAGTAGTGCTTCATGAAGCGTTCCACGGCGCGCAAACCGGCATGACCGTGATAGCCGAGCCGCTCCGCCATCAATGGCTGGAGGTCGAAGCTCAAGCGCTCCTCGGGACGGTCGGTCAGGAAATGCAGCTGACAGCGGACCGACCAGAGAAAGCTCTCGCAGCGCCGGAAGCTCCGATATTCGGCCGGCGTGAACACGCCGGCCTCGACGAACTCCTCCTCCGCCTTGTCCGGATAGAGATGCTTGGCGAGCCAGTGCAACGTATGCAGATCGCGTAAGCCGCCCTTGCCGTCCTTGATATTCGGCTCGACGAGATAGCGCGAGGCCCCGGCGCGGGCGTGGCGGAGATTTTGCTCCTCGAGCTTGGCATCGATGAACGGCCGCGCATGGCCCTCGAGCACGTCCTTGCGAAAGCGGCTCTGAAACTCCGTAAACAGCGCCTCGTCGCCGAGGATCAGCCGGGCATCGAGCAGCGCGGTGCGGATAGTCATGTCCGAGTGCGACAGCCGCACGCATTGGTCGATAGTGCGCGTGGCGTGACCCACTTTGAAGCACAGGTCCCAGAGCAGATAGAGCATGTATTCGGCGACGCTCTCGCCCCAGGCGGTCTGCTTGTAGGGCAGCAGGAACAGGAGATCGATGTCAGAGCCAGGCGCCAGCAGCCCGCGCCCATAGCCGCCGGTGGCGACAATGGCCATGTGCTCGGCAGAAGATGGGTTCTTGGCGCGATAGACGTGATGGGTGGTGAAGTCGTAGGCGAGACGGATCAGGGCGTCCTGGAAGGCGCTCAAGCCTTCGGCGCAAGCCCGGCCGTCGCCGTCCCGCTCTAACTGGCGCCGCGATTCGGTCAGTGCCTCGTCGACGAGCTGCCGCAAGCGCTCGACCAGCGCGGCGCGAAGGGAGGAATCCTGCCCCGAATAAGCGCGCGCGAGATCGGAGGCCTCCTGACGCAAGGCGTCGAGGTCGAAATAAGGCGCGGATCTTGTGATAGTCTGGTCCATCAGCGGGCTCAATACCAATCTAGCACATGAGCCATTAAGGCTCGGTAGTGGGGTCCATCAAGGCCTTCAGCCGGTAAAGCGCTTCGAGCGCCTCGCGCGGCGTCATGGCATCAGGCCGCAACGCCTCGATTGCCGCTTCAAATGGTGATTTTTGCGGGCGATCCTTGGCGGAGGGCGCTTTGGCGGCGCTGAACAGCGGCAGATCGCCGGCTAGATCGCCCGGTTTTGGCCGGCCGTCGGCCTTTTCCAGCTTGGTCAGCACGGTACTGGCGCGCGCGAGCACGGCCCCGGGCAGGCCGGCGAGCTTCGCCACATGGAGGCCGTATGAGCGGTCGGTGGCACCCGGCACCACGCGGTAGAGAAAGACGATCTCGTCGCGCCACTCCTTGACCTCGGCGGTCGCGTTGGCGGCGTGGGGCAGGCGGTCGGCGAGCGCGGTCAGCTCGTGATAGTGGGTGGCGAACAGCACGCGGGCCCGGTTGACCTCATGCAGATATTCGAGCGTCGCCCAGGCGATCGAGAGCCCGTCGAAGGTCGCGGTGCCCCTGCCGATCTCGTCGAGCACGACGAAGGAGCGCATGGTCGCCTGATTGAGAATGGCGGCCGTCTCGACCATCTCCACCATGAAGGTCGAGCGCCCGCGCGCGAGATCGTCGGCGGCGCCGACGCGGCTGAACAGGCGATCGACGATGCCGATATGCGCGGTCTTAGCCGGCACGAAGGATCCGAGCTGCGCCAGCACCACGATCAAAGCGTTCTGGCGCAGGAAGGTGGACTTGCCGCCCATATTCGGTCCGGTGACGACCAGGATGCGCGTGCCGGCGCTGCCGTCCTCGCTCCCTAGCCGGCAGTCATTGCCGACGAAGCTTGCGCCATCGCTCCGCGTCAAGGTCTGCTCAACCATGGGGTGACGGCCTTCCTCGACAGCAAAGACGAGGCTCTCATCGATCTTCGGGCGGACGTAAGCCTGCTCGACGGCAAGCTCGGCGAGAGCCGCATAATGGTCCAGCTCCGCCAAGCTCGTGCTCGCCGCCGTTAGCGCGCTTTGCTCGGCAAGAATCGCCTCGGCAAGTCTGCCGAAGATATCCAGCTCGAGCGCGAGTGCCCGGTCGGCGGCGGTGGTGATGCGCGCCTCGAGCTCGGCAAGCTCGAGCGTCGAGAAGCGCATGAAATTGGCGAGCGTCTGGCGGTGCACAAAGGTCTCGGCATGCGGCGGCTTGGTCAGGACGCCGGCGTTCCCCGCAGTGACCTCGACGAAATAGCCGAGCACGTTGTTGTGGCGGACTTTCAGCGATTTGATGCCGGTCGATTGCGCGTAAGCGGATTGCAGGCCGGCGATGACCTGCCGGCTGCCGTCGCGAAGTTTGCGGTGCTCGTCGAGATCGGCATCGAAACGATTGCGGATGAAGCCGCCGTCGCGCTTGTTCAATGGTAGCTCGTCGGCGAGCGCGGCGGCAAGGACGCCTTCGATCCTCGCCGGGACCGCGCCGAGCCTAGCGACGATGCCGTTCAGCTCTTGCGGCAGACCGAGCAGCTCCGGGGCCCGGGCGAGATTCGCGGCGAGAGCGCGGGCACACCCAATAGCATCGCGCACGGCGCCGAGATCGCGTGGACCGCCCCTGCCGAACGCCAGACGGGCGAGCGCGCGGGCAAGATCCGGCGCCCCCTTCAGCTCTTCGCGGAGCGTGCGCCGCAGCCGCGGCTCACCCGCAAGATAGCCCACCACGTCGAGACGGGCATTGATGGCACCCGCATCGGTCAATGGGCTGCCGAGACGGCTCGCCAGCTCCCGCGCGCCGGCCCCGGTCACGGTACGGTCGATGGCAGCGAGCAGGCTGCCGGCCCTGGCGCCCTGGTTGGAGCACACCAGCTCGAGATTGATCCTGGTCGCGGCGTCGATGATCAGCAGGCTGCCGGGCTCTTCCTTGCGCGGGGGCCGGATCAGCGGCGCGCGGCCGACTTGCGTGATCTCGACATAGGTGAACAGCCCGGCAAGCGCGGCCAGCTCGGGTTTGGTGAAATCGGCATAGCCGTCGAGCGTGGCGACGCCGAGGCGGGCCTTCAGCGCACGCTCGCCACGCAAGGAATCGAAATGGGCGCGCGGGACCGGAGTGAGCGCCGCGCCAGCTTCCTCGATCGCGCGGCGCACGGCTGCATCGCCCGCAAGGTCGTCGCCGACCAGGACCTCGCGTGGGCTAAGCCGGGCAAGCTCGCCGGCGAGGTCTCCGCCGCCGACCGTTGCCGTTAGCAGTTCGCCAGTTGAGATGTCGAGGGAGGCAAGCGCGTAGCTGCGCTTGGCCGGCTCCGTTTGAGGGACGCAAAAAAGGGCGGTGAGGAAATTATGCGCGCGCGCATCGAGCAGGCTCTCCTCGGTGAGGGTGCCTGGGGTGACGAGGCGGACCACGTCGCGCCGTACCACCGCCTTCGGCCCGCGTTTGCGCGCCTCGGCGGGGTCTTCGATCTGCTCGCACACCGCCACCCGGTGGCCTTTGGCGATCAGGCGCTGCAAATAGCCGTCGGCGGCATGGATCGGCACGCCGCACATGGGGATGTCCTCGCCCTGATGCTTGCCCCGCTTGGTCAGCGCAATGCCAAGGGCGCGCGAGGCGATGGAAGCATCCTCGAAGAACAGCTCGTAGAAATCGCCCATGCGATAGAACAGGAGACAGTCCGCATTGGCGGATTTGATCTCGAGATATTGGGCAATCATCGGCGTGGCCGAGCCGGCTTGGCTTGCCGCGCCGGCTTCGTCCGGGCGCGAGGAGGCGCCAGCGGCAGCACTCCTTCCGCGTTCGGCTTGAGCCCTGGTCTCCGCGTCGGCCATGGTCAAGCGTGGTACCCGCTCCTATAGGAGCGTACAAGGCCGGCGCCGCCGTCCTGTTAATCGTCCACAAGGACTAAGCTCCTCAGTCCGTTGATCGCGTGGCCTGCCTCCTCTAGGGTGCCACGCTTCTGACGAGCTCCAAGCGGAGATAAGATGCGCCCTTCCAAACGCATGGCCGACGCCTTGCGCCCTATCAGCCTCGAGCGCGGGATCTCCCGTCACGCCGAAGGCTCCTGCCTCGTACGCTTCGGCGAGACGCATGTGCTGTGCCTGGCAAGTGTGGGCGAGTCCGTGCCGCCATGGCTGAAGGGCGGCGGCCGCGGTTGGGTGACGGCGGAGTACGGCATGCTGCCGCGGGCCACCTCGGAGCGCACGCGCCGAGAAGCCGCCACCGGCAAGCAATCCGGCCGCACGCAAGAAATCCAGCGCCTGATCGGACGCTCGCTCCGCGCCGTCACCGATCTGACCTCCCTCGGCGAGCGGCAGATCACCGTCGATTGCGATGTGTTGCAAGCCGACGGTGGCACGCGCACCGCGGCCATCACCGGCGCCTGGGTCGCGCTCTACGATGCGATCCATTGGATGAAGGCGCGCAACATGCTTAGGAATGGCGCGCCCTTGCGCGACCATGTCGCCGCCGTGTCGTGCGGCCTCTATGAAGGTGAGGCCATTCTTGACCTCGACTACGCCGAGGACTCCGAAGCGCAAGCCGACGCCAATTTCGTCATGACCGGCTCCGGCGGCATCGTCGAGGTGCAGGGTACGGCGGAGAAGGAAGCCTTCAGCCAGGAGCAGTTCGACGCGCTGATGGCGCTCGCCAGGCGCGGCATCGGCGAGCTCGTGCAATTGCAGAAGTTGACCGTCGCTTAACATGCGAGGGATCTTGCGGCGTGGCGCCCGCCTCGTCATCGCCAGCCACAATCGCGGCAAGGTGCGAGAGATCGCCGATCTGCTCGCGCCATTCGGCATCGAGGCCGTGTCGGCGGCGGAACTCGGCCTGCCCGAGCCGGACGAGACCGGCGAAACCTTTATCGAGAACGCGAGGCTCAAAGCGGTAGCCGCAGCCGACGCCTCCGGCCTCATCGCACTTGCCGACGATTCAGGCCTGGAGGTCGCGGCACTTGGCGGGCAGCCCGGCATTCATTCGGCGCGCTGGGCCGGAGAGGCGAGGGATTTCGGTGCCGCCATGGCTCGCGTCGTTCACGAGCTGGAGGCTGCGGGCGCCAAAGACCTAAGGGCCAATTTCGTCTGCGTGTTGGCGCTTGCCCAGCCCCATGGCGAGGTGGAGGCGTTCGAAGGCAAGGTGTTCGGGACGATTGTCTGGCCGCCGCGGGGGAGCCGCGGTTTCGGTTATGATCCGATCTTCGTGCCGGACGGCTATGATGAGACCTTCGGCGAGATGGAGCCTGAGCTGAAGGACGCGATCTCGCACCGCGCTCGCGCCTTCGAGAAGCTCATACTGGCAACCTATGACGATGACGATGCAGAATAAATTGGTGAGTGCACGGTCCTTACCCTCTCTCCCCTTGAGGGAGAGGGCTTTCCGCCGCGATCTTGCGCAGCGTCGCTTGCGCAAGTCGCATGGCGGAAAGGGTGAGGGGTAAGCCTCCATGTCGGTTTTCGTTGCAACCCCCCTCCCTTGCCCTCCCCCTCAAGGGGGGAGGGAAGAGTTTGCGGCACCGTCGCCCCAAAGCGGCTCTCACGGTAGTGAGCAGGAGCCGTTCGGGGTCTATGTGCATTGGCCGTTCTGCCTCGCCAAATGCCCCTATTGCGATTTCAATTCCCATGTCCGCCATGGCGGCATCGACGAGGGCAAGTTCCTGGCCGCCTATCTCGCCGAGCTCGCCCATTTCGCCTCGCTCGCACCGGGCCGCAGCGTCTCAAGCATCTTCTTCGGCGGCGGCACGCCATCCTTGATGAGCGCGGGCACCGTCGCCGCCATCCTCGACCGCATTGCCGCGCTGTGGACGGTTGCGGTGGATGCCGAGATCACGCTCGAAGCCAATCCCACCAGCGTCGAGGCGGAGCGTTTCGCTGGCTACCGTGCGGCCGGCGTCAACCGCGTGTCGCTCGGCGTGCAGGCGCTCGACGATGCGAGTCTCAAAGCACTGGGCCGCATGCACTCAAGCGAAGAGGCGCTTGCCGCGCTCGCCATCGCCAAGCGGCATTTCGCGCGCGTGTCGTTCGATCTGATCTATGCGCGGCAGGGGCAGGCCTTGCCGGCCTGGCGCGAGGAATTGAAGCGCGCCCTCGGCTACGCGCATGACCACCTCTCGCTCTATCAGCTCACCATCGAGGAGGGCACGCCGTTCGCCGCGCGCCACGTCGCCGGCACGTTGACGATCCCCACGGGCACGCGGGCGCGAGCCTTCTACCGGCTGACGCAGGAGCTGTGCGATGCCGCCGGGCTGCCGGCCTATGAAGTATCGAACCATGCGCGGCCGGGCGCAGAGTCGCGCCACAACCAGCTTTATTGGCGTGGCTACGACTATGCGGGTGTCGGCCCCGGGGCGCATTCCCGCATCGGGAGCAGCGGCATCAAACGCGCGCTCGCGACGCGCAAATCTCCGGAAGGCTGGCTTGTGGCGGTCGAAACGGGCTGCCATGGGCTCGAGCAGGACGAGGCTCTGAGCGCGGCCGAGCAGGCTGACGAATATTTGCTGATGGGCTTGCGTCTTGCCGAAGGCATCGACCTGAAGCGGCTGCAAGCGATCGACGGCCGCGTGCTCGACGAGAAACGCCTCAAGGAGCTCGAGGGGCAAGGCCTGCTCAGGCGAAGCGCCGATCGGCTGCAAGCGACCGAAGCCGGGCGCCTGGTGCTCAACCGGCTGATCCTCGAGCTCGCGGCTTAGAGCCTTCAATCTTCAATATTGTGCGGTGGTGAAACCGTTCGGCGGGGGCTCGAGCAATTGCGGCCCGTAGTCGCGCACTTCGAGGATGGCGAGGGCACGCTCGGACGTGCCGTCGGGCAGCAGGCGGAACAGGCCATCGACGCCAGCAAAGCCGCTTCCCCTCGTCAGCAGCGCGGGCGTGTAACGCTGCCCCGGCGGATGTTGCGACAGCGACACGGCGAGGCTGACGGCGTCGTAAGCGAGGCTCGCGATCCGCGGCGGGGTAGCGCCATAGGTCTTGGCGTAGCTTGCCGTGAAGTTGCTCCATCCCTTCGGATCGGGGGCCGGGAACCAGCCACCGATCAAAGCTTTCTCTCTGCCGATATTGGGATAGTCCCACTGACCGGTGCCGAGGAACTGGACGCGCGCGCCGGTCACGTCGTTCGAGGCGAGCAGCGGCGCCAGCGATTCGAGGTCCTCCGGGCTCGCCGGCAGGAACAGCGCATCGACCTGTCCGGCTTTGATGGCGTTGGCCACTTGCCGGACCGGCCCGAGCATGGCGTTGGCGTCGTTCGGCGGGAAGGTGGCGCGGACCACGGCTTGCCCGCCGACGTGGCCCATGGTCTTGGCGAAGGCCTCCTCGGCCACCCGGCCGTAAGGCGATTGCGGCACCAGCAGCGCGAAATTCTTTTTGCCGTGGGCGGCGGCGTAGGAAATGATCCGCGGCACGTCGCGGCCGGCCAGGAAGCTCAACAGATAGACGCCGCTGCCGGCGACTTTCTCATCGCTCGAGAAGGCAATCATCGGCACATTGGCTTGGCGCGCGACCGGGGCGGCGCCCGTCACCTCCTGGGCGAAGAGCGGACCGATGATCAGCTCGGCGCCGTCCTGGATAGCGCTCTCGGCGGCCGCGCGCGCGCCTTCCGGCGTGCCTTTGGTGTCCTTGGGCACGAGCGAGACCGACGGATTGTCGAAGTCGAACAGCGCGAGCTCGGCCGCCTGCTTCAGCGCCTTGGCCACGCCAGGGGTGTTGCCGGAGCCGGTGATCGGCAGAAGCAGGGCAACCTTGACCCCGCCAGTCGAGCCGGTGATGGGGCCGTTGGCAGGGCCTGGGCCGCTGCCGCCGCCGCAAGCGGCAAGGAGCGCCGCAGTGATGAGGCTCGCGAGCACGACCCGCAAGGCTCCGAGGCTAACACCGATCCTGTTCGGAAGTCGCATGAACCCCTATGCTCCAAGTCCCGCGAGGCGTCGAGGTTGTCGCGAGGCTTGTGTTCCTAGCGGCGGTTATTGGTGTGCGCACGTCCCACCGGGGCTTTAGACCTGCCCGCCGCTCGCCCCCGTCAGCCGGTCTCGGCCGCAATCCTGGCTCCATCGTGATGGGCTATAAAGTGCACTATAGCATGTTAGGTCTGGAAGCCTAGCGCCGGCGGACCTGCCAGTTTGGGCAGGCGCTGCGGCGCAAGTTAAGCATGAGCGCCAGCGTGCAGGATCGCCAACAACAGGACACGGACGCATCGTCGCGCGTGCTCGAGCGCGCGCAAAGCGTGCTCGCCGAGCAGTTGGCGCAGAAGCTGCCGCCCGGGCTTTATCTCGTGGCGACGCCGATCGGCAATCTTGGCGACATCTCGCTCCGCGCGCTTTCAGTGCTCGCCCGCGCCGACCTGATCGCGGCGGAGGACACGCGCCACAGCCGCAAGCTTCTGTCCCATTTCGCCATCAAGGCTGAGCTCACGCCCTATCACGAGCACAATGCGGCGAAGGAACGCCCGCGGCTGCTCGCTCGCATCGACGCCGGATTTTCCGTGGCGCTGATCTCCGATGCAGGTACGCCGCTCGTCTCCGACCCCGGCTACAAGCTCGTGCGCGAGGCCTTGGATGCAGGCTTCGCCGTGATCAGCATCCCCGGTCCTTCCGCGGTGATGGCCGGGCTGACATCCGTGGGCCTGCCCACCGACACGTTTCTGTTCGGAGGTTTCCTGCCCCCTAAATCCGGCCCACGGCAGAAGCGGCTCGAAGAGTTGAAGACGGTGCCGGCGACGCTCGTGTTTTTCGAGACAGCGCCGCGTTTGCCAAAGAGCCTCGCCGACATGGCCGAAGTGCTCGGCCCGCGCGAGGCGGCGCTCGCCAAGGAGCTGACCAAGCTGCATGAGCGGGTCGCGCGCGGCACTCTTCCCGAGCTTGCAAGGGAAATCGAGCCGGTTGCCGAGCTGAAGGGCGAGTTCGTCGTGGTGATCGCCCCGCCCAGTCCTGACGAGACTTTGATCAGCGATGACGCGATCATGGCTGCGCTGAAGCAGGCTCTGGAGGGCGAGAGCTTCCGCGACGCCGTGCACAGCGTCGCCGAGAGGTTCAAGCTCAAGCGGAGCCACGTTTACGAGCTTGGACTTGCGCTTCAGCGCGGGGACGAGGGGTGAGAGAGACGCGCGTCAGGGCCTATCGCCATGGGCTGTTCGCCGAGACTCTCGCCGCGCTGCTGCTGCGCCTCAAAGGCCACCGCATCCTCGCTCAGCGCTACAGGACCCCGGTGGGCGAGATCGATCTCGTGGCGCTCAAGGGGAAGCGGCTCGCCTTCGTCGAAGTGAAGCAGCGTAAACGCTTCGAGGATGCCGGCTGGGCGCTGCCGACGCGGGCGCGGCGGCGCATCGTCAGGGGCCGCGCAATATTGGCTCGCCGGTCACCCGGACTTCGCCGGTCACGACATCGCCTTCGACGTGCTGCTGGCGGCGCCTTGGGTCTGGCGGCACTATATTGCCAACGCATTTCCCGTTTGATGCAGGACTCATCATTGCCGGGCTTGACCCGGCAATCCACGCCGATTGCGCTTCGACTTGTTGAGACCTAACGGTATGGAGCCCGGATCAAGTCCGGGCATGACAGAGTGGAGTTTCTTGCAGGGCTCTGCCTATAAGAGAGCGTCATGGCCCTCAAAGTCGCCTTCCAGATGGACCCCATCGAGCGCATCGATATCAGGGGCGATTCGACCTTCGCGCTGCTGCTCGAGGCGCAATGGCGCGGCCACGACGTGTTCTATTACACGCCGGATAATCTCTCGCTCCGCGATGGGAAGCTGATCGCGCGCGGCCACAGCCTGACCGTCGAGGACAGCCCAGGCGACCATTATCGGCTGGCGCATCCGCGGGAGGTGGATCTCGCCACCTTCGACGTGGTGCAGCTCCGGCAAGACCCGCCATTCGACATGGCCTATATTACCACCACGCATCTGCTGGAGCGCATCTATCCGGAGACGCTGGTGGTCAACGATCCGGCAAGCGTGCGCAACGCGCCGGAGAAGGTGTTCGTCCTCGACTTTCTCGACCTGATGCCGCCGACGCTCGTCACCCGCTCGGTCGACGCGATCAAGGCGTTCCGCGACCAGCACAGGGACATCGTGGTGAAGCCGCTTTACGGCAATGGCGGCGCCGCGGTGTTCCGCATTCCCGAGGGTGACACCAATCTCAACTCGCTGATCGAGCTGCTCGGCATCACCTTCCGCGAGCCGATCATGGTGCAGCGTTACATTCCGCAAGTGCGCCAGGGCGACAAGCGCATCATCCTGGTCGACGGCGAGTTTGCCGGGGCCATCAACCGCGTGCCGGCGCCGGACGAGACGCGCTCCAATCTGCATGTCGGCGGCAGGGCCCAGCCCGCGACGCTGACGGCGCGCGACCGGGAGATCTGCGGGCGGCTCGGGCCGGAGCTGAAGAAGCGCGGGCTAATCTTCGTCGGCATCGACGTGATCGGCGACCATCTCACCGAGATCAACGTCACCTCACCCACCGGCATCAGGCAGGTGGCGCAGTTCGGCGGACCGGACATCGCCGCGATGATCTGGGACGTGATCGAGAAAAAAGTGCAGCGGGGGAAGCGATGACTGCGGACCCCAAGCATCTCGGCGCGATGTTCGACGCCCATACGGCGGCCGAGTTCAACACGCGCGACATCGAAAAGCAGGATCTGACGGCGCTGCTCGCACGCTGGGGGAAGCCAATGGACGGCGCCGAAAAGGCAGCCGGCCGCGGAGCCGCCTGAGCTCCTGCCCGAGATCATCATTGTTCCTTGCGGCCTTGTTGCTCTGCGCCATGCGCCGGACGGCCACCTGATAATCGAGGAGCCGCGCCCTATATCCCCAGGCTGTCACACAGACTTCGAATTGGTTTGCTAACCGAACCTTGTTGTGGCCGAATCAGGGCTGCCGCGCGCGGAGTTGTCAGTGGTTACGGCGTCGCGCGGCCGCTTCTTATCGCAGCGAGCCGGACTGAAATATGCCAATGAAACTGACCCCCGGGAGCATCGCGGAGCGGTTCCGCGACGACCCGATGTCGATTTTGCGGCCTAATCACAACGGTCCACTCCTGCCCTTCGGCGGGGGTTTGCTGCCCTTCGGCGGCCGGTGGCGGGTGAAGCCCCGGCTTACGCCACGGCAGCCGCCCAAGGTCTATGGCCGCATCGGCTCCCTGGAAGTGCGGCTTGCCCGCAAGCGAGGGGAGATCAGGCAGGCGCAACGCCTCCGCTACAAAGTGTTCTATGAGGAGATGTCGGCGATTCCCGGCGCGCTCGCCATGCTGTCGCGGCGCGACGAAGATGCCTATGACCCGGTCTTCGACCATCTGCTGGTGGTCGACCACGGCACCGACACGAACGCGCATCCTTGGCGCCGGCCGCGTGTGGTCGGCACCTACCGCGTGCTCCGTCAGGACGTCGCCGACCTCAATGACGGCTTCTACACCCAGGGCGAATACGACATTCAGCCGCTGCTCCGCGGCCGGCCCAATCATAGCTTCATCGAGCTTGGCCGCTCCTGCGTGCTCAAACCCTATCGCAACAAGCGGACGCTCGAGCTTCTGTGGCAGGGCGTATGGTCCTATGTGCGCGAGCATGGCGCCAGCGTCATGATCGGCTGCGCGAGCTTCGAGGGCACCGACGCCAAGGCGCATGCCGCGGCACTGAGCTACCTGCATCACACCGCGCTCGCGCCGGAGGAATGGCGGGTCAAGGCGCATAAACATCTTCGCGTCGACATGAACATGCTGCCATTGGAGGTGATCGACATGCGTGCGGCGATCAGGGCGCTGCCGCCGCTGATCAAGGGTTATCTCAAGCTTGGGGCCTATATCGGCGACGGCGCTGTCATCGACCATCAATTCGGCACCACTGACGTTTTCGTCATCATGCCGGTCGAGGCGATCCGGACGCGCTATTTTGCCCATTTCGGCGCGCCAGACGGGCTTTCGTCCTCCATTGCGGCAGAATTTGCCGCCTTAAACTAGCCGGCCGTTAAACCCGCGCCCGTCATGCCCGGACTTCGTCGGGGCACGGATCGGTTGGCCCTAGAGCATTTGACGCCTCGCGGGTGCGCCCCTAAGTTTCAACCCGACATGCGCCACACCGATGTTAACGCCCTGAGCGCCGTGAGCGAGGGAGCCGTGAGCTTGCGCCAGCTCAACGAGCGCTCGCGCGCGATCTTCAAGCGCGTCGTCGAGACCTATCTCGCCACTGGCGAGCCGGTTGGCTCGCGCAATTTGAGCCGGGCCTTGCCGATGGCGCTGTCGCCGGCCTCGGTGCGCAACGTCATGTCGGATTTGGAGGCGCTCGGCCTCATCTACGCGCCGCATACGAGCGCCGGCCGCCTGCCCACGCAGTCTGGGTTGCGCCTGTTCATCGACGGGCTGCTCGAGATCGGCGATGTGAGCGAGCAGGAGCGGACCGAGATCGAGAGCCGCATGGCGGGCAGCAGCAAGCACCGCGCCGCGGTCGAATTGCTGGCCGAGGCCGGCGAGATGCTGTCCGGCCTGTCGCGCTGCGCCGGCGTCGTGCTGGTCGAGAAGCAGAGCAAGACGTTGAAGCAGGTCGAGTTCGTCAATCTCGGGTCCGGCCGGGCGCTCGCCGTGCTAGTGAGCGAGGACGGCGATGTCGAGAACCGCATCATCAACCTGCCGGAAGGCCTGCCGCTCGCTTCGCTCGTCGAAGCCTCCAACTATCTCAACGCCCGCATTGCCGGACTGACCTTGGCGGACGCGCGCGGCCGGATCGAGTCGGAGATCGAGGCGCGGCGCGTCCAGCTCGACGAGCTCACCACCCGCGTCGTCACCGAGGGCCTGGCCATCTGGTCCGGTAATGGCGACGAGCAGAAGAGCCTCATCGTTTGCGGCCGCTCGCACCTGCTCGAGGATGTGCGGGCGATGGAGGATTTGGAGCGGGTGCGGCATCTATTTGAGGACCTCGACACCAAGAAGGACCTGATCCAGCTCCTCGGCCTCGCCGAGCGCGCCGAAGGCGTACGCATCTTCATCGGCTCGGAGAACAAGCTTTTCTCCCTGTCCGGCTCGTCCTTGATCGTCTCGCCCTTCGAGGACACCGAGCAGAGGATCGTGGGCGTGCTCGGTGTGATCGGCCCGACGCGGCTCAACTACGCCCGCATCATCCCAATGGTGGATTACACGGCAAGGCTGCTTGGGCGCCTTGCCCCTTGATTTTTGCCGGTCCGCGATGGATATCCCCGCTTGAGATTGTCCAGCGACCCCCTTTTCGTAAGAGAGCCAATGTCCGACGACACCGATCCGCGGCAGGCCAACGAGGGTCAGGCAAAGCCTGCCAACGCCGACACGCAAAGCGCCGCCGCCGACCCGGCGGCGCAAGCCGGCGCGGAGCTCGAGGCCTTGATCGCCGAGAATGCCGACATGCGCGACCGGCTGCTCCGCACCATGGCCGACATGGAGAATCTGCGCCGCCGCACCGAGCGCGAGAAGACCGACACGTCGCGTTACGCCATCTCCAGTTTCGCGCGCGACGTCCTGACCGTCGGCGACAATCTCCGCCGCACCATCGAGCACGTGCCTACGGAAGCGGCAAGCCAGGACCCGGCGCTGAAGAGCTTCCTCGATGGGGTGGAGCTCACCGAGCGGGAGTTGCTCAACGTGCTCGAGCGCTACGGCGTCGTGCGCATCGAGCCGCTCGGGGCGCGCTTCGACCCGAACTGCCATCAAGCCATGTACGAGGTGCAGAACCCCGACGTGCCCGAGGGCACCGTGGTCGACGTGATGCAGGCGGGTTATGTCATCGGCGACCGGTGCCTCAGGCCCGCTCTCGTGGCGATCGCCAAAGGCGGAGCGAAGGCTTGTGCCGCAGGACCGGGTGGCGAGGGGCCGGGCAAGCCGGCCAATGACGATTTCCCGCGTAACGGAGCGCCGCGCGGCGGACCGTCCAGCCAGGACACCGGCGGCAAGGCCTAGCTCGGCTTCGTCACCCGCCGCAAGGTTAGGTTGAAGCGGCCACCCTCGGGCAGCAGGTCCGAGGTGCCGGGCAGGATGCGGTCGATACCGTGATAGGCCAGCCGGTCCTCTCCGCCCAGCACCACCACATCGCCGGATTTGAGCTCGAATTTTCGCGTCGGACCTCGTCGGGTGAGGCCGCCGACGCGAAAGATTGCCGTTTCGCCTAGCGATACCGACAGCACCGGCGCGGCAAGATCCTGCTCATCCTCATCGCGGTGCAGCCCCATCTTGGCGTCCGCGGCATAATAGTTGACGAGACAGGCCTCGGGCGGCGCTGGATAGCTCGTGACACCGCGCCACAGCTCAAGCAGCCCTGCTGGCATCGCCGGCCAAGCCTTCCCGGTCTCGGGATGGGTCGCCTGATAGCGATAGCCGCCGCTTGCGTCCGAGACCCAGCCGAGCGGCCCGCAATTCGTCATGCGCACCGAGAAGGACTTGCCCGAGCGCGGCATCGTCGGGGTGAAGAGCGGCGCTGCGACGAGGATCGTGCGCAAGTCGGCCATCAACCCAGCTTGCGCTGCTGGAGCGAGCCTTCCCGGAAGATATTGCAACGGCACGGCTTTACCTCCGGCGCTGCGGCATCCTACGATTCGCCACAGTGTCCGCTTAGAAACGATTGGCGCGACGATCAAGAGGTGAGCATGGCGAAGGCCCGCAAAGCCAACTACGTGCATACGCGGGACGCGAAAGAATATCAGCGTCTGCGCGATCAGGCGCGCATGTGGGAGGGAGCAACGGCGGAAGTCCTCGACCGGGTCGGGCTCAAGCCCGGCATGAGCTGCCTCGATGTGGGGTCTGGGCCTGGCGCCGTGATGCGGCTGATGGCCGATCGCGTGGGTGCCGAGGGCTCTGTCACCGGCATCGAGATCGACGCCGAGCTCGGGCGCCAAGCCTTGCAAGCGCTTCGCGCCGAAGGAGGGACGCGGTTCGAACTCATCGCCGCCGATCTGGCGAAGCTCGACGCACCGGCCGGCGCGCCTTTCGACCTGACCTTCTGCCGGCTCCTGCTCATGCATCTGCGCGATCCCGTGGCCGCGCTCGAAAAGATGGCGGGCTGGACCAAGCAAGGCGGCACCGTCGTCGCGCAAGAGTTCGACTTCGGCGCCATCACGGTCGAGCCGACGTGCCCGGCGATGGGCGAATTCAACCGCGTGTTCGAGGGCGTGTTCCGCGGCCATGGGCGCAATTTGCGGGCCGGGCGCCAACTCCCCGCGCAATTCGAGGCGGCTGGCCTCGGCGCGCCGGACGGCACCCATGCTGCCGTGCATTTCCTGCCGCTGGCGGAGATGGCCGCCATGATGATCGGTGTTTATGACAGCCTCTACGCCGCCGGCGCTGAGTTTGGCCTTGCCGATCCCGTGCGGGCGTCGGCGTTCCGCGCCGACATGATGGAGGCGGGCGAGGACGGGCGCTATTACTGTCTAACGCCGGTTCTCATCGCCGCCTGCAAGCGCATCGCGTGAAAAACGCACATCGTCTGTTCGCCAATTGCCGCGCTTCTCCTTGCGGGACATAGGGTTGGCTCCTATATAACCGCGGAACCTGCCGGATGAGTCGGCGGGCGCGCCGATAGTGATGAGGGGACCGGCGCCGCGCAGCTTAGGGCGCGCGGCACGCGTGAGTGTTTTGGGTGCCGCGCAAGGGCCCGGACGGTCCGCCAGAAGGAGAGGCTACGGATGGCGAAAGTGATCGGAATTGACCTCGGCACAACCAATTCCTGTGTCGCGGTCATGGAAGGGAAGAATCCCAAAGTTATCGAGAATGCCGAGGGCGTGCGTACCACGCCTTCGATCGTGGCGTTCAACGACGATGGTGAAAGGCTCGTAGGCCTGCCCGCCAAACGCCAAGCCGTCACCAATCCCGAGAACACGTTCTTCGCCATCAAGCGTCTGATTGGGCGCCGTTACGACGACCCGATGGTCGAGAAGGACAAGAAGCTCGTCCCCTACCAGATCGTCAAAGGCGACAATGGCGATGCCTGGGTCGAATCCCGCGGCAAGAAATATTCCCCCTCGCAGATCTCGGCCTTCATCCTGCAGAAGATGAAGGAGACCGCCGAAGCCTATCTCGGCGAAAAGGTCGAGCAGGCGGTCATCACCGTTCCGGCCTACTTCAACGACGCCCAGCGCCAGGCGACCAAGGACGCCGGCAAGATCGCCGGGCTCGAGGTGCTCCGTATCATCAACGAGCCGACCGCGGCCGCGCTCGCTTACGGCCTCGACAAGAAGAAAGAGAGCAAGACCATCGCCGTCTACGACCTCGGCGGCGGCACCTTCGATATCTCGATCCTCGAGATCGGCGACGGCGTGTTCGAGGTGAAGTCGACCAATGGCGATACCTTCCTCGGCGGCGAGGATTTCGACATGCGCCTCGTCGACTATCTCGCCAATGAGTTCAAGAAGGAGTCGGGCATCGATCTCCGCGGCGACAAGCTGGCGCTGCAGCGGCTGAAAGAGGCCGCCGAGAAGGCCAAGATCGAGTTGTCGTCGACGACGCAGACCGAGATCAATCTGCCCTTCATCACCGCCGACAAGACCGGGCCGAAGCATCTCACCATGAAGCTCACCCGGGCCAAGCTCGAAAACCTGGTCGATGACCTCATCCAGAAGACCATCGGCCCCTGCCAGAACGCATTGAAGGACGCCAGTCTGAAGGCTGCCGAGATCGACGAGGTGGTTCTCGTCGGCGGCATGACGCGCATGCCGAAAGTGGTCGAGACGGTGAAGACCTTCTTCGGCCGCGAGCCTCATAAGGGCGTGAACCCCGACGAGGTGGTGGCGATCGGCGCCGCCATTCAGGCGGGCGTGCTCCAGGGCGACGTCAAGGACGTGCTGCTGCTCGACGTGACCCCACTGTCGCTCGGCATCGAGACCTTGGGCGGCGTGTTCACGCGGCTGATCGACCGCAACACCACCATCCCGACCAAGAAGAGCCAGGTGTTCTCGACGGCGGAAGACAATCAGAACGCCGTCACCATCCGCGTGTTCCAAGGCGAGCGCGAGATGGCCGCCGACAATAAGATGCTCGGCCAGTTCGATCTCGTCGGCATCCCGCCGGCCCCAAGGGGCGTGCCCCAGGTCGAGGTCACCTTCGACATCGATGCGAACGGCATCGTCAATGTCGCCGCCACCGACAAGGCCACCGGCAAGGAGCAGTCGATTCGCATCCAAGCGTCGGGCGGCTTGAGCGACGCCGATATCGAGCGCATGGTCAAGGAAGCCGAAAGCCACGCCGACGAGGACAAGAAGCGTCGCGAGCTGGTCGAGACCAAGAATCAGGGCGAGGCGCTGGTGCACTCCACCGAGCGCATGCTCAAGGATTTCGGCGACAAGGTCCCGCAAGGCGACAAGGCAACGGTTGAAGCCGCGCTTGCCGAGCTTAAAACGGCGATCCAAGGCGACGACAAAGACGCGATCAAGCAGAAGACCGACGCCCTGGCGCAAGCCTCGATGAAGCTTGGCGAAGCGCTTTACCAAGCGAACCAGGGCACGGCCGCGGGCGAAGGCGGAGGCGCCTCGGAGGAGGCTGGAGGCAAGGACAATGTCGTCGATGTCGACTTCGAAGAGGTCAAGGACGACGACAGCAAGAAGTCTGCATAAAGGGGTGCGTTGACGGATCGGCGTGGGGATTGCACATGTTCGGTGCGACCCCGGCCGAAGCCCAAGCAAGAGGCTGAGTGCCGCCCTCGACCAGGGCGGTCTGTGGGGAAGGCCGGAAGGGGCGAATGGCGAAGCGAGACTATTACGAGGTTCTGGGTGTTTCGAAAGGGGCCTCGGACCGCGAGCTGAAGGCCGCCTTCCGCCGTCTTGCCAAGGAATGCCACCCCGATCGCTGCAACGGCGATCAGGACGCCGAGCGACGCTTCAAGGAAGTTGGCGAGGCCTATGAGACGCTGAAGGATCCTCAGCGCCGGGGCGCCTATGACCGTTTCGGCCATGCCGCGTTCGACAGTGGTCTCGGCAATGCCGGCGCGCATGCCTTCGGCGCCGATTTCTCCGCCTCCATGTCGGCCATGTTCGACGATCTGTTCGGCGAGTTCATGGGCCAGCGGCGGCCCCGGCAGCGCTCGGCGCGAGAGCGGGGCGCGGACCTCCGCTACAACATGGAAATCACCCTCGCCGAAGCCTACGAGGGCAAGGCGGCGCAGATCAGGGTGCCGACATCCGTCACCTGCGAGGCATGCACGGGCTCCGGCGCCAAGGCCGGCACGGCACCCACGACCTGCCGCACCTGCGGCGGCGTCGGCAAGGTGCGCGCGGCGCAGGGCTTCTTCACCATCGAGCGCACGTGCCCAAGCTGTCAGGGACGCGGCGAGGTGATCGAGACCCCGTGCCATACCTGCCACGGATCGGGACGGGTCACGCGTGAGCGCACGCTGTCGGTGACCATTCCGGCCGGCGTCGAGGACGGCACGCGGATCAGGCTTGCCGGCGAAGGCGAGGCGGGCTTGCGCGGCGGCCCTGCGGGCGACCTCTACATCTTCCTTTCGATTAAGCCGCATGAGTTCTTCCAGCGCGACGGCGCCGACCTGTTTTGCCGCGTGCCGATCGCCATGACGACGGCCGCGCTCGGCGGCCAGATCGAGGTGCCGACCATCGACGGCGGCAAGACGGGGGTGAAAATCCCCGAGGGCACCGAGGGCGGCAGGCAGTTCCGCCTCAAAGCCAAGGGCATGCCGGTGCTGCGCTCCAAGCAGCAGGGCGACCTCTACATCCAGGTCGAGGTCGAGACGCCGAAGAGCCTGACGCGCAAGCAGCGCGAGCTCTTAAAAGAGTTCGAGAAGGCCTCCAACGCGAGCACCAACCCGGAATCCACGGGCTTCTTCGCCCGGGTGAAGGAATTCTTCGAGGGCCAGTAGAGCGAGCGCCAGGAGTGGGGATGGCCATGACCGACGGCGCTGCAAAACTGAAGAACCCCATGGTCAGCCAGGCGCAAGGGCTCTCGCGCCCGGTCACCAATACCGCGATACGAGCCACCATCAGCGTGGTCATCGTCCTCGCCGTCGCCGCGGCGCTGTGGTACGCGCGGACCGCGATCTTCCTCGCCTTCGCCGGCATTCTGCTCGCGATCGTGCTCCATGGCGCAAGCGAAGGTCTCGCCAGGATCAGCCGGCTGCCCAATCTCGTGGCGCTCACGATCGTCATCGCGCTGATCGTGGTCTTTTTCGCCGTGGTCATCGACACCTCCGGACCGACCATCTCACAGCAGATCACCCAGCTCGCGACGCGCATCGCCACCGGGCTCACCACGCTTACGCAGCAGGTCGCCACCGCGGCCGATCAGCGAAACTTCTTCCAGGACGTCGACATCACCAAGCTGCTCAGCCAATTCAGTCCGTGGGGCATCGCCAGCGGCGCGACCTCGGCCGCGGTGTCGATGTTCGGCGTCGTCAGCGCCTTGCTGATCGTTCTGTTCTTCGGCATCTACTTCGCGGCCGATCCGCACACCTATGTTGAGCTCGCGGCGCGGGTTGCGCCGGAGGACCGGCGGAGCGAGACGACCGCCATGCTGTATGACACTGGCGATTTGCTGCGTCGCTGGCTCATCGGTCAGGGCATCTCCATGGCCGTGATCGGCAGCGTCACCTATGTGGGCCTGCTCATCCTCGGCGTGCCGATTGCCTTCGTACTGGCGCTGTTCGCGGGCCTTGCGGGCTTCCTGCCCTATCTCGGGCCGATCATCGGCGCCGTGCCGATGGTGCTGGTAGCGGGCGGAGAGAGCTATACGCTGGCGCTATGGGTAACCGGGCTCTACGCGATCGTGCAGTTCCTGGAGAGCTATTTGCTCACGCCGTTGATCCAAGCGCGCGCGGTGTCGCTGCCGCCGGCCGTGGTGATCTTGAACCAGCTCGTGCTCGGCGCCTTGTTCGGCGTTCTCGGGCTGGCATTGGCGACGCCGCTCGCCGCCGCGGCCATCGTTCCGCTCCGCAATTGGTTCGGCTCGGCCGACTCGAAATCCCCTTAGGGCTTTGCGAGCCTGCTTGATGGCGCGCCGCTTGGCGGGTAAGCCTGTCGCTAGGCCATAACGGGGATCGGAATGTTGCGTCTATTGTTCTTCGCCGGCAGCGAGCGACGCGGCTCCCACAACAAGAAGTTGGCGCGGCTCGCCCAGCACATCGCCACGGTCAACGGCGTCGAAGGCGTGTTTGTCGATCTCACCGACTATCCGATGCCGCTGTATACTGGCGATCTGGAGGCCGAGCATGGACCGCCTGTGAAGGCCGCCGAGTTCAAAGCGCTGCTCAGCGAGTATCAGGGCGTGTTCATCGCGAGCCCGGAATACAATTCCTCGGTCACGCCGCTGCTCAAGAACACGCTCGACTGGGTGACGCGGGTGAGGAACAAGGGCGAGACCGGGCTCGAAATCTACAAATCGCGCGTGTTCGCCATCAGCGGCGCGGCGCCCGGCTATTACGGCGGCATGCGCGGCCTGCTGCACCTCCGCCAGATTCTCGAGATCGGAGTTGGCGCGACAGTGATCCCGCAACAGCTCGCTCTGCCGCGCGCGGCCGACGCCTTTGCCGAAGACGGCAGCCTCAAGGACCGAGCGCAGCAAGATTTGCTGAAGGACGTGGTCGAGGCGCTCGCCATCGCTGCCCGGAGGTTCGCCGCGCCATGAACGAGGCCAAAGACCGGCTGATCGTCGCGCTCGACGTGCCAAGCGTCGACCACGCTCGAGCGCTCATCGAGGAGCTTCAGGACAGCGTCGGGGTCTACAAGATCGGGCTCGAGTTGTTGTTCTCCGGTGGGCTCGCGCTCACGAGCGAGCTCGCCGCGCGCGGCGCTGCCGTGTTCATCGACGCGAAGCTGCTCGATATCGAGGCGACGGTGGAGCGCGCCACCGCCGCGATCGCGCGCACCGGCGCGCAGTTCCTCACGGTACATGCCGTCGACCGCAAGACGCTCGATGCCGCCAGACGCGGCCGCGGCGGCCTCAAGCTGCTCGGCGTCACGGTGCTCACCAATCTGACGCCGGCCGATCTCGCGGAGCAGGGCATCGACGACACGCCTTCCGAGCTCGTGCTGCACCGGGCCTTGCTGGCGCAAGATGCGGGCTTCGACGGAGTTATCGCCTCGGGACAAGAGGCGGCGGCGATCCGCAAAGCCACTGGCGACAGCTTCCTTCTCGTCACGCCGGGCATCCGGCCCGAGGGCGGGGAGAGCCACGACCAGGCGCGCATCGTCACCCCGGCCAAGGCCATTGCCGCCGGCGCCGATTATCTCGTGGTCGGGCGACCGATCACCGCGGCCCCTGAGCCCCGGGCTGCCGCTCTTGCCATCGGCGAGGACATGGCGCGGGCGCTGCGCGCGAAGCGCTAGCCGAGTTCGGCGAGGCGGGCGGCGATCAAGCGCGACAGCGCCTCGGCATCGCCTTCGATTGCGACCTGCTTCAACCGCGACTTGCCGCCTTGGGCAACACTCACGGTGGAGGGCGGAAGCTTGAGCCAGCGCGCGATGAGGGTTTCGAGCGCCGTATTGGCGCGGCCACACTCGGGAAGCGCGCGCACGCGGGCCTTCAGCACCGCTTCGCCGCCGAAATCCTCGACCCCCACGATCTCGTCGACTCTCGCCTTCGGCGTCAGCCTTACGGCAATGATGACGCCATCGCGGCTGCGGCGAAGCGAAGGACCGAGAGGAGCCGGCGGCGGCAACGCTACAGCATGGGATCTGCCGCCGGCATGAGCCAGCCAAGCAGCACGACGTCGCGGATGAACAAGAGGAACAGGATCAGGATCACGGGCGAGATGTCGATGCCGCCGAGATTGGGCAGGATGTTGCGGATCGGCCGAAGCGCCGGCTCCGTCAAGCGGTACAGCGTATCGGCGATGGTGAGCACGACGCGATTGTTCGTGTTCACCACATTGAAGGCGACCAGCCAGCTTAAGATCGCGCTGGCGATCACGACCCAGATATAGAGGTCGATGACAAGAACGATGAAACCGATCAATGGACCCATGAAGCCCCTCCTCGGACAGTGCCTCATCTAGCGGAGAGGGGATGACCAGGGCAAGCCTTGCATCTGTTTAGGCCAAGCGGGAACTAGGCTCGCTTGACACGCCGGAAGCCCGATCCCTAAATGGCGCCTCAATCCAGGGGCCGTAGCTCAGTTGGGAGAGCGCAGCAATCGCACTGCTGAGGTCGTCGGTTCGATCCCGTCCGGCTCCACCAAAATCCCTTAGGATCTCCGTGTGTTTCAGGGCTTCACACCGGAAGCCCGCCTTCCAGCTTTGTGCATCGGGTCACCATCGGGTCACCACTGGGGTTCGGATCACCGTGCGTGCGCGCCGCGATTCAGTCTATGAGTTTTTGTAGATCAGCCCGACACGCATTCGACAACCGCCATGACCTCGTGGACGAGGTGAACTCTCGTTGAAAGCTCTTCCTTTTCGTCCGCGCTTCTGCGGAGAAGCTGGATTGCATTACTGAGCGTGTCCGGCCCCGGTTTCTTATCCCCCTCCAAAATTCGCCGAACTTCACACGACGCAAACATTTTGGTGCGCTCGAAGGCGGTCAAGTAGCCGATGTATACGGTCTCGTCACGAGAGGCAAAGATCACCTCGTGAACCGCTTTAAAAAGCGCGGCGTAAGCATCTGCCTTTTGGCGAAAGTAAATCTCGGCCTTGCGTTGCTTTAGCCCCCATCGCCCCGCAATGTATGTTGCAGCGAGCGTGCCCCCAATTCCAACCACACCAACAAAAGCGGTGACTAAGGATTGAAACATCGCTTCACCAGGCAATCAGCGTTACGTCACAGCCCTGCATCAAGCCGCGAGCACCAGCCAAGAACAACTTCCGTCGAGGGCGTCAGAAGCGATTTCGATTTCCTTGACAGCGCCCCCTTCGGTTTGCACGGCGAAAGGCTCCATGCCGCTATAACCGCCGAAGCCGTTCTTGGCGTTGACCATGCCACACGTCAGTGTCCAGCCCGCTTGCGCTCTGCCCCGTGCCATTTTGTCTCCGAACTTCGCGCTATCCGGGTCTTTCAGCGAAGCGATGCCAAGCTTCTTCGTTGCTTCCTTGTCGGCTTCAGAAAGTGCGATGGGTACCGGGTGTTGATCGACATAGCCGCCGGTCGTAAGGCAACCTGCAAGCAGCACCGCAGGCAAAGCGACCCACAAAGCTTTCATGGCTGACCCTGAAACGCCGCCGCACCAAATAGTAGCACGCGCGCCAAGCGCTCGCTATGAGGCAGGCGGGCGAAAGAAAAGGCCCGCCGGGAAGGGCGGGCCGAGTTTCTGGAACCAGGACGCGATGAGGGGACTACTTTCTCGCGGTGCATGGGTTGATTCCAGGCTTCAATTTGCTTTCGCCGACGCTGGCTTTGCCGCCCCACCAGAGTTTCCGCTTGTTCCAGGGGCAACCGGAACGCAATTGAAAAACTCGGAAGCACCGGCAGTAGTTTTCACAAGCCTTTGTCCCTTCGACTGGCAATAATCGCCCGCTGTTCGCTCGATCTCGCGCGTTTGGTCAATTTTATGAGTGGCGCAACCGGCGCAACAGGCGGCAACAGCGGCAACGCCGAAAAACATTGCTCTCACCGCGACCAGGCTCATGTGCTCTCTGGGCGCAAGGTTGGGATAAGTGAGCCTCTGCGCACATCCAATTTAGCACTGAGCCCGGGAGTGCTCGCGCCGCCAAAAGGCCGCATGACGCGGGAGGGTGCAACCTCCTGGCCGGCGCGCGAATGTTGCCGTACGTCGCGTGCGACAGCAAGTCTTTGTTTTTAAGGACAATTTGTCCTTAGGACTGCGCTCTCCGCTGACCCTTGGCTTGTCAAAATTCGGACATTCGGTGGTGTGATTTTAGGAGGCTCAAAGGGGAACCACCATGCGCAGCCTGATCGTAGTCACTATCCTCTGCCTCACCTCAAGTCCGGCCTTCGCCTGCATGCGCGACGATGAGTGCGCGACCGGCACCATATGTGTGAATGGTAGTTGCCTCCCCGCGCTTTCCAACGACGATGACAATGCCCCGGTGAAGCGAGCGACGAAAGGGAAGACCTGCCGCTACGATGGCGACTGCGACCAAGGTTCCCGTTGCATCAAGGGCTCTGGTCCAGAGGGTGTCTGCTTAGGCCACTGATCAAGCTGTGGCGATGATCTACCCAGAGCCGGAAAAAGGGTAACTTTAGAGCTTTCTGCACAGCTTCTCTCCCAAGCCCGCGCTGTGCTGGCCTACGGCTCGAAAGGCAACGTGATCGTGCGATCCCCCAGAAGCCTTCGGACGAGGGCTTGGATGTCTTGCCGGTTTTCCCGAACAAGCTTATCGACTTTCGGTTCCAGTTCTTGTGGTAGGTTTGCTGCCCTCTCGTTTCCGGACAGCTTCTCGGCGATGATGGCAGCGCAGCCGTAATCGTGCCGGCCGCTCTCTGCGCTCGATGTGGGACTGTAGTGACGCTCGGCAGCCCTACCGGCGAATAGGATCAGAAGTTCATCTTCGGGTTCGATGGGCCGGTCAACATTGCACTCACCGAGATCGCCGTCTTCACCGATGGTGACGAGCGTAACGCGAACCCTATGAGCAATGCCTTCATCACTTGACCCCCCTAAAAGTGATGGCCCTATTCATCGGCCAACTCCGTCAGCGCTGCACGTAGCTCTTGCGTCAAGCCAACGTCTGCCGCGCCGCACCTTAGATCAGCCCGTCGTTTTCGAGCTTACGAAGCATGGCTTGCTCGGCCTCATCCTCGAAGCCCTTGTAGTCCCGCTCCGCCAGATCATTCGGCGCACAATACTCGTTCCTCAGGTGCGGAACTTCTGTCGACCATTGGGCCGAGTATTTATGGCCGTACTTGCAATGCACGGCTGTGATGTAGGTATCCTCGAAGACCTCGACCTCGAAGTCGCCGATCACTTCCTTGCCCACCATTCTCAATTCCTCGCCATCGCGTGTCGATTATGGAGCCTACTATCGTAGCTTGAAACGACCTTGGGAATGGGAAGATGGGTCAGCCAATCTTAGGCCGCATGGGGATGATGCGCGCCATTCTCGACCGGCTTGTTCGCAAGGTTCGCGCCTTCCAAGAATCGGAGGCTGCATGAGCTAGCTTTTGCTTGCCTGGCCTAGGGCGCGCTCTGGCCGGCAGCCGTTTGCCCGGGCACGAGTTCCAGCTGAATATCGGGAATTGAGGCAAAGCACTGTGCCGCCGCTTCGATCTCGCGCGGATCGCCGCTAAGCGCGGAATTACATTATGCGCGGCAGGGCCCAGGCCTATGAGCCGAATAGAAGACGCTCGCCCGGTTGGGCGACCCGGCGAGGAAATCGGCGAGCCGGATCAGGATCCGGTGACCGAAATTCTGCTTGCCGTTCAGCACGAAGCCGACCTTCAACGGCTCGTCAAAGGCAACGCCGTGCGGCAGGCTTGGGGCGAGGTGGAAAGAAGATGGCGGCGCCGATCGCCAGCAGCACGGCGGCGATCCAGAACCCTGTCGAAGGCGGGCTGGGTCTGCTCGGGACTGTAATGTCCGAAGTTTCGCGCGGGTCCGGGGCAAGCCGCGGCTCACCATCGGCGGTCAGGGACGGCGGCAAGATCGCCTATTCCGTCGTTTCCAGCCGGACCGGCTCGGGTGCACGTTTCCTCTTAGGCTCTCTTGCGATAGCGCCGCCCGGCCACAGCACCCGGCCCTCGTCGTCTCGCATCCTGAAGAACCAGCCCATCACCGGCACCAAGAGAAAGTCGGGCATGAAGCGCACGATGAACGTCCCAACTTTGTTAGAGAATCCAGGCAAACTCGTGGACCAGCCCCGGCTGAAACGCCGATAGGCGGTTTTCGCGACCTGCTCGGGGGTGAGTGCCGGAAACAGATAGAGATAGCGCGAGTTCAGCGCTCCAGCCTTGGCATGCAGCCTCGTTGCCACCACGCCTGGGGCCACGACCGAGACCTTAACGCCCGTGCCCATGGTCTCGTAAGCAAGCGCCTTGCTGAAGGACAGCACGAAGGCCTTGGAGGCGGCGTAGGTCGCCTCATAGGGCACCGGCATCAGGCCCATCATGGAGGAAATGTTGAGCACGCCGCCTTGGCTGCGCGCCACCATGCCGGGCAGGAAGCGACGCGTGAGGTCCACCACCGCCCGCACATTGAGGTCGACCATGCGCCGGACGGTAGCGGGATCTTCATCTTGGAAGAATCCCGACGACATGATGCCGGCATTGTTGACGAGGATGTCGGCATAGACCCCGAAACGCCGCAAGGCCTGCTCGACGCCGGCGCAGCCCTCCACGGTGCTGAGATCCTGGGCGGTGACCCTGACCGCTACGCCATATTTGCGCGACAGCTCCGCGGCGGCGCGCGCCAAGCCTGCCTCGTCACGGGCGACCAGCACGAGGGTATGCCCGCTGCGCGCGAACTCCTCCGCCAGCGCACAGCCGATGCCTTCGGTGGCCCCGGTGACGATCACGGCGGGGACGCCGAGATTTGGTTTAAGCTCGTTCATCCTGTGACTAAGCCCTAAACTCCGCTTGCGTTCCGCGCCATCCACGCCAAAGGCAATAAAGTTTGCCCCGCCCTACCAGCCCCGCTTGCTCAAAGCCGAGGGGTCGTGGGTCGTGGTGCCGAGGACCGGGCGTGCTGGTGGTGGGAAGCCTGACCGCTGGCGAGATAGAATAGGCGAAATGTGCCCGCCAGGGCGAGCATCAATTGCTTAACGAGAATGGCTATAAAGTCGAAAAATGACGGCCGGCAGTGCTTTCCGGCTTCGGAACCGCGGTCGAGATTGAGCCCGTTTCAGGCTATACTGGCGCGCTCGGTCGAGGAATATGGTCCCGCGCGTGCTTCAGAGGAGTTCTAGCGTATGGCACCCCGCGCCTTCTGGACAGGCAATCTAAGGCTCTCGCTCGTCACCATCCCGGTCAGGCTTTACCCCGCGACCAGCACCGAGCGGCGCATCGAGCTGCACCAGATCCACGAGCCGTCGGGCAAGCGCATCCGCTACCAAAAAGTGGCGCCCGGCGTCGGTCCCGTCGAGAACGAGGAGATCACCAAGGGCTTCGAATATGAGAAGGGCAAATATGTGCTGCTCGATCAGAAAGAGATCGACGAGCTGAAGCTCGAGAGCAAGCAGACCATCGAGCTCGTGCGCTTCGTCGATCCCTCCGCGATCGATGCCCGCTATTTCGAGAAGCCCTATTACCTCCTGCCGGATGGCGAGGTTGCCGAGGACGGCTACGTCATCATGCAGAAGGCGCTCGAGCAGTCGAACAAGATCGGCATCGGCCAGCTGATCCTGCGCGGCCAGGGCAACATCGTTGCGCTCAAGCCTTGCGGGCGGGGCTTGATGCTCGAGATCCTACGGCACGCGAACGAGATCAAGTCGGCCGACAAATTCTTCGAGGAAGTGCCGGACGTGAAGGTCGACAAGGAGGCGCTGGAGCTCGCCGTCGAGCTGATCGAGCGAAAGTCAGGGGCCTTCGAGCCGGAGAAATTCAAGGACGAATATAACGACGCGGTATGGGAGCTGATCAACGCCAAGATCGAGCACCGCGCGCCGTCGATCGTCACCGGAGAGCCCGGCACCGCCAAGATCATCAACATCATGGACGCGCTCAAGAAGAGCGTGAAGCAGCAGGGCAAGGCCGCCCCGCCGAGCAAGGCCGCCCCACCAAGCAAGGCCCAGCAGCCCAAGAAGGCTGCCGCCGCCACGTCCCGTTCGGGGGCTGCGAAGAAGGCGACCCGCGCGGCGCCGAAGAGGAAATCGGCTTAAGCCATGGCGCGGACCAAGGCGGAAGACCCGCTTTCGACTTACCGCGCCAAGCGGGATTTCAGCAAGACTCCGGAACCTCCACCAGAGCGCCTCCGCAAGACGGGCAACAGCTTCGTCATCCAGAAGCACGCGGCGCGCCGCACCCATTTCGATTTCCGGCTCGAGCATGACGGGGTGCTGAAGAGTTGGGCCGTGACCAAGGGCCCAAGCCTCGACCCCACACAGAAGCGGCTCGCCGTCATCACCGAGGACCACCCGCTCGAATATGGCGGCTTCGAAGGCGTCATCCCCAGAGGCGAATATGGCGGCGGCCCGGTGATGATCTGGGACAAGGGCACTTGGGAGCCGATCGGCGACCCCGACGAAGGCCTGGCCAAGGGCGATCTCAAATTCAGGCTGCATGGCGATCGGCTCAAAGGCGATTGGGTGCTGGTCCGCATGAAGGGCCGCAAAGCAGACCGTGGCCGCCAGAATTGGCTCCTGATCAAGAAGCGCGACGAATACGCCGGTGAGGGCGACGAGCCGACCGAGAATTACGACACAAGCGCGAAGAGCGGCCGCACCATGCAGGAGATCGAGACAGGCGAGGTGCCCGTGTGGAGCTCCAAGGCTGAAAAAAAAAGCCCGAAGCCAAAGCAAAAAGCTGGATCGGCAAGCGCCCGCCGAAAACGCGGCGCGCCATAGGACCGGAATTCATCGCCCCCGAGCTCGCTAGCCTCGACGACGAGGTGCCTGACGGCCCGCGCTGGCTGCACGAGGTCAAATATGACGGCTACCGCATCGTTGCGCGGAAGAGCGGCGACGAGATCGTGCTGTTCAGCCGGAGCGGTCTCGATTGGACCGTGCGCTTTCCGGCCATCGCCAAGGCGCTGAAGAAACTGCTCTGCGATGACGCGCTGCTCGACGGCGAAATCGCCTTCGTGCTGCCGTCTGGGATCACCGACTTCAAATCGCTGCAGGAGCATATCGACACGCCGCATCCGGCGTTCCACTACTTCCTGTTCGACCTCCTGTTTCTCGACGGCAAGGATTGGCGCATGAAGCCTCTCGCCGAGCGGAAAGCGGGGCTGCGGAAGCTCATGAGCAAGCAATCCTTGCCGGACTGTCTCGTCTATTCCGACCATGTCGCGGGCTCAGGCCCCGAAGTTTTTCGCGAGGCGTGCGGCGCGGGTCTAGAAGGCGTGATCTCCAAGCGCAGCGACTCCCTCTATCGCTCGGGCCGGAGCAAGGATTGGCTCAAGACCAAATGCGGCAAGCGCGCCGAATTTGTGATCGGCGGCTATAGCCGCTCCACCGCCAAAGACCGCGCCTTCTCCTCGCTCCTGCTCGGCACCTTCAACGACGGCGAGCTGGTCTTTGCCGGGAAGGTCGGCACGGGGTTTTCCAGCTTCGATCTCGACCGGCTTGCCAAACGCTTCAATCCGCTCGAGCGAAGCAAATCGCCCTTTGTCGAGGTGCCGCCCATCGAGCGGCGGGACGCCGTCTGGCTAAAGCCGACGCTGGTCTGCGAGGTGGCATTTGCGGAGTGGACGCGCGACGGACGCTTGCGCCATCCGAGCTTTCAGGGCTTGCGCGAGGACAAGCCCGCGTCGGAGGTTAGACGCGATGATGCAACGGGCGCGGAGGCTGAGCAGGCCGAACTCTCGCCCTAGCGCATCGAAGCCGAAAGGGGATCCCGTGTTCAAAGGCACTACGCTGACCAATCCCGACAAGGTGCTCTATCCGGATGTTGGGCTCACCAAGCTCGATCTCGCCCGCTATTACGAGACAGTCGCCCCCGTCATGCTCCCCTATGTCGTCAACCGGCCGATCAGCATCGTCCGCTGCCCGGAAGGGACCGAAAAGGAATGCTTCTTCCAGCGCCACGGGATGGAGGGCATGAGCAAGGCCATCAAGGAGATCCAGATCCCCGGCGGTGAGAGCAAGCGCAAGTACCTCTACATCGAGGATGAAGCCGGCCTGTTCGGGCTCGTGCAACTCGGCGTAGTGGAAATCCACGATTGGGGCGTGTCGCTCGATCATCTCACCGAGCCGGACCGGCTCGTGTTCGATCTCGATCCCGATGAGGGCCTTGCCCTCGCGGAATTGAAGGCCGCGGCGGTGGAAGTACGTGACTTTCTGGCCGATTTGAGACTCACGAGCTTCGTCAAGGTGACGGGAGGCAAGGGCCTGCACGTCGTGGCGCCACTTACGCCGAAACTCGGCTGGGACGAGGTGAAGATGTTCGCCAAGGGCGTCGCGGACGCGCTGGTTCAGGCGCGGGGCGATCGTTACACGGCCAATCCGCTTAAGCGTTACCGTAAGGACAAAATCTTTGTCGACTATCTGCGGAACCATCGCGGCGGCTCGGCAATCGTCAACTGCTCGACCCGCAAGAAGAAGGAGGCGACGGTTGCCTGCCCGCTCCGCTGGGACGAGCTTGGCGGGCTCAAGACACCGGCGCCGTATACCGTTGAAACGCTGCCGGCGCGGCTGAAGGTGCAGAAGCGCGATCCGTGGGAAGGATTCTTCTCAACCCGCCAATCGATCACGGCCAAGGCTAAGAAGGCTCTCGGACTCTAGCTCGCCAAGCGTACAAAAGGAATCTACGCGTCGGCCGAAACACGCAAAGAGCCAACTCTCGCATCGCCAGCAAGCCGTCCTGGGGCGACTTGTCGAAACCGGAGTTAGCGGTGAAAATGGCGCCCGTTTTCCGGGAGCAGGTCAATGGCTCGATGGACGCCCGATCCGAGCTTTTATCCGTCGCCGCGCTTGGCAGCGAAGGCGCCTGCCGAGACGCTCGCCTATGTCGCGACATTCGCGCCCAAGCGGGACGTGCCTGACGCGTTGGCCGTCATCGACGTCGATCCCAGCTCGGCCAGCTATTCCACGATCGTCGGCCAAGTCGAAATGCCGAAGCTCGGCGACGAGCTGCACCATTATGGATGGAATGCTTGCAGCTCGTGCCTCTGCCCCAATGCGCCCCACCCTCACGTCGAGCGGCGCTATCTCGTCGTGCCGGGCCTCCGCTCCTCGCGCATCTACATCATCGACACGAAGCCCGACCTGAGACGCCCGACGATCGCCAAGGTGATCGAGCCCGAAGAAGTCATCGAGAGGACCGGCTATAGCCGCCCGCACACCGTGCATTGCGGGCCTGAAGGCATCTACGTCTCCGCGCTCGGCAACGCCACGGGCGACGGACCTGGCGGCATCTTCCTCATGGACTCCGAAAGCTTCGAGGTGCTTGGCCGCTGGGAAGTCGACCGCGGGCCGCAACGTCTCGCCTATGACGCGTGGTGGCATCTTGGCTACGACACGATGGTGACGAGCGAATGGGGGACGCCGAATACGGTCGAGGACGGTTTGGTGCCTGAGATCCTGTTGGGCGCGAAATACGGACGGCGCCTGCATTTCTGGGATCTGCACAAGCGCAGGCATATGCAGGAAATCGATTTTGGTCCGGACTATCAGCTCGTGTTCGAGCTCAGGCCCGCGCATGACCCGACCAAGGCCTACGGTTTCGTCAATGCCGTGATCAGCCTCAAGGATCTGTCGGCCTCGATCTGGACCTGGTATCGCGACGGAGACAGATGGGCGGTGAAGAAAATCATTGAAATCCCCGCCCAGCCGGCGGACCCCGACCTCTTGCCGCCAGTGCTGAAAGGCTTCAAGGCCGTCCCGCCTTTGGTCAGCGACATCGATCTCTCGCTGGACGACCGCTTCCTCTATGTCGCCTGCTGGGGCACGGGCGATCTCCATCAATACGACGTCTCCGACCCCTTCAATCCTAAGCTCACCGGCAAGGTGCGCATCGGAGGGATCGTGTCGCGCGCCGCTCACCCGGCGGCCATGGATCCGCTCAATGGCGGCCCCCAGATGGTGGAGATCAGCCGGGACGGGAAGCGCGTCTACTTCACCAACTCGCTCTATGGCGCGGTCGACCCGCAATTCTATCCGGAGGGCATCGACGGCTGGATGGTGAAGCTCGATGCCGGAAAGGACGGCGGCATCGCTTTCGATCCCAAATTCCTCGTTCAATGGCCGCATAGCCGCCGCCCGCATCAGATCCGCCTCGAGGGCGGCGACTGCTCCTCGGATTCCTATTGCTACCCCTGAGGTTGACGGCAGACGGATAAGGACGGCTGGTAGCGATCATGTCCGAGGCTTGGCCGTGGTTGCTGCTGATCGGGCTCGGCGCGTTTCACGGCCTCAATCCCGCCATGGGTTGGCTGTTCGCCGTCGCCCTCGGCTTGCACCGGCAAAGCCGCGCCGTGGTGCTGATCTCGCTCATCCCCATCGCCATCGGCCATGCCATCGCCATCGCGCTCATCGTCTACGCGGTGACGGTGCTTGGCGCCGTCATCGACCAGACAGCGCTCCGCATGTTCTCCGGGCTGTTGCTGATCGCTTGGGGGATCTACGCCATGCTCTCTCCCCATCGACACCGCTCGCATATCGGATTCCAGACGAGGCTGCTCGGCCTTGGGGTGTGGTCCTTCCTGATGGCAACGGTGCATGGCGCGGGACTGATGCTCATCCCCGCGCTGATGCCGCTCGAGATGGCGCAGATGGATATGTCGCAGCCACATATGCACGCCATGCCGGCGTCGCACTCATTGTGGATCGCCACGCTCGCCGTCGCCGTGCACACTCTGGCGATGCTGATCGTCACCGGCGCCATAGCCCTCATTGTCTATGACTGGGTCGGCCTCGGCTTCTTGCGGCGGGGATGGCTCAATCTCGATCTTGCCTGGAGCCTGGCGCTGATCGGCACCGGGCTTTTGCTGTTGGTAACCTAGGCCCTTCAAAGACATAAAGCGCCCAGGCTTGACTAGCTGAGCCACGTGTTCTGCATAGTGGGCCGGCAAAGGCAACGGAGGGCCCTCATGCCATCAAGCTTGCACTGTCGCTGGCTGCTCGTTTTCGCGATGGGTCTCTCACCACTGGTTCAGCCGACCATAGCCATGGCCGCCGCTGTCGAGGCAAACGACGTGGTGTCACCTTTGGTCGCGACGCCGCTCACGTCGCCGAACCCCGTGCTTGGTGCCGACGACAAGGTTCATCTCGCTTATGAGATCGTCCTCGTGAACATGGCGGCAGCCGACATCGGCCTGAAAAAGGTCGAGACCCTCGATGCCGCAAGCGGCGCCGTGCTCGGCATGATGGCAGGCGACGAGCTTGCACAGATGCTCAAGTTCAATGGAGCCAGCAAGGGAACCACACTTTCCGGCGGCGGCTCCGGCATTCTGTTCATGGATGTGGCGCTGCCAAAGGAGACCACCGTCCCGAAGTCGATCAAGCATCGCTTCGATATCGAAGTGGCGAAGA
The DNA here is from genome assembly GCA_963839245.1 of uncultured Alphaproteobacteria bacterium. Classification (GTDB taxonomy): domain Bacteria; phylum Pseudomonadota; class Alphaproteobacteria; order Rhizobiales; family Methyloligellaceae; genus Methyloceanibacter. Next base: position 38,385 of record CAWIUJ010000015.1, on the reverse strand, counting down.
CCGGTGGCGGACAAGGAGGCAGCGATCCCGACCCTGCGCCGGAGCCACCGCAAGCGCTGGTCTTCACCGGCGATCCCTTGCAGGTCGGTCCCGCGGCCGTGGTGATCGCACCGCCGCTCAAGGGCTCGAACTGGGTCGCCGGCGGCGGTTGTTGTGCGCCTCTGAGCTATCATCGCGGCGCGACGCTGCCGATCAACGGCGCGATCCACCTCGCCGAGCGCTTCGCCATCGATTTCGTGCAGATCAACGACAAGGACATGCTGATCGAAGGGCCGATCGACAAACTGTCGAGCTACGCTTATTTCGGCGACGAGATCTACGCTGTCGCCGACGGCACGGTGGTCGGCACCGAGGACGGGCTCAAAGAGGAGGTGCCGGGCAAGCTGCCGGCGGACGGTACGATCCAGATGGCGGCAGGCAATCATGTCGTCGTCGACATCAGCGAGGGGCGCTTCGCCTTTTACGCCCATATGCAGCCGGGAAGCGTGCGCGTGAAGGTCGGCGACAAGGTCAAGACCGGGCAAGTGCTCGGGCTGCTCGGCAATAGCGGCAACACCGATACGCCGCATCTCCATTTCCACGTGATGGACGGACCCTCGCCGCTGGTCGCCAACGGTCTTCCCTACGTCTTTACGAATTTTACCGGCCAAGGCCGGCTCACCGACGAGCAGCCTCTGTGGACCGGCGGCGCCGTGACCATCGACAAGGCTGCACTCGCCGGTCCGTATCAGAACCAGCTCCCGCTCGCCGATCAGGTGGTGAGCTTCCCGTAAGTCGAGGTCACAATGCAGAACACGGAACAGAAGACTTGGGCTCTTGGCTTTGTCGCTCTCTTCTGCTGTTTGATGTTCGCGCTGCCCGCGCATGCCGCGAAGCGCGTGGCGCTCGTCATCGGCAACAACGACTATGAGAACGTGCCGACTTTGCAAAAGGCGGTGAACGACGCCGAGGCCATGTCCAAGGAGCTCGCCAAGCTCGGCTTCGACGTGGTCTCCGCCGAAAATGTCGGGCGCCGCGCCATGAGCCGCGCCTTGGTCGAACTCGAGTCGAAGATCGGCAGCGGCGATACCGCGCTCATCTATTTCGCGGGCCACGGATTTGCCGTCGACGGCACCAATTATCTCCTACCCGTCGACGTGCCGACCGCGGGGCCGGGCGAAGAGGGGCTGGTGCGTGACGCGTCGTTCGCCGCGAGCGGACTGTCCGACCGGTTGCAGGAGAAGGGCGCCGCGACGGTGATCCTCATTCTCGATGCCTGCCGGGACAATCCCTTCGCGCTCAAGACCGGACGCAGCATTGGGCTGACGCGCGGCCTGACCCGCATGGACCCGGCCGAAGGCATGTTCGTGCTGTTCTCGGCCGGACAAGGCCAATCGGCGCTCGATCGCCTGAGCGAGACCGACACCAACCCCAATTCCGTATTCACGCGCACCCTGCTGGCCGAGATGGAGGAGCCCGGCCTCTCCATGGTGCAGATCGCCAAGCGCACGCAGAGCAAGGTGCGCGAGCTCGCAGTCAAGGTCGATCACGTCCAGGTGCCGGCCTATTACGACCAGATCATCGGCGAGCTCTATCTCGCGCCGGAGGGCGCGGCCACCGCCAAGGGCGCCGTCGATACGCTGAAAGAAGGTGGCGGGGCAAGCGTCTTGCCCGAGCCCGGGCAGAAACTGGCTGCCTTGCCCACGAGCCCGCAGCCGCTCGCCAGCTTCACGCGGTCGAATAGCGGTTGGATGGTGAATGTCTCGCTGCCGGAGGCCGCCACGCAATTCGGCTATCGCATCGGCGACAAGGGCGCCTTCACCGATGCCGGCCTGACCGACGCGTTCGACCAGCGCACCGGCGGGCGCATGCCCAAGACCAGTTTCGAGATGCCGCCTGACCAGGGCAAGACCACGATCTACGTCACCTGGCGCGACAAGCGCGGCGAGCAGGCGGACGTCGTGCCCATCAATTTCGATCCGATGGCGGCGCTCGCCGACGAGCAGAAGAAAATCCTCGACCAATTCTGGACGAGCTGGATCGCGTTTCGCGAGTGGCAGGGGATGATGGTCTATTTCACGCAGCTCGTGACCTATCGTTGCGCGATTCGGGAGGTGCGCTACGGCTTTGGTGACGGGCCGGTCGATAAAGTGTTCAAGCTGCCGCCCTGCGATCCGACCGATCCGAACGGCACGCCGGAGAACGCGACGCTCTATACGAGGGTCCCGCCCAAGACCGCCTCGATGCAGGTGCAACTCACCTATGTCGATGGCACGCAATCACCGACGCGGACCTTCAACGCCCCGAAATGGCCGGGGATTCTCCGGCCTTAGGCCTACTCGCCGACCTTCCATCGAACTCGAAGCATGCTTATATGGCTCTTATCCCAGCAACAATCGAAAGGAGGTGATCCAGTGTCTCATTGTCCTACGCCGCGGTCGCCGGCGCCCGCGACCTGGATTCTCGCTTCTTGCGAGGTCAGCGTCGGCTAGAGCTGTGCCTCTAGCGGCCCTTGAAGCGGCCGCGGTCGACAATGGAAGGGCTGCTTCCCGATAGGGGGGCGGCCCTTCTTGTTTTGCGCTCCCGCCGCGGGGAAACCGCATCTCCTGCCACCCCTCCCCCATTGAAAGATTGTTCACGCCCCCCAGGCATTTTAGGAGGCATGGGGGTTCGGGTCGCGTATTTGGCTGCTTGTTTGGGGGTTGCGGGGCTCGTGGTGGGCTGCGCCGTCAACCGGTATGCCGAGCCGCGCGCCGAATGGCGGGCCGAGGCGGAGGCCGCTTGCGTCGCGAGCGGCGAGGTGCGGGCCTCGGCCTTTGTCCAATCTGCCGGCAGCGTCGGCGGCAAGTCTTGCGGCATGGACACGCCGCTTAACGTCTCAGGACTGCTTGACGGTCGTGTCGCCGTCGCGCCTGCCGCGACCATCAACTGCCCGATGACCGCGTCCCTCAATCGCTGGGTGAAGAATTCCGTCCAGCCGGCGGCGTACCGCATTTTCGGCGAGCCTGTCGTCGCCATCAGGCAAATCGCCTCCTATGGCTGCCGCGGGCGGAACGGCAGCCATTTCGGCCCGCTCTCCGAGCACGCTTTCGGCAATGCGCTAGACGTCGCCGGCTTCCGGCTGGCGAGCGGCCGGGAAATCAGCGTGTATCAGGGCTGGTGGCACGGCGCGCCACGGGAGCAGGCCTTCTTGCAAGCCGCGTTTGCCGGCGCCTGCGCCGAGTTTTACACGGTGCTCGGGCCGGGCAGCGATGCCTACCACTCCAATCACTTTCATCTCGATCTCTTGCTCACCAACGCGCGTGGCGGGCGGCATTTTTGTCAGCCGCAGCCGGTGCCGAGCGCCTACGGGCGCGTGCCGGTGGCCGAGCTTCCAGTCGATAGCGTCGGGACTGTTGCAAAGGCGCCACTCTCCTTCGTGGGTAAAACCCGGTAAAGCCCGGAAAATCTTCGGCATCCGCCTCACCTGTGGCATTCAGAACTCTTCGCTGTTGCAGCATTCCAAGTTATCATTGTTGAGTTGAAAGTGGCGACTTCGGAGGCGAGACATCGAGGGAATTTGGCTTGAGCCATGTGCCTGGGGGCTGGGCACAATGGAGGGAAGCTATGGCAACTGGGTCTTTGGGGCAGATGTTCGAGGAGATCGCGGCCGGGCTGAAGTCCGGCGACGAGGAGATTTACGGCTGGCTGCGCGATCAGCTCAAAGAGTGTGGCGGCAGCGAGATTTCCGTCGAGCTCGCCATGGGCGTCATCGCCAGACTATTGCCGGAAGATGCGCAGACAGGCGTGATGGTTGCTTCCCAATCGGCGCGCCGCTGGGCGCATTAGCGGAACGCTCGACGCCTAGACGCTTCAGGTCATCAGCCAGGAGACGAAGAATCTCGGACTGTCCGGCGAGGCGGCATGATCGAGCTCCAGCCTCAGTTCTTGCCGGAGCGCGTCCCGCTTTCCGGCCGAGATGAGCGACCCGCCAAGCGCCTCAGCCCAATGTCCTTCGCCACTCATCAAAGCGCGCGCAATTCCGCCAAGCTCGATCGAGCCGGATAGTCTGTGCGCGGCGCCTGTGCGGCACCGCCAGTCGTGACAGCCGACATAGCGCGTCACCGCTCCTGAACTCTCGGCCAAACGCTCCAGAACGAACAGATCGGACTGAAGCGTGAGCCCGGCGAGCGCTCGCAGCTTCGTTTTGAGCCGCGGCTCGATGGCGTCGAACCAGAGCCCGGCCAGGTCCGAAGCTAGGGGAAGCAGCGTGGCACCCCGGCTCTCCACCCCCCGGGCAAAGCCCCAGCTATCGCTGTAGCGGTGATCGGCGAGGACGAGAACTCGGTCGGCGCCCGGCGTGAGCCCGACGGAGGCAAACGCATTTGGCCAAGGCGGCGCGAACATGGCAAGCGCCGCGACGCCGCCGAGCTTGAGCACATCTCGGCGATCCACGCCCGGCAATATTGGGCTCACGGAACGTCGCCTCACCGCGGCTCCCCCTCCACGTCCCTCGCCTTGCGCAGCGCCTCGGGCCAAATGCCCTGCTTGCCCGGCGAGAGAATGCCTTGCGGATCGAGCGCATCCTTAAGGCGTTCATTGAGGCGCATCGCCGAATGGTCGTTGAAGCCGAACTGGCTCGCGACAAAATCCATCTCGGTAATGTGGGCGCGGTAGCCGGCAAGGTGCCGCTTGCTCGCATCCTCGATCAAGGTCCTACCGAGCGACCGTGCGCGAGTGCATTGCTCCGCGTCATTCCGGTCGAAAATGATGGAGCCGGTGTTGATGAAGCAGCGCGGGGTGGTGCTGGTCAGGCCGCAATAATGATCGAACCCTTCGGCATTGAAGAGCTCGGTGCGCCGCCGGTACAGATCGAGAAATTCGGCGCCCTGCATGGGCACGACCAGCGGGCACTCGATATGGGCGCCGGCGCCGCCGAGCCAGTTGAGCGGCATCAGATCGACGGTCGGAATGCCGGCGAGCGTGCCATGCTCCGGCGCGATCTTATCGCCGCGCCGATAGGTGGCGACGGTCATCCCGGCGCCTTTGATGCCCGAGAACGCCTTCCCGACGATCTTCAGCTTCTCAGCCACGATCCGCGGCAGCCCATAGAGGCCGAAGCGCATGCCCCAGTAACCAATCCCCATCTTCTGCATCAGTTTCTCGATGGCCCTGTCCGGCAGCGGACCTTTGCCGTCATACCATTCGGCGCGCGTGGTGTTGCCCGCGGCGATCCGCATCCAATTTGCGATGGTCGCGGTCGGCACCGTGCCGTCGAGCCTGAGGGGACGCAGGGTGTCAATGATCGGCACGATGTCCTCCTCGCGCTGAAACATGAACTCGACGACCGTAAACTGCTCGGGCGCCGGCATCAGCCAGACGCCGATCTTGGTGACGACACCGAAATTCGATTGCATGAAGAGCCCGTCGAGCGATGGGCCGAAGGCATATTTGTAGAGCGGCCAGGCGGGGTTGCCGTCCATGGCGCCGAGCCCCGTGCGCAGCAGCTCGCCATTGGCGAGGATAACCTCCATGCCGCATTGATGGCCGGCGTGGTCGCCATAGGGCGTGTAGCCGATGCCGTGCTCGAGCGTGTTGCCGAGCACGCTGCCCCAGCCGGGATCGGTGCAATCGATCCACAGCCCGTATTTCTTGTCCTGGATGAATTTATAGAGGTCGAGATAGGTGACGCCCGGCTCGACAATGGCGTAGGCGAGCTCGGCATTGACCTCGATGGTCTGCATGCGCTTGAGATCGAGGATCATCGAGCCGTTGAGGCAGGGCGCGGCGCCGCCATAGGCGTAGTTGCGGCCGAGCGAGACCGTCCAGAGCGGCAGGCCGCGGCGATTGGCGATGCCGAGCACTCCCCTGATCGCCTCAACGCTGTCCGGGAGGATGGCCCCGGCGGGAATATGCTCGCCCGGTCCGCTCGGCGAAAAGGGATCGGCATAGGAGGTCAGTTGATTCGCGCCGGTCAGCACGAATTCGTCGCCGACAATGGCGCTGAGCTCCTTGCAGGCGGTCTCGAACTCTTGGCTTGAAAGTCCCGGCGGCAGCGGCAAGGGGCTTGCTCCATGGAAAGAGGCTCGAAGATAGCATGTGCGGCGCCCAAACTCGCGCGGGAGACGGGAACTCCGATGCGTGCCAATGGGCTAGACAGAAAGAGGGCCTGTGAATAAGCGCGCCTGAAACGGTGCATAGCGTGGACAGACCCTAAATGTCTGTTGCAACAAACCGGGGGAGGTTCAGCTTAGGCGGCTGACAACCAAAGCTGCGGGGAGTGGGGCATGACGATCAACGGGTTTCGCATGGGGGCGCCAAATATCGTTTATATCGGTGCCGGCGTGACGGTGAAGGGGGCGATCTTCGTTCCCGATGCCGTCGTGGTCGACGGGGTCGTCGAGGGCGACGTGACCGCGCAGTCGATCCGCATCGGGCCGACCGGCGCCACCAGAGGAAATGTCGTCTCCATGGATGTCGACGTCTCCGGAACCCTTGCCGATAACGCCGAGATCAAGGAACTCCTGCTAGTCCGTGCGAGCGGCCGTGTCGAAGGTCACGTGAATTGCGCCGACGTGCACGTGGAGAGAGGCGCGGTGCTCACCGGAGGCATCTTCTCGGTCTATAGCAGCGCCGGGGTGAGGCCCGTAAACGACAACGCCCCCGTCGAGCAGGACACGATGGACGTCGCTTCGCCGCCGCCCCAACGCGTGAAGCTGGACGCCGCCGAATAGAACACGCCCGCGTCGGCAACGCTCGGAGACCAGAATGCGATCACGCGCCTTCGGTTGCGGGTGCGGCCCTTGCGCTCAATGCTCTGACGACGACTGCTCCATTTGCTTCAGAGCTTGATCGAAGGGCGCTGCCGAGATGTGCACCTCCCCGGTGAAGGGGAAATCGAGCACCAAGCCGACAAAGAAGGTCAGGGCCACGAGGGCAGCCAGCGTTGCGGTCATGAGGACCTGCGCCACGGCGCTCGACGTTCCAAAAAAGGCGGGATAGCCGAGCACGATCAGGCCACCCGCCAGCATCACCAGCCAAAGGACGGGCGGCACGGAGCCGTCGGCGCTATCCAAGCGTTCGTCTCGATTGTCGGAAATCTGGGTTAGAAGTTTCAAGGCGTGCTCGTAGAGCGCGAGATCTTTCAGCCCTTCCGGGCTTCCTTGGAAGATCGCCCGCCGCAGATGATCGAGGTCGCTAGCCACGGCCAGGCTTGCCTCGCCACGCGCCATGCTGGACCACTCGCTTTGGCGGACCTCCTTGGCGTAGGAATGAAGATGTCGGTGGATTAGGCTCTTCCCCGGTTCCGGCAACTCGTCGGCAAGCTGGTCAAGGTCGACGATCGCCTTAGCCTCGTTTCGTACCGCCGACTCGGTGTTGCTGTAGTTCTGCCAAACGGCGACTACGACGAAGGCGAGAAGCACGGCGTATAGGACGCCGACAACCGCGAATTTGAAGCCGGCGACCTCGTTGTTGAGGCTCAACATGCTTATGCCCCAACGCCAGCGGCACAGCAGCATGAGCCCAATGCTGTAGATTTCGGCGGCGGCGACAATGAGCAGCGTCACCACCCAAGGCGACAACTCGTTCATCCATCGGACCAGATGCAACATGCGAGGCGGCCCCGATTTCTGCTCAATACGGGTGAAGCCGACGGCCTGGCCCGCGACGGCGTGAACTCACGTCAGTCTAAATCGTGCCGATGAAGTCTCGCTTGCCAAGCGGCACGCCGCAGGCGCGCAAGATGTCGTAGGCGGTGGTGGCGTGAAAGTAGAAATTCGGCAAGGAGAAATGCACGAGATACGGCAGACCTTTGAAGCGCATCGCCTGTCCGGCAATGGTGAGCGTGATGTCGCGATCTTCGGAGCCGTCGATGTCGGCGGGCTTGAAGCCCTGCACGAAGGTCACCGTCTTGGCGATGCGTTGCTTGATCTCGGCGAAGCTCTTCTCCTCGTCGGCGTAGCTCGGCACTGCCGCGCCTGCGAGCCGCGCCGTGGTTCCCTTGGCGAAGTCAGCGGCAATCTGAACCTGGCGGGTCAGCGCAAACATGTCCGGCGCCAGCCGCCAGTTGAGCAGAACGGCTTCCTCGACCTTGCGCTCGGTGGCGAAAGCTTCGGCCTTCTCGAAGAAGGCGGTGAGGTTGTTCAACATCTGCAGAAAGGCCGGGACCGAGGCCTGATACATCGAGAGGGACATGGGCACGCACCACTTTCCTATTGGGGGTTTCAGGACAGGGCCCTATGTGCAGCCAGAAGCGGCCCTCGCGCAACCCATGCCATGTCGGGGGAACCGGAGCTCGCCACGGACCTACGGTTCGTGCGACAACGCGCCGCCGTCAACTGGTGGGCAGACGCAGAGACTTCAAAACGCTGCGCTTGAAAAAGTCATAGGCCGGTCTGCCCATGAGGGCGACCGCGGCAACCTTGGTCAAGAACGGGGTTGCTCCCAACAGTGCCGTGATCGCCGACTTGGCACCGGGATGGAGATCCGTGGCGACAGCCACCGGAATGAGCGACCATGCGGCATATCCGCCAACGATCAGCACCACGCCCATGGCAAAACGCCAGCCAAGCCGGGCGGTGGGATTTTCTGTCGCGACCACGTTCACTTGGTCCCCTTTGCTCATCCGCCTTTGTTACGTAAGAATGGGACCACAAAGTGGTGCGTTCATGGCCCGAATCTTGGCTGGAGCCTTGAATCCCTTGGTGCGGCCGTCACCCAGCGGTCAGGTTAACGCCTCGGTCCCTACTTGCCGGTAAAGATGCCGCCGGCACCTCGTTGATAGGATGGGTACCGGCCGCGAGGCGGACGCATTGCCGCCCAACTTTTTGTTAACACCCTGGGGTGTCTCTGCACTCAGTAGCCGCCCGCCGATTCGATGGGCCAAGTGGAGGATAGGATGCGATTTTCGTTACTCTTCGCCTGCGTGGCGTTGCTTTGGTGCGGCCAAGCGGAAGCCCGCACGAATTGGGTTCAATCGCCGGGGCTCCCTTGCGAGACCATTTGCCGGAACCCGGTCACCGTCGGTGGGCGGCCGGACGCCTATGTGTGCGCGGGCCACGTCCTGGGCGCGCCCCCGAACGAAATCAGAAGCGGCATGATCGCCGCCGGCGGGAAGAATTGCTACGTGCCGGGCGAGGTCGGCAGGGCCCATAGCGACGGCCCCTTCGTTTGCCTCTGCTCGCCGCGATAAAGCGGCGCGGCCTTAGAAATAAACGGCGAGCCGGAGGCGAAGCGACTCGCCTTCGGGCCTCTGAGGCGCTATAATACGTTAATAAAAATCGGCACAAAAAAGCGTGACGGGGCATAGCGTTGAATTTGCCCACTCCTGACAGGGAGGAAAAGTCATGCGCCTTGAAGAACTTCCGAAGATCTATGGGCCCGAGACACTCTCGCTGATGGACAGCGCCTTGGAGCAGGCATGGCGTGAGCTCAAGAGCCGCGGCGGCGTGGTCGACGCGAAGTCGGCGCGCAGCAGACTAACGACGACGATCGTCGCTTTGGCGTCGGTTGGCGAAACCGACTCGGCCAAGCTGAAAAGATTTGCGCTGCAGGCATCGAGCCCGCGGATATAGGCCGCGTGCCATTTAGAGGTCTTCAAGACAGGCGCCCCGGCAAGGGGCGCCAAGGGATCTTGCGAACGCTCTCCTCGGCCACGGTTCTCAACGCGGGACGCCTCGCACAGCTACATTTATCTCTAGCAGCCACATTCCTTGTCGCGGCACAGGAGTGAGCGCACCCAACGCTCACCGATCGTAGCGAAACAGCCGATAAAAGCCGGTCGGGTCGAGGAAGAGCTCCTGAGCTCTGGAAAAGCCCGCCTTGCGGCCAAGATCGAGCCATCCGGCCGCGGTCTCGGGGAAATCGCAGGTCGTGACGTGGTGGTCGATCTGTGCCCATTCAGTAGGGCTGAGCCAGGCCGGCCGGTTGACGCGCAGGAAGCGCTCTAGGTACCCGTCACGGGTTTCGTCCTCCAGCCGCGCCGGCTCGTAGATCATCAGCATGGTGCCCGTAGAGGCGCACAGTGCCTGCATCAGGCGGAGCTTGCCATCCGTCTGGAGGTGATGGATGGACAGGCTGCACCACGCCAAATCGGCGGGCTCGGCGCGGCCGGCCAAGGCTTCGACGAAGTCGCAGCCAATTCGAGCGCGTGCTCGGAGAGATCGACCCCGTGATAATGCCGCGTTTGCGTGCCGGCGAGCGCTCGCTTCATCTCGCTCGCGTCGCCGCAGGCGATGTCGAGCACGGAAAAAGGCCGGGTGAAGGTTCGGTTGAGGGTGTCGTTAAGGATCTTTCCAACCGCTTTATGGGAGAGACTGTCGGCGACCACCAGCTTCTGATAGGTCGCCAATTGCGCCTGGAACTGCTCGAGCGCGGCTTCGTCGACAACTGCGCCATCCGGCTGAAACTGATGGATCGCGATATTTACCATGTCTCGTAGTCGTGCCGTCCGAACTCCGCCGGAGCGCCTTCGTCCGACCTCGCCCGCAGCGCCTTGGTCAACATTCCGGTCGCGGCGGCCAGACCCCACGATCACGGTGCTTTCGGTCCATTAGCTCGCCGTCAAGCATGGGTTTCGCTTTGGGCGCCAATGGTGATTAGAATGAGCGTTCGCGAGCCCCTGCAGAAAGTATCGGCGCGGCGCTCGCCAGGTGAACGTGGATGTGCGGCGCTTGGACCATGTTTAGAGACATTAGCACGAGAAGGAAGCTCGTCATTCTGTGCGGCGCCTTCGTGCTCGCGATTGCCGTGGCAATCTACAGCCTCGTCGCGGAGAAGCAGATCACCATTCAGTTTGCGCAAAAGGAACTTATCGGCGTCAGTTATATTGAGACTGTTCGCGGCATCTACGCTCGACTCCTCGGCGGAACACTGAAGCCCGGCGCCTCAGACCAAGCCCCGCCGCCTGCAGATGCAATTTTGGCGCCGCTTGCCAAAGCTGAAGCCGAGGCTGGAGCCGCCCTGCATACCGCCTCGCTGGAACAAACGCTGGCCGACACGCTGCGCAGGCTTTGGTCAGACACGACGGACACGACAGCGCGGAGTGTCTTGGTGGGGGAAGCGCTGGTCAAGGCCAGGGACCTGACCTCGCGCATCGGTGACGATTCCAACCTCGCGCTCGATCCCGATCTCGACAGCTACTATCTGCAGGACACGATGGTCAGGCAGATGCCGCGGCTACTCGGTCAGATCGGCGACATACGCAATCTGGTTGGCGCAAGCGCGGTCCCGTCGCTGCCGCCCGACGACAAGACGCGCCTCTTCGCGCTCGTCGCGATGGCCCGGTCCACGGCCGAGGAAATCGCGCGGAACTTGACCTCCGCGTACCGCGGCGATCCCGATGGAACGCTGCGGCGGAAAATCGAGGCGCCGATGGCGGTTATGCTGTCCAGCGTCACCTCTTATCTCGGCGCTCTCGATGACAGCCTCGGTGATCAGCGCAAAGCCGATCGTGACACTCTTGACGATCTCTGGGGGAGCGCGGCCAACGACGCGCTTGAGGCCTGGGCCGGCGGGCTCGACGCGTTGCAGGGACTCCTGAACCGCCGCATCGGCGATCTGTACGGGAGGCTCAATCGCAGTCTCCTGATCATGGGCGTCCTGACCGCTCTCAGTATTGTTCTCGCCGTCATCACTCACCGCCACATTGTCGATCCACTTGGGCGACTCGAGGGCCTCGCACGGCGCGTGCGCGAGACCAAGGACTATAGCCACCGTGCCGACGACGAAAGCAAGGACGAGATCGGACGCCTCGCGGGCGCCTTCAACGATATGCTGGGCGAGCTCGAGCAGGCCCATGAGCGCGCGTTCGCCGATGAGACGGAGCAAGCCGCCCGCGCCCGTCTCTCCGTGCTGCTCGCGAGTGCGCCGTCGGTGATCTACTGCCGCAAGGCCAGCGGTGATTACGAGCCCACCTTCGTGAGCGACGGCGTCACCAGGCTATTTGGTTGTAGCCCGCAAGAATATCTCGACAACCCCTATCTTTGGCGTGATCGAGTGCACCCAGGCGATGTCGCGCGCATCAATGCCTGGGTCGACAAGATGTTTGAGAGCGACGAGCGCTCGATCGAATATCGCATCCGCCGCCCGGACGGCACCTATTTCTGGGTGGACGACCGGCAGCAGTTCGTGCGCGACGCGAACGGCAAGCCCGTCGAGATCGTTGGGTCGTGGACCGACATCACGTCGCGCAAGTTGGCCGAGGAGGCACGGGAGAAGGCGCGCTCGCAGCTGACCCTGTTGCTCGGCGCGGCGCCCGCGGTGGTCTACAGCTTCCTCGCCAGCGGCGATTTCGCCCCCACCTTCGTCAGCGACAACCTCCACGGGATGCTCGGCTATAGCCCCGAGGAGTACCTGAAGGACGCGGCTTTCTGGCGCGGGCACGTGCATCCCGAAGATCTTGCCGGTGTCGAGGCCGAGCAGGTGCAGCTCTTCGAGAAGGGCCAGCATTTGACCGAATACCGGTTCCGCAAGAAGGACGGTTCCTATTGCTGGGTCAGCGACGAGCAGCATCTCATTCGCGACCAGGACGGGGAGCCCCTCGAGGTGGTCGGCTCATGGAGCAATATCGACGCCCGCAAGGAAGCAGAGCAGGCGCTGCTCGCGACCCAAGCGGAGCTCGAGAAGGCGACCGAGGCGGCACTGGAAGCCAACGAAGCCAAGAGCGCGTTTCTCGCCAATATGAGCCACGAGATCCGGACGCCGATGAACGCGATTATCGGCCTCTCCCATCTCGCGCTGAAGACCGAGCTGATGCCGCGGCAGCGGGACTACCTCATCAAGATAAGGCATTCCGGTCAGCACCTGCTCGGCATTATCAACGACATTCTCGATTTCTCGAAGATCGAGGCGGGCAAGCTGTCGGTCGAGAACATCGACTTCGACCTCGACAAGGTGCTGGAGAACGTCGGCAATTTGATTTCCGAGAAGGCCTCCGCCAAGGGGCTGGAGCTTATCTTCGACATCGAGCAATCGGTCTCGCCCTTCTTCAAGGGCGATCCGCTCCGGCTCGGGCAGATCCTGATCAATTTCTGCAACAACGCGGTCAAATTCACGGAAGAGGGCGAGGTCGTCGTCAAGGCGCAAGTCCTCGAGGATACTCCTGACAGCCAGCTCATTCTTTTCTCGGTCAGCGACACCGGTATCGGGCTGACCGAGGAGCAAATCGGACGCTTGTTCCAAGCGTTCCAGCAGGCCGACGTGTCCACCACCCGCAAATATGGCGGCACCGGGCTTGGCCTCGCCATCTCCAAGCGCTTGGCCGAGCTGATGGGCGGCACCATCGAGGTCACGAGCGAGCTCGGCAAGGGAAGCACCTTCAGGTTCAGCGCCAGGCTCGGCAAGGCCGCCATGGCGCCACGCCGGCGGCTGCTCCAATCCGACCTGCGCGGCCGGCGCGTCCTGATCATCGACGACAATTCACAAGCCCGGACCGTTCTGTCGAGCATGCTCCGCAACCTGGCCTTCGTCGCGGACGAGGCGGCCTCCGGTCAGGAAGGCATCGAAATGGTGCGTCAGGCCGCCAGATGTGGCGAGCCTTACGAGATCGCCTTCGTCGATTGGCAAATGCCCGGGCTCGACGGCGTCGAAACGGGCAAGCGCATTCTTGCTTTGTCCGATCTCGACGCTCCGCCACACCTGGTGATGGTGACCGCCTATGGCCGCGAGGAGGTCATGAAACTGGCCGAGGAGAGCGGCTTCGAGAACGTCCTGATCAAGCCCGTGACGTCGTCGATATTGTTCGACACCGCGGTTGTCGCCCTCGGCGCCGACCTCGAAGTCTCCGAAACCGTGGCGGCCGGTCCCTCCTTCGACATCGACCGGATGCGCGGCGCACGCGTGTTGCTGGTGGAGGACAACGAGATCAACCAGGAAGTCGCCATCGGACAGCTGGAAGACGCCGAGCTGTTCGTCGACCTCGCGGAGAACGGTGCGGTTGCCGTCCGCATGGTGCGGGAGAACGACTACGACATTGTGCTGATGGATATGCAAATGCCGGTGATGGATGGCATCGAGGCGACGCGCGCGATCCGCTCCGATCCCAACCATCAGGCCTTGCCGATTATCGCCATGACCGCCAACGCGCTCGTCTCCGACCGCGAGGCCTGCCTGCAGGCGGGCATGAACGATCATATCGCCAAGCCTATCGATCCCGACCAATTGTTCGGCGTTCTGCTGCGCTGGATCAAACGTCCCGATGGGCGGGGAACTTCGCCCAAGGGTCGGGCCGCGGCCAAGGCCTCGACTGCACCTGCGGCCGAGGACCCGTTCAATATTGCCGGGATCGACACCGCGTCGGCCCTGAAGCGGACGGGGGACAATCGCAAGCGCTATGAGACCTTGCTGCGTAGGTTCGCGCAGCAGCAGGTCGGCACGGTCGATGGAATCCGCAAGGCCCTATCGCTCGGCGATGCGGCAACGGCGGAACGAGCCGCCCATTCGTTGAAGGGCGCCGCCGGCACGCTCGGCGCCACAACACTGTCGGAGGCCGCGGCAAGGGCCGAAACTGCGATCAAGACCGGGCAGAGCATCGACCCGGCGCTCTCGGCGCTAGCGCTCGTCCTGCGCGGGGCGGTCGAGGCCATTCGGACCGCACTTCCCGAAGCGGCCCCAACCAATGGCGGCGGCCAAGGCTCCGCCGATCCCGCCACGGTGGTCGAACCGCTGGCCAGGCTGAAACGGCTGCTCGAAAGCGACGACGGCGAAGCCGCCGATTTCATCGTCGACGCCAAGCCCACTTTGTCGGGGGTTCTGACCGGAGCGGAAATCGAAAGCCTCAGCGAATTGGTCGGTGATTTCAATTTCGAGGCGGCCCTCAAATGCCTTTCGGGCATCGCCGATCGCCTGTATCTCAACCTGAAAAGCGAATGACACAAAGTTCGGACAACAGACTGGTTTTGATCGTCGATGACACTCCGACCAATGTCGGGGTCATTTCCGGAGTGCTGAAAGGCTCGTACCGGACGAAAGTCGCGACCAATGGCGAAAAGGCGCTGGTGCTCGCAACCGCCGCGGAGAAACCCGATTTGATCCTGCTTGACGTGATGATGCCGGGCATGGATGGCTACGAGGTTTGCCGCCGGCTCAAGGCCAATCCCGCGACGCGCGACATCCCGGTGATTTTCCTCACGGCGAAGACCGACGCCGTGGACGAGGAGAACGGCTTCGAGGTGGGCGCCGTGGATTACATCCACAAGCCGTTCTCCGGACCGCTCGTGCTGGCCCGGGTCAAGACCCAGCTCGCTCTGCAAGCCGCGCTCGCGCAAGCGCGCGAGGCCCAGAATCAGGCGGATGATTTGTTGCACGCTTTGCTGCCGAAAAAGGCGGCCGACGAGATCCGCAGCATCGGCACCGTGATCCCACGCCGCTATGAGAACGTCGCCGTGCTGTTCTGCGACGTCATCAATTTCACCGCCTATTGCGACAAGCATGAGCCGGAGGATGTGGTGTCGCGGCTCGATGCCCTGTTTGTCATTTTCGAGCGCGTCACGGCAAGACACGGCCTCGAAAAGATCAAGACCATCGGCGACGGCTTCATGGCGGCCGGGGGGCTGCTCCACGAGGTCAAGGATCCGGTCGGCTCAGCGGTTCGCTGCGGTCTGGAAATGGCATCGACATCGATCGATGCCCATCTCGGCTGGGAGGTGCGGGTCGGAATCCATGTCGGACCGGTGGTGGCCGGTGTCGTCGGCCAGGAGCGCTACCAGTTCGACATTTGGGGAGACACCGTCAATGTCGCGGCGCGCATGGCGGATCAAGCGACGCCCGGCAGCGTCGCGGTGACGAAGCTCGTCTGGGACCAGGTATCATCCCATTTCGACGCCGACTCGCTGGGCGAACTCGACGTCAAAGGCAAAGGGACCATCTCCGTCTTCGGGATTCTTCCACGGAAGAGAGTAACGCAGAGCCGGTGCCGTAGGCCATGCATCGCCGCTCTCGGTCGTCCTTGCAAAGATTTATGAACCCCGGAACACACCCAAATTGAGAAGTGCCCCCTCGCATGGCGTCGAATTTCGGTTTGCTCGGTTTTCGCGTCGCCGCGACTCGGCGGGGCACTCGTGACGGCGTGTGTCCTTGCCACTGTGTGTTATGGCAGCGAGCCGCCAGCCATCTCCCCAGTGGGCGTCAGACAGGTCGAATATACCGACACGCATTACGGCGACCGGACCATGGCGATGGCGGTGTTCTTTCCGGCGGTGGTCGGTGAAGGGGCTGCTCCCTTCGCCATGCCGTTCTTCATCAAGCTTTCCCTCTACAAAGATGCCGAGATGGCCTTCGACGGGACCAAGCACCCGCTTGTCATGTTCTCGCATGGACGCGGGAGCAACGGATTCTACTATGCCTGGTTCGCCCAACTCCTTGCGTCGCACGGCTACATCGTCGCCGCGCCTTACCACTATCGCGCCAACACCTATGATGCGACGATCGCCTATCTCGCCAACCGGCTGTGGCAACGGCCGGTCGATGTCAGCCTCGACATCAGCTTTCTCTTGAACGACCCGTTCTGGGGAAAATACCCCGAATCGCCGTTGCCGGCCATTCGCAAGGCGGATTCACCGCACTTTGGCTCGGTGGCGCCAAGGTCAACCCCGAGAAATATCTCGCCTTCCAGAAGGGCTGGCGCAACAACGTGGGCGTCACACCGTACGCAATGCGCGTTCAATGCCCGCTAATGACCCAAAGCGGACATCGAAGCGGGTACCTTTTTCACACGCTCTGAGCGCCCAAATTAATGCTGGGCGCAACTCATAGGAACCGAGTGATCGAGTTGGAAATTTAAATGTCGAAACGGAACCAAATGGATGAATCAAATGAAAAGCCTGTTGGTGAGAAGGAAGCATGCTGACTTGGATATTGCCCTTACCGCCATGAGCGATCCCACCATTCCTACAAGAGACGCCCTGATGATGTGGCGCAAGGCGCTACGTCGAGCCAATCGGCCCACGAAGGAATTGCTAAGCCGGGTCGCGAAGCTTCATCCCAAGGAAACCTAGAAGCCCGTGTCCCCCGTGCGGGGCTTCCTCAATTCGCGGAGCCTCGCCTTGCAAGCATGGCTCTCGCCTCGAAATCGGACGCCTGTGCTTACTATGTGCTTACTAGCGGCGGTCTGAATTTCGGATTAGTCGACTAAACCCTTGAATAGACTGGTGCCGCAAGAGGGATTTCGAACCCCCGACCCCATCATTACGAATGATGTGCCCTGGGACCGCAAGCCCTAACGAATCATGTGCCTAGTCCGCCCATACGCCCTCTAATTTCCTTGCCACAAAAGCCAATGTTAGGCATGGTGAATGACTCGGGGTAACAAGCCCTAACGGGGCCAATCCGTTACCCTATCGTTACCCGGAAGGGCAGCATGGCCAAGAAGCTCACCGCTCGCAAGGTCGAGCAGACAAGACCAAATCCAAGCAAGCGCAGAGAGATACCGGACGGCGGAAAGCCGGGGCTCTACCTTGTCATTCAACCAAGCGGGCGAAAGTCCTGGGCGGTGCGCTATCGCCTCAATGGGCAACCTCGCAAGCTGACCCTTGATGGCTTCCCACGACTCGCCACAGCCCGCAGGTTGGCCCAAGACGCCTTGGACATGGTTTCCGAGGGTAAAGACCCTGCCGCCGAGAAACAGGCGTCAAAGAGTCAATATGGACTCGGCAGCGACCTCTTTGGCGCCGTGGCGGCTGAGTTTGTCGAACGCCATGCAAAGCGCAACACGCGCGCTTCCTCAACACGCCTGACTGAGCAGTGGCTCAAAAAGGATGTGCTGCCAAGGTGGGGCAACAAGCGCATTCAGGACATTACCAAGCGAGATGTGCTCGACCTGTTGGACGGCATCATTGATCGGGGAGGGGGTCTAAGTGCAAACAGGGTGCTCGCGGTTATCCGCAAGATGTTCAATTGGGCGGTTCAACGCGGCATCATCACGGCATCGCCTGTGGCTGGCATCAAGGCCCCACTTGCCGAGAGGTCGCGCGACCGCGTTCTCATCGACGACGAAATCCGATGGCTGTGGTTAGCCTGTGACAGGCTCGCTTACCCGTTTGGCAGCATGGCGAAGTTCTTGCTTCTCACCGGCCAACGCCGCAACGAGGTTTCCGGCATGACGTGGGGCGAGTTAGACCTCAACAAGGCGCTATGGACCATCCCAGGAGGACGCACCAAAAACGACTTGCCGCATGAGGTTTCGCTCTCGGACGCCGCGCTCTCAGTCATCGCGTCTCTTCCGCGGATCAGGAGCGACAAGGGCTATCTGTTCACCACAAACGCCGAGACACACGTTAGCGGATACTCTCGCGCCAAGACGATGCTCGACAAGGCGATGCTCGATATTGCGCGAGAGGAACGGGGCCAGGACGTAGAAATCCCGCGCTGGACGTTCCACGATTTGCGCCGGACTGCCGTAAGCGGCATGGCACGGTTAGGCATAGCCCTGCCGGTTATCGAGAAGGTGGTGAACCATTCCAGCGGCAGCTTTGCGGGTATCGTGGGCGTTTATCAGCGGCACCACTTCTCCGACGAGAAGCGCACAGCATTGCAGGCTTGGGCTAACCTCGT
The DNA here is from genome assembly GCA_963839245.1 of uncultured Alphaproteobacteria bacterium. GTDB lineage: Bacteria > Pseudomonadota > Alphaproteobacteria > Rhizobiales > Methyloligellaceae > Methyloceanibacter. The sequence continues at coordinate 19,878 of CAWIUJ010000015.1, read as the reverse complement.
CCTCTCGACTGTCGAGACGCGACCGGCGAACGTTGTTTCGATCAAGGCGGTGCGATGATGCCTGCGAAATTTCGAGCCGTGCTTCCGGCAACGCTTGGGCGTTTGCAAAATAACCTAGGAACGGCGGACGAGATTGCTGACGCCCAACTCGCAGCCCTGTTCTCTCTTGAATACGTCGGAAGCTTTCTAGCAAACCTTGGCATCAAGAGTGCAGCATTAGGGCGTCTACGAAACGCCTTGTCTGATATCCACCAGGGGCACGAACGCTCGCTCTTGAAGCCGCGAAGATCTGGAAAGGCCCCCCGCACTTTCCGGCAGTGGCGTATTCAAGTCCAATCCGCGCTGCTCATGCAGTTGCGCATGGACAATGGTGAAAACGAAAAGGCCGCCGCGAAAGCGGTAGAGAAGGTTTTAGACAAGGCGGGGTTTCGATTGAGCGAAGGCGGCAAGCGGCAGAAGGCAACCGCGACCACGGTTATCAACTGGCGTAAGGAATTGACTTCCAAAAAGGGATTAACAGCTAAAACTACCGAAGAGACGAAGAAGAAGAGAGAATGGGCATCCGATCTTTACCGGGGTCTTTTGAAGCAGCTCAGACCCCACAGTGCCCTTTATCATCTGATGTGGGCGAAAGAGTCACTCTCCACGGCACGCAAGCGAGCCATAAAGGCTGCTGAGAGCACGCTCAAGAGTGCCATAGCGGACGCATCAGAAAGTTAGAATTCACCCCAGGAATCTAACTCTCACGCCTGCCATCCTCACAAACTCAAACTCGTCAGAACGGGAAAGGGTTTACAGGATGAGTGACCAAATCTCTCAACAGGACGACATGCTGTTGCCCGCCGCTCAAGTGAGACTGCGCTACAGTTGCAGCGATATGTTTCTGTGGCGTCAGTTGCACAGGGATGACTCTCAGTTTCCGCAACCTGTCCGTATCAACGGGCGTCGATTTTGGCGGTTAAGCTCTCTTGTTGAATACGAGCGTTCGCTTGTTGCCGAGCCTCCCCCGAAAGAGGCCGCGCAACGCCATGCTCGCAAAAAAACTTGGCTCCGCCCCCATTTGCGGACGGGAAAGCGGAGCCGGATGGTTTTGGAGAGATAGACCGCTGTTTCCTTACCGCCGAACCGAATCGAGAACAAGAGCAACTCGACGCTGAACTTGCTGCCGTTAGGAAGCACCTCGAGCGCAGAGCCGAGGCGAACCAAATCATCTCCAGTTGGCGCGATGAGTTGCGCGCCAAATTGGCTCGCGCACGACTCAAGCACGAACTGATTGGCCTCCACTCCGAAGAACACGATTGCCTCGTGGCCGAGGTTGGCGACTTCAAGCGCCTCTGCCGCGCCCTTGGATGGAGTCCGTCGGGGCGTCACTCATGAGGACCTTCAGTCAAGAGGAAGTAGACCGCTATGCGCGGGAGTTGCAGTACGAAGCAGACGCAGAGGCGGCACGTCGGGCACAAAGGGCGAATGGGCCCGATGTCGATGTGAAGCCCGGGGGAGAGAAAGCCGCCGAGCAGTTCTACACCGCCGGAGATTTGCAATGGATGGAGTTTCCGCCGCTGCGGTTCATCGTCCCCGGCTACTTAGTTGAGGGTCTGACCATCCTTGTTGGGAAACCGAAACGCGGCAAGAGCTGGATGGCCCTCGACTGGGTGCTTGCCATCGCACATGGCGGGTACGCTTTCGGCACCATTCAATGTGATGTTGGGGATTGCCTCTACATGGCACTGGAGGACAGCCCGCGAAGGATGCAACGCCGCATCCGGCAGCTTCTACCGAATACCCCTGAATGGTCGCCGCGCCTAACGCTCTGCCACAAAATGAATAGGCTCGACAAAGGTGGGCTCGATGAAATTAGGAATTGGGCAAAGAGCGTTCCGCTGCCTCGCCTCGTTGTGGTGGATACCTTCGCTAAGGTGCGCCCAGCAAGGGACAAGAACGAAGCTCCTTACGATTCAGACTATCGCGCCATGTCGCTATTGCAGGAATTGGCGACCGAGCTTGGCATTGCTATCGTAGCAATCCATCACCAACGGAAACTCGATAGCGACGATCCACTCGATACAGCATCGGGAAGCACCGGATTAACTGGCGCAGCCGATAGCATCCTGGTCGTTGGGCGCGACGGACAAGGCACAACCCTTCACGGACGCGGTAGGGACCTTGACGATATCGAGGTTGCTCTATCGTTCGACAAGACAACGGGGCGATGGGCAATCATTGGTGACGCCCAAGAGGTTCGACGTTCCGAAAGCCGCTCATCCATTTTGGACGTGCTGGCCAAGGCCCCCGCGCCGATGACCCCCGCGGAAATTGCCATCATGACCGGAATCGAGCGCAACACCGTAGACGCCCAGCTTCACCGAATTATGCGTTCGAGCGAGGTGCATTCCAAAACACGAGGGCGATATGCGCATCCAGACAAACCATAATCTTATGACCCCCATAAGAACCATAAGAACCGTAAGAAACAGAGCTGAACCCATTGGAAAACAAGCAATTTTACGCTTCTTACGCTTCTTACGGGGGCGAGATACCTTCCGCCCCTTCCCACCTCTGTCTCCCGGGAATGGGTGGCATCGGTAACAGAGGTAACAGAGGTAACAGGGGCTCCCCAAGGAACCGACAATGACCCGTTTGCCGTGTTCCGCGACTGGACATCCCGGGCGCGACCGTCGAGATTTGGGGCTATCCGCTCAATACCACCGCATGGGAGGCGGCCAACACGAAGGCTCACGAAAGCGGATGGATCGTTTAGCAGCGCGGCCAGGAACCCCCGCTCCTATCGCGGGTTGAATCTAGGCCGGTGGTTCGGACATAAGGCACCGGTATCAGCACTGATCCGCTGACAAGGAAGCCCGGCTTGCGTCCGCGCGGGCCGGGTTTCTTCATAGCGGTCTATCTTTGTTCACTTGTGACACCCCGCAATTGACCCAGATTCGGAGTCCTGTGGCCTCTAAGTCTCGCGTGGTCCTATGGCACCCCAAGCTCTTTGGTCGGGCAGCCTCCGCCTTTCCCTCGTCCTGATACCGGTAAAGCTATTCCCTGCCGTCTCGTCGGAGGATGCGGTGTCTTTCCGCATGATCCACAAACCAAGCGGAAAGCCGATCCGCTACCTTAAGGGCGTCGAAACCGAGAAGGGATTCGAGGAGGTTCCAGAAGACGAGATCATCAAGGGCTATGAGCACACCAAGGGCCACCATGTGCTTATCAAGCCCGAAGAGCTTGACGAGCTAAAGCTCGACGCAAAACACACGATCAATCTCGAAAGCTTCGTGGATCGAGACAGCCTCGACAGCCGCTATTTCGAGAAGCCCTACTACCTGCTGCCGGACGGCGACGAGGCCGATGAGGGGTACACCGTCATGCGCGATGCTCTCGCCAAGACGGGCAAGGTGGCGATTGGTCAGCTCATCATGCAGGGCAGGGAGCATCTCGTTGGCATTACCGCGCATGGCAAAGGATTGTTGCTTGAGATCCTGCGCTACGCCGATGCGCTCAGAGATCCAGCACCCTATTTCGAGAAGGTCACCGCGGCCCCGAAGTAAGATGCAGTTACCATGGCGGCGGCGCTGATCAAACGGCAAACGGGAAAATTCGAACCGAGCAAGATGCCGAACGAATACGCGAAAGCGGTGAAGGAACTTGTGCGCGCCAAGGTCGAGCACCGCGCGCCGGAGGTAGCAATCGAGTCCGAGTCTCGCGAGACGCCAAAAGTCATCAACATCATGGCCGCGTTGAAAGAGAGTATGCAGGCCAGGGGACGTGAGAAGGTGCGCGATGCGGGAAGGAAGAGAATGGGCGAAGTGGCGCCGAAGCCGAGGGCAGTCATTCGTCGCACCGAGCCGAAGGCAAAACCGAGCCGCACAGCGCATTAGTTCTAGGTATCAGTGATGGGGCCTCGGTCTTCGAACCGGCGCCCTTTTTTGTCCCGCTGCGGTCATGATGCGGTCCCCGGATGGAGCGCAATGACCGAATCCTTCTCGTCGCGCTTGCGATCCTCACCACCTCGTCGCTGCTGGTTTGGGCCATCGTCGCCGAGGCCTTCGCCGCGCCCGATCACGCCGGATGGCTCTACAACTATCAGACGTTGATCGGCGTAGGCGCCGCCCTCATTGGTGCGTATTTCACCGTTGCCATGATGCGGCGAGAGCAGCGGCAGCAGCGCGACCATTTCGAGCAACAGATGGAGATCATAACCCGGCCAGACCGGTTGCGTGTTTCGCGCGAGACGGCGCGCCTTATCCCGATACTTCGAGGAGGCTTGGCGGAAGTCCGGGCGAATGCCACGCTCGCGGTCGCCCCCTACCGGGGGACAGAAACCCGCTCTGAGAGGCTCACCCGGATAGCGATGAACTATCCCGCGCGCTCGATGAAAGAAGCTTCGCTGAGCTTCTGCCTCTCATGGGCGACGATTTCACCGAGCTCAGAGGGCGCCTCCGGTTGCGAACTCGGGAAAATTAAGGAAAGGATATTTAAGGCCTTCGTGGCACGCGATTTTTCTGGGGCCGAGGAAATCCAAGTTCTGCAGTCGAATGACTTAGTGCATTTCCCCGAAATTGAGCAGGATCTCGATGAGCTCCTCGACTACTTGCAGCACCTTCGATCCACCTACAGCTTGCCTAGGCTCGGCCTTCGCCATGATGACAGTTGGCGAGTGCAACAATCGGATGGAGCCAATGGAGCATCTGGGTAGTCGGACCCATGACCTACCGCCGCTTTCCGCCGCCATGGACTGTCGAGAAAATCCCCGGCGGGCTTGTGGTCCGCGATGCTAATGGGCAGTCGCTCGCCTATGTCTATTCGCGGGAGAAACCGGACGACGCGCACCAAGCCAAGGCGCTCACCGAGGATGAGGCCCGCCGCATCGCCAGCAACGGGGCCAGGACGTAGAAATCCCGCGCTGGACCTTCCACGATTTGCGCCGGACTGCCGTAAGCGGCATGGCGCGTCTAGGGATAGCTTGCCGCCATCGACAGGCGGAGCGCCCCCAAGCTCAGAGGCGGTTGGGTTAGGGGCCGAACGGCATCCGCAGCGTCCCCCCAACATCGCGTGGCCCCCCAGCAGAAGCAGCAGGAGAAACGCACACCATGTCTAATCGGTATCACGGACGGTCGGAGTATGATGACGAGCTGCTGCCGCTCGAAGGGAAGGAGAACCGCTCTTCGACGAGGAGATGTTTAGGGGTTCTTCGAGTCAGTCGCGGCCGGTGCTTCCGTGTTCGTTTGCGTTGCGGCGTGCTCCACATGTTTGCGGCCGCTATAGCCCGTTACCACAACCCAAACTATCAGAAGTGCCGACACAACAGCCCAAAGTAAAACGGATCGTGCGCCACCCCTCGAACCTTCTTCGTGTGTAACAGCCATGGCGGATTTCTCCCCTCTCGTTTTGTCCGAAGTCTGTCACTTCATTATGCAACGAAAAGCAACGTGGGCCAAGCAAGACAAAGAGGGACGGGGGGTCTAGCGGAAGGGAGAAGTCTGATCCTCACTGTTGCCGTCGACCAGCAAGGTGATCCAGCGAGGCCGCTTGAGTTTTATGGCCTTCTCAAGCTGTTCCAGCCGCTTCAGGAAGCTGCTGCTGCTCATGCTGCTACCTTAGGCCGGAAGTGCTCTACCGTTTCACGCTGAGCAAAGGCAGCCTCCATTGCAGCAAGTCGCTCCTCGAACGCTGAGGTCTAAAGGCACTTGGCCATTGCTGACAAGATGGTTGCCAATCGATAAGCCTCGATGGTTTCCACTTCGCCGTGTCGGGCTTGTCGGTAAAGCCGTCCGAGTTCGATCGCTACCCTGCCGACAGAGGTCAATCGGCCTATTTTCACTCGGCGCTTACGTTCCATGGCTTTCGCGACTCCTAACCAGGCTTCATAAGCTGGTTTGCACCATCAATCGCGGGAGCATCCGACTTTTCGTATTGCGCCTAGTGTCGGTGCGTAGGTATCCCTTCGATGCCTCTTTTTGAATGTCCTCTTTCCGAAATTCAAGAGAATTGTTACCCCCAGCGTTACCCGGAGCCAGGGCCCAAAATGTCCATAATCTTAAGTAGCTGATTTTATTGGTGCCGCAAGAGGGATTCGAACCCCCGACCCCATCATTACGAAGCCGTTCATCGCGGCGTCTCTGCAGTACACACCAATGCGCCGGAATCCACTCCAATACGCGCGAGTGCAAGTCTCTTCAGTCATGGTTGGCACTCTCAAATCTGAACCCGGGTGCACTCCAGATAAATCCAGCGCACTTGGGTTGAGGCAGGAAACTGCAACCGCGATGCAGCCGCGGCGACTATCAGCGCTTAGCCGCGACTGCATAGATCATGTCCGCTTTACCCCCGATAGCGGACATTCGTCGGTGCAGGTGGGATGTCCTAAAAGTGCCATTAACGGACCTGGGTCGAGGGTGGACGAGTCCTCAATTCGCCAGATGCGAACGCCGCGGCAATATTCTAATCCATATGATGCTCGTGCCCGGGGGGCGGTAGCTGACCCAGGATGGCGACCACGCAGATCACGACCAACCCCAAAGCGATTTCAAGCGAAACCGAAGCGCAGAGCAGCCGGAGTGCTCTGGTATCCTCTTCCGTGGGGACGTTGGTGGGCAGCAATCGCGGCGTGAACCAGTAGCGGTTCGCTGCGCCAAAGCCCAACATCACGAGAAACAGGGAGATTTTGACGAGCACCAGGTCGCCATATTCGGTGCCGAGAAAACTCTGCAGTCTATTGGTCATGAACCAGGTGTTGAGTACACCGCTCGCGGCGAGCACCGCGACGCTCCAGGCGGCAAGAGTTGAAAACCGTCTGAGCGCGCTGAAGCAGTCGATGAGAGATGGTTGGGAACTGCCGGTCCGCGACCCGACGAACATAAGCAGGGGTACTAGGCCGCCGACCCAGGCCGCTGCTGTGATGAGATGGAGCACGTCTCCCCCAAAGTGCAAAAGGCCGCCAAACCCCATGGTTCCCGCGGCGTGCCCAGACCAGGCGAGCATCCCGACAAAAAGAACTGCGAGTGCCGCCCTCAATGAAGTGAGGCGCAAGCCTAGCCTCCGCACGTCGGGTCCGACAAGCCCGACAGAGAACAGCACTATCGCGACCAGTAACCGACCTGCCCAGGCGTGGCCGAATTGGGTTTCGGTCAGAACTGACCAGGCGGTTCCATCATCGATCACTGCGGCAACTGAGGACTGTGCGATGCGGGCTGCCAGGAAAAGGAGCCAAGTCGCGCCCGAGAGCACAGCAAGCGCAAGAGCAAGAAACATCAGCTGCTCTAGGCGTCTCACTGGAAAAGACGTGGTGCGAATAGGTTCGGCGATAAAGGCTGAGAATATTGCAGTCCCACCCACTACAAGGCTGGAAGCAAAGTGCACGGCGCGGGAGGCGATGAGCGGATCGAGCACAGCCTAGCCAGTCATTTACCCACGTGGAAGCTGAAGCTCCCTTGCGTGGTGTGGGTGTCGACCGAAAGCACGTGCCACGTGACGCTGTAACTACCCGGCGGCAGCGAACCCACGCTGAGACGGATGACGTTGCCGCTGACGCTCTTGCCATGATCGACCCGCGCTCCGGCTGCGTTGTGCACTTCTCCTCCGCTGAACTTAGATTCGAGCTGCTGGGTGAAATAGAGTGTGACTTGACTAGGTGACGTGGCAACGGTGCTTCCCACGGTGGGGCTTGCGTGGTCGAGGAAGGCGTGAGCCTGAGCTGTCGTTGAACAGCCCAGGATGGCCATGAAAAGCGTGACGATCTTAAAGTTGCGCATGACTACTGGCCCCTTGGCTCAGACGCCGCTGCTAAGAGCGGTCTGCCAAACGAATTGGGAAACATGTCGTCGAGGTAGAGATGCAATTGGCCGATGACGCCGACGTCATCACCGCTCGCACGATTGACGGGAATGATCGCTTCGACGCTCAACTGGTATTTGTTGGCCACGTAAATCAATCCTGGATTGATCGTGCCAGTGGTGCGCTGTCCGCCGTCGAAGTTGCTTGTCTGCGTCGCTAAATTCCACTCGACCAGCGGGATCAGATGGTTGAGGAAATCCGGCAAACCCAGGTCCATCACGCTCGATTTGAGATAGGGCATGCTGTACTGAAGCGATCCGCCCCAGGTGAGGAATTGCGGATTTTGGGTTGTGGTGAGCAACCCGCTGCCTGCATCGACCGAGTTCGTCGCGGATTGGGTGGGAACCGAATAGCCGACCTGCGCCGTGACCGCCAACGGCTTAAAGAACTTCACGAGACTCCGGAAGAAACCCAAAGCCCTTGCCGACGAAGAATGTCGGGGTCAGAGTCGTAAATGGGTCAGCGCCCACGGCGCTGTTTCCGGTTCCTCCCCATTCTACGTCGAGCGACGCCGACATTGCGAGCTCACCTTCTGGTTCGGTGAGGAACTGGTACTTGAAGCTCGTCCCGAGATTGGCGAAGCCCTGAACGTTACCGCTCCCTGGAACATTGATATGTGTCCAAGTGTCACCGATAGACACGCCAAAGTTCTTGGTGATCGTCTTGGAAAAATCACCGGAAATGTCCAGTTCTTGGGCAGATGGATCATCACCATTCTTGAACTCTGCGATCGTCGGGATGGACATCTCGTCGGCCACGCAAGGGTCGTCGACGATTAGCGTTGACGGAAAGAAGCGGTTGCCGACGATGCAGTGCGCGCTCGCGGGCGCAGAGAACCCAAGGACGAGCAGCAACGCCAACGCCATTTTGGATCGGCTAAGTGGATGCATGAAACTCCCTCGAGACCTCCGACTGCATAACGTCGCCGAAGGGCGCTCGGACGCAGATGACACGCAATGGCCGAACCTGCCTTGGTTGGCTGGTCGGCGCGAATGGATCAGTCAGATCTAGGTGGAAAGGCCGGGAGGGCCGCGGCTCCGTGGCGCACGCCAACTGGTGTCGGCGATGCCCAGTACGACAAGGGTGGGCAATTCCTCGCTTTCACTAGCGCCGAGGACTATCAGGATTGCCGGCACACCAGCGGCAAGGTGCAGCGCTCCAAATCCCTTGCAAATTGGGCAGTTCGTCGGAGGCCTAGAAGGTTGGGAACGCTTCGAGGGCGTGCTCTGCTGCAGTAGCGCGTGATGGCAAGAGGGCTGCGAGCTCGCAACGTCAGCTTGGGCGAGGACGGCGGTCGCCTGCGATACGGTGTGCCAGGGCAGGAGCACCGCATAAAAGATCATGCTGGCAAGAGCGAGCGCTTCAGCAAGGTGGCGGCGCAACTGCGGATCCCCCAAGATCTTGGGTTATCTTAGTGCGAAGGCTGCCCTGGGCCAAGCCGCGTAAGCGTGCCAGAAGTCCGCTTTGGGTCATAAGCGGAAATGGTGTCACGCCCGCGTTATGTCCGTTCTTCCCTCCAAAGCAGACATTCGTCAGCGCGTTCTGCACGTCCGCTTAGTGCCAATAGCGGACTTTGAGATTTCAAAAATTGACGGTCGTTCGCAATCCCCAAACCGCGGCGTTGTCGACCGTCCCCTTGCCTGACGGCTCGGGCACGCCGGCGCCCGGGCGCCAGATGTACTGAAAGTCAGGCTGCAGCGTCCAGCCTGGCTTGAGCTGTGCCGTATAGCAAATCTCGGCCAGCACCTCACTAGTGCGCGCAACCGGAAGACCCGAATCGAGATCAAACCCATGAGCCTCGCTCGATATGCCGGTGTAGGCGGAGCCAATGCCGAGTGTGTCTTCAGGGCGGTGCGGAATCATGCCGCTGAATGTGACACCGCCATCGGCATAGAAATCGACCAGGTTCTGGTCCGTCGGCGCGCCTATCACTCGGCCGAATACGCCGATGCCTTTTGGATCCTTGCTATCCAGCACGCGCCAGACGAGCTGGTCGATGATGCCGTAGATCGCCCAATCGCCATCGATGGGACGCCCTGAATTAAACGTGACAGTGATGGGCATGCCACCGGAATCGAAGCGTTGATCATGGAAGGTTCCGAAGTGGTCCCAGCCGCCGATCTTCACAGTGCCGGGCAGACGACCGTCTTGATTGTATTTGTAACTCCCCTCCGCCATCATCAGGGGCGGCGAATCTAAGCGAAAATCGAGTCCGTTGTCGTCGCACAGTTGCGGATTAGCCTTACAGTTGGGGCCTGCTGGATCACCGTTGTACACGGCGATCTTCAGACTAAACTTGTCATTCGGTTTAAGTGCCACGCGGACACCGGGCGTGGACAGTGGGTACGCCGGACCTCCGCCGGGCAGGTCTGATGAGGGCAGCGACGCCCAGCCCCAAGTCGCGTCCAGAAAATTGCGGCCACCTGAACTGAGGAGAAATTCCGTATCAGCCGTGAGCTGACCGACGCGGACGGTGAGATGGTCATTGAGCATGTGCTGCTCAAGCCAAAGCTCGGAGAGCCGCGTCGAAGGCAAGGCCTCGTAATTGCTCACCGTCACCAGGCTGCCGATATTATCGGCAGTGATGCTCCGGCCATGAATTTGATAGGCGTCGGTATAGAAACAGAGGCCTTTCCACAGCCCGGCTTTGTGCAAATCGCCAATCAGATAAGCCCAAAGCACGCCATCATAAGTCGCGCCCTGGTGAATGCCCCCGGTGTTGGCAAACGTCTCGCCGAGATAGAAGCCACCAACGGCGAAGCCTGCGTCAGCAAGCGACTTGCGCAAATGGCCCACATCAATCGGCGCGATCACACCATCCGGGATCCCAGCGTCACTGACGCATCCGGTAGCAGCGGCAAGCGCCGCTTCAGGCAAAAGCAAAAGGCCTAGGGTGAGAACCGTGCTTACCGCGGTGGGCTTGAGCACCGATGTCCTTTTCATTGGACCGATAGCCGAGAATTGGAATTGGAACGCGAATAAAGGCTTCCTTGCCGTCTTCGACAAGGCTGAAATCTCACGCGGCGGCTCAATATCATCGAAGGGAAACTCACTGCGTCCCTTTGTCCGGCCACCCGACCTTGACGCCGCGAGGCGATGTTATATTATATCACGCCATGAAAGCCGTCCATCACCAAAACCCGAAGCTTTCGCGCAATCAGGGGCAAGTGCTCTCCTGCCTGCGCAGGGCGAAGGAGCCGTTGAGCGCCTATGCCATTCTTGATCGGGTCAGGGTTGCCGGCATCTCCCATCCACCGACGGTTTATCGGGCGCTGAACGAGCTGATCCAACTCGGCATGGTGCACCGACTCCAATCCCGCTCGGCCTTCGTTGCCTGCGGTCACGGCGTCTGCAACGGCAAGGCCGCCTTCGCCATTTGCCGCCAATGCGAGAGGGTCGTTGAGATCTCCTTGAGTGACAAGAACCAGGGCTGGTTGCTTGCGCTGTCTCCGAAGGAGATCACTCCCGAGCAGGTGACGCTTGAGATCGCCGGTCTCTGCGCGGCCTGCCGCTCGGCCACAGGGGCTTAAGGCAAAGCAGGCGCCCGCGGCGTTTTCGCTGATTTGCGTTAATGGGGAGCAACGCTGCCATGGACCAGAGAAGCAGCATCGGCCATGGAAACTTGGGCGAGCTCGCGGTTGCCTATCCGCGACAAGGCTTCTCGCTCCTGCGCCTTTCCGTCCCGGCGCGGCTCGCCATCGTAGGCGCCATCGCCGCCCTGCTATGGGTCTTGGTTTGGCTGTGGGCGCTCGCATGACCCAAGAGAAGCCACCAGCCGTCAGCTTTCACGATTTGACGCTCGGGTATGACCGGCATCCCGCCGCGCATCACATCACCGGCGAGGTTGCCCGCGGCGACTTGCTTGCGCTGGTGGGGCCGAACGGCGCCGGCAAGTCCACCTTGCTCAAGGGCATCGTGGGGCAACTCAAGCCCCTGTCCGGCTCCCTCAGCCTCGACGGGCTCAAGCGGAGCGACATCGCCTATCTGCCGCAACAGATCGACATCGACCGCAGCTTCCCGATCACTGTGTTCGACGCCGTGGCCATGGGTCTTTGGCATGAGATCGGAACCTGGCGCGGTCTCGACCGCAGGCGCAGTTTGGCGGTGCTGGAGGCACTCCACACGCTCGGCCTGCAAGACCTCGGCGAGCGTAGCGTGGGCGCGCTTTCGGGTGGACAGTTCCAACGCGTGCTGTTCGCGCGCCTGCTCTTGCAAGACGCGGCCATCATCCTGCTTGACGAGCCGTTCCGTGCGGTTGACACCAAGACGGTCGAGGATCTCCTCCACATTATCAGCCGCTGGCATAGCGAAGGGCGCACCGTCGTTGCCGCGCTGCACGATCTCGATCAGGTACGCGCGCATTTCCCAAGGACGCTGCTCATCGCCCGCGAGGTCGTGGCCTGGGGGCCGACCAAGCAAGTTCTGACCGCCAAGCACCTTGCTAAGGCGCGCCAGCTCACCGAGGCGTGGGACGAGCATGCGGAGATTTGCGAGCGCGGCGATGTTGCCGGCGAGGGGATATCGGCATGATCCATGCCCTCATCGATCCCTTCGTCGAATTCGCCTTCATGCGCCGGGCACTGGTCGGTTGCTTTGCGCTCTCGCTCGGAGCGCCACCGGTCGGCGTATTTCTCGTGCTCCGCCGCTTGAGCCTGATGGGCGACGCGATGAGCCACGCGATCCTTCCCGGAGCGGCAATAGGCTTCCTCATCGCCGGCCTCTCGGTTCCGGCGATGAGCCTTGGCGGATTTATCGCCGGCATCGCTGTCGTCTTGCTTGCCGGTCTCGTCACCCGCTCGACCGTCCTGCGCGAGGACGCGAGCCTTGCCGCCTTCTATCTCGTCTCGCTCGCCCTTGGAGTGCTGATCGTCTCGGTGAAGGGTAGCAGCATCGACCTGTTGCATGTTCTGTTCGGCACGGTGCTCGCCCTTGACGACACCGCGCTGATCCTGATCGCCGCCATCACCACCCTCACCATGCTGACCCTCGCAATCATCTACCGGCCGCTCGTGCTCGAATGCTTCGATCCAAGCTTTTTGGCCTCGGTCAGCCGGTTGAGCTCTCCCACCCACTTTCTGTTCCTCGTGCTCGTGGTGATGAACCTGGTCGGCGGGTTCCAGGCGCTCGGCACGCTGATGGTGGTTGGCATCATGCTCCTGCCCGCGATCACCGCACGCTTCTGGGCGCAAGACATTTCGAACATGATCGTCGTCGCGGTCGCCGCAGCCTTTGGGGCAAGTTTCATCGGGCTATTGCTCTCCTACTACGCAAATCTGCCTACGGGCCCTGCGATCATCCTCACAAGCGGCGCCGGTTATCTCGTCTCCATACTCATCGGCGTGCAGGGCGGCCTTCTGTGGCAGCTCATGCCGCGCAAACATCTGGAAGCTTGATTGCAAGGAAGGAGTTCTCGCCATGAATCGACGTCTGTTTTTCGTTGCCGCGGTCGCCCTTGCCGCAATGCTCGGCGGTTCGGCCGGAGCGCAAGCCGCCGAACCGATGAAGGTCTCGGCGTCATTCAGCATCCTCGGAGACATGGTGAAGCAGGTCGGCGGCAACCGCGTCGAGGTCTTCACTTTCGTCGGACCGAACGGCGACGCTCACGTGTATGAGCCCACGCCTGCGGATGCCAAGGAGTTATCCGAATCGAAGATCCTGTTCATCAACGGCCTCGGCCTTGAGGGCTGGATGACGCGGCTCGAGAAGTCGTCGGGCTTCAAGGGGACCGTGGTTACCGCAAGCAAAGGCGTGGCCCCGCGCGAGATGATTGAGGACGAGAAGACCATCACCGACCCCCATGCCTGGCAGAGCTTGGCCAATGGCAAGATCTACGTTGCCAATATCCGCGACGCCCTGGTTGCCGCCGATCCTGAGGGCAAAGCCACCTATGAAGCCAATGCTCAGAAATTCCTCGACGGCATTGCCGCCATGGAGACCAAGGTCAAGGAAGCGATCGCCAAAATGCCTCCCGAACGGCGCAAGATTATCACCACCCACGACGCTTTCGGCTATTTCGGCGCGGCCTATGGCATGGAGTTCATCGCGCCGGAGGGTGTGAGCACCGAAAGCGAGGCCTCGGCCAAGGACGTGGCCAAGATCATCACGCAGATCAAGAAGGAGAAGATCCCGGCGGTGTTCCTGGAAAATGTTACCGACAGCCGGCTGCTCGACCAAATCTCCAGGGAGACCGGCGCCAAGATCGGCGGCACGCTCTTTTCCGACGCGCTGTCGCCGCCAGACGGTCCGGCCGGGACCTATCTCGATATGTTCCGCAACAATATCGAGACCATGTCTCAGGCGCTGTCATCCTGACTTCTTCGCTCCCTCTCTTCCCCTTTGAGGGCAGGAGGGGCATTGATGCTGCGATCCTGATTTATCGCCGCTTGCTCCGATCGCAAAACGCGATGCAATCCCTGCTGAGACGATTTCGCCGGTCTTTCGCGATCGCGGCGCTTGCGCTGACTGCCTCCGGAACATGCCTCGCTCAAGTCCAAAAGGAACGCGAATTTCAGGAATGTCCAGAATGCCCGGTCATGGTTGGAATACCGGCCGGGACATTCGTCATGGGAAGCCCGCGAACCGAGAACGGGCGCTTTGACTCCGAGAGTCCGCTGCATGACGTCGCCATCAAGGCCTTTGCGCTTGGAAAATATGATGTCACCAGCGCGGAATTTCTCACCTTTCTGAAGGAGACCGGTTACCAGCCGCCCGCCTGTAATTCGATCTTGGACATGAAATGGAGTTCTCCAGGGCATGGCCGGGCCTATGCGCCGTATTCTGGAGAGCCGCCGCGTTGGCCGGCCGTCTGCTTAGATTGGCACGACGCGGAAAAATATATCGCCTGGTTGAACGACAAGGTCCGCACTGCCCATCCGACAATGGATCATGCGCTCGGCGTCTATCGTCTGCCGACGGAAGCTGAATGGGAGTATGCCGCGCGCGCGGGAACGACGACGGCGCGCTGGTGGGGCAATGACATCGGCGTCGGCAAAACCAATTGCAACGGCTGCGGCAGCAAGTCGGACAATCGGCTATTGGCCGACGTTGACAGCTTTGCCCCCAATCCCTTCGGACTCTACGGCATGCTTGGCAACGCCTGGCAATGGACCGCCGATTGTTGGCACCCCAATTACGTGGGCGCGCCACAGGACGGTAGCGCGTGGACCGACACGACCTGCGACAAGCACGTCATTCGGGGGGGCTCCTGGGACAGGTTGCCGATTTTTATACGCTCTGCAGCGCGGAGCGGCAGCGGCCTCAGCGGTAGAGACTATGACTACTCCACTCTTGCGGGCTTCCGCGTTGCCAGGGATCTCCCTTGAGCTCCGTCGCTCCGGGCGCCTCCGGCAACTATCGCAATGCGTCTCTTGGGTTCAGATATAGGACCATGTCCATCACGCCCTGGTAATGGCCGGTCGGCAGTGAGAGCGGCGACGACAAGAGCACTGCGTTGCGGGCGCTGACCGCGACCTCACGATAGGCGAGGTCGGTTGTGCGAGCGGAATCGACGATCTCGGCCTTGAGCACGACACCGGCACTGGTCAATTCGACATGGATCGGCACGGAGAAATCGCTATTCCCCAGCGTCGCCAAATCCAGATTCCAACGGCGTTCGACTTGAGCGCGGATCAGATCCTCGAGGCCACGTCCAGGTCGTCCCGACGCCCCATCACCGTTTGCTGCCAGCAGTCTCGGTATACTCTGGGCACTGTCTGGCTGGCGGAGTTCCGCGAGAGCCTGGAGCTTGGTTTCCAGCTCGTCTGTGCGCGGCTGAGCTTCCAATGAGACCACATCGGCTTCTGTCGGGTTGGAGGGAGCCTGTTGAGCAGACTCCGTTTGGCGCAAGGCCGCAATCCGCTGCGGTGCGGCCGGGGCTGACTTCTCGAACGCAACGTCCACCTCGATGGGCACCGAGAGCAAGCCGGTCCCCGATCCTCCCGAACCGAACGGCGCCACGATGAAGAGCAAAAAAAATAGCGCGAGGCCATGCAGAATTGCTGAAAAAAAGAATCCTGCTGCCTCATTGCCGCTTCGCCTCTCGGCAGGCTCTAGAGCGACCACCCCCAGGGCTTTTTGCTTGCAAGCGTGGAGCGACATCGTGACGACTTCCCTCTGACGGCGGAGTCTAGTCCGCTATGCCTCTTTGATCCATCAGCTGTTGAGAGGTGCAAGTTTCAGGAATGGCAGAGCTTGAGCGTGGCAATGGCATCGTCGAGGCAATCAACCCAGTCCTTTTCGCCAGATTCAGGATGGTCGCGCATATATCCGACGAGCTTTGCCGCAACCTCACTGGCGGGGATTTGCAGGATACACCGGTCTATTAGTTCGCCATCCGCCAGGAATTTGACATACTCAAGGATCTTTTCCTTGCAGGGTTCAGGCGCAGCCTGACAATGCGTCAGAAACTCAGAGGCGGAAACGTCAGCGGCAAGCGATAAGGAGCTCGTCAGCAACGCGACGACGAACATAGGATAGCCCACGAGCTCGTACCGTCTCGTCCGCGACTTTGCACGCGTTTTGGGATCAAAAAAAATCCAAGCGCTGCTTTGCTCCGTCTGTTGTGTTCTTTTGTCATCGCTCCCACTGGCGACGCAGCTATCGGCGGCGAGCAAATGATTTTCGACGCAGTTCAACACTACGTGAACACTCTGCTCGATTTCGCCAAGACCGCCCGCCTTTCCGCGCGAGCGAGCTGACCTTCTCGATCAAGGACTCTACAAAGCCCAGGTTCCGGCAGGAGCGACCGCGGCTAAATGCCCCAGTAGTGAGTGGAGTTTTGCGGCCATTCCGCTCAGTTTGCTCACATTCCCTACCCCATAATGCTGGCCTAACCTGGAGGATGAGCTCTGGGAGCCCATCATCATTTTTGCGGTTTATGTGCGGCCATCGCTCTCCTTAGCGCGTCGCCCGCCTCTGCTCATCCCCATGTCTGGGCCACGGTGCGCTCGGAAATCATCTTCAACGACAAGCACCAAATCACCGGCGTTCGACACAGCTGGACGTTCGACGAGTTCTACACCGCCATGGCGGTGCAGGGGCTCGACACCAACGGCGACGGCGTCTTCTCCAAGGAGGAGCTCCAGCCGCTGGCCGAGGTCAATGTCAAATCTCTCAAGGATTTCGACTATTTCACTTTTGTGCATATCGGCGATGCGGACAACCTTCCGCTCAAGCCGCCGGAAGACTATTCGATCGATTACGACAAGAGCCTGATCACGCTCCATTTCACCTTGCCGCTTGAGACGCCGCTCGATCCCCACGGCAAGGTGGTGACGGTCGACGTCTACGATCCGTCTTTCTTCGTCGCCTTCGGCTTCGCCACCGAGTCGCCGGTCAAATTGTCTGGCACCCCGGCCAAGGACTGCACTGCCAAGATCAAGAGGCCTGACGCGGAGTCGGAGGAGGACGCCAAAGCCCTGAGCGAAGCCTTTTTTAGCCAGCTTGGGCCGAACAGCAATTTCGGCTCGCAGTTTGCCCAGACAGTGGAGGTAAAATGCGGCGACGCTCCTTCCTAGCGCGTGCGGCGCTCCTGCCTGCCGCGATCGTCCTGCTGTCCGGCTTGGCATTGATGGTCCTGACGGCTGCCGCCCACGCGGAGACGAAGCCGCTCAATCCCTTCGCCGCGCCAGGTGCCATGGCGCCGAGTGCCCCCGGCACGCTCCCCGTCGGCCTTCGCACCTCCGACCGCGGCGCCGTTGCAGGCGTCCGGCCCGATCGGCGCGGTGTTCAGTTGGGTCGTCGACACCCAGCAAAGCATGCAGCGCCAGCTTGCTGCCGGCGTCAAAAGCCTCAAGACCGACAACGCGATCGCGGGCGCGATGACGCTTGCCGCGCTCAGCTTCATCTATGGCGTGGTGCATGCCGTGGGTCCGGGTCACGGCAAGACCATCATCTCCTCTTACGTCGTCGCCAACGAAGAGACGGTGCGGCGGGGCGTGATCATCTCCTTCATCGCCGCGGGCTTGCAGGCGCTGACTGCTGTGGTTCTCGTCGGCGTGCTCGCCTTCGCCTTGAACGCCACCGGGCTTCAGATCAATGCCTGGTCGAACCAGCTCGAAACTGTCAGCTATGCGCTGATCGCGCTGGTCGGTCTGTGGCTGCTGACCACCCAGTTGATCCGTCTCTTCCAGAATTGGCGCGAAGCGCGCCCGCAGGCGGCAAGTCGCGCCATTGGCGCTGAGCACGATCATCATCACGACCACGACCACGATCATCACCACGATCACGACCATCACCACGACCACGCGGAAGGCGAAGCCTGCAGCCATATGGTCGATGCGCGGGCGCTGGCGGGTCCGATGTCGTGGCGCAAGATCCTCGCCGTGGTGTTCTCGGTCGGCATCAGGCCATGCACCGGCGCGATTCTCGTGCTCGTCTTCGCTTTGACCCAGGGTCTCTTCTGGGCGGGAATCGCCGCGACCTTCGCCATGGCCTTCGGCACCGCCATCACCGTCGCCGTGCTGGCGACGCTGGCGCTCGGATCGCGCGAGCTCGCGCTCAAGCTTGGCGGCACGAGCAGCACCTGGGTCAACACGATCTGGGCGATTTGTGCCCTTGGCGGCTCGACCCTGATCCTGCTGTTCGGGACGATCCTGTTCGCCGCCTCCCTAGGGCCGGCGCGGCCGTTTTAGCACCCGAGGCCGCGTTGGCCTTCGCTCAGTTTAATTGGTGACGTCGAAATCCATGCCGTCGAAAGTGTAGCGGGGAACTTGCGTCCAGATGCCGTCCTCCTGCACCGGGACTTTGTGGACCTTCACGTTGTCGACCTCGAGCTTGCCAGTCTTCTGGTTCACCCAGAAATCGATGTCGTAATATTCGTCTTGGCTCCCGGGTTTGCGGAAGTCCGTGCACACGAAATATTCCCCTTCCTTCTTCAGGTGGCGCACCGGCTGGTGGATCTCGACGAATTCAAGCGGCAAGGTCTCGCCGGTCTTGTCGTCCTTGATGGGAACGTCGCCATTCTGGTCCTTATGGGTGGCGATGTAAGTGTGGATCGCGCCCATCACCTGCCAGGCGCGCGTCACCTCCATGTCGCCAGGGTGCTCCTGGATGGGCAGCCACCACCAGGCCACCGGCAGGCGCGTGATCATGACGTAGCCGTCGCCCTCCTGCTTCGGCCCCTTCTGCACGCGGATGTCCATCAGCTTCAGGTCTTGCCCCTCGGGCTTGAACCAGAAGTCGATGGCGTATTGCTTCTTGGCCTCGTCCTTGTCGTGGAAGATGACATTGGCGAACCAGCCATAGCCCTCCATGCCGCGCACGATCTTGATCTGATCGAAGATCAGATTGAGGTCGGCGTTTAACTTTGGATCGCGAAAGACGAATGTGCCGTCCTTGCTCCGCGTATCGATCACCTGCTTCACCGCAGCGTTGACGTCGTCCTCGGTGAACGTCTTGGCCGGCTTATTGCTCGCAGCAGAGCCTCCGGTGGCAGGCGCGGCCGGGGCCGCATTGTCCTTGGCGAGATCCTTGGCGATGAAGAATTCCTTCGCCTTTTGAATGTTCTCGGTGGGGTTCTTGAGGAAGGTCTCCTTAGAAGCGTCCGTGCTGAAGCAATAAATCTTGCCGTCGGGCGCGGTCCAACTGACGGAGCAATCGGTCTTCACAATCTGGCCCGACGCCAGACCCATGGCACAAGAATTATCGAACTCGCCCTTGGGAGCTGCGGCCGGAGCGGGCGTCATCGCTGGTGCGGGCGTCGGCGACTGATCGGCGGCCATTCCAGGGGTCAAAGCAGCACCAATGCACAAGGCCACCGCCATCGCCGTGGCGCGTGCGATCGAGGCAACGCCTCGACCAGAAACGTCGTACATCATTGGCTTGAGCTTCCATGTTCATCACGGGCGCGGCTGCACCGCTTTCGGTACCAAGGCGCCCGGCACTGAGACCGCCCTCGCAGCTTCAACATCGCCGGCCCGAAAACTGGTCATAGGCTGGGGCGGTATAGTCACTAAACTGACTCCGCAGCCGAACTCACGTCAAATTAAACCGTGGTCACGATCAGGTGAACGTGTCCCCCTTCAAACTGAGGTCAAGAGGTCCGCT
>CAWIUJ010000014.1:0-37787 GCA_963839245.1 uncultured Alphaproteobacteria bacterium | reverse complement strand
CAAAACCGTCGCCGCGGCGAAACTCCACCTGTGGTGGTGCCACCTCCGCGTATGCGACGGATCGGCTCGGCGCCGCCACTGTGGCCGTTCCCTCAGCCACAGTCTCCCCCCGCTGGTTCGTGCACAGGCAGTCGAGGACAACTTCGGGAGCCTCGCGGCTCTTCTGGGCCACCCTCACAGACGCCGTCAGCTCGTCGCCTGCCGTGATCACACCCTGGAACCGCAGATCCTGGCGAAGGATCGTCATCCCGGGCCCAGGCAACCGGGTCCCCAGCGCCGCCGCGATGATGGCCTGGGCTCCCACCGCCTCCGTGCTCCTGACATCGGGTCGAACGCTGGCCGCCCCCTCGCCCGTGAGGTGGAACGGGTCGACGTCGCCCGAGACCATTGCCAGAAGCTCGATGTCGGCCTGGGAGAGCGTGCGGCGAAACTCGGCGGTGGCCCCAACCCGCATCTCGTCGAAGGTGACGTTCTTGACGTTCTCCATGGTTGGCCCTCGCGCAGTCGCAATTACGGTCGAAACGACACTCTCGTGCGCCGCAAAACTTTGGTCGCTACGAGGACGAGAGCGGAAGCGGCGGGCTTGACCGGGCTCGTCCATTTCCTTTGGTGGTCGCCTGGGACGGCCCCACGACACGGCGGATCCGCTCCAGCATGGCCCTCTGGTCGGCATTCAGCTCGACCATCGCGACGGCTCTCTCCACAAGGTCGATCAGGTGTTCGCGATCATGTACGTCGGTGAGGAGCCCGGGCAGCGCTTCCAACGCCGTGTCCGGCTCCAGATGCACCAGAGTGGACTGCTCGGACCTGATGCGCCTGGCCTCTTCCTCGGTGAGCTTCGACAGCACGGGGTCCGATTGTTGCAGGTCGCTTCTCAGCTCCAATCGGCTCAACGGGAACTCGCCCCGCTGCGAGGCCATCAGTGCCCCGACGCGAGCGATCGCCTCCAGGAATCCTCCCCGGTCAACGGCTTCAAGCGCCTCTCGGACCGCGGGCAACTCGCGCGGCTGGGACGGGACCGGTGCGGTCTCGGGTCCGGCCTCCGCCGGGATGCCCAGGCTCATCAGGCCGCCGTAGGTCAGGAAGAACAGAGACTCGATCGCGGCGTCTCGGAGGTCGCGGACCAGGTCCCAGCTTGCGCTGATCGCGGTCGAGCCCAGTTGCTCCAGGGCGAGGAACGGGTTGTCAGGCGAGACGGGCTGCCGCACGGTCTTCGCCGTCTCCGCCAGGGGTGCAAGTGGCCACATCAGGGGGTTCAGGTCGCTACAGGCCCAATGTTGAACGCGCTGGGGGTGTAGCACCCGTCCAAGCTCGGCCATCGGCTCGCTCCGCAAGTGCAGGAGCCACGGGCGCACGAACATCAGGTATGCCCGCTCGCCCAGGTCCGAAACCGCCGAAACCACCGCGAAGGGCCGCTCATCACGCCGCTCGAGCTTATTGAGCCGACGCAGGTCTTCCAGGCGTTTCTCCTCAAAGGACACGGTGAACGTCGGCCGCCCTTCGGTCCGCTCTTCCTGGATCCTCATCAGGTAGAGCCCAGGGTTCAATTGCTCGATCGACTTGAGCACCTCGACGATCTGGGAATACTCCTTGCGGGCGACCTTGCCGGAAACGAAGACACCAAGGTGACCCACGCTCTCGTGGAACAGTCCGACGATCACCTGTCCATTAGCCTTGATTTCCTCGGTGCTGGAGTAAACGTCGGCGATCCAGTTGAGTGCCTGCTGGGGCGGTGTGATGTTGTCGCCCGCAGAGGAGAAGACGACGACGGGCGACCGGATGTCCTTGAGGTCAAGATACGTCCCGGGCGAGGCCTGGATCTCACCGCGGGCCAGTCGGTTGCCAACGAAAAGCTCATTGACGATCCAGCAGATTTCCTCCTCGTTGAGCAGGTAGTAGCCACCCCACCACCGCTCGAAGTCAAGGAAGCGAGGCGGCTCGGTGTCGACGTTGGCGTACAGGTGGTAGTACTTGTCCCAGAAGGTGTTCGCGGGGTTGAGGCCCTCGAAGTTGGAGACCAGGTGGGCGCCGTCGAACTTGCCGTTACCCAGGTCGCAAAACAGCCGCGTGAGCCAGGTCCCGCCCAGGAGCCCGCCGAAGTAGCGCATCGGGCTCTCGCCCGGTCCGCCGCCGAGGTTGGCGCTCCAGTACGACATGGGGGCGCCATTGATCACGAGCGGACCTGTCAACTCCGGAGCCGCCGAGGCCAGCAACATGACCGACCATCCACCCTGGCAGTTGCCGAAGATCACTGGTTTCGGACTGTTCGGATGGCGTGCCGCGACCTCTTGGACGAATCGACCCTGGGCGATCACGACGTCCCGGATCGTCTGCCCCGGCACGGGTTCGGGGAAGAAGATCACAAAATAGACCGGGTATCCGGCCCAGAGCGCGACGCCGACCTGTGAATCCTCCTTGAACCCGCCAATCCCCGGGCCGTGCCCGGCACGTGGGTCAACAATCAGGTAGGGCCGCAGGGATTCGTCGACCCGGATGCCCTCCGGGGGGAGGATCCGGACAAGGGCATAATTGACTGGCCGCTCCAGCCTGCGGCCGTCCACGATCATCTCGTAATCGAACACCAGTACCGGCGGTTTCCCGGCGGCCTCATGCTCGAGATACTGGTTGCCACGCCGACGCATCGTGTTCCAGAACAGGAGCGAACGCTGGGCCGCGTCGGTTGTGTAGGAGGTCCAGTCCCGCAATAGGTCGCCTGGCGCGGCCCGATGGTGGGGCATTGACGTGGTCCCGGGGAACCGCTCCGTGAATCGAGCGTGCGCGTCCTGGAGTCGTCTCGCGTAGAGCCGCCCAACTTTACCGCAGAGGTAGGGCAGCTCGCCTGCCGTTTGCATGATCGTGTTCATGGTCGAGCACCGTGGTGAGGCGACGGATGTGCCGCTCCCTCGGAAACCCAGTGAGTTCAGGGTCTTTGAGCGGCTACAGGCTGGCCGAATCTTTTGCTTATGTGCTTGTTGGAGAACCCGGTAGGTCGACGTATGGTTGCCACGCACGCGCGTCTTTACCTTCTGGTGCCCGCCACGCCCGGAACTGGGCGCCTTCCACCAGCGATCGCTCCATGACGCCTCGCAATCCTTCCCGAAAGCGCTCGCGCAGTTCGGCTGCCGTCGGCACCGCGCCCAGCAACGAGAGCAACGGCTCCACTTCGACCAACTCGCTGACCGCCACGAGTTGCCGCTCCACATCGTAGAACAGCTTTTCGTTGGAGATCTTCTCCGCTGCGCATCCCTGATGCCACGCCAGATGGCCGCGCACGACTTGCAGCACGTTGTACAACAGCAGGCAAAACGACAGCTGAAACAGCACCGCCTTCGGCTGCGTGCCGATCAGGTGCCGCAACGAGAACACGTCGGTGATCTGGTGAAAGACCGTCTCGATCCCCCAGCGTTTCTGATACGTCGTGAGCATCTCTTCCGCAGGATACCTCGTCTCGTCCAACAGGTCCGTGACCACGCTGAGCGACTTGCCGTGGGGCAGATCGAGCGTGATCCGACGCACGTACAGTCGCTTGGCCGTCTGGGCCTTGCCCAGCCAGCCCCACTCTTGCACGATCCGTCGCCCGCGAGCGTCGCGGCTCTCCTGCGCCGGCCGGGCCGCATCGGGGACGAACGTTGTATTGCCGCAGTAGCGGATGAGGAAATGGCCCCCGGCCTTCAACACCTTCTGCGGGAAACTCAGGTTGCAGTAGAGTCGGTCCAGCACCACCACCCAAGGCCTCCCCGGGCCAGCCGCCGCCGCCAACTTCGGCACCAGGTCTTCGGTGAGGGCCCCTTCACCGGCTTCGCCGTCGAGATGGCCGACCATGGCCACCGCCAGACCCGTCCGCAGGTTCAAGCCCACCGACGCCCGCGCGCCGAGGATGCCCGCCCGCAAGCCGCGCAATGGCTTGAGCAGTCGTTTGACATGCTTGACCGCCTTACCGTCGGCGCCGAAGAGTTCGTGATCCGCCCAGCAGTCCGGCAGCGGGTCCACAGCCGGGGTCTCCGGCAGGACCGCCTGCATCCGCCGGGTACCTTCTTCGAGCAGGGCCTCGCTGACGGGCAGGGGCAGGTTCCCCAGCTTCTCGTAGGCCGAGGTGATCGAGACCGGCAAAATCTCCCTTTCCTGCGCCCGCTCGAAGGCCTGGTGGCCACTGCCGCCGTGTTCCAGCAAGGCATCGGCGATCAGATGGGCCAGGGTGCTGAACTTCAAGTCCTGCTCGTAGCAGTGCCCGCGATGTCGCGTCCAGAGATCGTCCAGCCAGGGGTCGTCCATGGTGAAGTGCAGCAAGCGCCACACCGAGTCGGCCAGGGGGAGCTTCTCCAACACCGCTGCGGAAAACACGTCGTCGTCCAAGACAGAAGGACTCCTGGGGGAACTCAAGGTGATGTCAGTGAGAAGCTTATGATATCGGCCTCGCACCGATCGCGAAACGCCAAGACCCTGAACTCACTGCCTCGGAAACCCGCAGCCGTCGCTTTGCCTGAAGAGTCCGGATGCACGGACAGGCGTGAACGTCAAGGCCTCTCTCCGCGATGATTCGCTCCCGGCCGCACCTCGCCGTGCCCGGTGCGCTGGCAGTCCTCGACCACATTGGCGAGGGCAATCGGGGCCTCATGCAGCTCGTAGCGACCCGCCTCGATACGGGATATATCGAGAATCTCATTGATCAGATTAAGCAGGTGCTGGCCGCTCTGATGGATGTCGTCGGCGTATTCCTTGTAAGTTGGCACCTCGTGTGGCCCCAAAATCTCCGAGCGCATGATCTCCGAGAAGCCGAGGATGGCGTTCAGCGGCGTGCGCAGCTCATGGCTCATGGTGGCGAGAAAACGGGACTTGGCGTGGTTTGCCTCCTCGGCGCGCAGCCGGGCCTCGTCGGAGATCGCCTTGGCCTGCTCGAGCTCGGCGATCAGCGCGTCCTTCTCGGCGCGAAACTCGAGCATGGCGGTGACCGTCGAGTTCATCCCGCTCATCAGCCAGATGAAATAGACGTGGACGCCGACCGCCATCGCAGCCATCGCCCAATAGAATGGATTGTCGAGCAGCGCGAAGCGCAGCACGATGGCCGCCGTCATCGGCAGCGTGCCCGCATAGACGATCGGCATCACCGTCGAGGCGAACAGCACGCGCATCGAGATGACCACCAGCAGGGTGGCGAACACGAAGATATGCGCCGCCTCGCCGCCGGTGCCGGCGCTGACGAAGGCGACGCCCGCCCAGGAGACGCCATACAGGAACTCGGCAGCGGTAATCTTGCCGCGCCAGACTGGGGTCTTGGCGTCTTCGCGGGGCGCTTTGAGGAATTGCCGGCAGAGCGCGACCAGGATGCATTTGGAGACGAAAACGGCAGCGAGCCAAAGCATCAACTGTGCCGGCGGCGCCCAGAACATCGCGCCCATGGCGACGATGACGGCAAGCAGCGGCGTCGTCACTGCCGTGGACAACTCGTTCTTCACGAACATGAGCAACAGCTCATATTCGAACTCCGGCCTGAAGCCGGACCTATAGGTGAGCTTTTCGCGGGCCTCCTGAATGCTGCGGGAGGAGCGCCGCTTGGCGTTCATTGCCCCCGAAGCGGCCGCACGAGCCTCGGCTGAAACGCCTGCTGTCATGCCTGTTAAGCCCACAAACTAACTCGAACACGGACAGGGGCGGCCTTGGTCCGGGTGCGGAGTTGCGCTTTCAGCCCTTAACCAAGCGCCTGGCGATAACTATGTGCGGAAAGTCCCTAATGGGACGTTTACTCTCGCCCCGCGCTGAGACGCTGATGCCGTCCATTGCGGCGGCGCTCGGCGTCTCGTAGGAAAGGCTGCGGCTCAGCTCATGGGATTTTTCGGTAGAACATGCGTTTAACAATCATCGGTTGCGGTGATGCCTTCGGTGCGGGGGGACAGCTACAAACCTCGTTCCATGTGCGGTCAGGCGGCGCCACCTTCCTCATCGATTGCGGCGTCTCGACGCTGCTTGGAATGCGGCGGCTCGGGCTCGCGACCAGCGATATCGATATGGTGTGCATCAGCCATCTCCATGGCGACCATTTCGGCGGCCTCGCGTGGCTCCTCATCGACGCCCTATATGGGTGCAAGCGGACGCGCCCGCTCGTGGTGACCGGCCCCCGAGGCATCGAGGCGCGCTTCTTAACGGCAGCTGAGGCCCTCTATCCGGACCTCACCAAATGCAAACGGGCCTTCGATCTCGAATTCGTTGAATATGCGGAGCAGGTGCCGCTCACGCTCAATGGCGTCAGCATTACGCCCTTCGAGGTGAAGCACCCTTCCGGCGCCCCGCCTTACGCGTCGCGGTTCCAATTGGACGGCAGGGTGATCGCCTTCTCGGGCGATACCGGGTGGACCGAGAGCCTTTGTGCCGTCGCCCAGGGTGCCGATCTCTTCATCAGCGAATGCTTTCAATACGATGTGACGCTACCCATCCATCTCGACTACAAGACCATCGACGCCAATTACGAGAGGCTCGGCGCCAAGCGGGTGCTCTTGACCCATATGGGTGAGGCCATGCTCGCGCAGGTCGATAAAGTCGATGTGTCCCGATATCTCATAGCGCTGGATGGCATGACGCTCGATCTATGAGGGCACCCGCAACCGAGCTCGATCGCTTGCTCGCCAGCGTTCGCGCCTGCCGTGTTTGTGTCGAAACGCCCAGCGGCAAGCCATTGCCGCACGAGCCGCGGCCGGTGTTGCGGGCGAGCCGGACGGCGCGGCTTGGCGTCTGCAGCCAGGCGCCGGGCACCCGCGTGCATGCGTCCGGCATCCCCTTTACCGACGCGTCCGGCGACCGATTGCGCGACTGGATGGGCGTGACGCCGCAGGAGTTCTACGACGAGGCCCGCGTCGCCATCATTCCCATGGGCTTCTGCTTCGCCGGGCAAGATGCGAAGGGCGCTGATCTGCCGCCCCGGGCCGAATGCGCAGCGCTCTGGCACCGGGACCTCTTCGGCGTCATGCCGCAGCTTGAGCTCGTGCTTGCCGTGGGCTCCTACGCACAGAACTGGCATCTCGGCAAGGAGGTCGGAAACAGCCTGCAAGCGACCATACTCGCTTGGCGCAAGCATTTCGGCAGGGCGGGGCGCCCGCGAATCCTGCCTCTGCCGCATCCGTCCTGGCGCAACAATGGCTGGCTCAAAAAGAATCCCTGGTTCGAGGAGGAGCTGTTGCCGGTGCTGCGCCGCGAGGTACGGGCGTTGCTCTAGCCATTTCGCTTGGCGAGATTTTTTTCGACCAATTTAATGAACTGGCTGGTGGAAAAATAAAGGCTTGCGAATCTTAGAAAGATAATCTACTGTTCCGATAGAGATTAAGGATTTAAGAAAAGGGTTTGCTCGCTATGCTCCAGTCGCGCAAAAATATTATCCGTCCCATGCTCGATAGAATGGACCGCAAGATTCTCGACATCCTGCAGAAAGACTGCACGATGGCGGTTGCCGAGATCGGCAAGCAGATTGGGCTCTCCACCACGCCCTGCTGGCGCCGCATCCAGAAGCTCGAGGAAAGCGGTGTGATTCAGCGCCGCGTAGCCCTGCTCGATGCCAAGCGCGTCAATGTCGGCGTGACGGTCTTCGTCTCGATCACTACGAGTCATCATACGCAAGAGTGGCTCGACCGCTTCCACGAGGCGCTGAAGGAGTTTCCCGAGGTGGTTGAGTTCTACCGCATGAGCGGGCAGGTGGATTATCTGCTGCGCGTGGTGGTGCCGGACATCGAGCGCTACAACTCGTTCTACAAAAAGCTGATCGCCAAGATCGAGCTGTCCGATGTGAGCTCGGCCTTCGCCATGGAGCAGATCAAATATACCACGGCGCTGCCGCTCGACTATGCGGCGGAGTAGGGATGGCGAGTTAGGACTTGCGCTCCAGCCGCGCGATTAGGCTCGACGTGTCCCAACGGCTGCCGCCCATGGCCTGTATTTCGGCATAGAACTGATCGACCAGGGCAGTCACGGGGAGCTCGGCGCCATTTTCCCGCGCCTCGTCGAGCACTAGAGCAAAGTCCTTGCGCACCAGATCGACGGCGAAACCGAAATCGAATTTGCCGTCGACCATGGTCCGCCAGCGATTGTCCATCTGCCAGGACTGGGCCGCGCCCTTGGAGATGGTGTCGATGACCTTTGGGATGTCGAGGCTCGCGCGCTTGGCGAAATGAAGCGCCTCGGCGAGAGCTTCGATCAACCCGGCGATGCAGATCTGGTTGACCATCTTGGCGAGCTGGCCAGCACCTGTTGGGCCGATCAAGGTGACCGCCCGCCCGTAAGCGGCGATCACGGGCCCGGCCTTGCGGAAGTCGGCCTCGTCGCCGCCAACCATGACGGTGAGGGTGCCGTTCTCCGCGCCCGCCTGGCCCCCCGACACTGGCGCATCGAGAAAGCCCGCGCCCTTGTTCTTGGCAGCGGCGTGAAGCTCGCGGGCAATCGTGGCTGACGCCGTGGTGTTGTCGATGAACACGGCGTCAGGCTTTAGCGCCGCGAAGGCGCCGCCTTGCCCCAAAGTTACCTCACGCAAATCCTGGTCGTTGCCCACGCAAGAGAAGACGAACTCCGCATCTCGCGCGGCCTCGGCCGGGCTCGCTGCCGCCCTGCCGCCGAATTGCGTGACCCAGGCCTCCGCCTTGTTGCGCGTGCGGTTGTACACCGTGACGTCGTGGCCGCCGCGTGTCTTGAGATGGCCGGCCATGGGGTAGCCCATGACGCCGAGCCCGATCCAGGCAATCTTGCTCATGCTTCTGCTCGCGTCCCCGACGATGCCTACAGCATGACTACAGTGCGGCAAGCGAGCGGTGGGCGCTAGGCAATCGGCGCTTCTGGGAAGGCGAGCTGCTCGCGCGCGCGCCACTCATTGGTGACGTAGTTGATGACGAGAGACGTGCGCACGCCCTTGATGGGGCGTGACTCGAAGCCGTGATAGGTGTTGTTCGAGGGGATGAACACCATGGCGGCATTGGGCGCGAAGGTGGAGCGGCCGACACGGCGCTTTTCGGCGTCATAGATATCGGTGCCAAGGTCGCGGTGGCTCTCGTCCTTCGACAGATAGAGCAACATGGTGAAGGCCTTCACGCCGAGATCGGTGTGCGGCTCGAGCCAAAAGCCGTCGATGTCCTGGGCGAACTCGATGCGCAAATAGGTGCCGGCGAGATCGGTGCTGAACACCTTCTCGATATGGTTCGTCACGCGCTTGTCCTGGAGAGCCTGCGCCACCGCCTCGCAGACTGGGAAGCGCTTGCGATTCTCCGCGTCGAAATATCGGCGCGTATTGTTGTGCAATTCGCGCTTGCCCGAGACGCCTTCGAGGGAAGGGGCTTCGAAGGGGAGCTTCAGGATATCGTCGACCGTATCGGCGGGGAAACAGCTTTTGAGCGACCAGTTGCGGTAGGGCTGATCGGAACGTTGTCCGCTATCGATGCTTTTGAGGAGCGTCTGGACGACGTCCTCAGCGGAACTCTTCACCCCTTGCTCAATCGCACGCTTCGTCGCGACGGTTTCCCTCATGATGGGCTCGATCTCCCTCGAAAAATCCAAGCTGGCAAACATTTTCATCATCGCCCGCCGGCGCCTAGACGGCTCTTAGCACTGGCATGGTCGTCGCGCAAATCGCCCTGCCGCAATGCCAAAGCTCGGTCCCCCGATTGGCGAGGAGAGCGGCACGCAACCCTTGCGCCGGTTTGTTTGCCCGCCACGGTGATAGACGGCTGACTTGAATCGAGAATCAAGGCGCGCCCGATTTAGCGCATCGCAAGGCCGGTCGTTGGTTTGAGCGCGCTTTAGCACCGCAGCGCGACGTTGTGCGTGCGCGCGGGGGCCTCGCCAGAGGTCAGTTGAAATTCACCCAGCGAAAATGGCGCGCTTCCAAATTCTCGGGCGATGCATCGTCCTGGTCTTCCGTCGCCACCTGCTCGGACCGCAAGCATTTAGCCAGAAGCTCGAGCAGCGAAGCGTGAAGCTCACGCTCGGCGCCAAGCTGCGGCGGGTTCGCGGCGAGAAACGTCAGAATCTCCCCATAATCAGGCATTTGTTCCCCCGTGCTGTCCCCCAGCCGAGCCTCAAACGGTGCCCAATCGTTGTGTCAAAACTTTGTTCCGGCGGGGTGCGGTCTCAGGCGCCGAGGCGATAGCGGCCAACCAGACGCAACGGCGCGCGGCCGCCCGCCTCGCCGAATAGCGACAGACCGTCGACGGTCACTCCGGAGGCGCAAATCTCCTCCAGCATCGGCCAAAGCGCCTGCGAGACGCGTTCCAGATGAGCGGTGTCGAGCGGCCCGGTGAGCGTGATGGAGAAGCGGTACTCGCTCAAAACGTGAGGATCGCCGAAGCTCTTAAGCAAGAGGCGCTGATGGTCGTTGAGATGGGGGCTCTGATGCGCGTCCTGCTCGACGCAACTGGAAGGCTCCGCGAATCCGTCGAAGGCGGCGACGCATTGAGCGGCAAGCCAGTCCAGCGCAGGTGCCGGTTCGATCGGCCGCAGCACCAGGAAACGCCCCGCACGGGCAAGCGTCAGTGGTCCGGTCTCGACCGGCTTCCGGCGGCGGGCAAAACTGATGAGCCGCGTCTTCAGCGCGTCGGGGCCCATGCCGTCGCGCAGACAGAAGGGCGACTTAAAGACGGCGTGCAGACCGTTATAGCGCGAAGGGGTGGACGCTGGCTTGGCAATGCCAGTGGCGGTCAGGCCGGCGGCGGAGAATGCTTGCAAGGTCACCCCGTCATTGGCGCGGCCGAACCAGGACCGTCCGAACGACGCAAGCTGAGTGCCCGGCTGCGGCGTGTAATAGATCGCATAGCGGCCGAAGCTCGCCTGGTGCGCGCCCGCGTGGTCATGGTGCAGTTGGGCACAATTGAGCATTAGTTCCTCCCACTGGGCGCCCTCGCCGAATAGCCATCACCTCGCTACTCTCTTCCTGTGGCGTCGACGCGACAGGTTCTTGTCGATAGGGGGGCCGATCGATGAACAGTTGATGAATTGATTCGTCTCGCACATGCGAGCAGCACATGCGGGCAAGAGACGGACGGTTCATGCTGCATCGCACCTGACGTGATGGTGTTTACCAAGGCGACGCGAATTCGCTAGCAAGGCGCGCGATCGCACATAGGTGGGGATCGGGATGTCGGGAGGGCACGGAGGAATATGATCGAGCTTTACACTTGGTCGACGCCGAATGGGCAGAAGGCGTCGATCATGCTGGAAGAGGTGAGGCTGCCCTACCGGGTGCACCCGATTGACATCGGCAAGGGGGCGCAGTTCGCTCCGGACTTCCTCGCTATCGCACCCAACAACAAGATCCCAGCGATCATCGATACCGACAAAGGCCTCCGCCTCATGGAGTCCGGTGCGATCCTGCTCTATCTCGCCGAGAAGACTGGCCAGTTTTGGCCGCAGGACTTTCCCACCAAATGGCGCGTGGTCGAGTGGCTGATGTGGCAGATGGGCGGCCCTGGGCCGTTCCTCGGTCAGGTACACCATTTCGTGAAGTTCAATCCAGGCAAGAGCGCCTATGCCGAGGAGCGCTATACCAAGGAGGCCAAGCGGATTTGGGACGTGCTCGACCGGCGCCTTGGCGAAGGCGCCTATGTCGCGGGCAACTATTCCATCGCCGATATTGCTATCTGGCCCTGGATTTCCCGCTTCCAATGGCAAACTATCAATTTTGACGACTATCCCAACGTGAAGCGCTGGTACATGGCGATTGCGGATCGGCCCGCCGTGCGAAGGGGCTGGAACGTGCCGCCCCGCGACGGCGGCATTCCCATGCCCTGAACGGCGCGTAAGGTGTAGCCGGGCGCGCGGCTGCTATGGCAGAATGCGGCCGCCGAGCTTGGCGCGAAAGATGGGGAGGACGTCGTGACGCGCAGTGCCGCAACCTCATTGCACCTGGTCAGATCGCCCGCGGCTTTGGCATTGGCAATTCTGCTCACGAGCGCCTTCCACCTCAATGTGGCGCGAGCGCAGGTCATCGAGCGCGGCGTGCAGGGCGGTGCGGCCGGGGCGATCATCGGCGGCATCATCGGCGGCGGCAGAGGCGCCGGAACAGGCGCTGCCATCGGGGCCGGCGTCGGCATCATCACCGGCGCGGCCGAAGCCGATGCCAATGCGAGAGCTGGCGCCGCCTATGCCTACGGGACTGCTCCCGGAGCGCCTCCTCTCGTTTATAGCATCCAGCAATCGTTGACGCGGCTCGGCTACAACCCCGGTCCGGTTGACGGTGTCTATGGCCCCGGCACCGCGGATGCGATCAGCCGGTATCAAGACGCCAATCGGTTGCCGGTCGACGGCCGACCGTCGCCGCAACTTCTCAACCTCATGATCAGTCAGGGGGGCTAAGACCCGAGCCTTTAGGCCGGCACCAGGATGGGTCTCTAGGTCCGCCGAGCCGGGAGCTGCGCCAAGGCCACGGCCGAATGAATGGCTGCGAATTCTACCGATTTTGGTGATGAAACGGGCTTCGAGCGTGCCCCGGTGAGGAGTGGAGAGGATAATGCGGAAACTGATGATGATCGTTTGTACGTTCGCGGGTTTGGCCATCTATGCAACTGTCGCTATTTCTGCCGAGGATCTCGCAGCAGCCGTCAAGGAGCGGCGCGATCTGATGAAGAAAACCGTGGCGCCGGCAGCGAAGCTCGGCGGGCAGATGGTGAAGGGAGTTGAGCCCTTCGACGCCGAAAAGGCGGCCAAAGCCATGAACGAAATCAGCGGCGTTCCCGACAAATATGTGACGCTGTTCCCGAAGGGGACCGAACATGGCGGGGTCGCTGATAGTCAAATCCCCAATAAGGATGACCGAAGCGAAGCTAAACCAGAAATCTGGGAGAAGTTCGATGACTTCAAAGCCATTGCCATGAAGCTGAAAGACGCGAGCGCCAAGGCTGC
Source organism: uncultured Alphaproteobacteria bacterium (assembly GCA_963839245.1). Lineage (GTDB taxonomy): Bacteria > Pseudomonadota > Alphaproteobacteria > Rhizobiales > Methyloligellaceae > Methyloceanibacter. The sequence goes on along the minus strand of CAWIUJ010000014.1, from coordinate 24,926 downwards.
CGGCGCTGCTGCGCAAGGCAAGGGGACCTTCACCGCCGCGTTTAACGACATGACCAAAGTCTGCAAGGAATGCCACGAGACGTATCGCGAGAAACTGGACCAGTGATCCGAACGATACGGTCGTCACAGTGACGTCCTGCGTCTAGGGAGGAAGCATGCCCAGAGCTGGGTGGTGGGCGCTGATCGTCCTTGGCATCGCCGGAGCGATCGCTTTCTTCCTATTGACGATGCCGCGGACGATCCCAGCCTCGGCGCTGCCGGCGCATACGCCTGACCTCGCCAACGGTGAATACATGTTCACCGCTGGGGGGTGCGCGGAGTGCCATGCGGTCCCACTGTCGAGGTGCAAGGATACTAGGACCAAGGATAAGCATGTGCTGGCTGGCGGCCGCTGCATCAAGACGGAGTTCGGCGTCTTCAACGTGCCTAACATCTCTCCCGACAAGGAGACCGGAATCGGGACTTGGACCACGCTCGATTTCGTCAATGCGATGAAGCGGGGGATCGCCCCAGGGGGCCAGCACCTCTACCCGGCGTTTCCCTACACGTCGTATCAGCATATGAACTATGCGGATCTCATCGACCTCAAGGCCTACCTCGACACTCTGCCCGCGGTGAAGAACGAGGTGCCGCCGCATGACCTCACCTTCCCCTACAATATCCGGCGCGGGCTCGGCCTCTGGCAGCTGCTCTATGTCGACGGCAAGACGCTCAAGCCCGATCCCAAGCTGAGCGGCGAGCTCGACCGCGGTGCCTATCTGGTCGAAGGACCGGGCCATTGCGGCGAGTGCCATTCGCCCCGGAATTTTCTGGGCGGCATCATGCAGAGCGAGGCGTTCGCGGGCGCGCGCAATCCTGAAGGCCGGGGCCGGATTCCAAATATCACGCCGAGCAGCGACGGCATCGGCGATTGGAGCGCGGATGACATCGCCTATATGCTCGAGACCGGCAACACGCCTGACTTCGATGTGATCGGCGGCGCCATGGTGCCGGTGCAGGAGAATATGGCGAAGCTCAAGCCCGAAGATCGCGCCGCCATCGCCGCCTATCTGAAGGCGCTGCCGCCGCTGCCGGATGCGGTGCCGAAGGTCGCGAAGAAAAAGAAATCCGATCAGGACGAGGACCAGGACGACAGCAGCGGCGAGGATAACGAGGGGGGCGCTCAGAAGCCTGGCGGCTCGGAGTAGTGACAGACGAGACGTTCAATGAGTGAGCGTAGCAAGAGCCCGTCTCGATGCAGAAGCCTCTCTGGCATGCTGGTTCTTGGCTTGTGTCTTGTGACGACGGGCCCGGCGAAAGCGGGCGAGCTTTACGGCCTCACCATCGGCATCGACGACTATATCGGCACGGTCAACGATCTCGACGGGGCGGTGAACGACGCCAAAGACGTGGCCAACTCGCTCAATGAGGCTGGCGCCAAAGAGGTGGTGCGCCTGCTCAACGACGATGCAAGCAAGGACCGGATCGTCGCGGAGTGGGAGAGGCTGGTCGCCAAGGCCCAGCCCGGTGACACGTTCATATTCAGCTATGCCGGACATGGAGGACAAGAGCCCGCGCCACCCAGCCGTCACGACAAGACCACGATCGAGAGTTTTTTGCTCGGTCATTTCGAGCCGAGTGGACCGGGGACACGCGAACGCATTATCGACGACGAGGTGTTCGCATGGCTGCAGGAGGCTGACAAGAAAGGCGTCAAAGTCATCTTCGTCGCCGATTCCTGCCATGGCGGCGGAATGGAGCGGAGCGCGAGCGCGCCCGGCGTGAAATTCCGCAGGATGCAATATCGGGCGATCGTCGGCGACCAGTTGCAATTTCCTCCGCCGGATGTCTCCAACCTCACCGAGGACGACTTCCAGAACGTCACCTTCATTGCCGCTGTTCCACCGGACAAGCTGACACCAGAGATCGACATCGAGGGCAAGAAGCGGGGTGCCCTGAGCTGGGCTTTCGCTCGGGCCATGGAGGGCCGTGCCGACAAGAACGGCGATGGCCAGGTCACGGAATTAGAGTTGTTGAGCTACATCGTGCCCGCAGTGCATGCGTTGGTTGAGAGCCAACAGACCCCGACGGTGCTGCCGCTCAAAGCGCGTTCGGTGCCGCTTGTTACGCTGCGTGAGGCGAAGGCCTCGAACCCAGTGGCGTCCGGCGGGGACAATCTCAAGCTCAAAGTCGCGATCGAGGGCGGTGACGGAGCGGCGTTCGCCGATCTGCCGTTTGTCACTGTCGTTGCCGACAAGGCGCAAGCCGATCTCGTTTGGTCGGTGCGCCGCGGCACCGTCGAGCACGTCGTGGGCGGCGTCGTGGCCGAGAATGTGGATGCGACAAGCATCAAAGGCGTGGTCTCCAAATGGGCCGCGCTCAAATGGCTCAATCAGCAGGCGGCGCTGTCGCCGGCGCCTGCGGCGCTGGTCAGCGGCAATCAGCGCTACGCCGTAGGGGACCACGTCAAGATCGAGCTGCAAGGCGCGAAATATCCGCACCTTACTTTGTTCAATCTGCCTCCCGACGGTCGGGTCGAGTTCTTCATTCCGGATCCTGGAAAGTTTGACGAAGCCAACAAGGATTGGAGCCGCGAAGCCATCCACGAGGAGTTCAAGGTCGACAAGCCGCCTTACGGCGCAGAGCATATGGTCGCGATTTTCTCCAAGGATGATCTCCCCGACCTCCATGCCGCGCTCGCCTCGATGACAACGCCGGACCGAGCGCAGGCCTTGCGGCCGATGCTTGAGCAGGTGCTCTCGGGCAAGGATGCACAGATTGGGGTTATCGACATTTATACGGGTGCGGGAGGCTGATGTGCCCCGGCTGGCCGAGTCCGCCATACGCTTTCGCCATGGACGAAAATGGCGGGGAACCGTTCATGTGGCGTTCAGTTGCCGGCCGCTAAAACGAAACATTGGCTAGGTTTCCTTGGAACGGGAGGTTCCCCATGACTTTGCGCTGGAACTCGGTGATTGCCGCGCTTGCGCTTGCGGCGCTGACATGCGTGGCGTTCGGCCCAAGCACGCCCCAAGCCGCCGACCAAGGCGCTCAGACCCAAGCAGCGGGCCCAGGCGACAACGCCGAGCCCGGCGACGCCGCTACCGAAAGCGAGGACGCGGCGCCCGCCGCGGGACCCGGTGATGACGAAGGCGACACGCCGGACGAGAAGTCGCAAGGGAGCGAGCCTGGGGGCGACAAGGCCGGCACCCCTGCAGCGACGGAAAAAGCTGAACCCGCCAAGACCGCACCTGAAGAAAAGCCCGCACCGTCCGAAGCCCCCGCGGCCAAACCCGAGAAGGCCGCGGGGCCGGCCAAACTAGAGCCAGCCTCATCCGCGGGAGAAGAGGCTTCCGATCCGTCGGGGCTTCCGGTGCCGAAGGATCCGATCGAGGCCGCTGCCTTCCATGCCTTCGAGAACAATTGCGCGCGCTGCCACCAGGTCGGCCCGCTGCTCAAGAAATCAAGACCGCCAAAGAATTTCGGGATAGTCCTGGAGCTCGACAAGCTCGCCGATACCTCCGAACTCATCGTTCCCGGTAATCCTGAAGGCTCCAAGCTCTTCAAGATGATTGCCAACCAAGAGATGCCGTATGACTGCTACCAGGAGTTCGATTGCAAAGCTGAGCCCAAAAAGGAAGAAGTCCAGGCAATCTACGATTGGATCAAGTCGGTGGGTGATCCCAAATGCGCCGATCATACGCTGATCGACGACACAGCCATCGTGGAAGCCATCGCGGCCGATCTCGATAAGCAACAGGAACACCGGCGTAAGGGGATGCGCTACATCACGTTGGCGAATCTTTACAATGCCTGCGTCAAAGGCGACGACATGCAGCTCTACCGCCAGGGTGTCGTGAAATTGCTCAACAGCCTCAGCCGCAATCCCGATGTGCTGAAGCTCGCGACGATCGATCCTGCCGGCACGATCATTGCCTTCAATCTCGACGACCTGAATTGGACCGAGGCGGACTGGGACCGCATCATTTCGGTTTACCCGTACGCGATGCGGCCGGATTCGACGCTCTATGACACGGTCAAGACGCTAACCGCCACACCACTCGCCTGGGTGCGCGGTGATTGGTTCGCCTTCACCGCCTCGCGGCCTCCGCTTTATTACGATCTGCTCAAGCTGCCTGCGACCTTTGCCGACTTCGAAAAGACCGAGAACGTCGACGTCAAGAAGGACATCGAGAACTTTCTGGTTAAGCGGTCGGCGTTCCAGCAGTCGGGTGTGAGCAAGCACAATCGCCTCATCGAGCGACACACCATCTCGACCGGATATTTCTGGACGTCGTACGACTTCAAGGAAGATACGCCCGAGAAGAGCCTGTTCATTCATCCGCTCGGACCCGATGGACCCGACGCCTTCAAACACGACGGTGGCGAGACCATCTTCAGCCTCCCCAACGGCTTCCAGGGCTACTATCTCAACCGGGCCTCCGGTGAGCGGTTGGATAAGGGGCCCATTGAGATCGTGGTGGACGACAGTCAGCGCGACCGCTCCGTCACCAATGCCATATCCTGCTTCGGCTGCCACAAGGACGGTATCAACCGCAACCACGACGAAATTCGAGATCGGGTCTTGGGCGACCGCAGCTTCAATAGTGATGTGCGCAAGCAGGTGGAAGCGCTTTATCCGCCTGTCCAGGAGATGAACGCCATCTTCGATCAGGATGCCAAGCGATACCAGGAGGCTCTCGTCGCCGCGGGGCTCGATCCGAAGCTCGACACGAGCGGCCCGCTGGAAAGCATCAACGCTCTATCGCGCCGCTATGAAGGTGATCTTCGGCAGTACATGGCGGCAGCCGAGTTCGGGCTCGACCGCGAGGCCTTTAAGGCGCGGTTGGGCGATGTCGGTGGTGGATTTATTGCGGTCAAGCGCCAGCTAGAGCAAGGGCATTTGCCACGCAGCCAATTTGAGCCTGAGTTCAAGGAGCTGATCACGCTGGTGTCCGACGACTTGCCGGTCGACTTAGCGTCAGCGGCTGGTGCAGCGCCCGCGGCGGAGGTCGCCAAGGTCGGTGACACGGGCGAACTCACTCTCATCTCCGACCGGTCCGACTACAAGGTCAACGACCAGCCAATCTTCACCATCAAATCCAAGACGGACTGCAACGTTACTCTAATCGATGTTGACGGGAGTGGAGAAGGAGTCGTGATCTTCCCGAACAAATTCCAGCAGAACAATCAGCTCCCTGCCGGCAAGGAAGCTCAGTTCCCTGGTGCTGACGCACCCTTCAAGTTCCGCCTCAAGGATCCCGGAACCGAGACCGTGATCGCGGTTTGTAACGCCTCTGGCAAGGATGTCGACGGCATCAAGCACGACTTCAAGTCGCGCGGATTCACCGAGGTCGGCAACTACCGCGAGTTCCTCACACGGCAGATTGTCGTCGAGGGCCAGGCGAAGGCCGCCCAAGGGCAGAAGGCAAAGGAGTCGGGTAGCGCCGCTAAGGTCGAAGCCGTGGCCACGAGCAATACCCCGTCGCGGACGGCCATCAAGCTTCAGGTCAAATAGCCATCGAGACGGCGGCGGAGGGCGGCGTTCCAACCCTCGCCGCCGCCTGCCAATTTTGGTTCTGATGCGGCAATGACGCCCGGGTTGCGAAAACCGCTTTACAAGGGGTGCAGGATTTCATAGGGACCACTCGGCTCACGGCATTTTGTCCAAGGGCAGCAACTGACAATCTCAATCTCGTGTGGGAGTAGACATGGGATGGACGTTTTCACTTCTGCCGCGGAGCTTCTCCGTCATCATCGCCCCGACCGGCCGGTCCTTGCGCTAAGGCCCCAGGCTGCGAATCGGGCGGCACGTTGGTTCCTGGTCAACTTTCCCGGCCGGGTGCTCTATGCCGCCAAGGCCAACGACGCCGGTCCGATCATGGACGCTTTGGTCCAATCGGGGATCAATGGCTTCGATGTGGCCTCGCTGGTCGAGATTGAGCGCATGGCGGCGTTTCCCGGGGCTGAGCTCTATTTCATGAACCCGGTGAAGCCGCGCTCGGCGATCAGACGCGCCTATCGCGAGTTCGGGATCAGAAGCTTCGCCTTCGACAGCGAGGACGAGCTCGACAAGATTCTCGAGGAGACCGGAAGGGCAAAAGACCTCACCCTCTATCTCCGGCTGGCCTGCCCCAATACGCACAGCCTCATCCCGCTCGAAGGCAAGTTCGGAACCTCGAGCGCCGAGGCGCCGGCGTTGCTGCTGCGCGCGCGCCAGGTCGCGCGGCGCCTCGGCATCACCTTCCATGTGGGGTCCCAGGCGGTGGTGCCGGCGGCCTTTGGCGAGGCCCTGCGGCAGGTCGGTCAATTGATCGTGGCCTCCGGGGTGCTGGTCGATGCCATCGACATCGGGGGAGGGTTCCCAAGCCGTTATCCGCATTCCGATCCGCCCGATCTTGCGGACTATACCGATGCGATCGTCAAGACGTGGGAGGAGCTTGCCGTCAAGGATTCCTGCGAGCTTCTTTGCGAGCCCGGACGGGCGCTGGTGGCGGAGGCCGAGTCCGTTATCGTCCGGGTCGATGCGCGCCGCGGCACTGCGCTTTATGTCAATGACGGCGCCTTCGGCACGCTGTTCGACGCGGCCTATTTGGGCTTTCGCTACCCGGCGAGACTAATCAGCGCGGCCGGCCGCAAGGCTAACGCTGACACTGAGTTCTCGCTCTATGGGCCAACCTGCGACAGCTCGGACTACATGCGGGGCCCCTTCATGCTGCCGTCCTCGGTGCGCGAGGGCGACTATATCGAGATCGGTCAGATCGGGGCCTATGGCCGCGTGTTGGCGAATCGTTTCAATGGGTTCGGCGAGTATGATGAGGTGATCCTCACCGATGAGCCCATGCTGTCCATGTATTTGGGCGCCGAGGAGCCGGTGGGTGCGAACGTCCCGCTGAACGCGGTGCGGGCCTAAGCTCCCGCGCTCTTCAATTCAAGCCTAATTGATTTTGAGTGGTGGGCGGTACTGGACTCGAACCAGTGACCCCTGCGATGTGAACACAGTGCTCTACCAGCTGAGCTAACCGCCCTGGATCTAAAGCGCTACGGCGCTCTTAGCGTTTGCCTGAGCTTAACGTTGTCCCAAAATCAGGCTCCGCGAGACGGATTTAGCGATCGGGCGTGAGACAAGTCAAGGAAGGGTGCGGAGGCGCGCCCATGAAGGCTGAAGGGCGGCTGGTGTCGCCACGCCGTCCTTAACGTTCGGTCGCCTACTTCGCCTTCGAGATCATGCTGGTGACGGTGGCAAGCGTCGCGGTTGCTTCCTTGAGGTTCCCCTCGGTGCATTGCGCGTCGGCCTGATCGAGAAGCTCATTGACCTTGGCAAAGTCTTCTTCGCTCATGGGTTTGGCCTCCTGCTTGCTCTCCACGGCCTCCTCTGTGGCCGCGAGCTGCTGGGTGCACTGATCGTCGCCCTCCGCTGCCGGTGCCGCCTCATCAACGGCATAGGCGGCGGTGCCACCCAATAGGCAGGCCAAGGCCGCACCGATCACGACACGTCTAAGCATCGTATTGTCTCCTTGGAAGAACTTGGAAGCGGTTGAACTCAAGGCGGGTCAAAGTGAACTTCGACTGTGGCTCTTCGTTGAGAGCAGTCCGGTCGAAATAAGGCGAATGTTTGGCAGGCTTGGCGCGGGCCCCCGCCGGCATCAGACACGGGGTGCAGGGGAGAGAGACCGCTGCAAAAGCCGCGGCGCCCATGGGGCGAGCTCGTCGAAATGATCGATGACCGCGTCGGGAGCGAATTCGTGAGGCGGTTGAGGCGCGTAGCCGAAACTGACCAGCACCACGGGCACGCTCGCGCTCCTCGCTGTGCGAAGGTCGACCTCGCTATCGCCGACCATGATTGCCCGCGCAAGCTTGCCCCCCGCGAGCGCGATCACCTGGGTGAGGTGACCCGGGTCGGGCTTGGCCACTGCGAAGGTGTCCCGGCCGGCGATGGCTTGGAAGTATCGATCAAGACCAAGCGCAGCAAGGAGCTTGTGGCTGAGACGCTCGCGCTTGTTGGTGCAAACCGCGAGTCTCGCCCCTGCTGATTGTAGCGTCTCGAGGGCGGCCACGGCGCCGGGGAAAGGCCGGCTCTCGGCTGCGATATTGGCGTCATAGTGCTCAAGAAACTCCACCAGCATCGCCTCGATGTCGTCTTTGGCAGCTATCTGGCGCAAACCCTCCTCGATCATGGCTCTGGCGCCAAGCCCGACCGCAGTCCTGACGACCTCTGCCTGTACCGCCGCATGGCCGCGGCGGGTCAGCACGTCGTTCAAAGCATTGGTAAGGTCCGGCGCGGTATCGACCAGCGTGCCATCGAGATCGAAAACGACGGTCGCATCGCTCAAATGTCCTCGTGGCACCGTTGCTTCCGATCTTGGCTTCGACATTGACCCGGGGAGGCAGCCTCGGCATATCTCATCATTCCATCGTCCAAAATAGGGCGATGTTCACGGCAAGGACGGCTCCCATCTTAACTTTCAATTCCAGGGACACCGTTTTCGCTCTCGAAAGGGAAAGCGGTGCCCGACGCTGACGATCTCAAGCAGGCCGCGGCTTTGCGCGCGCTCGACCTCGTCTGCGATGGCATGTGGCTCGGGCTTGGCACCGGGTCGACCGCAGCGAAATTCGTCGAGGCCCTTGGGGCGCGGGTGGCCACCGGGCTCAAGGTCCTGTGCGTGCCGACCTCCGAAGCCACGCGCGCGCAGGCCGAACGGCTCGGCATCCCACTTTCCACCCTCGACGAGACGCCGCATCTGCATTTGACCGTGGATGGCGCCGACGAGATCGACGGCCAGCTCAGGCTGATCAAAGGGGGCGGGGGAGCGCTGTTGCGCGAGAAGATCGTGGCGACTGCCTCCGATCAGATGGTAGTGATCGCCGACGACAGCAAATTGGTGGCGACGCTCGGACAATTCCCGCTGCCTGTCGAAGTGGTGCGCTTTGGTCTTCCCGCCACGCGCCGGATGGTCGAGGCCATGGCGGCTCAGGCGGGGTGTGAAGGGGAAATCAGGTTGCGCGCGGCGAACAGCAGCGAGCCGTTCGTCACAGATCAAGGCAACCTCATCCTCGATTGTGCCTTCGGCCGCATCGACGAGCCTGAGGTGCTCGCTTTCGCTCTGAAGCGGGTACCCGGCGTGGTCGAGCACGGACTGTTCCTGGGCGTTGCCGATTTGGCGATCATCGGAAGCACGGCCGGTGTTGAAGTGCTCAGCGCGCGCGAAGGGAACTGACAGGTGGCGGATTACGACTTCGATCTGTTCGTTATCGGCGCTGGCTCGGGCGGGGTGCGCGCGAGCCGCCTCGCCGCCGAGCTCGGTGCCAAGGTGGGCATCGCCGAGGAATATCGCGTCGGGGGCACCTGTGTGATCCGCGGCTGTGTGCCGAAGAAGCTGCTCGTCTATGGCAGCCGCTATGCCGCAGCCTTGGCCGATGCGCGAGGCTTTGGCTGGACCTTTGAGCATTTGCGCTTCGATTGGCCGACGCTGATCGGCAATGTCCAGCGCGAGGTCGACCGGCTGAACGGCGTCTACACGCGGACGCTCGAGAAGGCTGGCGTCGAGATCGTGCTTAGCCGCGCCACCCTCGAGGACCGCCACACGATCCGGCTAGCCGGCCGCGACGCGCCCATTCGCGCCAAGACCATCCTCATCGCCACCGGCGGCCATCCGATGATCCCCAAGGTTCCGGGTGCGGAGCATCTGATCACGTCCAACGAATGCTTCAAGCTCGAGACCTTGCCGGGGAGCATCTGCATCGTGGGGGCCGGTTATATCGGCATGGAGTTCGCGTCGATCTTCGCGGGGCTTGGCGTTAAGGTCAGTGTAATTCATCGCGGCAATCAGATCCTGCGCGACTTCGACGGCGATCTGCGTGACGCCCTGGCCGAAACCATGCGCAAGCACGGCATCGATGTCCGCATCGATACCGAAATCGCCCGCATCGACAAGGAGGCGCAGGGCTATCGCGTCCATTTCAAACGGGGCGATAGCCTTGAGGCCGGACTCGTTATGGCTGCCACCGGCAGGCTGCCCAATACGGCGGGGCTCGGGCTGGAAAAGGCGGGTGTCGCTCTCGGCTGGAATGGGCATGTCGTAGTCGACGAATATTCCCGCTCGTCAATCGATAACATCTATGCGGTGGGCGACGTCACCGACCGCGTGAACCTCACGCCGGTCGCCATCCACGAGGCCACGGCTTTCGCAGAGACCGTGTTCAACGATAAGCCGACCCCCGTCGACCACACCATGATCCCTACCGCCGTGTTCTCGGAGCCGGAAATGGGCACCGTCGGGCTGTCGGAAGCAGCGGCGCGAGAAATGGGCCATGTCGTCGACATCTACAAGATCAGCTTCAGGCCACTCAAATACACGCTCCCGGGACGCGACGAGAGGACGCTCATGAAGCTTGTCGTCGATATGGCGTCCGACGCGGTGCTCGGCTGCCATGTGCTCGGGCCCGACGCCGCGGAAATCGTGCAGATGGCGGCGATTGCCTTGAGGCTGGGGGCGACCAAGGCGCAGTTCGACGCCACCATGGCGCTGCATCCCAGCGCCGCGGAGGAATTGGTCACGCTGCGGCATAAATGGGAAGCACCGACGCCGATGGCGGGGTCCGATGCGGCGGCTTGAGGACAAGATCGCGCTCGTCACCGGCGGCGGCGCCGGCATTGGCCGCGCCATCGCCGAGACATTCGCGCGGGAAGGCGCTCATGTCGTGATTGCCGACCGCGACGGCGAGGCTGCGCAAGCCACGGCGGACGCGATCACCAAGAGCAATGGCGCCACGACTGCGCATCAAGTCGATGTCACCGATACCCCGCAGGTCAAGCAGCTAATGGCGGCCATCGCCGAAGCATTCGGCAGGCTTGACGTGCTGATCAACAATGCGGGCGTGGGCGAGCGGTCGGACTTCCGCCATCTCGACGATGAGGCCTGGGACCGGGTGTGGAAGACCAATCTCGACGGCACGGTGCGCTCCGCGCGCGAGGCGTTCGACTTGCTGAGGGCGTCGGGCAAGGCGTCGATCGTCAATCTGTCCTCGGTGATGGCCACCAAGCACACGCGCCAGATGTCGGTCTATTCGGCGACCAAGGGGGCGGTGTCGGCGCTGTCGCGCAGCCTCGCCGTCGAATACGCGCCCTATGGCATCCGCGTGAACACGCTCTGCCCAGGCTATGTGGAGACGGGGCTGATCGGCCGCTACACGGCCAACCCGATGATCGCCAAGGGGCTGCTCAGCCAGACGCCGCTCAGGCGTTTCGGCACGCCGCAGGACATCGCCAATGCCGCGCTGTTCCTTGCTTCCGACGAGGCCGCCTATATCACCGGCGCGGCCCTCCATGTCGACGGCGGCATGAGCGTCACGCTCTAGCGTCGATCCTCGCCCTGAGGAGGCCGCGTAGCGGCCGTCTCGAAGGGCGAGGCCGGACATTTTGGGAAACTAACGGGCCTACGTGCTTCGAGACGCCGCCTTCGACGGCTCCTCGGCATGAGGATCAAGGGGTGTGCTCTAGACTGACGCCGGCAGGATCATCGTGTCGTCGATGATGCCGTCGACCACCGACACCAGCGCCGCGTCCTCGCTGCCGCCAAGCGCCTTCACCGCTTCGAAGCGTGCCAGCTGGCGATCGGCGCTCGTGCCCTCGTTCACGATGTGGCGTGCGCGGGCGACGTCGGCGCTGCACCCCAGGGCTTCCGCATCCTCGGCGATCAGCTCCAGCAGCTCCTCTATCAGCTCGGCAAAGGGCACGACGGCGCCCCTGCCGAAATCGACCAAGCCCTGCTCGGTCCCGTAGCGCTGGGCGCGCCAGCGGTTCTCACGCAAGAGGAATGGCGGGTAGTAGCGCCAACGCTGGTTTTTGCGGCGCAGGCGATACAGCATGCGCAAGATGCAACGGAACAGCGCCGCGATGGTGATGCCGTCGGCGAGCAACGGGCAGACATCGGTGATGCGCATCTCGAGCGTCGGGAAGCGCGCACTCAGGCGCAAGTCCCACCAGATCTTGGTCGCGTCGCCGATCAGTCCCGCATTGACCAGAAGCTCCACGGTGCGGGCATATTCGCTGTAGCTCGCGAATTGATGCGGAATGCCGGTGCGCGGCAGCTCGTCGAACACCGAGAGCCGGTAGGATTTGAGCCCCGTCCGATTGCCCTGCCAAAAGGGCGATGAGGTCGATAGTGCCAGCAGATGCGGCAGGAAGTAGGCGGCCTGACCGAGCAGATCGATCCTGAGCTCGTCGTCCTCGATGCCGACATGGACGTGCATGCCGCAGATTACGAGCCGCCGCGCCACCTGCTGCAAATCCTCGGCAAGGACGTTGTAGCGTTCTTTGTCGGTGTGTTGCTGACTCTCCCATTTGGCGAAGGGATGGGTGGAAGAGGCAATCGGGGCGAGACCGAACTCGCCGGCGATGGCGCCCACGGTGCTTCTTAGCCGGACGAGCTCGTCGCGGACCTCCTGCATCGAATGGCAGACGCGGGTGCCGACCTCGATCTGAGAGCGCAGGAATTCGGGACTCACCTGGCCGCGCAGCGCCTCCTCGCATTTGGCGAGCAGGGCAGGGGGCGGCTCGGGCGCAAGGTCGCGGCTTTCTTTATCGACGAGGAGATACTCCTCTTCGATGCCGAGGGTGAAACTTGGTTCGAGGATGGCCATCAGCGCATGGTGGCACGATTATGTAAATCTACGGTAGCCGGATTAGGTCAGACCAGCCCTTGCAACACGTCGCCGACAACATAAGCGACGAGGGCCGCGATCATCCCGATGGCAAAAGTTTCTGTACCTGCTCGCCACCAGGGCGTCGGCGACCAACGGCTGCGCAGCGAGCCGATGGCGAAGAAAGTGACCCCCGTCATGATGGTCGAACCGAGCAGGGGCTTAGGAAAATGCAGCGCATAGGGAATGAGCGGGACGCAGCCGCAGATCAGAAAAGCGAGGAAGGTAAACAGGGCCGAACGGACAGGGGATCGTGTCACCGGCGGTAGCCCGTGCTCTTCGGTCATCATGGTATCGATCCAACGTTCGCGTCGTTCGGTGATCACCTCGACGGCGCTCACCAGCGCCTCGCCATGAAACCCCTTTGCCTGGAAGATTTGGCGAACCTCCTCGCGCTCGCCTTCGGGGGCAAGCTCGACATGCCGCTCCTCCATCCTGCGAACGTGCTCGTATTCGTCGATTTCGGTCTTGGTGCTGGAATAGTTGGCCGCCGCCATGGACAGGCCGTCGGCCAGAATGTTGCAGGCCCCAAGGATCAGCACCACACGAGCGTCGAGACTTGCGCCAACGACGCCCGCCATGATGGCGAAGGTGGTCACGGTGCCGTCGATGCCGCCATACACCCAATCGCGCAGATAGCTCGCCTTCGGCCCCTCGTCGAGGCGCTGCGCGATCTCGCGCGGGTGGTGGCCGTGCTCCAAATGGCGGGGATCCATGGGCTGCTCTCTGGTTGCCGGGCTATGTGGCATGGGAGGGGGAGGGGAGCAATGGGCGCGGGCTCGCTGCCAATGGGTGGCAGCAATGCTATCTTTACTTAAGGTTCGCCGAGGGGACAGGGGCATGCTCTATCTGATCGTCAAGGCCGTGCTTTCCGGGATCATCATCGCAGTAGCCTCGGAGGTTGCGCGCCGCAGCCCGGCCTGGGGCGCCCTGATCCTATCGCTGCCGCTGCTCTCCATTCTGTCGATGCTTTGGCTGTGGCGGGATACGGGCGACAGCGAGCGCATTGCCGCGCTGGCGCAGGGAACGTTCTGGCTCGTCCTGGCGACTTTGCCCTTGTTTCTTGTGCTGCCGGCGCTACTGCGTCACGGCGTGGCGTTCTGGGTCGCCATCGCGGCGAGTTGCCTGCTGACCGTGGCGCTGTATCTCCTCACGGTTTGGCTGCTTCCGAAATTTGGCATCAGCCTGTGAACCGAACGGCTCTGCTAGCCACGCCGCCGTGAAACGCCTATATAGCGGCAGATTTTTGAGGAGAGATTTGATGGCACCGCGATGGAGCCCAGACAGTTGGCGCTCTCGGCCGATTGAGCAAGCTCCGGTCTACCCAGACCCGGAAAAGCTCGCCGAGGTCGAGCGGCAGCTCGCGACGTTTCCGCCGCTGGTCTTTGCCGGCGAAGCCCGGGAGCTGAAGGCGAAGCTCGCGCGGGTCTCGGCGGGCGAGGCGTTCCTGTTGCAGGGCGGCGACTGCGCCGAGAGCTTCCTCGAGCATCGCGCCGATGCCATTCGCGATTTCTTCCGCGTGCTGCTGCAAATGGCGGTGGTGCTCACCTATGCCGGCGGCTCGCCGGTGGTGAAGCTCGGCCGTATCGCCGGCCAGTTCGCCAAGCCGCGTTCGGCGCCGACTGAGGTGCAGAACGGCAAGGGACTGCCGAGCTATCGCGGCGACATCGTCAACGGCATCGAGTTCACGGAAGCCGCGCGCACTCCCGATCCACAGCGCATGCTGATGGCCTATCGGCAGTCGGCGGCCACGCTCAATCTGCTGCGGGCCTTCGCGCAAGGCGGCTACGCCAATCTCGATCATGTGCACCAGTGGAACCTCGGCTTCGTCAAGGACAGCCCTGCGGGGCATCGCTACCAGGAGCTCGCTGGCCATATCGCCGAGAGCCTGCGCTTCATGCGCGCCTGCGGACTGACGCCTGAGCGGACGCCGGAGCTCCGCACCACGAGCATCTATACCAGCCACGAGGCGCTGCTGCTTGGCTACGAGCAGGCCTTCACCCGCGTGGATTCGACCTCGGGCGACTGGTACGCGACTTCGGGTCATTTTCTCTGGGTCGGCGACCGGACGAGGATGCTCGACCAGGCGCATATCGAATATCTGCGCGGGATCAAGAATCCGATCGGCGCCAAGATCGGTCCGAGCCTCGCGGCCGACGAGTTGTTGCGCCTGATCGATGTGCTGAGCCCAGCCAACGAGCCCGGGCGGTTGACGCTGATCTGCCGCTTCGGCGCGGACAAGGTCGCAAAACATCTGCCGGCGCTGATCCGCGTGGTGGAGCGCGAGGGCCGGAGCGTGGTGTGGGCGTGCGATCCCATGCACGGCAACACCATCAAGGCCGCCGGCGGTTACAAGACGCGGCCGTTCGACCTGATCATGCGCGAGGTTGAGACCTTCTTCGATATTCATCGGAGCGAAGGCACTCATGCCGGGGGCATCCATGTCGAGATGACGGGCCAGAACGTCACCGAATGCGTGGGCGGCGCCAAGGCCGTGACCGAGACGGACCTGTCCGATCGTTACCACACCCATTGCGATCCGAGGCTCAATGCCGATCAGTCGCTCGAGCTTGCCTTCATCGTGTCCGAAAGGTTGAAGCGGGAGCGCGAGGAGAGGCCCGAGCCCGAGATCTCGTTCGCGGCCGGAGAATAGCCGCTGCAAGGCGCCATTGGGGCCGCCGTCTTGCCGCCCTGGACAGTTCTGCCTCTGCCGTTAAGTTCCGCTCATGCCGAATGAGATCAAGGACAGCCCCAGGCGCGACAGCTTCAAGCTGGCGCTTGCCCAGTTGAACCCGGTGGTGGGCGATATCGACGGCAATGTGAAGAAGGCACAAGCCGCCCGGGCGCGTGCCGCAGCGGAGGGCGCCGATCTCATCGCCTTCACCGAGCTGTTCCTCACCGGCTACCCGATCGAGGACCTGGTGTTGAAGCCCGCGCTTCAGCGTGCGGCGCGGGAGGCCTGCGAAGCGCTTGCCCGCGACACGCGGGACGGAGGTCCCGCCATGCTCATCGGCCTTCCTTGGGCGGAGGGCCCGTTGGTCTACAATGCCATGGCGCTATTGGACAAAGGCCGGGTCGAGACCGTTCGTTTCAAGGCCAATCTTCCGAATTACGGCGTGTTCGACGAGAAACGCGTATTTGCGCCAGGGCCGCTGCCGGAGCCGATCGAGGTCCGCGGGTTGGCCGTAGGCGTGCCGGTCTGCGAGGACATTTGGAGCGAGGTGGTCTGTGAGACCCTCGCCAAGGCAGGGGCGAGGCTTTTGATCGTGCCAAACGGCTCGCCCTATTGGATGGACAAGCAGGACCAGCGCTACCTCGTGGCCGGCGCCAGGGTTGCCGAGACCGGGCTGCCGCTCGCCTACGTCAATCAGGTTGGCGGCCAGGATGAGCTCGTCTTCGACGGCGCGTCTTTCGTGCTGAACGCCGACGGGAAGCTCGCGTTGCAGATGCCGGCCTGGGAAGAGGCGTTGGCGGTGACCGAGTGGCGCCGCGAAGCGGGACAGTGGCGTTGCCTGCCGCAAGTGCCTGCCCAGGTCGAGGAGGGCGACGCCGCGAACTACCTCGCCTGCGTCACCGGCTTGCGCGACTATGTGGAGAAGAACGGCTTTCCAGGCGTGGTGCTTGGCTTGTCTGGTGGCGTTGATTCGGCCCTATGTGCGGCGATGGCCGTGGACGCGCTCGGCGCGCCCCGCGTCCACGGCGTCATGCTGCCTTACCTTTTCACCAGCAATGAGAGCCTGAACGATGCGGCGTCGACCGCCGAGGCTCTGCGCATCCGTTACGACATCATGCCTATTCACCCTGCGGTGGAGGGCCTAAGCAAAAGCCTGGCGACAATGTCGAACAGCGGCGGGGCCGACACGACCGAGGAGAATTTGCAGTCCCGTGCGCGCGGCACGCTGCTTATGGGCATCTCCAATAAATTCGGGCCGATGGTAGTGACCACCGGCAACAAGTCGGAGGTGTCGGTCGGCTACGCGACGCTCTATGGCGACATGAACGGCGGGTTCAATCCGATCAAGGACCTCTACAAAGGCCAGGTCTATGCCCTCAGCCGCTATCGCAATAGCGAACGGCCCAAGGGATGCCTCGGCCCGGAAGGTATCGTCATCCCCGAGAATGTCCTGACCAAAGCGCCGACCGCGGAGCTGAAGGCCGACCAACGGGACCAGGACACGCTGCCGCCCTACGACGTGCTCGATGACATTCTCAATTGCTTGGTCGAGCTTGAAATACCGATCAAGGAAATCGTCGCCCGTGGACATTCGCCCAAGCTCGTGAAGAAAGTGGAGCGCATGCTCTATCTCGCCGAGTACAAGCGGCGGCAGGCGGCGCCCGGCGTCAAGATCACGGCCAGAAATTTCGGACGCGACCGCCGCTACCCTATCACCAATAAGTTCCGCGAGCGGTTGTAACATGACCATTACGGTCCGTTTTGCCCCTAGTCCCACCGGACGGATTCACGCCGGCAACATCCGCACGGCGCTGATCAACTGGATGTTTGCCCGTCAGCGGGGCGGCCGTCTGCTGCTTCGGCTCGACGACACCGATGTCGAGCGGTCGACCGAAGCTTTCGCGCACGGTATCCGCGAGGATCTCACCTGGCTCGGCCTTGATTGGGTAGCTGAGTTTAAACAGTCGGAGCGCTTCCCGCTCTACGCCAAAGCCGTTGAGAGACTGAAGGCGAGCGGCCGTCTCTATCCGGCCTACGAGACGCAAGATGAGCTCGAGCTGAAGCGCAAGCGTCAGCTGGCGCGCGGCCGCCCGCCGGTCTACGACCGCTCGGCACTGAAGCTATCCGAAGCGGATCGGGCCAAGCTTGAGGCTGAAGGCCGAAAGCCGCATTGGCGCTTTCTGCTCGAAACGCACGACGTGGTGTGGAACGATCTGGTACGCGGCGAGCAGCACGTGGATGCTGCCTCGCTGTCCGATCCAGTCCTGGTCCGTGCAGACGGCACCTATCTCTACACGCTGCCTTCGGTGGCCGACGACATCGACTTGGGCGTCACCCATGTAATCCGCGGCGAGGATCATGTCGCCAATACCGCGCCGCAGATCCAATTGTTCGAGGCGCTCGGCGCAGACCCTCCAGCCTTCGGTCATCACAACCTCCTCGTCGGCGCCGAGGGACAGGCGCTCTCCAAGCGCGACCGGTCGCTATCCATCGAGGGCTTGCGTGAGGAGGGGCTCGAGCCGCTCGCGGTGACAAGCTACTCCGCCACCATCGGCACCTCCGATCCGGTTGCCCCGCATGCGAGCCTCGACGAGCTCGTCGCCCATTTCTCGTTCGGCAAGCTCTCTCGCGCGCCGGCACGGTTCGATGTGCAGGAGCTTCGCGCCCTCAACGCCAAGCTATTGCACGCGCTGCCTTATGAGGCCGTGGCGCATCGGCTCCAGGCGACGGGCGTCGGCGGCGGGGAGGCGTTTTGGCTCGCTGTGCGGTCCAATCTCGGCGTGCTCGCCGACGCGGGCCGATGGTGGCGGTTGGTCGAGGGACCGCTCGAGCCAGTAATCGAGGACGCCCGCCTCTGCCGGGTGGCGGCGGGGCTGCTCCCTCCGGAGCCCTGGGGCGGCGAGACCTGGCAGGCATGGTCGAGCGCGGTGAAGGAGGCGACTGGGGCCAAGGGTAAGGCCCTGTTTGGCCCGTTGCGGCTCGCGCTCACCGGCGTTGAGCACGGGCCCGAGTTGAAGGCTCTGTTGCCGCTGATCGGGAGGAGGCGGGTGCTGGCGCGGCTCGAAGGCCGAACCGCCTAACGCGCGCTAAACGGTCCAGCTTCTATTGGGCCGACTTGCTCTTGGTCATGCTTGATTGTTGCGCTTGAGGCGCTGGCGCGGCGGGCTGTGCCGGTGCGGCCGCGGCCGCTGGGTCTGGCGGTGAAGCTGGTGCCGCAGCCTGCTCTGCCGGCGCGTTCGCCGCCGTGCCGGTCATTTCGAGATTGAGCTGCGTTGGAGCTTGTTGCGCGTCGGCCGGGGGAGCCGCCGCCTCGGCCGCAGGAGCCGAAGCCTTCTTTTTCGCCCCAGGCTTACCGGGCGCCGGCGTGGCCTCGGCCTTCTGACTCGCGGCCTCGATTTCGGTCGGATTGTACTCGCTCTCCTTGCAGGAGCAGCCCTTCACATACTCCTTGCGATATTTGAAGGCGTTGGGAAGGTCCTTGTAGGCCGTGCCGTTCAGCGAGATGGCCTGGTCGATCTCTTGGCCTGGGTTGCGGTAGACATAGAGCTCCGAGGGCGCCGCGCAATTTGCCTGGCACATGGTCGCGTCCTGCGCCAACTGGTTGGCATAGGTCGAATAGGTGATCGGGAAGAAGAAGCCGTCGCAGGTACGCACGCAGACGGCCCGGTAGCGGCCATTGGGGTCGATGCTGCGATAGACCGGCGCCTCGGGCTGCGCGGATTGTTCCTCACGCCCCCCACCACCAAACCAATTGAAAAATCCGCCGCCACTCTCGCGACGAGCCTGCTGCGGAGCCTGCCGGCCGCAGCCATTGCGGGCAAGAGCGTCCTGCAAATCGGCCTGACGGCTGCGATTGCCACCGCCTCCGAGGATCGCGTCGCGCTGGTCCTGCAACTGGTCGACCTGACGCCGCGCTGCCTCGACGCGGTCATTCATGCTGAGACATTTCGGGCTGCGGACGAGCCCGCGGCCGAAGATGAAGAAACTCTCGTAGCAGCCCGCGTCCTCCATGGCCGCCTTGGTGCCCTGGAACACGCGCGTGGCATCTTGAATCTGTTTCTCGATGCCGGGCAGCGCGTCGCGGCCGGCGCCGCCCCCTTGCGCGCTGGCAAGCTCCTGCTGCAGCTGCATGCAGCGGATCTGCTGGTCGCTGTCCTGCGCCAACGCGGTGCCGATGGCCACGGTCGCGATGCCGAGGCCGCATAGAGCGAGCACGCCAAGGCGCGGATCGCGGACGATCTTGCGCGCCAAGGATGCGGTCCAAAGCTCGTGACGGGCGTTCATGTTTTCGACTGATCCGCTTCCCCGAAGGCCCTTTGGGCCGAGGCCATCTGACCAAGCCCAATTTGGCCTGAGCCAGCCCTTGCGGCCCACCAGAGCCATGGGCCCCAGGGCATTATGCCCTGTCAAGCTTAGGGGTCAATGCGGCATCAATAAGATGCTTCGCTTGACGCAATTAAGGTTTGCCGCCATATAGCGAACCATGAAGGTGCAAGAACAACCGATCTTTATCATTTTCGGCGGCATTATCGGCTAGCACAGAGCTGGCCGGGTCGTTCTTCCTTTACTTTCTCCTCCCCAAAAGAACCGAACGCTGGCCGGCCGTAAGGCAAAGGGCTTCGTCGTGGCGCTCAGGCTCTACAACACGCTTACCCGTAAGAAGGAGCCGTTTCAGCCCCTAGATAAGGGCAATGTGCGCATGTATGTGTGCGGGCCCACGGTCTACGACTTCGCCCATATCGGCAATGCACGGCCCGTCATCGTCTTCGACGTGCTGTTCCGGCTGCTGCGGCATCTCTACGGGTCAGAGCACGTCACCTATGTCCGCAACATTACCGATGTCGACGACAAGATCAACGCACGCGCCGCTCAAGACTATCCCGATCTGCCGCTGAATGAGGCGATCAGGCGCGTCACGGAAAAAACCGAGAAGCAGTTCCACGAGGACGTTGCCGCGCTTGGCTGTCTGCCGCCGACCGTCGAGCCGCGGGCGACCGAGCACATCGTCGAGATGAAGGCGATGATCGAGGCGCTGGTCGAGAAGGGCTATGCCTATGTGGCCGAGGACCACGTCCTCTTCCACGTCGCGGCTATGCCTGATTACGGCAAGCTGTCGGGGCGCTCGCTGGATGAGATGATCGCTGGCGCGAGAGTCGAGGTTGCGCCCTATAAGCGCGATCCGATGGATTTCGTGCTGTGGAAGCCATCGAAGCCCGGCGAGCCGTCCTGGACCTCACCGGCAGGCATCACGACGCCAGGCCGGCCAGGGTGGCATATCGAATGCTCTGCCATGTCATGGAAATATCTCGGCGAGACGTTCGACATCCATGGCGGCGGCATCGACCTTGTGTTTCCGCATCATGAGAACGAGATCGCGCAGTCGCGCTGCGCCTTCCACACTCCGGTGATGGCCAATTACTGGATGCATAACGGCTTCCTCCAGGTGGAAGGGGAGAAGATGGCGAAGTCGGCCGGCAACTTCGTCACCATCCATGAGCTGCTCACGGGGTGGAAGGGTCACAAATGGGAGAGAGCCGAAATTCGTCTACTGATGCTTTCGACCCACTATCGACAGCCTTTGGATTGGACGCTGCATGGTTTGTTGGAGGCGCACAGTATCATCGGAGAGTGGAAGACAATCACCGCCAATGTTGACCATGAAAGGATCAAAGTGAGGCCCAGCCCTGGACTGGAAGGCTCGCTTTTAGACGACCTGAAGACGCCGGAAGCCATAATGCGTGTTCACGATCTTGCGCAATCCGCGTTGCGACGGCGTGCAGTTGCGGACGAACTTTATTCTGACCTCGTTTTTCTCGGATTGTTTGCCGATAGGCGGCTGGAATCCGAACGGGGACTGAATGAACTGCTTGCGAAATTGCCGAGAGGAATGGATTCGAGCGAGCACGCTGTTCAGTTTCGTAAGCAGAATATCGACAGCAAATTTAGGGCGGTAGCGCTCGCGTTCGAATCATCAGCAAACGTCGTCTCGACATCCTCCTCCATTGCGTCGCAGATCAATCTCCACGAACCCGATACTTATGAGCCCAATGAGAAACCGGAGTTTTTGAACGCCTGGGTCAAATTTGGCCCCGAGTTCATTTCCTCAAGCGATATGAAATTCATCGAGGAAGCGATTGGTATCGAAGAGCTAAACGTGCGGATTGAGCGAAGATTGGCAGCCCGCGAAGCTAAGGCGTTCGCTGAGGCCAACTCAATTCGGAATGAACTCATAGCCGTGGGCATCACGCTGAAAGATAGTCCCGAGGGCACCACCTGGGAGGTCGCGCGATGACATCGTTCCTTAAGGACGTGCCGTTCAAGGGGTCGAGGCGCGTCTATCTCGCCATCAAGCTCGCCGTGCTCGTGCTGGCCGTCGTGCTTGCGCTGCATTTCCTCTTTGGCGTGGTGTGACGGCCATGGCCCGCGAACGGCTCTCCCTCTATGACACGACGCTTAGAGACGGCGCCCAGACCCAGGGCGTCGACTTCTCGCCTGAAGACAAATGGCTGATCGCCCAACAGCTCGACGTGCTCGGCCTCGATTATGTCGAGGCGGGCTATCCCGGCGCCAACCCCACTGACACCAGACTTTTCGCAACCGAGCATCCGCTCGGCTCTGCGAGGCTCACGGCCTTCGGCATGACCAAGCGCCCGGGTCGCTCGATCGCCAATGATCCCGGTTTCCAGGCCGTGCTCGCGGCCAATTGCGCGGCCATCTGCCTCGTAGCCAAGACCTGGGACTTCCATGTTGACGTGGCGCTCGGCATCAGCCTCGAGGAGAACCTTCAAGGCATCAAGGATTCGGTGGCGGCCGTCATTGCCTCGGGGCGCGAAGCCTTGCTCGATTGCGAGCATTTCTTCGACGGCTACAAGGCTAACCCCGATTATGCGCTTCTCTGCGCCAAGGCGGCCTACGATGCCGGCGCCCGCTGGGTGGTGCTTTGCGATACCAATGGCGGCACACTGCCGGAAGAGATCGAGACCATCGTGGGCGAAGTCGCCAAGCGTATCCCCGGCGACCGTCTCGGCATCCATGTGCACAACGACACCGACAACGGCGTGGCCAATTCGCTTGCAGCCGTCCGGGCGGGCGCCCGCCAGATCCAGGGGACGTTGAATGGGCTCGGCGAGCGTTGCGGCAACGCCAACCTCACCTCCATCATCCCGACGCTGCTGTTGAAATCCGACTACGCGACGCGTTTCGAGACGGGGGTGACGCCGGAGAAGCTCCGGACGCTGACCCACGCTTCGCGCATCCTCGATGAGCTGCTGAACCGCGCGCCGAACCGCCACGCGCCCTATGTCGGGGAAGCAGCCTTCGCGCATAAAGGCGGCATCCACGTCTCCGCCGTGCAGAAGGACCCGCGCACATATGAGCATGTGCCGCCGGAGGCCGTGGGCAACCGGCGCAAGATGCTCGTCTCAGACCAGGCCGGCCGCTCCAATATCCAGGCCGAGCTCGAGCGTATCGGTATTGCCGTGCCGAAAGACGACCCGCGCATCGGCCGGTTGCTCGACGCGGTGAAGCAGCGCGAGTCGGCCGGCTATACCTATGAGGCGGCGGACGCCTCTTTCGAGCTGCTTGCGCGCCGCATGCTCGGCAACGTGCCGCAGTTCTTCGACGTGGAGTCTTTCCGCGTGATGGTCGAACGCCGGCATAATGCGGTTGGCGATCTCATCACCGTTTCGGAAGCGACGGTGAAGGTGCGGATCGATGGGGAGGCCGTGCTTTCGGTCGGCGAAGGCAACGGCCCGGTGAACGCGCTCGATACGGCGCTACGGAAGGACCTCGGCCGCTATCAGAGCTTCATCTCCGACCTCGAGCTTGTCGACTACAAGGTGCGCATCCTGACCGGCGGTACGGACGCCGTCACGCGCGTCCTGATCGAAAGCCGCGACGGAGAGGGGAACCGCTGGTTCACCGTGGGTGTCTCGCCCAACATCGTCGACGCCTCGTTCGAGGCGCTGCTCGATTCTATCAACTACAAGCTGATCCGGGACGGTGCCACCGCGCCCTGATTTCCCGCCCAGGCTCAGAACTTCGCGGTGACTTGCGCTTCGGCCTCAGCCCTCTCGGCGCGGGGGACGAGTGCCCGCTTGATTGCCGGAATGATCGCGTCCATCTGCTCGACGACTTGAAGGTGGAGCTCGAGCCCAGGGCGGATGAAGCCTTCATTGCGCATACATCCGAATAGCGTAAGCAACGGGTTCCAGAACCCGTCGATATTGGCGAGCACGATCGGCTTCTGGTGCTGCTCGAGCTGGGACCAGGTGAGCTGCTCCACGAATTCTTCCAGAGTGCCGAGCCCGCCCGGCAGCGCTACGAAAGCGTCCGACTTCACGAACATTAAGTGCTTTCGCTCATGCATGTTGTCGACAACGATCAGCTCCTGGACGTCCAGCAGCATGTGCTCGCGCTGGCTCAAAAAGGCCGGAATGATGCCGGTGACGTGGCCACCATGGCGGAGCGCGGAGCGGGCGGTTTCCCCCATCAGGCCGAGGCTGCCGCCGCCATAAACGAGACCGATATGCGCTGCCGCCAGGATGCGGCCGAAGTCGCGCGCGGCCTCGACATAAGCAGGGTTAACCCCGGACCCCGAGCCGCAATAGACGCAGATATTCTGAATGCCAGTTGCCTTTTGCATGGTCCCATCTCGCATTCGCCGATCGGCTGCGTCAAGAAAAGGTCCGATCAATCGGGTTAGCAACGGCCTGACCGATCCGATAGGTTTAGCGGCTCTGCACCAGAGGCTTTCCTCGGGCCCTGGGATAAGGCGGCGTCTGGAGGCGGTTCGCGTAAAGGGATTGAGCAATGAGCGGAGCAAGATTTATCGCCCTGATGGTGGCGGCGGTCGCCGTGGTGGGCGTCCTAGTTGGCGCAGTCTATTTCTACCAGAAGGGCCGACCGGTCGCGCCCAGCGCCCAACCGAAAGTCACGACCGAGCAGAGTGAGCCGTCCAAGGCTAAGCCGCCGAAGCCGCCAAGCGAAGTTCCCGCCGCAGAGACGCCGCCGGCCAAGCCTACCGCCGTGCCGAGCTTCGACGTGGTTCGCATCGAGCCGACCGGTGAAGGCGTGATCGCCGGTCGTGCCGAGCCCGGTTGGACAGTCAAGATCGAGAGCGGGGGAGCCGCGGTTGCCGAGACGAAGGCAGATGAGGAGGGAGCGTGGAGCATCGTCCTCGACAAGCCGCTCCCAGCCGGCGACTACGCCCTGACGCTGCGGGCTATCTCTCCTGACGGCACGCGCGCGCTCATTTCGCAGCAACCCGTGACCGTAGCCGTCGCCAAGTCGGAAGGCGAGGCGGTTGCGCAGAAGGAGCCCTCCGCGGCGCAAGAGCCTGCCAAGGAAGAGGCAAGTCCGCCCGCGCCTAACGAGCAGCAAACGGCTGCCGCGGAGCCTAAGCTCGAGCAACAGGCTGAGGCGTCCCCGGGTATCGAGACGGAGCCTCAGCCGATTGTCCCCGATGAGAACGCCCCGCCGCGAGAGAAGCCGGCACCGCCGGTGAAGATCAACACCCTCGAGTACCAGGACACTGGTAAGGACAGCGGCAAAATCTCTCTTTCCGGCGTCG
>CAWIUJ010000013.1:0-228551 GCA_963839245.1 uncultured Alphaproteobacteria bacterium | reverse complement strand
CCCAGGAGGTCGGCAGTTCGAGACTGTCACCGCCCACCAGCCCTGAACTGCTATCCCGGCACTCTTTGCTCGCCTCTGGCGCCGGCGGTACCGGCAGCCCTTCTCACCCCACCGCAGAACGAATCGAGCCGATGGCAAGCCGGCGACGGGACGTGCGTCAAGTGGGGGAGCAGGTCGTCGGTATGAGCAAGTTCCGTTACTACAATCGCCGGGGTGCGATGTTCCCCATCAATATCAGGGTCGTGAGGGAATGCCCGAAGACACGGTAGACAGCTTGGGGCTCCCGACCGCCCTACCTTTTGCCGGTGCCTGCGTTCACAGGGCGCAACCGTCCGCCACCTGGTGAAGCTCGCCTCGTCTCGCGCGGTTCTTCACGAAAACGAAATTCGCTGCCGCATATCCTTGAGGTAAATTCGAGCGCTTAATAGCTTTCCCTAATATCTTGGACGCTGGCTTGGGCTGGCGTCATTTTTTTTGCGCAAAGAACCATTGAGGAGGTTGCCGACGTGAAGCCAGAGACGAAGCGGCCCGACGGGTTGTTCGCCGCTGCTCCTCAGCAATTCACCAATTCTAGTGGCTGCGAAAAAGACCACTTGGTTCGAAACCAAAGCCCGAAATAGGTCGTCGCCTTGACTCGGCGAATCCCAGCCCGTACATGCCTTTAGGATTGCCCCTGGCAGCGATAGCGGCCGGCGAAGGGGGTGTAGCTCAGTTGGTTAGAGCGTCGGCCTGTCACGCCGAAGGTCGCGGGTTCGAGCCCCGTCACTCCCGCCAGTCCTCTCGCGTTTTGCACTCTCAACGAATGCGCATACCGGCCGCGGCGTCATAATGCAGCGGCATGTCCGATTTCGGCAGCGGCGCATTTGGGGGCCTATTGTTGTGCCAAACGGCCAGTCGGGCGGGCAGACTGCGACGAAACGCGCGTAGCCGCCTAGACCTCCACCGAACTTTGGATAGCCGATGATGACCAGCGCCCCGGTCTCCGGCACCTCCCAGAGATTCGCGACGCCTTCGGCTTGGGTGTAGCCGTGATGCATCAGCCACTGCTCCCCCTCGAGGTCCGGCGTTGAATCGGTGTCGAGCGGCTCATGCCCGTGGAACAGGATGTGACGGTCCTCGTGCAGGAACTTGAGCGCATCAAGCCCGACGCCGGGGAACTCCTTCAAGGTTGCGAGTTGGGGATCCGGCCACCCCTTGGCTAATGTCATGATCACCGCTCCGCTCTTGAGATTCGGCTTTGCCGCTAAGTGGCTTCCCATCGGGTGCCAACTAGTCACCTGCAAACCCGCCTTTCTTGCCAGGATCGCTACACTGCGGTAAGCCTCATTTTGGGTGTTAACGAGAATGCCGCCGCTGACTTGCCGCGACCGCCCTTTGCTTTAGCCGTCAGCGTGAGGCCCCAATGCCATGAGCCAGCTCCTTCAGGCCTATCTGCCGCTTGCCATCTTCGTCGCCATCGCTTTCGTCATCAGCGGGGCGCTGCTCGCGGCTCCCTTCGTCATCGCCGTGCGCAACCCGGACCCGGAAAAGGTCTCGACCTATGAGTGCGGTTTTGATGCCTTCGACGACGCCCGCATGAAGTTCGATGTGCGCTTCTATCTCGTGTCACTGTTGTTCATTATCTTCGACCTCGAAGTTGTGTTTCTGTTCCCCTGGGCGGTCGCCTTCAAGGATGTCGGCTCCTTCGGTTTCTGGTCGATGATGGTGTTCCTCGGCATTCTCACCGTCGGCTTCATCTATGAATGGCGGAAAGGCGCGCTCGAATGGGATTGACCACGCCACAAGTCAATTTCGAGCAGCCCAAGGATGGCAAAGGCAGCGGCCTGATCGTTCCCGGGCAGGGCCGCTTCGATGAGTTCTCGAACGTGCTCGCCGACAAGGGCTTCCTCGTCACCACCGCCGACGAGTTGATCAACTGGGCCCGCACTGGCTCCTTGATGTGGATGACCTTCGGGCTCGCCTGCTGCGCCGTGGAAATGATGCAGGCCTCGATGCCCCGCTATGACCTCGAGCGCTTCGGCTTCGCGCCGCGCGGCAGCCCGCGGCAGTCCGACGTGATGATCGTCGCCGGCACTCTCTGCAACAAGATGGCTCCGGCGCTGCGCAAGGTCTACGACCAGATGCCCGAGCCGCGCTACGTCATCTCCATGGGCTCGTGTGCCAATGGCGGCGGCTATTATCACTATTCCTATTCGGTGGTGCGCGGCTGCGACCGCATCGTGCCTGTCGACATCTACGTGCCTGGCTGCCCGCCAAGCGCCGAGGCGCTGGTCTATGGCGTGCTCCTGTTGCAAAAGAAAATCAGGCGGACCGGCACCATCGAACGCTGAAGCCTCCCTTTAGTCCTGGACGTTTGATGGACGAAGCCCTTAACCAGCTCGGCGCTTATCTTGCAGATCGCTTGGGGTCCACCCTGACCTCCTGGCGCGTTGCGCTTGGCGAGCTCACCCTTGAGGTCGAGCCCGAGCAGCTGCTGCGGACGATCGAATTCCTGCGCGACGATCCGGGCTGCCGCTTTGGCTGCCTGATCGACATTAGTGGCGCCGACTACCCCGAGCGCGAGCGACGGTTCGACGTGGTCTTTCATTTGCTCAGTCCCTGGCAGAATCGCCGCATTCGCGTCCGCACCACCACTGACGAGGAAACCCCCGTGCCCAGCCTGGTCGGCTTGTTCCCGGCGGCCAACTGGTACGAGCGCGAGGCCTACGACCTCTATGGCATCCTGTTCTCCGGCCACCCCGATCTCCGGCGCATCCTCACCGATTACGGCTTCGAGGGTCACCCCTTGCGCAAGGACTTCCCGCTGACCGGCTTTGTCGAGCTCCGCTACGACGACGAGCTGAAACGCGTGGTGTATGAGCCGGTGAAGCTGATGCAGGAATACCGCAGCTTCGACTTCCTGAGCCCCTGGGAAGCCATGGACACTGCCATTCCCGGGGACGAGAAGGCCGGTGAAGCGCCCCCGAAGGACGCGAAGCCATGAAGCCGTCCCTGACCGCGGGCCTCAAGCATCGTTTCTCCTACCTTGTGCCGGAAGCCAAGACCGTGCCGCATCTCTATGAGGAAGCGCCGGAGCTCCATGAGATGCCCGAAGTCTTCGCCACGGGCTTCATGGTCGGCCTCATGGAGTGGACTTGCGTGCAGCTGCTCGCGCCCCATCTCGATGCGGGCGAGGGCAGTCTCGGCGTGCATATCGACGTCTCGCACAAAGCCGCGACCCCACCGGGCTTGACCGTCACGGTCGAGGCCGAATGCGTGGAGGTGAGGGGACCGCGGGCAAAATTCGCACTCCGTGCCCATGACGGCATCGACGAGATCGGCTCCGGCACCCATGAGCGCTTCATCGTCAATTGGGACCGATTCAACAAAGCCGTCGCCGCCAAGGCCGCGCAGGTTCCTGCCAAGTTGGACGCATGATGACCGAGACCAAGGCGCCCACCGCGGATACCGAGAACCGCAAGTTCACCATCAATTTCGGGCCGCAGCATCCGGCCGCGCACGGCGTCTTGCGTCTTGTACTCGAACTCGACGGCGAGGTAGTCGAGCGCGTCGACCCGCATATCGGGCTGCTCCATCGCGGCACCGAGAAACTGATCGAGCATAAGACCTACCTCCAAGCACTGCCCTATTTCGACCGCCTCGATTACGTGGCGCCGATGAACCAGGAGCACGCTTATTGCCTCGCCGTGGAGAAGATCGTCGGCATCACCGTGCCGAAGCGCGCCCAACTCATCCGCGTGCTCTATTCCGAGATCGGCCGGCTTCTCTCCCATCTTCTCAACGTCACCACCCAGGCTTTGGACGTGGGCGCGCTCACTCCGCCGCTATGGGGCTTCGAGGAGCGCGAGAAGCTCATGGTGTTCTATGAGCGGGCGAGCGGCAGCCGCATGCACGCGGCCTATGTCCGCCCGGGCGGCGTGCATCAGGATTTGCCGCCTGAGCTCGTGGCCGACATCTACGCCTTCTGCGACCCGTTCCTCAAAGTTTGCGACGACATCGAGGGTCTGCTCACCGACAATCGCATCTTCAAGCAGCGCAACGTCGATATCGGCGTGGTGAAGCTCGACGACGCCTGGGCCCGCGGCTTCTCCGGCGTCATGGTGCGCGGCTCGGGTGCCGCCTGGGACTTGCGCAAGAGCCAACCTTACGAGTGCTACGCGGAGCTCGATTTCGATATCCCCATCGGCAAGAACGGCGACTGCTACGACCGCTATCTCGTGCGCATGGAGGAGATGCGCCAATCGGTGCGCATCATGAAGCAGTGTTGCGAGCGGCTACAGACCGAGCTTGGCCCGGTCACGGTGGAGAACCACAAGATGGTGCCGCCCCGCCGCGCCGAGATGAAGAGCTCCATGGAGGCGCTCATCCACCACTTCAAGCTTTATACCGAGGGCTATCACGTGCCCGCAGGCGAGGTTTACGCGGCGGTCGAGGCGCCGAAGGGCGAATTCGGCGTCTATCTCGTCGCCGACGGCACCAACCGCCCTTACCGCTGCAAGATCAGGGCGCCGGGCTTTGCCCATCTGCAGGCCATGGATTTCCTCTGCCGAGGCCATATGCTGGCCGATGTCTCGGCGGTGTTAGGATCGATCGATATCGTGTTCGGCGAAGTTGACCGCTAGCGCCGGAACGGTGCGAGCGAATGGGACGATGCTCAAAGGGAGGACGGTGTGATGCGAGGAATGGTCAAGGGCTTGCCGGTGTGGCGTCCTTTGTGCGCCGCTGCATTCCTCTGTGTAGCGTCAGCGGTCGGCGCCGCCGAACCCGAAAAAGGCAGCACGCCCCCGGCCGAAAGCGGCGCCACCGACTTAAAAATTGCTGCGGGCAGCTCCGATACTGAAACCAAGCCGAGCGGTTCGGAGGCCTCCGAGCCGGAGGCCGGCACCGACAGCGATGCCGACAAGGCAAAGGACGGTGACGAGAAGTCGCCTGACGCAGAGAAGTCGCCACAGAGAAGAGGGCGAGGGGCCCTCACCCGAGGATAGGGGCTCCAATCAGGGCGCGCAGGACACCGACCGCAAAGGCGCTGCGCGGCTGAAGGACTTGATCGCCGACGGGTTCCTGATACGCACCACGGTCTTCGTTCCGGCCGATGCGGTAACGCGCCAGACCGGCAGGATCTCCTCCGATGCCATGGTCTTGACCCTGCAAAAAGAAACCGCAATCGCGATTTGCTATTACACGCTCAGGGCATATGTGAATGGGCGTAAGGCGCTGGGCAAGATCCCCTCCTGCACGGTGTACCAATAAGCCGGCGGTCCCAAGCCTTTCGCCAAATGAACGCGAGATCAGAAGAAGACCGCCGATGAGCGTCCGCCGCCTCGCCACCGAGCAGCCCGAAGCCTTTGCCTTTACGCCCGAGAACCTTGAATGGGTGAAAGGCCAGCTCAAGAAATATCCGGAAGGGCGCCAGGCGTCGGCGGTGCTGCCGCTGTTGTGGCGGGCGCAAGAGCAATGCGGCGGCTGGTTGCCGGAACCGGCGCTGCGCTACGTCGCCGATCTGCTCGGCATGGCCTATATCCGGGTCTATGAGATCGCCACCTTCTACACCATGTTCAATCTCGCGCCGGTGGGCCGCTATTGTGTTCAGCTCTGCGGCACGACGCCCTGTTGGCTGCGCGGCGCCGAGGCCATCAAAGCCGTCTGCCACAGGCTGATCGGCGAACCCGGGCACGTCACCGAGGACGGTCTGTTTTCCTGGACCGAGGTCGAATGCTTGGGCGCTTGCGTCAACGCGCCGATGGTGCAGATCAACAAGGACTATTACGAGGACCTGACGCCGGAGAGCTTCGAGCGGATCCTCATCGCTCTGCGCGAAGGCCGCGAGGTCACACCGGGTCCTCAGGATGGACGGCACTCCTCAGAGCCGTTCGGCGGCCAGACCACGCTGACCGAGCCGTCGCTCTATGAAAAAGAGAAGGCTCTCAGGCAGCAATAATGCTCAAGGACCAGGACCGCATCTTCAAGAATCTTTACGGCTTCCATGATTGGCGGCTCAAAGCCGCGCGCGCCCGCGGCGCCTGGGACGGCACCAAGGCCATGATCGAGCGGGGGCATGAGGCCGTCATCGAGGAGGTGAAGGCTTCGGGGCTCAGGGGCCGCGGCGGCGCCGGCTTTCCGACGGGCTTGAAATGGTCGTTCATGCCGAAACAGTCCGACGGCCGTCCAAACTACCTCGTCATCAATGCCGACGAATCCGAACCCGGCACTTGCAAGGACCGGGACATCATGCGCCACGATCCGCATCTGCTCATCGAGGGCGCGCTGCTCGCCGCCTTCGCCATGCGGGCGCATGTCTCCTACATCTATATCCGCGGCGAGTTCATTCGCGAGCGCGAGGTGCTGCAGGCCGCCATCGACGAAGCCTATGACGCGAAGCTGATCGGCCCGAACAACTCAAATGGCTGGGACTTCGATCTCTATCTCCATCACGGCGCCGGCGCCTATATTTGCGGCGAGGAGACGGCGCTGCTCGAAAGCCTCGAGGGCAAGAAGGGCATGCCGCGGCTGAAGCCGCCGTTCCCGGCCAATGTCGGCCTCTATGGCGCGCCCACCACCGTCAACAACGTCGAGTTGATCGCCGTCGTGCCCGATATCCTCCGCCGCGGCGCGACCTGGTTTGCCTCGCTCGGCAAACCGAACAACACCGGCACCAAGCTGTTCTGCCTCTCTGGCCATGTGAACAAGCCCTGCAATGTCGAGGAGGAGATGGGTGTGCCGCTCCGCGAGCTGATCGACGTCCATGCCGGCGGCGTCTGCGGGGGTTGGGACAATCTGCTCGCCGTCATTCCGGGCGGATCGTCGGTGCCCTGCATCCCGGCCAGCCAGTGCAATGATTTGCCTATGGATTTCGACAGCTTGAAAGAGCTGAAGACGGGGCTCGGCACGGCCGCCGTCATCGTCATGGACAAGTCGACGGATATGATCCGCGCCATCGCCAGGCTGTCTTATTTCTACAAGCACGAATCGTGCGGCCAGTGCACGCCCTGCCGCGAGGGCACGGGCTGGATGTGGCGCGTGCTGGAGCGCATGGCAAAAGGTGAGGCCGAGAAGCGCGAGATCGATATGCTGCTCGATGTAAGCTATCAGGTCGAGGGCCACACCATCTGCGCGCTTGGCGATGCGGCAGCGTGGCCGGTGCAGGGGCTAATCCGCCATTTCCGCCACGTCATCGAGGAGCGCATCGACGCGCAAGCGGCAAAGCCTTTGTCGCCCTCGGTGCCAGTGGCCGCGGAGTAGGGAGCGGCGCGATGGGCTGGTTGTGGGACAACGCCGTGACGATCGCCAATTTGGTGATGGCCGCAGCCGCCATCGCCGCCTTGATCTATGCCCATCTGCAGATTTCGGAGGGACGCAAAGCCGAGCAACAGTCGAATGCCAACGAACTCTGGCGAGAAACGTTGCGGCTCGGTTTCGACAACCCGAAGCTTTCCGACCCCACGTTAAAACTCGCCGCGTTCGACTACGACAACCGCACCATCGACGGCAGCGCCGAGCTGTTTCAGCAGTACGAGATCTTCGTCGACACCATCCTCAATGCGAGCGACGAGATCCTTGGCGTGGCGCCGACCAAGGAGTGGAAGGCCTCGGCGCGCATCCAGGTTAAGCCGCATAGCGGCTATTTGCAGTCGGAGCATTTCCGCACATCGGGCTATCTCGATCAGTACAGCACGACATTGCGCGCCTTCCTCGCCGAAATTCTGAACGAACCGCCGCTCGAGCCGTCGACGCCGGTCAAGCCGAGCGTTGCCCGGATCGGCACGTCAAATCGAAGGACAGCCAAGCGTGCCTAAGCTCATTATCGACGGCAAAGAGATCGAGGTGCCGAACGGCATCACCCTGATCCAGGCCTGTGGCCTCGCCGGCATCGAGATCCCGCGCTTCTGCTATCACGAGCGGCTGTCGATCGCCGGCAATTGCCGCATGTGCCTGGTCGAGGTGGCAGGCATGCCGAAGCCTGTCGCCTCTTGCGCTATGGGGGTCGGCGATCTCAGACCGGGGCGCGACGGCACGCCGCCGACCATCATCACCAATTCCCCGACGGTGAAGAAGGCGCGCGAGGGCGTGCTCGAATTCCTGTTGGTCAACCATCCCCTCGATTGCCCGATCTGCGATCAGGGCGGTGAATGCGACCTTCAAGACCAGACCATGGCCTATGGCTTCGATTCGGGCCGCTTCGGCGATAATAAGCGCGCGGTGCAGGACAAATATCTCGGGCCGCTGATCGGCACCTATATGACCCGCTGCATCCATTGCACGCGCTGTATCCGCTTCATGACGGAGGTCGCGGGCGTCGATGAGCTTGGCGCCATCGGCCGGGGCGAGGACATGGAGATCACCACCTATCTGGAGCACGGCATGATGTCGGAGCTCTCGGGCAATGTGGTCGATTTGTGCCCGGTGGGCGCGCTCACCTCCAAGCCCTACGCCTTCGTCGCTCGGCCCTGGGAGCTGACCAAGACCCAGTCGATCGACGTGATGGACGCGCTCGGCTCCAACATCCGCGTCGATTCCCGGGGGCGCGAGGTGTTGCGCTTCCTGCCGCGCGTCAACGAGGCCATCAACGAGGAGTGGATCTCCGACAAGACGCGCCACGTCTGGGACGGTCTACGCGTGCAGCGCCTCGACCGGCCCTATATCCGGCGCGAGGGACGGCTGGAGCCGGCGAGCTGGGACGAGGCCCTGCGCATCATCGCAGAGAAGCTGCGCGGCCTCGATGGCATGCGGTTTGCGGCAATCGTCGGCGACGTTGCCGCGGCGGAGGAGATGTTCGCGCTGAAAGCTCTGACCGAGCAGCTTGGCTCGCCGAATCTCGATTGCCGTCAAGACGGTGCCAAGCTCGATCCGGCACTTGGCCGCGCCACATATCTGTTCAACGCGACCGTCCAAGGCATCGAGCAGGCGGACGCCATCCTCCTCATCGGCACCAATCCTCGCCTCGAGGCCGCCGTTCTCAACGCCCGTATCTTGAAGCGCTGGCGGCAGACACAAGGCCGGCTGCCTATCGGCCTGATCGGCGAGCCGGTGGAGCTGACCTATCCCTACGATCATCTCGGCGCGGGTCCGGAGACGCTCGCCAAACTCACCAGCGGCTCGCACCCCTTCCTCGAAAGGATCAAGGGGTCAGAGCGGCCGCTCGTCATCATCGGCCAAGCGGCCCTGGCGCGCCCCGACGGCGCCGCCGTGCTGGCGCTCGCCGCCAAGGCCGCGATCACCATGGGCGCGGTCAAGCCGGACATCGACTGGAATGGATTCAGCGTGCTGCACAAAGCTGCGGCCCGCGTCGGCGGTCTCGACCTCGGTCTCGTGCCGGGCAAGGGGGGTCGGGACGTCGAGGCCATCCTCGATGGAGCGGGCAGGGGTGAGATCGATGTGGTCTATCTCCTCGGCGCCGATGAGATCGAGACGGAATGGCTAGGGCATGCGTTCGTCATCTATCAGGGCAGCCATGGCGACCGGGGCGCCCATCGCGCCGACGTCATCCTGCCAGGTGCCGCCTATACCGAGAAGGACACGCTCTACGTCAATACCGAAGGCCGCCCGCAAATGACCGCTCGCGCCGTCTTCCCGCCGGGCGAGGCGCGGGAGGACTGGACGATCCTCAGGGCATTGTCCGCCACTCTCGGGCAGCCTTTGCCGTTCAACACCGCCGCCGAGCTTCGCGCCAAGCTCTTTGCCGCTTGTCCGCATTTGGCCATGCTCGGCCAGGTCCTCCCCGCCGACAGCGCGGCCATCGAACGGCTTGCCGCCCAAGGGGGCAAGACCGACAAGGAGCGCTTCGGCCAAGCGGTTGCCGATTTCTATCTGACCAACCCGATCGCGCGCGCATCCGAGATCATGGCGCGCTTGAGCGCGCTGCACGCGACCAATACGAAAAAGGCGACCGGCACCGATGGCTGAGCTCTGGTCGAGCTATGGGCTACCGCTTGCGCTCATCGTCGGGCAGAGTCTCCTGTTGCTCGTGACGCTGCTGATCATCGTCGCCTTCCTGCTCTATGCCGACCGGAAGGTCTGGGCCGCGGTGCAGCTCCGCCGCGGGCCGAACGTGGTCGGCCCCTTTGGCCTGCTCCAATCCTTCGCCGATCTCTTGAAATTCGTGTTCAAGGAGCCGGTGATTCCGGCAGGCGCCAATAAGGGCCTGTTCCTGCTCGCCCCCGTCGTCACTTCGGGGCTTGCGCTTGCGGCCTGGGCCGTGATCCCGGTGGCCAATGGTTGGGCCGTCGCCGACATCAATGTCGGCATCCTCTACATCTTTGCCATCTCGTCCTTGCAGGTCTACGGCGTGATCATGGCCGGCTGGGCCTCGAACAACAAATATGCCTTCCTCGCGGCGCTCCGCTCGGCGGCACAGATGGTCTCCTACGAGGTCTCGATTGGCTTCGTCATCGTCACCGTGCTGCTCTGCGCGGGCTCGCTCAATCTGAACGAGGTGGTGAAGGCCCAGAGCGGGCCGCTCGGGCTGTTCGGCTGGTACTGGCTGCCGCTGTTCCCGATATTCGTGGTGTTCTTCGTCTCGGCGCTCGCCGAGACCAACCGGCCGCCTTTCGACCTCCTCGAAGCCGAATCCGAGCTCGTCGCAGGCTTCATGGTCGAATATTCCTCGACCCCCTACATGCTCTTCATGCTCGGCGAGTATGTCGCCATCGTGCTGATGTGCGGGCTCGGCACCGTGCTGTTCCTCGGTGGCTGGCTGCCGCCTTTCCAGGTGCCGCCCTTCACCTGGATTCCAGGTGTGATATGGTTCGTGGGGAAGGTTTGTTTCCTGTTCTTCCTGGTCGCCATGGTCAAGGCCATGGTGCCCCGTTACCGCTACGACCAGCTGATGCGGCTCGGCTGGAAGGTTTTTCTGCCTCTGTCGCTCGCTTTCGTCGTGATCGTGGCGGCGATCCTTCAGCTTTGGCAGCACGGGACTTAAGAGGAGTGAAAGCGTGAAGCGCGTTGCCGAGGCCGCTAAGGCCCTGTTGCTGACCGAATTCCTGTCGGCCTTCTGGCTCGCGCTCAAATATTTCGTCGGGCCCAAAGCCACCATCAACTATCCCTTCGAGCGCGGCCCGGTATCGCCCAGATTCAGAGGCGAGCACGCGCTCCGGCGCTATCCGAACGGCGAGGAACGCTGCATCGCCTGCAAGCTCTGCGAAGCGATCTGCCCGGCCCAGGCCATCACCATCGAGGCCGGCCCCCGCCGCAACGACGGCACGCGCCGCACCACCCGCTACGACATCGACATGGTGAAATGCATCTATTGCGGCTTCTGCCAGGAGGCGTGCCCGGTCGACGCCATTGTGGAAGGACCGAATTTCGAGTTCGCCACCGAGACGCGCGAAGAGCTTTACTACGACAAGGAGCGGCTGCTGGCGAATGGCGACCGCTGGGAGCGCGAGATCGCCAAGAACCTGGCGCTCGACGCGCCGTATCGGTGACCGTCTGCTTATGATGCTGAGCGCTCTTTTCTTCTATCTTTTCGCCGGGATCTTGGTCGGCTCGGCCTTCATGGTTATCGCCGTGAAGAACCCGGTGCACGCCGTGCTGTTTCTCATCCTCGCCTTCTTCAGCGCAGCCGGCCTCTTCGTGCTGCTCGGCGCCGAGTTCATCGCCATGATCCTGGTCGTGGTCTATGTCGGCGCGGTGATGGTGCTGTTTCTGTTCGTGGTGATGATGCTCGACGTGGACTTTGCCGAGCTGAGAGCCGGCTTCCTCAAATATCTTCCCGTGGGCGCCACCGTCGGCGTCCTGCTCCTCGTCGAGCTGATCTTCATCCTCGGCGCCTGGGTGACGGCACCGGATATCGTCTCTCAATCGCCGTCGCCACCGGTGTCGCAGATGAGCAACACCGCGGCGCTCGGGCAGATCCTCTACACGAAATACGTCTATCTGTTCGAGGCCGCCGGCCTCATCCTGCTCGTCGCCATGATCGGCGCCATCGTGCTCACTCTACACCACAAGGAAGGTGTCAGGCGCCAGTCGGTCGCCCGTCAGGTCGCCCGCACCCGCGAGATGGCGGTCGAGGTGGTCGAGGTCGAAACGGGGAGGGGGCTCAAATGACCATAGGCCTGTCGCATTACCTCACCCTCGCGGCGATCCTGTTCACGCTCGGCATCTTCGGCATCTTTCTCAACCGTAAGAACGTCATCGTCATTCTGATGAGCGTGGAGCTGATGCTGCTCGCGGTGAATCTGAACCTCGTGGCCTTCTCGAGCTTTCATCGCGATCTGGTGGGACAGGTCTTTGCGCTCATCGTGCTGACCGTCGCCGCCGCCGAGGCGGCTATCGGGCTCGCTCTCGTCGTCATCACTTTCCGCAACCGTGGCACCATCGATGTCGCGGAAATCGATCTCTTGAAGGGCTGACGCGGCCCATGTATCAGGCGATCGTCTTCCTGCCGCTGCTTGGTGCGATCTTTGCCGGCTTCTTTGGCCGGCTGGTCGGCGCGCGCGCGAGCGAAGTGGTCACCACAAGCCTCGTGCTGGTCACCGCGCTCATCTCCTGGTTCGCCTTCTATCAAGTTGGCATTCAAGGCCATGAGGTGCGGATCGAGCTCATCCGCTTCATCAACTCCGGGTCGCTGCAGACCTCTTGGGCGCTCCGCATCGACACTCTCACCGCCGTGATGCTCGTGGTGGTGACCACCGTGTCCGGCCTCGTCCACCTCTATTCCATCGGCTACATGGACGAGGATCCGCACCGGCCGCGCTTCTTCGCCTATCTCTCGCTGTTCACCTTCGCCATGCTCGCGCTGGTGACGGCCGACAACCTCTTGCAGCTCTTCTTCGGCTGGGAAGGTGTCGGCCTGATGAGCTACCTCCTCATCGGCTTCTGGTATCACCGGCCCGCGGCCAAGGCGGCGGCCATCAAGGCATTCATCGTCAATCGCGTCGGCGATTTCGGCTTCGCGTTGGGCATCTTCGCCACCTTCACGGTGTTCAACAGCCTGCAATACGACACGGTCTTTGCCTCGGCCCCGGACCAGGTCGACAAGACCATGGCGTTTCTCGGAATGCAGGTCGACGTGCTGACCCTGATCTGCCTTTTGCTGTTCATGGGCGCCATGGGCAAGTCGGCGCAGTTCCTCCTGCATACCTGGCTGCCCGACGCCATGGAGGGCCCGACGCCGGTCTCCGCTCTAATCCATGCTGCCACCATGGTGACGGCGGGCGTGTTCATGGTGGCGCGGCTGTCGCCGCTATTCGAGCTCGCACCGATCGCGCTCGGCTTCGTCGCATTCATCGGCGCCACCACCGCCTTCTTCGCCGCGACCGTCGGCCTGGTGCAGACCGACATCAAGCGCGTCGTCGCTTATTCGACCTGCTCGCAGCTCGGCTACATGTTCGTGGCCGAGGGTGTCGGCGCCTACGGCACCGGCATCTTCCATCTGTTCACCCACGCCTTCTTCAAGGCGCTGCTGTTCTTGGGCGCGGGCGCAGTAATCCACGCGTTGCATCACGAGCAGGACATGCGCCGCATGGGGGGGTTGCGGAAGGTGCTGCCTTTCACCTGGGCGATGATGCTGATCGGGACTTTGTCGCTGACCGGCTTTCCCTTCACCTCGGGCTTCGTCTCCAAGGACGCCATCATCGAGGCGGCCTATGGCGGGGGCTCGCCCGTGGCGCTTTATGCCTTCGTGCTTACCGTCATCGCAGCGCTGATGACCTCGTTCTATTCCTGGCGGCTGATGTTCTTGACCTTCGAGGGCAAGCCCCGGGAAAAGCCCGAGGTGCTGAAGCACGCCCATGAGCCGCCTTGGACCATGGGGGTGCCGCTCGTCATCCTCGCCGCCGGCTCGCTGTTCGCCGGACTCCTGTTCGAGCATTTATTCATCGGTGGGAACGAGGTCGCCTTTTGGCGCGGATCGCTCGTGACCCATGGCGGCGAAGCCCATCACGAGGTGCCGATCCTGGTGATGCTGCTGCCAACGCTCGCCATGGCCGCGGGCTTCGCCATCGCCTGGTACTTCTACATCCGCAACCCGCTGGTGCCCTTCGGTCTCACCAAGCGCTTCCGCGGGGCGCACCAGTTCCTGCTGCACGCCTGGTATTTCGACGACCTTTACGACTTCCTCTTCGTCCGCCCGGCGAAGCTTATCGGGCGCTTCCTGTGGAAGACCGGCGACAACACTATCATCGACGGCATCGGGCCTGACGGCGTCGCGGCCCGCGTGATCGACATCACCAATCGCGTCGTCAAGCTCCAG
The DNA here is from genome assembly GCA_963839245.1 of uncultured Alphaproteobacteria bacterium. Classification (GTDB taxonomy): domain Bacteria; phylum Pseudomonadota; class Alphaproteobacteria; order Rhizobiales; family Methyloligellaceae; genus Methyloceanibacter. The sequence goes on along the minus strand of CAWIUJ010000013.1, from coordinate 214,363 downwards.
ACCGGCTACATCTATCACTACGCCTTCGCCATGCTGATTGGTGTCGCGCTGCTCATCACCTATTTCATCTTTGCCGGGGGAGGGCTGCCGCGTTGAGCTTCTCCTGGCCGATCCTCTCCACCGTCACCTTCCTGCCGCTCTTGGGCGCGCTGCTGATTGCGCTCCTGCGCGGGCAGGACGCGAGCGCCGACCGCAACGCCCGCTTCATCGCGTTGTGGACCACGCTAATCACCTTCGCCTTGTCGCTGCTGCTTTGGCGGGAATTCGATCCCACCACGGCGCAATTCCAATTCGTTGAGCAGCGCGCCTGGCTCGGTGAGATCAGTTTCCATATGGGCGTCGACGGCATTTCCTTGCCGTTCGTGCTCCTCACCACGCTGTTGATGCCGCTTTGCATCCTGGCAAGCTGGCAATCGATCACGGCGCGGGTGAAGGACTATATGATCGCCTTCCTCGTGCTCGAGACGCTGATGATCGGCGTGTTCACGAGCCTCGACCTCGTGCTGTTCTATCTGTTCTTTGAGGGCGGTCTGATCCCGATGTTCCTCATCATCGGCATCTGGGGCGGACCCCGCCGCGTCTATGCGAGCTTCAAGTTCTTCCTCTACACGCTGGCCGGCTCGCTGCTCATGCTGCTCGCCATCATGGCGATCTATTGGGAGGCCGGCACCACCGACATTCCGACGCTGCTCACCCACGGATTCCCGGCTTCGATGCAGACGTGGCTGTGGTTTGCCTTCCTCGCCTCCTTCGCCGTGAAGCTGCCGATGTGGCCGGTGCATACCTGGCTGCCGGATGCCCATGTCGAAGCGCCGACCGCCGGCTCGGTCATCCTTGCCGGCATTCTCCTAAAGATGGGCGGGTACGGCTTCTTGCGCTTCTCCATCCCGATGTTCCCGCTCGCTTCCGCGCAATTCGCGCCGTTGATCTTCGCGCTGTCGGTGATCGCCATCATCTACACCTCGCTCGTGGCGCTGGCGCAGGAGGACATCAAGAAGCTGATTGCCTATTCCTCGGTCGCCCATATGGGCTTCGTCACCATCGGCGTGTTCACGCTCACCATGCAGGGCCTGCAAGGCGGCATCTTCCAAATGCTGTCGCACGGCATCGTCTCAGGCGCGCTGTTCCTCTGCGTCGGGGTGATCTACGACCGCATGCATACCCGCGAGATCGCCGCCTATGGCGGGCTTGCCGACCGCATGCCGATTTACGCTTTCTGCTTCATGGTGTTCACGCTCGCCAATGTCGGCCTGCCCGGCACGAGCGGTTTCGTGGGCGAGTTCCTGAGCCTCACCGGCGCGTTCCGCATCAACACTTGGGTGGCCTTCCTCGCCACCACCGGAATCATCCTCTCGGCCGCCTACGCACTCTGGCTCTATGGCCGCGTGATGTTCGGCAAGCTCGAGAAGCCGAGCCTCAAATTCATCACCGATCTGACCTGGCGTGAGGTCGCGGTGATGACGCCGCTCATCGTGCTGACGATCTTCTTCGGCTTCTATCCGGGACCGGTGCTCGATGCGAGCGCGGCCTCGGTCGAGGCGCTGATCAAGAATTACCACACCGCCCTTGCGGCCGCCGAGCAGGCGCGCATCGCGCTCGCACCTTAGGAGCCGTCGTGCATCCATCCCTGCAATTGTCGGTGGCCTTGCCAGAGATCACACTGGCGCTTGGCGCCATGGCTCTGCTCCTGGTCGGCGTCGCCACGCGGAAGGAGCGGGCAGAGCTCGTGCTTTGGCTCGCGCTCCTCGTCCTCGCATTGGCGGGCTTCTTCGTGCTGAGCGGCAGAGGCAGCGGCACCGTCACCTTGTTCCGCGACAGCTTCATCGTCGATCCCTTTGCCCGGGCGATGAAGCTGCTGACCCTGACCGGCGCCGCGGCCACGCTGCTGATGTCGGTCGACTATTGGCAGGCTGCCGGGCGGCTAAAATTCGAGTTCCCGGTGCTCGTGCTGCTCGCCGCGACGGGCATGCTGATGATGATCTCGGCTAACGATCTCATTGCGCTCTATGTCGGCCTCGAGCTGCAGAGCCTCTCCCTCTATGTCGTCGCCGCGTTCGACCGCCATTCGGCGCGGTCGAGCGAGGCGGGCCTCAAATATTTCGTCCTCGGCGCGCTGTCCTCGGGGATGCTGCTTTATGGAGCGTCGCTGATCTACGGTTTCACCGGCTCGACGCTCTTCGTCGACATCGCCGCTGCGGTGCAACCCTCTGGCGTCAATCTCGGTCTCGTCTTCGGCTTGGTCTTCCTGCTCGCGGGCCTCGCCTTCAAGATCTCGGCGGTGCCGTTCCATATGTGGACGCCCGACGTCTACGAGGGCGCGCCGACGCCGGTCACCGCCTTCTTCGCCGCCGCGCCCAAGCTCGCCGCCATGGCGCTTATCGTGCGCACCCTGTTTGCCGCCTTCCCGGCGGTGACCCATGAATGGCAGCAGATCGTCACCTTCCTCGCCATCGCCTCCATGGCGCTCGGCGCCTTCGCGGCCATTGGCCAGCGCAACATCAAGCGTCTGATGGCCTATAGCTCGATCGGTCATATGGGCTACGCGCTGGTTGGGCTCGCCGCCGGCACCGTCGAAGGCGTGCAAGGCGTGATCGTCTACCTCGCCATCTACCTCGCCATGACGCTCGGCACCTTCGCCTGCATCCTTGCCATGCGCCGCCATGGCCGCATGGTCGAGGACATCGACCAGCTCGCCGGGCTTTCGAGGACGAGCCCGCTGATGGCCTTCATGCTGGCGATGCTGCTGTTCTCGCTCGCCGGCATTCCGCCCCTTGCGGGCTTCTTCGCAAAGTTTTACGTGTTCCTCGCCGCCATCCACGCGGGCCTCTATGCGCTCGCCGTCACGGGCGTGCTCTTGAGTGTGGTGGGGGCCTACTACTATATACGCATCGTCAAGCTCATCTATTTCGATGCTCCTGCCGATCAGTTCGAGCCGATGCAGGGGGTGCTTGTTGCCGTTCTCGGGGTGAATGGCCTGTTCGTCCTGTTCTTTTTCCTCTATCCGGCGCCGCTCGTGAACTTGGCGGGAGCCGCGGCGAAATCTTTGTTTTGATGGCAGCTTTCATATCTTCCGCGCCGAAAGTCCCAAGCGGATACCGTCTGGTCAGGCTCGAGACCGTCGATTCCACCAATGCCGAGGCGCGCCGGCGCGCCGACGCAGGCGAGCCCGGCCCGCTGTGGATCTGGTCCGCTCGGCAATCGGCCGGCCGCGGGCGCAACGGGCGCACATGGCAGTCTCAGCCCGGCAATCTGTTTGCGAGCCTCCTGATTGGCCTGCGCTGCCCGCTCAGCACCGCTAGCCAACTCGCTTTGCTCGCCGGCGTCGCGGCCTATGACACCGTCGCCAAGCTCGTTCCCGAGGAGGCGCGCTCGGAGCTTCTGCTCAAATGGCCGAACGACGTCCTGCTCAAAGGGAGCAAGGTCGCCGGCATGTTGCTGGAAAGCGCGAGCGAACCCGCTCCCAACCGCTGCAAGGTGGTGATCGGCACCGGCATCAATCTCTCGACCTATCCGGCAGACATGCCGCAACCGGCGACCAGTCTCGCCGCCAATGGCGCCGTGGTCAGCCCTGGGGGCGCCTTGGAGTCCCTTGCCGCCGTCACCGACACCTGGTTGGTGCGCTGGGGCGAGGGCGTGTCGTTTCCCGCCATCCGCCGCGCTTGGCTCGACCGGGCCGGCCCCACGGGACGGCCATTGCGCGTGCGCCTCAGGGACCAGGAGGAAACCGAAGGCACCTTTGCCGGTCTCGATTCCGGTGGCGCGCTCCGCTTGCTGATGAGCGACGGTGCCGAGCGCCGCGTGGCCGCGGGGGACGTGTTCTTCGCCAATAGTTGAATGCCGCAGCCGCCCTCGCCAATGTCTCGACGATCCAAATCGAAAACACCTGAGTTCGTCTTCGTGCCACTCGGCGGCGTCGGCGAGATCGGCATGAACCTCTACCTTTACGGCTATGGGCCGGAAGGCGCGCGCGAGTGGCTCATCGTCGACATGGGCGTCACCTTCGGCAGCGAGGCCGAGCCCGGCATCGACATCATCCTGCCTGACATCCGCTTTCTCGAGGAGGAGCGCCCGAACCTGAAGGGCCTCCTCTTGACCCATGCCCATGAGGATCATTTCGGCGCCGTCGTCGACCTTTGGCCGCGGCTGGGCGGCGTGCCCGTCTACGCCACGCCCTTCACCGCCGCCATGCTGAAGTCAAAACTCGGCGAGGCGGGCCTCGCGCGCGATTTTCCCTTGGAGATCATGCCGTTGGGGGGACGGCGCAGGATCGGCCCGTTCGACGTGGAGCTCGTCTGCATGTCTCACTCCATTCCGGAGCCGTCCGCCGTCGTGCTCAGGACCGATCTCGGCACCGTGCTGCACACCGGAGATTGGAAGCTCGACGAGAATCCGCTGACCAGCGCACCGACCGACGAGGCGCGCCTCAGAGCCCTTGGCGAAGAGGGCATCACCGCGCTCATCTGCAATTCGACCAATGCCGTGCGCGATGGCGTCTCCGCTTCGGAGGCCGACGTGGCGATCACGCTTGAGCGGCTCATCCGCGAGGCGCCGAACCGGGTAGCTGTGACCACCTTCGCCTCGAACGTCGCCCGCATCCGTTCAGTAGCCAATGCCGCGCGTGCAGCGCGCCGCGAGCTCGTGGTGGTCGGCCGCGCCATGAACCGCGTGATCGAGGCGGCGCAGGAGACCGGCTATCTCGATCCCGACCTGCGCTTGCTGCAAGAGACGGAATTCGAGAAGATTCCGGCGCGGAAAGTCGTCGCCCTGTGCACCGGCAGCCAAGGCGAGGGGCGCGCCGCCATGGCGCGGATCGCCTTGGACGAGCATCCCAATGTCAGCCTCGATGCCGGCGACCGGGTGATCTTTTCCTCGCGCACCATCCCCGGCAATGAGAAGGCGGTCAACCGCATGCAGAACGGGCTCGCCGATCTCGGCATCGACGTCATCACCGATCAGGATGCGCCGGTGCATGTCTCGGGGCATCCACGACGCGGCGAGCTCGAGCAGCTCTATGGCTGGACGCGTCCGGCCATTGCCATTCCGATGCATGGCGAGGGCAGGCATCTCGAGGCCCAGGCGCGGCTCGCCGAGACGCTCGGCGTGCGCGAGGTGGTGCGGGCGCGGAACGGCGCCATGATAAGGCTTGCACCGGGGCCCGCCGCGATCATCGACGACGTGCCGGTCGGCCGCCTCTACCGCGACGGCGCCATCATCACTCGCGCCGATGACGGGCCGGTGCGCGAGCGGCGCAAGCTGAGCTTCGCTGGCTCGGTCGCGGTCTCGCTCGTCCTGTCGGAAAAGGGAGCGCTGCTCGCCGATCCGGAAGTCGCGCTGACCGGTTTGCCCGGCACCGACAACCGCGACACCTCCTTCGAGACCATTGCCCGGGAGGCTGCGATCGGCGCCATCGAAAGCATCCCGCGCCCTCGACGCAAGGATACAAAACTGGTCAGCGAAGCCGTCCGGCGCAGCGTGCGCGCGGCCGTCAACCAAGCCTGGGGCAAGAAGCCCATGTGCTCGGTGCTGTTGACGGTGCTATAGCTCGTGATTGCTTGGGTTGAACGCCGTCATTGCCGGGCTTGACCCGGCAATCCAATCCGAGCGGTAACGGAGTGGATGCCCGGACCAAGTCCGGGCATGACGATTCTGGGAGAAGAGTTCCATGATCGGACGCTTGAATCACGTCGCCATTGTCGTCCCCGATCTCGAGGCGGCGAGCAAGGTCTATCAGACCACGCTCGGCGCCAAGGTTTCCCCCATGGTCGACCAACCAGAGCACGGCGTGACCACGGTGTTCATCGAGCTTCCCAACACCAAGATCGAGCTGCTCGGCGCCCTTGGCGACAATTCGCCGATCAAAGGCTTCCTCGAGCGCAACCCCAATGGTGGCATCCATCATCTCTGCTATGAGGTGCCCGACATCTTGGCGGCGCGGGACAGGCTGCTGGCTCAAGGCGCGCGTGTGCTGGGGCAGGGCGATCCGAAGATCGGCGCCCATGGCAAGCCCGTGCTTTTCCTCCACCCCAAGGATTTCTGTGGCACCCTCGTCGAGCTCGAGCAAGCCTGAGCCGTGGCGCTCGTCTTCGCCATATCCCTTTACGTAGTCATTTGGTGGATCGTGCTGTTCGCCATGCTGCCGATCGGCGTCCGCACCCAGGCGGAAGAGGGCGATGTGTCGCCGGGCACGGCCGAGAGCGCGCCGCACCTGCCGATGCTGCTGCCGAAGATGGTGGCGACCACGGTGGTCTCGAGTGTGATCTTCGCGATCATCTACGTGATCTTCGCGAATCATCTGATCACGCTCGACCAGATTCCCTTCTTACCGCGCTACGAGACCATACGCTGAGGCGCCGAGCATCCACACGGGGAAGTGCGCGCGTCAAAAAAAAGCAAGGCCAAATGCCTTGCTTTTTTTCGTAATGAGACTCCTTGTCTCCCGGCCTCGCGAGGCTCGTCGTCAATCCCGACAATCGAGGGTGCTGGCTAGAGAGCGGCGGCGCCTATACAACTGCATTTCAGCGCGCCTGGAGCTACTTCCTCCCAAGACTTGGACCTGGTCCAATCTCAACGCGCGACTCCGAGATCATTACCAGTCCCGAACGCCATTCACGTTGTAACCGGACCCTAGCAACCCCGCGCCAAATTGTCACCATGATTGTAGCTGCTCGACGTAAATTTGTGCTTAGACCCCTGTGTCGACTGGGCAAATCGCCTCAAAAATAGTCAATCCACACAATCCTGTGGCTTCAGGGTCACGCCGCATCCAATGTCAAGGAGCGCCGCAGTGACGGCCAATTCGTCCCATGAAGGGCTGCGATTCGGCTCGTGCGCGCCGGACGTCTCGCTTTAAACCCGCATCCGGGCGCCGATCATCTGCAAGGATTTTCGCAGGATTGCTTCCCCTCGCCAAAGTAAGCTATTAGCCGCGCGAAGGTCCCAGGAGGCAAATCCTCCTTGCGCGGCGTGGACTTCACCGGTGCGGCACGGTTGGCTCCGCCCTCAATAACGAGCACGGCTTCTCAATGCGCCTTAGCCGCTACTTCCTGCCCCTGCTGCGAGACGACCCCAAAGAGGCAGAGATCGTTTCCCATAAATTGATGCTGCGCGCGGGACTCGTCCGGCAATCGAGCGCTGGCATCTATTCCTGGCTGCCGCTCGGCAAGCGCGTTTTGAGCAAGATCGAACAAATCGTGCGCGAGGAGCAGGATCGCGCCGGCGCGCTCGAATTGCTCATGCCGACCATCCAGCCTGCCGATATCTGGCGCGAAAGCGGCCGCTACGACGTCTATGGCAAGGAGATGCTGCGCATCGCTGACCGTCATGAGCGCGAGATGCTTTACGGGCCAACCAATGAGGAGCTGATCACCCAGATCTTCCGCGACGGCGCGAAGTCCTACAAGGAGCTGCCGCGCATCCTCTATCATATCCAATGGAAATTCCGGGACGAGATCAGGCCCCGTTTCGGCGTGATGCGCGGGCGTGAGTTCCTGATGAAGGATTCCTACTCCTTCGATCTGACGGTGGAGGGCGCGCGCGCCTCCTACAACAAGATGTTCGTCGCCTATCTGCGCACCTTCAACCGCATGGGCCTGAAATCGATCCCCATGGCCGCCGAATCGGGCCCCATCGGCGGCGATATGAGCCATGAGTTCATCATCCTCGCCGACACCGGCGAGAGCGAGGTCTATTGCCACAAGGATCTCATCAAGCTCGTGCCACCGGGAGCTGAACTCGATTATGCGGCCGATTTGTCGCCGATCATCCGCAACTGGACGGGCAAATACGCTGCGACCAGCGAGAAGCACGATACCGCCCGCTTTGCCCGGGACGTGCCGGAAGCAGATCGTGTCACGGCCCGCGGTATCGAGGTCGGCCATATTTTCTTCTTCGGCACCAAGTACTCCGAGCCCATGGGCTGCAAGGTCCAGGGTCCCGACGGAGGGTTGGTGACGGTGCAGATGGGCTCCTATGGCATCGGCGTGTCGCGGCTCGTCGGCGCGATCATCGAAGCCTCGCATGACGATGCCGGCATTATCTGGCCACGCTCCGTGGCGCCCTTCGACGTCGGCCTGATCAATGTGAAGAGCGGCGACCCAGAGTCCGACGCCGCCTGCGAGAGTGCCTATGCCAAGCTCGAGGCTGCCGGTCTCAGCGTACTTTACGACGACCGCAACGACAGGCTAGGCGCGAAGTTCGCGGCTTTCGATCTTATCGGGCTGCCTTGGCAGCTGATCATCGGGCCCAAGGGAGCAAAGTCCGGCGAGGTCGAGCTGAAGAACCGCGCCAGCGGTGAACGGCACACCCTGAGCTTTGAGGGCGCCTTGAATCGCATCGTCGCTTCGGACGACGAGCCCAGCCAGGAGGCGGCATGAGCGAAGACGGCACCCGTGCATTCGCACCCTTCGAATGGATGCTGGCCCTCCGCTATCTGCGCGCCCGCCGCAAGGAGGGCTTCATCTCGGTGATCGCCGGCTTCTCCTTCCTCGGCATCATGCTCGGCGTGGCGACGCTGATCATCGTCATGGCGGTGATGAACGGCTTCCGGCAGGAGCTGTTCAGCAAGATGCTTGGGCTGAACGGCCATGTCGTGGTGCATAGCCTCGATGCTAATTTCAGCAACTATGACGACGTGGCGGGCCATATCCGGGCGATCGGGGGCGTCAAATATGCCCTGCCGTTGATCGAGGGTCAGGTGATGGTCTCCACTCCCTCCGCGTCCACGGGGGCGCTTGTCCGCGGCTTGCGCGAGACCGACATCAAAGAGCTAAAGGCCGTGTCCGGCAACATCCGCTACGGCACCCTAGATGGCTTCGACAAGGAAGCTGGCGTGGCGGTAGGCACCCGGCTTGCCAATGATCTCAATGTCAAGCTCGGCGATGAAATCACCCTGCTGACCCCCCGCGGCGCCTCGACCGCGCTCGGCACGGCGCCGCGCGTGAAGCGCTATCCGATCGTCGCCATCTTCGAGATCGGCATGTCGGAATATGATTCCAGCATCGTGTTCATGCCGCTGGCCGAAGCGCAGCGCTATTTCAGCCAACCCAACAGCGTCAGCGTGCTGGAGGTGGTGCTCGACTCGCCCGACGAGGTTGGCGAGCTCGGACCGAAGATCATCGCGGGCGGCGGTCCGACCATTTACATCAGCGATTGGCGTCAGCGAAACGCGACCTTCTTCACCGCGCTCCAGGTTGAGCGCAACGTCATGTTCCTCATCCTGGCGCTGATCGTGCTGGTCGCGGCGCTCAACATCATCTCCGGCCTGATCATGCTGGTGAAGGACAAAGGCCGCGACATCGCCATCCTGCGCACAATGGGGGCCACGCGCGCGGCCGTCATGCGCGTCTTCTTCATTACCGGCGCGAGCATCGGCATCCTCGGCACGCTGGCCGGCTTCGTCCTTGGCGTGCTCGTCTGCTTGAACATCGAGCATATCCGGCAATTCATCGGCTGGATCACCGACACCGAGTTGTTCTCGCCCGAGCTTTATTATTTGTCACAACTGCCGGCCGAAATGGACACGGGCGAAACCACCACCGTGGTGATCATGGCGCTCGTATTGTCGATCCTCGCCACGCTCTATCCGTCCTGGAGAGCCTCTCGTCTCGATCCGGTTGAAGCCTTGCGCTACGAGTAGGGGCGAGCGGTGGAGAAGTCCGATCAAGCGCCGACGCTCCGCCTTGAGGAGCTGGAACGCGCCTATGAGCAAGGTCCGCGGCGGATCGAGGTGTTGAAGGGGGCGACCGCCTCCTTCTTCCCAGGTGAGGCAGTCGCCCTGCTTGGCCCCTCGGGCGCCGGCAAATCCACGCTGCTCCACATCGCTGGCTTGCTCGAACGGCCGGATCGGGGCGCCGTGGTGATCGATGGGGTGGACTGCGTCAAGCTCGGCGACCGCGAACGCACCCGCATGCGCCGGGCCGAGATCGGCTTCGTCTATCAGTTCCACCATTTGTTGCCGGAGTTCTCGGCGCTCGAGAACGTGATGTTGCCGCAGCTCATCCTTGGGCTGCCGCGGAGCGAGGCCGAGAGCCGCGCTAAGCTTTTGTTGGAGGCGCTTGGCATTGGCGAGCGCGTCGAGCACCGGCCGGCCGAGCTCTCTGGCGGAGAGCAGCAGCGCGTGGCGATCGCGAGAGCCGTGGCCAACGGTCCGAAGGTCCTGCTTGCCGATGAGCCGACCGGCAATCTCGACCCGCCCACGGCGGAGCGCGTGTTCGATCAGCTTTTGAGCCTGGTCCGCCAGTCTGGCGTGGCCGCGGTAATCGCCACCCACAATCTCGATCTCGCCGCCCGTATGGACCGGACGTTCCGCCTCATGGACGGCCTTCTCATCGAGGAGGAGGTTACCGTGATCGAGGTCTCCGAGGCCCAAGGATCACTGTAATTATCTAAGTACTTGGCACGGCGTTCTATTTCAGGTTTGGCTTGACGCTGGAACAAAGCAGGAACACACTAAATTGCTAGTGGAAACCTTGGATATCTTCGCGACGCCGTGGACACCGATTGCACGCGGCCGCGAATCCAAAGGGTAATGGCGAGCGGCCAGCGCGCCCACAGGGAGCTGAGACAGGATTCGTGACTGAGCCAATCGAACCCTTCGTGCATCTTCGCATGCACTCCGCCTATTCGTTGCTCGAAGGGGCGCTCACTATTCCGCGGCTCGTAGCCTTGGCGGTGGAGAACCGCATGCCGGCGCTGGCGCTGACCGACTCGAACAATCTGTTCGGCGCGCTCGAATTCTCCGAAAGTGTCGCGCAAGCGCACATTCAGCCAATCATCGGCTGCACCCTGTCCTTGAGCTTCGCCACCGGGAGCGAGCCGACGCCCCCAAGCGTCGAGATCCGGCGGCCCGCCGCCGATGGCCGCATCGCGCTGCTTGCCAAGGATGCCGAGGGCTACGCCAATCTGATGCGGCTCTCCAGCAACGCCTATCTCGCCGCCGTCGAGACGGGGGAGGTGGTCACCTCCATCCGCCAGCTCGCCGCCCAAGCGCAGGGCCTGATAGCACTCACCGGCGGCCCCGAGGGCGTCATCGATCTGGCGCTGGCCGAGGCCAACCTCGACCTCGCCCGCTTCCGCCTTGCCACGCTGAAAGACATCTTCGGCGACCGCCTCTATGTGGAGGTGCAACGGCACGGCCTGCCGCAGGAGCGGGCGGTTGAGCCGCTCCTGCTCGAGCTCGCCTACGACACCCACCTGCCGATCGTCGCCACCAACGAGCCTTACTTCGCGGCGCGAGACGATTTCGAAGCGCATGACGCGCTGCTGTGCATCGCCGAGGGTAGCTATGTCGCCGTCGATCAGCGGAGGCGCTTGAGCCCCGACCATTATTTCAAAAGCGCAGCCGAGATGCGGGAGCTTTTCGCCGATCTCCCCGAGGCCAGCGAGACCACCATCGAGATCGCCCGGCGCTGCTCCTACCGGCCGAAGGAGCGCGCACCCATCCTGCCGCAATTCCTGACCGCCACGCTAACCTCCGAAGCGCAAGGCGACATCGAGGCCGCCGAGCTCCGCCGCCAATCTGAGGCCGGTCTCGCCGCGCGGCTGGCCGGCGAGGGCATGGCCCAGGGTTACGACGCCAAGGCTTACGCCGAGCGGCTTGCCTTTGAGCTCGGTGTCATCACCGGCATGAACTACCAGGGCTATTTCCTGATCGTCGCCGATTTCATTCAATGGGCAAAGGCGAGGGGGATTCCAGTGGGGCCAGGACGTGGCTCCGGCGCCGGCTCGCTCGTTGCCTGGGCGCTCACCATCACCGATCTCGATCCCATCCGCTTCGGGCTCCTGTTCGAGCGCTTCCTGAACCCTGAACGCGTGTCGATGCCTGACTTCGATATCGATTTCTGTCAGGACCGCCGTGACGAGGTGATCGCTTACGTGCGCGACCGCTACGGCGCCGACCGCGTCGCCCATATCATCACCTTCGGCAAGCTCCAGGCGCGCGCGGTACTGCGCGACGTGGGCCGCGTGCTGCAGATGCCCTATGGCCAGGTCGATCGCCTGTGCAAGCTCGTTCCCCACAATCCCGCCAATCCAGTCACACTACCCCAGGCGATCGAAGGCGAGCCGCGGCTGCAGGAAGCGCGCGACATTGAGCCGATCGTGGCGAAGCTGCTCGACATCGGCCAGCGGCTGGAAGGGCTTTACCGCCACGCCTCGACCCATGCCGCCGGCGTAGTAATCGCCGACCGGCCGCTAATCGAGCTCGTGCCGCTCTACCGTGACGCGCGCGCCCAGCTGCCGGCAACGCAATTCAACATGAAATGGGCTGAAGCGGCCGGCCTGGTGAAGTTCGACTTCCTCGGCCTCAAGACCCTGACCGTGATCGAGACGGCGCGCGAGCTGCTCGCCCGCCGGGGAATCTTGCTTGATCCCGCCAGGCTCCCGCTCGATGACGCCGCAAGCTATGAGCTGCTCGCGCGTGGCGACACGGTTGGGGTGTTCCAACTCGAAGGCGCCGGCATGCGCGATGCCTTACGCAAGCTGAAGCCCGACCGCTTCGAGGACATCATCGCCATCGTGGCGCTCTATCGTCCGGGGCCGATGGACAATATCGACAGCTATGTCAGCCGCAAGCACGGGCGCGAACAGCCGGACTATCTGCACCCGCTGATCCAGCCGATCCTGGAGGAGACCTACGGCGTCATCATCTACCAGGAGCAGGTAATGCAGATCGCGCGCGAGCTGTCCGGCTTCTCGCTCGGCGAAGCAGACCTGCTCCGCCGCGCCATGGGCAAGAAGATCAAGAAGGAGATGGCGCAGCAGCGCACCCGCTTCGTCGAGGGCGCGGTCGGCAACGGTGTCGAGAGAGCGCGCGCTGAGTTCATCTTCGAGCTGGTGGCCAAATTCGCAGGCTACGGCTTCAACAAGTCCCACGCTGCGGCCTATGCGCTGATCGCCTACCAGACGGCCTATCTCAAGGCGAACTACCCCATCGAGTTCCTGGCGGCGTCGATGACGCTCGATATCGGCAATACCGACAAGCTCAACATCTTCGCGCAGGAAGCGCGCCGCATGGGCATCGGCATCGAGCCGCCATCCGTCAATCGCTCCGAGGCTGGCTTCGTCCCGAGCGACCGTGCCATTCGCTATTCGCTCGCCGCGCTCAAGAATGTCGGCCGCCAGGCGGTCGACCATATCTGCGCCGAGCGGCAGAAGCGCGGTGCCTTCCGCGACGTCTCGGATTTTGCCCGCGCGATCAACCCGCGCCTCGTCAATAAGCGCGCACTCGAGACGCTGACCGCCGCGGGTGCCCTTGATGAGCTCGGCATCAACCGCGCCACGGCCTACGCCAATGTCGATCGCATCATGGCTGCCGGCAGCCAATCCATGGAGGAGTCGAGCGAAGGCCAGGAGAGCCTTTTCGCCGGCCTCTCGAGCACGCCGCCCCCCATCGAGCTTCGCGCCGCGAAACCCTGGGTGCCCACCGATCGTCTATCGCGCGAGTTCGAGGCGGTCGGCTTCTTTCTCACCGGCCATCCCCTCGACGACTATCGGGACGTGCTGGAGACGCTCGGCGCCGAGACCTGGGTCGACTATGCCGCCAAGGCGCGCGTGCGCCGCGTCGTGGGCACGCTTGCCGGCACCGTGCTGTCCGTCCGCGAGCGGAAGGGCAAGAGCGGCAATCCTTATGCTTTCGTCGCCTTCTCCGATCCGACCGGGCAGTACGAGGCGGTGGTGTTCTCGGAGGCTTTCGCCGCCTCCCGGCAACTGCTTCAGCCCGGCAGCGTCGTTCTGCTCGACGTCGAGGCCGAGGCCGATGGCGAGACCGTCAAGGTGCGCGTGCAGCGCATTGTGTCCCTCGAGGCCGCCGCAGAGGCGCGTCACGCCGGCATGAAGATCTATCTGGAGGGGACCCGCGCGCTAGACTCCCTCGCCGAGCAGGTCGGCACACGGGGCGGGCAGGGCGAGCTCCGGCTGGTGCTCCGCCTCGACGACGTCGCCCGCGAAGTGGAGTTCGTGCTGCCGCAAGGCATCGACGCCACGCCGAAGCAGCGAAGCGCGCTGACGCTCGTGGAGGGCGTGGCCGCGGTAAGTGCGCTCTGAATGAGAAGGCCAGGAAGCAAGGCCTCATACCCTTGCCAAGAGGGGGTTGCATCCCTATAAACCGCAACATCTCACACGCGGGATAACAAGCGTCGCGAGGTTGTTTCTGTTGCCTTGCGCTCGCTCCGGTGATCGGAGTTGACCGGTCTTCATCTTCCCGCGGCGGCCGAACCGGAAAAAGGAGTCAGCAGTCCCATGGCACTGCCCAATGTTTCCATGCGCCAGCTCTTAGAGGCTGGCGTGCATTTTGGTCACCAGACCCACCGTTGGAACCCGAAGATGGCGTCCTACATCTACGGCTCCCGCAACAACATCCACATTATCGATCTCACCCAGACCGTGCCGCTCTTGCACCAAGCGCTCGTCGCCGTGGCGGATACCGTGGCCAAAGGCGGCCGCGTCCTGTTCGTCGGCACCAAGCGGCAGGCCTCCGAGGGCGTCGCCGACGCGGCGCGTTCCTGCGCGCAATATTACGTCAATCACCGCTGGCTCGGCGGCACGCTGACCAATTGGCGCACCATCTCCAACTCGATCCGCAGGCTCAAATCTCTCGAGGAGCTGCTGACCGGCGAGACGCAAGGCCTGACCAAGAAGGAGCTTCTGCAGCTCACGCGCGAGCGGGAGAAGCTCGAGCGCTCGCTTGGCGGCATCAAGGACATGGGCGCGATTCCCGATTTGATGTTCGTCATCGATACCAACAAGGAAGCGATCGCCATCGCCGAGGCGCGCAAGCTCAACATGCCCGTCGTCGCCATCGTCGACTCGAACAGCGACCCCGAAGGGATCAGCCATCCCATTCCCGGCAACGACGATGCGGGCCGCGCCATCACGCTTTATTGCGACCTGATCGCGCGCGCGGCCCTCGACGGCATCGAGCGTGCGCAAGGCTCGACCGGCATGGATCTCGGCGCGGCCGAGGGGCCGCTCACCGAGCCTGCGCTTGGCGAGGAAGAGCTGGGGGGCGGCGAAGGCCGGCCTGCAACGGACAGCGAACGCAAGTCCCGCCGGCGCCCCGGCCGAAGCGAAGCCAGGGGCGGCGGCAATGGTAAAGCGAGGCCGCAGGCCGGGCGCGCTGCAAGCGGTCCCAAAGCCGAGGCTGAAGACGCGAAGCCGGAGCTGGTCGAGGACAACGGCTAGGGCCAGGTAGACGAGACCCCCGCTCCGCTAGAGGCATGGCATGACAGAGATTACCGCAACAATGGTGAAAGACCTGCGCGACAAAACCGGCGCGGGCATGATGGATTGCAAGGCGGCCCTGAACGAGACCACCGGCGATATGGAGGCCGCAGTCGATTGGCTACGCGCCAAAGGTCTCGCCAAGGCGGCCAAGAAGGCCGGCCGGGTCGCGGCCGAAGGCCTGATCGGACTGGCCGCGGACGCCAAAGCGGCGACGCTGGTCGAGGTCAACTCCGAGACCGACTTTGTCGCCCGCAACGACAAATTCCAGGAGATGGTCCGCACCATCGCGGCCGACGCGCTGAAAGCCAAAGGCAATCTCGAGGCCCTCGCCAAGTCGCCTTATGGCGCCAGCAAGGTCAGCGTCGCCGATCATTTGAAAGAGATGATCGGCTCGATCGGCGAGAACATGACGCTGCGGCGTAGCGCCTACCTCACGGTGAAGAACGGCGTCGTCGCGAGCTACATGCACAATACGATCGCGCCCGGGCTCGGCAAGATCGGCGTCATCGTCGCGCTCGAATCAACGGGCGACGCGGCGACCCTGAACAGCTTCGGCAAGCAGGTCGCCATGCACATCGCCGCGGCCAATCCGCAAGCCATCGACGTCGCCAACCTCGATCCTTCGCTGGTCGAGCGCGAGCGCTTGGTGCTCACCGAGCAGGCCAAGGAGTCCGGCAAGCCCGCGCCAGTGATCGAGAAGATGGTCGAGGGCCGCTTGCGCAAATTCTACGAGGAGGTCGTGCTCTTGCAGCAGGCCTTCGTCCACGATCCTGAAACGACCGTCGCCAAGGCGCTCGCCGCAACGGAAGCGAGCGCTGGCGCGCCGGTCAAGATCACGGGGTTCCATCGTTTCGCCCTCGGCGAAGGCATCGAACGGCCCGACAGCGATTTTGCGGCGGAAGTCGCCGCCGCTGCGTCCGGGTCCTAGCCTGACAGGGGGCAATTCGATGTCCTGGCCGCCGAACGTCACGCTCGCGGCCGCTCGGTCCGCAAGGAGTCTGGGCTGATGGCAGCATCGCGCACGGGCAGCTCGCTCCGCTACCACCGCGTCCTCGTGAAACTCTCAGGCGAGGCGCTGATGGGGGACACCGGCTATGGCATCGACCTTGCCGTTCTCAATCGCATCGCCGCGGATCTCGCTGAGGCCGCCGAACTCGGCATGAAGCTCTGCGTCGTGGTCGGCGGCGGTAACATCTATCGCGGCCTCGCCGCCGCCGCGGACGGCATGGACCGGGTGAGCGGCGACTATATGGGCATGCTCGCAACGGTCATGAACGGCCTCGCACTCGCCCACGCGCTCGAGAGCAAAGGGCGTTCGGCGCGGGTCATGTCGGCCATTCCGCTGCCGAGTATTTGCGAGTCGTTCGTTCGCCCCCGGGCTCTCGCGCATTTGGAGGAGAGCAAGGTGGTGGTCTTCGTCGGCGGCACCGGCAATCCCTTTTTCACCACCGATACCGCCGCGGCGCTCCGCGCCGCCGAGATGGGCTGCGACGCACTTATCAAAGCCACCCAGGTCGACGGCGTTTACGATGCTGACCCGAAAACGTCCCCCAAGGCGCGCCGCTACGACCAGCTCAGCTATGACGATGTACTGCGGCAGGACTTGCGCATTATGGATGGTGCCGCAATCGCCCTTGCCCGGGACAATCGTATTCCGATAATTGTGTGCTCCATCAAGGGGCAAGGCGGCTTGGCTGCGGTGTTGCAAGGGAAGGGCTCCTCGACCACGATAGCCTATGGAATTGGCAGCTGAGGCGCCCGCCGGAGGGCGCTGTTCGATGCAAGGACAAGTTTGCCCAAGCCCGGTTGGCGGACGCGAGGAGGAGAGGCGACATGTCTGGCTTCGACCTTAAGGAGATCGAGCGGCGCATGCGTGGCGCCCTGACCGTGCTCAAGCAGGAGTTCGGCGGCTTGCGCACGGGTCGCGCCAATATGAGCCTGCTCGATCCGATCATGGTAAATGCCTATGGTGGTCAGATGCCGCTCAATCAGCTCGCCACCATCAACGTGCCGGAACCCCGCTTGATTACCGTACAGGTCTGGGATCGGTCGCAAACCGGCGCCGTCGAGCGAGCCATCAGGGAGTCCGAACTCGGGCTGAACCCGGTCGTCGAAGGGCAGCTCTTGCGCTTACCGATCCCCGAGCTCAACGAGGAGCGGCGTCACGAGATCGCCAAGGTCTCCCATAAATACGCCGAGCAGGCCCGCGTAGCTGTGCGAAACGTCCGCCGCGACGGCATGGAGCACCTGAAGCGCATGGAGAAGGACGCGGATATTGGCAAGGACGAGCACCATTCGCTCGCCACCAAGGTGCAGGACTTGACCGACAAGATCATCAGGGAGATCGACGAGATGCTTGCCAGCAAGGAAGCCGAGATCATGCAGGTCTAGGCGACGCAAGGCAGGACAGGGACCCTTATCGAATTGGAGCAGTGGAAGACGTGACGCTCGCCATGGAGGAGCTTGCCTGGTCGACCGCCGGGGTGCCGGTCCCCCGACACGTCGCCATCATCATGGATGGCAATGGCCGCTGGGCCGCGGGGCGGGGACTGCCACGCGCTGAAGGTCATCGCCAGGGCGTCGAGAGCGTCCGGCGAACGGTCAAGGCCTCGATCGAGCTTGGTATCACCCATCTCACTCTGTTCAGCTTCTCCTCCGAGAACTGGTCGCGCCCGCGGCAGGAAATCCATGATCTGTTCGGCCTCATGCGGCGCTTTGTCAGGCGTGACCTCGCGGACTTGCACAAGAACGGCGTGAGGATCAGGATCATCGGCACACGTGACGGTCTCGACCCCGACATCTTGCGGCTGATCGACGACGCGGTCCTCCTTACCAAGGACAATTCGGTACTGAACCTCACCGTCGCCTTCAACTATGGCGCCCGCGATGAGATCGCCCGCGCCGCGTCTCGCATCGCCGAGGACGTGGCGCGAGGTTCGCTTGCCGCCGCCGACGTCACGCCGGAACGCTTCGGCACCTATCTCGACACCGCCGACGTGCCCGACCCAGACCTGCTCATTCGCACCAGCGGCGAGTTGCGCCTGAGCAACTTCCTCCTCTGGCAACTCGCCTATAGCGAGTTCGTCTTCATCGACGCCTATTGGCCGGACTTCTCGCGCGAGACGCTGGAAGCAGCTATCGCCGAATATCAGCGGCGCACGCGCCGCTTTGGCGGGCTCAAGGCGAGATCCACCGCGTGAGACCGCTCGATGTGGCGCCGCGCGGCGCCGAACCCGAAGCTCAGCCGCAAAAATCAGAGATGGCGACGCGGATGGCCTCCGCCGTGGTTCTCGGCGCCCTGGCGCTCGGGGCCGTGGTGGCGAGCCCCTGGACGTTTGTGGTGCTAGTGATTGCGGCCGGCGTCACCGTCGCCTGGGAATGGGGACGGCTGGTGCGCGGCGAAGGGTTCGACGGCACGGCCGCCATCCAGGCCCTTGCCGTCGCGGCGATCGCCGTTTCCCTCACTCTTGCCCGGCCGGATCTCACGCTGATCGCGGCCGGCGCCGCCCTCGTCGGAACCGTGCTGCTTGGGCTCTCATCCAACACCCTAGGCTGGTCGCTCGCCGGCCTCGTTTATTCGATCCTGCCAGCCTGGGCCATGGTGTGGCTGCGCAGCGATCAGACCTTCGGCGCCGCCGCGCTGTTCTATCTGTTCGCCGTCGCCTGGACCACGGACACCGCCTCTTATGCCGGAGGCCGGCTGATTGGCGGCCCGACGTTTGCGCCGCGCATTTCACCGCGCAAGACCTGGAGCGGGCTTATTCTCGGCACGCTGGCTCCCGGTCTAATCGGCTATGCTTTCGCCACCGTGCTGAAGGGAACATCGAGCTGGCGCCTCGCTTTGGCGAGCATCGCCATCGCGGCCGCGTGTCAGATTGGCGATTTGAGCGAGAGCGCCGTGAAGCGCCGCTTTGGCGCCAAGGATATGAGCCACCTCATTCCGGGTCATGGCGGGCTCCTCGATCGCATCGACGGCCTTCTCATTGCCGCAATCGCAGCGGCTTTGATCGCCTTGCGCGATCCGGCCAATCCCGGGCGAGGATTACTCATTTGGTGAGGCGTTGCGCATGACCGTGCTCACCCCGAGCTCCGCTGCATTCAAGGCAAACCCGCCTAGAACGCGGCCGCGGCGCATCTCAATTCTCGGGGCCACGGGTTCGATCGGAGAGAGCACGCTCGATCTCGTCGGCCGTGATCCATCGGCCTACACGGTCGTGGCCTTAACCGGCGGCCGGAATGCGGCCCGCTTGGCCGAGCTTGCGGTGACGCATCGCGCTCTGCTCGCGGTCATTGCCGACGAGACGTGCCATGCCGAGCTTCGCGACCGGCTTGCCGGCACCGGCATCGAGACTGCCGCGGGCAGCGCGGCGCTGATCGAGGCCGCGAGCCGGCCGGCGGATTGGGTGATGGGAGCGATCGTCGGCGCCGCGGGCCTCAAACCGACGCTCGCGGCGGTGCGGCAGGGCACCTGCACGGCGCTCGCCAACAAGGAATGCCTGGTGTCGGCGGGGCGCATCTTCATGCGCGAGGTCGCCCGCTATGAGACCACGCTCTTGCCCGTTGATTCGGAACATTCCGCGGCGATGCAAGTGATGGGCGGCATGTCGGCGCAAAACATCGAGCGGATCTGCCTCACGGCCTCAGGCGGCCCCTTCAGATCCTGGAGCGTGGCCGACATGGCGCTGGCCAAGCCGAAGCAGGCGCTTGCCCACCCCAATTGGTCGATGGGTCCGAAGGTGACCATCGATTCGGCGACTCTCATGAACAAGGCTCTCGAGCTTATCGAGGCGCATCATCTGTTCTCGGTCGGGGCCGATCGGCTTCAGGTGCTGATCCATCCGCAATCAATCGTGCACTGTCTTGTCTATTATCGCGACGGCTCGGTGCTGGCGCAGATGGGCTGCCCCGACATGCGCACCCCAATCGCCTATAGCCTCGCTTGGCCTGAGCGCATGGAGACGCCGACCGAGCGGCTTGATCTGGCAAAATTGGGCACGCTCGCTTTCGAACCGCCGGATGAAGTCCGCTTTCCAGCGCTGCGCCTGGCGCGAGAGGTGCTTGCCGCCGGCGGAAGCGCAAGCACGGTATTGAACGCCGCTAATGAGGTAGCGGTCAAGGCCTTCCTCGACGGCAGAATCGGGTTCCTGGCGGTGGGCAACCTAGTCGAGGCGACGCTCGATCGCGCCGCCCATCTCGTGCCGTTTTCTCCCGACAGTGTCGACGACGTGCTTGCCATCGACTGCGAAGCGAGAGCCATGGCGCTTTCGCTGCTCGGCCGGTTTGCACAGGCCGCACCAGCGAGCTAGGAAAGCTTCAGGAATAGGGATAAATTTTCGTCATGGAAATCATCAGCAAGCTTTCTGGGTTCGGCGACACCTTTCTCTCTTATTTGCTCCCCTTCCTCTTCGTCCTCACCATCGTCGTATTTTTCCACGAACTCGGCCATTTTATCGTCGGGCGCTGGTGCGGCATCGCCGTCAAAGTGTTCTCGATCGGCTTCGGCCCCGAGATCGTCGGTTTCAATGACCGCCACGGCACCCGCTGGCGGGTCTCGTGGATCCCGCTTGGCGGCTACGTGAAGTTCATCGACGACGACAATGTCGCGAGCGCGCAGAGCGGCCGTAAGACGCTCGACCACCTGTCCGACGAGGACCGGAAGCATAGCTTCCAGGGCCAGCCTCTATGGGCGCGCGCTGCGGTAGTCGCCGCGGGGCCGATTGCCAATTTCGTCCTCGCCATCGCCATCTTTACGGCGATCTTCACCTTTTTCGGCGAGCGGACCACGGCACCCAAGGTCGACATCGTCAATGCCGGAAGTGCGGCGGAGCGGGCCGGATTCCTGCCCGGCGACCGCGTCGTCAGCATCGACGGCCAGGCGATCGATAGCTTTGGGCAGATGCAGCGAATCGTCGGCATGAGCCCCGGTCAGACACTGCATTTCCAGGTCGAGCGCGACGGCAAGACCGTCGAGGTCGTGGCCACACCGGAATTGAAGGAGATCACCGACCATTTCGGCAACACCATGCGAATCGGGCTGCTCGGCATCCAGCGCAGCGCGTCGCCCGAGGACTGGACCTTGAAGCGGCACGACCCGATCACCGCTTTCGGCATGGCGCTGCAAGAGTGCTACTTCGTGATCTCCCGCTCACTTGGCTATCTCTACGACGTGGCGACGGGACGAGAAGCCGCCGACCAACTGGGTGGGCCTATCCGCATCGCCCAGGTCTCCGGACAAGTTGCCACAGCCGGTTTCGTCGCTCTGCTCAATCTCGCGGCTATCGTCTCGGTCAGTATCGGGCTAATAAACCTCTTCCCGATTCCTATGCTCGATGGGGGTCATCTTCTGTTCTACGGCATTGAGGGGATCAGAGGCCGGCCGCTGAGCGAAAGTGTCCAGGAAATCGGTTTCCGAATTGGCCTTGCCTTCGTTCTCATGCTAATGATTTTCGCGACTTGGAATGATTTGATTCACTTAAAGTTTCTGTGAGTTTCGGGGACGTCGCGTCACAACGAAAACGGGTAAAAACCCAATACCTCCCCGTGGGGGGTGCGGACCAAAATCGGCCACAAAACAATGGCCACTTTCGATCCTGGGCTCTGCGTCCACGGGGGATCGGTGTTGAGGGGACGACACCAGTGATGGTGCGGTCGTGGTTGGCTAGAGGGCTGTCTGCAGCCTTGCTCGCAGCAGGAGCTGTTGTGCTGTCGCTTGTTATGAGCGCGGGCCTCGGTGAGTTGTCTGCGTACGCTCAGTCGGCCGGCACCATCAGCGCCATCCGCGTCGAAGGTAACAAGCGCGTCGAGCCCGAAACCGTCCGCACCTATCTCAGCTTCAACGTCGGCGATCCGTACGACCTGGCCAAGGTCGACGAATCCTTGAAGACCCTGTTCGCCACCGGCCTGTTTCAGGACGTGCGCATTCGACGCGACGGTGGCACGGTGGTCATTGTCGTAGTCGAGAACCCAATCGTCGCCCGGGTCGCCTTCGAGGGGAACAAGGAGATCGCGGACGACGCCCTGACAGCGGAGGTGCAGCTCAAGCCTCGCACCGTCTATACCCGTGCGCGCGTGCAGGCAGACGTGCAGCGTATTCTCGATGTCTATCGCCGTCAGGGCATGTATGCAGCTCAAGTCGATCCCAAAATCATCAATCTCGATAACAACCGCATCGACGTGGTGTTCGAGATCAATGAAGGGCCGACCACCAAGGTTCGCGCCATCAACTTCCTCGGGAACTCCGCCTTCAGCGATTCCCAGCTGCGGTACGTGATCTCGACCACCCAGACATCGCTGCTAAGCTTCCTCAAGAGCACGAATATCTACGATCCGGACCGGCTCAACCTCGACCGCGAGCTGCTGCGCCAGTTCTACCTTAAGAACGGCTATGCCGACGTCCGCATCCTGTCGGCGACAGCCGACCTCGACCGCGACGCCCGGGGGTTCTTTATCACCTTCACCATTGACGAGGGGGCGAAATACAAATTCGGCGACGTTGACGTCGAATCCGCGCTGCCTTCGGCGGATTTGCGCGCATTGCGCGGCGTGATCATGAGCCGGCCAGGCCGCACCTACAATGTTCAGAGAATCGAGAAGTCGGCAGAGGCCTTGACCATTACGGCCTCGCAGGAGGGGTATGCCTTCGCTCAGGTCAAGCCCCGCTTCGACCGTGACGAAGCGTCCCACCGCATCAATATCACCTACGTGATCGACGAGGGCCCGCACGTCTATATCGAGCGGATCAACATCGTCGGCAACTTCCGAACCCATGACGACGTGATTCGCCGGGAGTTCAGCTTGGCGGAGGGCGATGCCTATAACCGCCTGCTCGTCGAGGCGGCGAGGCGGCGGCTGCGCTCGCTCGGCTTTTTCAAGAGCGTGGACATCGATACCGACCCGGGGAGCTCTCCCGACCGCGTCGTGCTCGTGGTCAGGGTGGTGGAGCAACCGACCGGCGAGCTGTCCTTCGGCGCGGGCTACTCGACCAGCGAAGGTGTCATCGGCGACATCAGCGTCACCGAACGCAACCTCATGGGTAAAGGTCAATATGTCCGGCTCGGCTTCTCGGGAAGTCTCGAGCGGGCTCAGGTGGACTTCAGCTTTACCGAGCCCCACTTCCTCGATCGCAATCTCGCCGCGGGCTTTGACCTCTTCACCAAAACGGTCGACTTCACTAGCGTAGCCTCATACATGGAGAACGATACCGGTGGCGACCTCAGGATGGGTTTCCCGATCGCCAACAACACCCAGCTTGGCCTGCGCTACAAGTTCGAGCGCGAGGATATCTACAACGTCCAGAGCAATGCCTCGCTCGCGGTCAAGGAATCGGCAGGCGTCGTGAACGTGTCGAGCGTGGGCTACACAGTTGCCTTTGACACAAGAAATCTTCCGCAATCGCCGACCAGTGGCGTGTTCGTCTCCTTCTCCCAGGACCTGGCCGGTGTCGGTGGCGACGTCGATTATTTCAGGTCAGTCGTCGATGGCCGTGCCTATTACCCGCTCACCAATAAAATCACCTTGGTGGGACGCGCGCAGGGCGGCTTTATCGATGGCTGGGACGGCCAGGACGTCCGCATGACCGATCTGTTCTTCAAGGGTGGCGAGACGATCAGAGGCTTCCAGCGGGCAGGGTACGGTCCCCGAGATGCCTGCGCAGACCCCGTGACCGGGAAGCGCGTGAAGAACTGCACCACGGATCCGCTCGGCGGCCAGGCCTTCTGGGCCACCACCGCCGAGGCTCGCTTCCCCCTCCCCTTCGTCCCGGACAGCATCGGTATGCAGGGCGCCGTCTTTGTCGATGCTGGATCGTTGTTCGATCCGAGCGGCCTTGCGGTGACTGCAGTCAGGAACGAAGGAAGCTTTATTCTCGACTCTGCCGATATTCGCATGTCGACCGGCTTTAGCCTTATCTGGCAATCGCCGTTGGGGCCGCTCCGCGCCGACTTCGCGGAAGCCCTGCTCAAAGCCTCTTTCGACAAGACCGAGCTATTCCGGTTCGGCGCCTCCACCCAGTTCTAGAGGCTTGCTTCTCCCTCTCGCTTGGCGTCATTGCTGATGCTGCGACCCCTATCGGTGAGTTTTCGATGGAACATCCGGGCTTTTTCGAGCGTGCTGGCCCCTTCTCCTTGCGCACCGTGATGGAGGCCGCCGGAGCGGCCGCCGCCGGCGACGTCGATCTCGAGGCTAAGATCAAGGATGTCAGACCCCTCGACGCAGCGGGCGCGGGCGATCTCTCCTTCCTGGACAACCCGAAATATCTCCCTCTTTTCGCTCGTACCGGGGCTGCCGCCTGTCTGGTCGCACCGAAATTCGCCAATCAGGCCCCCGCCGGCACGGCAGCCCTCGTCACTCCCGAGCCCTATCGCGGCTTCGCCAAGGTGCTCGCTTTGTTCTATCCGGACGCGCTGAGACCCAAAGCCGCGGCCCACGGCGCCGTTGGTGCCGCCGACAGCATCGATCGAAGCGCGCGCTTGGAAGAGGGCGTAACGGTTGAACCCGGCGCCGTGATCTGGCCGCAAGCGTCAATCGGACGGGGAACCATCATTGCCGCCGGCAGCGTCATCGGTTACCGGGTGTATATCGGCCGCGATTGCTATATTGGCCCTAATGCCACGCTGACCCACGCTCTGGTGGGTAACCGCGTGACGATCCATGCCGGCGCCTCGATTGGCCAGGACGGGTTCGGCTTCGCCATGGGCAGGGCCGGACACCAAAAAGTGCCCCAGATCGGGCGTGTGGTCATTCAGGACGACGTTGAGATCGGCGCCAATACCACCATCGATCGCGGCGCCTTGCGCGATACGGTCATCGGGGAAGGCACGAAGATTGATAATCTTGTGCAAATTGGGCACAACGTGGTGATTGGAAGACATTGCATCATCGTGGCACAAACCGGTATTTCGGGGAGCGCCGAGCTTGGCGATTTCGTGGCCTTGGGCGGTCAGGTCGGCGTCGTTGGCCACGTCAAGATCGGCGCCGGCGCCCAGATCGCGGGCAGCAGCAATGTGCGAGGCAACGTGCCGCCAGGCGTAAGGTGGGGTGGCACTCCTGCCAAGCCGACGCGGCTGTGGTTTAGAGAGCTCACCGTCTTGCGCCGGCTCGCCGAGCGCAAGGAGCTGAAGCTGGACGGAAACGAGAGTAGCGAGTAGACGGCGGCTTGGCCGTTGCCATGGGAGCCTATTGGGATGAATGAGAGCGGCGCGAAGAACAAGCTGGGGAGGGCAGACATCGCCGACATCCTCAAGCTATTGCCGCATCGCTATCCGTTCCTGCTGGTCGACCGCATCATCGACATGGATGGCGACCGCTCCGCCACCGGCATCAAGAACGTTACGGCGAACGAGCCCTATTTCCAGGGACACTTCCCGGGCAATCCGGTGATGCCTGGGGTACTTCTGATCGAAGGCATGGCACAGACTGCGGGCGCGCTTTGCATGCGCCACCTCGAAGCGTTCAAGGAGCCGCCGCTCGTCTATTTCATGGCCATCGACAAAGCGCGCTTCCGCCGGCCGGTTGTTCCCGGCGATACCGTGCACTATCACGTGCAAAAGATGCGCAATCGCGGGCGTGTGTGGCGCTTCCGGGCGCAAGCGCTTGTCGACGGCGTCCTCGTCGCCGAGGCCGAGGTCAGCGCCGTAATCGTCGAAACGTAAGCTCGAAGCCCGCAGGATCATGGCCAATATTCACGCGACCGCCGTGGTCGATCCAAACGCTGAGTTGGCGCCTGGAGTCGAGATCGGTCCGTTTTGCGTAGTGGGACCGCAGGTGAGGCTCGGCGACGGCGTGGTTCTCCATTCGAGCGCCGTCGTCACGGGCCGCACCAGTCTTGGCGTGGGCTGCCAGGTCTTTCCCTTCGCCTCCATCGGCCACGCCCCCCAGGACCAAAAATATCACGGCGAAGCGAGCAGCATCGAGATCGGTTCCAGGACCATCATCCGAGAGCATGTCACCATCAGTCCCGGCACCCAAGGCGGGGGTATGGTGACGCGAATCGGCTCTGACGGTCTCCTCATGGTCGGCGCGCACATCGCCCATGACTGCCAGCTCGGCGACAATGTCATCCTCGTCAACAACGCAACCTTGGCCGGCCATGTGACGATTGGCGATCACGCCATTGTCGGCGGGCTATCCGCCGTGCACCAATTCGTGCGCATCGGCGCGCATGCCTTTATCGGCGGCATGTCTGGCGTCACCGCCGATGTCATTCCCTTCGGCATGGCGGTCGGCAACCGCGCCACGCTTGCCGGATTGAATATTGTAGGCCTGAGGCGCCAGGGCTTTCCGCGCGAGCAGATCCACGAGCTCCGCCAAGCCTATCGCATGCTGTTCTCGAGCGAAGGCACGCTGATGGAGCGGCTTGAGGACGTCGACAACATGTTCTCCGCCAATCCGCTCGTGCAACAGATTATCGAGTTCATCAAAAGCCATTCCGACCGCTCCTTCTGCGTACCGAACAACAATGTCCCAGCGCCGAGCCAAAGCTGAGCTTGAAGGTTCGAGGACTGACGCCCAGCCGGAGGGAGAGGGTCCGCTCGCCATCATCGCCGGGGGCGGCACGCTTCCCTCCGCCCTTGCGGAAGCCGCGATGGCGCGGGGCCGCGCTGTGCATATTCTTGCCATTCGCGGCGAGGCCGATGAGGACGTTGCCCGCTTTCCGCACACTTGGCTGAAATGGGGCGAGGTCGGCAAGCTATTCGCGACGCTCGAGGACCAAAGGTGCCGCGATCTCGTGATCATCGGCGCCGTCTCCCGGCCCGACCTCGCCAATGTCAAATTCGATTTTGGTGCCATCAGGAACCTGCCCTTCCTGCTCAGTCTCGGCATGGGCGGCGACGATCACGTGCTGTCGAGCGTCGTCCGCTTCCTTGAGGCCAAAGGCTATCGGGTGCATGGCGCGGGCGACGTGGCGCCGGAACTGTTGGCCGGTCAAGGCAAGCTCGGCGCCAAGGCTCCGTCGCCGGAAGACCTGGCCGATATCGAGACGGCCTTTCGCGTGGTCGCGGCGCTCGGACGTCTCGACGTGGGTCAGGCCGTGGTTGTCGTCAAAGGCCGCGTGCTCGCGGTGGAAGCCGCGGAGGGGACCGACGCGATGCTCGACCGCTGCGCCGAGCTTAGACGGGGAGGGTCAGCGCGCCGCCGCGCTGCGACCGGCGTGCTCGCCAAGGCGCCGAAGCCCGGGCAAGAAGAACGGGTGGACCTGCCGACCATCGGTCCGAACACGATCGAGAAGGCGGCCTCGGCCGGACTTGCCGGGATTGCGGTTGCCGTCGGCCGGGTACTGATCGCGGAGCGTGCCGCCACCATCGCCGCGGCCGACAAGCACGGACTGTTTATCTTCGGCCAGCCATGGGCCGCCGAGCCCGATGCGTAACGAGGCAAACTCCAGGACGAGCCCGGGCGCGGAGCCCCTGAGACTATTCCTCATCGCCGGCGAGCATTCGGGCGATGCCCTTGGCGCCAAGCTGATCGAAGGCTTGCGCGCCCTGTCGCCGCGGCCAATTGAGCTCCAAGGCGTGGGCGGCGAGCTAATGGCCGAGCAGGGCTGCCCCTCATTGTTTCCCCTGACGGAAATCGCGGTCATGAGCCCGCTCGACGTCCTGCCGCGTTTGCCCCGCATCTGGCGGCGGATCCGCCAATCGGTGAAGGCGGTGATCGCGCAAGACCCGGCTGTGCTGGTGATCCTCGATAGTCCGGAATTCACGCATCAGGTGGCAAAGCGCGTGCGGCGCCTGAGGCCGAATATTCCCATCCTCGACTATGTTTCGCCGAGCGTGTGGGCCTGGCGCCCGGCCCGGGCGCGTAAGATGCGCCGTTACGTCGACCACATTCTCGCCATCCTGCCTTTCGAGCCGGAGGCGCACAGGCGTCTCGGCGGACCAGCTTGCAGCTATGTCGGCCATCCGCTCGTGGAGAAGCTCGACTGGATCGCGCAACTTGACCCTGAAGCGCTGCCCCGGCGGCTTGGCATCGCCACGGACAACCCCGTCCTCGTGGTGCTACCCGGCAGCCGGACGAGCGAAGTCAAACGACTGATGGCGCCCTTCGGCGATGCCCTGCGCCGGCTCCAAGCCGAGGCCGGTCCCTTCGAGGTCATCCTGCCGGCGGTCGCAAGCGTGCGCCCGCTGATCGAGCAGGGGCTCGCCACCTGGCCGGTGACGCCACACATCGTCAGCGGCGAAGCCGACAAATTCGCGAGCTTCAAGCTTGCCCGCGCCGCACTTGCCGCCTCCGGCACCGTGACGCTCGAATTGGCGCTTGCCGGCACGCCGATGGTCGTCGCCTACCGGTCTGATCCTCTGGCCACGCGCTTGCGCTTTTTGTTGATCGCGCATTCGGTCGTGCTGCCAAATCTCATCCTTGGCGAGAATGTCTTCCCCGAGTTCCTCAATGAGGAGTGTAGTGGCGAGAGACTGAGCGCTGCGCTTCTGCCGCTTATGCGGGGCGGCGTTGAGCGCGACCGGCAGCTCGCCGGCTTGGCTCGGGTTACCGAGCGCGTGCGTGCGAATGACGAACCGCCCAGCCTCCGCGCGGCGAAGATCGTGCTGGCCTACGCAGAGGACACTCAGGGGGAGCTTCAGCGCGCCTCGATCGGGATGTAGGCGCGCTCGGTCGGACCGGTATAGAGCTGCCGCGGCCTGCCGATGCGCTGCGACGGATCCTCAATCATCTCCTTCCACTGCGCGATCCAGCCAACGGTGCGGGCAATCGCGAACAGCACGGTGAACATGTCGGTTGGGAAGCCAAGCGCCTTCAACGTGATGCCCGAATAGAAGTCGATGTTCGGGTAGAGCTTCTTCTCGATGAAATAGTCGTCATTCAGCGCGATGCGTTCGAGCTCGAGCGCCACCTGGAGAATTGGATCGTTGCGGAGTCCGACGGCTTCCAGCACCTCATGACAGGTCTTCTGCATGATGCGCGCCCGTGGGTCGTAGTTCTTGTAGACGCGGTGGCCGAAGCCCATCAGCCGGAACGAGTCCTTCCGATCCTTGGCGCGCTTGATGTATTCGGGGATGCGGTCGACCGAGCCGATCTCCTGCAGCATCATCAGAGCCGCCTCGTTGGCCCCGCCATGGGCTGGCCCCCACAGGCAAGCGATGCCGGCGGAGATACACGCAAACGGATTGGCGCCGGACGAACCGGCAAGCCTCACCGTCGAGGTCGAGGCGTTCTGCTCGTGGTCGGCATGGAGAATGAAGATGCGGCGCATGGCGCGCGCGAGCACCGGATCGATCTTGTATTCCTCGCACGGCACCGCGAAGCACATATGCAGGAAGTTGGCCGAATAATCGAGTTCGTTGCGGGGATAGATGAACGGCTGGCCGATGGAATATTTGTACGCCATGGCGGCGATGGTCGGCATCTTGGCGATCATCCGCACGCTCGCCATCTCGCGCTGCGCGGGATCCTGGATGTCGATCGAGTCGTGATAGAAGGCGGAGAGCGCGCCGACCACGCCAACCATGACGGCCATGGGATGCGCGTCGCGGCGGAAGCCCGTGTAGAACCGCGTCATCTGCTCATGCACCATGGTGTGGCGCACAATAAGCTGCCTGAACGTCTCGTACTGTTCCGGCGTCGGCAACTCGCCATAGAGCAAGAGGTAGCAGGTCTCCATGAAGCTGCCGTGCTCGGCTAGCTGGTCGATGGGATAGCCGCGATAAAGCAAGACACCCTTATCGCCGTCGATGAAGGTAATCTTCGACTCGCAGCTCGCCGTCGAGGTGAAGCCCGGGTCGTAGGTGAAATAGCCGGTTTCCGGGTAGAGCGTGGTGATGTCGACGACGTCCGGGCCAAGCGTGCCGGAGCGGATCGGCAATTCGTGGCGGCCACCCCCCGCGACCAAGGTCGCTTCGGCCGGAACCGGTTTATGGATTTCTGCGACGCTCATAACGATCTCCTAAGCCCCCGTAGGATGGAAATGAAATGCAACGCGAGATTGGGAACATTCTGCCAGCAGTTCCGCGTTTGGCGTAGCCTTTTTTCGCAGTGCGGCATAGATGCAGTTAAATGTGACGCAGTGCAAAAAGTTCCTGCATAAATCTTATGCAGATTTCGTTGGTAACGCTCTATCGCGGAGGCGGGCGAGGGATTCTTCGCGGCCAAGCACGTCCAGCACGTCGAAAATGCCGGGAGAAGTCGCCCTGCCGGTCAGCGCCGCACGGAGCGGCTGCGCCACCTTGCCGAGCTTGAGGCCGGTCTCGTCGGCAAAAGCCCGGACGCAGCCTTCAAGCGCTTCTTGCGACCAGGGCTCGACGCCTTCGAGCCGGGCCGATAGGGCAGCGAGCGTCTGCCGCCCCGGCTCATCGAGCAGCTTCTCGGCTTGGGCATCGAGGGCAAGCGGCCGTTTGGCGAAGAGGAATCCCGCATTGTCGATGAGCTCGACCAAGGTCTTGGCCCGCTCCTTGAGGCCGGGCAGGGCGCGTTCGAGCTTGCGCCAGCCTTCCGCACCGACGCTCGCGGCAAGGTCGCCGCCGTTCGGCAGGTCAGGCACAAGGGCCTGTAGACGGTCGATCAGGTCGGCGTCGGGCAGGGCCCGGAGATAGTGCCCGTTCAAATTCTCGAGCTTGGCGAAGTCGAAGCGCGCGGCCGACCGCCCGATGCCGTCGAGATCGAACCAGCGGATCATGTCTTCCATCGCCATGATCTCGTCGTCGCCGTGGCTCCAGCCGAGCCGCACCAGGTAGTTGCGCAAGGCCTCGGGCAGATACCCCATGGCCCGATACGCCTCTACCCCGAGCGCGCCGTGACGCTTGGAGAGCTTGGCGCCGTCGGGCCCATGGATCAGCGGCACATGGGCGAAGACCGGCGTCTGCCACCCAAGTGCGCGATAGATCTGCGTCTGCCTTGCGGCATTGGTGAGGTGGTCGTCGCCGCGGATCACATGGGTGATGCCCATGTCATGGTCGTCGACCACCACCGAGAGATTATAGGTGGGCGTGCCGTCGCTCCGCAGGATCACGAGATCGTCGAGGTCCTTGTTGGGGAAGACGACGCGGCCCTGCACCCGGTCCTCGATCACCGTCTCGCCCTCGCGCGGCGCCTTGAAGCGAATGACGGGCGTTATGCCGGGTGGCGCTTCGGCATGATCGCGGTTGCGCCAGATCCCGTCATAGCCGGGCGATCGGCCCTCCGCTCGCGCCCTCTCGCGCATGGCGGCAAGCTCCTCGGGGCTCGCATAGCAGCGATAGGCCTTTCCTTCGGCATATAGCCGTTCAGCCATCTCCCGGTGGCGCACGGCGCGGGCAAGCTGATAGACGGGCTCGCCGTCCCAATTGAGCCCGAGCCAGCCGAGGCCGTCGAGGATGGCGAGGATCGCGCCCTCGGTCGAGCGCGCCTGGTCGGTATCCTCAATGCGGAGCAGCATTTTGCCACCCTTGGCCTTGGCGTAGAGCCAGTTGAACAGCGCGGTGCGGGCACCGCCAATATGCAGATAGCCGGTAGGCGAAGGCGCAAAACGCGTGATGACTGTGTCGCTCATGGGCCCGGGCAAAACCTTAACTGAATTGAGAGAACGTGGCGCTGGCGTGATGTAGCATAGGAGCGGGGAAAGGTCAGGGCAGAGGCATCCAACCGGACCCGCTCACCGTCTATCCTTGCGGCTCTCGCGCACTCCCTCGAAGCCGAGACGCGCTGGCGGGCGCTCGGGCTCGTCATTGCGGCGGCGGGCCTGCTCGTGAGCGGAACTGGGACACGGCCCGACGTGCTGGTCGAGCGCGACGGACGGAGCGTGGCGCTCCGCACCGACGATGGTGCGCTTGCCTGCCGCCTGCGACGCGTGCGAGCTATAGCGTCGACAATTGGCTGCTCGCCGAGGGCGATGACCGCGATGCCGAGGCTGCGTCCGCGAATGGGCCGTTCCGCTGCGATTTGCTTGGCTGCATCGGCAAGGTGAAGGGCAAGACTATCGCGCTGATCCGTCATCCCGCGGCGCTGGAAGAGGATTGCCGTACCGCCGACATCGTCATTGCCCCGTTCAGCGTCGGCAAAGGCTGCCAGGCGGCACGGGTGGTGGTCGACCGGCGCGCACTGCAAGCCGATGGGGCTTATGCGCTCTATATCGAGGGGCTGTCGATCCGGAGCGAGAGCGTCGCCGAGACGCGCGGGCGAAGACCTTGGTGCCTGAGCGTGCCCTGGCGAAACCGGCTCTACCCGCCGGCCAGGCCTACGCTAAGGAGCAAGGCGCGGCCGACGATGACGACGAGGACAATGATGCCCGGGCTAAGGTCGATCCCGACGAGTGAAGGTGTTCCGGGCCTCATGGTTCGAGACGCGTCCTTCGGACGCTCCTCACCATGAGGAAATAGATCCTCATCCTGAGGAGGAGCTAAGGCCCGTCTCGAAGAATGAAGGCCTCCTAAAGAGAATCAATACCGGCGGAGCAGCCCCACGAGGCGCCCCTGCACCCGCACCCGGTCGGGACCGAAGATGCGCGTCTCGTAGGCCGGATTGGCGGCTTCGAGGGCGATCGAATCCCCGCGGCGGCGGAGCCGCTTCAGGGTCGCTTCCTCCTCATCCACAAGCGCCACGACGATGTCGCCATTGCTGGCGTCGTCGCACTTCCTGAGGATGATGGTATCGCCGTCGAGGATGCCGGCTTCGATCATCGAATCGCCTTTGACCTCGAGCGCGTAATGCTCGCCCTTGGTGAGCAGGTCCGGCGGCACCTCGATGGTATTCATACGCGTCTGGATCGCCTCGATCGGAACGCCAGCGGCGATGCGGCCCATTACCGGCACGCTCACGGTTTGCGGCAGGCTCTCGCCTTCGGCGACCTGCGGCACGCGGCCGAGGCTCCCCTCGATCACGCTCGGCGAGAAGCCACGGGAACGCCCGGCGCCGAGCGCCTGGGGCATCGATTCAGGCAACCGCACGATCTCCATGGCACGGGCGCGGTGGGGCAGCCGCCGCACGAAGCCGCGCTCCTCGAGCGCCGTGATCAGCCGATGAATGCCGGATTTCGACTTAAGATCAAGAGCCTCCTTCATCTCGTCGAAGGAAGGGGGGATGCCCGTCTCCTTCAACCGCTCGTGGATGAACATGAGAAGCTCTTTTTGCTTCGATGTGAGCATCTGGTCCCTTCTAGCCGCGTCAGGGCCGCGCATTGCCCTTTGTACAAATCATGAACAGTTTATCTGTTCTAGTTGTGTTCCGCAAGCGCGAATGACCCCATATGTCGCTGGGGCGCCTGCGGAGGGGCTAGGATTTCGCTGATTCGCGTTGCCGAGGGATTAATTCGCTCGCGAGGAGATGGCTCAGGAGTTGAGCGGAATGATCCTCACCCGCTCGCCGCGCCGAAGCGCAGGCGCGTTCGGCGCCAGCACGATGAGGCAGTCGGCCCGGACGAAGTCAGCCATCAGCGAGCTGTCCTGGGAGGGCAGGGGGCGCACCACTCTTTGGCCATCGGCCCCGCGCTCGGAGACGCCCCGCATGTAATGCTCGCGCGGGCCGTTAGCCGCCAGGTCCTCGCCAAGTACGGCCTCCACCAAACCCCTCCTGCCGGGGTCGATGCCGAGCAGACGGTGCAGCATCGGCACCAGGAACACGAAGGCGCAGACGAGCGCGGAGATAGGGTTACCAGGCAGCCCCAGCACGCGTTGGCTCCCCATCCGGCCATAGAGCATGGGCTTGCCTGGGCGCATGGCGATCTTCGCGAAATCAAGCTCGAGGCCCTCGGAGCGGAGCGCCGCGCCGACGAGATCCCGCTCGCCGACGGAGGCCCCGCCGATGGTCACAAGGATGTCGGCGGCGCTGCCGGCGCGGGTGAGAGTGATGATGCTCTCCGGCGTGTCCTTGGCGATGCCGAGGCTCATGGGCTCGCCGCCTTGCGCCTCGACGAGCGCGGCAAGGCCGAAGGAAACCGAAGCGATGATCTGATCCGGTCCGGGATCGGAACCGGGCGGCACCACCTCATCGCCCGTGGACAGGATCGCCACCTTCGGCCGGCGGCGGACGGGAAGCTCTGCATGGTTCATTGCGGCGGCGAGCATCAGCTCGCGCGAGCCGAGCTTCACGCCCTCGCGCAGCAGCACCTCGCCTTCGGTGAAATCCTGCCCGCGCGGGCGGGTGTGGCGCGCGGGTGCCGCTTCCTTGACGGTGACCACGCCGTGACTAAGCTCCGCGTCCTCTTGGATGACGATCGTGTCGGCGCCCTCCGGCACCGGCGCGCCGGTAAAGATGCGCACGGCCTCGCCCTGTCGAACTTGGCCTTGGAAGCCGCTCCCGGCCGCGGCTTCGCCGATGAGCCGAAGCGTTGCCGGCAGGGCCGCCACATCCTCAGCACGCACAGCGAAGCCGTCCATGGCTGACGCATCGAAGGGAGGCTGGGTCAGGCGGGCCGCGAGATCTTCGGCGAGCACCCGTCCGAGGCATCTTTCCAGCGGAACGCGCTCGGCGCCGAGAGGTTCGAGCCCTTCGGTCACGCGGGCAAGCGCTTCAGTTACGCTGAGCAAGGCCATGCGTTCCTTGTCACTGCCGGGCATGACTGATGACGGGCCAATGAGAGCCTAACAACGATCAGCGCCGAAAATTGCCCGAGCGGCCGCCGGTCTTCTCGATCAGCCGAATGCCGGAGAACACCATCGCCCGGTCGACCGCCTTGCACATGTCGTAGATCGTGAGGCAGGCGACCGCGACCGCCATCAGCGCCTCCATCTCCACCCCGGTCTTGGCCTCAACCTTGGCCGTGGCCTCGACGCGGATGCCGGCAGATTCGCGGGAGGGCACGAAATCCACCGTCACTTGCGTCAAGGCGAGGGGGTGGCAGAGCGGGATCAGCTCATGCGTCCGCTTCGCCGCCATGATCCCGGCGATGCGGGCGGTGGCGAGCACGTCGCCCTTCGGCGCTTCGCCTTGCAGGATCAGCTCGAGCGTCTCCGGCGCCATGGCGACAAAGCCTTCCGCGACCGCGCTCCGCATCGTCACCGCCTTGGCCCCGACATCGACCATGCGGGCCTCACCGGCCTCGTTCAGATGGCTTAAGCCGCGCGCCGTCATTGTGCAGCCTCCGCTTGCGGCACCGGCGATCCGGTCAGCAGCGCGCGCGTGGCCTTGGCCACATCGTCAGCCCGCATTAGACTTTCGCCGACGAGGAAGGCATGCACACCGTATTCCGCGAGCGCCGTCACATCGGCGTGGCTGAAGATGCCGCTCTCGGCGATGACGATGCGGTCTTCTGGCACCCAAGGCGCAAGCCGCATGGTGGTGCCGAGGGTCGTCTCGAATGTCGTGAGATCGCGGTTGTTGATGCCGATCAGCCTCGTGTCGAGCGCAAGGGCCCGGTCGAGCTCGGCCTCGTCATGGATCTCGACGAGCGCGTCCATGCCGAGATCCAGCGCGGCCGTGGCAAGGTCCTTGGCGGTCGCGTCTTCCACCGCAGCCATGATGATGAGGATGCAGTCCGCGCCCCAAGCGCGCGCCTCGAGCACCTGGTAGGTATCCAGCATGAAATCCTTGCGGAGCGCCGGCAGCGCGACAGCTTCCCGCGCCAGCCCGAGATATTCGGGACGTCCCTGGAAGGAGGGGGTGTCGGTCAGCACCGAGAGGCAGGTGGCACCCCCCGCCGCATAGGCCCGCGCCAAGCTGGGCGGATCGAAATCGGCACGGATGAGGCCCTTCGACGGGCTTGCCTTCTTGATCTCGGCGATCAGGGCGAAGGCCGGCCGCGCCAGGCACGATGCGATCGCCGCCGCGAAAGGCCGCACCGGAGAGGCAGCTGCCGCGCGGGCACGCAGGACGTTTGCCGGACACGCGGCCTTGGCGGCTTCGACCTCGCGCCGCTTATAGGCCATGATGGTATCGAGGATCTGGGCCATGGCGTCAGACCTTACCATGGCTGAGCGGCACGAGCGCATCGAGGACGCCCATGGCCTTGCCACTGTCGATGGAGTCCGCGGCGAGCGCAACGCCGTCGCGTAGCGTCTTCGCCTTGCCCGCGACGAGCAGCGCTGCCGCCGCGTTCAACAACACGATGTCCCGGTAGGCGCCTTTGAGCCCCCCGAGCACGGCGCGGATATGGGCGGCATTCTCGACCGCATCGCCGCCGATGAGATCCTGCGGTTTTGCCTCGGGGAGGCCGCCATTGCGGGGCGAGATCCTGAAGGTCGAGACGCGCCCCCCATCGATCACCGCAACGTCGCTGACCCCGGCGGTAGTCAGCTCGTCCAGCCCATCGCTGCCATGCACCACCCACGCTCGCTCGACGCCCAATAGCCCGAGCACATGCGCGATCGGTTCCACCCATTCCTTGGCGAACACGCCGATGATCTGAAATTTCGTGCCGGCGGGATTGGCAAGCGGCCCTAGCAGATTGAAGATGGTGCGCGTGCCGAGCTCGCTCCTCGCTTGCGCGACGTGGCGCATGGCGGCGTGATGGGCGGGCGCAAACATGAAGCCCAGTCCGCAGCCGAAGATGCACGCCGAGATCGTCTCGGGGGTGGCATCGATGTTCACGCCGAGCGCGGTGAGCACGTCCGCCGAGCCCGAGCGCGATGAGATTGACCGGTTGCCGTGCTTCGCCACCGGCACGCCGGCGCCGGCCACCACGAAGGCGGCGCAGGTCGAGATGTTGAAGGTGCCCTTGTTGTCGCCGCCCGTGCCGCAAGTATCGATGGCGCCGTCCGGTGCGCGCACCGGCACCACCTTGGCACGCATGGCACGGGTGGCGCCCGCGATCTCGTCCACGGTCTCGCCGCGGACACGCAGCGCCATCAACAGGCCGCCGATTTGCGCCGGCGTCGCCGCGCCCGACATCATCAGCTCGAAGGCCTCGGCGGCTTCAAACTGGCTGAGGGTCTTGCCCGATGCGACCTTGCCGATCGCTCCGCGCAGATCGGCGGGCGTCGCCGTTGCTTCGAGCGTCGGGCTAGAGGGCACCGAGCGCTTCTCTTGGCGCTGATGCTCTGGACCGCCGCTCCACCCGGGCGAGACCGAGGAAGTTCGCCAGCAGCTGATGCCCGTGCTCCGAGGCGATGCTCTCGGGATGGAACTGGACCCCATGCACGGGGTAGCGCTTGTGCTGCACACCCATGATCACGCCGTCGGCCGTCTCCGCCGTGATCTCGAGCGCGTCGGGAAGACTCGCCCGCTCGATGACCAGCGAATGATAACGCGTCGCGGAGAAATCCTGCGGGAGCCCAGCGAACACACCTTTGCCGCTGTGATGCACCTTGGACAGCTTGCCATGCATCAGCACGGGCGCGCGCACAACTTTGCCACCATAGACCTGGCCGATCGCCTGATGGCCGAGGCAGACCCCGAGGATCGGCACCTCAGCTCCGGCGCGGGCGATGAGATCGAGACAGATGCCGGCGCGATCCGGATCGCAAGGGCCGGGCGACAGCACGATGGCCTCCGGCGCCTCTGCCAACACCTCATCGACGGTGACCTTGTCGTTCCGGTAGACGCGCGCCGGCGCGCCCAATTCGCCAAGGAAATGAACGAGGTTGTAGGTAAAGCTGTCGTAATTATCGATTAGGGTCAGCATAGAGCCCTGTTAATCCCCCGCGACGCGCGCCGTCAAGTTTTCCTGGGTCCTACCGCTGAGCCGCTAGCTCCGCTCCACGTTCTTCGGCGAGAGAAACAGCTCGAGCTTGCCACTATTCAACGCAAGGTCCTTCCAACCGCCGGTTAGGAAGCGGAGCACCACGAGCCCGGCGGTAGGATATTTCGTCTCGAGTTCGATCCTTGAGGTGCTTGGGACCGGAACCGATCAGGTCGAGAGCGAAGGTCTGGATTTCCGGGTTGTGACCGACGAGCAAAACCTGGTGCGCGCTCGGCGCCACACCCTGCACAATGGCCAGCATCTCCGCCGGGGTCCCATGATAGAGGCCATCCTCATAGATGACCTTGGGCTCCGTTTTCAGTTCAGGCAGGACGAGCTCCAGCGTGTCCCGCGTCCGTCGCGCCGTTGAGCAGAGCACGACGTCCGGGTCGAGGCCGTGCTCGGCCATCGCCTTTCCCATCAGTGGGGCTTCGACCGTGCCCCGCGCATTTAGCGACCGGTCATGGTCGGGCACGGCCGTGTCCTTCCAGCTCGACTTGGCGTGTCGCAGGAGGCTTAAGGTCAACATGATTGGGTGTGCGCCATCGGGTCATTGGCCGCGCTTGGCGCGTGCTGCAAAGCGCACGGCTTCCTCGGCGGCTCTGAACAGGGCCGAGGCTTTGCTCACGCATTCAGCCTGCTCGCGCTCGGGCACCGAATTGGCGACCACGCCAGCGCCTGCCTGCACATACATGGTGCCGTCCTTGACCACGGAGGTCCTGAGCACGATGCAGGAATCCATCTCGCCACTGGCGGAGAAATAGCCGACGCAGCCGGCATAGAGCCCTCGCGTCTCCTCCTCGAGCTCGTCGATGATCTGCATGGCGCGCACTTTTGGCGCGCCGGACACGGTGCCGGCAGGGAACCCCGCCATGAGCGCATCGATCGCATCGAAGCGCGGATCGAGCCGGCCTTCCACATTGGAGACGATGTGCATCACCTGGCTGTAATATTCGAGGAAGAAGCTATCGGTGACGCGCACGCTGCCGATCTCCGCCACGCGCCCCACATCGTTGCGGCCGAGATCGAGCAGCATCAAATGCTCGGCGCGTTCTTTGGCATCTGCGAGGAGCTCATCGGCCAGCGCCTTGTCCTGCTCTGGCGTGGCGCCGCGTGGCCGCGTCCCGGCGATCGGGCGGATGGTGACGATGCCGTCGCGAACCCGCACCAGGATCTCGGGGCTTGAGCCAACCACCGCGAAGTCGCCGAAATTGAGATAATAGAGAAAGGGCGATGGGTTGACGCGCCGGAGCGAGCGGTAGAGCGCGAAAGAGGGCAGCGTGAAGGACGCCTCGAAGCGCTGGCTGAGCACCACCTGGAAGATATCGCCGGCGGTGATGTAGTCCTTGGCGCGAGCGACCTTCGCCATATAGGCCTCGGGCGCCATGCTCGGCTTTGGGACCGGATGGACCGCTTCTGCCTCGAGGTCGCTCACATGCGGCAAAGGCTGATCGAGGCGCTCCAGCACCACATTCAGCCGATCGGCGGCGCGCGCATAGGCGGCCTTGGCGCTGACGCCCGGCGTCGGTCTGACCGGCGTCACCACGGTCATCTCGTCCTTCACCGTGTCGAAGATCACGATCAAGGTCGGCCGCACCAGGATGCTGTCGGGGAGACCAAGCTTGTCAGGCTTGGTCGTCGGCAGATACTCGATCAGCCTGACCGTGTCATAGCCCATGTAGCCGAAGATGCCGGCGGCCATGGGCGGCAATTCAGGCGGAAGCTCGATGGCGGATTCGGCGAGCAGCGCCCGAAGCGAGGCGAGCGTTGCCAGCGGCGAGCGGGCGAAGGCGGAAGCGTCGGCCTGCGGCGCCCGGTTCACCTCGGCATGCGAGCCGTCGGCTCGCCAGATCAGGTCAGGCTCGCAGCCGATGACGGAATACCGGCCGCGCGCAGCGCCACCCTCGACCGATTCCAGCAGGAAGCTGTTCGGCCGTTCGTGCGCAAGCTTGAGCATGGCCGAGACCGGCGTCTCGAGATCGGCGACAAGTCGGGTCCAGGCGACTTGCGGCGTCCCCGCGTCATACAGCCGGGCGAAGGTCGAAAAGTCTGGCTCGATCGGCGCGCCACCCTGTTGCGGCAAGGGCGTGACAGAGGCGGCAGGAGCCGGGCTCATTGCTCTTCGCCGCCGCCGCCTGCGAGCTTCGCCAGGGCCTGCTGGTTGACCGACACGCCGTAGCGGTCTTCGAGGGCAGAGAAATATTCCCCGACAATGTCCTCACCGACGAAGTTCGCGAGCCTGTGCTTCAACTGGTCCTGGCTCGGCTGCTCAAGTGGAGGAGGTGGCGTCACCTTGTCGACCTGAAAAACGATACGCCCCTCATCGACGCCGGACAGCGCCGAGCCATACCCGCCCTGGGGCAAGGTGAAGGCTTGCTGCACGGCGTTGGGGAGCACATTCACGGTCATGCCGTTGCGCTTCAGCGGCTCGGTCACGACGACCTGACCGTTGAGGTCCTTAGCAACGTCTTCGAGCGGCTTGCCGCCACTCAGCGACGTGACCAGATCCTCCGTGTATTTGGCAAGACGGCTCCGCTCTTCGTCGACCAGCCAGTCCTTTTTGAGATCGTCCTTCACCTGGTCCATCGGTTTCAACTGCATCGGCGTCACGCCCAATACCTCATACCAAACGAGGCCCTCGTCTTTGCCATCGAGCGGATCGTTCTCGACCCCAGCATCGGTGGTGAAGGCGGCGTTCAGCAGGTCGTCCTTCAGCGGCAATGTCGCTGCGGTGCCGTCGGGCGTCTGGCCCTGCCGATCGACCTGATCGAAAACCTGATAATTGAGCTTGAGCTTGCCGGCGACTTCCGAGAGTTGGGTCCCGGACGCACGCTCGTCCTCGATGCGATCGTGGAGATCCAGGATCGCCACTTGGGCACGGTCCTTCAGGATCTTCTTCTCGAGGTCTGGTTTGGCCTCTTCGAAGGTGATTTCCTTTCCAGGTTGGATGTCGGCAACGCGGACGAGGACCACCTTTCCAAGTTGCCCGGTGACCGGCTCGCTCACTGTGTCCTTCTCAAGCTTGAAGGCGGCATCGGCGATCGCCGCGTCGGCCATCTCGGTTTGCTTCAACAGCCCGAGATCGATGTCGCTCTCGCTCAGGCCTTGCTCCTTGGCGATGGCCAGGAAATCGGTGCCGGCTTGAATCTTTTGATAGGCGGCATCGGCGGCAGCCTTGTCGGGGAACGCGATCTGCTGGACGTGCCGCTTCTCCGGCGTGCCGAGCGTGGCCTTTTCCTTGTCGAAGGCGGCCTTGAGATCGTCCTCGGTGATCTGCACCTTGTCCTTGACGGTCTCGGGCGTGACGGCAATCACGCCGATCTTGCGCAGCTCGTCTTGCGTGAATTTGGCGTGGTGATTGTCGTAATAGCTCTTGAGGTCCGCATCGGTCGGCTCGGGCACCGCTCCGGCGGCGGTCTTCGGCACCATCACGTAGCGCAAGCTGCGCGTTTCGTTGTTGTAATTGTTGAAAGCCGTCAGGAAGACCTCCGGCGTGGACGCTGTCCTGCCGATGGTCGACAGCAATTGGCGGCGCAGATCCTGCTCACGCTCCTTGGCGACAAAACCCTGCTCGCTCAGGCCGAGATTCCGCAACGCCTGTTGTAACGCGATCGGGTTGAAATTGCCGGTGGCGTCCACAAAGGCCGGATCCTTCTTGATCGATTCGAGCAGCGCCTCGTCGCTGACGCCAAGGTGAAGACTCCTGGCATGGTTATCGAGCGCGGCGCCCCCGATCAGCCGCTCCAGCACGTTCTTCTCAAGACCCTGCTCGCGAGCCTCCTGCAAAGAAAGGCTGTGGCCGGCGCTCGAGCTCATG
Organism: uncultured Alphaproteobacteria bacterium; assembly: GCA_963839245.1. Taxonomy (GTDB): domain Bacteria; phylum Pseudomonadota; class Alphaproteobacteria; order Rhizobiales; family Methyloligellaceae; genus Methyloceanibacter. Next base: position 172,793 of record CAWIUJ010000013.1, on the reverse strand, counting down.
GAACGCAAGACCTCTTGCTGCGTGCGCGCATATTCCTGGGGCGTGATCTCGGTATCGCCGACGCGGATCAAGGTTTGGCTGCCATAGCCTCGAAAAATGTCGGCGATTCCCCAAATAGCAAAGCTTATGACCAACAGGCCCATCAGGATCATGCCGAACAGCCGTCCTGCTCCTTTTCGCAAAGTATCGAGTGCCACGCCGCAGAACCTTCCTGTTGGCTGTTTGCATTCACCGCGCCGAAGGGCCAATCTCTTGCGATTGATCGCGCGGGCCGCGGCATCATAGGTAGCAAGACGGCAAGCGGCAAGGCGGCGTTCTAAGGCCCCGAAGGTCATTGCCAGCCGGCCGGATTGCCGCCCCGTCGCTATGCAAAGGCAGGGATTGGGGGAAATTAACGTGAACGCCATCAGGCCGCTCGTCGCCGGCAACTGGAAGATGCATGGGCTCGGCGCCTCCCTGACCGAATTACGGGCGCTGCTCGAGCTCTTGGCGCGTCAGCCTGTGCCCGAGACGGATGTCATGGTCTGTCCGCCGGCGACGCTGCTCGCCCGCGCCCGCGACGTCCTGTCCGGCAGCGCCGTCATCCTCGGCGCCCAGGATTGCCATCCTGAGACCGCGGGCGCACACACCGGCGACATTTCCGCAGAGATGCTGGCGGACGCAGGCGCCAAAGCCGCGATTGTCGGCCATTCGGAGCGGCGCGCCGACCATGGCGAGACCGATAGTCTCGTTGCCGCCAAGGCAACGGCGGCGCATCGGGCGGGGCTCGCCGCCATCATCTGTATCGGCGAGACCGAGCGCCAGCGGCGGGACGGCGAGACCCTCGAAATCGTCGGCCACCAGCTTGACGGTTCGCTGCCTGGATCGGCGGCGCCCGCGAACACCGTCATCGCCTATGAGCCGGTCTGGGCGATCGGCACCGGCTTGACGCCAACGCCAAGCGACGTCGCCGGGGTCCACGGCTTCATCCGCGAGCGCTTGAGCAAGCGCCTCCGTGGCGCTGACGGCGCCCGGCTTCGCATCCTTTATGGCGGCTCGGTGAAGCCAAGCAACGCCCGCGAGCTTCTGGTCATTCCCAATGTCAATGGCGCTCTCGTTGGTGGCGCCAGCCTTAAGGCTGCCGATTTCTCTGGTATCATATCGGCTTATTCGGGAATTCGCCGGTGACGACGATTGGGGAACGACATTTGGGGAAACGCCGTTACAGAAAGAGGATCTTTGCCATGCTACCGTCGCGGCCTGGCTGGAACGGGCCTCTTCTCGGGGAGCCTTAATGTCGCTGCGCCTCAGCGCTATCACGTTGCTGGTTGCGGGAACAACGCCCTTCATCGGAGCGGTCGCCGTCGCCGAACCGCTCGACAAACAGAGCTGCGCCAATCTACAGAACCAGCGCAAGCAGCTCTTCAACGCCGACATGCAAGCGGCGCTCGACCAGGGTCCAGATTGGGTCAAGAAACATCTGACCGACGAGGCAATCGAGCGCGTCAGGCGCTTTCTGGACGTCGAAGAGCAGATCCAGTTCCGCTGCCGGGGCGGGGGCGTCGACAAGCCTGTCGCCAAACCTATCGACACCGATGCCAAACCCACTGATGCCAAGGCTCCCGATGGAACGGCCGCAGATGCCGCGTCGGTGCCGTTGCCGGACCGCAAGCCCACACCACCAAGTAAGGCGGACGCGAACGGCAACCCTAGCCAAGCCCTAGCGGATTCGGATAAGACACCGCCTGGCAAATCGAAGGCGACCCGATGATCACAGTGCTTCTCGTTATTCATATCATGATCGCTGCGGCTCTGATCGCCGTGGTGCTGCTCCAGCGTTCGGAAGGCGGCGCGCTTGGTATTGGCGGCGGCGGCGGTTTCATGACCGGCCGTAGCGCCGGCAACGCGTTGACCAAGACCACGGCGGTACTCGCCGCCATGTTCTTTGCCACGAGCCTCGGGCTGACCGTGATCGCGGGCCACCAATCCGCGCCAACGTCGATCTTTGGCGCTGGAACCGGCGGCTCACCGGCTGGCGGCGAAGGAGCCTTGCCTGGTCTCGTACTACCGGCTGCGCCTCAAGCGCCGGCGAGCGCCCCGGCGCCTCAGGCTCCCTCAGCCCCAAAAACACCGTAAAGCCGGACCTTAGGGACGCATCTGACGGATTGGTTGATGCGCTCACCTTTGGGCTACAACTCAACGCGCTTTCAGTATATGTTCGAGGCCCATGGCGCGGTACGTCTTCATTACCGGCGGCGTGGTCTCCTCTCTGGGCAAGGGGCTGGCATCGGCTGCCTTGGGTGCGCTGTTGCAGGCGCGCGGCTATAGCGTGCGGCTGCGCAAGCTCGATCCCTATCTGAACGTCGATCCGGGGACGATGAGCCCTTACCAGCACGGCGAGGTGTTCGTCACCGACGACGGCGCCGAGACCGATCTCGACCTCGGCCATTATGAGCGCTTCACTGGCCGTCCCGCCTGCCAGGCCGACAACATCACGACCGGGCGCATCTACCAGCAGATCATCACCAAGGAGCGCCGCGGCGATTATCTCGGCTCCACCGTCCAGGTCATTCCTCACGTGACGGACGCCATCAAGGCCTTCATCACCAGCGGCAATGAGCGCGTTGATTTCGTCCTGTGCGAGATCGGCGGCACGGTCGGCGATATCGAGGGCCTGCCCTTCTTCGAGGCCATCCGCCAGCTCGGCAACGAGCTGCCGCGGGGTCATTCGGTGTTCATTCACCTGACGCTGGTGCCCTTCATCCCGAGCGCCGGCGAGCTGAAGACCAAGCCGACGCAGCACTCCGTCAAGGAGCTCCGCTCGATCGGCATCCAGCCAGACGTGCTGCTGTGCCGCTGCGAGCGGCCGCTGCCCAAGGACGAGAGGCGCAAGATCGCGCTGTTCTGCAACGTGCGCCCCGAGGCCGTGATCCAGGCGCTCGACGTGGCGAGCATCTACGAGGTGCCGGGCCGCTATCACGCCGAAGGCCTCGACCGCGAGGTACTGGCCGCGTTCGGCATTCAGCATGCGCCCGAGCCCGACCTCGAGCGCTGGCGGCAAATCGCCGAGACCGTCGCCAATCCCGATGGCGAGGTGAATGTCGCGGTGGTGGGCAAATATACCGGGCTCAAGGACGCCTACAAATCGCTGAACGAGGCGCTTGTCCATGGCGGCATCGCCAATAAGGTTAAAGTCAATCTGCAGTGGATCGAGTCGCAAACCTTCGAGCAGGAGGACGCCGCCGCCTATTTGGAGGACGTGCACGGCATCCTTGTGCCTGGCGGCTTCGGCGAGCGCGGCTCGGAAGGCAAGATCCAGGCGGCGAAATATGCGCGGGTCAAGGGCGTGCCCTATTTCGGCATCTGCTTCGGCATGCAAATGGCCGTGATCGAGGTCGCCCGCGATTTGGCCGGCATCGAAGGAGCGAGTTCGACCGAGTTCGGCCCGACCGAAGAGCCGGTGATCGGCTTGATGACGGAATGGATGCGCGGCGAGGAGCTGGAAAGGCGCCAGACCAACGGCAATCTCGGCGGCACCATGCGGCTCGGCGCCTACGATGCCGTGCTCGCGCGCGACAGCAAGGTCGCCGAGATTTATGGCACGACACGCATCTCCGAGCGCCATCGCCACCGCTATGAGGTGAACACGCGCTACCGCAACAAGCTCGAGGCGGCGGGCTTGCGCTTCTCGGGCCTGTCGCCGGATGGCTTGCTACCTGAGATCGTGGAAATTCCCGAGCATCCCTGGTTCATCGGCGTGCAGTTCCATCCGGAGCTCAAATCGCGTCCCTTCGAGCCGCACCCGCTGTTCGCCTCCTTCATCGGCGCCGCCGTGGAGCAGTCGCGGCTGGTGTAATTGCGTGGGAGACGAACGGAGTCTCGATCGACTCCGACGCCTTGCCTGATCTCTGACCTCTGTTAACGCCGCTTGCGCGGTGCCGAGGCGCCCGGCGGCACGTCGGATTTGCCGGCGCCGCGCTCCGGGATGACGTCGTCCGCAGCGAGAGTGCCGGACTTGAACAGATAGCCTGCCGCCCCGGCGCCGATCAGCGGCGCGACGATGAACATCCACACTTGGGCGAATGCGTGGGGGTTGCTGGCAAAGCCGACAATGGCCGGCCCGAGCGAGCGGGCAGGGTTCACCGATGTGCCGGTGATGTTGATGCCGAGCAGATGAAGCGCCACCAGCGTGAGGCCGATGGCGAGCCCGGCGAGCCCGACCGGTGCGCCTTTTTGGGTTACGCCGAGGATGCAGACGAGGAACAGGAAGGTGCCGACCACCTCGTAGATGAAGGCCGACACGGCGCTGTATTCGCCGAGATAGCCGGGGCCCCAGCCGTTCTGGCCGAGCGAGCCGCTCCAACCCGACGCCTTGCCCGAGAGGATGAGATAGAGGACGAAGGCACCGGCGATGGCGCCCAGAACCTGCGCGATGACATAGGTGATGAACTCCTCGAGGCTCATGCGGCCGGCTGTCAGCACACCGAAACTGACGGCAGGATTGATGTGGCAGCCTGAGACCTGACCGATGCCATAGGCCATGGCGACGATGGTAAGGCCGAAGGCGGCGGCGATGCCGAAAACGTCGACCGAAGTCGCCCCGGTGCCCATCCCGGCGATGACCGCCGTGCCGCAGCCAATCAGCACCAAAGCAAATGTCCCAATGAATTCCGCAATGGCCTTTTTCATGATGATGTCCCCCCTGTCGAAGCTGTCATGATGCCAGACCGTGCTTGCTTGGAACAGCGAGCGACGTTCCGTGGACGGATCATCCCCCGCGCCATAACGCCATCTAAACGGGGATATCAGGGCGTTGCGCCAAGGCGCTTGAGTGCAGCTTCAAGGTCCTGACGGTCCTGGCTGCTCGGGTTTTTGGCCAAGGCCGCTTTGTAGTCGGCGATAGCGTTCGGCTTGTCGCCTTTGTGGTCATAGAGCACGGCGCGGTTGGCGTAAGCGTCTCGGAGCTCCGGGTCGAGCGCTATGGACTGGGTGTAATCGGCGAGCGCGCTGTCGATATCACCCTTCTTCTCGTAAGCGACGCCGCGATCGTTATAGGCCACGGCATCCTTAGGATTGATCAAGATCGCCCGGGTGCAATCGGCGATAGCCAGATCGCTTGCGCCTTTATCCTTATAGGCGACGCAGCGATTGACGAAGGCCTCTGCGAACTTCCCATCGGTCTCGACCGCTTTATCGAAATCCTCAAGCGCCTTGTCGAGATCACCCTTGTCGCGATAGGCGATGCCCCGGTTCACATAGAACCTGACCTCGTTGGGATCGACCTCGATCGCCTGGGTAAAGTCGGCGATGGCGTGATCGAGGTCGCCCTTGCTCTGATAGGCGGCGCCGCGGCGGCCGTAAACCAAGGCGACATAAGGACCGGCCGGATCCTGCTGGAGAAATTGCGTGCAGCCATCGATCTGCTTGGCGAGGTCCCCGGTTTGGTTGCAGTCGTCAACCGGGCTGGCGGAGGCAACGCCGGCCATCAACAAGACGCTCGCGCCGAACAGCATCGTTCTTAAAATCATCGCATGCATAGAGGACGCTCCATACTGCCTGGGGCAAGGACTACTATCTTGTGTCAGTTTACACGCGCGGGACCATGAACGGTGCTCCCATTATCGTGAGGTGCACTCTTGGCGCAGGCGTCCTTGAAAGCGAGCATGGCCGATAGCTCAATGACCGCCTTGCGCGGCACGCTTGTCAGCTTCGCGGACGATCCTTTCCTGGTCGATCCAGCCAAAGCCTTCCTGCATGTGCAGGATGGGTTGATCGTCTGTCGCGACGGCATCATCGAGGCCCTGGGCTCTTATGACCGCATGCGCGCTACACTGTCCGCCAATGCTCCGATTACGGACTATTCCGGCTGCATCCTCTGCCCGGGCTTCATCGATACCCACGTCCACTACGTGCAGAGCGAGATCATCGCCGCGCCCGGCAAGCAGCTCCTGCAATGGGTTGAGGACTACATCTATCCCGTTGAGGAAGCTTTCGCCGACGAGGCCCATGCGCGCGCGGTCGCCGCGTTCTTCTGCGAGGCGCTGCTGCGCAACGGCACGACCACGGCCTGCGTCTATTGCGCGGTCTATCCGCAATCGGTCGACGCTCTGTTCGCCGAAGCCTTGCAGCGCAACATGCGGATCGTCGCCGGCAAATGCATGATGGACAGGAACGTGCCGGAGGCGCTGCGCGACACCGCCGAAAGCAGTTATGACCAGTCCAAGGCCCTGATCGAGAAATGGCATGGGGTAGGGCGCCTGCTCTACGCCATCACGCCGCGTTGGGCCGGATCGAGCACACCGGGCCAGCTCGAAGCGGCGGGCGCGCTATGGCGCGAACATCCGGAACTGAACGTGCAGACTCACATCGCCGAGAACCACGACGAAGTCGCCTTCATTGCCAAGCTGTTCCCTGAACGGAAGGACTTCCTCGACGTCTATGGCCATTACGGTCTTGTGGGGCGGCGTGCGGTGCTCGGCCATGGCGTCTGGCTCTCGGAATCCGAGTTCGCCCGCGTGCATGAGCGAGACGCCTCGATCGCCCATTGCCCCACCTCCAACCTCTTTCTCGGCAGCGGCCTGTTCCGCCTGCGCGCCGCCAAGGATCCGAGGCGGCCGATCCATGTCGGCCTCGGCACCGATATCGGCGCCGGCACGAGCTTCTCGCTGCTCGCCACACTGAACGAGGCCTACAAGATCGCCGCGCTGAACAGCGCGTCGATCGGCGCGGTTGAGGGGCTCTATCTCGCCACGCTCGGCGGCGCCCGCGCGCTCGGGCTCGAGGACCGCATCGGCTCGCTCGAGGCGGGCCGCGAGGCCGACATCGTCGTGCTCGATCCCAACGCCACGCCGCTGCTCGACTTCCGAACCCGCCGCTCGCGCTCCTTCGAAGAGACCCTGTTCATTCTGATGACGCTTGGCGACGATCGCGCGGTGCGCGCGACCTATGTCGCGGGGAAGCTGGCGCATGCCAGGCCCCCGGTTGACGCCTGAGCTTTCGGCCCTCATGGTCCGGCCATGACCGCCACCATGCAGCCCCAGCCGAGCGCCGTCGTGGCCGTAGGTCAGGCCCGTTTCGGCAATAACCTACCGCTCACTCTGATCGCCGGACCCTGCGCGCTTGAGAGCCGGGCGCATGCCTTGGAAATGGCGCAAGCACTGAAGGAGATCGCGGCACGGCTTGGCATCGGCCTCGTCTACAAGACCTCCTTCGACAAGGCGAACCGCACGAGCCTGACAAGCGTCCGCGGCATGGGGCTCGAGCAGGCCCTGCCGATCCTCGCCGAGATCAGGGAGAGCGTTGGGCTGCCAGTCGTCACCGACGTGCACGAGCCAGACCAATGCCACATCGCGGCTGAGGCGGTGGACGTATTGCAGATCCCAGCCTTCCTCTGCCGGCAAACCGATCTGCTCCTGGCCGCCGCCCGGACGGGCAAACCCGTGAATGTGAAGAAAGGCCAGTTCCTCGCGCCGTGGGACATGAAGCACGTGGTGGCCAAGCTGGTTGGCGCCGGCAACCCGAGTGTTCTCGTCACCGAGCGCGGCGTTTCCTTCGGCTACAATACGCTCGTATCGGACATGCGCGCGCTGCCAATCCTGGCCGAGACCGGCGCGCCGGTGATTTTCGACGCCACCCATTCCGTGCAACAACCTGGTGGGCACGGGGCGCAAAGCGGCGGCGAGCGGCGTTTCGTGCCGGTGTTGGCACGCGCGGCCGTGGCCGTTGGCGTGGCCGGAGTATTCATCGAGACCCATCAGGACCCGGACCGTGCGCCGTCGGACGGTCCCAACATGCTGCCGCTGAAAGAGCTCGAGCCTCTGCTGGTGGCGCTTATCGAGATCGACCGACTGTCCAAGAAGCGCGGCGTTCAGGCCTAAGTCTCGCCTGGAGGCCTCACCGAGACGGGCCTTTGGCCGTCCTCAGGGTGAGGAGCCAAGCCTCATGCTGAGGAGCGCGCGAAGTGCGTGTCTCGAAGCACGAGGCCCGCGCGCGCGGCGCAGGGCTATTTCGCGGCGGCGACCTGGCCCAAATCCAAAGACGGGATGCGCTGTATCTCTGGCAGATCGAAATCGATCAGCACGCGCCCGTCGAGCGAGCTCACCGGCTCGTTCTTGATGTAGAAAATGCGGGCGCCGTAATAGGGCGCTAGCGACGGCCAAATCGCTACCGGGTCGGCGATCGAACAGAACTTGTCGTCCGCTTCCTTGCCACAAGGCTCCTTGACCGCCTGCACCCGTTCCGAGAAGCCGAGGGGATGCCAATTGGCGTCGATTTCGCCCAATGCCCCATGGGCCGCATAAGTGGGGTCGCAGCGAAACTCCTGCGCGAGATTGCAATAGTCCGGATAGTAGACGCCGTAGGTGCTCCAGGCCCAAACATCCAATGGCGGCCTGTCCTGGCCGAGCTGCAACGCCGCCAGCGCGGAAGGACTCAAGCGCTGCTCGATGCCGAGCTTCTTGCCGGCGTCGAGCTTGGCGTCGACCTCGGAGACCATCTGCATCAGGCCGATCGCGCTCACCGGCGTGATCTTGCTCGGCTGGCGGCGAAAGATGATCGCGGACACCCGGTCGCCAGCCTCGACGGTAGCACCGAGGAGCCGCGCCGCTTCCGCCGCGGTGCGACCCCGCATCTCGTCATAATCAGCGACGAGCGTGTAAGCCTGGCCGTCCTTGCCGAGCCATTTCAGTTGATCGCCGAACTGAGGCTCGTTGGGCTTCCGCAGCACCAAGCGGATCAGCCGCTCGACGCGCGCATTGGTGAGCAGATCTTTGAACGACTGAGAGGGGCTGACGAGGTTGGGGGTCTCGCCAACTCGTACCGGGGACTCAGGCTCCGTCAGCTCTTCCCACAGCGCGCCGGACAGTCCGGCAATCGACAGCACCAGCCCCGTGAGCAATAGCGCGATGGTAGCCAATTTCTGCCCGGCGCTGATCTGGCGGGGGTCTTTGTTGATCAGGACGGAGGCGAGATAGGCGCCGCCCAGCACCAGCAAAGCGCCGATGACGCCGAGAATGAGCCCGACCAAGTCGGAGGGCGCGAGCTCCGCCATCTGGAACGCCAATCCGGGACCACCGTTCATGGGTTCCACCTAACCGCGTCCGCGATAGGGCGCGACGCTCTGATCCGGCAACCAGAGACCGTCCGGCGGGACGCCATATTGCCAGAAAACGTCGATGGGAATGCCACCGCGCGGAAACCAATAGCCGCCGATCCGCAAGAAAGCGGGCTCGATCAGATTAACCAGGCGCTTGCCGATGCCGACCGTCGCGTCCTCGTGGAAGGCGCCCTGATTGCGAAAGCTGCCAAGGTAAAGCTTGAGCGACTTCGACTCGATCAGCCATGCCTTCGGCGCATAGTCGATGACGAAATGGGCGAAGTCCGGCTGGCCGGAGATCGGGCAGAGGCAGGTGAATTCGGGCGCTGTGAAGCGGGTGGCGTAGAACGTGTCGGGATGGGGGTTGGCCACACGCTCGAGCAACGCCTCATCGGGCGAGCGGGGGAGGGGCGTCGCCTTGCCGAGTTGCTTCGGTCTGGTCGTCTTAGCGGCCATGGGGCTGCTTATTCCGCCGCGCGCAAACGCGGGTTTTGCAGGCGCGGTCCGGTATAGATGCAGCCTTCGCGGCAGCTGTCGCGCGCGATTTGAATTTCAGCGAGACCGGGAAGCCGGTTGTGCAGCCGGTCCCACAGCCACATCGCGATGCGCTCCAGCGTCGGCGCCGACAGGCCCTCGATATCGTTCAAGAAGCGATGGTCGAGCGCCTCGCGGGCTTCGGCGAGCGCGGCTTCCAGATCGTCAAGATGCATGACCAAGCCGGTCTCCGCGTCCGCCTCGCCTTCAACGGCGACGCGGGCGCGGAAGGAATGGCCGTGCACCCGCGCATTAGGATGACCGGGGGGCGCCGAAGGCAGCCTATGGGCAGCCTCGAAGAAGAATTCCTTATAGACACGCATGGTCGCTCTTTAGGGGATTTTGCCGCGGCAAACCAGGTCTTACGGCTTAACGAAGCCCGAGCAGCTTGTGGGTCTGGAGGCTTAAGCGCCATTTGGAGTGAGCCAGGCAATAGTCGATTGCCGCGCGGACATTGCCGGCGGTTTTCGGCCCTTCATCCATGGGCTGCAGCAGGAAGTGCGTGAAGTCGAGGTCTTCGAGCTGCGCAGGGCTAAGGCGGCTTTGCGGAAAGACGAGCTTCAGCTCGTCGCCTGACCGCTGCGCCAGTGGCGCGCCCGGCTTGGGGCTCACGCAGATCCAGTCAATGGCGCGCGGCACCGGCAGCGTGCCGTTGGTCTCGATGGCGATCTCGAACCCATGGGCGTGCAGAGCGTCGATCAACGCCTCGTCCACCTGCAGCATGGGTTCACCGCCGGTCAGCACGACGAAGGGAGCGGTTCCGCTGTTTCCCCGCCAAGCCGCCCGGCAGGCTCCGGCCAGCGCATCGGCATCCGCGAATTTCCCCCCGCCCGGACCGTCTGTGCCGACGAAGTCCGTGTCGCAGAAATTGCACGTCGCCGCCTCGCGGTCAGCCTCGCGTCCCGACCAGAGATTACAGCCGGCAAAACGGCAAAACACCGCCGGCCGGCCGGCCTGGGCGCCTTCGCCTTGCAGCGTGTAGAAGATCTCCTTGACCGAATACATGGGCTGAAACTGGCCCTTCAAATGTCTCCAGGCAAAATGTTGATCATTTGGGCGGTGGCGGTAGCTGATGCCCCGGAGGATTGATCGATCGTACCCAGGCGATGATTTTCCACAAATCGTCCGAGGTCTGGATGGCGGGACCCATAGGCGGCATCGGTATTGCGCCTATACCTCCCTGTCCCAAGCGCGGGTAACCGTCTTTTTGGAGCTGCTGAGACCCGAGCGTCACGAGCCTGAACAAAGTGTCATCGCTGGCACCCCAGAACCAGACGCCTGAGGTCAGTGGCGGGCATATGCCCCCGCCGCCAGTGCCACCATGACATTCGTTACAGCCGGGCCGCAGGAATTGCTTGTGGCCTTCTTCCGCGTACTTGGCAAAATCCTGGTAGGGGCTTTTCAGTTCTCCCTTGGGGATCTTCGCTACGAGCTCAACGGGCGGTGTTTTGTCCCCAGCCTGGCAACACTCACCATCCTTGGATGCAGCTTCGCCCTCCGGGGCAGTCGTGCTTGCCTGGGATGACGTCTCATCGGCTGCCTGGGATATCCGGGGGACACCGCTAATGCTGAAAAGACCAAGTGCAACGAGTGCCGATATGCCGATGATCACCGTAAGCACGCTCTGAGCTCGCTTCATTCAGAAGACTCCGTTGGCCGAGAGTTGCGAAGAACACCGGGAATCGGTGTCCAGGGGTAGCGATTGGAGAGTGTCAAAGGCAATCATCGATCCGAGGCGAACTAGTCGCGTTGAGCCGGGCGGTGCCGTTCCGTGCGTGACGCCCGCCATTCCTTGAAGCCCTTTGCGCGGAGAAGACAAGCCGGACAGGCGCCACAGCCATAGCCCCATTCGTGGCGAACCCCCCGCTCGCCTTTGTAACAAGTGTGCGTCTCCTCGATGATCAGGGCAACAAAGGACTCGCCGCCAAGCTCCTCCGCCAAGGCCCAGGTCTCGGCCTTGGAAAGCCACGTCAGCGGCGTTTCGATGGTGAAATCGACCTCAGTGCCGAGCCTGATCGCCTCCTGTAACGCCCGCAAAGTGCGGTCGCGGCAATCCGGATAACCCGAATAGTCCGTCTCGCACATGCCACCAATTAACGCATGCAGACCACGGCGATAGCCTAGCGCCGCGGCATAGGTGAGAAACACGAGGTTCCGGCCGGGCACGAAGGTGCTCGGCAGCCCCGAAGCCAGCATCTCGATCTCGGCGCCCGAGGTTAGCGCTGTGTCGCCGATGGCGCCGAAGCTCGCAATGTCGAGCACATGATCGGGCCCAAGCCGCTCACCCCAAGCCGCGAAGCCACGCCTGATTTCGCGCAACACGATCTGCCGGCACCCGAGCTCGACATTATGCCGTTGGCCATAGTCGAAGCCGACGGTCTCCACGCGGGCGTAGCGGGTGAGCGCGGCGCCTAAGCAGACTGTCGAGTCCTGCCCGCCGGAGAACAGCACCAAGGCACCGATCTCACGCGTCATGGATCGTCTCCGATCGGGCCCACGCCAGAATCGGCGGTGAAGGCGCACATCCGGCTTTCGCTCCACTCTCGCCTAGGCTATGAGGGCGTCACACTCGATTGGGGCCGTTTAGACCCTGTCATTCCCCAAATCACGTCAAAAAGCGAAGCCATGACCGCAATTGCTACCGTCGTCGGCCGGGAAATCATCGACAGCCGCGGCAACCCGACCGTCGAAGTGGACGTGGCACTGACTGACGGCGCCTTCGGCCGCGCCGCCGTGCCGTCCGGCGCCTCGACCGGCGCGCATGAAGCCCATGAGCTTCGCGACGGCGGCAAGCGCTATGGCGGCAAGGGCGTGCGCAAAGCTGTCGAGGCCATCAATGGCGAGATCCGCCAGGCACTCACCGGCTTTGATGCGGATGACCAGCGCGGGCTCGACAAACGCCTCTGCCAACTCGACGGCACCGAGAACAAGAAGCGCTTGGGCGCCAACGCCATTCTCGGCGTTTCGCTTGCCAACGCCAAGGCCGCGGCGCGGTCTCATAATCAACCGCTTTACCGCTATCTCGGCGGGGCGGAGGCGACGCTTCTGCCGGCGCCGATGATGAACATCATCAATGGCGGCGCACACGCCGACAATCCCATCGACTTCCAGGAGTTCATGATCGCGCCGATCGGCGCGCCGAGCTTCACCGAGGCGTTGCGCATGGGGGTCGAGGTCTTCCACGCGTTGAAGAGCGCGCTCAAAGCCGCCGGCCACACCACCGCCGTCGGCGACGAGGGAGGCTTCGCGCCCAATCTCGCCTCGACCCGCGCGGCACTCGACTTCGTCGTGGCGGCGATCGCCGCCGCAGGCTTCAAGCCCGGCGAGGATGTCTATCTCGCGCTCGACGTCGCCGCCACCGAGCTTTACGCGGACGGGCGCTATTTGCTCAAGGGCGAGGGAAAGAGCCTCACATCCGCGGATCTCGTCGCCACTTACGCCGAGCTCGTCGCCAGCTATCCGATCTTCTCCATCGAGGACGGCATGGCGGAAGACGATTGGGGGGGCTGGCGCACGCTCACCGAGACTCTGGGAAGCCAGTGCCAGCTCGTGGGCGACGATCTGTTCGTCACCAACGTCACCCGGCTCAAGCAGGGCATCGATCAAGGCATCGCCAACGCCATCCTGGTCAAGGTCAACCAAATCGGCACCTTGAGCGAGACGCTCGATGCCGTGCGCATGGCGCAAAAGGCGGGCTACAACGCGGTGATGTCGCACCGCTCTGGCGAGACCGAGGACGCAACAATTGCCGACCTCGCGGTCGCCACCAGTTGCGGGCAGATCAAGACGGGTTCGCTCGCCCGTTCCGACCGCGTCGCCAAATACAACCAGCTGCTCCGCATCGAGGAGGAGCTTGGGTCTGCCGCCCGCTATGCCGGCCGCTCGGTGCTAAATCGCCGCCGCTAACCCGCGCTTAACCCAATAAGCGCGATTCTTAGGGGAGGGTCTGTCCTTGTCATGGCCGGGCCTCTCCCGGCCATCCACGTCTTTGCCTCGAAACCAAGGCGTGGATGCCGGCCTAGAGCCGGCATAACGAATAAGGGTTGCACGGGGAAGTGATGCGTCTTCGATCCTTGATCTTTCCACTGCTCGCTTGCGGCGCCGGCGGCTATTTGGCCTACAACCTCGAGATCGGCGATCACGGGCTTGAGGCGCGCACCAATCTCGAGCGCCGCAAACACGTGCTCGAAGGCGAACTCGCCGGGCTCAAAGAGGTGCGCCAACGCTTGGAGCGGGACGTTGCCCTGCTCAGACCGGAAAGCCTCGACCCTGATATGCTGGACGAGCGCGCCCGCGCCATTCTGAACCTCGCCGGCCCCGACGACCTCATCATGCTGAAGCGCCGGCCGCCCACCGAGACGACGGGTGCGCTGCCCAAGCGGTGACGACGACGGCAGCTTTCTCCATTTCCTCAAAAGCTACATGGCGAGTTGATGAAATCGCTTGGCTTTCAGGCGAATCCCAACTCGTGTTAGCGTCGTGCGAGGAACGCGAGGAGCGAAGCTTTGATCACGCCCGCCGACGGGGCCGAGAAAATGCCGGCCCTCGAGCCGTCCATCGTCCCGCCCGAGGCACTGCAATCTGCGATGACGCTGGAGCATGGCAGCGCGCCAAGCCTCACGCCCGAGCAGGAGCTGCACGCCTATCGCCAGATGCTGCTCATCCGGAGATTCGAGGAGAAGGCCGGGCAGCTTTACGGCATGGGCCTGATCGGCGGATTCTGCCATCTCTATATCGGCCAGGAGGCCGTCGTCACCGGCATGCAGATGGCGGCCGAAGAGGGCGACCAGGTGATCACCGCCTATCGCGACCACGGCCATATGCTGTCGAGCGGCATGGACCCCAAAGGCGTGATGGCCGAACTGACCGGCCGCCGCCACGGCTGTTCCAAGGGCAAAGGCGGCTCCATGCACATGTTCTCGGTGGCCAAGAATTTCTATGGCGGCCACGGCATCGTCGGCGCGCCGGCGCCGCTCGGCACCGGGCTCGCCTTCGCCAATAAATATCGCGGCAACGCTCGCGTCTGCCTCACCTTCTTCGGCGAGGGCGCCACCAACCAGGGCCAGGTCTATGAGAGCTTCAACATGGCCTCGCTGTGGAAGCTGCCGGTGGTCTATGTCATCGAAAACAATCATTACGCCATGGGCACGCATGTGGGGCGGGCGAGCGCCTTGGCCGAGGAGCTGTATCATCGCGGCTCGGCCTTCGGCATCCCGGGCATGCAGGTCGACGGCATGGATGTGCGGGCCGTCAAGGCTGCCGGCGAAGCGGCGATCGCGCGGGTGAGGGGCGGCGCCGGGCCGATGATCCTCGAGATGCGCACCTACCGCTATCGCGGCCATTCCATGTCCGATCCCGCCAAATATCGGACCCGCGAGGAGGTCCAGGAAATGCGCACGCAACGCGACCCCATCGAGCTGTTGGGCAAGCGCATGATCGACGATGGTACCGCCGACGAGGACCGGCTCAAGCAGATCGACAAGGAGATTCGCGCCATCGTCAACGACGCTGCCGAATTTGCCACCAACGATCCCGAGCCGAGGCCTGACGAGCTCTATACCGACGTGGTGGCACGCCCTTAGAAACTGAGCCCGACACACCATGCCCACCGAAATTCTGATGCCGGCGCTCTCTCCCACCATGGAGGAGGGCACGCTCGCCAAATGGCACGTGAAGGTAGGCGACGAAGTGCGCACCGGCGACGTCATTGCCGAGATCGAGACCGATAAGGCAACCATGGAGGTCGAGGCCATAGATGACGGCAAGGTCGGCAAGCTCCTGGTGCCCGAGGGCACCGAGCACGTGCCGGTCAATCAACCGATCGCGCTCCTGCTAATGGGTGGCGAGGACGCGGCTGCATCCTTCGAGACACGGCCTTCGGCCGCTCCTCAGGATGAGGGTTTCGCGCCTCACCCTGACGGCCTAGCGCCTCACCCTGAGGAGGGCTCGCCAGCGACCGTCTCGAAGGCCGAGGCCCATGACGATTCCCCCTCACCCGGGCCCTCTCCCCCCCGGGGAGAGGGGGATTTGGCTAAGATGGCCAAGATCGCCGAAATGATCAAAATGGCTCGGTCGCCTGCGGAAGAGCGCGCGCTGAAAGATCCCGATCTTGGCGAGGTACCGCCGGAGATCGAGAAGGCGCCGGCGGGACCGCAACAGGCGCCGGCCGAGCCGCGCCCCGAAGCAGCAATTCCTCCGGGCACCGAGATGGTCACCATGACCGTGCGCGAGGCACTCCGCGACGCCATGGCCGAAGAAATGCGCGCTGACGATAGCATCTTCGTCATGGGCGAGGAGGTCGCCCAATATCAGGGTGCCTATAAGGTGACCCAGGGCCTGCTCGAGGAATTCGGGGAGAGGCGCGTGGTCGACACCCCCATCACCGAATATGGCTTCGCCGGGGTCGGCGTCGGTGCGGCCTTTGCCGGCCTCCGGCCCATTGTCGAGTTCATGACCTGGAATTTCGCCATGCAGGCGATCGACCACATCGTCAACTCCGCAGCCAAGACGCTCTATATGTCGGGCGGGCAGATGCATTGCCCGATCGTGTTCCGAGGTCCGAACGGCGCGGCCTCGCGCGTCGCCGCCCAGCACAGTCAGGATTTCTCCGCCTGGTATGCGAGCGTGCCGGGGTTGAAGGTAATCGCTCCCTACACAGCCGCCGACGCCAAGGGCCTGCTCAAAGCCGCCATCCGCGATCCGAGCCCAGTGGTGTTTCTCGAGAACGAGATTCTGTACGGCCAGAGCTTCGAGGTGCCGAAGCTCGAGGACTTCGTCCTGCCGATTGGAAAAGCACGCGTGGCACGCAGCGGTTCGGACGTCACCATCGTCTCCTATTCGCGGGGCATGGCCTATGCGCTCGAAGCCGCGAAGCGTCTGGCCGAGGAGGGGATCGAGGCGGAAGTGATCGACTTGCGCACGCTCCGCCCCCTCGACATCGAGACGGTGATCGCCTCGGTGAGAAAAACCAACCGCATCATCACCGTCGAAGAGGCCTGGCCGGTCTGCTCCGTGGGCACGGAGATCTGCGCGGCGGTCGTCACGGAGGCCTTCGACCATCTCGATGCGCCGCCTCTCAAGGTCACTGGCGCCAATGTGCCGATGCCCTACGCCGCGAATTTGGAGAAGCTTGCACTGCCGTCGGTCGAGCAGGTGATCGCGGCCGTGAAATCCGTCTGTTATCGGGAGTAAGGCGCATGGACGAAGCCCCCATGAACTGGAGGGGTGGCGGGTGTCACTGCGGCGCGGTGAGATTCGAAGTGCTGGCGCCGGACGAGATCGAGGCCAGGGAATGCAATTGCTCGATCTGCCGCATGACCGGGTTTTTGCACCTCATCGTACCGGCAGAGCGCTTCCGCCTGCTCAAGGGCGACGACATGCTCACGACCTATACGTTCAACACAGGCACGGCGAAGCATCATTTTTGCTCCATCTGCGGCATCAAGAGCTTCTACGTGCCGCGTTCCAAGCCCGACGGCTTCAGCGTCAATGTGCGCTGCCTCGACGATGGTGCCGTTCGCGTCACACGCATCATTTTATTCGACGGGCAACATTGGGAAGAGCAGATGGCCGCGCTCGCCGCTGAGGGGGACGCCCGCGCGGCGAACGCCTGAAATGCCGACCCCGATCCGCATGCCCGCTTTGTCGCCCACCATGGAGGAGGGCAAGCTAGTCAAATGGCACGTCCGCGAGGGTGACCCTGTCACGTCGGGCGACGTCGTCGCCGAGATCGAGACCGACAAGGCGACCATGGAGGTCGAGGCAGTGGATGAAGGGACCATTGGCAAGCTCCTGGTGGCCGAAGGCACCGAACATGTCCCGGTCAACCAGCCCATCGCCTTGTTGATGACCGAGGACGAGGGCGAAGCCAGGGCCTCATCCTTCGAGACGCGGCCCATGGCCGCTCCTCAGGATGAAGAGTTATCGCCTCACTCTGACGGCTTGGCGCCTCATGCTGAGGAGGGCGCGGCCGCGCCCGTCTCAAAGGGCGAGGCGGCGGGCTATTCCACCTCTTCCCAATGGGGAGAGGGGGTAAACGGCTACGCGGAGCGAGTGTTTGCGTCGCCGTTGGCGCGGCGGCTTGCCCGCGAGCGCGGGCTAGACCTTCGCGCGCTACATGGCTCTGGTCCACGCGGGCGCATCGTCAAGGCGGATATCGAGCAGGCTGCGCTTGCACAGCCTCACGCCGAAGAGTCCGCCGAGATCTTCGGGGCCGCCGAAGCGGTGCAGGAGCCCGAGCGGCGCAGCCTGGTGCGCACACGTCCCGGCCCCGCCTCAGCCGGACTGACCGACGCGCAGGTCCTCGCGCTGTATGAGCCGGGCAGTTTCGAGCTTGTGCGCCATGACACGATGCGCCGCGTCATCGCCGAGCGACTGACGCTCGCCAAGCAGACCATCCCGCATTTCTATCTCTCGATGGATTGCGAGCTCGATGCGGTGCAGGCCGCGCGCGAGCGGCTGAACGGCATGGCGCCGAAGGACGGCCCGCGCGCTTTCAAGCTCTCGGTCAACGACTTCATCATCAAGGCGCTCGCCATGGCGCTGCAAAAGGTGCCGCGCGCGAACGCCACCTGGACCAATGAGGGGCTGCTGCTGCATCGCGACTCCGACGTCGCCATCGCCGTGGCGCTGCCAGAGGGCGGCTTGTTCACCCCCGTGATCCGCAACGCCGAGCTCAAAAGCCTGTCGGAGATCTCCAACGAGATGAAGGACTTGGCTGCGCGGGCGCGCTCGAAGCGGCTCGCCCCCCACGAATATCAGGGCGGCACCACGACCATCTCCAATCTCGGCATGTACGGCATCGCCCGCTTCGATGCGGTGCTCAATCCGCCGCAGGCGAGCATCCTCGCCGTGGGCAAGGCCGACAAGCGCCCGGTGATCAA
Organism: uncultured Alphaproteobacteria bacterium; assembly: GCA_963839245.1. Taxonomy (GTDB): domain Bacteria; phylum Pseudomonadota; class Alphaproteobacteria; order Rhizobiales; family Methyloligellaceae; genus Methyloceanibacter. The sequence goes on along the minus strand of CAWIUJ010000013.1, from coordinate 154,304 downwards.
GAACGATGCGGTGAAGATCGCGACCATGATGAGCGCGACGCTGTCGGTTGATCACCGGGTGATCGACGGCACGCTCGGCGCCGAGCTGCTCGGCGCCTTCAAGGCCTTCATCGAAGACCCGGTGACCATGCTGATTTAGGTGCGTCTCGTTCTGACTGCATTGGCTTGAATGTCATGAGCGACACTAGCTTCGATATTGCCGTGATTGGCGCGGGTCCCGGCGGCTATGTCGCGGCGATCCGCGCAGGCCAGCTCGGGCTCAAAACGGTGATCATCGAGCGCGAGCATCTTGGCGGCATCTGCCTCAATTGGGGCTGCATCCCGACCAAGGCGCTGCTCCGCACCTCAGAGCTGTATCACCAGATGGGCCGCGCCTCGGAGTTCGGCTTGGTCTGTGACAATGTCCGCTTCGACCTCGGCCGTGTGGTCGAGCGCAGCCGGAAAGTTGCCGCGCGGCTTGCCAATGGCGTCGCCTATCTCATGCAGAAGAACAAGATCACCGTGATCGACGGCACCGCGCGGCTGCAAGGGCAGGGCAGGATCGCGGTGACCGGCAAGGACGGCCAGCAACTCCCCGAGATCGAGGCCAAGCATGTTGTGATCGCGACCGGCGCGCGGGCGAAGGTGCTGCCTGGGCTCGAGCCCGACGGGAAACTGATCTGGACCTATAAAGAGGCGATGGTGCCGCCGAGTTTTCCCAAATCCCTGCTCGTCGTCGGTTCAGGCGCCATCGGCATCGAATTCGCAAGCTTCTACCGCGCGCTCGGCGCCGAGGTGACGGTGGTGGAAATGCTCGACCGCATCCTGCCCGCCGAGGATGCGGAGATCTCGGCGCTCGCACGCAAAGCCTTCACCAAGCAGGGGATGGTCATCCATACGAGGACCGCGGTGGAGCATCTCGCCCTTCACGGCGACAGCGTCACGGCGACGCTTCGGCGGCCTGACGGCATTGCCGACGAGCTGACGGTCGATCGGGTCATTCTCGCCATCGGCATCACCGGCAATGTCGAAGGGCTGGGGCTCAAGGAACAGGGCGTCGAAATCGAGAAGGGCCACATCGTCGTCGACCAATGGTGCCGGACAGCCACTCCCGGTCTCTGCGCCATCGGCGATGTGGTCGGACCGCCCTGGCTCGCCCACAAAGCTAGCCATGAAGGCGTGCTGTGCATCGAGAAGATCGCGGGCGTGAACGGCGTCTACCCGCTCGACAAGACGGCGATCCCGGCCTGCACCTATAGCGCGCCGCAAGTGGGAAGCGTGGGCCTCACCGAGGAGGCCGCCCGGGCAGGGGGGGGCGAGATCAAGATCGGCCGCTTCCCATTTTCCGCCAACGGCAAGGCAATCGCGCTTGGCGAGACCGAAGGCCTAGTCAAGACCATCTTCGACGCAGAAACCGGCGAGCTGCTCGGCGCCCATATGATCGGAGCGGAAGTGACCGAGCTGATCCAGGGCTTCGCCATCGCCAAGCGCCTCGAAACCACCGAGGCCGAGTTGATCTCCGCCATCTTCCCGCATCCGACGCTGTCGGAGACGATGCACGAATCGGTTCTCGACGCCTACGCCCGCGCGCTGCACATCTAGAGCCATGGGGACAGCCGCCGGGCGGCGTGCTAGAGGAAGCGGAAAGCTGAAAAGCGGGAGCATCGACATGGCGCTGATCATCGGCCTGATCATTTTTCTCATCCTCGGCCTCGCCGCCGGGGCGCTTGCATCCTTCTATATGGGCCGCCAGCAGGATTTGTGGATGAACCTGCTGATCGGCGTCATCGGCGCCATGGTGGGCGGCTTTATCGCGCGGCTGCTCGGGCTCACCGCCTATAACGTTGTCGGCGAGGTCGTCGTCGCCACCTTGGGCGCCATCCTCTGCCTTTATGTCTGGCAGCGGATCCGGGGGACCTGAACCCGGTCGTTGCATCCCCCGAGATCGCCTATATCTATAGGAATTGCGAGGCCCGATAGGTTAGCGGCACCGTGTGCGGCGTTGCGGCTGGTTTCAATCGGGGGAGGCTCAAATGGAATCTGAAGCTCACGGACTGCTGGCCATGCCGGGGGTCGGCTTTTTCGGCATGCTGATCATCGGTATTCTGGCCGGCTACATCGCCGAGAAGGTGACGGCGAGCGATCAAGGCCTGCTCACCAATCTGCTCGTCGGCATTGCTGGCTCCTTTGTCGGCGGCTCGCTCGCCAATCTCCTCGACATCCACTACCAAGGCTGGCTAGGCAATCTCATCGTCGCCTCGATCGGCGCCGTGCTCCTGCTCTGGGTCTGGCGCCGGCTCGGAGGCACGACATAACCGACGAGGTCAGCATCTTGTCATGGTGACGGCGTTGGACAGAGCAACGGTGGGCGGGCCGCGCCATCCGGAGAAGGCGCGGCTGCCCGATACTCCTGTCTTGCCGAAACCCGCCTGGATTCGCGTCAAAGCGCCAGGCGCGGGAAGCTTCGATGCAACGCGCGCGGTCCTGCGGACGCATCGCCTCCACACCGTCTGCGAGGAGGCCGCCTGTCCGAATATCGGCGAATGCTGGGGCAAGCGGCACGCGACCATCATGATCCTGGGCGATATCTGCACGAGGGCTTGCGCCTTCTGTAACGTGCGGACCGGGCGGCCAGGGGCGCTCGACCCTTCCGAGCCCCTGCGTGTCGGCAGCGCCATCGCCGAGCTTGGGCTTGCCCATGTGGTGGTGACCTCGGTCGATCGCGACGACCTCGCCGATGGCGGCGCCGCGCATTTCGCGGCAACTATCGGCGCGATCAGAAGCCACGCGCCAGCGACCAGCATCGAGGTGCTGACCCCGGATTTCTTGCGCAAAGAGGGAGTGCTGGACATCGTGATGGCGGCGCGTCCCGATGTGTTCAACCACAATCTCGAGACGGTGCCGTCGCTCTATCGGCGCATCCGCCCCGGTGCGCGCTACGCCCATTCCTTGGCGCTGTTGCGGCGCGCCAAAGAGCTCGATCGCTCGATCTTCACCAAATCCGGGATCATGTTGGGCCTGGGCGAAACCCAGACGGACGTGCTTGAACTGATGGACGATTTACGTGAGGCCCAGGTTGACTTTCTGACCCTCGGCCAATATCTGCAGCCGACCCGCAAGCATGCGGCGATCGACCGTTTCGTGACGCCCGAGGAATTCGACGCCTTCCGGCAAGCGGGCGAAGCCAAGGGCTTCCTGCTCGTGGCCGCGAGCCCGCTCACCAGGTCCTCCTATCACGCGGCCGAGGACTTCGCGCGGCTCAAGGCGGAGCGCCAAGCGGCGCTCGGCCGTTAGCCGCTACACTCCAACCCCGCTCATGCACGTCTACGAGACCAAGCACCAGATCGACCATAGCGCCGACGACATGTTCGCGCTCGTCGCCGATGTCGAGAGCTACCCCAAATTCCTGCCGCTCTGCGAGGCGTTGACGCTGAAACGCCGCGAGCAGCGCGACGGCAAGGAGGTGCTCACCGCCACCATGCGGGTGGGCTACAAGCTCATCCGCGAGAGCTTCACCACCGAGGTTGTTCTCGATCCCGCCGCTCGGACCATTCTCGTGCACTATCTCGACGGGCCTTTCGCCTTTCTCGAAAACCGCTGGCAGTTTCTGCCCATCACGGGGTCGTCCTGCGAGATCGATTTCTATATCCGCTACAGCTTCCGCTCGCGCCTGTTCGAGCGGCTGATCGGCACGCTGTTCGACAAGGCGGTACGGCGCTACACCGCCGCCTTCGAGGCGCGCGCCGACGCCATCTATGGCACGCGGGCGCCGGCGATCGCCTCACAACACTGAGGCAAGCAGGCTGAGCGCGCGCTGCACACTCTCGCGTCTGATCTCGGCCCGGCCGAGATCGCCGAACAGGACGCGCTCGTGCCGCACGGCATCATCGCGCCGTGCGGCGGCGAAATGGACGAGCCCCACCGGCTTGTCTGCCGTCCCACCGTCAGGGCCGGCGATGCCAGTGACGGCAACAGCGATGGTCGCGCGGGAATGGGTCAAGGCACCGCCCACCATGGCGCGGGCGACGTCTTCGCTCACCGCGCCGTGGCGCTCGATCAGCCAGACCGGCACGCCAAGCATCTCGCTCTTGGCGGTGTTGGAATAGGTGACGAAGCCACGCTCAACCACATCCGAGGAGCCCGGAATGGCGGTGAGCGTCGCGGCCACCAGGCCGCCGGTGCAGGATTCGGCGGTGGCGATCAGCACCGCGCGCTCGCGGCAGGCGTCGAGCAGCGCCGCGGCTTGGGCGATAATGCGCGCGTCGATCTTGAGCGTGTCGGTCATGGCGAGCCGATCATGGCAGCCGCACTGTGGCCGTCGCCATGGCGGCAATGCCTTCGCCGCGGCCGATGAAGCCCAACCCTTCATTGGTGGTGGCCTTGACGCTGATTTGGGAGAGCGCGAGTCCCAGGATCTCGCCGAGCTTCACGCGCATGGCGTCGCGGTAAGGCCCGATGCGGGGCGCCTCGCAGATGAAGGTCAGATCGATATGGACGATCACGCCGCCGCGTGCCGCGAGCCTCTCCGCCGCATCCTTGAGGAACAGCTCTGAGGGCGCGCCTCGCCAGCGCTCATCCGAAGGCGGGAAGTGAACGCCGATATCGCCATCGGCAATGGTGCCAAGCAGCGCATCGGTCAAGGCATGCAGACCGACATCGGCGTCGCTGTGGCCTGTAAGCTTTTTCTGATGCGGGATGCTCACCCCGCAAAGGACCACCGCATCGCCCGGTCCGAAGGCATGCACATCGTAGCCCGTGGCGACGCGGACCGTGCCTAGAGCCTGCGCCGCTCGCAATCGCAGCAATTCGTCGGCGCTGGCGAGATCCTCCGCCGTTGTGAGCTTGCGGTTGGCCTCCGAGCCTTCGATCAGGGCAACATCGAGACCGAACCATTCGGCGATGCCCGCATCGTCGGTGAAAATGGCGTTGGCCTCCTCGGCCGCGGCGCGATGGGCGGCAAGGATCGCGTCGAAGAGGAAGCCTTGCGGCGTCTGAGCGCGCCATAGCTCGTCACGGTCGAGCGTGCCGGTCACGCGGCCCGCGTTGCCCCGTTTCAGCGTGTCGGTAACGGGCAGACAGGGAAGAGCACCGGCATGGGTATCGAGGCCGTCGATGACACGGTCGATCAGCCCGGCAGCGACGAACGGCCGCGCTGCGTCGTGGATCAGCACGCGATCGGGTGCCTGCGAAACGAGCGCCTCGAGCCCAGCACGGACGGAATCCTGGCGCCGCGCGCCGCCCGGGGCCGGCGGCCGCAATCGGCCCGCAACGCCGCGAATGGCGGTGTCATACAGGGCCGCATCGTCCGGATGTATCACCACGATGACATCGTCGACGCGGCGGTGACTGGCAAACGCGCCGATCGTCCGGATGAGCATCGGCACTCCACCGATGGACGAATATTGCTTGGGAATTAATGGTTTATGGCCCCCGGCTCTGACGCCACGACCAGCTGCCACGATAAGGGCGGTAACGCTCATACGTCCATTGTCCGGCGTGATAAGAGAGTCGTAGAGGCATTTGTGCAGTGCGGCATTTGCTGTATTGCTCCCAATCCGAATCCCCCATATTCTGCACAATAAAAGGCCATGGGACGGTGTTGCATATTCTTTGTGCACGCCTGAATTCCGAAGTCACGAGGATACACCGCTTGAGCGCTGCGACCAAAAAACAGAACACGCGCCCTCATTCCCCACCCGAGCCGATCCCAACGGAAGCGCTACTGAGCGCCCTGCCGCATCCTCTGCTCGTGATCGGCGAGGGTCTCGGCATCGAATATGTCAACACCGCCTGTGAAGACTTCTTCCAAATGAGCGCGTCGGTTCTCTGCCGCCATACGCTCGGCGATGTCGTCGCCTTCGGCAGTCCGCTCATCGCGCTCGTCGGGCAGGTCCAGCGCAACGGCACGCACGTCAATGAATATGGCGTCGATCTCGGCTCCTACCGCTTCGACGTGCCGAAGCTCGTCGACCTTTACGGCGGACCACTGCCCGAGGCTCCGGGCCGCGTGCTTATCATGCTGCAACAGCGCAGCATGGCGCAAATGATCGAGCGTCAGCTCACCCATCGCGGCGCGGCGCGTTCGGTCTCGGGCTTGGCCGCGGTGCTCGCCCATGAGATCAAGAACCCGCTCTCCGGTATCAGGGGCGCAGCTCAGCTGCTCGAAAGCGAGCGCACCGATAGCGACCGCACCCTGACCCAGCTCATCTGCGCGGAGTCAGACCGCATCTGCAAGCTCGTCGACCGCATGGAGATCTTCGGCGACGAGCGGCCGCTGCAGCGCGAGCCGGTCAACATCCACGACGTGCTCGACCACGTTAAGCAGATCGCCATCAACGGCTTCGCGAGGCACATCAAGATCGTGGAGCATTACGACCCCTCGCTGCCGTCGGTGCCGGCCAGCCGCGACAAGCTGATCCAAGTGTTTCTCAATCTCATCAAAAATGCTGCCGAAGCCATCGGCGAGGACCGCACCGACGGGCAGATCACGCTGTCCACAGCGTTCCGTCCAGGCGTCCGCCTTTCGGTCCCCGGCAGCCAGGCAAGGGTGAGCCTGCCGCTCGAGATTGCCGTGGAGGACAACGGCGCGGGCGTTCCCACCGACCTCATGCCGCATCTGTTCGATCCCTTCGTCAGCACCAAGCCGTCGGGGAGCGGCCTGGGGCTTGCATTGGTGGCCAAGATCGTTGGCGACCATGGCGGCATCATCGAATGCGACTCGCGGCCGCGGCAAACCATCTTTCGTGCCCTCATGCCGATGGCCGAGAGCGAAACAGCGCAAACGGGGCAAGTTTAGAGCATGGCCAAGGGCAATATTCTCATCGCCGACGACGACGCCGCGATCCGCACGGTGTTGAACCAGGCCTTAGCGCGCGCGGGCTACGCGCCCCGCGCCACGGGCAACGCGGCAACGCTATGGCGCTGGATCAGCCAAGGCGAGGGGGATCTCGTCATCACCGACGTGCTGATGCCAGACGAGAATGCCTTCGACCTCATCCCACGCGTCAAGAAGCTCAGGCCCGATCTGCCGATCATCGTGATGAGCGCGCAAAACACCTTCATGACCGCGATCACCGCGGCGGAGCGGGGCGCCTACGAATATCTGCCGAAGCCATTCGACCTTAACGAGCTCGTTGCCGTGGTCGGGCGGGCGCTTGCCGAGCCTCGACGTAAAGCACAACGGCTTGCGCCGGAGGCCAGCGAAGGCTTGCCGCTCATCGGCCGCTGCCCGGCGATGCAGGAGATCTATCGAGTCCTGGCGCGGCTCACCCAGACCGATTTGACGGTAATGATCACCGGCGAGTCCGGCACCGGGAAGGAGCTCGTCGCCCGCGCTCTGCATGATTACGGCAAGCGGCGCAACGGCCCGTTCGTCGCCATCAACATGGCGGCGATCCCTCGCGAGCTCATCGAATCCGAGCTGTTCGGCCACGAGAAGGGCGCCTTCACCGGCGCGCAGAACCGTCACATTGGCAGGTTCGAGCAGGCAGAGGGGGGCACGCTGTTTCTCGACGAGATCGGGGACATGCCGATGGAGGCGCAGACCCGGCTGCTTCGCGTCCTTCAGGAAGGCGAGTACACGACGGTCGGCGGGCGCACTCCCATCCGCACCAATGTCCGGATCATCGCCGCCACCAACCGTGATCTGCATCAGCAGATCGATCAGGGCCTGTTTCGCGAGGATCTGTTCTACCGGCTGAACGTGGTCCCGCTCCGGCTGCCGCCGCTGCGCGAGCGGCTGGAGGATATCCCAGACCTCGTGCGCCACTTCCTCGGCATCGCCGAGAAGGAGGGGTTGCCCTCGAAGAGTTTCGAGCCCACCGCCGTCGAACGGCTAAAGCGCTATCATTGGCCGGGAAACGTCCGCGAGCTCGAGAACCTGGTGCGCCGCTTGTCGGCGATCTACGCCCAAGACACCGTCACCGGCGAGATGGTCGAAAGCGAGCTCGCCTCCGTCGCCCGGACGCCCTTTGCCGACACGGCGGAACGGACCGGCGACCTCTCCGAGGCGGTCGAGCGGTTCCTCTCGGACTATTTCATGAGCTTTGGCCAGGACCTGCCGCCCTCCGGCCTCTACACCCGCGTGCTCCGCAAGATCGAGCTGCCGCTGATCACCGCGGCGCTTGCGGCAACGCGGGGCAATCAGATCCGCGCCGCCGACCTGCTCGGCCTCAATCGCAACACTTTGCGCAAGAAGGTCCGAGATCTTGGCATCAAGGTGCTCCGAACCCCGGGTCCTTAGGCGCGCGCATTAACCATTTCGCTTGAGCCGCGGCGCTTGCAATCAGGTGCTCGTTTTGTGGCTCTAGTCGCCAAAGCGCCACATTGTGATCTTATTGCATCATAGTAGCGGCTGAGCGCTCCCACATAGCGGACCAGCGAGACCGCGGGCGAGCAGGGGAGAGGGGTTGAGTAACGTCCTGAATTCGTTGCGAAAGGCGGCGGAGAAGATGGGGCTGTGGCGTTCGCGCCGCGAACGCCCGTCGCCCGCCGACGACGCTCTGGCCAGCCCGGAACACGACGCTGCTCGCCGGTCAAGGGCCAGGCTCTGACCGTTCCAGGCGGCGGCTGCCCTTCAAGCTCGGCCTGATCACCATGATGATGTCGCTCGGCTCGGGCCTTGCGACCTACGTCATCCTCACCGGCCTCACACCCATCGTGCCGACCCATCGCGTCGTGGTGGGGATGCTGCTCATCAACCTCGTGCTCGTGCTCGCGATGGTGATGATCATCGCCTGGCAGGTGACGGGGCTCTGGCTCGCGCGCCGCCGCCAGGTCGCCGGCGCACAGCTCCATGTTCGCATCGTCAGCCTATTCAGCGTGATCGCGGTGGCGCCCGCGATCCTGCTTGCGGTGTTTGCCAGCATCTCGCTCGACCGCGGCCTCGACCATTGGTTCTCCGTCCGCACCAAGGCCATTATCCAGAGCTCGATCGACGTGGCCACGGCCTACCTCCAGGAGCATGGCCAAGTGATCCGCGCCGACACCCTCGGCATGGCCAAGGATATTGATGAGGCCGTCAGTCTGGTGAAGTCGCGGCCTCAGGGCTTCGGTAATTTCCTCGCCTCGCAAGCGGCGATCCGGGCCTTGCCGATCGCCTATCTGATCGACGGCGAGGGGAAGATTCTCGCGACCGCGGCAACGCAGGCGGACGTCCCCTATCAGCCGCCACCGCAGCCGGCGATGGAGCTCGCCAAGAAAGGCCAAGTGATCGTGATCGCGCCCGGCCAGACCGCGATGGTCGGCGCCATCAAATCACTCGACAATTTCAACGACACCTATCTCTATGTGCTCCGCCCGGTGAATGCAGGTGTGTTGCAGCAGCTGCGCGAGACCCGCGCCAACGTCGCCGAATACCAGTTGCTCGAGCAGCGCCGCGCCGGCGTCCAGGTGGCCTTCGGGCTCATGTATGTGGCGATCGCGCTTACTTTGCTGCTGTCCGCCATTTGGATCGGCATGTGGTTCGCGAGCCGCCTCGTGGCGCCGATCCGCCAGTTGATGCGCGCGGCACAGCAGATCTCCGAAGGCAATCTCGGCGTCGAGGTGGGAGTGCGTCCCGCCGACGGCGACCTCGCAGTGCTGGGCGCCACCTTCAATACCATGACCTCCGAGCTCAAGGGTCAGCGCGATGCGCTGGTCGGCGCCAATACCACGCTCGACGAGCGGCGGCGCTTCATGGAGGCCGTGCTGTCGGGAGTGACCGCCGGCGTGGTGGGCGTGGACGCCGATGGCACGATCACCCTTATCAACCGTTCCGCCGAGACCCTACTCGGCGCCAAGGGGAAGAAACTATCCGGCAAGCCGCTTGCCGAGGCGATCCCCGAATTCGGCTCGCTCATGAAGCGCGCGCAGAAGCAGGGCAAGCGCCTGGTCACCGACCAGATCGCGCTCCGCCGGGGCGGCGCCGAGTACAACTTCGCCGTTCGCGTCACCAGCGAAGGAACCGACCAGCAGGCCCAAGGTTATGTCGTGACTTTCGACGACATCACCGAGCTCGTCAGCGCGCAGCGCAGCACCGCTTGGGCCGACGTGGCGCGGCGCATTGCCCACGAGATCAAGAACCCGCTCACGCCAATTCAGCTCTCGGCCGAGCGCATCCGCCGCAAATACGGCGACTCCATTACCAAGGACCGTGAAGTGTTCGACCAGTGCACCGACACCATCATCCGCCAGGTGTCCGATATCGGCAAAATGGTCGACGAGTTCTCCGCTTTCGCCCGCATGCCGAAGCCGGTGATGGAGGTGCACGACGTCCGCGACATCGTGCGCGAGGCCGTGTTCCTGTTCCAGGTGAGCCGGCCCGAGATTACCTTCGAGCTCGATTTTCCGGACAAGCCCACGGCCGTCCTTTGCGATCGGCGCCTCTTGACCCAGGCGGTGACCAACCTCGTCAAGAATGCGAGCGAGGCCATCGACACCGCTCTTGAAGTCGAGCCCGAAGGAGCGGACAAAGGGCACATCATCGCCAAGGTGCGCGCGAAGGGCGACCGGCTGCAGATCGCCGTGATCGACAATGGCTGCGGGCTGCCCAAGGAAAATCGCCAGCGCCTGGTAGAGCCATACATGACGACGCGGGCCAAGGGCACGGGACTTGGTCTCGCCATCGTGCAGCGGATTACCGAGCAGCATGGCGGCATGCTGCAGCTTGCCGATGCGCCGAAGCGCAACGGCAAGGTGCAGGGCGCATCGGTGCGCATGGACCTGCCCATCCGGGAGATGGACGAGGTCCGTGCCAGCACCGAGGCAAATGGGGAGGGCGCCTCGCTTCAAGCGGAGGCTGCCGAGGCGGCAGAATGATAAGAGGAGGAGCAACCCATGGCGTCTGACATCCTCGTCGTCGACGACGAAGCCGATATCAGAGAGCTGGTGTCCGGCATCCTTGAGGACGAGGGCCACGGTACCCGGCTCGCCAAGGATAGCGACGAGACGCTGGCGGCCATCGAGCAGCGGCGCCCCTCGCTCGTGATCCTCGACATTTGGCTGCAAGGCTCGAAGCTCGATGGCCTCGATCTGCTCGATCGCATCAAGCGGTCGCATCCCGACTTGCCGGTGGTGATCATCAGCGGCCACGGCAATATCGAGACCGCCGTCGCCGCGATCCGGCGTGGCGCCTACGACTATATCGAGAAGCCCTTCAAGGCCGACCGCCTCGTGCTGATCACGGCGCGCGCGCTCGAGTCTTCACGGCTCAAACGCGAGAACCGGGAGCTGCGGGAGCGGAGCGCCTACAGCTTCGAGATGATCGGCCGCTCGGCCGCCGTGAACCAGCTGCGCCAGGCGATCGAGAAGGTGGCTCCGACCAACAGCCGCGTGCTGATCAGCGGACCATCGGGCTGCGGCAAGGAGCTCGCCGCGCGGGTCATGCATATGAAATCCGCCCGCGCCGACGGCCCCTTCGTGGTGCTGAACGCGGCGGCCATGGTGCCCGACCGCGTGGAGCTCGAGCTGTTCGGTACCGAGGAAGGCGCAGGCACCGGACCCCGCAAAGTCGGCGCCCTCGAGGAAGCCCATATGGGCTCGCTGTATATCGACGAGGTGAGCGACATGCCGCTTGAGACGCAGGGGAAAATTCTCCGCGTGCTCGTGGAGCAGCGCTTCCAGAGGCTTGGCGGGGGTGGCCCCAAGGTGCATGTCGACGTGCGCGTCATCTCCTCGACGAGCCGCGAATTGCAGAAGGAGATGTCGTCAGGGCGCTTGCGCGAGGATCTCTTCCATCGCCTGAACGTGGTCCCGATCAGGGTACCAGGCCTCTCCGAGCGGCGTGAGGACATTCCCGAGCTCGTGCGGCATTTCGTGCAGGCAATCTCCGTGGCCTCCGGCCTTTCCCCACGCCGCATCGGCGAGGACGCCATGGCCGTGCTGCAATCGCACGATTGGCCGGGCAATGTGCGGCAGCTCCGCAACAATATCGAGCGGCTGATGATTCTCGTGGGCGGCGACGCCGACACCCTGATCACCGCCGATATGCTGCCCGACGAGATTATCTCGCCGGTGCCGCTGTCGACCAACGGGGCAGGGGGCGAGCACCTGATGTCGCTCCCCTTGCGCGACGCGCGGGAGATTTTCGAGCGGGAATACCTTCTGGCCCAGGTCAACCGATTCGGCGGCAATATCTCGCGCACGGCCGAATTTGTCGGCATGGAGCGGTCGGCGCTGCACCGCAAATTGCGCGCGCTCGGGGTGAATTCGACCGAAAGGGGCGCCGCTCTGCGCTAGCGTTAACCATGTTGCTCGGCGTTTTCACCGTCGGCTTGCGCGAGGTCAGCCAAATCACGTCTTGCGGGAATGCCTTGCAATCGCGTCTAATGCGATCGGCCGTCGAGCGAAGGCAATCGTCCGGGGCGATTCGATCAGCGTAAGCGTGGACCTAAGGGACGGGGAAGCCCATGGCAACAGAACGCACGCAAAGTCTGCAAGACACGTTTCTCAATTATGTTCGCAAGCAGAAGATACCACTGACCATATTTCTCGTGAACGGCGTGAAGCTGCAGGGCGTTGTGACTTGGTTCGATAATTTCTGCGTCCTGCTGCGCCGGGACGGACATTCGCAGCTCGTCTACAAGCACGCCATCTCCACGATCATGCCCGGTCAACCCATCCAGCTTGCTGAAATCGGCGACGTGGAAGGTGGCGCGGACTAGTTGCGCCCGACCGATCCGAGAAAGCTGAAGCGCAACAAGCAGCCCGCTGCCGACGGCGGGGAGCGTGGCGCAGCGGTACGGCATCCGATCAAGGCCGTGATCTTCGAGCCGGTCCTCGGCAAGGAGCCGGCGCGAGCGGGGGCAGGCGCCGAACGAGCCTCGTTGCCACGCCCGGCAAAGGTCCGCCTCGAAGAGGCGATAGGCTTGGCCCGCGCCATCGACCTCGATGTGCGCGCGCATGGGCTCGTGCCACTTCCCCGTCCACGGCCAGCGACTTTGTTCGGCTCCGGCAAAGTCACCGAGCTAGAGGGGCTGATCCGCGCCGGAGGGGCAGAGCTCGTGATCATCGATCATCCGCTCACCCCCGTGCAGCAGCGCAATCTCGAACGGGCCTGGAACGCCAAGGTGCTCGACCGCACCGGCCTGATCCTCGAGATCTTCGGCGCGCGGGCGCGCACGCGGGAAGGGCGCTTGCAGGTCGAGCTTGCCCATCTCGTCTACCAGAAGAGCCGGCTCGTGCGGTCGTGGACCCACCTCGAGCGGCAGCGCGGCGGCTTTGGCTTTCTGGGCGGCCCCGGCGAGACTCAGATCGAGACCGACCGGCGCATCATCGGCGAGCGAATCGAGATGATCCGCCGCGAGCTGGAGCAGGTCCGGCGCACCCGCGGTCTGCATCGCAAGGCGCGCCAGCGCGTGCCTTATCCATCCGTGGCGCTGATCGGATACACCAATGCCGGCAAGTCGACCCTGTTCAATGCGCTGACTGGCGCCAACGTCCTGGCCGAGGATGTTCTGTTCGCTACCCTCGATCCAACCTTCCGAGCCATTCGTCTGCCGCACGGATCGAAGGCCGTGCTGTCAGACACCGTCGGCTTCATCTCCGATCTGCCGACCACGCTGATCGCGGCCTTTCGTGCCACGTTGGAGGAGGTGCTCGAAGCCGATTTGATCGTGCATGTGCGCGATATCGCCGACGAGGCAAGCGCCAATCAGCGGACCGACGTCCATGAAGTTCTCGCCGAGCTCGGCATCGACGCGGGAGCCGAGCCTGACCGCCTGCTCGAAGCCTGGAACAAGGCCGACCTGCTCGATGCCGACACTCGCGCCCGCGTCCTGAACGAAGCGGCGCGCAAATTACCCAGGCCCTGTGTCGTCTCAGCCGTCACCGGCTTTGGCCTGAAAAAGCTTCTCGGCGAGATCGAGACGAGGCTCAATCGCAGCCGCACCACGCTCGACCTGGTGCTCGGACCAGAGGAGGGCGCTCTATCGAATTGGATCTATGAGAATTGCGAGGTTCTGGGACGGTCCGATCTCGGCGAGGGCGCCACACGGCTCCGCATCCGCATCGCGCCGGAGAAGCGGTATGTGCTGGCCCGCCTCGCCGGACTGGCACGGCTGCTCGCGGCGGAATGACTAGTCTTTCGAGGCCTCTGCCGCCTTCGCCTCGTCCCACAGTTGATTCATCTCCTCAAGCGTGGCATTTTGCGGCCCGCGGCCTTCGGCGCGCAGCGTTCTTTCGATGCTGGCGAAACGCCGCACGAATTTGGCATTCGCCTCGCGCAAGCAGGCTTCGGGATCGAGCTTGAGATGGCGCGCGATATTCGCCATGACGAAAAGGAGGTCGCCGAACTCCTCGGCCACCTCTCTCGATGAGGAAGCGCTCACCCCCTTGTTCCACTCGTTAAGCGCGGATTTGAGCTCGGCGATTTCCTCCTCGGCCTTGGCGAGGACCGGCTCAAGCGAAGGCCAGTCGAATCCGACCCGGGCCGCGCGCGATTGCAGCTTCACCGCGCGGCTGAGCGCGGGCAGGGCGAGCGGCACATCGTCGAGCGGAGAGCCCTCGTCGGTCTCACCGCGCGCCGTGCCCCGCCGAGTAGCCTTCTCCTCGGCCTTGATCCGCTCCCACGTACCACTGCCCACGAAACTGTCTCTGAGCGTCACGTCTTCGAACACATGCGGGTGACGCCTGATCATCTTCTCCGTGATGGCATCGACGACATCGCTGAAACCGAAACTACCTTCCTCCTCCGCCATGCGCGAATGGTAGATGACTTGCAGAAGGAGATCGCCAAGTTCGCCCTTGAGATCGTCGAGATCGCCCCGCGCGATGGCGTCGGCCACCTCATAGGCCTCTTCGATCGTATATGAAGCGATCGTCGCAAAATTCTGCTCGCGATCCCATGGGCAACCGGTCGCCGGGTCTCGCAGCCGCGCCATCACGCGCAACAGATCCTCGATGCGGTGCGGTCTTGCCGCCTCGTCAGCCATCTCAGGCAGCGCGCAGCGGGCACCAGGACGATGCCTGGGGGGGGTCGTATTTCCAGCCCACGACAAGGAGATAGCCGAAAATCGCTAAACTTGGCTCGATATACTCGATTCGCATAAGATATATTATGGAAAATTTAGGAGTGAGTGTGGTCCATGGCAAAACGCGCGCGCCGCACCACGTCACAGGCTTAACTCCGCTCGTAATGTTCGCGAATGAGCTGATCGAGCAGACGCACGCCGAAGCCCGATCCCCAACTCCGATTGATCTCGGTGTCGACCGACGACATCGCGGTACCGGCGATGTCGAGATGCGCCCAGGGCGTCCCTTCCTTGATGAAGCGCTGGAGGAACTGCGCTGCCGAGATCGACCCGCCCCATTTGCCGCCGGTGTTCTTCATGTCGGCAACCTTGGAGTCTATCATCTTGTCGTATTTCGGCCCGAGCGGCAGGCGCCACAATTTCTCGCCGGTGGCGTTGCCCGCGGCGATGAGCCGGTCGGTCAGTTCGTCATTGTTGCTGAAGAGGCCGGCATGCTCTTTGCCGAGCGCGACCATCACCGCACCGGTTAACGTGGCGAGATTGATGAGCGCCACCGGCTTGAAGCGGTCTTGGGCGTACCACAGGCAGTCGGCGAGCACCATGCGCCCCTCGGCGTCGGTGTTGAGCACCTCGACGGTCTGGCCCGACATCGAGGTGACGACGTCGCCCGGACGTTGCGCGTTGCCACCCGGCATATTCTCGACGAGACCGATGATGCCGACGGCGTTTACCTTGGCTTTGCGCTCGGCGAGTTCAAGCATGAGGCCGACTACGCAAGCGGCGCCTGCCATGTCGCCCTTCATATCTTCCATGCCGGCCGCGGGCTTGAGCGAGATGCCGCCAGTATCGAATGTCACGCCCTTGCCGACGACAACGATGGGATCGTCGCCTTTCGCACCCACGCCCTTCCATTGCATCACCGCAACGTGGCTCGGTTTCACGCTCCCCTGCCCCACGGCGAGCAGCGCGTTCATGCCGAGCCGCTGCAGCGTCTTCGGCGTGAGCACCTCGACCTGCACGCCGAGCTTGGCGAGTTCCTTGGCGCGCACGGCAAACTCTGCTGGGCCCAGCACATTGGCCGGCTCATTTACGAGATCGCGGGCGAGCATGACGCCATTGGCGATGGCGCGGTCGGCGGCGAAGGCCCTGTTGGCGGCCCGCGGGTCGCCGCAGTGAATGACGATCTTCTTGAGCGTCCGGTCGTTGTTTTCGGACGTGCCAGAATTCTTCTTCTGCCCTTTGGTCTTGTACTTCCTGAACTTGTACCCGCGCAGCACGGCGCCAAGAGCAAAGCTTGCGACATCGCTTGGCGCAACCTCGCGCCCGACAGCCTCAACAACGATGTGGGCGGTAGGCCCCTCCTTGCCGGTCAGTTGGCCGCGAACGGTGCCGCCCAGATTGAGCCAGTCCTCGGCTCGATAGGTGGCGGTCCTGTCCGTCCCGACCATCACGAGCCGCGAAAATTTGAGTCGCGCCGGCGCGAGCAAGTCGACCGACGTCTCCTTCTTGCCCTTGAACCCGCTGATCTCGGCGGCGCGCGCCAGTAAGCCCTTGGCCTTCTTGTCGAGGTCCTTGGCGCCCGGCGTGAGCTTAGGCCCCTCCTCTGCAAGAACGACGACGACGCCCTCTTCGGGCACGTTCAGATTGGCGAAGGAAATCGTGGTCTGGTCGCTCACCGGCAGCTCCATAGAGGTTCTGGCCCTCTACCCCCAAGTAATGCGGCAGGACAGCGCGCGTTAACCGCGCGTTCACTGATGCAACTTTGCAACAGCGGGCGGGAATTCAAGGTGCTCTTCCTAGTTCGTGTCGAGTCGGAATGCAAGCCGCCCAAACCGCCGAAATTCGGCCATCTTGGGCTGATGGGAATCGACTTTGACACCAGGCGGCTGGCGACTCTCAGCAACAATGAAAGCGCTGCCCGTGGCGTCGAACGGGGATCTTAGAGAAGCGGCATGACGACCCTCTTCAGCCGATATGTCTTTCGGCAGGTGGCGAACGCGTTCGTCCTCATCTTGGTGACGTTGACGAGCATCGTCTGGCTCGCCACGGCGCTGAGGCAGCTCGATTTGATCGTCTCGCAGGGCCAAGGTGTCGTGCTGTTCCTCAAGATGACCCTCCTCACCCTGCCGGGGCTGATGGCGCTGATCGCCCCCAACGCGATGCTGATGGCCTCGCTCTACACGCTCGACCGCATGAACGGTGACAGCGAGCTGATCGTGATGACGGCGTCCGGCGCGCCTGTCTGGCGGATCGGCACGCCCTTCGTGATTCTCGCCTTCCTGGTCTGCGTCGCCAGCCTGATCTGCAATCTCTACGTGATGCCCGCCGCCATGCGGGAGCTAAGCACTTTGATCACTCAAGTGCGCACCGACGTGATCTCGCAAGTCCTTCAACCAGGACGTTTTTCCAGCACGGAAGCGGGTCTGACCTTCCACATCCGCGACCGCTCGCCGACCGGGGATCTGCTCGGCCTGCTCGTCCATGACGAGCGCGACGACACGCAGGTGATGAGCTATCTGGCCAACCACGGCCGCATCGTCAGCAATGATGATGGAGCCTATCTCGTGATGTTTGACGGTCACGTTCAGCGCTACGAGCCGAAGACCCCCGACAAAGGCGCCCAGATCGTGGCTTTCGACCAATATGTGCTTAACATCTCCGACCTCAATCCGAAAGGCGCGGACGCGAGCAGGGAATTGCGCCCGCGCGAGCGATACCTCAGCGAGCTGATCAACCCCGATCCAAAGCTGCTCGAGGGCAAGGGCAATGTCGGCCAGATCCGCACCGAGCTCCACGACCGGTTTTCCACACCCCTCTACCCGATGGCCTTCGTCTTTCTGGCTATCGCCGTGCTGGGCCATGCGCGGACCACCCGTGAGAGCCGCTGGGCCCAAATTCTCACGGCTTTCGGCATAGCTCTCGGGCTCCGCGTTTCCGGCCTGACGATGTCCAATCTGGTGACCCTCAATGCGGCCGCCGTGCCGTTTGTCTACGCTCTTCCAATCGGGGCGATTATCGTTGCGGCCTTTACCGCACACGTTAGAATGTCGCCTGAACTACGGTCCAAGCTGAGTCTTCAGCCTAAGTTCAATCCACAGAACATAAAATTCTGGGCCGGTTGGGGGACGCAAGCGAAGTGAGAGCGCAGATGCAGGGCATCAGTGCAGCGGGGACACTTGCGCGCTATTTTTCGCTGCGTTTCCTGCTGGCTATGCTGGCGATGTTCGCCATTTGTTGCGTTCTCATTTTCTTCGTCGATTTCATCGAGATGCTGCGCCGCGCGGGCACCTACGACCAGGACGTTCCGGCCCTCCTGCTCGCCTATATGACGCTCCTGCGCCTGCCCTCATTCTCGGAGCTCACGCTGCCCTTCGCCGTGCTGATCGGCACCGTGGGCGTTTTCCTCATGCTGAGCCGCAGCTCGGAGCTCATCATCGTGCGCGCCGCCGGAGTCTCGGTCTGGCAATTCGTGCTGCCCGCCATCATCGTGGCCTTCCTGCTCGGCATCGCCTTCGTGGCACTCTACAATCCTCTTGCAGCGCTTGCCCGCGCCGAGGCCGAGCGGCTGTATGCGAGCGCCTTCGACCGCGACGATTCGCTGCTCAAAACCAAGAGCGCGGGCGCTTGGCTGCGCGAGGACGGCGCCGACGGTCCGTCCGTAATCCATGCGCGGCGGGCGTCCAATCAAGGTCTCGTCCTCACCAGAGTCACCGTGTTTCAATACGCGCCCGACCAGAGCCCGACCGAGCGGATCGAGGCGCTCAAGGCCGTGCTCAAGGATGGGCGTTGGGAACTCGAGGATGCATGGGTTAGCGCCGTGGCCCAGGAGCCGGTGTTCTACCAGCACTATCTGCTCAGCACCTATCTGACGCCGACGCAGGTCCGCGATAGTCTCGGCACGGAGTTCTCGATCTCGTTTTGGGACCTGCCGAACTTCATCGAGATCGCCGAGCGAGCCGGACTTCCCGCCACGCAATACCGCGTGCAGTATCAGCTCCTCTTGTCGCGGCCGTTCCTGCTCATGACCATGGTGCTGATTGCCGCCACCTCCTCGCTCAGGGCCTTCCGCTTCGGCAATGTGCAAATCAATGCCATCGGCGGCATTGCGGCGGGCTTTGCCTTCTTCGTGCTCGCCGAAGTATCACGCAATTTTGCCATGGCGGGATTGACGTCGGCCATGGCCGCCGCCTGGGTGCCGATCATCATCGCGGCGAGCCTCGCGCTCACCGTGCTCTTGCACAAAGAGGACGGATGATGGTGAGGCCCGCCACAGCTCCGCTCAGGATGCGCCGGGCAATGCCCGGCCTCGCTGCGTTTAGACGCCCGGGCTTTGGTCGCCCCCGGTGGCTGCTCTCTGCGTGCTTCGCCCTCGTCACGGCCGGCTTGCTGCTGCTGTTCGCTGGCGATGCGGCGTTCGCCCAATCGATCAACCCATCGTCGCTTATCAAACTTGGAACAGAGAAATCGGGGTCGACCAAGAAGGAGACCACGGACCTCGGCAAGGTACTCGCGCCGCCAAAGATGGACTCAACCGAGCCGATGCTGCTGCAGGCCGACGAGATGGTCTACGACAACGAGAACAATCGGGTGACGGCCAAGGGCAACGTCGAGATCTATTACGGCAACTACACGCTGCTTGCGGATAAGGTCATCTACGACCGTAACGCCAACACGCTGGCCGCCGCAGGCAACGTCCGCATCAAGGACCCCGAAGGCGCCATCATCACCTCGGACCACATGACACTGACCGACGATTTCCGCGACGGATTTATCGACGCGCTCCGGGTCGTGACCAAGGACGATACGAGGATCGTGGCCACCACCGCCACGCGCGAGGCGGGCAACGTCACGGTGTTCGAGAAGGGCTGGTTCACGCCTTGCAAGCCTTGCGAAGCCAACCCCGACCGGCCGCCGGCCTGGCGCATTCGCGCAAAAAAGATCATTCACCGGACGGATGAGGCGACCATCACCTTCCGCAACGCCTTCTTCGATTTCTTTGGCGTACCGATCATCTGGGTCCCGTGGTTCCAAGCCGCCGATCCAACAGTAAAGCGTAAATCTGGCTTCCTGATGCCGTCGTACCAGTCGTCCAGTAGTGCGTTCGGCACCGCGGTGACGGTGCCGTATTACTTCGCGCTGTCGGATTCTTACGACTTCACCTTCACCCCGATGTTCACCTCGCAGGCCGGCACGCTGCTGCAGGGATTGTGGCGCCAGCGCACGGCGAGCGGCGCCTATAACGTCGACGTCGCCGGTGTGTTCGACAACGGCACCTTTGCTTCCCCCTTCGACGGCAATTTCCGTGGCAGCATCAAAACCGCGGGCAAGTTCGCGCTCGATCCCTATTGGTCCTGGGGATGGGACGCGGTCGCCCTGTCGGACGACACGTTCCGGCGCTTTTACGGCCTCGACAGCCTGATCAAAACCGACACTATCTCGCAGCTCTATCTCGAGGGCTTGGCTGACCGGAACTATTTCGGGATGCGCTTCTACGAGACCGGCGACCTGCTCTCGACCCGCAATCCGCTGGCCGACGCGACGGTGTATCCGATCATCGACTATGACTACATCGTCCACAATCCGGTCATCGGCGGGGAGCTCAGCTTCAACTCCAATGTCATGGCCTTGTCGAATGCCGACGGCACCGATTCGAACCGCCTCATCGTCGAGGCAAACTGGCGGCGGCAGCTGATCGATCCGATTGGTGAGGTGTTCACGCCATTTGCCCAACTCAGAGGCGACGTCTACGATGTAAACGCGTTCGTCGCTCCCGAAAGCGGTCTCGAGAGCAGCGGCGCGATCTTGCGCGGCAACGCCGTCGGCGGCGCCGAGTACCGCTATCCCTTCATCGCCACGACGGGCAGCGTCGCGCATGTCTTCGAGCCGATCGCTCAGATTATCGTGCGGCCCGATTCGGTCGGCGACCAGACGCAGATCCCGAACGAGGACGCGCAGAGCCTCGTGTTCGACGACACCATCCTGTTCGACATCGACAAGTTCTCGGGCTACGACCGCATCGAAACGGGCACCCGCGCCAATGTGGGTTTCCGCTACACGGCGCAGCTTCCAAACGGAGCTTATGCTCGCGCCGTCTTCGGCGAGAGCTATCAGCTCGCTGGCCAGAACAGCTTCGACCTTCCCGCTTTCCAGAATAGCGGCCTTGCAACCACGTCCTCGGATTATGTGAGCGGCCTCTATTTGCAAGCCGCGAGTTACCTCTCGTTCTCGGCGCAGGGCCGCTTCGACCAACAGACCTTGGCTCTCCAGCGCACCGATCTCAGCGCCAACGCGAATGTCGGTCCCGTCGACCTTGTGGCGAACTATGCCGACGTGGCGCCCAATGCTGTGGCGACGACAACCGCGTCCCAGCAAGAACAGCAGGAGATTCTGGCCAAAGGCGCCCTTTCGCTGACCGACACCTGGGCGCTGCTCGCCGGTGTTCGCTACGACCTGCAAAACGCACAGTTGATCAGCGACGGCATGGGCATCCGCTATCAGAACGACTGTTTGACCATCGCCGTGACCTACGAGGAGAGCCACATCCAAGATCGCGATATCCTGCCGGGCCAGACTATAACGGTGAACTTGGCGCTGAAATATCTCGGCACCTACCAGTACCAGACCAATGCTACCGGCCTAGTCGGGCCGGATACGGCGCAAGTCGGCTTTTAGGGAGGCGGCATGAAACCGTGCCGGCCGCTGCGAGCGCACATTTGGAGGGCGGCAGCTTGCTTGAGCGTCGCTTGCTGGCCGCGCACGGCCTTCGTTGCCGCGCTTGCCCTGCTCGCAGGAGTGGCCAGCATCCCGCGCACCGCACAGGCACAGGCACAGGCACAAGGCACAGGCACCGACCGAGCAGTCAATCGTCGTGCTCGTCAACGACGATCCGATCTCGGCCTATGACATCGAGCAGCGCGAGCGCTTTCTGGCGATTACTACGCACGAAGACCCTTCCGCGGCCCTGAAGAAGAAGGCCACGGACATGCTGATCGAAGAGCGACTCCAAGTGCAGCAGGCCAAGAAGCTCGGCCTCACTCCCCCCGAGGATGACGTGAACAAGGTCCTCACCGACATGGCGCAGAAAAACAACATGACCCCCGACCAGCTTGCCACCGCGCTTGGCGAAATGGGGGTCAACATCAAGACGCTCAAGGATCGCATCAGGTCGCAGATCGTCTGGCAGGGCGTCGTGCAGCGGAAGTTTCGCCTTGACGTGGTGATCGGCGATGCTGCCGTCGACAAGGCGCTTACCGAGGGCGGCGAGGGCGGCAAGGCTGCGGACGAGACCGCGCTGCAGCTTCGCCAGGTAAAGTTCGAGATCCCAAGCAATGCCGATCAAGCAGCCATTGCCAAGCAGCTCGCCACGATCGAGGCGCTGCGCGCCCGCATCCAGTCCTGCTCCAATTTCGCCACCCTGACCAAAGGTATGCAGGGCATGACCGTGAAATCGCTCCAGGATCAGGTGCCGACCTCGCTGGCGCAGCCTGTGCGCACGCTGGTGATGAACGCGAAGGTCGGCGAGATGACTCCCCCCACCCTCTCCGGCTCGGCGATCGAGGCTTACGCCGTCTGCGGCAAGCACGCGATCAAGGGTGATCCAGAGCAGCGTCAGCAAACCGAGCGCAAATTGATGGAGCAGGAAATGGGGATCAGGGCCGAGGGCCTGCTGCGCGATATCCGCCAGGATGCGTTCATCGAATATCGCTAGGCGCGGTTTCACGGGACGTGGCCGCCGGATCAGTCTACGGAAACGGCTTCCCGAACGCCTAGCTGATGACCGGGCTGCCATGGACCGTACCGAGCGACCGCTTGCCCTCACTCTCGGCGATCCTGCTGGGATCGGCCCCGACATCACGCTTCTCGCTTTTCAGGCGCGCCTCGCCGAACGCATTCCGCCCTTCGTTCTGCTTGGCGATCCTGAGGTTCTTGCCGCCCGTGCCCATATCCTCGGTCTTGCCGTCGCGATCGAGGCGATCGGCGAGCCCGCCGTTGCGACGCGGCTGTTCGCCAAGGCGCTGCCGGTGTTGCCGATCGCCGTCCCCGGAGACGTCGTCCCAGGGCGCCCGGACCCTGCCGCGGCCCCGGCGATCCAGCAGTCGATCGAGCGTGCCCTGGCCCTTGTGCGCGAGGGCGCCGCAAGCGCAATCGTCACCAACCCAATCAGCAAGGCCGTGCTCTATCGCGCGGGCTTCCCCTTTCCCGGCCACACCGAGTTCCTCGCCCGGCTTGCCGGGCGCGAAGCCTCTGACGCCGTGATGATGCTCGTCGCGGGCGATCTCAAAGTCGTGCCGGTCACCATCCATATTCCGCTGAAAGAGGTGATAAACGCCCTCACCCAAAGCCTCATCATCAAGACGCTTGCCACCACAGCAACGGATCTCACGCGCTATTTCGGCGTGGCACGGCCGCGGATCGCGGTCACCGGCCTCAACCCTCATGCCGGCGAGGATGGCGGCATGGGCCGTGAGGAAATCGACATCATCATACCGGCCATTGCGGCGGCGCGGGCGCAAGGCCTCGACGTGACTGGCCCTTACCCCGCCGACACGCTGTTCCACGCCGAGGCACGAGCGACCTATGACGCGGCGGTCGCCATGTATCACGACCAGGCGCTGATCCCGTTCAAGACGCTGGCCTTCGACACCGGCGTCAACACCACGCTCGGGCTGCCTTTCGTGCGCACCTCTCCCGATCACGGCACAGCCTTTGCGCTGGCCGGAACCGGCAAAGCGAGCCCGCGCAGTCTGATCGAGGCCTTGCGGCTGGCAGACGCCATGCAAGCCCGCGCCCGGGGCGTGCGTTGAGCACACCCGACGAGCTGCCGCCGCTCCGCGACGTCATCCGCGCCACTGGCCTCACCGCGCGCCGCAGCCTTGGCCAGAATTTCCTGCTCGATTTCAATCTCACGCGCCGCATCGCCCGCGCCGCCGGCCCGCTCGAGGAGGCAACCATCGTCGAGATCGGGCCTGGGCCCGGCGGCCTCACTCGTGCGCTGCTGCTTGAAGGAGCGCGTCGCGTCATCGCCATCGAGAAAGACGAGCGCTGCCTGCCTGCCTTGCGCGACATCGCTGAACGGTACCCTGGACAGTTGGACATCATTGCCGCCGATGCGCGGCGGATCGACTACGCCCAGCTGAAGATCGAGCCGCCGGCACGGATCGTCGCCAATCTGCCTTACAGCGTCGCCACGCCACTGCTCGTAGGCTGGCTCAAGACCGACCTCTGGCCGCCTTGGTTCGACCGTCTCGTGCTGATGTTCCAGCGCGAGGTTGCGCTCCGCATCGTCGCCAAACCGGGCGACAAGGATTTCGGCCGCCTGGCCGTGCTGAGCCAATGGCGGACAAGCCCCCGCATCCTGCTCACGCTTCCCGCCGCGGCCTTCACCCCGCGACCCAAGGTCGAGTCATGCGTCGTCGAGTTCGCGCCAAAGGAGGCTCCTGATCCGTTGTGCGACGTGGCGACGCTTGAGCGGGTGACGGCCGCGGCGTTCGGGCAGCGGCGCAAGATGCTCCGCTCGTCCTTGCGTCAAATCACGCGAGACAGCGAAACGTTGCTGCAAGGGCTCGGCATCAATCCGCAAGCCCGCGCCGAAGAGTTGCAGATCGCGGACTTCTGCCGGATTGCGAACGCGCTTCGCGAAAGCTGCTAAAGTTCGGCCAACAGGCCTTGCACGAAGTCCTTGAGGCCGGTGAGCCGCGCTCGGCGCAAGCGCTCGGCGGCGAGAATGGCGCGGATCGAGGCGAGCGACTGTCGCA
This sequence comes from uncultured Alphaproteobacteria bacterium, assembly GCA_963839245.1. Taxonomy (GTDB): domain Bacteria; phylum Pseudomonadota; class Alphaproteobacteria; order Rhizobiales; family Methyloligellaceae; genus Methyloceanibacter. The sequence continues at coordinate 129,622 of CAWIUJ010000013.1, read as the reverse complement.
CATCGTGATTGATCACGATGTAGTCGTACTCCGCCCAATGCTGGATCTCGTTGCTTGCCCCACGCATGCGCGCATGCACCACCTCGGCCGAATCCTGGGCGCGCTCGGTGAGCCGATCCTCCAGGGCCTTGCCCGATGGGGGAAGGATGAACACCGTGACCACATCAGCCGCGGCCTCATCGCGCAAGGCCTTGGCTCCCTGCCAGTCGACATCGAACAGCACGTCTCGACCGCGCGCCAGGGCCTGCTCCACCGGCTTGCGCGCCGTGCCGTAATAATTGTCGAACACCACCGCCCACTCGAGGAACTCACCCTGGTCGCGCATCTTGGTGAAAGTGTCGTGGTCGACGAAATGATAGTCCTTGCCGTCGCTCTCCCCTTTGCGCGGCGTCCGCGTGGTGTAGGACACCGACATCGCCAGGCCAAGTTCGTTGTCAAGCAGGCGGCGCGCGAGCGTGGTCTTGCCCGCACCAGAAGGCGAGGACAGCACCAGCATGAGACCTCGTCGCGCGGATTCCATCATTGCCTCACTCAATGTTCTGAACCTGCTCTCTGAGCTGATCGATGACGGACTTGAGCTCGAGCCCGGCGCGGCTGATCTCGATGTCGGACGCCTTCGAGCAGATGGTGTTGGCCTCGCGGTTGAACTCCTGCGCCAGAAACTCAAGCTGCCGGCCGACCGCCTTGCCGTCCACTAGAAGCCCCTTCGCCGCCGCGACATGGGCACGGAGACGATCGAGCTCCTCCTGAATATCGGCTTTGGCGGCGAGCAGCAGCGCTTCTTGATGCAGCCGCTCGGGATCAAGTCCTGCACCCGTCTCGACCAGGCGGCCAACCTGTTCGGCCAGGCGCTGCGCGATCGCCTGCGGCTGGCGCGCCGGGGCGTTGGTGGCTCGGTCCACAAGCACCCCGATCTGATCAAGCTGATTGGCAATGACATCGGCGAGGCGCGCGCCTTCGGCCGCTCGTGCCGAGACGAGCTGGTCGAGCGCGGTGCGGAGACCGGCGAGCAATGCAAGCTCGAGCTTGGCTTGCGCCTCCTCGCTCTCCTCGCCTTCGACCACCTCGACCACGCCCCGCATGGCAAGCAGCGTATCGAGGCTCGGCGCCGCCATCTGGGTGAGCCCACGCGCGCGCTCGGCCGCCGCAAGCACTTGCGCCAAGGCCGGCTCGTTCAGGCGAATGACAAGGTCCCCGGCCTCGCGCCGCAAAGCGAGATTGAGCGTGCAGTTGCCCCGGGCAAGCCTCTCTTGGGCGAGCGACCTTGCTTTGACCTCAAGCCCCTCCAGACCCGGGGGAATGCGAAAGCGAAGCTCAAGCGACCGGCCATTGACGCTCTTCACCTCCCAATGCCAGCTCGTCTCGCCGTGAACCCCGGCGCTGCGGCCAAAGCCAGTCATGCTTTTGAGGGTCATAGGCGGACGGTCCTAGCCCTGGTGGGCCCCGGGCTATTGAGGGCTAGTGTTTATAAGCCGAGTCGGGCGGGATGCGGCGAGCGGAACCGCCTTAAGCGCTTGATGGCCGGGCTGTGTAGTTAATAGGACAGACACCGTAAGATGACCAACCGGCCCGCTCTACCGCTTCGGATTCCGCAGCGGGAGCGGCGGTGTGTCGTCCGCTGAGCCGCCTGCCGGGGCAGCCTCTGCATCGCCAGCCGCTGCTGCCGCAGGCGCGGCTGGCGGCGGAGACCGTGGATTGAGAAGCGCGTCCGGCGCTGTCAGCGTGCCGGCTGCGGCATCGCCCTCGGGGGCGGCACCGTTAGGTGCTGGCTGGGTCCCGGCCGCCGCCGCGGCGGCCGCTTCCGTGCGCTCCTGCTCACGCTGGGCCCGCTCGACCTGGCGCCAGTGCCCGACATTCTTATTATGCTCCTCGAGGCTTGGCGCGAAGGCATGGCCGCCGCTGCCGTCGGCCACGAAATAGAGATCCTTGGTCTTGGCCGGCTTGAGCACCGCCTCGATCGCAGCGCGCCCCGGATTGTCGATCGGCGTGGGCGGCAGCCCGTTGATCTTGTAGGTATTGTAAGGAGTATCGCGCTCGAGCTCGTCCTGTTGAATGGGATGGTCGAGTACGCCCTTCCCTCCTACCAGGCCATAAATGATGGTGGGGTCGGACTGTAACCGCATATTCTTCCTCAGCCGGTTCTCAAACACACTGGCGATGCGCGGCCGCTCATCGGCGCGGCCCGTCTCCTTCTCAACGATGGAGGCGAGGATCACCGCCTGTTCCGGCGTCTGCACCACGATATCCGGATCGCGCTCGTCCCACATTTTGGCGAGGAATTTTTGCTGGCTGGCCTGCATGCGCTCGAGGATGTCGAGCCGCGTATCGCCGATTTGGAACCGATAGGTGTCGGGCAGCAGCGTCCCTTCCGGTGGGACCTCGGTGATCGTTCCCTCGAGGTCGGGATTGGCCATCAGGCGGTCGACCATCTGCTGGCTGGTCAGCCCCTCGGCGAAGTTGATCTTGTGGTCGATGGATTTGCCCTGGACCAGCGTATCCAGCACCTGCCGCATGCTCGCATGCTTGCGGAACTCATATTCGCCCGCTTTGAGGCTCCCGGTGCCGCGCAAATATATAAAGTAGATGATGCTGGTCATGAACATGCCCCGGTCGGCGATGACTTCGTCGCGCTGGAGACGCTCGGCGATGCCGCTGACCCCCTCGCCTTTCGGGATCACCACCACCGTAGAGGTATCCAGCGGGCCAGGCCGGTCAAACTGGAACTTGATGAAATAGACCAGCGCCAACAGTACGCCCGCCGTGACGAGCATCAGCTTCAGCAGACCGTTGAAAAAGCCAAAGACGGGGTGCGAGCCCGGCTCATGCGGCTCACGGTCCGGCAGTTCGGGCGGCCGCACCGGCTCAAGCGCCTCGGCGGGGCTACGCGGTAAATCCCGGCCAACCCCATCGCCGGGTTGACGCGCATCGCTGCCGTTCGCCGAGAAGTCGCTGGTCACAGACATGGCCTGGATGTCCCGTGCGGATGACCCATCCACTTTGAGTCGAAATATGGCGAAAGGGAGGTTTGCCTGGCAAGCGCCGCGAGAAGCGCGATCAGGCGGCGTACCGGCGGAGGATCAGCGAGGCATTGGTGCCGCCGAAACCGAAGGAATTGGAGAGCACCGTATTGATGGTCTTGCGCTGCGCCTTATGGGGCACGAGGTCGATCGCCGTCGCCACCGACGGATTGTCGAGATTGAGCGTGGGCGGCGCCAGATTGTCGCGAATGGCGAGCACTGAGAAGATCGCCTCGACCGCGCCGGCGGCGCCGAGCAGATGACCGATCGCCGATTTGGTCGACGACATAGAGACCTTGCCGGCGGCGTTGCCGAACAGCCGCTCGACGGCACCGAGCTCGATCTCGTCGCCCATCGGCGTCGAAGTGCCATGGGCATTGATGTAGTCGATATCGGCGGGCTCGATCCCCGCGCGTTTGACCGCCGCGACCATGCAGCGATATGCCCCGTCGCCGTCTTCGGCGGGCGCCGTGATATGGAAGGCATCGCCGGAGAGGCCATAGCCGATGATTTCGGCATAGATCTTTGCGCCGCGCGCCAGGGCATGATCGAGCGCCTCGACCACAACCACCCCAGCCCCCTCGCCCATGACGAAGCCGTCACGGTCGCGGTCATAGGGTCGCGAGGCGCGTTGCGGATCGTCGTTGAAATTGGTCGACAGCGCCCGGCACGCGGCAAAGCCCGCGATCGACAGCCGGCAGACTGGCAATTCGGCCCCGCCCGCCAGCATCACATCGGCATCGCCAAGCGCCACCAGCCGGGAGGCATCGCCGATGGCGTGCGCCCCGGTAGAACACGCCGTGACCACCGCGTGATTGGGGCCCTTCAGTCCATGCTGGATCGAGACATAGCCGGCGGCGAGGTTGATCAGACGTCCGGGAATAAAGAACGGGCTGACCCGCCGCGGCCCCTTCTCGGCGAACAGCAGCGAGGTCTTCTCGATGCCCTGGAGACCGCCGATGCCGGAGCCGATCAGCACGCCGGTCCGGGTCTGATCCTCATAGGATTTAGGCCTCCAGCCGGCGTCGGCCAGCGCCTGCTCGGCGGCGGCCATGGCATATACGATGAACTCGTCGACCTTGCGTTGCTCTTTCGGCTCCATCCAATCGTTGGGATTAAAGGTGCCGTCGCTGCCGTCGCCGCGCGGAATCTGGCAAGCGATCTGGCAGGTTAGATCGGAGGCGTCGAAATTGTCGATGCGCCGCGCCGCGTTCTGGCCCGCGGTCAGCCGCTCCCACACGATCTCGACACCGCATCCCAGCGGCGAGACGAGACCCAATCCTGTGATGACGACACGTCGCATCTGACGCTTTCGCGTGATCCTCGCGGGAACCGGTGATCAAGCCGCAATGGGGTGGCAAATGTCGCGGCGCAAGACGGCCCGAGCGCGCGAAGGAAAAAGGAGAATTAAGCGGCCGTATTCTTCTCCAGGAATTTGACGGCGTCGCCGACAGTCAAGATGGTTTCGGCGGCATCGTCCGGAATCTCGCAGCCAAACTCTTCCTCGAACGCCATGACGAGCTCGACAGTGTCGAGACTGTCGGCTCCAAGGTCGTCGATGAAGCTCGCACTCTCGGTCACCTTGTCGGCCTCGACGCCGAGATGCTCCACCACGATCTTCTTTACGCGCTCTGAGATATCGCTCATGTCCGCCTCATCGTCCTTACTTATCCGTCCTCAGGTCTCGCACACCCCCCGAGCGTCGGCTCACGGCCTAACGCACCCCAGAGCGGCAAGTCACAGGGGTTTGAACGCGAGGAGGCTCAGCTTTGTCAAGCCCCCATCGAGCCCTACAGAGCGGCAGTGTGGGTAACACACTTTCCCGCCCTTTGCCAGCAGCCCCGACCCGGCCCCGCTCCCGCCGCCAATGCGACGGCGATTGCTCCCAAAATCTCTGCAACTCAACGGGTTAGACCATCACCATACCGCCGTTGACATGGAGCGTCTCCCCGGTCACGTAGCCCGCCTCGTCGCTGGCGAGAAACACCACGGCCGCGGCAATGTCCACCGGTTGGCCGAATTTCGCCGCCGGGATCGCGGCGGCAATCGCCTCGGTTTGCTTCGGCGTCAGAGCATCGGTCATCGGCGTCGAGATGAAGCCCGGAGCGATGCAATTGGCGGTTATGCCGCGGCTCGATACCTCCCGTGCGAGCGACTTGGTCATGCCGACCAGCCCAGCCTTCGAGGCGGCGTAATTGCCCTGCCCCGGATTGCCGAGCACGCCCGAGATCGAGGCGATATTGACGATGCGCCCGTAGCGCCGCCGCATCATGCCGCGCAAGATCCCGCGTGTCAGCACGAACACCGAGGTGAGATTGACGGCGATGACGTCGTCCCATTCCTCGTCCTTCATGCGCATGAAGAGATTGTCGTGGGTGATGCCGGCGTTGTTGACCAGGATGTCGACCTGGCCGAGCGCCTTCTCGGCCTGCTCGGGAAGCTTGGCCACGGCGGCACGGTCGCGCAAATCGCAAGGCAGCGCCACCACGCGCGCGCCGAGCTTCGCCGCGAGCTCATCGAGACGCTCCACGCGGGTGCCAGAGATCGCGACGTTCGCGCCCTGAGTATGCAGCACCTCGGCGATCGCCCAGCCAATGCCGCCGGTCGCCCCAGTGACGAGGGCGTTCTTCCCGGTCAACTCGAACATTCCGCTCTCCTTCTACTCAAACGCTCCGCTCGCGCTCAAAGCGCCGCGGCCGCCGCTTCCAGCTCCTCGGGCGTGCCGATGGAACGCGCCTCGAAGCCATCGAACCGCCGAGCAAGGCCGGTCAGAACTTTGCCGGCGCCGACCTCGTAAAGCGCATCGACGCCCTTGTCCCGCAGATACATCATCGACTCCCGCCATCTGACCTTGCCCGTGACCTGCTCGATCAGGCGGGCGCGGATGGCTTCGGGGTCGGTCACGGCCGAAGCCAGCACATTGGCGACAATGGGCACTTTTGGCGCCGAGATCTTCACTTGGCTCAAAGCCTCTCGCAAGACGTCGGCGGCGGGTTGCATCAGCGCGCAATGGAACGGCGCGCTCACCGGTAGCAGCATGGCACGGCGCGCGCCGAATTTTGGACCAAGCGCCACCGCCCGCTCGATCGCCGTACGCGTGCCGCTGATCACCACCTGGCCTGGAGCGTTGTCGTTGGCGACCGCGCAGACCTCGCCTTCGCTCGCGGATTCGGCGAGCGCCTCGGCCTGGGCGACCTCCGCGCCGAGAAGCGCCGCCATGGCTCCCTGCCCCACTGGGACCGCGGCCTGCATGGCGCGGCCTCTCGTCTTGAGCAGGCGCGCGGTATCGGCAAGGCTCAAGCTGCCGGCGGCAGCGAGCGCCGAATACTCGCCAAGCGAATGGCCGGCGACATAGGCTACGCGGTCCTCGAGCACGAGGCCCTTTTCCTCACAAAGCGTGCGGAGCGCTGCCAGCGACACGGCCATCAAGGCGGGTTGCGCGTTCTCGGTGAGCGTAAGCTGATCCTCGGGCCCCTCCCACATCAGCGCCGACAGAGGTTGGCCGAGCGCGTCATCCACCTCGGCGAATACGGCGCGCGCGGTTGGATATGCCTCGGCAAGCGCTTTGCCCATGCCGACTGCTTGGCTTCCTTGGCCAGGAAAAATAAAAGCAACGCTCATTGTGATAGAGAGGCCTTTGCGCTGGAGTGCGGCCAGAGACACTGTTTGCCGCCAAGCTGTCAAGCGAGGCAGGCGCTTGAGCCGAGGCCGCTGCAACAGAGCTGTCAGCACCGGACAGGCCGACCGAAGACGACGCCTTCAAGGTGCAAAGCCACAATGTAGACCTTTGTTTCAATAATAGAATTGGTCACTCACGGCCAAAGGAGAAGTTCATGAAACGTCCGTTTGTCACGATCGCTGGCCTGGCCATGCTCGCCGCCACGCCGCTCCTTGCCGCCGACACGCTGCCATGGCCGTGGAAATCGAAAATGCCGCTTGATCCGGCGCTCGTGGTCCTCTCCAAGGTCAATGAGGTGACGGCCACCGTCGACAACGCCGTCGTGACCATATCGGTGAAGGCCGACGCGCCGACGTCCCAATATAGCGAGTTGCAGCTCACGCCCCGCAGGGGAGATCCCAACGACCGCATCTTCGCCTTCGACGCCCGCGGCCGCGCGCCTCAGGAAACCGTCCCAGACAAAACCGACCCGGTGACCATCGACGCTGCTTATAGCGATGCGCCGATCGGCAAATTCGATGTGATCGAGGTCTACGCCAAAGAGAATTGCATGGGCTACTCGGTGAAGGACGGCAAGCCGGTGGAGTGCACGTCGAAAGCGCCAGCGGAATAGCGCCTGCCAATCGAACCGAAAGAGCCTCTGCCAGTCTTGCAATACGCTGCCAAAGCCTTATAAAGCCGGCTCGTGAAACGCTCCGGTCGGAGGCTGAACGGAGAGCCGCTTCATCAGCGGTAGGCAATGAGCCGATCTCCCGTGTCTCCGCTCCCAAGGGTCGTCTACTTGGGCCTTTCCTCCGATCGTGCCCATGAGAGGCTTTGCGCCGGAGCTGAGAGACGAAGGAAAGGCAAACCATGCCACTTTACGAGCATGTCTTTTTGACGCGCCAGGACATCTCCACCCAGCAAGTCGAGAGCCTCGTGCAAGAGTTCCGCACGATTCTCGAGGGCCGTGGCGGCACCATCGGCAAGATCGAATATTGGGGTCTTAAATCGCTGACCTTCCGTATCAAGAAGAACCGCAAGGCGCATTTCTCGCTGATCAATATCGACGCGCCCGCCGATGCGGTGGCGGAGCTCGAGCGCCAGGAACGCCTCTCGACCGACGTCATCCGCTTGCTGACCGTCAAGGTCGATGAGCATGAACTAGTGCCGTCGGCGATGATGCGCCGCTCCGATCGTGACGACCGCGAGGGCCGCGAGGGCCGCGGGGATCGCGGCGACAGGGGCGACCGGAGTGATCGCGGTGACCGTGGCGATCGCGGCGACCGTCGTGGCCCGCGCAGAGACCGTGACCGCGACTTTGGTGCGCGTGACACGGTAGCCGTCATTGATGCGCCTGAAGGTGTCGCCGAGACTGGAGAGGAAATCTAATGAGCATGACCCAGATTGCGGCCAGGCGCCCATTCTACCGCCGGCGCAAGACATGCCCGTTCTCGGGCGATAAAGCGCCCAAGATTGACTACAAGGACGTGAAGCTCTTGCAGCGTTATGTTTCGGAGCGGGGCAAGATCGTGCCGAGCCGGATCACCGCCGTCTCGGCGAAAAAGCAACGCGAGCTCGCCAAGGCGATCAAGCGTGCTCGCTTCCTTGGCCTGTTGCCCTATTTGATTCAATAACAAAGGCTTGGACACCCCGCTTCAAGTCGGAGCTTAAGCTTACGCCAAAGGTTGGGACGGGATCGCCCGCCCCTAACCGCTCTTCAAAGAGTCGGGACAGCGCTTATCATGGCAACACCTCTCCTCATCGGCGCCGGCGCAGGTCTCATCGCCGCCGCTCTCTTTTCCTCGGCGGCGACCGCGACGGCGCTCGCGGGCATCCTGTTTTATCTCGCGCCCTTGCCGATCTGCCTAGCGGGCGTCGGCTGGGGCTGGATTTCCGCGGTGCTCGCGGCCACGACCGGGGCCGTTGTAGTCGCGAGCGTGCTCGGACTCGCCACCGGCGGCATCTTCGCACTCACGACCGGCGCGCCGATCGCCACACTTTGCTACCTCGCACTACTCTCGCGCCCGGTCGCCCCGGCCCAGAGCGGCGGCACGGGCACGCTCGAATGGTATCCGGTCGGGCGGCTGGTCGGCTGGGCGGCGATCATGGCCGGAGGACTCGCCGGCGTCATGGTGTTGATGCTCGGCTACGACACTGAGACCTACCGCGACTCGATCAAGGACGTGCTCCAACACAGCGCCTTGAAGGAGCTCGACAAGGACGGCACCCTGATCAACGAGAGCACGATTGGGAATTTGAGCAGCATGCTCGCCCGGGCACTGCCCGCCGCCTTCGCCATCATCTGGCAGACCGTTGCGCTGTTCAATCTGTGGTTGGCCGGCGTGATCGTTGATGCTTCAGGGCGTGCCTTGCGGCCCTGGCCGCGGCTCGACACGATCGAGCTGCCGAATGCCGTCTTCCTCGCTTTCACCGGCAGCCTGCTCGCCTCCTTCCTGCCTGGCTTGGTTGGCTTGCTGGCCACGGGCTTTGCCGGCGCGCTGCTCTTTGCCTATGTATTGCAAGGGCTTGCGGTGCTGCACGCCTATAGCCGCGGCATACCGTTTCGCGGCCTGCTGCTCGCCGCCGTTTATCTCGGCATACTGCTATTGGGTTGGGTTGCCGTCGTCATGGCCATTCTCGGTCTCAGCGAGCCGATGCTTCGCTTGCGCGAGCGCGCGGCCGCCCGAGGCCAGCCTCCCCACACGGATTGATCGATCAGACACGAAAAGGAGTTTCAATATGCAAGTCATCCTTCTTGAGCGCATCGGCCGGCTCGGACAAATGGGCGATGTCGTCACCGTCAAGGACGGCTTCGCCCGCAATTTTCTCCTCCCCCAAGGGAAGGCGTTGCGCGCCACCACGGCCAATCGCGAGCGCTTCGAGCGCGACCGGGCACAGCTCGAGGCCCGCAATCTCGGGCTCCAATCCGAGGCACAAGCCGTCGCCACCAAGCTTGCCGGGCAAAGTTTCATCGTCATCCGCCAGGCGGGCGATTCGGGTCAGCTCTACGGCTCGGTGACGACGCGCGACATCGCCACCGTCGTAACCGAAGGCGGCTTCTCCATCGAGCGGCGGCAGGTGCTCCTCGACAAGCCGATCAAAACCCTGGGGATTCATGAGGTCCGCGTCGGGCTCCATGCCGAGGTCGAGCCGCATGTGCTCATCAATGTCGCCCGCTCGCCCGACGAGGCGGCACGGCAGGCAAGAGGCGAGCAGGTCACCGGCAAGGCCATGGATGAGGCCGAGGAGGATGCCAAAGCGGCGAAGCGTGCCGCCGAGGAATTGTTCGAGCCGGGCGCGGTTGCCGAAGAGTTGGTTGAAGGCGCCGAAGAGGCTGAGGACGCCTCGTAGAGAGGCGCCGGTAGCGGCTCAAAACCACCGGGACGCGGCGGCGCAAAGGCGCTTTACGCCTTTCGGATGTCCGTGCCAACCGCCGTCCGCCGCGCAGCCTGTTAGCGAAAGCCGTCTCTCCCATTTGTGCACAGGCTGACGATCTAGCCGACCAACCCATTTTGGCTACTGTAGAGCTATGAGCAACGCGCTGATTCGCCCGCGCCCGGCCTCGGCCGAGCTGCCGACCTTTCGCGCCCCTCCGCACAATCTCGAGGCGGAGCAGGCGCTGCTCGGCGCGATCCTGGTCAATAACGAGGCCTGCGACCGCGTCTCGAGCTTTCTCAAGGCGGAGCATTTCTTCGATCCCTTGCATGGGCGTCTCTATGACCACGCGGCAAAGCTGATTTGGGCCGGCAAGCGGGCGACGCCGATCACGCTCAAGACCTTCTTCCAAGGCGACGAGCCGGTCGGCGAACTCACTGTGCCGCAATATTTGGGGCGCCTCGCCGCCAACGCCACCACCATCATCAACGCCGAGGATTACGGCCGCACCATCTATGATCTCGCTATCCGGCGGCAGCTCATTGAGATCGGCGAGACCCTGGTCAATACCGCTTACGATGCGCCCATTGATGCCCCGCCGGCGGTGCAGATCGAGGACACCGAACAGAAGCTCTTCGAGCTCGCCGAGACCGGGAAATATGGCTCGGGCTTTGAGCCCTTCACCACCGCGCTCACCGACGCCATCGACATGGCCGCCAATGCCTACCGGCGCGACGGGGGGTTGTCGGGTCTCGCCACGGGCTTCGCCGATCTCGACCAGAAGATGGGTGGCTTGCAACCCTCAGATCTGATTATCGTCGCCGGGCGCCCGTCCATGGGCAAGACGGCGCTCGCCACCAACATCGCCTATCACGTGGCGCGCAGTTATCGGAAGGATCCCCAATCCGATGCACCGCTCGACGGCGCCATCGTCGGGTTCTTCTCCCTCGAAATGTCGGCCGAGCAACTCGCCACCCGCGTCATCGCCGAGCAAGCCTATATCCCGTCCGAGCGCATCCGTCGGGGGCGCATCGAATCCGACGAGTTCGACCGCATCGTCGAGGTTTCCCAGGAGCTGCAAAACCTGCCCCTCTTCATCGACCAGACCGGCGGCATAACCGTGGCCCAGCTCGCCGCGCGCGCACGGCGCCTGAAGCGGCAACGCGACATCGGCCTCATCGTCGTGGATTACCTCCAGCTCCTGTCGGGCTCGAGCCGGCGGGCCACGGAAGGCCGCGTACAAGAAGTCACCGAGATCACCACCGGGCTGAAGGCGCTCGCCAAGGAGCTGCATGTCCCGGTGCTCGCCCTCTCGCAATTGTCGCGTCAGGTCGAGAACCGCGAGGACAAGCGGCCGCAACTCGCGGATTTGCGCGAATCCGGCTCGATCGAGCAGGACGCCGACGTGGTGTTGTTCGTCTTCCGCGAGGAATATTATGTCGAGCGGCGGCAACCGCGCGAGAATACCGAAGAGCACAAGCAGTGGCAGGCAGAGATGGACATGGTGACGGGCAAGGCCGAGGTAATCATCGGCAAGCAGCGTCACGGGCCCACGGGCACGGTGAGGCTCGCCTTCACGCCGGAATACACCAGGTTCGGCAATCTCGCCGCCGAGGAGCACCTGCCGGAGCGGCGGGAGTGAAGGACGCTCGCCCGCCCTCCGCTGCGAGGGGTCCGGGCGACGCGGAAGCCGAGGCGACGGCCTCCGCCGTCCTCACCATCGATCTCGATGCTCTGGTTGCCAATTATCGCCGCTTGGCCGGCATCAGCGCCCCTGCCGAATGCGCCGCCGTGGTCAAGGCCGACGCCTATGGACTGGGCGTGGCCGCCGTGGCGCCCGCGCTCGCGCGGGCCGGCTGCAAGACCTTCTTTGTCGCCACGCTTGGCGAAGCGAGCGAGCTACGCGCCCTCCTGCCCGATGCGACGATCTATGTCTTTGGCGGATTGCTCAAAGGCACCGCGCCCTTCTACCACCGGCATGGCTTGCGGCCGGCGCTCAACAGCCCCCAGGAGATCAAGGAGTGGGCTGCCTTCTCTGTGGCCAGCGGCACACGGCTCCCTGCGGCCATCCATATCGACAGCGGCATGAACCGGCTCGGCCTTTCCGCAGCGGAGGTCGAAGCTATTGCCTTGGCAGACGATGTCTTCGGCGCCTTCGAGCTTGCTTTGGTGATGAGCCATCTGGCTTGCGCCGATGAACCGGAGCACCCCAAAAGCGAAGCGCAGCGTCAGACCTTTGATCGGTTGCGAAGGCAATTGCCGAAGGCCTTTGCAAGTCTTGCTAATTCGGCCGGCATCCTACTCGGCCGCGCCTACCACTACGACTTGGTGCGTCCCGGCATCGCCCTTTATGGCGGCAAGGCGCGACGCAACGGCGAAAGCCCGTTTGCGCCCGTCCTCAACCTGGCCGGCCGCATCCTCCAGGTGCGTGACGTGGCCGCCGGAGAGACGGTGGGATATGGCGCGACTAAGACAGTGAAACGCTCCTCCCGGATCGCCGTCCTCGCCGTCGGCTATGCCGATGGGGTGTTCCGCGCCCTGTCGGCCGGCGATGACAAGGAGGGATTCCGCGTCTATCTCGGCGCGCATTCGGCGCCGATCTTGGGACGCGTTTCCATGGACCTGATCACCGTGGATGTGACCGGTGTCCCAGAGCATCTCGCCCGGCGCGGGGCTTGGGTCGAGTTGATCGGCCGGAACGTGGCCGCCCATGAGCTTGCCGCCCAGGCCGGCACTATCGACTATGAGGTCCTCACCAATCTCGGCGCCCGGGCTCTGCGGCGCTATATCGGCGGTTAGCTTCTGTACCCATGGCCAAAGCCTCAAAAGCCTTCGTCTGCCAAGCCTGCGGCGCGGTGACCACGCGCTGGTCCGGTAAATGTGCCGCCTGTGGGGAGTGGAACAGCATCATCGAGGAGACCTCATCCCCGTCCGGTCCGCCCGCGCTGATTGCCATCAAGGGGGGCAAAGGCCGGCCTGCCGCTTTCGAGAGCCTCCAGGTGGAGAGCCTCGACGCGCCGCGGTTGCCGACCGGCATGGCGGAGTTCGATCGCGTGCTTGGCGGTGGGCTGGTGCCGGGTTCCGCCGTTCTCGTCGGCGGCGATCCAGGTATTGGCAAGTCGACGCTGCTGCTCCAAGCCGCCGCCAGGCTCGCACTCGCCGGCGCGCCGGTCGTCTATCTCTCTGGCGAGGAGGCACCGGCGCAGGTGCGCATGCGCGCCGCGCGCCTCGGGCTCACGCAAGCCCCGGTGGCACTCGGCACAGAGACTAACCTCGCCAATATCATCGCCACGCTGAGGAAGGCCGGTCCGCCTTCAATGATCGTCATCGATTCGGTGCAGACGTTGTGGTCGGAAGGCTTGGATGCCGCGCCGGGGACCATCTCGCAGCTCCGCGGCTGCGCCTCGGCGCTGGTGAGCCATGCCAAGGGGAGCGGCTCGACGCTCGTCCTTGTCGGCCATGTGACCAAGGACGGACAGATCGCCGGGCCCAAGGTCATTGAGCATGTGGTCGATACCGTGCTTTATTTCGAAGGTCATAGCGGCCATCAATTCCGCATCTTGCGCGCGGTGAAGAATCGCTTCGGACCGACCGACGAGATTGGCGTCTTCGAGATGCGCTATGACGGGCTGCAACAGGTCGAGAACCCATCGGCGCTGTTCCTGAGTGACCGCGACCGCGGCGCTCCCGGCACCGCGGTCTTCGCCGGCGTGGAGGGAACGCGGCCGATCCTGGTCGAGTTGCAAGCACTCGTCGCGCCATCCACGCTCGGCACACCAAGACGCGCAGTGGTGGGTTCGGACCCCAACCGCCTGGCCATGCTGATCGCCGTGCTCGAAGCCCGCTGCGGCGTGCGGCTTGCCGGCCATGACGTCTATCTCAATGTCGCGGGCGGCCTGAAGCTCGGCGATCCAGCGGCTGATCTAGCGGCGGCGGCCGCCCTCCTCTCCTCCTTCACCGGCCGGCCGGCGCCCGAGGACACCGTCTATTTCGGCGAGGTGAGCCTCACCGGCGCGGTCAGGGCCGTGGGTCACATGGACCAGCGCCTCAAGGAGGCGGCCAAGCTCGGTTTCATGCGGGCGGTCGTGCCTGCCGCCTGCGCTCCGGACACGGAGCTTCGGGACTTGCGCCTCATGCCCGTCTCCCAGCTGCATGAGCTGGTGGCCTGGTTCGGCCTGCCTGAACCTGACTAACCTGCGACAATAGGGCGGATTCCGCATCAGCCGTTGCCCACCCGGGCCATTTGTGCTTCATCCGAGGGAATTGTGATAGTGTCCGGCCCGTCCTCGAAGGAGCCTCGCGCCATGCCCTTTTCCTGGCTCGATGTGATTCTCGTCGCCATCATGCTCGTGTCCGGATTCCTCGCCATGGTGCGGGGATTCACGCGCGAGGTTTTGTCCATTTTTTCGTGGGCCGTGGCCGCCGTCGCCGCGCTCTATCTCACGCCCAAATATTGGCACTCGGTCGAGGCCTACTTCCCCTCGCCCGGCTTTGCGCAGATCGGCTTCGCCGTCGGCGTGTTCATCATCGTCCTCATCATCGTAAGCCTGATCACCTTCCGGATTTCCGACCGCGTGCTGGATAGCCGGGTCGGGGCGCTCGACCGCACCTTGGGGTTCATCTTCGGCCTGGCGCGCGGCTTTCTTCTGGTGGCGATCGTATTCATCCTGTTCAGCGCACTCGCCCGGGACCAACCGGCCTGGATCGTGGACGCCAAGTCCTACCCGATACTCAAACAGACCCAAGTCGCGATCGAATCGCTGATGCCGCCTAACCCCGAGCAATATCTGCCAGGCGGGTTAAAGCCCGAGACGGCGCCCGGAGGATCGTCCGAGACGCCCGGCGCGGCGCCCGGATCGCCGTCCGACACCGCACCGGCGGCTCCGCCACCCAATCAGCGCTCGGAAGCGGCGAAGCCGACCGAGTTAGCCGCAAGTTCACTGAGAGGGGCGCGGGATTGAAGCGCAGTACGAGGCACCCATTTATAAGGAGACGAGGACGCGCGTGACTGATCAGGTTGGCCCTAACGATCAAGCCCTGAGCTGGCTCCAAGAGGACCGGCTGCATGAGGAGTGCGGCGTTTTCGGCATCTTTAACCATCCGGACGCCGCGGCGCTGACCGCGCTCGGGCTGCATGCGTTACAGCACCGTGGTCAGGAAGCCGCGGGCATTGTCAGCTTCGACGGCGATCATTTCCACACCGAGCGCCGCCTTGGCCTCGTTGGCGATCATTTCACCTCAAGCCAGGTGATCGATCGGTTGAAGGGCGATGCGGCCATCGGACATGTCCGTTACTCGACCTGCGGCGATCCTATTATGCGCAACGTGCAGCCGCTCTTCGTCGACCTCGATTCCGGCGGCTTCGCGCTCGCTCATAACGGCAATCTCACCAACGCGCTGACCTTACGCGAATGGCTCATCAAGAAGGGCGCCATCTGCCAATCGACCACCGACACGGAAGTCATTCTGCATCTCGTCGCCCGCAGCGAGAAGCGCCTGTTCGTCGAGAAATATA
The DNA here is from genome assembly GCA_963839245.1 of uncultured Alphaproteobacteria bacterium. GTDB lineage: Bacteria > Pseudomonadota > Alphaproteobacteria > Rhizobiales > Methyloligellaceae > Methyloceanibacter. The sequence goes on along the minus strand of CAWIUJ010000013.1, from coordinate 114,054 downwards.
TCGAGGCGCTGCTTCAGGTCGAGGGCGCCTATGCCCTGGTCGGGCTGACCAATAAGAAACTCGTCGGCGCCCGGGACCCTTATGGCATCAGGCCGCTTGTCCTCGGCAAGCTCGGCGAGGCTTGGGTGCTCGCCTCGGAGACCTGCGCGCTCGACATCATCGGCGCCGACTTCGTACGCGAGGTCGAGAACGGTGAAGTCGTGGTGATCACGCGCGAGGGAATAGAGAGCCACCGCTTCGTGCCGAAATTCCCGGCCCGCCTGTGCATCTTCGAATATATCTATTTCGCTCGTCCCGACTCCATCGTCGGCGGCCGCTCCGTCTACGAGGTCCGCAAGGAAATGGGCCGGCAATTGGCGCGCGAGGCCCCGGCCGACGCCGACGTCGTCATCCCCATTCCCGATTCCGGCGTACCTGCGGCGATCGGCTATTCGCAAGGCTCCGGCATCCCCTTCGAGTTCGGCATCATCCGCAACCATTACGTTGGCCGGACTTTCATCGAGCCCGAGCAGCGCATCCGCCAACTTGGCGTGAAGCTCAAGCACAGCGCCAACGAGGCCCAAGTCAAAGACAAGCGCATCGTGCTGATCGACGACAGCGTGGTCAGGGGCACGACCTCGGTGAAGATCGTGCAGATGATGCGCGGGGCTGGCGCCAAGGAAGTGCATATGCGCATTTCCAGTCCACCGATCGCTTATCCCGACTTCTATGGCATCGACACGCCGGACCAGGACAAGCTGCTCGCTGCCACCAAGAGCCTTGAGGCGATGCGGGCCTATATGGACGCCAACTCCCTTGCGTTCCTCTCGGTCGACGGCATCTACCGGGCGATGGGCTATGAGGGCCGCGATTCGGCCCATCCGCAATTCACCGACCATTGCTTCACCGGCGAATACCCGACGAGACTGCGCGACCGCGAAGGGCCGCCTCAGCAGAAGCAGCTCTCCTTCCTCGCCGAGGTCGGTTGAGCGAACCAAAACTCAAGGACCGGATCGCGCTGATCACCGGCGCCTCGCGCGGGCTGGGGCGGGCCATTGCGCTTCGCTTCGCGCGCGAAGGGGCGCATGTACTGCTGCTCTCCCGAAACCTCAGCGCGCTCGGGCAAGTCGATGACGAGATTCGCGCAATAGGCGCCAATGCCACCCTTCTGCCGCTGGACCTTGCCGACGGGCCAGCCATCGACGCGCTCGGCCCCACGCTTTATGAGCGCTTCGGCAGGCTCGACGTATTGGTCGGCAACGCCGCTATTCTCGGCGCCCTCTCGCCGCTCCCCCACATCCCGTCGACGCATTGGGAGCGCGTGTTCACCATCAATGTCACCGCCAATTGGCGGCTGATCCGTACGCTCGATCCGCTGCTGCGGCGCTCCGATGCGGGCCGCGTCATCTTTGTCACCTCGAGCGTGGCGCAGTCCTGCCGGCCCTATTGGGCCCCCTATTCCGTCTCCAAGGCAGCGCTGGAAGCGCTGGCCAAGACCTATACCCATGAGGCCGCGTCGACGCCGATCAAAGTGAACCTCGTCGATCCCGGGGCCATGGCCACGCGCATGCGCGCCGAAGCCTATCCCGGCGAAGATCCGGTGACGCTTCCGGCACCCGAGGCGTTGACGGAGATCTTCGTCAAGCTCGCCGGGGCGGAGACTGAATTGACCGGCAAGCTCGTCACACGTGAGACCGCCTTACCGCCATCCTGAGTGTCTAAATCCTATGCCCGCTTCTCGCACCTCGCCGCAGAATTTCCACAACTCGTTGCTAGCTTCGCAACAAATGGCGGACTCGAACGCCGAACGGGGGAAAGACCGCAAATTGCGCCTCACCGGATCAGCCTTCGCCGTGCTGTTGCTCGCGCCGTTCCCCGGTGCCGCCGATGAGCTTTGCCCGCCGGCGACCGGCGTCCGCCTCACCCTTTGCGAGAGCCTGATCGATCCCACCAGCGACCGGTTGCAGGCCAGAATCGATAGCCGATTGAATATTACCGCACCGACGGAGGACAGCGCGTCGCCAGTGTGGCTGGATGGCCGCCAGGCCCCCGCACTGGCCGTCTCGCTGGACGCGCCGGCGTTGACCACGACCTATTTTGGCGCCGACTATCGCCTTGGTTCCGATGTGCTGATCGGCGCCATGGTGCAGAGGGACGATCGCACGCTCAAGCTTCTTATCGGCGGCGAAGTGACCGCTGCTGATGCTTACCTTGCCGGTCCTTACGCGGCCTATCGGCTGTCGCCGAATCTCGTCCTCGGCGCGAGGGCGGCCTTTGGCGAAATTTCCGATGGGGCCATACCGATCAGCGAGGCTCAGTCATTCACCACAAACCGCCTCCTCACCGAGGCACGGCTCAGCGGCAATTGGGCCTTTGGCCAGTGGCAATTAATGCCAGCGGCATCGATCAGCTATGTGGGTGATACTACTGTCGCTTCCATCGCCGGGCTGTCCGAAGCGACCGCCCAAACGACCCGTTTCACGGCTGGCCCGCAGCTCCGACGCCTGATCGACGCTGGCGATGCCGGCATTCTCGAGCCATTCGCCTTCTTCAAGACGAGCCTCGACCTCGAGAGTGTCAAGGTGATGCCAGAGGTGGCGCGCAACACCATCGGCGGTGGCGTCGTCCTTAACCGGCCGGAGGGCTATTCCATCCAGGCGACCGCCGACTATAGCGAAACCGTAGGCGCCGAGCTGCCAGACCCATCGATTGCCGGTCAGGTTTCGGTCTCAGTGCCTTTACGCTAAAGCCGGTCAGGCCACCGCGCGCTTGCGCGAGCGAACGATCGACTTGATGCGCGCGCGCGAGGCGCCGGACATCTCACCGATCTTGCGGTCTTGCGATTCAATGAAGGTGCGCGCAGGCTCATCGCCATCGAGGCCACCGAGGTCAGCCGCGGGCACCTTGCGATTGGAAGTCTGCGTGCCGTCCTCATAGATGACGTCGAACAGCACGAAGCCACTGGCGACTTGTTGTTTCTTGCGGGCCATGTGCCTTCTCCAAACTTAACTGCCTTGTGGAGTCTTTTCGGGCTCTAGCTCGCCCGGCGCCTCGCCGCGGGCGGCCTTGCGCTTGGCTGCCTCATCCTCACGGCGCTGCAGCTTCTCCAGCTTCTTTTTTTCTTTCGATCGGCTGCGATCGCTACGCTGCATGTTGTAATTGGGCTTGAAAGCCATCTCTTTGGTCCTTCGCTCTATTTCGGCGCGGGGCGGCGCGCCCTAGGACGGGCAACTGGTTTCGCCGCAGCGGTTTCACGATCCGCGGCCTCCTTGGCCAGGCGGAGCTCACGGAGCCGCGCCGTCTTCTCCACCTGGGCGTCGTGCTCGCGCTCTTGGTCCAGCTTGAAACTCGATTCGCGCTTCTTGGTCTGACTGAGAAGCGCTTCAGCGTTGCGCCTGGCGGCGCTGATGCGAGTCGGAAATTTGCTCATCTTGGCTCTCCTGAAAAGGACACGCGTGAGGTGGCCTTCTGCCGGGCCAGTCCTCCGCGGGCCGAAGGAAGGGCGTTGCGCCGGCCGCGCGGCCGCCAAGTGGGCTTGTCCGCAGCTGCATCGGCCTTACGCTCCGGCCGCCATGCGGTCTTGGCTGTCGCTGCGTCAGCCTGACGTTCGGGACGCCACGCGGGCTTGGCCGAAGCCTTATTGGTTCTACGCTCCGGACGCCGTTCCTGCGAAACCGGTTCGGCCTGCGCCAGACGGTGCTCGATGACCGACAGCGGCGACTTGGTCAGCCTTTCGATCGCCTTGAGCAGCGACCGCTCGCTTCCATCGCAGAACGACAGGGCCATGCCTCCGGCTCCGGCTCTGGCCGTGCGGCCGATGCGGTGCACGTAGCTCTCAGGCTCATGCGGCAGCTCGTAATTGATGACATGCGAAATGGAGGACACGTCGATCCCTCGCGCGGCGATATCGGTGGCGACGAGAGTACGGATCTGCCCGCTGCGGAACGCTTCAAGCGCACGTACCCGGGCGTTTTGCGCCTTGTTGCCATGCAACGCGTCCGCGGCCACGCCCGACTGTCGCAGAAATTTGCAGACCCGATCGGCGCCACGCTTGGTGCGGGTAAACACCAGCACGCGATCCATCGCGGAATCGGCGAGCAGTTCCGTCAGCAGCCTGCTCTTCACTTGCGCCGGCACGAAATAGACACGCTGGTCGATGCGATCAACCGTGACGCTCGCCGGCGAGACGTCAATGCGAACCGGCGAACGGAGGATCTCCGCCGCCAGCTTGGCGATGTCCTGCGGCATGGTCGCCGAGAACAGCAGCGTCTGCCGCTCCTTGCGGCAAGCGGCAACGATCTTCCGCACATCGCGGATGAAACCCATGTCCAGCATGCGGTCGGCCTCGTCGAGAACGAGGATCGAGACCTGGTCGAAATTGACGTGGTGCTGACCGTAGAGATCAAGCAGACGCCCCGGCGTCGCGATCAGGATGTCAACGCCTTTGGCCAGCGCCTTTACCTGTTGGCCCTGGCCCACCCCGCCGAACACGACGGCGGAACGCAAGTTCAGGCCACGGCCATAGGCGCGGAACCGCTCGTCGATTTGCAGGGCGAGCTCACGCGTCGGCGCCAGGATCAAAGCATGCGGACGCCCCGGCGAACGCTGCAAGTGTTGGACCGAAAGATGGTGCAGGATGGGCAGCGCGAAGGCCGCGGTCTTGCCCGTGCCCGTCTGGGCGATGCCGAGCAAATCCCCGCCTTCGATTAGAAGAGGAATGGCCTGCGCCTGAATCGGCGTCGGCTTCACATAGTTTTCGTTCTTGAGCGCCAGGCGCAAAGGCTCGGCGAGGCCGAGGCCGTCGAAAGAAGCAAGTGTCACTTAAAATATCCTTGTGGGCCGCGAACGCCGTTCATGTCTGACGCGGTCGTGGTTGGCCTTTGCGCCGAGTCCCACGCGCTACCTGGGGTCAGACGATGATTGGGAAATTGTCTCGGGATGAAACGCCGCAAATTGGGCGGCAGCTTCGCGCGATCGCGAGCAATTAGATACGGGGAACATGGCGGAGAGCCGGGAGTATGTCAAGGCCAGATCGCGGGAAGGGTTGATAAAGCTTGCTTTTCAGCCAGCCGTGGTCAGCACCATGCCGTCATAGGCGGGCTCGATTCGTTCGGGCAGCGCGCGGCTCAACGCCTCGTAGTCGAGATCGACATGCATATGGGTGAGCACGGCGCGCCTCGGTTTGACGCGCACAATCCAGGCGAGCGCCTCATCGACGCTGAAATGACTCGGATGCGGCGCGTAACGGAGCGCATCGATGATCCACACATCGAGATCTCGCAGCAGCGTCAGCGATTCATCCGGCAAATCACTCACATCGGGCGAATAGGCGATGCTGCCGAAGCGGAAGCCGAGCGTCTCTCCCGCGCCGTGGCGCTGCCGGAACGGCAAGGCCTCGATGGCGCCCCCTGCCCCAAGGATCTTGACCGGCGCGCCCGGTGCCAGATCTTGGCTGTCGAGGATCGGCGGGTATTCGCTCTCCGGCGGGGTGTTGAAGCAATAGGCGAAACGCTGTTTGAGCAAGCGCCCCGTTTCCTCGTCGTGATAGACGGCAACGCGGCGGTGGCCGTTGTAGGACACCATGCGCAAATCATCGATGCCGTGGCAATGATCGGCGTGATCGTGGGTGTAGAGCACGCCGTCAAGCCAGCCCACCTTCACATCAAGCAGCTGCTCTCGGATGTCGGGCGGGGTGTCGACGAGCACATTGGTGGTGCCCTCAACGCCAGCCTTTTGCACGAGGACCGAGCAGCGGCGGCGTCTGTTCTTCGGATTGGAGGGATCGCACGCCCCCCAATGATTGCCGATGCGGGGCACGCCGCCGGACGTGCCGCAGCCGAGAATGGTAAGGGTGAGCGTCATGAGACGATGGACCGAGCGGCAAGCGCCGAGGTCGGCACATTCTTGAACAGGCGGGCGAAATTCGCGGTTGTAACGCGGGCAATCTCCGCTTCGCTCATACCGCGAATACTGGCAAGGCGCGCTGCGGTATGCACAACATTTGCGGGTTGGTTGGTCCGCCCCCGCAAAGGCTCGGGCGCGAGATAGGGTGCGTCGGTCTCAACCAGCAGCCGGTCGAGCGGCACCGTTGCGGCGATGCCCCGCAAGGCCACGGAGTTTTTGAAGGTGATCACACCGGAGAAGGAGATCGTGCCGCCGAGTGCCACCCCCCTGCGGGCAAGCTCGGGTCCGCCGGTGAAGCAATGCAGCACGAACGGAAAGGCCCCCTTTTCCGTCTCTTCCTCAAGGATGCGCGCCACGTCTTCGTCGGCGTCGCGGGCGTGGACGACGAGCGGCAGGCCGGTCTCTCGCGCCGCGGTGATATGGGTGCGAAAGCCACGCTCCTGATCCTCGCGCGGGCTGTGGTTGTAATGATAGTCGAGCCCCGCCTCACCGATCGCGACCACCTTCGGATGGCGCGCGAGGCTCAGAATCTCATCGAGCGTGACGTCTCTCTCCTCCGTCGCGTGGTGCGGATGGGTGCCGACCGAGCAGAACACATAGTCGTGACGTTCGACGATCTCGAGCAAGTCATCGAAGCGCCGCACCCTTGTCGAGATCGTCACCATCAGGCCGACGCCCGCCGCGCGCGCACGCGCGAGCACAGCCTCGCGCTCCGCTTTGAGCTCAGGGAAATCAAGATGGCAGTGACTATCGATCAGCATCGGATGTAACGAAAGACGGATGATCTTCAAACTGCTAGGGTGTTACCACAATGGCGCCGCGCACTATGTGCAGCATATAGGCTGAAGGAGCAACACGGCGAGGAGAGCCAATGTTGAGACCTGTTTCCGCAGTCAACCGCCGCCTCATTATTGCGGCCATGGCGGCCCTGTTCCTCTCGCTCGCTCCGGCTCCGTCCCATGCCGGCTGCAGTAAGAACGTAACCATGTACAGCGCACCATGGTGCCCCTATTGCAAACAAGTCAGGGACCATCCTTGCGCGCAATCAGATCAGATACAGCATCCTAGATGCGACGACCGCGGAAGTCCGAGCCATTATGCTCCAACGCTTTGGCGACACTGCCGTCCCTCGCACTGTGATTGGCGGCGTCGTTGTAGAAGGCGTCGACGAGGCGCGCATCAAGGAGCTATGCCGCCAACAAAGTCCGGACGTGCCCCCGTCAATCGACATCAGGCTGCCGGATTTTCCTCCGTCGGGACATGACGCGGGAAAATGGCTTGTGGCGCCGGCAATTCGCGTCCGGATTTCAGCCTTGCCTTGAGCGCCGCGAAATCACGCGCGTCAGCGGGAACTCCAAGCTGATCGAGCAGCTTGGCCGCACTCCCGGGCATGACCGGCTGCATCAAAATTGCGATCTGGCGCAGCACTTCGGCGGTCACATAGAGGATGGTCTCCATGCGTTTCGGATTGGTCTTCTTATGCGCCCAAGGCTCCTCGCCTGCGAAATAGCGATTGGCGTCGGCGATCAGCGCCCAAACGATCTCAATCGCCCGATGAATGGCGAAGTCGTCGATGGCGTGCTCGACTCGCGCTAGCGCACCATCGGCCGCGGCTAGGATCGTCTCGTCTGCTTGCGTGAGCTCTCCGGGCACTGGCATCACGCCACCGCAATTCTTGGCGATCATCGACAGCGAGCGCTGGGCGAGATTGCCGAGATCGTTGGCGAGGTCCGCGTTGATGCGCTGCACGATGCCCTCGCGGCTATAATTGCCATCCTGGCCGAAGGGCACCTCGCGCAGCAGGAAATAACGCAGCGGATCGGTGCCATAGTCGCCGACGAGCACGAAGGGATCGACGACGTTGCCGACCGACTTCGACATCTTTTCCCCGCGATTATAGAGGAAGCCGTGACCGAACACGCGCTGAGGCAGCGCGATGCCGGCCGACATCAGGAACGCCGGCCAATAGACCGCGTGAAAGCGCACGATGTCCTTGCCGATGATGTGTACGTCGGCCGGCCAGTAGCGCTTGAACATTGGCGACTGAACATCCGGAAAGCCGACGCCGGTCAAATAGTTGGTGAGCGCATCCACCCAAACATACATGATGTGCTTGGGGTCCCCGGGCACGGGGATGCCCCAATCGAAGGTGGTGCGCGAGACCGAGAGATCCTGCAAGCCCCCACGCACGAAGCTTTTCACCTCGTTCGCCCGCGTCTCCGGCCAGATGAAGTCGGGATGCACGTCGTAATAGGCGAGCAGCTTGTTCTGATAGCCCGAGAGCCGGAAGAAATAGCTCTCCTCCTCGACCCACTCGACCGGCGTTCCCTGCGGCGAGAGCCTCTGGCCGTCGGCGCCCTCCTTCAGCTCGCCCTCATCGTAATAGGCTTCGTCACGCACGGAGTACCAGCCGGCATAGGCCGACAGATAGATGTCGCCATTGGCCTGCATGCGCCGCCAGATCTCGGCGGAGGCTCGCTTGTGGCGTTCCTCCCGCGTCGAGATGAAATCGTCGTTCGAGCAATCGAGCGCCGCGACCATGTCGCGGAAGCGTGGCGTGTTGCGGTCGGCGAGTTCGGCCGGCGTGATGCCCTGCTTCCGCGCGGTCTGCAGCATCTTGACGCCGTGCTCGTCGGTGCCGGTGAGGAAGAACACGTCTCGCCCTTGTAAGCGCCGGAAGCGTGCCAGCGCATCCGTGGCCACGGCCTCATAGGCATGGCCGATGTGGGGCGCATCGTTCGGGTAAGAGATGGCAGTGGTGATGTAATAGGGGCGCGGCTCTGCCATGGGCTCATGGAATAGCGTTGCCCGCGCACCCCGGCAAGCACCTCCCGCGATCGTGCCTAAACCGGGTTCTCGCGCGCGACCTGCTGCAATCGGTAGAAGGCTTCCAGCACGAGCAGACTGCGATCGAGGTTGAGATTTGCGGCGTCCGCCTTGGCGCGGCCGATCGCGTCCCACACCTCCACCCATCGGGGAAGATTGGCGCGGCCGAGCAATCGGCGCTGAAGATCCCGCTCGTCGCTGCTCAATTCCTCCCCGGTAGCAGTGGCGCAAATCAACCGTTCCAACAGCCCAAGCAGCAACGACAGGAAAAGCTCAAGCCGCTCGCTATCGCCAGCGCCGCCAAGCCGCTCCACCAGCCGGTGCAGGCGCGGCCCGTCGAGCTCGGGCAGCCCGCCGAGGCTTGCGAGGAGATCGCGGTAGAGCTGAATGCCCTCGCCGGTGGCAAGCTCGAGCGCGCGGCGCACGCTGCCCTGGCTCAGAGCGAGCGCGGTCGTTAGCGCCGACGCATCGACCTTGTATCCGTCTCGCTTGAGCGCGGCCCGCACCGCCATTTCAAGATCCTCCTCACTAAGTGCAGCGACGCGGAGGGTCCGGCAGCGGGAGCGAATGGTGATGGGAATTCGCCCTTCCGCGGTCGCCACCAAGAGGAACAGCGCCTGGTGCGGGGGCTCTTCCAGCGCCTTCAACAGCGCATTGGCGGCATTCTGGTTCAACTCATCGGCACGATCGACGATGACGACGCGCCAACCCGCCTCGCCCGCGCTGTGGCCCAGAAAGCTGCGCAAGCGCCGAACCTCATCCACCCCGATCCATTGCGAATAGCGCTTCGACTTCTCGTTCCACGAGCGCCGCACCAGCAGAAGGTTGGGATGAGAGAGCGCCGCCACTTTGCGAAACACCGGATCATTGACGCCGACCGGAGCGATCGGCGTCCGCTCTCCCGGCGGCTCCTCGCCGAGCGCAAGCACCTCCCTCGCGAGCAGGTAGGCGAGCGTCGCCTTGCCCACCCCTTCCGGACCGACAAGCATCCAGGCGTGGTGCAGCCGGCCGCTGCGCAAGGCGTCGGCGAATTCATTAAGCGCAGCTTCATGGCCGAAAAGGCGATCGACCTCGCGTGGGGCGGAAAAACCCTCCAGGCGATCTGGCTCATCGACCGGAGTACGCGACGTCTCGGCGGCTGCCCGGCTCATGGGCGCAAACGTTCCGCCACCGCCTCCCACACATCTTCGGCGACCAGCGCCTCGGGCTTCGTCGCGTCGATCACAACGCAGCGCTTAGGCTCCTCCTCGGCGATGTCGAGAAACGCTTTGCGCACGCGTTCATGCTGGGCGAGCTCAAGGCCCTCAAAGCGGTCGAGCACGCCGCTCCCGTTCCTTTGCTCAGCGCGCGCGAGCCCAGCCTCGGGCGGCACGTCGAGCACGAGGGTGAGGCTCGGCATCAGCCCCCGCAGCGTCAGCCGCTCGAGCGCGCCGATCACCGGCGTGGGCACGCCGCCGGCGACGCCTTGATAGGCGCGGGTCGAATCGAGGAAGCGGTCGCAGACCACCCATTTGCCTTGCGCAAGCGCGTCGCTGATCAGCGTATCGACATGATCTTGCCGCGCGACCGAGAACAGCAGCGCTTCGGCGAACGGACCGAACTGCCGCGCCCTGCCCGACAACAAGGCTTCGCGGATCTCCTCGGCCGCCGGCGAGCCGCCGGGCTCACGCGTGGCGATAGCCTGGCGCCCGGCGTGCACAAGGCGATCGACGAGGAGCGAGACTTGCGTGGACTTGCCCGCCCCTTCGCCACCCTCAAAGGTGATCAGCTTGCCGGCCTCGACCGTCTCCCGACGCATTCTTGCCTCTCGAACCGTGGCCTTAAAGCATCCAGCCGAAGGCCAGAACCATCAGCGAGTCGAGGCCGCGCATGGCGAAATTGCTCTGTTCGATATCCTGGCCGGCAAACAGCGGGATGTCGTTGGTCGCCGCCGTATCGTCCGCCGTGATCCTGAGCACGGCCACCTTGTCCCCCTTGCGGATCGGCGCCTTGATCGGCCCGTCATAGACGATCTGCGCGGTGATCTTGCCGCTCGAATTGGTGGGCAAGATGATGTCGATGTTGCGGTCGCCGACGAGCGGAACATAGTGCCGGGTCCCGCCCCAGACCAGGGCATCGCTCACTTGCTCGCCCTGGTCGAACAAACGGAACGGCTTGAAGTTCTTGAACCCCCATTCGAGCAACTTGCGCGGCTCTTCCTCGCGCTCCTTCTTGGTGTTGAGACCATTGACCACGAGGATGACACGCTGGTCGTCGCGCTTGGCGCTCGCCACGAGGCCGTAGCCCGCCTCCTCGATAAAGCCGGTCTTCAAGCCGTCAACGCCAAGGGACTCCTCAAAGACGAGTGGATTCCTGTTGTTGAAGGTGTGTTTGTTGAAGGTGAACTGTTTCTGTCCGAAATAGTGATAGTATTCGGGAAAGGTCTTCATCAGGAAATTGGCGAGCAGCGCGAGTTCGCGCGCCGTCATCACGTGCCCGTCGGCCGGCAATCCGGTCGAGTTCACGAAATGCGATTTGGTAAGGCCAATCTCCTTCGCATATTTGTTCATCTCTTTGGCAAAGGCGTCTTCGCTACCGCTGATGCCCTCGGCCAGAATGATGCAGGAATCGTTGCCGGACTGAACGGTGATACCCTGGATCAGATCCTCAACGCTCACCATCGAGTTGAGTGGCGCGAACATGGCCGAGCTGCCGGATGGCGCTCCGCCGGTGCGCCAGGCATTCTCGCTCACCTTGAACTGATCATCGAGCTTGATGTGGCCGGCTTTCAGCTCGCGAAACACGACAGCGAGCGTCATAAGCTTGCTCATGCTTGCCGGCGGCACGAGCGCATCCGCATCCTTCTCGTAGAAGATGAGGTTGGCGTCGGCATTCATGAGAATGGCATGCGTGGCCTTGGTGTCGAAGCCGCCTGGAGGCGGGGGCGCGGCGACCTTGGCGAACGCCGAGACGCACGCGGCACCCATGACGAGCATGGCCAATGCCACGGCGATCTTGATCACGAAATCAAGGCGCAAAGCGTACACGATGTGACAACTTCGGATCGAATTGGACAGGGGGCCGGCGACCCCGCCGGTCTATCAACCCACTATCGAGCGGTCCTCTCGAAAAATCAACCGGCCCGAGGCTTGCGCACTAATTCGTAATGATTCTCGCACCCGTGTAGCCAGCCCCGGTCACCCGCGTCAGCGCCGCCGACGCCGCACCCTGATCGGCGAACGGTCCCACGCGAACGCGAAAAATGGTCTCACCCCCGACTTGCGTGGGGGCCACCTCGACTTGAGCGATGCCGCCGAGCAGCGATTTCGCCTTGTCGGCGTTGTCTTTGCTCTTGAAGGAGCCAGCCTGGATCAGAAGGCCTCCTGGCAGAGCGTCGCCGGGCTTCCTGCCGGGCGGAATCCACCGTGGACGTGCCGGGCTCGACTGTGCCGGCGCCCGGGCGCTTGCTTGCCAACGAAGCCGGGCTACCCCCCCTGCTGCTGCTTCCCCGGGATCGTTTGCTGCCGCCACGGTCCAATCTTGGCCCCTGCCGTCAGGCCTTGCTTGCGGCTGGGGCCGACCATCGCCCTTGACGCTTCCGACCGCGAAAGGCTCTTGAGCACCCGACCGCTGCGGCTCGCGCGATGCAACCTGCGCCCAGCTTTGGCTTGCAAGATAGCGGCGCTCATAGCTGTCGTCGCCGTTCAAGGGTGCGCGGCCGAGATACTGAACACGAACCCGCGCCGTGCCCCGATCCCTGAAGGCGAGCAGCTCGGCCGATCGCCGGGACAGATCCATGATGCGGTCGCTGGCATAGGGGCCGCGATCGTTGACGCGGACGACGATCGAGCGGCGGTTCTCGAGATTGGTCACCCGCGCATAGACAGGCAAGGACAGCGTCGGCGACGCGGCCGACAGCCGATCCATATCGTAGATCTCGCCATTGGCGGTGCGGCGCCCATGGAACAGCTCGCCATACCAAGACGCCGTGCCGACCCGATCATACGTTGGGTCTTCCCGCGGCTGGTACCAGACGCCATCGACCTGATAGGCCTCGCCGGTGACGTAGGCCCCTCCCCCTTTCGGCACTGGCTGGCCCAATGGAATGACGCGCTCGCCGAGCCTCTCGCCGTTGCCGGAGCGGCAGGCGACGACGCTCGCGGCGACGATTGCAATAAGGATGAGGGAGATCAACAGGCGCGCGGACGGAAGCGTGATGGCGCGCCAAATGAACCTCGCCGCCGCAAGCGCGGGCTCTACGCTGCCTACCCGACCCAACGTCCGAGACCCCGTCAACACCCCGTACATGCGCCGCGAGGCCCGCGAATGTAGCCTTGCGCGAACGAGCCTCGGCGCTAGCGCCACTGTCCGGCGCGAGCGTTAGTAAAGGATGAATCGAAGGGGGTATCGGCCGCTGAAAGCTGCCGATTTCGGCCTAGTTAGGCTGGTCCTTGCCGATCACGCGAAGACAGGACGCAATTACCTCATCGAGCGGCCGGCTCGCATCGACGAGGGTGAAGCTTTGCGGGCCGAGGTCGTACGTCAATTGCTCGTCGAGAACGGCCGCCGTCGCGTCAGAAATGTCCCCCTTCCGGCCTGCGATCCTTGCTCGCATCGTCGCGGGCGGCGCGTCGAGCCAAATTCCAGCGAACGCGACACCGGCCTCTGCGGCACTGGCGGCAATGGCGTCGCGCTCCTCCGGTTTTGCGTGCACGCTATCGACGATCACCGCCTCACCGCCTTGAAGCGCCATCAGCGCCCGCTTGCGGCAGATGGCATAAACGATATCGGACACTTCCGCCGCATAGGCGCTTTCGGCAAGCGGCTGGTCCGCGGCGATACCGAACAGTCGCTTGCGCTCGGCGTCGCTCCGCACATGCACCGCCCCCGGAAACGAGCCGAGATGTGGCGCGAGCGCCCGCGCCACGCTCGACTTGCCGCTGCCCGATAGTCCGCCAATGGCAACGAGAAGCGGCGGGCGTGGGGTGAGATAGTCGCGCGCGAGCAAGACATAGGCCGCGGCGCGGGCCCGCGCTTCGCTCTGTGGCGCGCCGGAGCCAAGTCCAGCCCGGAGCAGCTCGACCTTGGCCCTGATCATCGCCCGCGTGGAGAGGAACAGCGGTAGCGCTTGCAGGCCGATGAGATTGCCGCTGGCGCCGCACGCATCGAGATAGGCGTTGAGCACAGCGTTGGCGTGGGCGGCAAGGCCGCGTGCGCCAAGATCCATGAGCAAAAAGGCGAGGTCATAGAGGACGTCGACGGTGGCGATCGCATCGTCGAACTCGATGGCGTCGAACAAGACCGGGGCGCCGTCGATCTCGACGATATTGCGCAAGTGCAGGTCGCCATGGCAGTGGCGCACATAGCCGCCAAGCGCCCGCGCCTTGAGCAAAGGTTCGAGCGCAGTAATGGCTTGACGGCTTGCGTGACTGACCGATCGGAGGGCGTCGCCGGGAAATGCGGCCTCCTTCCCGACAAAGGCCGACTCATTGTCCTCGAGTACCGCGCGCAGTGCCGAGATGCTCGGTTGCGGCGCAAGAAACCGGTTCGCGCTACGGTGGAAGGCGGCGATCGTCTGGGCGAGACGCGGCATCGCAGCGAGGGGCAGACCGTCCCTCCTCGGCCATGCGGTCATAGAGATTGGCTTGGTCGAACCGGCGCATGATCAGCACCCACTCCACCACGGTGCCCTCGTCCTTGCTGCCAAGGGAGAAGTTCCAGCGATGGGAGACGGTTACCGGGATGACCTCAAGATAGAGATGAGGTGCGGTGCGGCGATTGATGCAGAGCTCGTTGAGGCAGGCACGGCGCCGGAGGTCGAGCGTTGAGAAATCGAGAAATGGGTACTTGACCGCGCGTTTGACTTTGTAGGCGTACTCACCCGCCAAGAAGACCACGGAGGCATGGGTGTCGATTCGGTCCACCCGGTCCGGGACCGGGCGATAGGCTTCCCTGGACGCCAGGAACGCCAGCGCCCTGGCTTGTTCGGCTGAGCCCTCCCCCATGGTGCCAATATAACACAGAGGCGCGTGGTGCTTCGGCCACAGACCTCAGAAAAGGCTACGAAAACCGGCTTCGGCCTCTGCCCTCTTTCGCCGCCGCAGAATTGAGCGTCGCCGTTCAGCACCTCGGTCCCCCCGACATCGAGGCGCGGCGCCAAGTTCTGCTCCGGCAGATGCTTCAGAATCCCGGCGATCTCGACATCGCATTCGAATATGCGGAGCTTTCCACCCAAGTCGGCGACTACGAGGGGGCCGTTTCCACGCTCGAGCGCATGCTGATCTTTGCGCCGAACACGCCGCGTCTGCAGCTCGAGCTCGGCATCCTCTACTATCGCCTCGGCAGCTACGAGATCGCCCGCAGCTATTTTGCCCAAGTGGTGGCGAACCCCAACGTGCTGCCGGGAATCGGCGCCAAGGTGCAGCTTTACCTGCAGCAGCTCGCGAACCACCGCCTATCCGCCGCCACCGCCGCCGTCAACCGACGGAGGCACCGGCAACCCGCGGGCAAACCGGTCGGTTTCGGCGAATAGCAATAGCGATGGCAATGGAGAGGTCAGTACGAAGTCCAGCGCCCCCTCCAGCGACTCAACGATGCGCGGGAGCGCGAAACCTAATGGCGATGCGCCGAAGGCTCAGTCGAGGATAAGTGGTCCGAGCGCCGCGAATGGCAGAGCTGACAGCATGGGCTTCTGCGTGCGCTGCGAATTCACCAAATGGGGCGCTTGGGATGGAGAGGATGGGTCCTCCGATCGCAAGAACTCCTTCGTAGAGCGGCCGGTCGACGGCAAAGTCTCGCACCGACCCAATCTCGAACGCACCACGGGCCGCTCGTTTGGCTTGGTAGGGTGGAAGGCGGTGGCGACCCTCCCGCGGAGCACGCCGGTCTGCGCCTTGGCCCTATTCCCCGGTGAGACTGAATTGGCCCTGCTCTCCAATTGCAAAGCACACGTCGATAGCGACTAGCGCTGCCGGACGAGCGGCACGGGCGCGCGCTCCACTTGTCAGAGCAGGCAAGGCGCCCAATATAATCCTTCCCTTCAAATCTTTCTGCGCTTTGCTTAATCCGGTTGTTGCCCGGCGTCATATTCAGGCGGCTTGCCGGGCGCTAAGATTGATTGCTAGCTCGTTGAGGTTGCCGTGACCCGTGATCCCCGAAACGTAATGTGGGCTGAAGCCTGCGCGCTCCTGGACAAGGCCGAGCAGCTTCGCCGGCAGTTCTTCGAGCCCGGCCGCGAAGGAGGGCTCTGCGCCCGCTGGGAGCCGCCCATTGACGTCTTAGAGACGGAGCGCGAGCTCTCGATCATCGTGGCGCTGCCCGGCGTGGCGCCGGAAGCGGTACACGTAAAGATCGAAGCGGGCACGCTGACTATCGCCGGGAGCCGCACCCTGCCCTCCCGCGGCAAGACAGCCAGCATCGTCAGGTTGGAGATCCCTTATGGAAGTTTCGAGCGGCGCATCGCCCTTCAATTCAGCCGGCTACGGCTTGCCGAGCGCGAGCTCGCCAACGGTTGCCTCATCCTCACCTTCGCCAAGCTTGGCTAAGCAGGCGCTTTCCATGAACGACACGACCCCATCTCCCTCGACTCCACAGGCGTCAACGCCCGAACTGAAATTGCCTGATCGGGCGATGATCATTCTGCCGACCCGCAACGCGGTGCTGTTCCCGGGTGTCGTGGTGCCGCTCGGCCTCGGCCGTCCGCAATCCATTGCCGCAGCCCAAGCCGCCGCTCGGTCCGACAAGCCGGTGGGCGTCGTGTTGCAGACCGATCCGTCGGTCGACCTGCCGGGGCCGGAGCATCTCCATCGCGTCGGCACCGTCGCCGAGATCTTGCGCTACGTGACCACGCCGGATGGCAGCCATCACGTCGTCACTAGAGGCACGCGCCGCTTCCGTATCAGAGAATTTCTGCCCGATTTTCCGTTCCTCGTCGCCCGAGTTCGACGAGGTCGGCGAGGCCGAAGTCTATTCGACCGAGATGGCGGCCCGCACGCACCAGCTGAAAGAGCGGGCGCGCGAGGCGATCTCGCTATCGCCGGCGATCCCGAAGGAGCTTGCCGACGCCATCGATCAGATTCAATCGCCGTCGATGCTTGCCGATTTCGTCGCCAACGCCTCGGATCTTACGCCCATCGAGAAGCAGGATCTGTTGGAGACCTTCGAGGTACAGGAGCGCCTCGACAAGCTGCTGCGCCACCTGGCGCAACAGATCGAAGTGTTGCGCCTTTCTAAGCAGATCGGCGAACAGACACAGGAATCGCTGCAAGGGCGGCAGCGCGAGCACATCTTACGAGAGCAGCTGCGCCAGATTCAAAAGGAGCTTGGCGAGAGCGAGGACGGCGCCGCCGAGGTGGCGGATCTGCGCGAGGCGATCGCCAAGGCGAAGATGCCCGAGGAGGCGGAGAAGCAGGCGCTGAAGGAGCTGAAACGGCTCGAGCGCACGCCCGAGGCGAGCGCCGAGCATTCCATGATCCGCAGCTATCTCGATTGGCTGATCGAGCTTCCCTGGGCGACGCTCTCGGAGGAGAGAATCGATATTGCCGAGGCGCGCCGCATCCTCGATGAGGACCACTACGGTCTGCCCAAGATCAAGCAGCGCATCCTCGAGTTTCTCGCCGTGCGCAAGCTCAAGCCCGACGGCAAGAGCCCGATCCTTTGCTTCGTCGGGCCTCCGGGCGTCGGCAAGACCTCGCTCGGCCAATCGATTGCGCGCGCCACGGGGCGCAAATTCGCGCGCATTAGCCTCGGCGGCCTGCATGACGAGGCCGAGATTCGTGGCCATCGCCGGACCTATATCGGCGCGCTGCCCGGCAACGTCATCCAGGCGATCCGCAAGGTGGAGACACGCAACCCCGTGCTCATGCTCGACGAGATGGACAAGCTGGGCCAAGGCTTCCACGGTGACCCATCGGCGGCTCTGCTCGAGGTGCTCGACCCCGAGCAGAACTCGACCTTTCGCGACAACTATCTCGCCGTCCCGTTCGACCTGTCGCGGGTGATGTTCGTCGGCACTGCCAATGTGATCGACACCATCCCCGGGCCGTTGCGCGACCGCATGGAGATCATCGAGCTGCCCGGTTACACCGAGGAGGAAAAGGTCGAGATTGCCAAGCGCTATCTGGTGAAGCGCCGGCTTGAGGCCACGGGGCTCAGCCCCGAGAGTTGCGAGATCACCGAGGAGGCGATCCGGACCATCATCCGCGACTACACGCGGGAAGCAGGCGTCCGTAACCTCGAGCGGGAGATCGGCGCCATCTGCCAGCACGTCGCCATGCAAGTCGCTGAAGGCAAGGCCACGCGCCTGAAGGTCGACGCATCCGATCTTCACGCCATTCTCGGGCCCCGCCGTTTTGAGAGCGAGGTCGCCATGCGCACCAGCGTGCCGGGCGTGGCGACGGGGCTTGCCTGGACCCCGACCGGCGGTGACATCCTGTTCATCGAGGCCGCGCGCGTGCCTGGCCACGGCAAGCTGATCCTTACGGGCCAGCTCGGCGACGTCATGAAAGAGAGCGCGCAAGCGGCGCTCAGCCTTGTCAAGGCGCGCAGCGCGGCGCTCGGCATCGACGAAGCGATCTTCGAGAAGTCCGACATTCACCTACACGTGCCGGCAGGCGGCATTCCGAAGGATGGTCCGAGCGCAGGCGTCGCCATGTTCACCGCCCTCGTCTCCCTGCTCACGAGCCGGACGGTGAAGAACGACATCGCCATGACCGGCGAGATCTCGTTGCGCGGCCTTGTGCTCCCCATTGGCGGGGTCAAGAACAAGGTGCTGGCGGCCATGCGGGCCGGCATCACCACCGTGATGCTGCCCGAGCGGAACCGCAAGGATTTCGAGGAGGTGCCTGAGGCCGCGCGCAAGGCCCTGAACTTCGTCTGGCTCTCCACCGTCGACGACGCTATCGCCGCAGCGCTCTGAGTTACGGGCTCAGGATCAAGGCCGCAGCAGCAGCCCCGGGAAATGGGAACTCGCCGCCATCACATGGGTGATGGCGGCGCGATCATATTCGTCGCCGGACCGATAGGTCTCGAAATAGTCATTGAGCGCCGTGACGCGGTCCGGCATCGCGCCCACCGCCTGCAGCCCCACCGAGACCCCGTAATTGGTAAAGGCGAAGCGGGTCCGCGGCAGGTAGGGCTCGCGGGCGAAATAGCCTTGGGCCTGCCACATCTCGTCGAGCACGCCGAGCGAGCGCGTCGCTTGCAGTTTGGCCCATGCCTCCTCGGGAAAGAAATGCGCAAGCCACAGCATCATGCCGAGGCCGAGGTCCTGCGTAATCACGAGGGTGTCCGCGGTCCGCTCGATGAGGGTCCGCATCTCGGCGATCTCGCGGGCCAACTCTCCCTCGTCGAGCAGGCGGTAGGAGACGTAGCCGTCGAAGGCATCGAGCGCGCCGAGACCATAGCCCGGATAAGGCCCGCTCAAATCCTCCTGCATCTTCCAGATCACCCCGCGCCCCGGTAGGACGAAGGCGTCATGGATCTGCCGCACCAGCGCCACGCCCTGTTCCCGGTAAGCGGGCCGGTAGCGGCCGAGCACGGCCAGCGCGTAAAGCCACATAGCGAGATAGTGGAAATATTGACCGTCGCGATCGGGCTCTTCGCCGATGCGGATACCGCGCGGCCGCGTGAGCACACGATTGACCTCCGCGACCAGCCATTCGGCCTCGTCGAGATACCGCTCGTCCTCTAGCTCCTGGTAAAGCGAGACGAGCAGCACAAGGCCAAAGGCATCGGTCCAGAGATAGCGCAAGCCGTTCGGCCAAATGCGCTCAGCGCGCATCCAGCCGAGCTTGTCGAGGACATAGCCAATATCGGTTAATCCGCGCATTGGCTCTCCATCACCGTCCAATGGATCCTGAACTGGGTCACGACGTTGTTAAACCTGAAGCTGGAGCCCGGGCTTGATCTGGGTCAACGGCGGCTTACCTACTCAACAGCTACAGGAGCAATCCTTGCCCAAGCTGCGGCGTGCCCATGCTCCCTGCGATGCATCCGGCACAAGGAGAAAAAAATCATGCGAAGTAGCCTTATTGCAGTGGCAGTCACAGCCCTTCTCGGTGGCTTGGTGATCGCGCCGGTCACGCAACAGTCGGCTCAGGCACAGGTCTTGGGCAGCCCCAAATCCCCTGCCACGAATACCGGCCATCTCCTCACCCTGGTCGGCCATGGTGGCGGCGGCGGCTTTGGCGGTGGTGGCGGCGGCCATGGCGGCGGCGCTAGCTTCAGCGGCGGCGGCCACATGGGCGGCGGCGGCGTCAGGAGCTTCTCGGCTGGCGGCGGCAGCTTCAAAAGTGGCGGCGGCTACAATGGCGGTTCCATGGCCCGTTCCTATTCCGGCCCGCGCAACTGGTCCGGCAACACCTCTAGGAGCCACAGCTACGCCAGTTCGCAGAACTGGAACCATGGCGGCAAAGGCAACTGGAACAATCACAACCACAACAACTGGAACGATCACAACAACTGGGCCCACAACAACCACAACCACGGTTATTGGAGGCATGGGCATTTCTATAATTATGGGTGGTATGGGGGGGCCTACGCTTACGACTACGGCTACGGCAGCTGCGCGTGGCTCCGGCAGCAGGCCCTCATCACCGGCAGCCCCTATTGGTGGCAGCGCTATAACAACTGCATCTACGCCTACTAAGGAAAGCCTCGGTCGGATTGGGCTCACCCCGATCTCGACGGCGGTCTTGCGAAGATCAAGCTTTCGACGGCCGTTTCACGCCATGGGCATGAGGCCGTCGAAAGTGCTTTTGGAGCGGCCTTTTGTCTCGGCGGCGCCGTTCTTTCGCGCCGGACCGCGTAAGGCGTTCGCTTCGTGACGAATTCCTCACGCCTATGACGACAAGGAACTGCATCCGAGCTTCCCCACACACGACAAGTCGTTCATGGCGCTGTGGGATCAGGTCGACCTCGCCCAATGGGACCACAAGGCCGGCCAGGCGCCAACCGCGGTGAAGAAGGAATTCACCTACGCCGACCTCGCCACCGGCGACGACGAGATGCGGGCCAAGGCCATCGATTGGCTAAAGGCGCACTCCAAGGACGCCAATCCCTTCTTTATGTATCTCTGCTTTCTCAAGGTGCATAACCCGAACAACCCCTCCCCGCGCTGGAAGGGGAAGTCTCCCGGCGGCGGCAACTATCTCGACTCTCTGATGGAGCTCGACGACAATTCGGGCCAGGTCGTGCAGGCGATCCGCGATTTAGGAATTGCCGAGAATACGCTCGTGATCTGGACCACCGACAACGGCGCCTGGATCGACGCTTGGCCGGATGCCGGCTACACGCCCTTCCGCGGCATGAAGGGCTCGTCCTTCGAGGGCGGTTTCCGCGTGCCCGCGATCGCGTGGTGGCCCGGCCACATCAAGCCCGGCACCGTCAACATGGACATGTGGTCCCACATGGATTGGTGGCCGACCATCGCCAAGCTCGCCGGCCTCGAAGTGCCGCCGCACGACTGGAAGGACAATGACGGCAATCCGATCATCTTTGACGGCATCGATTTGAGCGACTCCCTGCTCGGCACCGGACCCGGCAAGCGTGACACCTTCATCTATTTCAACGACCAGAGCTTCGGCGGCGTCCGCGTGAAGAACTTCAAGGCGCTCTACACGGCGAAAGATACTTGGCTTGGACAGGACCAGTCCTTGAAGATCCCGGCGCTTTACGATCTTTGGTGGGATCCGGGCGAGAATTACGACATCGTCTTCAACGGCGCGGCGCCCACCCGTGGCGACTTCAAGACCTCGCCAGGCCGCTATTCCGGCCAGGACAATGGCTGGATCGGCCTCTACATCAATCCGGTAACGATGCAGTTTTGGGATGAGATGAAGACCCACCCGAACATCCCCTACAAACCGTTCGGCGCGGGTTCTTACGAGCAGATTCCCCCGGCCTACCGCTAGCGGTACACCACGCGAGCGGTCTGCCGCTCGATTGACGAAATAAGAGCGAGGGTGCTGTGGCAAGCGCCCTCGCTTTTTTGTCACTACGGCTCCCGTCGAGATGCGCCACGTTCCGTGTCTCCTCAAAGTGAGGATGAACGGACGCGCGTAACTCGAAGCTTCTCAAACACGAGTGTCTCTTCGAGCCGAATGAGTCGACTTCATCCGCACGACGCACGAATTCCGAAACGTGATTTGTCAAATTCGAAGCGAGGGACGAGAGTGAAATTTCGGTTGCGCGTGCGGCACGCATGACCACGTGCCCAGCTCCGATCAAGATTAGGTGCGAGTCCGGTGTCTGCGGCGGCGTCGGGTGTTGGGCGTGTGCGTGCTGCGTCGTGTGCAAGGAGGCTTGCGCAACCGCCGCGGCTCAGCGCTCCATTGCTGCTCATCATCACCGCGCTCACCGCTTGGACTCCAGCTTGGGCTGATCTCGATGAGCAGGCCGCGTCCCTGCAAGCCAACCAAGGCCGGGCGGCGCTGGCGCGCGGCCAATATCTCGATGCCGACCGGCTGCTGACCGGCGCGCTTCAGTCGACATCGCTCCCCTCCCCCATCCGGGCCTTCGCGCTCAGCGATCGAGGGATTGCGCGCTGGCGTCTCAGCCGCCCGTACGACGCAATCGACGATTTCAACGCTGCGCTCAGGCTCGCGCCCGAGGAGGCCGCGCTCTACAACAATCGCGGCGATGTGCTGCTCGGGCTGGACCATCCAGCGGAGGCCGATAAGGACTTTGGCCAAGCCATCGCCCTCGCCCCCTCCTATGGCGCGGCCTACAACAATCGCGGCAATGCGCGATTTCTTCTCGGCGACTACACCGCGTCGTTCGCCGACTTCACCAAGGCGATGACGCTGATGCCGGACAGCGCCGTGCCGTTCAACGGCCGCGGCAAGGTCCAGCTGGCGCTCAAACGCCCGGCCGGCGCCATCCGCGACTTCTCCCGCGCGATCACGCTTAGCGCACGCTACGGTCAGGCTTACGCCAATCGCGCCGAGGCCATGGTTGCGCTTCGCCGCTACCAAGATGCCGTCAGCGATTACAGCTCGGCCATTCAATTCGGCGCCGACGCCCCGCAAATCTATCTCGCCCGGGGATCGGTCTATGCTCAGTTGCACAAGCCAGGCCTCGCGCTCGCCGATTTTAGCCGGGCGACGGAACGCGATCCGTCGCTGGCGGCTGTTGTCGCTGAGCGCGGCGCGATTCAAGGCAGGGCCGCGCGGCAATCCGAAATGGCTCGAGCTGACCCACAGCGCACGCCGGCACCGGTATCCGATTCTCCATCGTCAGGACCTCTCACATGCGCGGATAAACGAGCATCAGCAGACGGCGAACCCCGGCTCCAACTCTCAAGCCTGGCCGAGGCCTCGGAAAATGGCATGCCAAGTTCCCTCCTGCATCAAACCAAGGGCGAGCTCGCGGACCCCGTTGGCACGGTCGAGCCCGCGCCCGCCGATTATCGAACGGCATCGCCTTGCAACCCGAGCGGCAAGCAAGACCCGGCGCCCTCGGCGGCGACGGCGTCACCCGCGGCGGAAGGCGAGCGGTCTGCAGGGATGGAAGCAGAGGATTGGCGGGTCGAGCTCACCCCGGATGGCGAATATTTGGCCACGCATCCGCTCTATCCCGCAATCCGCCTCACACTGGAAATGTACGGCAGCGGCAAGCCGGAATTGCTTCACTGGCAAATACTGCATGGCCGTCTGCGTGGGATCGGGCTGCTTCACTATTATGCCGGCTCGAGCGCGGAGGGCGAACGGCTGGAATATGTCGCCATGATCAATACGCGGTCGGGCCGGTTGATTGCGATTGAACCGGGAAGCTGGGGAGACCGGGAGGCGGTATGGACCTGGAGCGATCTCGTTGTGGTGGTAGTGGACCCGCACGGCATGCCAAGCCGGGTGCAGGTCCGCGACGACGATAAGCGGCCGGATCATCTGAGGCGCATCAAGCGAATCGGACGCCACATTCCCCCGCAACAGCTGGTCTCGCGGCGCGCCAGGACACAGATGTGGTCCAGTGGCCGGTTCAACCCCTGGCTCTTGCGCTAGAGAGACGCCCCGCGAGACCTCAACGCCACTTACGAGCGCGACGCCGCGCCTTAGCGCCATTCCGGTCAGCCAGGCCCCCCGCTAATCCGCTCTCCCTTGAGTGACATTATTGTCTCAGCATTTCGCCGCCAGCACGAAGCCGATCAAATTGCGGGGCACAAAAGCCGGACTGAGGCGTTGGATCCACGGGCACGACCAGGACAGGTGACCATGAGAGAGGATTTTTCGTGCGACCGCGGCTCTGCCCTCATCGTCGAGGACGAGTTCCTGATAGCCCTTGACCTTGAAGCAACGATGCAAGCCTTGGGCTTCGAGGATTGCGCGTTGGCGCCAACTGCGAAAGAGGCCATTTCGCTTGCCATGCGCCATCCGCCGGACGTCATCTTGATGGACGTTTATCTCGATGGAACCCGCCAAGGGATCGAGGCAGCACGGTGGCTTCGGACCGTATGCGATGTGCCGGTGATCTTCGTCACTGCTTACAGCGATTACGGCACGCTCGAACGCATCCGCGAGGCGATGCCAGGATCGCCCGTCCTGACCAAGCCGGTCTACCCCGAGCACCTCGCGGAGGCGATTGACGAGATCGTCAACTAGCCGGACAGGCGGCGCCCCGACGCTACTCGGACGATCCGGACGGTGGCTTGAACGGTTTCAGCCGCAACCGCGTGCGATGACTTTCTTTGGCCATCGCACGCCTCTCGGGATCGAGACCGCGATAATAGAGAATTCTGCCTTTCTCCGATTGCGCGTCAGAGCCCGGCTTCTTCAAATCAGGCCGAGTACCCGACTTTCGTTCTCGGAACCGCAATGAGCGGCGACGGACGCTGGGTGGCCTCGACCGGAGAGGAGGCACGGTGCTGGTACGGGACCGGGAGCACCCGGACGCCGCCGCATTCGTGTGGCGCGCGCATAACGGCTTGGTCACGGGTCTCGCGATGAGCGGCGACGGGCGCTGGGTGGTCTCGGGGGGCGTCGACGGCGCGATATGGGTCGGGGATCGCGAGCATCCGCAGGCCCAACTGGAGGGACGGCAGTCGAGGCAAGCCTTGATCGCCAGCCTGGCTATGAGCGGCGACGGACGCTTTGTGGCCTCGGGAGGGGACGATGGCACGGCGAGGGTGTGGCGCCGCGACGAGCCGACAGCCGCGCCTTTGATGTGGCAGGGCCACGACGCATCCGTGAACGGCATCGCGCTCAGCCGAGACGGCCGAGTGCTGGTCGCGGGACAAGGCGACCGCACGATCTGGACCGGGACGGTGGGCGTCGCCGATCTCAAGGCAAAGGCCTGCAAATTGGCTGCGCGGAAACTCCGCGGCGCCGAGTGGCAGCTCTATATCGGCAATACGCCTTACCGTGAGACCTGCCCCGGTCAGGCTCGGCCAGGCAAGTCGGAGACTCCGGCGGCAAACGTCTCGGCCGCCGCACCGGGGAACAGCCCTGCTCCCCAATGACGGCTGCCCGCCGACTCATCGGAGGCTAGCCTCGCGCGGTTCAGACGGACGCGTGGCAAAATAAGCAGAGACGGCATCGATCTGCTGTTCGCTCAGCCGCTGGGCGATCGGCGCCATAATGGCGGCAGCGTCGGTTGCGGGCCCAACCCGCGTCTTCCAGAGCCGCAAGTGCCCCGCCATGTACGCCGCATGCTGACCGTCGAGCCGCGGATAAGACCCGCCGGGATTGGCGTGACACATCACACAAGGCGGGACGCCGCTGTCTGGTGCACCTTCGAGCGCCAGCTTTCGCCCGCTCTCGATCAGCACTGCATTCGTGGTCTTCGGTTCTTCCTGCGACAAGGTGAGACCAGCATAATAATCCGCGAGCCGACGCATATCCTCTGGCTGCAGATCCGCCGCCAATGGCTGCATGATACCGCTCCGCCGCTTGCCCTCGGCATAAGCCTGTAGGGCGGACATCAGGTAGTCGGCAGGCTGACCATGCAGCACCGGCACGAGATCGCTCATCGGCAGTTGGCCTTCGGCCCCGTGGCAGCGTGCGCAAGCGCTGATCGCCTCGGGGTGCGATTCCGAGATCGCCAGTTCGCTCCCGCTGTGCTGCGACACGCGAACGCCGCCGAGCGCCAAGTCGCGATAGCTCCGCGCATCGAGCGTGGGCAGGCGCTTCAAAAACGCTACCACCGCCCAGATTTCGTCTTCGCGCTCGGGCGCGACCCAGCCCGGCATGCCCGTATATTTGAGGCCGTGCTCCACGATCCAGAATAGCTCACGCTCCTTCCAGGGCCGCATCGATGCCGACAGGTCCGGCGGCGACGGCAGCATGTCCCGGGCGATCGGGTTGACCGGTATGCCTGGCGCGCCATGACAGTAGGCGCAGCCCCGGTGGAAGTACGCGGCGCCAAGCCGAACGAGATCGGGATTGTCGAGCGGCGGCGTTTTGACGGCCACTGCGCGCTTCGCGACCGAGTTGCGCAAGCCGAACTCGAGGAACCATTGGACGACTGCCCAATGGCCGCGATTGGCAGCGACATCGTAGACACCAGACCAGGCGACAACGATCGCAGCCAAGGCAATCGCGGCCGTTCCCGCAAGCACCCCCGCGACAATTTTTGCAGCCCTGCCCTCACGAGGTAACGAGCGGCCTGAGGCGACGGATGGGGTCCTGTCCGTAGTGGAGCGGGTCATGGCGAACATCCTCTGGGTTCTGCGGCTCAAGACCAACTTGAGGCGATGCAGCATGAGGATCGTGGACGCTAGCGCGGACGAGCGCCGTGGCATTTGCCACACCGCAGCGGCACTAGCTATTTCGAGTGGCCAACGAGACCGACTGCCACCGCAAACACCAGCGGTGTAAAAATCATAACGCCGCCCAGAACAAATTTGAGCGCTGTCAGGATTGGATCAGATCCCGCGCTGATGAGGGTAAAAATTCCGAACGTGTCGGTCAGCAGCATGACGGTGGCAACGAGAACGCCTATCCCAGCGCCCAGACCGACGTTGAGGATGAGGAACTGGGGAATGGTCAAGTCGTGGCGCCGTTGCCGGCTGATTGGAGCCGTCAGAAAGGGAAGTGTCTGATCTGTGGTTGAGCGGGTCATAGCGAACATCCTCTGAGTTCTGCCACTCGAGACGATCTCGAGCCGATGCAGTGTGAGGATCGTGGACCGTCGCCCCGGCGAGCGCTGTGGCATTTGCCACAGAAGAGTTCGAGGGCCAAGTTCGCCTCGCGAGGCAGTGGCCGTCGAGCTCAAACAGAAACAAAAGAGCCCGCCGAGACGGCGGGCCCATCAAGGGTGGCCAAGTCGGGGCGACGGCCTATGAGGTCCAATCCGCGCCAGGGGGGATCGGCGACAATTGATAAAGATGGCGGGATGGCGATGTGTACGATTTCGATGCATCAGCGCTTGGCGTGTCGGGGTTTACCACCGGCGCAAAGGTGAGCGAGGTCGCGAGCCAGGCTGCCGCAATGCTCATGAGGGTGGCTCCCACAGTGCTGCCTACCAACGCACGCGGTAAGCGGTTTTTCCGAGAGTGGGTCATGACGAACATCCTCTCCTGTTCCCGCGGCGGTGCCTAGGCTCCAGTCACCGGCGCGAATGCGGCCGAGGTCACGATCCAGACCGCCGCGAGGCTGACGATGGTTCCGAGCGTGCTGCACACGAGCACGTAGGGAAAGCTTCTGTCTTGGGGTGTCGAAAAGCGCGTCATAGCGGGTCCTCCAAATGTCGCTGCTCAAGTTCATCCTGAGCTCGAAGCGTAGGAAAATCATATGGCGCGGTCTGGATTTGCGCTGTGGCAATTGCCACACCACAGAATTGGTCCGGAACCCGCCAGACTTCAGAGGATCCGGTAGTGTGACGTGGGACTCGCCGCAACATTTTGGTCCCGTCACTTTTCATCCATATGAATGACGACAGGCCCGTCATGCGCCGAGGTCGCAGCCGCATATTTTAGGCTGCAAGCCCGATAGAACCGGCTGGGGCCGTCATCGGCGAAGCTCTTGTTGATCGCCTCGAACAGACCAGCTGCGCGTAGCCACTCTTTGCGCTGAAAGACGGCAAGGGCCTCGGCAAATAGCGAGCAAAGG
Organism: uncultured Alphaproteobacteria bacterium; assembly: GCA_963839245.1. GTDB lineage: Bacteria > Pseudomonadota > Alphaproteobacteria > Rhizobiales > Methyloligellaceae > Methyloceanibacter. Next base: position 86,323 of record CAWIUJ010000013.1, on the reverse strand, counting down.
TCGATTTGCTCGACGCTCGCGCTGTCTTTTCGTCCGAGGATCTCGAAGACGGATGTGGCGTCCGTCTTGCCCCTCAGCCGGAACGAGCCCACGGGCCTCAGCAGAAGCCCATCCGAATCCTGCACAACGGATTCGGCCGCCAGCACATGCGTGCCGAGATGCTTGTTCAGGCTCTCCAACCGCGCAGCCGTGTTCGCCGTATTGCCCACGATGCTATAGAGGAAGTGGCCGCCGCCGCCGGTGTGTCCGACATAGACGTCGCCATCTTGGAGTCCGACCCGCGCGTTAAAGTGGCGCGAACCATGTTGCTGCGCAAACCGCGTAATGATCTCGCTCACTTCGATTGCGGCATTCATCCCCCTGCGGCAAACGGCAGGCGAGCGAACGGGCGCGATGAAGGCGCACATGATCATGTCGGCGCGAAACTCCATCACGTCCACGTCATGGCGCTTCAGCGCTTGCGCCAGCGCATCGAAATATTCATTCATGAACAGCGCCAGCTCATGAGGAGACTTCGAACTCGGCCAGGGTGATGAAGTCGGACATGTCCGTTGCGAGGCAGGTTCCGAATACGACTCGGTTCAGCGTCGTCGGGTCGACCTGTCTCTCCGCCAGATCGCGCACCAGGTTCTCCGGCAGGTAGTAGCGGATGGCCTTGGTCATCTGCTCCTCTTTGCGGCGCTTGAACAGATATTGGCCCATCAGTCCGATCAGCATCGCCAACGGCAGCTGAACGAGCGCCGGGGTCGCCAGCGGCAGCCAAAGATCGGCCTCGTTGAACCGCCATTGCAGGAGCCCGCCGTAGAGCGCGGTGAACGCGAACACCGCCGGCACGGCCGAGGTCGCCGGGAGCAGATAGGCCAAGATCCCGGCAAGAAGCCCGAACGCCAGGACGGCAAGCGCAGAGATCGCGGCAGGGCTCGGCAGAAGCGTACGCTGGCTCAGCAAATTCGCATAAGCGGTCGCCATGATCTCAACGCCACTAAGATCAACCCCGTCCTTGCCGGTGAAGCTCGTATAGAAGCGGTCGGGCTGATCGGGATCATAGAGATCGGAATAGCCGACGAAGACCATGCCGTTGGTCAGGTCGCCGCTTCGCGCAGCATTTTCCTCGCCGCTCACTTTCAGGAGCAATTCGTAGGGGATCGTGCGGATGGTCCCGGGGGGACCATAGAAGTTGATGTAGTAGTGATCGGGACCGGCGTAGAGCGCGGCGAGCGCGGCCAGAAGCCGGACTGCTTCGATGTCGGACCTCGCGCCATAGGCCCGGTCGATCGCCAGTCCCACGCGCTTCTCGAGGGACGCATCCTGCTGGAACATCCGGCGCAGCGTCTGCATCAGCTGCTGCATATCGGCAGGGCCCTTCAGTTCCGCGGCACGACCCGGGAGATGCTCAACTCCAGATGCCCCAGCCTCTTTGAGAACGGCAAGCCAGCCGTCGTAGACGGCCAGAGCCTTCAGCTGGAGCGCCACCGCCGCCGTGGTTGGGGCATCGCCCGCACTCGATTTGAAGGCCCAGAACTCGAAGGCCGCCTGGTCGAGCTTAGGCAGCGGGAACGGCCCGAGCGCTTTGGCGGCCGCAGCCAAAACCTCTGTGGGCGGCTGCATGCGTTCGACCCAGGTCCAGCCGCCGTCCCCTCCTTTCGCGGTAACGACGCGTTCTCTCCCCGCGGTCAGCCATTCGAACAAGATCACTCGGTCAGCCGCGGCAATGGCCCGCGCGAGAATGGCGTCTTCGTCGCCCGGTTTGGCACGGCCGAAATCGATGTCGAAAACGATGCCTCCGGCATTTTGCCCGACGAGGCGTTCGGTCAGGCGCGCATGGACCGTGCGCGGCCAGTCATGAGGCATTCTCGGCAGGTCGAGCGCCCGCCCCGTGCCGCTGTTGATGCCCACGACGGCCACGTCCGGCGGCGGAGTTCTCGCGCCGCGCATCTTGAACAGCCAATCCAGCCCGAAGGTGCGCTCGAACGTCGTACCGAGCGGCGTCAAGACCAACACGAGGCCGCAAACCGCGGTGACCAGTCCAGCGGCAAGGCTTCGCCAAAGCTGCTGCTTTTGGTAACCACCGAGCTGAAGCCTAATGCTCATCGCTTGTTGGTCAGCCGCCGCACCGTAACTCACGGCGCAATTCCCGACTTCATGCGCGTGAAGAATGGGCGTTTACCAGGGCTGAATATATTCGCACTCATCGTTCGCTCGCGGCTGCATTTTGTGGTATTTTGATGTTAAAAACTGGACTGTTTTTGGGTGGAAGGACGGTGGCAAAAGCAGAGAGCATTCCTCTAACGGTCGTAAAGGAGGTCCACGACATGACACTTAAAGCAGCATTCGCAACTGTCTTCGTTGCCGCCTTGGCCGTGGCAGGAACGAGCGGGGGTGTCTTCGCCGATGACACCTACCAGTGTGTTTCGCCTTGTACAGGGTTTACAGATGCCGGCACTGGAGCGCAGGTTTGCACTTGCCCTCCCACGTTCCAGGCCGTCGCCCCGTGGTGTCCACAGCCGCCTTGTGTGCTGTACACAAATCCCGTCACTGGGGCGCTCGTTTGCGCGTGCCGGCCCCACTAGGGATGTCCCATCCTTTGGTCTGAACTCCACGAGTGATGAGCGCATCGCCCATTGGTTCGCGCAGATCGCCTTGTGTTTCTTATACGGATCCCGTCACTGGAGCGCGAAAGTACCGATGTCCATAGCATTGAAGTAACCGAGCCCAATTTGGGTGGTCTGCCGGGCGACGCTCGTTCTAACTGCTGACCGTCGGCGCCTTGATCTCCGAGACGTTAGAAATAGAGTGTTGCCCGCGCGACTACTCTGCGCTCGGGGATGTACGGGCTCTGTGTTGGTTCATCCTGGATCTGGCGAAAATTGTTGTCCTGATAGAGGAACTTCTGGTCGAAAAGGTTGTAGACTGTCACACTTGCAACGCCGAACCGTTTAGGAAAGCGCCATCCCAGTGTCGCGTCAACGACTACAAAATTGTCGTTTCCGCCGGTAAAGCCGAGCGCGTTTGCGCTCGGGGTGCGTACGACATTTTGATCGACGTAGGTCGCGCTCACGCCAGCGATGAAGCCATTTTGGCCGAAATATCGCGCCGCCAGAGGAACGCTGAACGTCTTGAGACTCTGTGGAATAGATGCGGTCGCCAAGGCAGTCTGTGCCTCAAACGCATCGTATACGGCCTGCGCACTGAGGGAGATTTTATCGGTTGGCGTCCAGAACAGGTAGGTACGATGCAATTGCTCCTGCTCGGTGTCGAAGACAGTAACATCAATAGCGGTGTTGGCTACGGGCACACGAAGGTCGCGCCAGGTTGCCTCGGCACCAACAAACAGTTGCTTATTTAGGCGCCAATCGAGGCCAACGCCCCGGCGCAGTGATTCGTCACCAGTGTTGTCATCATACACCTGGTTAAACCCGGCTACCTGAGTGGGCTCAAGCGTTTGATTCGCCGCGAGGGTTGGCTTTATCCACCGGAAGAGCGCCGCGCGCAGAGCGAGATTATTGGTGATGTCCCATCTGACCCCCAATTTGGGACTTATCCGGTTTATAAAGGTTGGATCTTCCTGGAAGTCGTCAAAAGCGACACCAAGAGTCCATGTAACCGACTCTGGGAACTTAAGATTAGTATAGGCGTAGGGGTGTAAGTGATCGATTTCCTGTGGAGTTACTCCAAAGGGATCTGTAGAGCTGCCCGTCAGGCGTGTGTCACCAAGGCCTACAATTAAGTTCAGCCACTCCGTTTCTAGGATGTACTGAGATTCAGCCTGATAGGTCTTCGCCTGGGCCGCGACGTCAAAATTGGGGAAGACGTTAGGGGCAATATCAGTGAGGCGTCCAGCTCTGTCGCTGTAAATGAGCGACACCAGCAAATTGGAGTTTGGAGAGGGTGAATAGCGCAAGCCAAATCGGGCGGTATCCTGATCGAGAGAGCGAGTGCTGTCGGGATTGAAGAAATCCGGATCAAAGTTGAACGCGAGATCGCCTTGTTGGGATTCGCGGCGCCGCAGCTCGACCTGCATGTTTAAGTCCGCGGTGACCGCGGCCTGCATGAATAAATCTTCGACATTCTGCTGGATTCCGTCATTGGGTCTCCAGCCATCCGTCTGGTAGCTGAAAGCACCGGCACTGACTGAAAATCTGTCGTACAGGGCAGATGCGATACCTTCGAAGCCACGCGTATCCTCATTTCCCGCAAGGCCTGAGGCCTGGAACTGAACGTCGTTGCGCTCGAACAGCGGCGTATATTCATTGAACCCTGGTTTGAACGGACCGCCGCGCGTTACAATGCTCAAATTCGTCTCAGCGAGACTTGGTTGAACCGGGCTAATATTGATGTCCTGGAGCATCTGCGCCTGTAGTAACTCGCTGACGCGCGCGATCTCTTGGCGGGGCGCTCCGATAAACGTGTCAGAGAGGAAGCGATGAGCCGAGGTGTTCCCAGGATCGAGCGCGAGGGACTCGTATCCTTGGTTGATGGCCAGCTGCTCGAACCCAAGATTGTCGTAGATCTGCGCCAAATTTGCTTCGCGTGTGGCGCGGTCCGAAGTCGAGAAGTTCGCGGCTACGGTAGATGGCACGGTTATCGTTGAGCTCGATGGACTTTTCCATGCTCAGCATCGCGTCAACAGGTTGGTTCACGCTCTGCAAGCGGATCGCGTCGTAGAGATATGGGGTGGGATCTAGCGGATCGAGTTGCTTGGCGATGTCGAACTGCTTGGCATCGAGAGGATCGCGCTTCTCCTCGAAATAGGCCTTGCCGAGATAAGAGCGAAGCAGCGAGTTGCTGGAATCGAGGCCAACAGCCATTTCCAGATAGCGCCGGCCCTCTGCCAGCGCGCCATCGCGGATGATGGCAAGTCCGAGGCCAAAGCGCGCGAGCGGGTCCGCCGAGTCGAGTTCGATGGCGCGCTGGAAAGCTTCACGCGCGATCCTGGTGCGGAACTCGACCAGTGCGGTAAAGCCGAAAACGAGGTGCACCCGTTCGAGGTCTGGCGCGAGCTGAACTCCTTTTTCGGCCGCTTCCCGCGCCCGCTTGCGATAGCCGAACATGAGCCACAGCTCGCCGAGTCGGGCCCAGGCAAGCGCATTTTCGGGCTGCCTCGCTGTCGCCTCCAATAGCGTATCGCGCGCGCCCTTCAGGTCGAAATTCGCCTGCTGTGCATAGGAGAGAGCTATTCTGGGCGCTGCCGCGCCGGGCTCAAGCTGAACCCCGCGCTGGGCATCCGCCAGCGCGGCAGCTTTCTCGTTCTGCACCACCTCGATGACGGCCCGCAATGCATAGGCAAGCCCTGCGCCCGAATTCTGCGCAATCACCTGATCGATGATCTTCCGCGCCTCGTCCACGCGCCCAACGGACAGGAGCAGCGCGGCCTCATAGATATGAAATGCGGCATCGCGCTCTGCCGAGGGCACCGTAGCCAGCGCGGCAAAGGCGCCGGCTACATCATGCTGCGCGGCCCGCTTCAGAGAAGCCGCGAATTCCGGCCTGAGACCAGCGAGACCGGTTCCCGAAATGGCGAGGATCGGCGGGTAATAGAGGCCCCACTGCACGGCGTCGCGCGGCCGCACCATGACGTATGGACGCGGAGCGCGTCCCGCCGAGGCCGACACCGATTTGCCGCTTGCGACCGCCGCACTGCCGCTCCCATTCGTCGCGGTTACGACGCCTTCGAAGGTGGTGACACTTGTCTTGCCTGCGCCAGTGCGGATGACAAATTCAGTGCCCTGAACCGCCGCGTTTAAATATGGCGTGTTGACCTCAAGCGCGTGCGGGTGACGGCTGAAGGACTGAAAAGCACCCCGCGTCAGATCAAGCAGGGAACGCTTTTGTTCATCAGCGGTGATATCGGTGAGAGCCACCGTTGTGTCCTGATCGAGCCGCAGCACATTCTCGTTGATGAGCATCACCGCCGCGCGGCTGAGCGACCCCGTCCGAACCGCGTCTTGCGCGCAGAGAGATTGATTGAGGATCCCAGGCTGCCAGGATCCGTGTCGCCGCACCTCCACTTGGCCATCGACCGAGTAAAGTTGCCCAACGATCTGGCAATCGTCGGCCGTAGCCGCCCCTCCTTGCACCGCGATCAGCGGCAGAGAAAGCAGAGCAATCCGCACCCAAGAACTGGTGTACCCCATGGCCTTCCCCCAAAGGCCCCGCGCGTCATGCGCGCAATGGCGCCATCATACGCTTTAAAGCGAAGAAAAAAACAACCATCGGTATACGCAGCGTTGCACGGCTGGAACGTTAGTCATGCAAACTGCGAACTGCCGCATCTAATCAACGAGCTTAACTGACGAAAACGAGACGCCTGGTCTATTCGCCAGTCATCTCGTGAAGCATCGCAGCCAGCCGATCGATATCCCAGACGATCAGCGTTCCGTTTTGGCGCTCGATGATGCCTATCCGCGAAAGGCGATTGAGCTCACGGGTAACCGCCTCCCGATGCGTGCTGACGCGGCTCGCGATCTCAGCATGCGTGGGCGCCGGGACAAGATGCGCGCTCTTGCCTTCCTGTGTTGCCAAGCTTGCCAATCGCAGCAATTCGGCTTGGATGCGATTATTGACGGCGAGCGTGCTGAATTCGTACACGCGTTTGGTCAGCGTACGAACGTTGCTCACCAGCTCTCCGATGACCGCCTGCGCCACTGCCGGCTCGGTTTGCAACAGCGTTCGGAATGCACCAGCGGACATCGAAGCGATGAGGCAGCTGGTCCGCGCCTCCACGCTGGCAGAGCGGGGGCCACCGTCGATGGCGGCGTATTCGCCGAATATGTCGCCGGGCCCCAAATCACGAAAGCTGACCGCCTTGCCGGCGACCGAGTAGATCGTGACGCAGACCTCCCCAGTGGCAACGAAGAACACGTCATCTGAGGCGTCGAGGTAGCCGACGATCGGCTCGCCCGCTCCATAGCGCCGCCATGAGCAGCGCCGATGAATCCTCTCCAGAGCGTCCGGCGGGATGCCGGCAAATATGGCGATGCCCGCAAGGCTATGCTGAAGTTCTGTAATCGGGGACCGGTCCATTCGCCGTCGCCCAGGACGCCGGCCAATTGCAAGAGAGGCAGGGCCGAGGTCTTCCTTAGTACGCGTCGCGGTACAAATCTGCGTCATAGCGAACATCCTCCAGTTGAATTGGTCAAGGTCTTCGTGCCGGTGCTTCGCTTTGGGCTGTGCGGTCTTGAGGTGGGGACTTCGTCTCCCTCTGGCGTGCCATGCCGAATATCCTCCGGGGTCCCTGTCCAAGACCTGTTAGCCTGATGCAGTGGAGTCTTAGGATGTTGCTCGGATCGGCGATGTGGCATTTGCCACACCGCTGCGGGGGATCTGATCGGGCAGATTTGGGTCTGGGGGAGGTCTTTTTGGTTGGCTCGCAGCCGCCTGCGGCAATTTGAATGAGCGCTAAGGGGTCGTAGCCCGCGTACCCGTAGGTGCGCCTCTCCTCAGCCCCGGCTCTCCCCTCCCAGCGAGGTGGTACGCACAGCAGGGCTTATCTTCAGCTTTCGAGTGCCTGGCAGGAGCGGAAAAAGCGGGCGTTTGGGCAGAAATCCGGAGGAGGTCTCAAGTCCTCTACTGACCCTGGCCAGTGCCGGCACGTCGCTTCATGGAGGCAATAGCGGCATTTGGCACGAGCCTCGATGGAAGGCTAGTCCACCGTCGACACGGGCGGCCGCATCGGCCTGTACCCGCTCGTGCGCATCATGCGGCGCATCAGCCGATGCCGGCGCCACAACGGCGCTCGCGTCGGCCAAAATCGACCGAAGTTGCCATCGCTCACCTGCCAGTTTCTCCAGCGAGCTGTCTCCGAACGCATGCCAAGCCACTGATCTTGTCTAAGGCTATCAGCCGCGCTCCAATTGCGGCCCGAAGCATGGGCGCAACTCGCTGATGATCCACGGTATGGCATCGGGGACCCCGCTCTGCCGAAATTGCTGAAGCGCTTGCGCCAGGCGCTCCGGCTGCTCCAAGAGCTGGCTCACCGGTGATTGGCAAAGGTCGTCGAACGGATACCATTCGAAGGAGAGGAAGCGGTAACCGTCCAAGCGGCCATGGTCGCGGAGATAGCCGAGAAATCGCGTGACCCAAGTCCGGATCGACATCGAAACCGGTATAGACAATTCCGCTCTGAAAGTCGGTCCGCCCAGAGCCAGTGGGGTCGACCTCGTGGATCGCCGTGGCGAATTCCAGATAGAGCGCCGCCTCATGCTCCGGCGACACCAACTGTCCGTCCGGCTCCTCGCCCATTCGATCTGGCGGACCGGGTAGCCGCGTGCTTTCAGAAATCTGATCTCGGCGGCGGCGTTCTCGGGCGTGTCGTAGAGCAGGCCCACCGGCATCAGCACGGCAAATTATTGGTCAGGCCGCTGCCGAAGACGAGATCGAAGCCGGGCTGCTCGGTTTTCGGGTCGAGATCGACGGCGCGATGCCAGGGATCGGTCGACGAGGTGTAGATCACTGTTTGAGTTTGGTTGCTCGGCCATGGCAATGGCATCGTCGAACGTGCCATGGTCGTCGACCCTGCTGACATAGGAGCTCGGCGATGGCAAAGCCGAGCCTATCGCGTGGGTCGGTTGCGCCGGCCGGCGCGGTTCCCGAGGAGTAGAGCAGGATGCGGACGTAGCCTGCAATAATCTTGGCGTTCTTGATCGTAAGCCGATCTTCGCACTCTGCGAGTTTCTTGCCGCTACCAGAGACGTACAAGTCAACGTGCGGCTTGTTGCGCCTCCAGTCCTCGGAGCATTCCACGCAGGTATCTTCCACGACGTAGTAGCGTCGCACGGGCACATAACCTTCGTCCCGGGAGCCAAGAAGTGCTTGTCCGCCGCCATTGTCCCAGCGTTCGGCTGCATTTTTGCAACACTTTATGCGAAAATCGCTGAAAAAAGGCGAAGTCCTTTCACAATACCGGGGCTTCTGAGTTTATACTCCACTTAATTGATAGAGTTTAGGGCGGCACAGGCAAGTTGAAAAAACGGAGAGGGGTCATGAACGGGCGACTAAGAATCATTAACCGCTATCTGGTCGCAGGCGCGAGCACTATTGGAATTCTTGCTGCCGGAGCGAGCGGAGCCAATGCCGACAACACGGAGCAACTTGAGGCAGCGATTAAGGCCATGCAGGCGCAGATGCAGGCGCAGCAGGCGCAGACGCAGGCGCAAATCGCCGCCTTGCAGAAGCAGGTCGAGGCGGCGAAGACAGAGGCCGCCGCGGCTAAGGCCACTTCGGCTAAAGCAGCTGTTTTGGTTAAAGCTGATCCGCCCAAAGTGGACCCACCCAAAAGCCCTGATACTACTGATGTCCTGTGGAAAGGCGGCGCACCCCAACTCAAGACTGCCGACGGAAAGTTCTCGATTAAATTACGCGGCGTTGTGCAGACGGATTATGAGCATGCCAATCAAGACAGGGCCATCACGAGCTTCCCGGATCTCCAGGCCACCGAGTTTAGGCGTGCTCGCCTCGGCGTCGAAGGCACCGCCTGGTGGGACTATCAATACGTCTTGGAGGTCGATTTCGCGAACGACAGTACGGCCATCAAGGACGCCTACCTCCAATATTCAGGCCTAAAAATTGCTGGCACGTCGCTGTTATTTCGCGTCGGCAATTTCAAGACGCCTAACTCATTCGAGCAGCAGACCAGCGATTACTTCGTCGATACCTTTGAAAGGTCAGCCTTCATCAATGCTTGGGATATCGACCGGCAGATCGGATTTATGACGGCCTATTGGACACCGCATTTCGGCTTGGCGGCAGGCATCTTCGGTCAAGGAGGATCGACAACTAACGGGTCAACTGCAAACCCGCCACTCTTTTCTGGCTTTACTGCCCAACAAGACACGACCTTTGCAGCCCGCGCGACACTCGCTCCGATTAATAATCGGGTTGGCATTGACAGCCACGTGCTGCACTTCGGGGCCAGTGTCAGGACTCGTGGTGTCGGTGAGGACCAGCCGCTGCTCACATACCGAGCGCGCTGTGGCGATCTGCACATGACCAATTTCTGCGTCAATACCGGCACCCCTACTGGCATCGGCGGTATCGGCGACGGGGACGTATTCTGGGGGCTGGAGGCTGCCGGCCTGTGGGGACCGTTCTCGGCGCAAGGCGAGTATGGCCATCTCGGTGTCGACCTCCCGAGTGGCGCTTTCATTTCCTCCAATCCACCGCAGAAAGGCTTCTTAAGCACCGCGGCCAATCCCTTCGTCGGTGTCCCGAGCCCGGACTATAACGGCTGGTATATGCAGGCAGCGTGGTTCTTCGGTGGACGGCAAACTTATGACAATGAGGGAAAATGGGGTCGTCCCGTTATCCCCAATCCCTTCACGTGGGGCAGAGGCGGCGGCTGGGGCGGTCTAGAGATCGTCGGCAAATATGACGTCCTCAATCTCAGTGACAGCGCTTTCAACAATGCATTCAATGCTACCCCCGGGTTCGTAGGAGGATGTCCAACGACCCAACTTTTCCCGGGTGTGAGCGCGTCTAGCACGGTCACCGTCTCAGCTGCAAAGATTGCCCAATGCGGTGAGATGGCGACGTGGATCATTGGGGCCAATTGGTGGCTCAACGATCATGTGCGTCTCGCGTTCGACTATTCGCAATCGAATCTCAGCGACTATCCGATTACGACCGTAGCCAGCCCGTCTTCGGGGGTTGCGGTACCACCCGCCGGCACAAAGGTCGCAGGCTTTGACGGCGCCACGATCAGAGCATTCGGCATGCGTGCCCAGGTTGACTGGTAGTGTTGGGAATAACGGCAGTCCCCGAGCCTATACCGCCGCCTCCAAAAAGGGGCGGCGGCTTTCTTTACCGCTCAGCCCTTTTGCGGCTGGAGTTTCCGGAGCTAAAGCGAAAGCGAATCGCCCTAGCACACGAGCACACGCCCAGTCGCATCTTGATCGAGCAGTCGGGCCCCGGCCTGCATCTCATTCAGGAGTTTAGGGCGAATCCTGTCCCCGGCGTCCCCTGCCTATTGGCAGCAAGCCTGAGGGCGATAAGGGCGACGGATGTGAGGTGCTGTCATGACCGTTACGCAGTTCACTCCACTGACTTCAACGGTCGGTGGCGTCCTTATTGGCGTCGCCGCCGTGATGCTGATGCTGTTCAACGGGCGCATCGTCGGCATCAGTGGTATTCTAGGTCGGCTGTTTCCACCTTACGATGGCGCTGACGCCCCCGGCGCCGCGGTCTTTATCCTCGGTCTGATTGCTGCTCCCCTCCTCTATGCGGCGGTGACTGGAGCACCCTTTGCCCAGACCGTGTCGGATAATGTGGGCCTCATGACCGCGGCCGGGCTTGTCGTCGGCTTCGGCGCGGCTTACGGCGGAGGCTGCACTAGCGGCCACGGCGTGTGTGGGGTGGCGCGGCTGTCGCTCCGCTCGCTCATCGCCACGGCGATCTTCATGGGGACGGCATTTGCGACGGTGTTCATGATGCGGCACGTGTTGGGAGGCTGACTATGCGCGCCGCGATCAATGCGCTCGCCGGTCTCATCTTCGGCCTCGGGCTTCTGATCTCCGGCATGGCCAATCCGGCAAAGGTGCAGAACTTTCTCGATCCCGCCGGCAGCTTCGATCCGAGCTTTGAAAAGTATATCAGATATCGAAAGCTCCGAAGATTAGGCGCCTTCAAATCCGAGTTGTCGAGGAGACAAGGTCTCTGAGGCTTTCTCCCCAAACTTCCAAGGCATGTTTCCTCTCTGCCGCATAATCGTACCTCTGGTACACGCCGACCAATCTACCGTTCACTCCGCTTTGGTGGTCCTGAGAAGGATGGCTCACCCTTCGGTATAGCTGGGCGATGGGAGAGCTGGCGCAATCCGAACACGGGAGAATAGACGCACCTTCGCTATCATCACGGTGCCGAGATCACACCGGCAGGGCGTCGCCCATTGTTTTGGCAGTACGGCGGGAACGTGGATTATCAACCGTCCGACGCGTCGCAGCCATACAAGTAGCCGATCATTGCAATCGAAATTAACGCTAATAATGCCATAGCGGCAATAACGCCAAGTCGTTGAGGTGGTTCCCCAGCGCGATTGTCGAGCCTAGCCACGAACTGCAATCCATGATGTGGCTTTCGGTACATGATAGGGCACAGTAGTACCCTCCGGCCCTGGACGCAGTTGGGTTTGGATTCATGCTCAGTTTGTCGCAGGCCCTTTGGTCGCTGCTTTGGGCAGTGATCGGCGGCGTGGCCGTGTGGTATGGCTCGAATTTCCTTGCAGAGCCGATTTCGCGCTTTCTCAGGATGAGAGAGCAGATTCGATCCCGCATGTTGCACTACGAGAACGTGGGCCTGGGGAGCGGAACTTTAGAGTGGCATCCTGACAGTCTCCGTCTACATGCAGCAGAGTCGAGAATTCCGAGAGTTTGCGACTGACCTACGAGGGTTTTCCGACACGCGTCCGTATGTGGCGGCGGTGCTGCGGAATGTTGGCTACGATCTCACCCGTGCATCTGGCGCACTCATTGGGCTGTCAAACAGTCTCGCCAGGGGCGATGGCAGCAGAGCGAAGATATTTAGGACCCAAGTCGATCGCGCCCTTAAATTCCCGCTTTCGTATCCGTCTGGTGGTTAGATTTTCCACCCGGAGGTTCCGCCGTGGCGGCGTGAGCAAAGATAAGGCCCGATGTCCGCTTCGTGCCATTGCCACATCAGTCCAATGTGATTGCTTTTGGCACCAAGCGGACCGAGTTGTCCTCTCGATCTAGGTCCGAAACCTAGCGATGAGCGGACATAAGCCGACATCCTCCACCTCTTCAGAGTAGATGCGCCAACTGCGTCCAGATTCCTCGTGGGGAAAGAACCGAACTGCGAAGGCGGGCACGTGAGAAAATTGCTTTGAACAGACCGTGGGAGCGACCAAATAGGGCTCTCTGGGGACGGTTGTGGCGCGTTTCCGGAATCACAGGTTTGCCTTAGCCGCCCAAGGTTATACATTGAGGTGGGGCTGATTGGTGCCTTATGAGTTGGCAGCCAGCCATTGATCCGGAGCCCGGTGACGCGTTCGCCTGTGATGCGATCGCAGCAGTGATTGTGCCGCGCGCTCGAGACCTCGGCGGCTTCTCGGTGCGGCGAGCGCTCCCGTCAACGCAGCGTCAAATGGTGGGGCCATTTATCTTCTTTGATCAAATGGGCCCAGCTGAATTTCGGCTTGGCGCCGGCATGGATGTGAGGCCACATCCGCACATCGGCCTCTCCACTGTCACCTACCTTTTCGAGGGAGAAATCATCCATCGAGATTCCCTCGGCACCGTGCTGCCCATCCGGCCGGGCGAGCTGAACTGGATGACGGCAGGGCGCGGTATTGCGCATTCGGAACGGACGTCCCCGGAATTGCGCTCGGTCGGCTCCAAACTGTTCGGCATTCAGAGCTGGATCGCGCTCGCGGCCGAGGACGAAGAGACCCTACCTGATTTCGTCCACTATGAGGCCAGCGAACTTCCGGAACTAAGCGGCGAAGGTAAGCTCACACGAGTGATCGCTGGTTCAGTGCTCGGAGCATCTTCTCCGGTGCGGACTTCAAGCCCCATGTTCTACGCGGATGTGCGTCTTTCCCTCGGCGCCTCATTGCCGCTTGATCCCGAGTACGAGGAGCGGGCCATCTACACGGTGGTCGGCGAGGTCGAGATTGCAGGCGACGTATTTGGTCCCGCACAGTTGTTGGTGTTTCGACCTGGGGATCGCATCACGATTTGGGCAAGGACGAATGCCCGCTTCATGCTGCTGGGCGGGGAGCCGATGGATGGGCCGCGGCACATTTGGTGGAATTTCGTGTCGGCGAGACGCGAGCGTATCGAGCAGGCCAAAGCCGATTGGAAGATGGGTAAATTCGGATCGGTTTTCGGTGATTCCGAATTCATTCCGCTCCCCGAGCCTGACGCCGCCGCGCTCCCTGCATCCTCCTCTCCTCTATGAACCAAGCATCGTGGCCTGAGCTGCCTTACGCGGCCTGGAAGGACACCTATGCCACGTTGCACCTGTGGACGCAGATCGTCGGAAAAATTCGGCTCGCGCAGACGCCTTGGGTAAACCACTCCTGGCATGTGACGCTCTATGTATCCCCGCGCGGGCTCACCACATCATCGATACCGTATGGGCAGCGCAGCTTTGAGCTTGAGTTTGACTTCCTGAGGCATCTGCTTCGGGCGTCAACCGACGAAGGCTTGCTTCGGGAAATACCGCTCTTGCCTCTTGCGGTAGCCGAATTTTACGCCGAGGTAATGCAAGCCCTGTCGGAGCTCGGCATCAACGTGGAAATCAACACGATGCCCAATGAGATTGCTGATCCCATTCGCTTCAGCGAGGATTACACGCATGCATCTTACGACGGAGAATATGCGCAGAGGTTCTGGCGCATTCTCATGCAAGTCGACCGGGTGCTGCACGAATTCCGGACGGCATTCATCGGGAAGTGCAGTCCTGTTCATTTCTTTTGGGGCAGCTTTGATTTGGCGGTCACGCGTTTTTCGGGCAGACGCGCGCCTTTGCACCCCGGCGGCGTGCCCCATCTCCCCGATAGAGTGACGCAAGAGGCCTACTCGCATGAGGTCAGTAGTGCCGGTTTTTGGCCGGGCACCAAGGATCTCTTCGAAGAGCCTGCCTTTTACTCCTATGCCTACCCCGAACTGCCAGGCTTTTCCTCAGCAGCCATCCGTCCCGCGCAGGCCTACTACCATGAGACGCTCAGCGAGTATGTTCTGCCGTATGATGCCGTGAGAACAGCCGAAGATCCTGACCGCGTGCTGATGAGCTTCTTAATCAGCACTTACGAAGCAGCAGCTTCAAATGGCCATTGGGATCGAAAGGCACTCGAGACGACCATGGGAGAGCCAGGCAAACCGCGGGCACTTTGAGCGGCACGCGTCGACAGGACACATAATCTAAGCCGAAGGGATGCGCATGAGCGGCTCCATCGCGGCCTTGTTTCAACGCCTGACGCAAGGCGTCTACGTGGTCGGTGTGGCGCACCGAGAAGTACGCAATGCCTTTACCGCCGCTTGGGTGATGCAGGTGTCTTTCGATCCCATGCTGCTGGCCTTGAGCATCGATCCGCGCCATTCGTCGTATCGGCTGCTCAATGAGGGTCGGGCGTTCAGCGTCAACGTGCTGAAGAAGGGTCAGTTAGATCTGGCCGAGCACTTTAGCCGGCCGGCCCACACCGACAAATTGGCTGGGACACGGTGGACCACGGACCGCCTCGGCCTCCCCGTGCTGCGCGAGGCACTCGCCTGGTTCGAGTGCAAGGTCGTAAACGAATATCCCGCCGGCGACCACGTGCTGGTGCTGGGAAAAGTGGTCGGTGGCAAACTGTTGGATTCCGAAGCCGAGCCTATGTCCTATCGCCAAACTGGCGAAATGGACGGCCCCTCTGAGCTGTTTCCTGACGTGTTCGGCGAGTGATGAGGTTGGATGCTATCAGAAGACGGATTCCTGGCAGGGGCCGTCTCAGCGGCGCAGTTGGTTTGAACCGCGGTCTTTGGGTGTCCTAAAAAGCTTGCCGAACGTCGCACAAAGAACTGGACTTCTAAAGCGAAGAGAGCGTCCATGCTGACGTCGTTGGTTGTGTAGAAAAGCATGGCGCCAACGGCCAAGAGCGCCTCGCCTCAATGGCGGGGCTTTGGGTGGTGGGAGCTGCGCATGAGGCGCGGCTGCCCAAGTGGAGGACCACCCAATGGCCAAATCATATCCTGTTGATGAGACGAGAAGTGCAGACGCGGTCGAGCGCACCAAGCACCAGCGCCGATTAAATGCGAAGAAGAAGAGAAGCGAAAGAGCGAAGGCGCCGAAACCGCCCGTCGGCTCTCGCAGCAGAACCAAACCAGCGACCGAGAGACAGACGAAGCAACAGACCTGCCTCGACCTGCTCAGCCGCGAAGAAGGTGCGACGATAGAAGAGCTGCAAGCGGCGACCGGCTGGCAGCAACACAGTGTGCGCGGCTTCCTGGCTGGCGCCGTCAGGAAGAAGCTCGGCCTCCCGCTCCTGTCCGAGAAGCCGGACGCGGGCCCGCGCCGCTATCGCATCGCAAACGCGGTCTAAACGCCATGGGTCGGAGTAGCACGGTTGTGTCGGCGGAGCCCAGCGGGCTTTCCGCCGATCCGGCGGAAGCGAGTTTGCCAAAAGGCAAAGCAACGGGTGGAACAGCTCGTGACCCAGAGGTGTCGCGAAGACTTGAGGCTCTTTCTGATCTTAGTCCTAACGAACTGCGGAAGGAGTGGCGGCGTCTCTATCGCAGCCAGCCGCCGCGGCTCAGCCGCGACCTACTCGTTCGAGCAATCGCCTACCGCATCCAAGAGCTTCGCTATGGAGGGCTCAGAAAAACGACCAGCCGCAAACTGGCGGCGCTCGTGCAGGCGCGGGGCTCCGGTGCGGAGGCAGCCACAGAGGGCGGTCAAAGGATTAGAGCGGGCGCGCGGCTGGTGCGTGAATGGAACGGCCGCACGCATACGGTTACGGTGGAGGAGGAAGGCTTCACCTACGCCGGACGGAGCTACCGCTCACTCACCGCGATCGCTCGTGACATCACCAGCGCCCGCTGGTCCGGCCCGCGCTTCTTCGGACTCGTCCCGAAGAAGGGTACTTCAGATGTCTAGGCGAGCCGCGGTCGGCGCAAAGAAGATCGGCCGCAAGCTGCGCTGTGCCACTTACACGCGCAAGTCTACGGAGGAGGGCCTTGAGCAAGACTTCAACTCGCTCGACGCGCAACGCGAAGCGTGTGAGGCCTTTATCCAAAGTCAAAAGCACGAAGGCTGGGTCGCCCGGCCGACCCACTATGAGGACGGCGGCTATTCCGGGGGAACGCTGGAGCGGCCAGCTTTGCAACGCCTTTTGGCTGATATCCGCGGGTCGAAGGTGGACGTCGTTGTCGTGTACAAGATCGATCGGCTCACTCGCTCGCTACTCGACTTTGCCAAGATCGTTGAGGTGTTCGATGCCCATGGCGTCTCTTTCGTCTCGGTGACGCAGGCTTTCGACACCGCGACCTCGATGGGTCGCCTGACCTTGAACGTGTTGCTGTCGTTTGCCCAGTTCGAGCGGGAGGTCACCGGCGAGCGGATTCGCGACAAGATTGCTGCTTCCAAGAAGAAGGGAATGTGGATGGGCGGCTATCCGCCGCTCGGCTACGACGTGAAGGACCGGAAGCTGGTCGTCAACGAGACCGAAGCTGAGAGCGTCCGCTACATCTTCCGCCGCTATCAGGAATTGCGTTCGGTGCGCCTGCTCAAGGAGCACCTCGATGCCGCGGGCATCGTCAGCAAGCGCCGCACGGCGCCTGATGGCCGACCCTATGGAGGCAAGCCATTAACTCGAGGAGCACTCTACCACATGCTGCAGAACCGCCTCTATCGCGGCGACATCGTGCATAGGAACCAGGCCTATCCTGGCGAGCACGCGCCGATCGTCGATGAGGATCTTTGGCAGACGGTTCAGAAGACCTTGGCGGCAAACCGGGTCGATCGTGGCGCCGGCAACGGTAACAACCACGTAAGCCTACTCGCTAGTCTCATCCATGACGCGCATGGCGAACCGATGACGCCCACTCATGCGGTAAAAAAGGGTGTCCGCTATCGATACTACGTCTCCAAATCGCTGCTGACTGGAGGCGCTAAAGCGGAGAGGAGGGGTCAGCGCATTCCGGCCGCTCAGATCGAGGCTCTGGTTACTGACCGGATCCGCACATGGCTCGCCGATCCGGTCGCCGTGCTGAACGCAGTTCAGTGTCGTGGACCCGACGCCGTTGCCCAGAGAAGGCTTCTGGACGAGGCTGTGCGGCTTGCCGCCGGCTGGCAGGATCTCGACGCCGAGCACCTGCGCGCGATCCTCTGCGCCGTGGCCACAAGAGTTCAAGTTCATTCCGACCGGGTCGACGTGACGCTCGATCAAATAGGCGTTGCCTTGTGGCTGAATGCCAAGAATCAACCGCAATCTGTTCATACCGGCGGAGATGATCGCGCACGGCATCTGACCGTCTTGAGGATCCCTGCAAGTTGGGCATCACTGGGGTCGTTGGCAGAGAACTCGGAAAGGAAGGATGGAAGACTCTCCACTCCGCGCCTGATAGTCCGGGAGGGGTCGAAGCCGCGATGAAATATTCCGATTCGGACGCGCGTGATGCCGTCAAGTCGGCCCTTCTCGGCATTGCCGAGGAGCTTACAGTTGAGGCTGGCTACGCTACTGCTTTCAAGGATCGCGTGTACGGCGCTCTAGTTCATCACGTACGCAACAAGTTCTTGAATGGTTCTTCACTGGGACTCGCGGAACGCCAAGAAGTAGACTTTGCGTGGAAGATGCTGGGGCAAGTGAAGACAAAAGTTGCCGCTGTTCCGGGACTGGTTGCGGGGATTATCGAGCATGGCGATTAGCAAACGCGGTGATTTTGCGAACCCGCAAAAGAGCCCGTGGAACTTCGAGAAGTTCCAAAGCGATCTTGAACGGCGCATGATGGTCCGGCTCGAAAGTGATCCTCACGTCTCAAAATGGATGAAGCGGCACGGAATCGTAATTCCATGGATCGACGGCCAAAAACATCAGCGCAAATACGCGCCGGATTTTCTGGTCGAATATGAGGACGGCAGGAAGGCGATTATCGAGGTGAAAGACCCAAGCCGCATGGACTCGCCGGACGTTTTGCGCAAGCGCAAGTCTGCTGAGATTTGGTGTAAGCAGCGTGCGATGGAATATGTCGTAATGACGATTGGTTGAGCATCCCCTCGCGCGTGGCAGGCTTCAAGACCAAGCTGTTTCGAGCTAGTGCACGTAGTGTGCTTGTTATTCCTGCGGAGCTGGCAAAGCGGGTGACCGGGACCGCCACCATTCAATGAATGCGTTTAGATTAACTCCGCATCCGAAGACTGTCGGGTTAAGCGTGACGACTCGATTGGCCACGTCAAGTGCGCTCTCCTTAGTTTGAAAGCGCGACAGGAACGAATTCATCTTTTCCTTGCACGAAATCTGAGAGGAGTTTGAAGAAATGGGGCCAGCCTTCAAATCTTATCTCGACTTCTCGAAGGGGTACGAGGAGGCGCAGGCTTTTTTCGGATAGTTCGTCCGGGTGAGCATTTGTGATCAGAAGCGCCGGGATCAAATGAAAGAGATCATCATGGTCCTTTCCTAGATATTTCTGCGCGACATCGGAAGAGAACGCCGCTGGCTGCGTTCCCCTAGCGATAATAGCTCTAGGGCCAATGCTTCCAGCTAGGTTAGGGAAGTTGCGATCGATAAGCTCGTATAGTTCATCGTGGAACTCGCCGTTAATGATGAAGATATAGAAGTCGACCTGTTTATTGAGAGGAAGGTTGCCGAGTGCGTTTAGATAGTAGCCCATGGTCTTTCCTCGAGCGTTTCCAACTAACCGCAGCCCAATGTAACACCTCTGGGTGGTTTTGTTAGTGGGCTTGGTAGGCAGCCAACGACAAGGCGCGCGAGTTGGGTTGGATCGCATGACCGAACAGCCTGATCTCAACACCGTCAAAGAGTGGTCCAAAAAGGAGCTGTTCTCTCTTCAAAACATGATCGAGCACGGGCGCAGTGTCGCCCACATTGCCACCTTCCTCAGGCGCACCGAAACAGAGGTCCGCGAGAAGGCAACCGAGCTTGAGCTCAAGCTTCCTGACTAGGAATCCGATAGCGCAAGGCGCTGCGCAACTCGGAAATAGCTTAACATGACGGCAGAAAAGGCCGCTCAGGGCGATCCTGAGCGCACCCTTAGTGGGGGTAAGGACGGCACCTCATGCTTGGTGGCCAGAGTTGGCCAGACCAAAATCTCTGAAATTCGCCTATCGGAATCGTGCAATTAGGACGGGGGTATTCATAGTGTGGCCCATAGGCTCCTTCGGAGTGGGTCTGGTAATATAAGCGAGACCCTGCATTGGCCTCGCTAAGCCCGCCGCAAGCAATAAGCGCAAGCATGACGGCGCAGGAGAGGATGACGGGATGGCGCATTTTTTGTCTCCTTCACTCAACCTCCCCCGTTCGGCAATCCTAAAGCGATCTTGAGCGGCCGGTCTTCACAATTTTGCGAGACCCGCCTTGGGCTCGTTGCTACCCGCGCCGGGCTTGCCGCCGTTTGCGCTCGATCCGCCATTTAGGCGTTCAGCATGGCTATTGCCAATAAGATCAGCACGACGGCGATGAGCACTAACAGGGCTAAGGTCTGCATCTATCTACCGCCGTTCCATTGCACCCTGTCGCCGCTTACGCTCGATCTTCCATTCGACATAGGCGAAGCGAGCGAAGCCGGTCAGAGGCGAAGAGCCCGCGGACTTGTCAGTATGTCCGCTAACGACCCAAAGCGGACATGCTCCGAGTTCTACGGGTTGGAAGACGGCTGACCGCTTGTAATGACTTGCTTTAGGAGGTCCGCTCCGACAGAAATCTCGCCGGTGAATGGGCGATTATAGGCGGCGATCAGCAGTAGCGACAGAGCCATGCCTGACGCAAACAGGGTCATTGCTATAGCGCAGGTAAGCCGGTTGTCGCTGTGAACCATGGCGATGGCGACTAAGGTGAAGAGTCCCATCAGCAGAATCCCGGCCCATTTAACCCTGCCGACAGTAGATTCGCTGACAACGATGCGCTGGCGGCGCGCATTCAGCGCCGTACGGAGCGCATTCACCATCTCCCGCTGTGCCGTTCTCTGGCTATCATCGGTAGGCTTCAGGGCCAGCGTGTCATGCAGCGCCTCGATCAGAGCCGTGGGTAAAAGCGAGAGGGTCGCTCGCTGTCGCGCCATCGCCGGCCATTCTTTGTTGACGGCCTCCTGTATGTGACGGTCGATCAGAGCGTGAATACGCGTCTTCTGTTCTTCGGGAAAAGTTCCGGCGAGGAGAACGACAGCACGAAGTGCGCTGGCCTCGGACGCCACCGCGACCTTTGCCTTGTCGAAATCACCCCAGACCTCGACGGCGATGAAGCCAACCAGCAGGGCAAAAAGGACGCCCAATGGCGATAGCATCCCGGGCGAGAGCGCCTTAAACGCTCGCGCTCGATCGTTTACCGCGAGCTTGATCACTACCCAATAAATACTGGCGGTGAGGAGATAAGTGGCCGCAAAGACAACAACGGCCATCCACACCAGAGGAAGATTGAGCAACCAGTCGCCCATTGCGGACCCGGGGGGAGTTCCTTCGCTGAGGATGCTAGTCGACGGCACACTAAGCTGCTAGTGGCAAATTGGACTCCCCACGACTCGGACACCACCAACTTCGCTGGCGAACTTTTGGTTCATTGATCAGGGCTTAGTGGCGCACGCGTGCGAGGTCCGTAATTGGCACTAAGCGGAAGTCAGCGCCCCGGTACCCGAGGTCCGCTATGAGGCACAAAGCGGACATTCACGGTCGTTAAGTTCATGTCCGTTAATGACCCATAGCGGACCTTCACGAACAATGTTGCCACGGTGGGTATTTCGGAAGAAACTACATCGCAGAGCGGAGCTTAGCTCCATGGAGGGTAGCCATGAACGCAGCGTCAACACAGGCAGCCCAGTATGGCACTCCAGAGGAAGCCAAGGCCATGCTTGACAGGGCAATTGCCGCGGTGAAGCAGGACAAGGCCAAGGCACTCGATATGTTCAACAAGGGCGAGGGCGGGTTTAAGGACCGTGACCTTTATGTCTTCTGCGCCAACGCCTCGGACGGCATCCTAACGGCGCATCCTACGATGAGGGGCAAGCCGCTGAGGGATGTGTTGGGTAAGAAGGGCCATCCGCTCGGTCAAGAGATAATGCAGAAGGCCACCGAAGGAACGATAAACGAGGTTACGTACTGGTGGCCGCGCCCTGGCTCAGACAAGCCACTGGAGAAAACTACTTTCTACACGAAGGTCGGCGATCAGATTTGCAGCGTGGGGTACTACAAGGAATAACTTGCCGGGCACTTATGTCCGCTTATGGCACAAAGCAGACATGCTCAATGGGCTGACGAATATCCGCTTTTGGGGGCAAAGCGGACATTGACCAACCGCTGCTTACCAATCTCGACCTCTCTCGACGCTCGACCGCTCCGGAGGCCATTGTGAGTTAGTTTGTGGGTCACTCCTCAACGGCCTTTGATTTTATTCAAGTTAATTGACCTTCTGGCGGAGAGGGTGGGATTCGAACCCACGGTACGGTTACCCGTACAACGGTTTTCGAGTTCTATGATTTTCGTGACGCCGCGTTCGCCCTGTAGCTAAGCGTGCGCTCCAGTTCGCCAATTTTGCCGTGACGGTGTCGGCTTGTGATCTTTGATACCGTCCTGTGCCGCGTGGTTGGTTTGCAATTTGGTTTGCAAATTGGTGCATCCTTTCTGGAGGGACGATCCAAGGGGCAACGCGCCAGCGCGCGGCATCCTAGCGCCTCGACGTTTGCCTTTTCGCCCATCCAGTGACCGGGGCCATGGTCCATAAGGCTCTAACGTGGTGCTTGGCCAAAGCGACTAGAAGTCCTTCGTTAGAAGCTAGGGCCTGCGCTCATAAACCGATTGGATGTGCCACCCTAACTTCCGCTATTGGGGTAAAGCGGACATGGCGCGGACTTGTCAGTATTGTCCGCTAATGACCCAAAGCAGACATTGACCTGCCGCCTTACCGGCATACGCTCCCGTTAGCAGCCGGTGGGCGGTCCCGGCGATGCCCGATTATCTCGAGGCAGCGCAAAACGGTTTCTCCGATACAACGAGTATCCAATCGACAGCCGTGGCCTTATCTTCACCTTCGCCTTCTTCACGCGCAAGCATCTCGGGGAAGGCCAGTTCTATCTGATGACCGTGAAGGACAAGGAGGGAGACAACTTCGACGGCGGCAAGACGTACCGGCTAACGGTACCGGCGAACGCGCCCGTCAACGAGGACGGGTCGGTCACGGTCCAGTTCGGTGGTTGCGACGGCCAAATTCCAAACTGCCTACCGACCATGCCGGGCTGGAACTACATGGTGCGCCTCTATCGTCCACGCGCCGAAATCCTGAATGGCACATGGAAATTCCCGGAGGCGGAGCCGGTAAATTGACAGCGTGCGCCCTAGGGTGACGTCCGCTTTTGGCACAAAGCAGCCATGCTCAATGCGCTGATGAATGTCCGCTTTTGGGGGCAAAGCGGACAGTGACTGACTGCTCCGCCGTGAGAGGCTAAATGGAAAGGGGACCCGCGCGGGCCGCGGATCCCCTGCCATTTTGAGAGATTAGGCCGGCGCCTTAGGACCACCCCTATGGGCAGCTTTGTACAGCTTCCATTGACTCTTGCAGTAGTGCTTGAACGCCTTTCGCGCCGTGTGATCGTGGGGGTATCTTGCCTTGGCGAACTTATGGCAGCCGCTCCGAGCGGCATCTGCCGGGGTCGTTTGAATGGGAACGGCGGCACCAGCCAAGAGACCAGTAACAGCCGAAGCCAAAAGCACTTTCTTCCACATGGGCTTACTCCGTTCCGTAAATTTGCTCGCAGATAAATCAAACAAAGCATGGGCCGGAGTGTTCCGCCTTGCGGCAAAGAGGCGCTTGTTCCCGCAGACCCCCACTTAGGCGTCAAAAAACTCGTCATACGCTTCGAGAATGGTCTCTTTCATGTAGGACAGGCTCGGAGGATCGCTGACCTTACCTTCACCATGCTTTGAACCGGCGCAACCAATCATGTCCGTTCTAGGTTAAACTCTTTGGCCTGAGCACCCGAGAACCCTCTCAGGAAGGTGAGCAATGCGTCGTCTGCTGTTTAGTGCCGCTGTTATCGTAGGGGTCGGCTGTCTTGGCCTTGCGCCCGCCATGGCGACCTCACTAGGTCTGCCCGGGCTTAATGGTTCGAACATCAATGCAACGGAGGTCAAAAGGTCGGCTATTGGCGCCGCATGTACCGGCGCTATGGCTATCCGGGGCTCTACGCCTACTACCCTCCCGCGTTTGGCTACTATCCGCCGTCCGCCGCATACGCCTACCCCCCTCCCGTGTATGGCTATCAGCCGCCTCCGCCCGCGTACGCCCACTCTCCACCCGTGTATGGCAATCAGGCACCTCCGCCGACCGCGGATGACAACTATCCCTCCGCAGAAGGCGACTACGGGGACTATCCACCCGCAGAGGGCGGCGACTACGGTGACTACCCGGCAAATGGCTCTTAAAGGCTGGTCGCCGGTTCCGAAAGAAAGGTGTTAGCGATCCCAGCCCCGATGCGGCGCACACCGGCAATCATCCAGTCTTCCAGCGCGACCCCGTAGGAAGGCGACCGCTCCCTGCAAGCCTCATGCAGTGTTTGTGGGGCAGCTTGGGGGGGCAATTTTCAAAAAAGCCCGCTATCGCGTGGGACACAAGGGGGCGGAACGGAGAGGGTGATGATGCGGTCGGGGTGTTGTCTCGCGCTCAAACAAGTTAAGAAAAGCGAGCGGTGTAGAGCGGAACTTAAAGAGAGTTTTGGCGGTGGAGGCAGTCATCAGCGAACTCGTCTCTTTGCGCCTTTTCCCTGTTTTGCGGGAAAATACAGGGAAATTCGTTCGAATTCAGACGGAGGCGACGATCGACGTCCGCCTTCGTAGTGGAAATTCAATCGCTTACCAGCCGAATTCCCTAAGCATCGGATCAGGGAAGTTGTTCGCCTGAAACAGGGAACGCAAACCGTCTAGCAGGGAATAGATTGCTCAAGTTCAGGCCGCGCAATGGAACGTAAACTGAAACGCTCGGATTAGTCGCGAGCAACGGCCGCTTTGGGTCCAGTAGCGGCGAGTCTGCATCTGACTTCAAGGGTCAGGCTAGGCATCAGCTCTAGATCGGACCTCCATCGGCACGTAGGTGCGCTGGGTGAGACCAGTGTAAAGCTGACGCGGCCTGCCGATGCGCTGCGACGGATCGTCGATCATCTCCTTCCAGTGCGCAATCCAGCCCGCCGTACGGGCGATCGCGTACAGCACGGTGAACATCTCGGTCGGGAAGCCGAGCGCCCTCAACGTGATCGCCGAATAGAAATCGAGATTAGGAGAAAGCCTCTTCTCGACGAAGTAATCATCGGAGAGCGCGATGCGCTCTAGCTCAAGCGCCACCTTAAATAGCGGGTCGTCGCGATGGTGACGACCCACAGTTTTGAGCACCTCGTGCAAAGCCTTCCGCATGATCTTCGCTCTTGGGTCATAGTTCTTGTACACGCGATAACCAAAACCCATAAGTCGGAACGGATCGCTCTCGTCCTTGGCGCGCTTGATGTATTCCGGGATGCGGGCGACCGAACCGATCTCCTTCAACATCAGCAGCACCGCTTCGTTGGCACCGCCGTGCACAGGTCCCCACAGACAGGCAATGCCGGCTGAGATGCAGGCGTAAGGATTGGCTCCCGACGACCCAGCAAGGCGTACAGTGGCGGTGGAAGCGCTCTGCTCGTGATCAGCATGAAGAATAAAGAACTGCCTCATGGCGCTGGCGAGGGCGGGATCGACCTCGTATTCCTCGCTTGGCACGGCAAAGCACATATGCAGGAAATTCGCCGAGTATTTCAGCTCATTCCGTGGATACATGAACGGCTGGCCGATCGAATATTTGTAAGCCATAGCGGCAATGGTCGGCATTTTCCCGATCATGCGGATACTCGCCAAATCACGCTGCGCTGGATCCTTGATATCGATCGAGTCGTGATAGAACGCCGAGAGTGCCCCGACCACGCCGACCATGACCGCCATAGGATGCGCGTCGCGGCGGAACCCGGAGTAGAAGCGGATCATCTGCTCGTGCACCATGTGGTACTTGACGATGCGGTGTTCAAAC
This sequence comes from uncultured Alphaproteobacteria bacterium, assembly GCA_963839245.1. Classification (GTDB taxonomy): domain Bacteria; phylum Pseudomonadota; class Alphaproteobacteria; order Rhizobiales; family Methyloligellaceae; genus Methyloceanibacter. Next base: position 60,621 of record CAWIUJ010000013.1, on the reverse strand, counting down.
GCCTCGTACTGTTGGGCAGTCGGCAGCTCGCCGTAGAGCAAGAGGTAACATGTTTCGAGAAAGGTGCTGTGCTCGGCGAGTTGTTCGATCGGGTAACCGCGATAAAGTACTATCCCCTTGTCGAAGTCGATGAATGTGATCTTCGACTCGCAGCTTGCCGTGGAGGTGAAGCCGGGGTCGTAGGTGAAGCAGCCTGTCTCCTGATAAAGGGTACCGACGTCGACCACGTCGGGTCCCGCCGTGCCCTTGCGCACCGGCAAGTCGTACCTCGTGCCGGCGATAACGACGGATGCGTTCTTCTCGGTAGCACCTTTGGTGCGGAGCTTGTCGGCAACGGTCATCTATAACGCCCTCTGTCCATCTCTTAGCAGACCGATGAGGCCACGCACAGACCACGAACAGCAGTAGATAGGCCGAGCGAAACAGCGGCGGCATGCCGCGGAAACGCAGGGAACTTCAATGCCTCCGAGCTGTTGAGGCGATTAGGGGAACGTCAACAACGGGCTGCGCGACCGAAGCCAAATGGAGGCTAGAAGCGATGCATACCACCTGGAAACCGCACGAGAAGCATGGCGAGCTCACCGAGCGGAGCGATCTCCCCGACAGCGTGTTCGCCTTCCCCAAGCTGCGAAAGGAGCCCTTGACCGACGCGACCCATGTGCGCAACGCGATCGCACGCTTCGACCAGACGGTTGGCGTCTCGGACGAGGACCGCGCGCTTGCCTTCGCCAATATCAAGAAGGCGGCCGAATATTACGGCGTCGACATGACGGAGAAGAATTGGAAGGAGCTAGGCTCCCGGCCGAGCACGGGCCGCACCAAGGAAGACCGTGAGGCGTCGGCGCGCAAAGCCGCTGAGACGCGCAAAGAACACGAGCGCGAGCATCAAAAATGATGGTCGTCGCCTTTCTCGCGAGAAGTTGATCGCAGACTGCGGTTACGAGCTCGGCAATCTCTACAGAGACCCAGCGTGGGTTCTGAAACAGCTGCAATTTGAGCAGCAAACCAATGTCTGCTTGCACGTCAAAAGCTGACCAATTCGCTCTGAGGCTCTGTAGTTCTGGCGGACGGCATCGTGCCGAGACGCCTATTTTCCCTACTGGCGTTGTCGGCATGCTCAGACGCGCGAGCTTATGAGCCGATGCTGCGTGAGCCTGTATTGGGCGTTGGATGGGATGTCGGCGGCTGGGATTTGGCAGAGATTTTTCGACGGGTGCTTGCCGAGGTCGCGATCGGCGCCTCGGGGCGGAGGTGGCCGAAGATTATCTACAGACCTTGAAGAGAGAGTTCTCATGAGTATCGAGGATGAAAAGGGTGGCGTTTTATCTGCGGAACCGGAAGCAACTCGAGGAGTGGTTCGCGATCCGTGCTGAGGCTGCGGAGCGATGGACCAATGGCTTGCCTCCTTGAAGCCTGATGTGGAGACCCTGGTCGCAGAACCGGATGGCGATGTAGAATTTTTCCCTTCGCTCGGAGAAGAACGGTCGTTCCCTGGCTTTTTTTTGAAACGTACCACCTGGCCCGGGACCGGTCTCGACGCTACCATTCTGATTTCACTTCAGTGGAGCCGCGGCAAGACGCTCTTGGGAGAGGGTAGCGGACTCGCCCGCCGCGACCGACAATCGGCCGGCAAAAGTTTTCGATTATCGCTTTCTGTTGCGTTAAACTTTGTCTTCGCCCCTTCGTCCGTTCCGGAAAGTCTGTCGCTCACGCATGACCATCATCCCCATCCGCTATGTCGACCCCGTTTACCGCCCGCCGAGCGAAGCGGATTCGCTGATCCTGCCTGTGACTGACGGCTGTTCCTGGAACCGGTGCACATTCTGCGAAATGTACACCGCCCCGCAGAAGCGCTTCCGTCCCCGTAGCGAGGAGGAAGTGCTCGAAAGCATCCGGCACTGCGGCGAACAATTTGGCGACGGCGTCAAGCGTGTTTTCCTGGCCGACGGCGATGCGATGACGCTTTCAACCCGTCGCCTCGTGACCGTACTTGAGGCGATCCGCCGCGATCTGCCCGGCGTACGGCGGGTGTCGAGCTATTGCCTGCCGCGCAATTTGCGCAAGAAATCGGCGGCGGAGCTTCGGGAGCTGGCAGAGCTTGGCATGTCGCTCGTCTATGTGGGCGCCGAATCCGGCGACGACGAAGTGCTGGCGCGGGTCAACAAGGGGGAAACCTTCGCGACTACGCGGGAGGCGCTCGAAAAGTTGCAAGAGGCGGGGATCAAACGCTCGGTGATGATCCTCAACGGCCTCGGCGGCCAGGCGCTGTCGCGACGGCATGCGCTGAACTCGGCGGCGCTGATGAACGCCGCGCAACCCGAATATCTCGCCACGCTTGTTGTGAGTTTCCCAAAAGGCGAGGCGCGGCTGCGCGGAAATTTTCCCAGTTGGGAGCCGCTCAGTGTGCTGGGCTTGATGCAGGAAATGGAGCTGTTCCTTTCCGAGCTGGAGCTGAAACGGACCATATTCCGCAGCGACCACGCCTCGAACTGGCTTATCCTGAAAGGGACGCTGGGAGTGGATAAGCCGCGGCTGCTGCGAGAATTGCGTGCGGCTATAGCCGCGCCTGAAGCGGCCCCGCTGAGGCCAGCCTGGGCGCGCGGCCTATAGCGTCATAGAAATTTCGGCGGCGCCCGCGGTTTCAGGCGAACGGGAAGAAGATCTGTCATTGAGCAGCGTGAGTGGGCTGTAATCCACTGGCTTGTGGAAAAAGCCTTCCGGCCCGGCACCAAACATTGCCTCAATGCGTTGTCAGATTGGGCACTCCCACTGGCGGGCTAAGACCAATAGGCGCGCTGACTGCTCAGTCGCATCGGTCGCGGTTAGCTAAGCCGCGTTGGCGGCCGCCGAACTGGTTGTTTCCCCCTACCTGGGCCGCTCTCTATCTGACCATTGCCGTTTCCGGCTGGCTGGTATGGTGGACGTCTGGTTCCGCGGGAGCCGCGCTGCCGCTCGCGATCTACCTCGTGCAATTGGTGCTGAATGCTGCCTGGTCACCAATCTTCGTCGGGATGCGGCGTCCGGACCTGGCATTCGTGGAAATCGTTATACTGTGGTGCTCGATCGTCGCCACGATAGCGACTTTCCAACCCCTCAATGCAGTGGCTGCTTGGCTGTTGCTGCCCTATCTGGCCTGGGTCACTTTTGCTGCGGCGCTCAACTTCACAATTTGGCGCATGAATCGCGGGTCAGTCTGCAGCGCGAGCGCTAATTAGTGTCGCGTCGTACATTGCCGAACCCGGGTAGGACTCATGGCTGAGCCCCTCGGACAAAAAGGAGGCGCAAATGTTGGAGGAATTTAAGAAATTTATCATGCGCGGGAACGTCGTCGACCTCGCCGTCGGCGTGATCATCGGCCTGGCGTTCGGAGCCATAGTGACGTCGCTGGTGAACGACATCATTATGCCCATCATCGGTGCGATCACCGGCGGGCTGGACTTCTCAAACTACTATCTCCCGCTCTCCACGAAGGTCGAGCCAGGCCTCGCCTATGTGGACGCCAAAAAGCAAGGTGCCGTGCTCGGCTGGGGTCAGTTCCTGACTGTCGCCTTGAATTTCTTGATCATCGCAGCGGTATTGTTCCTCGCTATCAAAGGAATGAACAAACTGAAGAGGGAAGAGCCTCCTGCACCTGCCCCCGAACCGACACCAGAGGTAAAACTTCTCATCGAAATCCGGGATTTGTTGAAGAAGAAGTAGTGGCATCTCCGACCGCTTGTCGGGGCCCGATCGCTATTCGGTCGTCTTTCCGTCGAAGTGCTCTTTGTCTGCCTCTGCGTCTGCCTTGGTGGCGTGCACTACGCCGTCGCGATAATTCGGCGGAGCATAAAGCGTGTAGAGCTTCATCGGCTCTGACGGGCCGTTGATGATGTTGTGACGAGCACCGGCAGGAACGATGACCGCAAACCCAGGCTTGATTCGATGCTCAACGCCGTCAAGCACCGCCTTGCCTTCGCCTTCCTCGACCCGGAAGAACTGATCGAGCTTGTGGACCTCTGCACCGATATCTTCACCGGGCTTAAGGCTCATCACGACGAGCTGGCAATTCTTCGCCGTATACAAGACCGTGCGGAACGTCTTGTTTTGGTGAGCTGCCTTTTCGATGTTGTGGACGTAGCCCTTCATAGCTTCCTTCCTCCCATTTGGACCTCGTCGGACGCGACCAATGACGAATCCCTCTTCTGCATAGCAATTCCGAAGTAGCGCACAATTCCTGCAATCGCCTTTTGATCAGCGTTGGGTACGTACTTCTTGACGTCAACAGCCCAGTCCTCAGCCATAGTGTCCTCCTCTCAATCAGACACGCATGGGTTCAGGCCGGTGCATCACGACCGTGGATCTCGGCCGGGGGCGCAGTCGCCTCCAAAGCTGTGAAGGGTTCGATGATTGTGTATTGGTGCATCGCTCCCGCTGGCACTAGCCACGAGTCTCCGGCCTTGAGGTTCAGAGTTTGTCCTTCCAAATCGAGCCTTGCGCTGCCCGAGATTACGTATCCCACCGTCTCGTAGTCCCTGGTTGTTGGGGCCTTGAGCTTGCGCCCTGGTTCTTGGACCCAGAGGCGCATCGAAACCCGCTTGCCAGCGACGAGATAACGCTGGCCCATTTCTCCCCGTGGAGAAGTACCAGCCTCCACCTTCTTGATCGTTGTATCCGGCATCGTCGATCTCCGTGAGTAGGGCCGCCCACCGTGTAAACAGAATTTGCGCGTGTAGCTCCTAACGCCGCGTGAGCACACCGAGCAAGAACCCTAATCCCACGGCGATTGCGATAGCAGTAAGTGGATTCCGCGTGATCGCGGCCTCGGCCTCATGTGCAGCTTCGGTCGCCCTAACTTGCGCGCGGCCGATTTGCTTGTTGGCAATGCGGCCAACGCTCGCAGCCAAACTTTGAAGCTCGGTGCGGATGTTGTCGATCTCATCAGCTAGATGAGACTCTGTGGAGCGGTACCAGTCCTCGATTTCCCTTCGAGCCTGACTCTTGGCGTAGCCGTAGCGCTCTTGGATCTTGCCTTCGAGCTGGTCGCGGTGCCCACTGATGGCGGTCAGATCGTCGTCGGTAAGCTTGCCCCACCTCTCCTTTACCTTGCCTTTCAACTGCTTCCAGTCTCCCTCAAGTCGATTCCAATCCATGTGAACCTCCTTGCTCTCAGGAATCTGTCATTGGACCAGGCGATAGCGGCGCTACTGACAAGCGCCGATCTACAAACTGACGAAGATCCCAATCAGTTGCTTTGAGCGAGATCAATAGCCGGACTTTGGGCGGCACCTGCCGACACGGCACATGTCCGCTATGGGTCATTAGCGGTCTCTTGAGCCGTTTCGGAAGGCCGCCTGAAAAAGGCGGCCTTCTTTTTACCGAGCGAGCTAGCTTTTCTTTATCTCGATCTTGCGTTGTTCGCTTGCTGCCTCGGCCCGTTTGGGGAGGGTTACCTTCAATACACCCTTGTCGAAGCGAGCTTCGATCTTTGCTTCGTCAACCGTGTCCGGTATCCGAAGCGAGCGTCGGAAGCTGCCATAGCGACGCTCCATGACATGGTAATTTTCCTTCTCCTCCTCGTGCTCGAGGTTCTTCTCACCTTGGACTGTCAGAACTCCATTCTGCATCGTCAGTGAGACATCCTTTTCATCGAGTCCCGGGAGCTCGGCTTCGACCACAATTTCTTTATCGGTTTCTTTGACGTCCAGACTTGGCATCAGGGCAAAGCCTCGAGTTCCGGTGGCCCCCGAAAATGCCGGGGAAGGTGGGTAGCCCGGCCATGAAGCTATCGAACAGGCGATCCATTTCGGATCGGAGCGCGCCGAAAGGATATGAATAGCGCTGAGCAATCTCTCCTCTTCCTGATCCCTCGGTATCCTTGGCCATGACATCACCTCCTGAACTTATTCACAGAGTCTCAGGGTCCTAAGGATACTCCCTTTCTGCGCCGTCCTTAGAAGCGTTCGCACTACGACTCCAGAGGGCGGGACACCGTCGGAAGCTCAAGGAGCGCTAGTTCAAGGCTTTTGACGAGCTGAGCCATGAATGTGAAATCAAGAGTATCGATCGTGTCGCTGGGAAGATGATAGTTCGGATTCCGGAAGAAGGCCGTGTCCGTAACCATGAGCGCCGGCAGCCCTGCATCCCAGAACGAGGCGTGATCACTCAAGCGGGTTTCTGGCAAAATCCGTCCATCGAAGGGCAGAAATAGGGACTCGACTGGCAGATCTCTGTCTTACGGAAGCCCCTTACAACGGCACGTCCAAAGCGCAGCGAATGCCAGTTTCCGATTACGCCAATGAAGTTGCCCTGAGCAGGATATCCAGGCCAACGACGGAGAAATGGATAGTTCTGCCGGAGCGCCGTGTAGCCGACCATTTCTAGGATGATCGCCCCGAGCACGCTGTCACCATGCTCTGGCAGCTACGAACGAAGATCCTGCTGCCTTGATGGCCCGTCAAATAGGCTGGCGGTTCCTCGAGCGTGAAGGCCGCGAAGAGGATAGGGGCCTTCAGTCTCGTTTGCCGCAGGCGTCCGGCGAGTTCCAGCATCACCGCCACGGCGCTCGCATTGTCATCCGCACCTGGCGTGCTCGGGACCGTATCGTAATGAGCGCCCACCACGTAATAGGCGGCCCCCGCACGCCCTCGATTCCCGACAGCCTATGCAGGAGTGGATCATCAGGTCGTCTAGGCTGGATTGGACCATAGTGCGGCCAGGCCTTCTGACAAACAGCCCCGCGACTGGCCAATACCGTGTGCAGCGCAAAGTGATGGAACGCTTCGCTGCATCTGGTTCCATGAGGATGGCAAGCAAGACAACGGGGTTTTTGCACAAGTCGCGCTTCGCGCTTCACCTCGGCGATCAGATCGTCGGGCAGAAAGAGCAGCTTGGCCCGCAGGCGCTCCGACTCCAACTGGCGAACCAACGCATTGTTCTTGGCGGTGGGCTCGAGGGGAACGGCAGGAAGCTTGCGCGCAATCTCCTTGAGTTGCTCTAGCTCGCCCGGCGTTACGCCCGCGTAGTGCTTGGCAACCTGGATCAGGGTCTGGGCGAGGCAGTTGGCAAAGGCATTCGGTTGTCCATCCGCTTGCTTATGATAATGACGGAGGATTGCCTTGAACCGCTCCGGTCTGATCAGATCGGCAAGCGACTTGATCTCCGCCGAGGGAACGCCGCTTTCAACAAGGACGGAAGCGGAGAGCCGTAAATGCTCGCTCTGAGCTTGCAACGTGCTCTTGGCAAGACGCCGTCTCGGCGCGTTAGGTCGCTCGTCGAACACATCAGGATCGGCTCGCATCGCCAGATAGGATTGCACGTCGGCTTGGAAGCTTTCATGCAAATCCGTCAAGCGAAGGTGCTTCTGTGGGCACTTGAAGGACAGCGTGGTCAGCTCAAGCTGAGGCCAACCTGAGATCGTTCTTCTTGCCTCGTTCCAAACGTGCGGAATGCGGCGCACGACGTCGCGTGGCTTGGGACACAGTGTTCTGGTCTCCAGCCATACGTGGAATTCCTGAAGCACGACGTCGTTGATTTGATCAGGGGATATATCTTTAGCGGCGCACCAGTTGGCGAACGCCGCGAGCCCTCCAGCAAGCCGCTTGTCGTGGGCGATCGACCGCATGAGTGGTCCCCAGAGGGAATGTCGCAGGGCAACGCCTCTGTCCATTCTGTCGATGACGCCCGCGAGCTCGAGCGGGCGGCGGAAGAGGCTCTGGAGGTTTCCCCAGGTCTTCCAACTCACGCCGTGCGCCGCCGGACGAATCTTCCGCAAGGTCTCCCTTAGGATAGACACCTCGAGCCGTAGGCTTGGAGGCGCACAGCCTGCCATCTCACAGACTCGGCTCACGGCCGATTTCAGGTCCCTCCGACGGATGGCGCCGAGGCTGGCTTCGTCCAGCAATCCAAGCAGATCTTCAGCCGTTTCGAGGCTTTTGTTCTTGTTCAACATGATGCGTTCCTTTATTGTTGGCTTCTTCTAGCGTCAAATGGTGTCAAATAGTGCCATTCGGGAAACCTATCATAGAATAGATGGAACATGTTCTTGCACTACGCTTTCCCGACAAGCGGCGACTGTATTGAATTTCAGTCATATTCTTCTGCGCCCTCATCGGCTGCTTTGGCTGGGCCGGGAGATGAGCAAAGCCGGCGTTCAAGGTCAGCTCTTGCTACGAGCCTCGCGCCGCCGAGCTTGGTGGATGGAATGATCTCGTCAGCGATCCAGCGTCGAGCGGTTCGGATCGACACGCCTGTAAGCCGGGCGATGTCGGAGGCGCGCAGATATTCGGTATCGCCCGTCATGACTGCCTCTCCGAAAGGAAGGCGAGGTGGCGCGGGGTGATCGACTTCCGGCGACCGCTCAGTCCATTCGCGCGCGGCTTGTCGCGCCAAGAGGCGCACAAGACCGGTAAGCGCGGCTAAGGCCGGGCTATCGGTTTTCCTGGTCTTTGGGCGAAGCGGAGCCATGTCCGCCATGTCGGAATCCGGGCGGGCAATCTGAAAATGGCGCAATCGAATTATTTTCGACGGCCGCCCGTTTGATTATCACGTACCCGGGCTCGCCAGGAATCTGGCGAATATTTGATTGCCAGGGGTGCGCCAGCCGCTTCCAAAAAGCGAAGCAGCTGGCCGGCGGCCTTGCCCCGATCAGGATTGCCGGGCGCGATGACCGAAGTGCGAGCCTTTCGGCCCGTGATCTTCTCGTAGAGCGACATCACGGCCGCTATCCATTCGTTTGCGGCATCGTCACCTTGATGGCCCTTGGGCAACAGCTTACCGATGTGCACCGCATCTTCTGCGGCCTTGCGAGCGCGAGTCTCGAAAAACCGAGCTGCCTTGATGGCCTCGACGATCTCCACCAACCGTCCTATGGGCGCCGTTGCCTGTATGACCTCTTCTTCGGCCTCCCCCTCAACGGATCCGAGAAAGGCCAGGATGTCTATGTCCCCCGGTCCATCGAGAGCTTCTCGGAAATCAAGGACCTCGAGATGCTTGAGCAACTTCCACGCAGCCGCGCCAATCTGGTTCATTTTCTTGCGCATCTCAGAAGGTGTTTTGTGGTTGCCCGTACTCTCGTCTTTCTCGAAAGGTGAGGCAGCCTTGGCTTTAGAGGTCTTCTTCACTTTTCGTGGCCTTCTTGCCGAGCGGTACCAAGTTGCCGCGTTTTCAAATTCACGCTCATGTCGCATGATTTCAGACACATCTTTGCCGACTGCCGCAGCAATCCGTTCAAACTCATCTTCAGAGTAGGTGGGCAGCGCTTTATCCTCTAAGTGAGACGGCAAATGAATTCGCGTGCTGTGCGACTCACCAAGCATCGCACGTTAGCGCACAAACACTGAAATCGAGGTTGTCCCTTGCGGCATCACGCTAGCGGCCCTCGGAGGATCGCGTTGGCCGATGTTTCTCGAATCAATGTCCGCTTAGTGCTGGAGACCAGAAGTAAGGGGCGGGTCTCTCAGAGCTCTGCTGCCGCTCAAATGTTTGCTGCGATCTGAAACATCAGGGGTTGCCACTGAATAATGACACATAAAATTCTATAAAGAGGATCCAAGCACGACACATGATTGTCCAGGATCATTGCTGCATCGCACACCGCCGGAAAGCGTTTCTTACTCAGAGTAAGATCTGTCTACAGAAGCCACCTAGGGTCTGGAGCAGAACTTAAACAGACGCCCAGAAGGCAGGGCATGTGTTTGCGAAAGAGCCACGAACGTCCGCTTTGGCACTAAGCAGACATGCTTAATGCGCTGACGAATGTCAGCTTCTGGGGGCAAAGCGGACATTGACCAACCGCTGCTTACCAATCTCGATTTATGAATACACGGCCTAGTAAGCTGGTCTCCGCACCAAAAAACTCTTTGCCCAATGGATCAGTGCGCTTAAACAAGCCCACGGCCTACCTTGGCCCGCTCCGAAGGCCATTGTGAGTTAGTTTGTGGGTCACTCAGCAATGGCCGTTGATCTTATTATACTTTTTAAGCCTTTTGGCGGAGGAAGCAGTCATCAGCGAACCGGTCTCCGCCCGTTGGTTCCCTGTTACACGGGAAAATACAGGGAAATTAGCCGATTTCGGGCCTAGAGACGACAATAGTTCCCGCCTTCATACTCGGAAATTCAATCACTTACCACCCGAATTCCCTAAGCGTTAGATCGGGAACTTATTCGCCTAAACAGGGAACCTAAACTGTCTAGCAGGGAAAATGCCTGCAGGTTTGGAGTTTTCGGTTTCCCAGTATGTCAGCGGCCCGCGGTTGGCTCGATCCATGCTCTCTCTTCTGAGGCCAGAAGTGTATTCAAAGCGGAGCGAGTGGGCTCCAGCATATATTCCTAGACCCACCGCGCGTCGTCGATCGTCAGGCGCGATCGAGCAATTAATGCCCGCCAAATCCAAAGAAGGTTTGCATCAACTGTTCGTTCAGCCCAATCACAACAATCGCCCAAAATAGGGATGCAAAGACCGCCCCCAGTAAGAACCAGGCCAACCTTTTGATTCATGCTTGACGAGCGCCGTCGGACAGAAAGCGGGGGTACGCGTCGTTCTTAGGCGTGGAGGTTACTCCTGGTAGCCCGGCGGCGTCTTGTGCCAGTGATAACCGGCTTTGCCCTTGTCGTATCCGTACTCGAACAAGGCGCGCATGTATCCTTGGTCGAAGGGCCCTTTGTAAGGCAGGGTAAAGTCATTGTCGATGTAAGCAAGGTTGAAGCCGACGCCATCACGCTTAGTAGTGACATACATGCGATAGGTGTCGTTGACACCGCTCGTGGCTGTCATGGTGGAGATGGCCTGCGTGGCGATCGACAGCGTTTGACGCTTTACCTCCTTCTCGGGCCTGAAGAGGCGACCATTCCGAAGGATATATGCCACGCGCTTGCGCTGGATGCCGAAACGCGCAGAATTCGTTTTTAGGTTCAGGGAGGGCGGATAGAGGAACGCCTGGGCAACCGCCCCACCATCGACGTGCATTTCCTGATAGTTTTTACCGTCGATGCTCACGTCCAGCATCACCGGCGGGAAAAGACCCGGAATCGCCGCCGATGCGCGCAAAATGTCGATGATCAGGTCTCGCGCTCCTGGGTAGCCGCTGGCGGCGATCGCACCGATGTTCCAAATTACCGAACGACCTTGATCGAGATTAGTCGTCATGATGAGGAGGAGACGTCCCTTTCGATACTCCTCCGCAATCCTGTCAATCATGGCCTTGTCGACGAAGCTCGCGATCATGTTCCTCAATGGCGCCGTGTCCGTCATCGCGTCATTCGCAACGGCAGCAAGGAGACTGCGCTTATTGAAGATGTCGCCGGAACTTGTGTCGGTGTAGACTTGTTTGAGCTTGGCGTCGTATTCGCCGCCGAGAAAGGCAAACGGTGCAGAAAGAGCCCCCGTACTAACGCCAGTCACAAGATCAAATGCCGGACGATCGCCGCGCGCTCTCCAGCCCGCAAGAAGCCCGGCACCGAAGGCACCGTCGTCGCCGCCCCCCGATATTGCAAGAAAGTAGGCCGTCGGCAGATGGCCGTGGTGGGCGGCCAGCGCTCGTTTGTAGCTTTGGGCGGCAAACACCGCCATACGCTCCTTATCCGTATCCGGGTAGAACCGGACATCCGGAATATCAACACTGAGCTTGGACGCGATCGAAAGCGGCTCAGCGGGGAGGCGATCGGTGCCCGCACATCCGACGACAATTAGATTGAGCCCGAGCACAACAATCGGTCGAAGAAAATGTGTGCCGAAAACGCGAAACCCGCGAGCCCAGATCCCAGCGTGAATTGCCCACCTTGGATCGTGGTTTGACATCCCGCCAATCCCCCTGCCCCCTCAAGTGGTCTGTCCGCGAAACTCCGCCCAACAGGAAGGGATTGGATAAACTCCATCCGCGTCAGTCCCAACTGCTATGCGGGACCCAAGCATGGATTCTACAGCAAATTAAGGCAACCCCGACTACCCGAAGGGCCCAGAATTCAAAGCAAAGTTCGGTCCACTTGGCGTGCTCGATGTCACGGCAAGCGACAAAGACGACGAGTATGAAGACCCGCGCTTAGGCAAGGTCGGCAAGCAGGTTATAAGGACACAGATCCGCTGACACCCAAGAGCGGATGGAAACAGTTGAGGACGATCTGCTTGCGTGCTTGATGAACACGACGTTGTTCTAAAGGCGCAGGTACGTCTCCCTTGGCTTCCACACGGTGATTGGGCATGTCCGCTTTTCGGTCGGAACGAGACCTCGTGACGCGATCGGCTAAACCTCCGCTTTGTGCCAGAAGCGGACTTTGTCGAACCAGCAAATCAGCTTAGGTCCTTCCATGGGTCGCCGACCGGTTCGCACCCCGATGAATTGTGTTGACGGGGCGCGTCAAAGTGATCGAGCGAGCTATCGATCCATCTGCCGAGGCTTAGATGAACGCGGTGTCGGGCCCGAAAACTATGCTTGCAGGACTGGGGAGTTCGAACCCTTTTTGCGACTTCTTCTCTTGTCGCGGCAACCAAAAAAGGGATCTCGAATGGGCGCTCCCTTTTGGATCCGATGGTTCAGTCGTGGGGCGACGTAAAACTCTCCAGCTGCTGCAAGCGTTTCATCGCCTCCATCGCTTGGATTGAGTTGTAGTTGATATTGGCGGTGTTGAGGCTGCTGCCCTGCTGGAACGGAAATTCCGGCAACGACGTGAGAAACGTGGGGACACCGGAACTCCGGTGGTAGAGAACTACGTGGACAAAATGCCGTTTACCTTCTCGGGCACCCTCAAGAAGTTCGTCATGGTTCTCGAACCAGAGAAGCTGACCGAAGAAGAAAGGAAGCACCTGCTTGAGGAGGAAGCAAAGGCGACCTTCTGGGCGCTCTTTCGACATGCTTCCGACATGCTCCCGACATGCTCGTGATCAGCCTCCTATAGGCGAGCATCCGAATTGATCCTGCAACGAAACATCATTCCGCTGCAAGCAATACTGGGGAGCGACGAGCATGAATAGGAAGGTCTGGTTCTGTCTACTGGCATCGCTCACTATTGCGGTGGCGGGGATTGCCCCAGCTTCCGCGCAGCAGCAGAAGCCGAACATCCTCGTCATCATGGCCGACGACATCGGCTATTGGAACATAAGCGCCTATAACCGCGGCATGATGGGCTACCGCACGCCCAATATCGACCGCATCGCCAATGAAGGCGCGATTTTCACCGACTATTACGGTCAGCAATCCTGTACCGCCGGCCGCGCCGCTTTCATCACCGGCCAGAGCCCGATGCGCACCGGCCTTCTGAAGGTTGGGCTGCCCGGCGCCAAAGAAGGACTATCCGATAAGGACCCGACGCTCGCCGAACTGCTCAAGCCGCTGGGCTACATGACCGGGCAATTCGGCAAGAACCATCTCGGTGACCGCAACGAGTTCCTGCCCACCGTTCATGGCTTCGACGAGTTCTTTGGCAATCTTTACCACCTCAATGCCGAGGACGAGCCGGAGCATCCTGACTATCCCAAGAACACCGAGTTCAAACTGCAAATTCGGCCCGCGCGGTGTGCTCGAGATGCACGGCAACCACCGTCGAGACCCCGGGCGAAGACCCCCGCTTCGGCAAATGGGGCAAGCAGAACTGCGAGGACACCGGTCCGCTCGACAAGAAGCGCATGGAGACGGTGGACCAGGAGTTTCTGGACGCCACGCTCAACTTCATCGACCGCGCCAACCGGGAGAAGAAGCCGTTCCTTGCCTGGTTCAATCCAAGCCGCATGCATATCTGGACCCGCCTCAAACCCGAGTTCGAAGGCAAGACGGGTCTTGGCATCTATCCCGACGGCATGGTGGAGCATGACGGTCAGGTCGGCCAGCTCCTGAAGAAGCTCGACGACCTCGGCATCGCCAACAACACGATCGTGATCTACACCACCGACAACGGCGCCGAGACCTTCAGCTGGCCCGATGGCGGCACGACGCCGTTCCGCGGCGAGAAGAACACCAATTGGGAAGGCAGCTACCGCGTTCCGGCGATGGTGCGCTGGCCTGGCTTAGTGCAGCCACGGACGGAGATGAATGACATCGTCTCGGCAGAGGACTGGGTGCCGACCCTGGTTGCAGCGGCGGGCGAACCCGACATCAAGAATAAGCTGCTCCAGGGTTACGACGCAGGAGACAAGACCTTCAAGGTGCACCTCGACGGATATGACCAGCGCGACCTGTTGTCAGCCAAAGGCCCCGACAAACGCCGCGAGTTCTTCTATTGGACCGATGACGGCAATTTGGCCGGGCTGCGCTACGACCAATACAAGGTTGTGTTCATGGAGCAACAGGCCCACGGCCTGGAGGTCTGGATGCAGCCTCTGGTCCCGCTGCGCGCGCCCAAGATATTCAACCTGCGCTCCGACCCCTTTGAGCGCGCAGAACACGAGGCAGGCGGTTATGACAAATGGTTCATTGAGCACGCGTTTGTGCTCGTTCCGGCCCAGACAATCGTGGGCGCAGCACCTGAAGTACCTTCCAGGAGTTCCCACCGCGACAGAAGCCGGGCAGCTTCTCGGTTGACCAGGCCATGGACCTTATGATGCAGCAGAAGAACAACAACTAGCAGCCGTATCACAATGTCTGCTTTTTTCGCAGCGAGTGAACAGATCGGCCGCGTGTTCCAATCGTTCGCGCAAGCCGACGCATCGACCACCCGCAAATATGGTGGCACCGGGCTTGGTCTCGCCAACTCGAAGAGACTGGCGCAGTTGATGGGCGGTGACGTTGAAGTCACAAGCGAGCCCGGCAAAGGCAGCACATTTGGGTTCACCGCGCGGCTTGGCAGAGCGACCGTGACGACCCAACGGCATCTTCTCCCCGATCTGCGCGGCCGGCGTGTCTTGATCATCGACGACAATTCGCAAGCTCGTGTCGTGTTGTCGGGCATGCTGACCAATATGACCTTCGCCGCCGATGCGGCCCCGTCTGGCGAGGAAGGCATCGAAATGGTTCACCAAGCAGCCAAGCGGGGAGAGCCCTATGAAATCGTCTTCATTGACTGGCAGATGCCTGGGCTCGATGGCATCGAGATAGGCAAACGCATGCGTACGTTGTCCGATATCGACACCGTGCCCCACTTAGTGTCGCTTACCCCAGAAAACGCGATTGGGGAAATCCTGGTCGGTGGAACATCGGTGAGGGACTTCCAACGCCGTGCAGGCGTACCTCTGGGCGCGGCAGATTGTCGGGTCCGCGAAGAAAGGACACCACTATGAAACGAAGCACACAATTGCATAACACAGCGTTCGCGGGTCTGGCTGCCATCAGCCTCGCTCTGGTGACCGGCGGCGTCAGTCACGTCGCCGTTGCCCAGGAAATTCCGACCGAGGCTGACGCTAAAACAGAAGCAGCTGAACACAAGCCCGATTATTCTCCTTACCCCGACCAGCATTTCCCCAATCGCGTCTTCTGGGGTGACACGCATCACCACAGCAATTTCTCGTTCGACGACGGCTTGGCGGGCACGAAGCTCAGTCCGGAAGAGTTGTTTCGGTTCGCCCGCGGCGAGGAGGTGCTCTCCAACACCGGCCAACGGGCCAAGCTGAGCCGCCCGCTGCTCGGTAGTGCCTCCTCTCAGTAAGCAAACAACTCAAACATTAGTATGTTCCGAAAAGATTGCCTCAGTCCGGCGTTTCACTCCCGGGGTTAACCTCGATGAGTGGTGATGACACGGATATCTAAAAAAGAACCCCGGCTGGTAGCCGGGGTTCTCAAGAGTGCTAACTGCGGTCGCCGCTAGTCATAGTAGTCATAGCTCGCGCCGTCAGGCGCTTGGACGACCACGGCCCAAGGCGCTGATGCGAACCTTGGCGACGCTGGACATGCCGATGCTTCGGGCTGCCGCCTTCGACAGGTCGATGATCCTGCCCTTCACGAAGGGACCGCGGTCATTGATCGTGACCGTTACGGAGCGGCCATTGCTCAAATTCTCGACGAGAACCTTGGTGCCAAACGGCAACGAGCGATGTGCGGCGGTGAGGGCGCTCGGATTTATTCGCGCCCCGCTCGCGGTGCGCGAGTGAAAGGCGTACCAGGATGCCCCGCCAACCTGATCAGCCATAGCAAGATCAAGTGGTAGCATCGCCGTGACGCAAAACAGACCTAAGCAAACGATTTTAGCGCGCATTTGAAGCATGCGGTTGTGCTCCTAGTATTCGATTGTTGGGAGAAAAGACCGACGACGAATTAAGCCGGCCAGCACGCTTTTGTGCAGGCGGTCAAGCTATGGATCGTACAAGGCGAAAGATCGGCTTCGGCAGGGTGATTACGGGGCAATTCGTGGGCAGGGTAAACGCCAGCGCTCGACCGCATTGATCCGCGACGACCAAGATAGCCGCATTGATGCTGGTGTCGCCGATGATAGAGGGAGGACCCACTAGAATTTTATGACAGTGTGCCGAACCTCCCCGGACACATGCCACCGCTAGAAGAGCCCGCCGCCTTTAGACAAGTGAGGTGGCAGAAGATCAGTATAGTCGGAGGCATATTATCGGAAGGAGCAACCCCCTCCCGCGTGTAGGCATGGAGGGAGCCACCTCCAGTGCCGCTTACATGCGCTGCAATGTTCGCATTAGTCACTTGTGCTGGAGTGACCGAATTGCCATCTGTGAGTGGCGCGCCATTGTTTACCTGCGCCAACACATGAAAGCGCGCCGTGATTATCTCGATCAAAGACTTATTCGCGGCCTTTCGTTTAGGGGCGCAGCGAAGGGTCTTGTCGCTTCCAAGATCCAGAGACTCCATCCAGTCTTTATTCGTTCAGTAGGAGGTCATAATGGGATTGCTCGACAACGTATTCGGTTCCGGTTCCGGCTCCGCCGTCCCAGGCGGCAACGTCACAAAGCCGCTTATGATTGCGCTGCTTGCGCTGCTCGCCTCGCGCTATATGAGCGGGGGATCAAAGGAGGCTCCAGCTTCGGCGCGTCCTGACACCGCACCCACATCACCCGGCTCGATGCCCGATCCCGGCACCATCGTTGGTGGCCTTGGGGGCTTGCTCAAACAGTTCCAACAGAAAGGTCTCGGCGACGCGGTTGATTCCCTGGATCAAGACCGGGCCGAACACGGCTGTCGCACCTGGCCAGATTTCGGGCGCACTCGGTCCCGACGCTATCGATGCCCTCTCCCAGCGCACTGGCCTCTCCAAGGATCAGGTCGCACAGATTCTGTCCCAGGTCCTTCCCAACGTAGTCGATCAGCTCACCCCGGAGGGGCGGCTGCCGACGCACCAGGAAATCACGCGATTGATGGGCTGAGGCAAATTCTAGCGGATCAATCGGGAGAACCCACGAAATGTCGATACTTGGTTGGATTGTTTTAGGTCTGATTGCTGGCTTCATCGCCAGCAAGATCGTCAATCGCACGGGTCAGGGCTTTCTGCTCGACATCGTGCTCGGCATCGTCGGCGCAGTGGTCGGCGGGTTCCTGTTTTCGGCCATCGGCGCGACAGGCATCACAGGCTTCAACCTCTACAGCATGTTCGTCGCGGTTGTAGGCGCGACCGTCCTGCTTTGGGTCTACCACGCGTTTGCCGGCCGTCGATAAAGCTAGGCGAGCGTCACATCCCACTCAGCGGACTTAGCCGTGTGGCACCTTAGGGCTACACATCAAGGAGAGTTCAATGGCCACCAATTTGGTTTCGGACATCGGCGAATTTTTAGGCCCTCAGATTGTGTCGCGCATCGCGTCCAGCCTGGGCCTGGACAAGACATCGACGCAGAAGGCGGCGAGTGCGGCGATACCCGGCCTTCTCACTGCCCTCATCTCGCTCGTTTCCAAGTCCCAGGGCGCAGCCACGCTCAACGACGCTGTAGCGCAGCAGGAGCCAGGGGTCCTGTCGAGCTTGGCCGGTGTTATTGGTCAAAGCGGCCAGAAAGCTCTCATCGATAATGGTGCCAGTGTTCTGAGCTCGCTTCTTGGGGGCACGACGTTGTCTGGGCTCACCGGTGCGCTCGCGAAGTATGCAGGCATCGGAGAGGGCGGCTCAAAGAGCTTGATGGGCCTTCTCGGGCCGGTGGTATTGGGCGTGCTTGGAAACAAGCAACGTACCAGCGGACTCGACGCCTCGGGTCTCGCGAGGCTACTTACCTCCCAAAAGGACAGCGTTTTGGCTGCCGTGCCATCCGGATTTTCCAAGTATCTTAGCGAAGCCGGCATCCTTGATGGCATGACCGGTTCGGTCACCAAACCCGCATATCAGACACCACCCAGATCGACCCCCTCAGTGTGGCCTTGGCTGTTAGGTGCTCTCGCCGTGATTGGGCTCGGCGCCTTCGCTTGGCATCTGTTATCTAGCCGGCACGCCGAAGGTCCCAAGACGGCTGTGGAGGCACCATCCCCGGCTGAGGCGCTCGACAAACTGCGTGGCGTCAAAGTGGGTGACGTCGATATTGGGACACTAGCCAAATCGGCGGTCGATGACTTGCGTTCGTCACTAAAGGGCATCAAAGACGAGGCCACGGCACAGGCCGCCGTGCCGGAGCTCACTAAGGACGCCTCCCAATTTGACCAGCTGACCGGGCTGCTCGGCCAGCTTTCACCCGAGACCCGCAAGACGCTCACAGACGCCTTCGTTGCCATCAAGCCGAAGCTCGACAAACTCCTTGATCAGGCACTGGCTCTTCCCGGCGTCGGTCCCGTAATCAAGCCGACGCTCGATACAATTCGTTCCACACTCAATACGCTGGCAACGACTTAACGTTGTAACTTCCAACGAGAGACAGCGGAAGCAATGGTGATTGTTCTTCGCATGTCACCGCGCCGACCTTTGTTATCTAAGGATCTTGATTAAAGTCGATCCCGCTTGAACCTTAGGAGCGCTACCAATGAGTATTTTCGGAAATATCATGTCAGCCATCTTTGGTCATTCAGCCGCGGCAGCGCCACAAGTCTCCGCGGCATCCGCAAGGGCGGGTGCGGGACCAGTTGCGGCAACGGGTGTCGACGTTGCAGCCGTCTTGGACAAACTCGCGGCGCAAACAAAACAGAAGCTCAATTGGCGAAAGTCGATTGTCGACTTGATGAAGCTTCTGAATTTGGACAGCAGCCTCGCCGCGCGTAAACAGCTTGCCCAGGAACTTCATTACGCCGGGAATGTCAAAGACACGGCGCCGATGAACATTTGGCTTCATAAGCAAGTGATGATCAAGCTGGCCGAAAATGGAGGCAAGGCTCCCAGCGAGCTGAAGCGGTAGCCGCTCAGTCTGAGTCCTTTTGGGAGTACGCTATTCGCGTGAACGCGTCGGCGAAACAGTAAGGCAGGAGGTTGCCATGGCGAGCAAGCGAAGCTTTACGCCCGAGGAATGGACCAAGGTCTTAGAAAGCGTGACGCTGGCCGGCGTGGCGGTTACGGCCGCCGAACCGAGTGGTCTGTGGGGCACGCTCAAAGAGGGCTTTGCTAGCGCTTCGACATTGGCCGCACCGAATCGAATCAACTCCTCACCCAACTAAGGGGGCTTCGTCGTATACGGTATTGTGGCCGGAGCCGTGCTACGGGAGGGTCTTCACTCGCCTGCGGCTGCGCGACGCGGAATTGCTTGGAATCGAGGCGTTTGCTGAAGGAGCCATATGATCACGTTCCTAATAACTACCGGCGTCATCATATTGGCGCTTGGGCTTGTGTCCTATGTTTCCAGCAAGCGCACAACTCACACGAGCGACGAGGCGTCCGCACTGTCTCTGCTGCCTGGAGACATCAAGTACGAGAGTCCGAGCGGTCTACTTCCCCATCACGACGTCGATAGTTATCAGCATCATCCTCAGTCTGGTTCTTTATTCTTGTCGTAGCTAGTGAGGGAGCAGGACTTAAACACCTCAGTTCACAGCACCAACGATACCTCGGTCCCCAAAAGGCTGACACGCGCAGGAGGGTACTTAGGGACAGCGAGGTTTACCACCTGCATCGCATCACCGCGCAGGAGGGATCGTCTATTCCTTTCCCGAAGCGTCGAACGATATTCGAGGCGATCGAGGGCGCAGGATCCAGGGTAAGGCTGGGGTATTCGCTACTCTTGAAGCGACCAGGCACTCCGTCGGAGAACAAGAGAAGCACATCGGTTGGCCGCAACATGAAAGAGAAAGGCGTCTGCGATCGCATGCAATAGCCAAGAACGCCCTCTTTGAACTCGACAGTCCTCGCAACGCTGCCGAACAAGCGGCACCGGACGTTGGGCATTAGCGGAGCCCAGCCGGCGCAAACTGGGCCGGCCCTACCATTGTAAGCCGGTATCGAAAGAGCCATATGCGGGCACGCCGATCGGAGGTTTAAAGGTCTAATGACCGCTCAGTCGAAGACGCCAGTGAAGAGGGAGGGTGGCGCTGTCGAGGCCCCGTGCTCGAGCGGCGCCGAGGTCGATGCCTTCCTTGCCCGTATGAAAACCATCACCCCAGTCGGCTCCGGCCGCGGACGGCTCATCTTTGCCATGGACGCAACCATGAGCCGGCAGCCAACCTGGGACCTTGCACTCGGGCTCCAGGCCGACATGTTCCGCGCCGTGAAAGAGGTCGGTGGCCTCGATGTGCAGCTCGTTTATTTCCGCGGGTTGGGCGAAACCCGCGCGAGCAAATGGGTCGGCGATCCGGAGGCGCTCGCACGCCTTATGACGGGGGTTTCCTGTCAGGGCGGCTACACCCAGATCCGCAAGGTCCTCACCCATGCTCGTCGCGAAAACGAGCAAATCAAGGTAAACGCCGTAATCTATGTCGGCGACTGTATGGAGGAGGACATCGATGAGCTGAGCCAGCGCGCGGGCGAGCTCGGGCTGCTAGGGGTGCCCCTGTTCCTGTTCCAGGAAGGCCGCGAGCCGAAGGCCGAGCGCGCCTTCAAGGAGATCGCCCGACTGACGCGGGGCGCCTATTGCCATTTCGATTCCGGCTCCGCGCGGCAGTTGCGCGAGCTGCTGGCGGCGGTTGCGGTGTACGCGACCGGCGGCCGCAAGGCACTGCAAGACCACGGCGCGGCGACGAAGAGCGGCGGCGCGGCGCAACTTCTCGAACAACTCACCTGACGGCTCGCGCCCATGCGACCGTGGTTTGGGTCGAATGGACCCTTCAGAGCTTCGCGCAAGTCGCCCGGGCAGAAATCCGAGGTGCGTACCGAGGCCCTCGATTTGGAGCTCGACCATGACAGCGGCCGCATGGAGGGCCGGTGTCTCAAGGGCAAATTCGCAGGCAGAACGCTGTCCTCGTTGAGCGATGGCGAACTGCTCCAGCTGCTTGACGAACTGCGCGCCACGGACCCCCAGGGCGCTTTTCTGATCAAGGTCCATATCGGCCGGCGCTCGCAAGACCGGTACGGCCGTCACCCAGAGTCTCCTCGAGCAACTCGTCCGGTCGTTTCGATACCAGCCCTCCTCGTCGTTGCGGCTTTCCTGTTCCTCATTTTTTACCACCGCCTCGGCGCGCGCATTGGACCTTGGTTTGGGTCGAAGGGACCTTTCGGGACTTCGCACAAATCGCCCGGTCGGAAATCCCAGATCCGCACCCAGGGCCTCGAAATGGAACTCGACCACGACAGCGGCCACATGGAGGGACGGTGTCTCAAGGGCCAATTTTCAGGCAGGGCGCTCTCCTCATTGAGCGATGGCGAGTTGCTCCAGCTGCTTGAGGAACTCCGCGCCACGGACTTCTCAAGGCGCGCTTCTGATCGAGGCCTATTTCGACCGGCGCTCGAAAGGCTGGCGCAACCGGCGCTCAGACGAAGGCGAAAGAGGCGAGCCGAGGCAGCCACGCGGCCGCATGACGGTCAACGAGGCCCATGACGTGCTCGGCCTTAAGGGAGGCGCGAGCAAGGAGGAGATTCGAGCCGCGCATCGGAGGCTGATAATGAAGCTCCACCCCGATCAGGGCGGATCGACTTATCTTGCGGCCCGCATCAACGAATCAAAAGAAATTCTGCTCGGAGCAGCGGCTCGGCGCGCGGGTCATCAATCGGGCGGCCGAGCAGCTCGCAGCAAATTTTAATTCAGAGTGGATTGCGCTCACCGATGAGCTCCCCAATCACCTGATCCTATGCGATGCCCGCTAAGGGCCGGAGCGGGCACCGGAGTGAGGCGGGAGGCCCCCTCAGCATGTCCGCTCTTGGGGACGAAACGGACATCCCTGATCCGCGCCTAAATGTCCGCTCATGACCCAAAGCAGACATTCTGCCTCTGAAATGCTAAGGAATTGGTTCAGCCGATGGGCCACGAGCTTTCGGCGCTCCTGGACGACCAAGGATGTGCTGCAAGGTCGAGAAGATCGGTTGATGATGCGAACTGCTTGGCGTCATTTGGCGCGGTACTCGTTCATTACTGCAGCTGCGGTCTATTGCGCCCCGGCCGGCACCGTGTGGGCCGCCACGCCTGCGGTACGCATCAGCACGGACGCCTTCGTCCCGGTCGACTGCTATGTCTTCAAGCTGACTGTTTCGGAGAAGGCGGCGCAGTGCGGCTACGTGTCGGTGCCGCTGCGCCATGCAGACAAGGATTCGCCGCGCATCAAGCTTGCGGTGACCGTGCTGCCCGAGGGCGCCGACCGGGTCGCGGCCAATCGCGCCAATAGCTACCGTGTGACGTTTGCAAGCGGCACGCACGGTCAGGCCTTTGTGGTGCCGTGCGCAAACGCAATTGTAACGTCCTTTCTCGATACACCGGCAGAAGCGCGCCCGATGACACGTGCGCCAAGGAAGCGTCGCCAGTATTCTGGGCTCCCGACCAGTTGCTGAATCTTCCCGCGACACGGCGTACCCAGGGCGCAGCCGCAATGCCAAGGTGCCTTGCGGGCGCATTCAGTGCCTCAATTGATCCCAAGGTCGTTGCATTATCGTCATGAAATGAGCGCCTTCCTGCGGCGAATCCACATCCTTCAGCCCAAAATTTCCCCGAGAACTGAAGGAGACGAGAGTGCGGATTTGATGCTTGTTGTTCACGCTTGTCCTCTTGGGCGGCGAAACACCTCTTCATGCCTCGCGCAACGTTGTGCCCCAGTGCCTTCAACTGGCCCCGCAAGCGGCGGAAACCGTCGATGCCAAATCGCCCTTCACCGAACTCCGTCAGATGGTTCCAAACTACAATGCGGAGGATCGCGACTACCTGATCAGGACGATAGCCTTTGAGGCTCCCGATGAGCCTGACGAGGGAAAGGCCGCAGTCGCCCATGTCATTCTCAATCGCACGACAAGCGGCAGATGGGGCGACAGCATTAAGGATGTGGTGATCCGTCCGTGGCAGTTTGAGCCATGGATGACGAGGCGCGAGGAGATGGAAAAGCTGTCTTCAGATGATCCTCGCTATCAGAATGCAGCTCAAATTGCGGATGCCGTTCTTACTGGACAAATTCCCGATCCGACCGCGGGCGCCACGCACTTCCTCAATCCGACGATTGTTCGGAAACGGCGAGGAGGCTCTCTGCCCGAATGGGCGCGCGGCGAGGGGCAGCCGATCGGCCGGCATACCTTCTACGCACCGAATGGAGGCGTCCCCACGATGGCACGAACCGAAATGCCCACGGACGCTCTAGAGATATCCATTTCTTGCTCTGGCCAGGAAGCCAAGAAGGCGCCAGATGCAGGCTTGATGACGCTCGCGGATCGGGGCTGACAGCGAATGCGCGCGTCGGCGGTCAATCGTGGTAACCTACTGGCGTGGATCGGAGTTCAAGCTCTGGCGGCGCCCTCACGCGCTTCCGCGTCAGCCCTGGGGAGATGAGACGTGAAATCGTTGGCGGTGCTTTTCCTGATCATCGGCGGCGGTGCAGGCCAGGCCTTTGCCGAAGACGCCATGCCTCAACCCTTGACGCGAGCGGATTGCGAAGCCGCGTCGGGATGGTCGTGGAACGAGACCGCCAATGTCTGCAAAATCTCTTCGCAGCAAGCGCAGACGGCCTCCAAGCCGCAGCCTCTCACGCGAAACGATTGCAAGCTCGCCGGCATGTCGTGGAACGACAGGGCGCTTGTATGCGAAGAAAAATCCGAGACATCGGCAACGGCGGTCGACTCGAAGGCCACCAATCCGGCTAAGTCTTCGATCCTCATCACCATCGATAAATCCACACAACAAATGACGGTCTTGGTGGATGGTGTGGAGCGATATAACTGGCCCGTATCGACCGGGCGGGCTGAATATCCCACTCCGTCAGGAAGCTTCACCCCCATCTCCATGAATGAAGTCTGGTACAGCAAGGAATGGGACAACGCCCCCATGCCGCATGCCATTTTCTTCATGAAGGACGGGCATGCGATCCACGGCAGCTATGAGGTGAAGCATCTCGGCAAACCTGTCTCGCATGGCTGCGTGCGCATCGCGCCGCAAAATGCCACCCTCCTTTATGACTTGGTGAAAAAGAACGGCCTGGGGAACACGCAGGTGGTATTGAGCGGCGAGGCGCCTGGCAGCGAGGGTAAAGTAGCGAGCTCGGCGAGATCTCGGGCTCGTTATGGTCAGGCTGCTCCACGCTCGTTCACGCCTGGCAACAATTATTATGCCGAGTCCGACGCTCAACCCCAGAGGCGAGGCGGCTTTTTCAGGCGCTTGTTTGGTGGTCAATAGCCCTCAGGCTATACGTCTGCTCCTGGCACTAAACGGACGTGCCTACCCCGCCGGGAAGAGCGGACGATCGGACGGACGCACAAAGACGTAGGTGATCCGTCCATCCGCCTCTTGGAGTGCTTTGGTAATCTCGCGAATTGCATCCTCCAGCATCGAAGTAGTGGAATCCCCGCGGAAAGCGAGGGTAAGCGCCACCAGAATCGTGTTTGGGCCAAGATGAAGAGTGGCGACATGTTCCAGATCAGTGATGCAGTCGATCCGAGCAAGTGCGTCTTTCAGCCGCTCCATAACAATGGGCGCGACGGCCTCACCAGCTATCAGGCTTCGGGTTTCATTGGCGAGAACCCAGGCAATGCTGACGAGCAAGAGCCCGACCGCCACCGAAGCCGCGCCATCCGCCCATGTTATGTGAAGGAAACCGGTGGCGATCACACCAGCCGCAGCCAAGCCGAGGCCGATTAGGGCTGCCAAAATCTTTGAGTAGCACGGCGAATAATGCAGGATCTTTCGATGCCTTGATGAAAGCCCACAGCCGGGTGGGTCGTCCGCGCACCACGCGCCTGTATTCTCGATAAGCGATGCGGAAGGAGGTTCCCTCGAACACAGCGGCGACGGCCAGCACCGCCAGGCTGACCCAGGGTGAGATTACCGGGCCAGGATTGAACAGATGGCGCACACCTTCGTAGACCGATAACACCCCGCCTACCAAAAAGACCATTAGTGCGACGATGAAGGACCAGAAATAGATCTCCATGCCGTAGCCAAGGGGGTGGGTTGCATCCGCGGGTGTCTCACTGCGCTTCTGCCCAACTAACAGCAGGACCTGGTCACCGGTATCGACGAGCGAATGGATGCCTTCAGTCAGCATCGCGGTAGAACCAGATATCCAGGCGGCCGCAAATTTCGCGAGTGCGATAGCACCGTTGCCGGCCAAAGCTACGATGACGACCCAGGTCGAGCCTTTAGCCATGGACGAATCCCCTAACAAGTCGTCAAAGACACCTAGCGTGACCAATTCCGGTCTTGGCGAGAAATGAGTCTCGGGCTTTTTGATGCGCGGATACTTCTGCACCACGCTCCGAGAGGCAGTCCACCTCGCAAGATGCTCTCCGCTATCCCCAGATGATTTCTTGACGGGGTGACTGACACCTAGACAGCGAGCCCTATCTGCCTGATTGGCTAGTTTGGGAGGGTTTCCGGCCACTGGCGCCGGCGCGAGGGCAGGGGGTACCATCGGGTTTCGGTAAACCCTCACGGGTTTAGTCTGCTCAAGAGGGCAAGGCGGACCTGCTCAAAAGGTGAGTGTCTCGTCAGCTAGGCCGTGTACTCATAAAGGCATCAAGCGAGCCATTACAGGGAGCGTGCGCCTTACCCCCAAAGGCCTAGAGACCTGCTGGTGGGGCGCAGGGAAGGTCCCCAAGGGCGTAAGCTTGAAGGTTGCCTGCATGGAACCCTGTGAAGCTAGACCTCCATGTCGAAGGCGCACCTAGGTAGTATAGTGCAGACAGGAAAGCGAGATGGGAGATCAAGACATCCGAGCTGCGCTGGACCGGCACTGGGCTGCGTCTGAGGCCGGTGACGACGATGCTGAGGATGAGATCTACCACGACGACGCCGTGCTGGAGTACCCCCAGTCCGGCGAGCGCATCCGTGGTCGGCTCGCCATGCGGACGACGCGGGGGTTGCTTCCCAACAAGCACTTCACCATTCGGCGCGTGATTGGGCGCGGCGATCTTTGGGTTACCGAATATGTCATCAGTTATGATGGAAAGCCGTCCCACACTGTTAGTATCATGGAGTTCAGGGATGGAAAGGTCTTTCGCGAGACGCAGTACTTCGGTGCCCCCTTCGAGCCTTGGTCTGGGCGCGCCCAGTGGGTTGAACCGATCGATTAGTAGGCAAGCCGAAAATTTTTGCCGGCGACGGAGAGGGCATGCCGTGACTTTCCTGCTTCTCTCATGAGATGGAGGGCGACCTCGGCCCGCTGACATAGGGATTGCCGGACTCGAAAAACCGACGCTTGCGATGGACTTCCCGCGTCAGGCCGATGCGCGTGCTGCTACAGATTGGACCTATGCGCCGTGCTGCCGTGCCCAGCCAAAGAGCTTCCCCAGCACATAGATCAACTCCGTCATATCGCTTGTCGATCTGCATAGCTTGGGCGAGGCGTCCAGGGCCACGCGCAATATCGCGAGTACGCGTCATCTTCCGAAAGCGCTGCATTATCTCAATGCCTTCGAGAGGTTCTAACGCACGCAAAAGCACGCCCGCACCGACGCCTGGTTCCTCGCTGGTGACGTTCACCATGAACGAAGAGCCATAGGTAAAATAGACATAGCAGTAGCCAGGACCGAGAAACAAAGACTGATTGCCTCGTGTCTTGCCTCGGAAGGCGTGGCCGGCGGCGTCGCCAGGCGGATACCCCTCTGTTTCAACGATGACTCCGCTTAGCCTCGCTGTCGGGAGGTTGTGGACCAGCGTCTTCCCGATCAGATACTGCGCAAGCTCCATCGTTCCCACAGGCAAGTCCGCCCGGCGAAGGCACTCGAGGCTGCACTGAAGGGGGTTCATTGCGACCACCTACTCCCTTCAGAGGAGGGAGGGTTAAACAATTAAGCGCCCGATCAGGGGCCCATCGAGACAACTATGGCAAGGGCAGGAACTTTTAGCGGCCCCTTGGCATGCCTTATGGCAGATCAAGAGGTCAACGCCCGTCGGATGGTTTACTGTTCAACGGATCGTGACGGGCGGTATTGCTCGGACTCCGTCAGCACTACTTCAGCGGCTCGAGGTTGCCGAGCAGCGTCGGCATATATTCCGCCACCGTCGGGTGGACATGCATGGCCCGCGTGATCACGGTATAGGGCGCCCCGGAATACATCACGTCGAGGAAGGCGTGCACCACCTCGTCGCCGCCGATGCCGAGAATTCCCACGCCGAGGATTTTCTTGTTTGGCAGCACTTTCATGAAGCCCTGCGTCTCGCCGCGCTCGCGCGCGCGACCGATGGAGCTCATTGGATAGGTGGCGACCAGCGCCTTGCTGCCGGCCTTGCGCACCTCGGCCTCGGTCATTCCGGCGCGGCCGAGGGGCGGATCGATGAAGAGGCTATAGGCGGTGATGCGATCGCTCACCCGCCGGTTCTCGCTGTCGAAGAGATTGGCGGCGACGATCTCATAGTCATTGTAGGAGGTGTGGGTGAAGGCGCCGCGGCCATTGCAGTCGCCGATCGCCCAGATGCAGGGCATGTTGGTGCGCAACTGTTCGTCCACCTGGATGTAACCACGCTCGTCGGTGGCCACACCGGCCGCCTCTAGCCCGAGATCATCGGTGTTCGGCCGACGCCCCACCGCCAGCAAGAGGTGCGAGCCGTTGACGCGCCGCGGCGGCTTGCGGCAGTCGAGGTCTACGGCCACGCCGTTGCCCCTGCGCTGCACCGCCATGCATTTGGCATTGAGGCGGATCTCAATCCCCTCCTTCTCCAGAATCTTGCGGATCGTGTCGGAGATGTCGGGGTCTTCGCGGCCAATCAGCCGCTCGCGCTGTTCAATGACGGTGACGCGGC
Organism: uncultured Alphaproteobacteria bacterium; assembly: GCA_963839245.1. Taxonomy (GTDB): domain Bacteria; phylum Pseudomonadota; class Alphaproteobacteria; order Rhizobiales; family Methyloligellaceae; genus Methyloceanibacter. Next base: position 32,567 of record CAWIUJ010000013.1, on the reverse strand, counting down.
TGCCGAAGCGGCGATACATCTGACCGAACTCCAGACCAACATAGCTGCCGCCAATGATGACGAGATGCTTGGGCAGGAAGTCGACATGCATCATGCTGCTGTTGGTTAGGTAGTCGATCTCGTCGATGCCCGGCATCTCAGGGATAAGCGCACGCGCCCCGACATTGATGAAGATCCGCTCCGCCTCGAGCAACTCGTCATTCACGCGCACCGTGCGCGGACTCTCGAAGCGCGCATGGCCGCGATAGAATGTGGCGTTCGGCAGACTTTTTATCCAGCGCGTCACGCCGGTGCGCGACTGGAGAGAAATCCGGTCTTTGCGCGCCTTAACCCGTTTCATGTCGACGCTTAATTGGCGGCCAACTTTGACACCATATTCGTCGGCGCGGCGGGCCTGGTGCGCAACCCGTGCACTTGCCAAGAGTGTCTTAGTCGGGATGCAACCCGTGTTAACGCAAGTACCGCCTACATGCTTGCGCTCGATGATCGCGGTCCTGAATCCCTCTTGCGTGAGACGGTCTGCAAGCGGTGGGCCGGATTGGCCCGTACCAATGACAATCGCGTCGAATTTCTGGGTCATGGTGCACGGCCCTGCTGCTATTCATTGTTCATCGGACCATTACGATGCCAAGCCGCGCAAGGGCAAGCAGTCCAGGCCGACTTGATGACAGATCGCGCCTTTGGCAAAAGCCACCCTTTCCTCATTTCCGCTATTGGCACTTTGCAGACATTGGTACCGACGCTGAGCATGTCGGATCCTAGGGGATAAGCGGACATCCCTCCTTCGCGCGCTAGAGGTCCGCTAATGACCCAAAGCGGCCGTACGCGCGCTATTGGTGCCGGATGAGGCGTGGCGGTGGACGTCGAGGATCGCGTCCGCTTTTCGTTGGAGGACAGCGGATTATCGCTGCTCTGCCAGGGCGACGTCGCTATTTGTCGGGGATGACAATCTCTTGCTCCGTCGTATCGACGATGAATATGGCCAGCAGCCGAGCAGGCTTCGTCGAGCTGGCGTTGGCGCTCACCTTATGGTGGTCGCCGGGCATCTCCGTCCAGCTTTCTCCTGCCTTGTAGACATGCTCAGGCTCGTCGTTGACCTTGCTACGAATCTCACCTTCCAACACGGTTGCATAGATGAAGGCCGATGAGGGGTGGCGATGTGAGGGCGACGCGGCACCTGGACCGTATTCAACCAGCACTGCACGCATGCTCTTGCCTGGCACGTTGGGCAACTCGCGGTCAAAAACTTTCGACACTTTCGTCGCTGGGGCATTCATCTCCTGCGCTGCCACATTTGTCGATAGCAGTGAGGCGCCCGCAAGCAGCAGCAAAGCGATCTTCTTCACGGTGACTCTCCTTTTGATGAGGGGGTTCAGCATTGGGAGCGTGCCCAATCGGCAAAGCGTGTCGGTCCAGCAATGAATTGGCCCGAGGGGGCAAGGCCGTCTTTGTCGAGGACCGCTCCGAAGTACTTCGCATCGGGATCGGGAATGACCTTCCGCTCGTCGCCCCTGGACGACAGAAACGACTGGATGAACTCGGCCATGCTAGAGGCTTCAGGACCCGCCAGCTCGACAACGCCGTTCTTCGGCTGCGCAGTCGCGATCTCGGCCAGAGTGGCGGCCACATCATCCGCCGCGACAGGCTGGAACTTGGAAGGTGACATATGGACGACGTTCCCCACCGTACCACCGTCCACGATCGCATTGAGAAACTCAAATAACTGCGTCGCGCGCAGCAGCGTGTAAGGGACGCCGCCAGCATCGATCAGCTCTTCCTGGACGCGTTTTGCACGCAGGTACCCGCTGTCGCGGATCCGATCCGAACCAACCACCGATAGTGCGATGTAGTGCGAGACGCCTGCTGCCGCAGCGGCGCTTAGCAAGTGCTCCGTCGAGCTCCGAAAGAAATCCATGACGGCATTATCCTCGAACGACGGGGAGTTCGTGACGTCGACGACGATGTTCGCTCCGGTCAGTGCCTTCTTGAGGCCCTCGCCTGTGAGGCTATTAACCCCGGTAGATGGCGAAGCCGCCACGACGTCGTGTCCGCCCGACCGGAGCTTGGTTGCAAGCTTGCGACCGATGAGGCCGGTCCCGCCTATGATTACGACTTTCATTCCTTCTCTCCAAGGAACGAGGCTGACATAGCGCGGGTAATATTTAGCACGGTATTGAGCCGATCGGCGTCGCTAGTGCCGAGGCAGCGGCCACAAGATTGAGCCATAGTCGTCGCCATCAGCAACACCCGCGCCCGCGAAGTTGCTGGGCTGGCAGCCGTAGAAGCGCAGCGCCCTTGGGGCATCATCGGCGAATGAGCGCTGACCTCGATTGTGCTCATGGGCGAAGGCATCAGAATGTCTGCTTGTGGCACTTTGCCGACATTGACCACTAACCCTCAGCACGTCCGCTTTTGAGAAGTAAGCGGACATCTCTGATCGGGCTTCCTAATGTCCGCTTCTGACCCGTAACGGACATTACCCGCTGCAAGCCGCAAATCACTTATGCGCGCTTAGCCGCGTCCCCGCTTTTGGGGAGCAACCTTTTGCCACGACATTTCTTATTGCGACAGGCAAGCTGAGCGGGAAATGACGGTGATGAATCCGGGTTATCGACGGTTCTTCCCCGCGCCAAGGCTCGCCCTGCCTAACTAGCTTAACCGCGAGAGGTCTCAACAGATGTTCTATTGGATCTACGACCTTCCCGCTCTGCGGGTAATAGTCCTATTCGAGGCCGTGTTTGTGGGCGTGTGTTGGCTGGGCACGCTCTTTCTGCGCCCCTCTGCCAGGTCCTGGCTCCGCCAAGAGCCGCGCCTAAACGACATGCTAGCGGCCTTCCTGCAGTATTTCGGGGTTATCTATGGCTTGCTTCTGGGCTTGCTTGCGGTGGCGACCTACCAAAACCGCTTGGATGTCGAAAAAAGCAATGCCAATGAGGCTTCCTCCCTGTCAGCCCTCTACCGGAACATAGCCGCCTATCCCGAGCCGAGCCGCACCGAGTTGCAGAATCTCCTAAAGGAGCACACCCGTTACCTAATTGAGGACGCATGGCCGCAGCAACGAAAGGGCGTCGTTCCTGTTGATGAGTTGCATCGGATTATCGCGCTCCAAGCGCGGCTTGCGCTTTTCGAACCACAGACCAAAGCGCAAGAACTGCTGCACGAGAACACCTTGCGGCAATTCAACACATTCTACGAGGATCGAAGGGCGCGGATTTATAGCCTCACCTCCGGCATCCCTCCCATCCTTTGGTACACAGTGGCTGTCGGGGCGCTTATCAACATGATCCTCATATGGCTGTTCGACCTCCGCCCTCATGCTCATCGTTTACTTGGGGGACTTATCTCGTTCTACCTTGGCACGGTTATCTCCGTGATTGCCCTGATGGACCATCCCTACCGAGGCGAACTCGGCCTGTCACCGGATGCGTTCCAATTGATCTACCATCAGGTGATGCAACAGTAGCGAGATTTCTGCTAAGGGCACTAAGCGGACGTGCAAACCGCGCTGATGAATGTCGTTTTGAGGGAACAACGGACATGACGCGGACGTGATGCCGACTTCGCGAGTTGTTCGTTTTGCAAAGCAGACATTGTGTGCTGCTTGGGTGATGATGGCGACCTAGACGCTCTCAGGGCGTACCTACGCGGTGACCGTAGTTCCTCGACCGTCATTGAGTACTTTACTCGATGCAACCTCCTGCTTTGATTTCATTCCCTGGGCGCCGCCGCCCCGAAATTGCACTCGCCGCAGAACGGAGAAAGTCGCTGCTATGCGAATTGAATTGCGGGTTGACCGGAGTGGCCAGACAATTTTCCGAGCTGAGTGTGATACGGAAAGGGGTAGCAGCTTTGCCGAATTCTCGAAGTTAGCCCTGAGGGAGTTCAATCAGCGGCACCCGGAAGTGTCGTTACTCGATGAGGACGTTTGGCTCAAATTCGATACGGTTCGATGTCCAGGGGCCCCAAGGGCGAGAAGCAACCCCAGCCTCGCATGAGCCGCCTGGAGGAGTTGATGCGAGTCAAGGTCCGTTTCTTGATGCGTTCTATCTTTGCAAATTCCCTCATGAGCCCGCACGTCTAGCGGGTTTCCTCAGTAATGGCAGCGGGGAAGCTCACGTACATGAGCGACGTCGCCGCGAACATACCAGTCCGGTCCAATAGCCGAGATCGTTAGTGGACTAAGCTCTCTACGGTGAGCTGCCGAAGCCGAACAGGATCGGTCACTCCATCGGCCACCGGTTCAGAAGCTTTTTGCCGACGGCAATTCTAAGGTCGCAAGCATTTGCATATCACGAACCGGGCCACGGACGGTCGCCCAAATGGAGGCGAACGCCTGGTCCATCACTGCAAGCGTCTTAGGATCGTATACATCGAGTTCGGGGGTTTTGAGAGGCCATTTGCTCCCTCCGCGTGTGTTGCTTTAGGCATTCTCGCCGCCTCCCTTTTCGAATAGGCTCTCGATAATTCGCAGCAATTCTGCTTGGGCTGGGGCTTCACCCTCGGCAAGGAACCCGTTGATATCGAACTCCGCCTTCCCATTGTTTGAACGGGCGGCTCGCCACGCGTCCGTATGGCTCCATTCGTGCTCAATATAGAAGCGCTTGGCTTCAGTGTCGAAAACCAGCCTCCACCAGTCCTTATTCTCCGTATTGTCACCCCTGATCCGCTCGTGCAGTTGTCGCGTAAGCTTTGCCATCAGCCACCCCTGCCTTATTCAAACTGCGACACTACCGGGATTGCGTGATCGCTACACCTCAACCTCGATGTCGGTTCCCGTGACCCGCACGTTGTAACGCGCAACGTCTTCATAAGCTGGCGGACCGAGGACCTCTCCCGTTCGGATGTCGAACTTCGCGCCATGCCACGGACAGGTAACCTCGTGGCCCAAGACTTCTCCCTCGGCCAACGGCCCTTCCTCGTGTGTACAGGCATTGTTGAGCGCAAAGAATGTACACTCGACATAGAACAGCACGATCTCTTTGCTTTTGACGGTAACCAGTCGAGCTTGGCCAGCCGCGATCTCGCTCGTGCTCGCTACCCTCACAAAATGAGCCATGCACGTTTCCTCCCCCGGCTCACATGCCCATGGCCAAGCTAAAACGCGCGAGGTCTACCTAGAAGCAGCTACGAATTCACGGTCGTGATGCGGCGCTCGCCATAACCCCTAATGTAGTTCCGCATATCAGCCGCTTCCAAATCAGCGTCCGCGATCCGCATCTTGACCACGTCACCGATGGAGACGAGGCCGATCAGCCGCTCTTTCTCGACCACGGGCATGTGGCGGAACCGGTGCGTCGTCATCTCCGCCATCAACCTGTCTATCGTGTCGGCCTCGTGGGCTGTGACCACCTCCTTGGTCATGCAGCTCCCGACCGGCTCCTTCAAGCCCTTGGCGCCGGCCCTGCCGATCACTCTCACGATGTCGCGCTCGGACACGATGCCTGCAATCTTGCCGTCGTCCCCCTCAATCACGACGCAGCCAATGTCATGCTGACCGAGCATCTTCGCGATTTCTAGCAACGACGTATCGGGCTTGGCGGTAACGACGCCTCCGCCCTTCAGCTTCAAAATTGCCGCGACGTTCATCCGTGTTCCTCCAGCCCGGGACCTTGCGTCCCGATGACCTGCATCATCACATCAAGCTCCCTCTGGCCCCTTTTATCTCTTCGAGGCTGAGGTTGTGTCCGCAGGTCTCGCAAGAGTTGTCGATCCATTCGCGGTCATATTCATCTACGCGAGTGCAGGGCCGGACGTTTTCGCCTCCACACTCGGAACACTTAATGGTCCTTGCCCACGGCGATGCTCGAAACTTGCTCCTCGCCTGAACGATTCCGGTGAGGCATTTCCCCTGGTTTGGAAATGGCCCGGACGAGAGGGTTCCGTTGCTCTCAATCCCATACCATCCGGGCTTGATCGCCCGAATATCCGATTGGTGTTCATTGACGTAATGGGGAATGGTCATTGCGGTAGTCCTAAAGCAGCTTGGTCCTAAATCAGCGACCGACCCGTTGCGTATTTCCTTCGCGGCCCAAGCGGTTCAGTTCGCCTTGCGCGGCTATCCACGCTGCTTTCACCTGACTCCTTGAGCGGCTCGCCCGCGTCGGCCACCACCTTGGTCGAAAGCGCAGGGACTTCCTCGGCTTGAGCCGTCAATGCGCTGAACTGCTTGCGCCAATATGCCGCCTGCAATTCTACGATCTCGGCGAGGTTCTTAGCGCCCGCCAAGCTGTTGGCCAGGTCGAAGCCGGAATTCAGGTTCCGGCGGGCGATGTCGATGATTTTATGGTGGAAGGCCGCAGCGCCCCACCCCGCCGCATCAAAGGATCTTTCAAAAGTCGCTATTGATGCTTCGAGAGCAACCTTCGAGCGGTCATAGGCCTCCCGCGTCTGGCCCACTCTTCCGCACTCTCCCAGGGCCTCCGGGATAGCGGTATCGAGAGCTAAAAGACCGAGTTGGGCTGTAACGTCGCGGTAGGCGTTGCGGGCTTGGTCGGCGGCAGCTTGGGAATTGAAAGTGGTGGCCATGACAGGGCCTCTTGAGGTTACATCGCACGCAGGCGATGCCTTGCAGGCTGGGGCCGCGAACCTTGAGGCTCTGAGAGCGCTCGACTGCTGAGAATTTCGGGAAAGGGGGCGTGCACGTATTTGGCACAGGTAGTCTCTGCCGTCAGCGCCTCGGGTCCGGCGCGCCATGAACACACATGGGCATTAACTGAGGGTATTACAATCTTAGCGCGCGCAAATTGTCACCCTCGACCGCAAACGTTGCACACGCCCCCCTCCGCCAAAGCAGAGCCAGAAAGTCCGCTTTGGGTCAGTTGCTGACGTCACAGGGGCGTGGCGAGTTGGCCTGTTTGGTGCCCATAAGCGGACAGTACGGCATTAAAATCGACGCGGCAGAAACGGCGGAAGCGACACCAATTCTGACTCGCATCGCGTACCTCAAACGAACAAATGCTCGGAGGTAGCGACGTGCAGCCCGAGGCATATCGACCCGTCATCGAGGACGGTCGTGGAAGCTTCCCTGAGGATCTGCGTGTGAAAGCCCCGCGCGGATCACGCGAAGCCATCGCGGCTGCAGCTCAACGCAACCACACAACTAAATCAGAATTGATTGACTCGACAGTCGCTCTTGCGAGCGCTCGAAGTCGATGGCGTGAGGCTGCGGCGGGGCCGTGTGGGGGCTCGTGGACTCAAATTGAACGGGAATCAAGGCCCTTCCGTTTCTTGCGCCAAGCAAACCATCGCATCAAACCGAGGCCGCTGGCGAATATCGGTAGCGATGGGGGCAATGGTGTCTCGGCCACATCATCAGTGGATGCCTCGACCGTGAACACACCTGACTCGCACATTGGGCAGTACACGTGCGGCTGTGGGTCATCACTTCGATCTACAAAGGAATTGAGAAAGGAAAAGCCCCAGATATTATAATCAAGGGCCGGAATACTAAATTGCTTAGGTTCCAACCTATCAGGGCACACGCCCTGAGTTACTACCATCGTTTGAAATCAGCGGGTCGTTCTACGCGCGATAGTTTGATGCGGTCGGCAATACACCTCTAAAAAGGGGAGGCCCCAGATAGGGGACTATCCAGGGCCTCAGGAGAGTGGCTGCTTGGGAAGAGCGCCACACAGGGGTAACGCCGCTAGGCTGGTGGCTGAGAAGGATTTATTGCGACACCACCTCGTAAACTCACGTGGGGCCGCAATAAATCGAGCCCTCGCGGCGGTGAAGGATGTTGCCCAAGTTCCGACACGTTGCGAGGCCGCAACGTCTCGCGCTGCCCCCCGACCTTTTGCCAGAGTTGGCCCACAACGTCGCCCGCGCCAAGTTCAGTAAGCCACCTCATCATTTGCCCCCCGACATGGATGCCCACGCCTTACACGCTGGAAGGATTTATAGTCCTTCCCGCTCCATTTATGGGTGCGTGCAGGACACACCCATATGCAATTCGTCTGTCACAATTCTCAGAGGGGGGAACGGCTGAACAGCCCAGGTCCCTCGGCATCACCAGCACCCGCCGTCCGGCACTTCCTCGCGGGTATTCTGTGGACAGCCAGGGCCGCAGCGTTGAGCGAATCACGCTCCGCTCCTACGTTGCCAGTTCTCCTTGATGAGGTGAGGGTGGACTAGGCCCTGTTGCACTCCCTGCAGCAGGGCTCTTTTTGCTGGTCTCGGGTCCGCTCCTTTATCTGGAAGCAGTTGCCCTTCGCCGAGTAGCACCGGCAGCTTGGCGATGTCACTCGTGATGCGGCTGCTCACGCTGTCGCTGAATCATTACGACCGCGTGGCTGGAGCGAGCCTTCCATCCCTCAGTGCGCTGATGCGATTGCCACTCAGGAGTTCCACGAGCGTAGCTTGAACACCAGGGCGGGCATGCTCGGTGTCGGGGAAGTAACCCTCCTGTGTGGCGAAATTACTCAAATCGTCGCTTGAACTCGGCCCGGTCTCAGCCAGCTTGCGAGTAAGAAAATCGCTAAGGGACTGTCGCGGAGGTGACGTTGGCAGCGAGCCGTTGCGGTGCCGTTCCGAACTTTATCGGTCGCGAATCGTTCCATATCCGCTGTTGTTCCGACTGGATGTGCCGAGGACCATCCGAGATAAGCGACTGCGAATGCTGCATCGGTCGCGGACCGGGCGGTCGCTGATGTGCAGTCTTGAAGAACGCTCCAAGCGCGGCAAGCTCGGCCTTGAGTGCCGCTACACGCCCGTCACACTCGCCCTTCAGCCGCCGGATTGCTGTCTCGTATTGGGCATTAGTCCGAGTGATGTCCTCCCGAATGAGTGTGACACGCTCTTGAAGGTCGCCAAGAATATCGCGCATGGTCTCCCCCCGCATGACTGCGTTTGTGGCTTCGCAAATCGAAGCACTGCGCTTGTCGCTAGGCTCTAACCGGCCGCGCGACTGAAGGTTCCCCATCCCGCAGCCGACGAATGCGGTCGCCGATGTGCTGAAGCTCTGACCGTCTCCGAGACCTTCGGTGTTTGCTGAGCGGGCTCTACCGGTTGTGGTTGATTCAGCATGCGCTGCTGCTCGGACTCCATGAGCACGTTCAGTGCGGCAAGTTCGGCCTTGAGTTTGCCTATCCGGGCAGCATGCTCACGCTTTAGCTCCTCGAGCTTTTTGTCGAAATAGGCGGTAGCGTCAGCGGCTTCACGCTCAACGAGTTTGGCACGCTCTTCCAAGTCGTTACGAATGTCTCGCATGGACCCTTCCCCAATTGCTGCGTGGTGACTGTGGTGCAAACAAGAAAGCCCCGGCGCTTTAGGGACACCGGGGATACTCGGACACGTACACTTACCGATACCGGCTAAGAGAAGCGCCGGTTCTGTGACGATAACGTTCGCTGGCGCTCTAAGTTCCGACCGAGATAAGAGTTTGTGATGGGGTAAAAAGGAGTGGTCGCAAGGCGGCTCGAGCAAGGGGGCGCATTGGGGTGTGCGATTCCTTATAGGAGGCTGCCGATTGACGAATGGGACGGAACTAAGCAGCCCAGTCAGCACCAGGCGGGATTAGCGAAATTTGAAAGAGGTGGTGGCTCGAGCATACCGATGGACCCCGTTGCTGGGTAGTACGCGGTTTTCTGTCACGGCATCCCAGGACCATCCAGAACTCCACATGATCTACACGATGAGCGCCCAAGCTAAGAGAGGGCTCTCTTTAGAATATTCCATTTTGTAGACCCGGACTTGATACCTCTCCGACGCGTGCCGTTCTCCCTTAGCTCGATGGCTTTTTTTAAAGCCTCCAGGCCACGAATTAGCGCACCATCCATTGCGTTATGGGTTGTCTCCCCCGCCGATTCAAATTCCAACTCGATGGTGGCCGTCATCTTCATTGGGTCTCTCCATAATTCAGGCGATGTGGTTTAGGGACCCAGCTTGGGGTTACCTCGGGCTTGCTGTCATAGTGCTGATCATGGTGTGGCTGTGGTGGCGCTACAGCATCGACCGGGATGACGAATAATCAGCCGCTACGAGAGGGAGAGTTCGAGGGTGCCGTCCGAAGCCAAGCACAATGACAACGTAGCTTTATACCCGGAATTAGCAGGGCGCACCGGAGCGGAGTGTCTCAGCGACACGGTTGCAAGGCAGAAACAATTCGCACCCATTAGTTGACCCGAGGAACGAAATGCATCGTCCCCCTGGGAAGAAGCCCCAACCACTCCTTTCGGGTTGGGGCTTCTTCATTTGGTTCAGAGCCGAAGCCGAACGCCCTTTCAGCGATGATGTGGATAGGGGACGAGCCCTAGTCAGGCGATTGGGAGTCGCAACCAGTGTGTTGTCCGGCTTTACAAGGGAGCAAGCCTCTGTTCGGGTCAGGAAGCGCCGTGCTGGTCTGCCCTGTAGCATTAGGCGTGGTCAGGCCGGGACTTGCGGAGGGGCCGATTGAGGGACGGGCACCTGCAGAGGGAGCCGCAGTAGCAGCACCTACAGATGGACTTGTCATCGTTCCGGCACCTGCGGCTCCGCCAACCGTGCCCGCAGCTTGCGCGAATGCCATCGAACCGGCCAGCAATGCCGAGGCGAGCATAAAAGTCGGAAAGTGAGCGTTTCTCATTTTTATCTCCTTTTGAATCTTTCTCGTCTCACTCTTAAACGCGCTCGTGGCCGGATTGGTTGGCCCCAAAAAGAAAAAACCCCGGCGCTTCTGGACACCGGGGCTTCTCCGACAGAACTAGGGAGAGCTACATGCTTCCCTTGCTGCATTTCTTGGTCGCTGCGTCCCACATCATATGGGCCTTTTCACAAGCGGCCTGCGTGTGAGAGGGTTTGATAGTGGCGGCAAAGGCTGAGGCCGTAAATCCAACGGCGAGACCAACGGCGCTGATCTCATGACGTCTGCTAGTCACCCAAAGTAGACATTTAGAGGCAGCATTTGCCTGAGCGCTTTTTCGAGTTTCCGACTTGTTATAGGTGCCGTTGCCGCAGCCCTTTAAGCCCCTAACCACGATTTTTTTGGACGCGATCGATTTGCACGGCATCCTCGATCGTGCTTGATCTACCCTCGATTGAACTGGGATCACACGATCGAAGTTCCTATGTCGCTTTTGAGCTCACCTTTCGCGCGACGGACGCTAGGGCTCATGCTCGCGGGCTTGGTCATCCTCCTTGCCCTCACAGGCGTATCATTTTGGCTTGCTTCTCAAACCAACGATATCGCTACTGAACTCACTCGCCTGCGCGCAGTGCGTACACTGTCGGCGAGTACATTGGAATTGTTGCTCAATGCTGAGACCGGCCAACGAGGGTTCTTGCTGACTGATGATCGGCAATACCTCCAACCCTATGAAGAGGCGGGACCGCAGCTCAACACCACTCTTGAGACGCTTGGTACGCTCGTTGCTAGCGATCCGAATGAGTTGCAATCAGTGGCGCGGCTCACCGCTCTCAAGGACGCTAAACTTAGTGAATTGGCCAAGACGATCGACCTCGCGACAACGGGCCATCGCGACGCTGCGCTTGAGCTCGTGCAAGCCGGGCGCGGCAAGCATCTCATGGATGAAATGCGGAGCTTGCTAAATTCGCTGACTGTGCACGCCGAAGCGCGAGTAGTGAGCGTCCTTAACCAGCTTAACTCCAACGCGAACATCCTCGCCTGGACGACGTTTGTGGGAAGCGCCTTCCTTGCAATGTTTGCTGGTGCTGCATTTTGGATAGTTGCGCGATACACAAAAAATCTCGTCGAGGCGAGACACGAGGTGGAAGCTCTAAATATCGGATTGGAACAGAAAGTCGCTGATCGGACGTCCATGCTCTCACGAGCCAATGACGAAATCCAGCGTTTCGCCTATATCGTGAGTTACGATCTTCGGGCGCCCCTAGTTAACATCATGGGCTTCACCGGTGAGCTCGAGGCCGGCACAGCTGCGTTGCAGCAGTTCGTTGCCGCCCCTGACGGCGATGCGGCGCTTTCGGACGCAGCACGGACCGCTGCTAACGAGGATCTGCCGGAAGCTGTTCGTTTCATTCGGGCGTCTACCGCCAAGATGGACGTTTTGATTAACGCGATTTTCAAGTTGTCACGCGAGGGACGACGCGAGCTCAACCCTGAGCCTGTTGATCTGCGGAAATTGTTCGCGGCTACCATTGCGAGCGTTCGGCACCAGCTAGACACTATCGGCGCCCAGATTGAGCTGCCCGAGAGATTTCCAATGATTGTGTCCGATCGCCTCGCGCTGGAACAGATCTTCGGCAATCTCACCGACAATGCCGTTAAGTACCTGTCACCAGACCGGCCTGGACAGATAGCAATTCAGGCTGAGCAGATGGGTGACTACGTCCAGCTAACCATTGTCGATAACGGTCGCGGGATCGCTCCTCAAGATCATGAGAGGATCTTCGATCTCTTCCGGCGCTCGGGCGCTCAGGATCGTCCTGGGGAAGGAATCGGGCTGGCTCACGTGCGGGCTCTGGTGCGACGGCTCGGAGGCGAAATCACCGTTCACTCGAAACCCGGCGCGGGAGCCGCGTTTAAGGTAATTCTGCCAAAAATTCTGAAAAAGGAGCGTTTCTCATGAGTTCCTACGAACGGGTCTCCGGTAGTCATTGTCATGATCGAGGACGATGAGGGTCACGCGCGCCTGATTGAACGCAATATTCGACGCGCTGGTGTCAACAACGAGATCATCACATTCTCAACCGGCAAAGAGGCGCTTACACATCTCCTCGGACCCGACGGTTCTGGAGAGGTGAGTGCCAAACGATGCCTATTGGTTCTGCTCGATCTCAACCTGCCCGACATGACTGGCGTCGAGATTCTGTCCACTGTGAAAGCCAACCCGCATCTTCGCCGTTCGCTGGTAATAATCCTGACTACGACCGACGACCAGCGGGAAGTTCAGAACTGCTACGATCTGGGTGCCAACGTTTACATCACGAAGCCAGTCGATTACGACAACTTCGCGAACGCAGTCGGCAGCTAGGATTGTTCTTCTCCGTCATGAAAGTCCCGGCGACCGACTAGATCATGCCGAATTCCGTTCACATTCTTTATATTGACGACGACGGTGGTCTTGCAAAGCTGGTGCAGAAAGCGCTGGCCCCGGGGGGCTTCACTGTTCACCATGTCGAGACCGGTGATCAAGGCTTGAGCCTTCTGGCGACCAAAACGTTCGATCTGATAGCCCTTGATCATAAGCTCACGGACGAGACGGGACTGGAGGTCATTCCGAAGATCAAGAGTTTCCCCAATCCGCCTCCTATTATTTACGTCACAGGATCGGATGATGCACAAGTTGCGGTGGCAGCTTTAAAGGCAGGCGCAGTCGATTACGTCTGGAAGGATCTCCAAGGACACTATCGAGAGCTGCTCGGACAAGCGATCATGTCCGCTCTGGCAAATGAAAAGCTTAAGCGTGAAAAGGAGGAAGCGCAGCGGCTCGTCCGCGAAGCCAAGGATAGAGCCGAACTTCTCCTCCGCGAGGTCAATCACCGCGTCGCGAACTCGTTGTCACTCGTGGCCGCAATGGCTCGTCTACAGGCCAACGCGGTATCAGACGAAGGTGCTCAGAGCGTCTTACAGGAGATGCAGGTACGAATTGCTGCAATAGCGGGAATCCACCGGCGCCTATACACCTCATCCGACGTCCGCTACGTCGAACTCAACGCTTATCTGAAGAACCTCCTTGAAGAGCTCAGCACTGCGATGAATGCTGAGGAAAGGGAGCATGTGATAAAACTCGTGGCCGATGATGTGAGGATACCACCTGACCAGGCCGTACCACTCGGGATAATCGTCACGGAACTAGTCACCAATGCTTACAAATATGCATACCCAAAAGATGAATGCGGACACATTCGGGTTTCGGTACGGCAGCTGACCGACGATCGACTATCACTGGTCATTGAAGATGATGGAATTGGGTGGAATGGCGATGGAACAGCGCAGGGGTCTGGCCTCGGTTCCATTATTATCAATTCGATGGCAGCAAAACTTGGATCTACGGTGAACTACGATCCTCGGCATTCAGGAACTCGAGTTGTCCTCGAATTCGCGGTGTGAGTATCACGTGGCCGGTCATCGCCGCCCTGAGAAACCGCTTGCGCCAAATCGGCCGTTCTAATTCTCGGCGAGATTCGCACCCTACCTGTGCCGGCCCCAACTTAAGTGACAAGAGCTAGAGGACTCGAACCCGGGAAATGCTTGCTTTGCCGGGCAATGCTCAAGATCTGCGATCCCCTCGATCGGATAACTCTTATCCGGGGCGGGGGGGCCGTCGGAACGCATTGCGGTGTTTCGCGTTTCTCGACCGCAGGCATGATGGACCTGTTGCTCGGGAGCACAGAATATGGATGCCAACACAGTGACTGTTGCCTTGATCCAAAAGTTTGTCGGGTCTGACAACAAGATCAGTGAAATGTCGGATTTCTACGACGCGCTCGTGAAGGCGCTTGAAGACGCGCGCTCAGAAGGCAGGGACGAAGCGATCGCCGAAGACAAAGCGGATTTGTCCGGCGTCGAAGTCAAAAGTGCCGCTTAAGCAAACGTGCGAACCGCTGGCGCAGTGGAACAAAAAAACCGGCTGGCGTTTTATGTCTTGCCGTGTCTGCGGAGCCCCACATTCAAGGTGCATGGTGGCGACACTGGCTCGTAATTATTGTCCTATTCGAGTGAGAAGCCCGGCTTGGCATCAGGTCGGTTTTCTTTTTTGCTGCTCATTTGAAGGAGGATCAAATGCCAGAGAGAATGCACGCTATCCGACATTCACTCACGCGGTTGGGCGAGCTATCTGCTCATCCGGGAGCTTTTGGCGTCCTCATCGTTTACGCCATGCTCTGGTTTATCCTGGACCGAGCTACGCTTGATTGGAATGCCGTTGCCACTTTAGCCGTCTGGTTCATGACCCTCCTCATACAACGGGCAGAACACCGCGACACGCAAGCCATGCAGGCAAAGCTGGATGAACTGCTGCACGCGCATGGCCGAGCAAACAACGCGCTCACAAGAATTGACGACCAGGAACCGGAAGACATCGCCCGACATCGCACCCAGGCGCGCGCAGAAGACTAGTAAGCTGCCAAACGTTTCGTTTTCTGCTTTTGATGAATTTATTCGAGGCTGCGCTCGGATCAGCTCATCAAGCTTCGCTTGGATCGCCGCTCCATCTCCTCGAAAATACTCACCGAGCGCATCTAAGGACGTAGAGCGCGAAATGCACAAATTTAAGCGTGGTAAGTTGAAAAGCGGGAAGGCTGGCAAGGGGGAACAGTCAAAAACCGCAAGCAGGCCATTGCCATTGGGCTTTCAGAGGCACGGAAAAAGGGCAAGAAGGTCCCCAAGAAGGCCAGTTAGAGCGGTAAATTTCGCATCCCTGACCTTGCCAGTGGTCGCCTGAACCCTCGAGCAATATGGGGGCTATGACAGGAACCTGCCTCGGCTTCTCGCCGTCACCACGTTGTAAGTACAGCAAGCCGCATCCGAGGCCGTTCAATGAGGCTTCCACGCCGTTACCCTGAAACGACGGGGCAGGAGTTGTCCACAACTTGCATGGCACCAACACTTGCTTGAGGCGTTAGCTCAATAAGGGCACCGCCAGAAAGTGAGTGGACATGTCGTCACCACACCATAGGAGTGTCTTGATCGTCGAGGATGAGATCCTGATCGCACTCGACCTAGAAGCAACCATGAGCTCGCTGGGATTTGAAGTTTGCGGGCTTGCGCCCAGCGCCAGGGAGGCCCGTGCGCTGGCCATGAGCAATCAGCCGGATGTCGTCGTAATGGATGTCTATCTGGATGGATGCCGCGACGGGATAGAGGCTGGCAGGTGGCTTCGCGAAGTGTGCGAGGTACCGGTGGTATTCGTCACTTCTTACAGTGATAAGGCCACGGTGGAGCGCATTCACGAACAGGTACCTGGAGCACCCGTGCTGCAAAAGCCAGTCTATCGTGAGCGCCTTGCTGAAGCGATATCCCAGGTAGGCGCGGGTCAGTTATGACAAACGCTGGTCTATCTTCAACGCAAGTTTCTGACCGGTAGCTGCGAGTGGGTTTAAACCCTGGAACTCTCAAATTCTTGCCGCGTTATCTGTCAGCGTGTCGGAGAGCGCGTCCCAGCTTCCCCCGTCTGGAGTTCCCGGCACCCAGTATTAGAGTAAGAGAAGCCCGGCTTGTGGCCTCAAGTTGGGCTTCTTCATTATGAAGGCTCTATACGCATTGAACGAAAGCCAGCCGTTGGCGTTTTAGGAGTGGGGCTCTATCGTGAAAAGGAGAGCACCATGAAAGGACTTGTTTCGATTATAGCGCTAACTCTTGCCGTTGTATTCGAGCCCCTGCGTTCGCTGCCCCGGCAGCTCCAACGAACAAGGCCGACATGAAGTGGGATGCCACGGCCAATAAGTGCCAGCCAGGCAAGATGTGATCCTGCAGTAAGCACCAAAGGGCGGCAGGCTATGAACCTGCCGGAGATGCCTCGGCTCGCGCCCTATAATTATCCAGGGAAATGACCCGTGCGCAAAATCATCATCGGACTCTTAACGTTAGGATTTGTTGGCACAGTCGCGATAAAGCCCTGTCGGGCAGCCGACGAGACAGCGCCTCCACCGGCCGGTTCGACGACGCCCGCTGAAGGCGCGGCCGCTGCCCCGGCCGGCGGTCCCATGCTTGGCCCGGTCACGCCACCCCTGGACCTGCTTGCCAACACGCCGAAAGGCCAACTCAAGAATCCCTATAACGGTGATATAGCGGCCATCACAGAGGAGGGTCGTCACAGGTACCTCTCCGCCGGCTGCAATGGCTGCCACGGCGGCGGTGGAGGTGGCGGCATGGGCCCCTCGCTGACCAACGACGTCTGGGTGTATGGCGCTGACGACGATACGTTGTTCCGGCTGATCACCCTTGGCTCCGTCGACCTGCAGAAGCAGGGATTTAGCCCGGTTAAGCATGAGACCGTGCCGGGGCCGATGCCGCCCTTCGGCGGGATTATCAAGACCAGCGACGACCTATGGCGGATCATCGCCTTCATCCGCTCGGTCAACCCGGGATCACTTAAGCAATGACTGACGATCCCTACGTACCGCCACAACAATTTTAACCTCCACCGAGCAGCTCCGGCAGCTTAGCGATGTTGCCTGCGATGCGACGTGCCTCGCAACGACGGGAAGCGGCGTGCGGTCATCCTCGAACTCTAACTTGCTCGCGCCGTCTCCATAAATCTCAGCAACCGCGAACGCCTCAATGCTTGAAGGATGTTCTTATTTCGTTCTCCATGACGTATGGGCTGGGGGGATCCTCTAGACCTACCTTTCCGCGTTGAGCAATTGGATGACGCCGATAGCAGCGTAGAGGAGCTGATAGCTTTGGTGGGAGATCATCGTGTCGCAATCGCTGCATTCGCAGAAGCGGTGAAAGACGCCCTGGCAGGATCATCATCTTGCGGCAAAAGACGAGTGTGTTGGCGGATATCGCAGGGCGATTTAACCCGGAACCACACTCCACGTGATTGGTTTGCCCTATTCGACGGCATAATCCCCCCCCCCAAATCCCCGGCAAGGCCGTCGATGCTCCTATAGGGAGCAAACGCCCCTTTAGAGAGCGGGAGAAGCTCCGGCTTCCTGGGCCGGGGCTTCTCCTCCAAAACTGATCGGAGAACAGCCATGCCGATCACCAAATCGAAAAATGAAGCGCTAGCGGGAGTCACCGGGCATCACGTACGCTACGTTCTCGCGTTTGGCATCACGGGCATCATCGTAGCGTTCTTACTCCTGGCACACTATTTCGGCTTGGTTTAGTTCGCGGATGCTGTCCCGAAATCGACATGGATAAGCGCTGCCCCCAATGCGAGGAACTGCTCATCGAGATAGATCACTACGGTGAGCGTCTCATTGGCTGCGTGCGTGCAATCGCAATGGTGAGGCGAGGGTGCTCAAGTCAGCTGGACGAGGCAGACATCATCGCTCTGTGAGGGCGGGTGGGGCCTTCGTTCACTTGCGTCTAGAGATGTTTCCTAAGACTTGGCCCTCGGCGCTTGCCTGCCTGGGGTCTCTTTTTGCGATCTTAACTTTAGCTCCGGCTGCTCCGGGCCCGCCTTCATTTCGATTACGTTGATTGAGTTGAAAAGGCTTCGGGTAGCTTCCAGTTCGTCAGCTCGCTGTAACGTCAAGTCTTCGCCAAATTGAGGAGGTGCTCACGGTCTGATGCTGAAACAGCCTTTTCTGCTAGCTTCACACAATTCATCGCGTGACGATGACACTCGCTGGGACCACCGGGCATGGCCCCCATCCTTGCATTGCAGGCGGGAGTCTTTACGCTCTCAGCCACCGGAGCCTGTGGCGACATACCGATGATGATTGAGCTTGCGCCTTATGGGAGGGCTTTTGCGACTCAATTAACCTAGACGAAGCCCCGGCCGAGGGATGCTCCGACCGGGGCGTGGCTTTACTATGACCCAGTTCGTCCCCGTGTCTTAGTCTAATTTTAGCGGCTGCGAGGACACCGCTTGCAGCCCCCTAAGAGGGCGCCTGCTCGATAGGGTGTCTGGACACTTTTGCTAGCGCGTCACGCCTCTAGTGAAATGCACGACAAGGGAGATAAGCAGCAGCACCAGGAAGACATAGAACAGTACTTGCGCAATGCTGGCTGACGCGCCTGCAATGCCACCGAACCCAAGGGCGCCGGCGACTAGGGCGATACGAGGAAAGTTAAAATCCATCCGAGCATGACCTGGTCTCCTTTCGTCAGCATTAGAACGCACAGGTCCATTAAAAAGTTGGGCTCCAACGCTAGTGTCCTTGGTAATTCGCAAATATCAGAAGCGATCCATACAACCTCTTAGCGCGTTGGTTTCGAGCCCGTCCGCAGCACCGGCACATCCAACGGCAAGGCCCGACGCAACCTGGAAAAGGAAAAGGCCCCGTGCTTGCGAGGCCTTCTGCTCGTCGCTTCATAGGCGACCTCAGTAAACGCCCATGCATGCTTGATACCGAGCCCAAGAATAGCGCCGCAGCGAATAGCAGTCATCGCCGCCGTAATACGGGTACCCACCATAGTAGAAGCCACCGTTAGCAAAGTGGCGGTTATTCGAGATAATCCCATTCGCATGCGAAACGGACTGGCTATGGGAAGGACTGCGGCTAGTTGACGCCTGAGCGCTGACATTGCGATGGCTTGCCGACGCTTGGGATCCAACACTCTGCCGCGCTAGACGCGACTACGCTCATGTGACTAGCTCCACCGCCGGCACCGCGCGCATGGCTGCCTCCACCACCGCTTCCACCGCCGCTGCGGACAACAGCGCCTTCCTTGTTGCGTTTGCGAGATGTGCCATAGAGTCTGGCCCCGCCCGGTCCCGCGCAACTCGAAGGAACATGTGAGTGCGCGCCGCGTTGAATGCCCATCACGCCTGCAACAAATGCGGAGGGAGCCAGTCGCCTCGAACCCCCGAATTGACGTGTACGATCCCAAGACCCTTGCAGTGATGGACCTGGCGTTCGCCTCCATTTGGGCGACCCTTCCAGGCCCGGTTCTAGATTATACGACCGATCGCGAGCTCAGAATGGCCGTCGGCCAAAAGCTTCTGAACCTGGTGGCCGATGAAGTGACCGATCCTGTTCGGCTTCGGCAGCTCACCGTAGCGAGCTTAGTCTAGTGACGTTCTCGACCATTGGACCGGACTGGACGTTCGCGGTGACGATTTCGCTGCGCTTATCTATCCTATCGTACTCAACCCGGCCTCCGCGACGAGCACGGTCGCGAAAATCGCCGCCGTGATGGCCCTTGGGTCCGAGTGACACCGCCAGCTACGCTGGATGATCTGACGGCAAGGATTTCTGAGACGATTTCTTCTTATCCACCAAGGGTGTTCGGGCAGTTCGCTCACCGCACCACCTTCGACGCCGGCCTCAGCCACCGCGTGGTCGTTCTGAACGGCACTTCACTTACCCAATAGCGCCAACCAGCCGCCGTCCTCATCTACGATTGGCAAGCCCCCTGGGAACGTGACAAGACCATCATTGGAAACCTCGATGGCATAGAGCGGTTTTCCTGGCTGGGATAACTTACCCAGCTGACCCGTGGCCATTCCAAAGAAACAGGCAGTCTTGGCCTTCTTAATGGCGATGTCGATGCTCCCGACCCAGGCGTCGTCCATGCGCAGGAAGGCTTTCAGGTTGGCACCTGAATCGACCACCGCGATGCACATCTGCGTTTTGAGGCTGATGGCCTTCTTACGCGCGGCTGCGATTGCTTTCTCGGCGTCTTCCAAATTGATATGCATGGTTCACTCCTTCTATGCGCAGGGTTCATCGTGACTTCGGGTGGCGATGTCGTTTCCAGCGGAGAGACGCAAGCGCCTCATCTTTTCCTTCTTAATCAGCTCGAGCCTCGGCAACGCAAGTTCGAGGCCCGGGCGCGTGTTCAATCACACCTGCTGTTGCGCCATTGGGCTAATGACATCGAATGTGCTTGGTGCTGGCCAATGTGAATTAAAAGAAGCCCGGCGCAGGGCCGGGCTTCACTTAAGCAACGACGCGCGGTTAAGCTCAGTTGCCGTCCAAGCTCTTCGCGCCTTGACCTAGAAGCCCTGTGACGTAAACCAATCCTCGATTTCTTGCCGGGCCTGATCCTTGGCTATGCCGTAGCGCTCTTGGATCTTGCCTTCGAGCTGCTCACGGCGGCCATTGATGGCAGTCAGGTCATCGGCGGTGAGCTTACCCCACTTCGCCTTGACCTTACCTTCGAGTTGCTTCCAGTTTCCCTGAACACGATTCCAGTCCATGACCGACTCCTTCGCAAATTTTATGGGTTGATTCTGGCACGCAGCGATCCGCTGTAAGAGCCATCTTGGATAACGTCGCCGCGACCTCAAAGTTCCCCACGCATAGTGTTATCCCACGCTCTTCGCTTCTGCGGTCGCGGTCCCTATATGACCATCTATGAGCAAACTGAAACACATCCAAGCCAAGGCGCGTGAGCTAGCGCAGTCGGGCACTTTTTACGGATGGCGCCCGATCGAGTTCGTACTCCTCTTCGAAGAAGGCATCTCCGATGCGCGCGAGTGGCTCCATAAGCAGGCCACGCGAGAAGAACTCGACCTCATGTGCCGGAAGGCTAGAGCGCGACGGCTCGCGGCTTAATAACGGCGAGCATTTGCTTGAAGCGCGACGCCTCGCCGCTGCCTGAGAAACGTGGGAACCGAACTTCAGTAAAGCTGTTGCCATCTTAGCTACCGCGAAGGGATCCACCTCCCCGGACTGGTGGCTAGGCCCGGCGGTTCCCGACCAATGCCGTCGGGCCGCTCTCCGAACGAGGGCAGCGCCTGCATTCCCCCTCTACAACAGCACCTCCAAGTTCCTACATTGAGGAGAAAGGAGATAGCGGCTGTTTGAAAACGGAAGCTGAAAAGAAGAGGAGGCGAGGCAACGTGAGAGCCGTGCCTCCATCAAACAAAGAAAAAAATTGGGCCTCGGCCCGGCGAGAGCTCCGCGAGGCCGAGTCCACTCGTCGCCAGGACTTGGGCTCATCGTCATGAGAGCCGTCGCTTGTTAGCTCTTAGGACTTGCGTGGGCTTCTTTCCAAGCAGCAGCCACGTCTAGGGGCCCCCGGGTGGATCGTGTAGGGGGCTCCGCGAAATTAGCCTCGCTCGTTAGTGCGCCTCAATCGATCGGCTAGGGTGCGCATCACCGCGATGGCGAAGAAGGGCGTCTCATGCACGAGGAAAAGAAAGGCCTTCTCGGTGATGGGCGCCACTTCGCAGTCAGTTTTAGCGCGGGCAGTGGCGCTCCGGGGGGAGCCGTCGATGAGCGCCATCTCGCCGACGATACCACCGGGCGGTACCGTTTCGATTACTTTTCCTCCCTTCTCGATGAGGACTTCGCCGGAGCGGATGACGTACATCTTGTCGCCCTCGGAGCCTTCCTCGAAAATCGCTTCACCCGACACAAAGTTTTGCGGTGGAAAACCAGAATTGGCTAGAAGCTGGAAATTGATTGCGGCAAGCGTCATGGCCAGTACCCCCTCCCCAAAGCCGTCAAGATAGTGAGCACTATAATCGCATTGGACGGAGGCGGGAGTGCATCAAGATGCCGCTCGGTTTAGGGGTCGTTACGTCGCGACGCGGCTTACACCTTCTTTTGTGGCAGTTTTCCTCTTTACTGTTTTGCTCGGCGATAACTCACGGTCACAGCTTTCACGACGCAACTTGATCACCATTTATAGAGCCCTCGAAATGGGTATTGAGAAGAAAGGTTATCGTTGGGAAAGGTGGCAGACGGCCGGCGTCAGTAGCAGCGCCAATCGCCTGGGGCTGGCAGTCCGCATGGAGTTCCCTCGTCGCGTTGCCGTTGGACGATTGATCTAGCGGAGTGTTCGTTGGCCTCTTTCCTCGCAACCGGGTCTCCACAATCCTTATACCCCCTGTGAGTCCTCGAACGGAGTAAGCAAGACCATTGAACTATCCCATTCACTCCGAGTTGGCTTACTAAGCAATCTTTCATCCCCAAGCGCTCATAGTCGCCACCTAGCTGCTGTTTGTGCGGGAGAGGCTGAAGCATGACGCACGAACCAATTTACCGGGGTTATCTTATCCAGGTCACTCGAGTGCACGGGTGGAGCTTTAGCGTGCAGCCAACTACCCCCTCCCTGCCCATCCTGCCGCACGCCGTCTATTCGCGGTATGTTTCGAGCGAGACGGCTATCGCGGAAGCAAAAATGCAGATCGACCGCCTGCTGGCGATTTAGCGGATTTAACGGTCGGCTCCTTCATCCGACAGCCGGCGGCCGCAGTCTTTCGCGGCGCGTGTCGGGGATATTACGGGGCTACACTCTGGGGCGGAGTGAACATGCGGCCGTACCGCGCAGCGGTTTCCACCCCTACCAGCTCTGATAATGTCCACGGCTTGCAGAAAGGAGTTCCTGCGTGGCGGACCGCAACCCTTTAGCCACTGTTGCACACGGGCATAGCTTGGCTGAGGCCATCGTTGACACGGTTAGAGAGCCCCTCGTCGTGCTCGATAGAGACTTGCGCGTAGTTGCGGCGAGCCGCTCATTTTACCGGACTTTCGCCGCGGAGCCGCAGGAGACACAAGGCCGAAGGCTTTACGAACTGGGCGACGGGCAGTGGGACATTCCGCGACTCCGGGAGGTCCTTGAAGACATCATTCCGAAACACCGCACCGTCGAGGCATATGAGGTAGAGCATGAATTCCCAACCATCGGACGGCGAGTGATGCTCCTCAACGCGCGACAAGTGTTTGACGAAGGGGGCTCCGCCTCCGCCCTGCTACTGGCGATAGAAGACGTAACCAATCGTCGCGATGCCGAACGGGAGAAAGACGAACTGCTCCGACAAAAAGAAGTTCTGCTGCAGGAGATGCAACATCGCGTCGCCAACAGTCTTCAGATCATTGCCAGCATCCTTCTGCTCAAGGCTCGAACGGTGCAATCCGAGGAGATTAGGCTGCATCTGCAGGATGCCCACCAACGCGTCATGTCGGTTGCGACGGTGCAAGAGCAACTGCAGGCCTCGGGACTGAACGAGAGCATCGAGATCGGTCCCTATCTAACCAAGCTGTGCGACAGCCTTGCAAAGTCGATGGTTGGTGAGCGTCGGCCGCTGTCCGTTAGGGTAGAAGCGACCTCTGGTCGGGCGGTATCCAACGAAGCGGTCAGCCTTGGGTTGATCGTGACGGAACTCGTGATCAATGCGTTGAAGCATGCGTTCCCGATGAACAGCGCGCAGGGTGAAATCGTGGTCAAGTACGAAAGTAAGAAATCTGGCTGGTTCCTCTCCGTATCGGACAATGGCGAGGGTTTTGTGGAAACGGGCGCGGACGAAATTCATATCGGACTGGGCACAAGCATCGTCGAAGCGCTGGCACAGCAACTCCACGCCAAGGTTCGGAAGATTGGGGGTCCGACGGGCACGTCTGTGTGCATTACTGCCTCGGCCGCCTCTTGAGCCTCGGCGTGAGCCTAGTCCGGCACTTCCCCACTGCGGAAGGCGCTCGGATAGGCAAAGCCAGATTTAAAGGAACGAATTGAAGGCGAGCAAGGTTGGTCTGTTGGATGGCGACTCGCGTTAGCGCCAGTCCGGTTTTGTTTTCAACAACTAAGCAATAACGCGCTTAGAGGCGACATGAGCACCACCACACTTCTCATCATTATCCTCGTAATACTTATTGTTTCCGGCGGCGGATGGTATGGCCGCGGCCGCTGGTTCTGAGCCTGCATACCAATACCACGTGCCACAACAACGCTCTCGCCCATCGGCCCTAACCTTGGCTTTGAGGTCATGGGTTTGCCGTTGAGCAATCTGTTCAAACAGATCGAGGCGCTGCAGGGCCTCCTGCGCAATCACCCGCTGCTGGCGCGGCGGACCAAGTTCGCCGCATGGCTCGCGGCAGTGACAGCGATCAGCTTCTGGTGGTTTGTAGGACCATGAGGGGTGCTCTCCGCCTTCTTTGAGCACAAAAAGAACGCCGGCCGAAGCCGACGCCACGGCGACTAGGAGCGATTTACTATGAGACAAAATGCCGGATCCAAAGGCCTAGGAAAGTAGTTAAGTGACATTGCGCGATGGGAATCCCTCTCCATCGCTGTTCCCCCCAAAGGAACCGAAGAGGCCCCGTCTCCCCCCGTGCGGGGCCTCTTCTTTTGGGCCGCGGTCTCGCCCCATTCACTTCGCAGAGTATCTAGCTCCCCGGGGTCATCGGGGCCGGGGTTCGTCTCCCGCCCAAGAACGATTGACGCGTCTCATTTCACGTCTCATATTGTTGTTCTCACTACTTCTAAGAGGATAGGGAACGGCAATGGCAACGGTTGGATACGCAAGAGTGAGCAGTGTCGGGCAGAGCCTCGACGTGCAGCTCGAACGGCTTAAGGGCTGCGACAAGGTCTTTAGGGAGAAGCGGTCGGGTGTTGATGCGGGGCGACCGGCCCTGAAGCAGTGTCTAGAGTTTTTGCGAGAGGGTGACACCCTGCTCGTGACCAAGATCGACCGCCTGGCACGCTCGACCTCGGACCTCTATCGCATCATCGCCACGCTGGCAGACAAGGGCGTCAGCTTCAGGGTCATCGATGATCCGTCGATCGATACGACGTCCCGCACCGGCAAACTGGTGATGGGCATCCTCGCGCTCATAGCGGAGTTTGAAAACGATATCCGCCGCGAGCGACAGATGGACGGCATCGCCAAGGCGAAGGAGCAAGGCGTAAGATTTGGGCGCAGGCTTCAGTTGGTGCCGGACAAGGTAGATCAGATCATCGAGCTTCGGCGCGCCGGCAAGACTGTTCCAATCATTATGGAAGAGACCGGACTCAGCAAAGCGAGTGTATATAGGGCACTGGCTCCGCTGATTGCGGAAGGGCGGCTATAACTTAGTCGCCGGGCCCGATAAGGTGAGGCCCCGAGCGTGAGGATCCGGGGCCTTGGTTCCCAAGGATTTTGAAGGGTGGTCGAGCCGCTTCCTGGATTCTCTGCAAATAATGTCGAGCGCTTCTTGGGTGGACGCGCTGTAGGTCCATTGAATTGCGTCTGGGAAGCCGTCCTCGAACTGCAGTTCGAACGCGATTGGACGCCAGCCATTGAACTTGCCGGAACGCGCCAACTCGCGCGCACGAGCCTGAAAACGCTGAAGCTTCTCACTCATTGGTTATCCTCGGCCCGGGGAACCCCAGACGGGGGGCCTGGGATACGTTCCGCGAACGAGCCGATGGGGTAATCCAGCCAGGGGTAAATGGTTCCCGCTTAAGGCGAAGAAATGCTGGAACTACAATTTCCAGCTGCTAGCGTTCCTGCTTCAGCCGCCGATGCGCGCGGTTCCGGAACGTCCGTCATCGCGCAACCAGCGCACGCTGTTGCCCTGGCGGGTGAGCGTATAGCAATAGGACTTTCCCTCCATCCAGCTCGTCCAGCGCTGGCAGAGCTGATTGCCGGAGATCCACCATTTGCCCCGGTCGGACGCGCCGTCTCCCCGCGCAAGGCTCGCGGCGACCACGCCCATGCTGCCCTCCATGCTGCCACTCGGCGAATAGCGAATGGGGAGCTCGAAACCCGAAATTGTGAGATAGACGGTCTTGCCGCTCACCACCTTGCGGAGCTCGTCTCCGGAAAGTGAGGCGGGCTCGGCAGCCAACGCAGCCGCCAGCGCCAGGACGGAAAAGGCGGCAGCGAGAAGGATTTGCTTCAACATCGCGGTCATCCTCATAGGTCGTGACGCTACGGTGGCGTTGCGGTCTTTGAGAGATAGTGCTCCTCAAATGAGCATAGCGTCAGTTTCTGCTTCAGCTCTTCCTTGTCGCTGGCGGGATAACAACAGTCTTGGCGGTCTTCATCGCGGGTTCACGTAGGTTTCGATTCACTTTCCCCTGAAGTCCTCACGTCCTTGATTGCCGTGAAAGAGACCGGTACTTCCATTTCTTGAGCGGGTAGTGGAGAAAGCCTATCGCTCCCCCGTGCGGCCCCCGCGAGTCCAACGCCGAGGGCTCCCAGCACGACGCCGATCCATAGTCCTACGATTAAACCGATGATCAACATCACTCGCCTCCTATGAAGGAGCTGGCGCCTGCGGAGCTAGGAGCCGCGGGCCTCAAGGACCCCTTAAGGGCCACTCGGCTGCTGAGAATTAGGAAAAAGGGGGCGTGCACAAAGTCGGCACGTCAGCACCTAAGGTTCCGGCGCCAATGTTAATCATATGGGCCTTCATTAGGGATAATACAAGCATTGCGCGAAACTTCCATTGTCGCCCGCTAAAATTGAGCGCTCCCCGTTGACCGAATAACGGCACTAAGCCGGCGCGAGCAGCAGCAGCCCGCGCGGCGACAGCATCAACGAGCCCAATGCGGGGGCTCGCTCCAGGACGCACGCTCGCTTTCCTGGACCCCAGGTACTAACCTTCCTCGTGTCTAGTTTTGTAAGTGTTGGAGGGCAAATATGTTTGGCAAAGATCGAGGAACGGTGATCGCCGAAGGACTAAAAATCGTCGGGAGCGTCACTGCTGAGGGTCTGGTCGAAGTCAACGGTCACATTGAGGGCGACATGCACTGCACGTCTCTGGTCGTTTCGCCCCAGGCATTTATCACTGGCGGCATCCAAGCCTAGCGGGTCGTGGTCAACGGCAGAGTGGAGGGCCCAATTCATGGCGGAGAGGTTATCTTGAAATCACGAGCGCATGTTGTGGGTGATATTCAGCATAAATCTCTCGCAATCGAGAGGGGCGCCTACTTTGATGGCCGCTCGGTGCAAATCGGCGCGCCGAATGGGCAACAACCCGAGGCCATGGGCACTAGGCCCCGTCGCGAAGCCAGGAACAGTCGCAATATTGTGTCTGCAGCTTAGCGGTGCGAGTTACTTAAACGATCCACCAAACTCGCGGACTTTGCTTCCATTACGTAAAAAACCTTCGTCTGTGGCACCTCTAAAGCTAGAGCCGCCCCATGAGAAGAAGAACGACTAGAATGACAATGATGATGCCGACGACGCCGATGCCACCATGTCCGTAACCGTATCCGTAACCCCCAAAGCGACCGCTGAAGCCGCCTAGCAGAATAATGATGAGAATGATGACGAGTATCAGGCCGAGTGACATGTCGATCTCCTTGGCAAGACCAAATGGCGCCGGCCACTTGTTGTTCCTAACCGGTACGCGATTCTGCAGCGCTAATCGACGCTCCGCCGAAAAGGTGCAGGGACGTCAGCTTCGGCCGGCGCCCTTTTCGCCGGGACCGGTGGATAAATCGAGGCTTCCTAAAATCGCCTCGACACTGTCACACTAAAGGAGCACTCTTTGTGTCGACCGCGCCGCCGCCGCAAGGTAGCCGGGTACAATCCAACTCTAGAGGAACGATTTGAGGGCCAATCGCCTATGTCGGGCGAAGGAGGTCACATGCGCATTCAAAACACGGTTCCAGAAGCGTGTCCGGTCTGCGGCAAAGAGACCGCTCTCGACGCGACCGAGAACTCATCCAACCCATCCTAAAATCGAGCTACGTACATATCGCTGTGCGGACTGTGGGCCAGTGAAGACGATCTCCGGTCCGAAGGAGCCGCGACGCTTGCGGCGAGCGGCGTAGGTCACGTTCTGCAAAGAGCTTGCACGGCGCCGGGTGCAACCGCTCATGCGCTTACAAACCACCAGAAGCTGATCGCCGTCACCGCGGTGAGCAGCGCGGCGAACTTAAACGGCTCCGCCAGCAAAGGGCGATGGCGTAGAAGCGCATCGATCGCTGTAGCCGGTCCGATAAACCGCAAACGCAGAAGATGAAAGCCGAGGCTAGGGCCGATGGGAGCGAGTATCATTTCTATTCCAATTGTAAAGTAGCTACGCCGGGCGGTTTTTGATCGATCTGCCATTCGCCCTAAACTTGAACCCCTGCCGCATACTAAAGTTCCGCGCGAGGGTGCTATTTGATTAAATCTTGATGATGGCCGAGCGCCGACTACTCCAGGGGGCAATCATTTTAGCTTGCCTCCTGCCGATAGGGGCTGGGAGCGGCAGGTGTCATCCTAGGTCACGCGATGCTCGAAGCGAGACCAGCAAAAAGAGCCCTGCTGCGGGAGCGCAACAGGGCTAGTCCACCCTCAATCCAGGAGAACTGGCAACGTAGGAGCGCAGCGTGATTCGAAGCGCCGGGGTTGTCTTTTTGGAACGAAGCGTGAGGCCATCAGTTCTGCTATTGGGCGGTCCCGGCTCTGCTACACCCCTGGGACGCCAAAAAGGATACCCATAATGAAGAACCTTGTTTCGGTGCTCGTCGCTCTGGGCCTCGCCATTGGATTTGCGGGTGCTGCCCTTGCCGCTGACGCCCCAAAGACCAAGGCTGACTGCGAGAAGGCCAAAATGAAGTGGGACGACACGGCAAAGAGCTGCTCGAAAGCGTCGAGCTACTAAAGAGCCACGTCAGAGAACCTGAAGGGGCGGCGGCTTCGGTCGGCGCCCCTTTTTGTTGCGGACAATTGACTCGCTAAATCCCGCCCGTAGGCGCAAGCTCAATCATCATCGGAATGTCGCCACAGGCTCCGGTGGCTGAGAGCAAGGCCACGCTCCCGCCTGCATCACTGCAAGGAGTGAGTTCATGCTCGATACCCTTCAAAAAATTCGTAAACACGCGCTGACTTGTGAGAATCTCGCAGAGCAATCTAATTCAACGTCAGAGCGTGAGCATCAATTCAATCTCGCGAAAACCTGGCATCGGATAGCCGGCAAACTGGAAGGTACCCGAATCCTTTTGAATGCAATCAACGGATTCGAAATGAAGGTTCCTCAAGCGGAGGCTGGCATTGCAACCTGGGCGATGCGACGCGACCTCTGACCTGAGTCCGCAAAGTGCTCCAAAGCGGACATCAGCCGCGTGGCCCGTCCGGCCGTCCTAATTCCGCCCGAAATCATGGCTGAACATCGGGCCGCTGCCGCGATCACATCGGAGAGGCCAATAAGCCGGACGGCCGCTGCCGTGATCGCGCTTATCTGGATAGCATCCATGGCACTCGTCGGGTGGCTTGGCTATCGATATTTCGTGAGCGGAAATTCAAGCTGTGTGGGTGACAGGTGTTGATCAGCGGTCTAACCGCGCCATCTCCACCCAAAGCGTCGGTCCGTCCATCGCAAGCGCTCGATCCCACTCGGATTGAGCGCTTTCTAACTAACGGCGTGACTTCTTCCTCGGGTTTGGCTGCCAGTTCGCCTCAAGCTTCTTAAATTCGTCGACGAGGTCGAAGCACCTCAAGTGACTTACCGCGACACCGATTTCACGAAGGGGAAGCCAAGTTGGTCCAGCACTTTTTTGACCAGGCGGTCGCAGCGCGGTCTGTCGAAAGGAAACGCATCTTTTAGCGCTGCTCCGATGTGCTCGCCAAGGGCCGCTCGTAGCATGCGTCGCGCCCGGTGCAGCCTCGTTTTCACCGTCTGTTGGCGGATTCCAAGCACAGTTGCAGCCTCCTCCGTGGTCACCTCCTCGATGTCACGCATTACGAATACTGTGCGGAATGCCTCCGGCAGATCATCGATAGCCCGCTCCAACGATCTTCGAATCTGGTGCTGAGCAGTTGTGCGCTCGGGATCCTGGTCTGGGGCGATCATCGGAGACCGATCAGTTTGCATATTGGCGCGATCTCGCGCGGTATCGATGACATCAAGATCAACTGTGCGCTGTCGCCGCCGCCGCTGTTGCAGCGCCTCGTTGAATGCAATGCGCGTGAGCCAGGTCGATAGGCTCGCATCACCGCGGAAATCGCCAAGCCGGGTGAAGGCCAGAACATAGGTCTCCTGCACAACGTCTTCCGCTCCGTGGTCATCCAGAAGCACGCTTCGCGCAATGCGGTATAGGTAGCGATCGTGTCGTCGGATCAGGATGCGAAACGCAGCCGGGTCTCCATCACGGGCGAGGCTGAGAAGTTCACCATCGCTAGGTTCGCCCACGTCTAATCCCTATTGCCTTGCGAGCACTCTATACTGGAGTTCGAGCGGCGGATACCGATCTGCCTTGCGAAAATTCGCGACTCCGAATTCGCAAGCGGCACCTACGCACAGTATGGACCAACAGGTCGCGAGGAACGATAGGATTATCGTTACTCACCCTGCGACACCCTTCTCGCTCTTTGAGCGAAGAGTCGATCTCGGCTGGGACTTTGCCAGCCCCGGCCAACCCCCACTTATTAGTACCCTAGGCCTGCGGTTTTCCTGTTTTGCCTCGGGAACCTTTTGCACCAATGCAGCATCTAATGCGCTGACCTCCCTGGGCAGTTCTGCGGGAAGCTTGAAACGACGACCCCTACCTTCTCGGCATGCGTAGCGGCTCAGGTCGGAGCGGACGCAAGGAGGAGCCCGCCATGTTAACGACCCGCCAATGGTACTTGATGGCTTTTGGTCTCACTGTTGCGGTCGTCTTAGGCGCCTGGTACGGCGCTTTCGGACAGAAGCGAACTGAAACGGGCGCTGACGCAAAACTCGACCCATCAATGAAGGAAAACGCCGATCGGATGCTCGCGGAAGGGATGCGCACGTTCCGGTTCGACACGTTCGGCAGTGAGGAGTTCTGGGGCGGTACGGTGAAGCTCCATCAGGCAATTGAAGGAGAAAAGCTGGGCGGGGTTGGTCCCGGGCTTTCCCCGAAAAAGGCGCTCGAACTCGGTCTTAAGGTTGATGCCACTGCCGTGCCGAAACCGATGGCGAATCTGATCAAGGCGGG
Source organism: uncultured Alphaproteobacteria bacterium (assembly GCA_963839245.1). GTDB lineage: Bacteria > Pseudomonadota > Alphaproteobacteria > Rhizobiales > Methyloligellaceae > Methyloceanibacter. Next base: position 1,447 of record CAWIUJ010000013.1, on the reverse strand, counting down.
AAAGGCAAACCTTGATGATCCAGCCGTGACCGTTGCGCTTCTCAAAGCTAATGCCGTCGTTGGGATAACGGGCTTTTTCAATCAAGATGGGAAGACCCTAAAATCTGTCGGCATACAGTGCGCGCTGTGCCACTCCACTGTGGACGATTCCTTTGCTCCTGGGATCGGGCGTCGTCTGGATGGTTGGCCGAACCGCGACCTCGACATCGGCGCGATTGTCGCGACGGCGCCAGACCTCAGCGCATTCGTCAAGATGCTCGAGGTCGATGAAGCCACTGTCCGCAAGGTTCTCACCAGCTGGGGACCGGGTAAATTCGATGCAGAGCTCAACCTTGATGGCAAGGCGTTCCGTCCAGATGGGAAGGCGGCGGCGACTCTGAACCCGCCGGCCTTTGGCCTTGCCGGCGTGAACAATCATACCTGGACAGGTGCGTGGGGTACCGTGACCTACTGGAACGCATACGTCGCTAATCTCGAAATGCACGGTAAGGGCAATTTCTTCGACCCGCGGTTGGATAACGTAGAAAAGTATCCGGTGGCGGCAAGAACCCGGCAGGGTCACAAACAGAACGCGGAGGATCGCATCACCCCGAAGCTCCCGGCTCTGCATTTCTATCAACTGTCATTGCCCGTGCCGAAGCCGCCGATGGGCGCATTCGACGTTGCTGCCGCCGGGCGTGGCGAAGCGCTTTTCAATGGTAAGGCACGTTGCGCCAACTGCCATGTTCCGCCGCTGTTCACGGAACCGGGTTGGAACTTGCATACAGCTGAGGACATCGGGATCGACGATTTCCAGGCCAAGCGCGGCCCGGATGACCGCTACGTGACAGCAAAACTGAGAGCTCTTTGGGAGACGAAGAAAATCCACAAGGGCGGCTTCTACCACGACGGACGATTTGCGACGCTCGCCGACGTGGTTAATCACTACGACGATCACTTCCAGACAACCCTGACCGAGCAGGAGAAAGCGGATCTGATCGAGTACCTAAAGTCAATCTGATGCGAATCGATAGCCAAGTACAACGGCGTTAGAGAGTGGCTATGGCAGAAAAGGCAACAAAGGCGGAGGCGAATTACCGACACGGAACCGAGCCCAAGTGCTGCGCTCGCTGCACGATGTTCCGTGGGCCGAACAAATGCACCGCTGTGCAGGGTGACATCTCGCCGACTGCTGTGTGCGACTATTTCAAACGAAAGTCATAAATCGGAAAAAAAATCATGTTTCTGACGAGCCTCGCCTGAAGCCTGGACGGCGAGGCGGCTTGGCAAGATTTGACCAAGCGGGGATCGCTTGCTTAGCGCTGGTCATGCCTTTGGAGCCTATAGGGGCGCATGATTTGCGGTTGTCCTCCGCCGCGAGTAACGGGCGCGCAGTCGAGGGGCGATCCACCACGCGATGGGCGCTGCCAAAATGAAGCTCGCCCCAACGACCACCGAAATCCAGAAG
>CAWIUJ010000012.1:0-530689 GCA_963839245.1 uncultured Alphaproteobacteria bacterium | reverse complement strand
AGCACGAGCACATCCCCGAAGTCGCGGCCGCGGCCCTTGGCGAGTATCTGGCGTGCCAGGAGCATGGCGCCGACAAGATCAGGGACATGATCGTCGACGACATCCGCGCGAGCCAGGCGCGTGGCGACTGCGACCACGTGCTCACGCTTCTGCACGTGCTGCATCACTTCCTGCGCACCCATCCCGAAGCCTGTCCGAAGCAGCATCCCTGGAGCGGCCGGTTCTGATAGGGTGGCCAAGCCGGCTAATGCTGGAAGATATAGAGCCCGGGAGCCTCGCCAAGCGGCACGAGCCCGCGTGACGCCGCCCCGACCCCCGGCGGCGGCACCCGTTCCGCATCGCTCTTGCTCTCGAGCCACGAGGCCAACGCCGGCCACCACGAGCCATCCGCGGGCGTAGCGAGGCTGAGCCAAGTGTCGGGATCGACATAGCGGTCGCCCCGCTTGCGGGTGGCGATGAGATAATGGCGCCCGCGATGGCCGGGTTCCGACAATATCCCCGCGTTGTGCCCGCCATTGGTGAGCACGAAGGTGACCTCGTTGTCGGTGAACAGCTCCACCTTGTAGACAGACCGCCATGGCGCGATGTGATCGGTCTCGGTGCCGATCACGAACATCGGCGCCTCGATATCCTTGAGGGCGATGACCCTGCCTTCGACCGCATAACGTCCGGCAGTGAGCCGGTTCTCGAGGAACAGCCCGCGCAAATATTGCGAATGCATGCGATAAGGTAGGCGCGTCTGGTCCGCGTTCCACGTGGTGAGGTCGGTGACGGTGTCGCGCTCGCCGAGCAGATATTCGCGCATCATTTTCGACCACACGAGATCGTTCGAGCGCAGGATCTTGAAGGCGCCTGCCATCTGCTTGGTGTCGAGCACGCCCTGATCCCACATCATGTCTTCGAGGAAGGCGACCTGGCTTTCGTCGACGAACAGCATGAGCTCGCCGGCCTCGCTGAAATCGGTCTGCGCGGCGAGCAGCGTGATAGTAGCGAGCCGGTCATCGTTATCGCGTGCCATCGTCGCGGCGGCGACGGCGAGCAGCGTACCGCCGATGCAGTAGCCGGTGGCATGCACCTTGCGGTCCGGCACGATCGTCCTGACCGCCTCGAGCGCCGCCATCACGCCCTTGGTGCGATAGGCATCGAAAGTGACGTCGCTGTCGCCGGCGGTGGGATTTCGCCACGACACCATGAATACCGTGAAGCCGCGCTCGACGAGATAGCGCACCAGCGAGTTATGTGGGCTCAAGTCGAGCACGTAATATTTCATAATCCAGGCGGGGACGATCAGCACCGGCTCGGCCACGACATTGCTCGTGGCCGGCTTGTACTGGATGAGCTCCATCAGCTCGTTGCGGTAGACCACCGTTCCGGGCGTGATGGCGAGATCGACGCCGACGCGCAGGCCGTCGGCGGGAGGCGCCGGCTGCATCGTCAGCGCACGCCAGATATCGTTCTGCAAGTTGGTTGCGCCGCGCACGAGATTGGCGCCCGACTCCTTTGCCGTTCGCTCGATGATGACCGGATTGAGCCAGGGGATGTTGGATGGCGACCAAACGTCCAGCAATTGGCGCGCGATGAAATCGGCTCGTGCGACGTTCTTCGGCGTCATGCCGCGCACCTCGCGCGTCGCACTCTTCCACCAGGCTTCCTGAGCGAGAAAGGCCTGCTCCCACCACGAATAAGGTGGCTTCTGCCAAGCGGGATCGGCGAAGCGGCGATCGCCCGGTTGCGGCGGGAAGGGCGGCTCGACCTGGTCGGAGGTGCCGCGCGTCACGAAGCGCGCAAGCTGGGCGCCGGCGTTGATGGCTTCGAGCCCGAGCTCGAGCTGACGGCCGGGCGCATACGCGAGATGCGAGGCCCAATCGAACCAGGCGTCGAAGAGCGCGTGCGGCGAGATGCCTTGCGTGAACCGCGCGGTCACCGCCCGCGACAGGCGATCCATCGTCTCGAATGATGGCGCGTTCCAGCTCGTGGCCGGCGCGGGCAGCGACGGCGCCGGAGGCGAAGCGACGAATTTGTCGCCCCTCGGATAGGGTGTGCCGAGCCGTGTGGGAGTTTCATTCATGACAGGTCCAAGAAGCCGAAGGCGGAAGCAGGTGTCCGACTAGAACAAGGTGCGAATTGTGGCGTTGCGCCGAGTTAAGATTTGGGGTGCGCCGCACCCACTTGCCCGCTGAGACCGGTCCGACCAGCTTTTCCGGCACTCAGATGCATCGCGCCATTCTATGGATTGATGATCACTACATTATGAAGGCGTCATGACGCTGCGGCATTAGGACTTGCCGATCTCGGCGTGACCGATTGACCGCCGCGGCGCCGTCGAGATCTCCTCGTCCGGCCGCTCGCCCGGCACCTCGATCCAATCCGGCGGAAGCAATTTGAGTTCGCCGTCGTCGGCCATCGCCAGTGTGTGGATATAGAAGCCCCTTGCCACCTCGTCGGTTACCTCCATGACCGGGGACGGCGCCGACACGACGGTGAGGTCGCCGCATCGGCCGATCCAGTCGACGTGGCGGTGGCCATGCATGAGAATCACGCGCCTTGTGAGCGGCTTCAGCTTGCGCACGAACCAATTGCCATTGATGAGAGCGGTGCCGATGCGCTCGGAGAGCGTTTTGGCCTTCCACGGATATTCGACCACGTGATGATGCAGAGCGATCAGCCATATCGCGCGCGGATATTGCGCCGCCGCGATCTCGATGCCGCGCATCTGTTCCGCAGAGATCATGCCGAGCGCGTTGGTGAAGGAGAAATGCGTGTCGGCATTCGAGTTCAGCACGATGACGCCGAGCCCGTTCTCTTCATGCGGCGGGAGCACCATGGGGAAGATCTTGGCCCACAACTCGGTGAGCCGCCGCGAGAACAATGGCCGGGCCGCATCGGCGAAACGCGCGATCTCGCCGCGATGTGGTGCGAGGACCTCGTCGAGACTCTTGCCGAGCTTGCGCGTCTTGCGGTCGATGATCTTGACCTGCTTGCCTTGAATAGCATCCATCGCCGACAGCATCCTGAGTTGCCGCAAACGGATATTTGGGCTGCCGGGCAAGTCCATGCGCGCGGGGTTTGAACGGTCGACGATGTTGAGGTCGTGATTGCCGGGAAGGATCAGCATTCTCTTCACCAACTGCGGGTAGGGCGCAATCATGTCGAAGAACTCGGCCCATTCGCTCGCCAACCCCGCATCGGTCACGTCGCCGCTGACGAGAACGACATCGAGCGGCGCCTTGGCGTTGATCGCGTCGAGCTCGGCGAGGAGGCGCTTGAGGCGGACATTTCCGCGCGGGCCGAGACGCCCGCTCTCGAGCCGGAAGCCATAGCGCTCACCCACGATGTGGATGTCGGAGAGATGAGCGACGCGCCAGACGCGCCGCTTCCCGGTGCGCGTGGCGAACTGTCTGAGCGTGATGGGCTGCGGCATCAGCGCGTCGGCGAAGCCCCAGAAAAGCGCCGCGACCGCAAGATAGCCGGCAACCACCAGGATGCTGTTGGCGAGCGTGACCTCGGCGAAGCGGGTGAAGGAATCGATCTCGGTAAGCGAGGCGAACAGGTGCGCCCGCGGCCATGCCCACCCTGCCACCACAAGCCCAAGCGCGAAAAGAAGTACCCCGGCCACCGCAGCGGCCCCGGCGCGAAGCTTGCCGCGGCTCGCATCGGTCGCCGTCGCGAACAGCAGCCGCTCGGAGAAATGGCGCAGCACCTCGCGGCAAGCGGCGTAGATCGGCTGGACGAGGAGAGCGTTGAGCGACCAGAAACTCGTTTCGGCGAGGCGGAAGAGCGGCCGCCAACCGAACCAGCCGACCGCCACGGCTGCCAACACCACGACCACGGTCCAAAAGCCAAGCTCGGGCGAGGCGACATTGTCGGTGATCGCCCTGAACCACATGGTCGTGGCGATCGGCACGAGACCGAGCAGGATTCCCGGAACGACGAGAAGAAGACCCCAGGCGATGATCAGCTTGGGCAGGCTGATCTCCACCAGCATGCCGCCCGCGAGCGCAAGCATGGAGCGCTTCTTGGTGCTCGAAGCGTCGTCCTCGATGTCGCCCTGGCGAGGGTCGATGATCGGCTGCATCATCACTTGAAGAGTTTAAGCGATTCATCGGCGAGGACGCCGCCGGTGAGAGCGATGTCGGCGAACGGCGTCTTGTCGGCGATGTCGGCGTCGGTGAGCATGATCTGGCCGACATTGGTGGCGAGCTGCGCGATCGACGCGCCAAAGACCACGCGCGCGATTCCGCACCAGACGATCGCCCCCATGCACATCGGGCAGGACTCTCCCGAGGTATAGAGCGTAGTCCCCTTCAGCTTTTCGATCCCATACTCGGCCAGGAAGCGGCGAATGGCGACCATCTCCGCGTGCGCCGTCGGGTCCTGTTGCTGGTTCCAGAGATTGCGTCCTCTGGCGAGCACCTCGCCGTCGCGCACGATCACGGCACCGAACGGGTAGGGGTAATCCCCAAGCGCAGCTTCCTCGAGGGCGAGCCGCATGAATTTTTCGTCGTCAGCCGTAACGGGCGCGTCGATCGCTCGGCCAAGCGCCGGGCGAGAGATCGGCAGCGCGAACGCGCCGAGCGCCAGTGCGGCAACATTCCGGCGGGTCAGTCCGCCCACATGACGTGTGAGGTTCGCTTCTTCCATGGCTTCGACCTTCTCGCTGCTGCGCGGTCAGCATGGCGCACCCGAAATGGCGCGACTAGGCTCCGCCGTGGGCGAGCTTAACAAAGATTTCAAGAGACGACGCGCCGCGGGCCGAACGCGAAACTGTGATCGCCCAACGGTTGCCTCATGGGGCTCTGCTGCGGCAGAACCTCATCAGAGTGATCATCCCCAGGGAGGAAATGCTGCGCCTGAAGATGTCGATGTACGAGGCCTCCGTGCCTGCCTTTCTGTCCATGCTAAAGAACCTCACCGCCATCCTGGACAAGGCGGAAGCCTTCGCCACCGAGCATAAGGTCGCTCCCGAGGTGATGCTCAACTGGCGGCTCGCGCCCGACATGTTTCCCTTTTCCCGCCAGGTGCAGATCGTAGCTGATTTCGCCAAGGGAACCACGGCGCGGCTCGCCGGCGCCGAGGTGCCGAGCTACCCCGACGAGGAGAAGACCTTCGCCGATCTCAAGGCGCGCATCGCCAAGACGATCAAGTTCGTCGAGGGCTTCAAGGCCAAGGACATCGACGGCTCCGAAGACCGCGACATCGCGCTGACCGTCGGAGGGCAACCGATGCACTTCAAGGGCGAGCCCTATCTCGTGCATTTCGCTCTGCCGAACTTCTATTTCCATGCGACCGCGGCCTACGCCATCCTCCGCCGCTGCGGGGTCGAGATCGGTAAGCGTGATTTCCTGGGAGCGATCTGAAGGCTTCGCTTCGGCGCTTAGGCTTGCGTCTCCGAGCGGCCGCGAAAAAGGAACGTCATGGCGATCCCGGCGGCGAACCCGCCGATATGCGCCATATAGGCGACGCCGCCGGTGTCGGCGTGGCCGATCGTGCCGACGCCGCTGACGAGCTGGAGCGCGATCCACAGCCCGAGCACGATGAAGGCCGGCATGGCGACGATCTGCCGGCCGACCAGCACGTTCACCCGCGACTGCGGGAACATGAGGATATAGGCGCCGAGCACGCCGGCATGGCGCCGGACGCGCCGACATTAGGGACGGTTGATCCGGGTGCTGCGAAATATTGGGCGAAAGTCGCGGCGATGCCGGCCAGGAGATAGAAAATCAGGAAGTTGATGTGGCCGAAGCGGTCCTCGACATTGTCGCCGAAGATCCACAGGAACAGCATGTTGCCGAAGAGATGGAACCAGCTGCCATGCATGAACATTGCCGTGAAGATGGTCACGGTGCCCTCGATGGGATCTTGCGAGAAGCGCGCCGGGACGAACGCCCATTGCTCGATGAAGCGATCTCCGCCGCTGAGCTCGACGAGGAAGAAGAGCACGTTGAGGCCGATCAGAGCGAAGGTGACGACCGGAGTTGTCCGCCGTTGAGAGTTGTCGTCGCCGACTGGGAACATGGGGTGTTGCCTCGAGCGCGGGCCCGCGTTGATCGATCATAACAACGAACGTTGCTAAGTCCATGCGAGCGCACTGCGAAGAGCCGAAAACCTGAAGTATTTCCGAGGGGTGCGGCGTAACGGACACAGTGCAAAGGTCGATTTGGGGTGGCCGTGAAGCGATCCAGAGGCTAACGTATGACGGCTACGGGGGTTGAGATGGGCGGACGATCCTTAGCTGTCGGCTTTGTCGCTGCTGCGCTCGCGCTGGCGCTGCCAGCGATGAGCTGCGCGCGCGCCGAGGAGGGGCCTTCCACCTCCGCGACCGCGACGCTCCAAGCTGCGCCTGCGGCCGCCGCGTCTGCCTCGCAAAGCCCTGCGCAACCCGATAAAGCGACGGAGCCGCCAACCAACACGGCCGCGGCTACCCCGGGTGCTGAACCCGAGCCGACAACGCCGGAAAATGCGAGCGCGCCTTCTCCTGACGCCGCCGCAACGCCGCCAAGCGCGGCGGGAGAGAAGCCGGCCGACCCGATCATCGTCGCCATCCGCGCCAAGCTCGCCGATCCGGCGACCCGCAAGGGCGTGGCTTCCGATGACCTCGCCGCGCTGCAATCGTTCTATGCCGAGCGCACGGATCCGCCGCTGTGGATCACCGGCATGGGTTTTTCAGCGCGCGCGCAGGCCGTCATCGCCGAGATCGAGAGGGCCGATGATTGGGGTCTCCCTGCCGACGCTTTCGAGCTTCCGCCGCCCGAGGATCTTCCCGCCAATGTCGAGGCGCAGGCTTCCGACGAGGTCAAACTCGACCTCGCCGTCCTCAAATATGCGCGCTTTGCGCGTGGCGGCCGCTTGTCGCCCTTGAGGGTCAGTATCCTCCTCGACCAGAAGCCGGACCTGCGCAAGCCCAAGACCGTGCTGGACGAGATCGGCGGGTCGCCGGCGCCCGATGCTTATTTGCGCTCGCTGCATCCCAAACACGAGCAATTCGAGCACTTGCGCCAAGCCCTTCTCAAGATCCGCGCCAAGGGCAAGAAAAGCGTCGACGGGCCAGAAGCTCAGCGCATCATCATCAACATGGAGCGCTGGCGGTGGATGCCCACCGACCTCGGCACTTACCACGTCGAGGACAACATCCCCGAGTTCATGGGCCGGGTCGTCAAGAGCGGCAAGACCGTCTACGCGACCAGGGTCGTGGTCGGTCTGCCTAAATATGCCACGCCGATCTTTTCGGCCGACATGCGCTCGATCGTGTTCAACCCGGACTGGACGGTGCCCGAGACCATCATCCTCGAAGACCTTCAGCCTGCCTTGAAGGGCAACGGCTCAGGCCCCGACCTCTCGATCCTGCAAGCTCACGAGCTGAACGTCAGCTTTCAAGGGAAGCCGGTCGACCCCACCAAGGTCGACTGGGAGCGGGTCAACGTCATGCAATATACCTTCACCCAGCCGCCTGGCCCCGACAACGTGCTCGGCAAGCTGAAGTTCAACTTCCCCAACCGGCATGCGATCTACATGCACGACACCATCCAGCCCGAGGTGTTCGACGAGACGGTGCGGATGGCGAGCCATGGCTGCATCCGCGTGTTCCAGCCGGCGCGGCTTGCCACCTTTCTGCTCGCCGAGGACAAGGGCTGGTCGGATCAGCAGGTGAAGGACATGCTGGTTAAGGGCAATAACAGCGTGATCTCGCTGAGCCACAAGATCCCCGTCCATGTCACCTATTTCACCATGACGGCGGATGAGAAGGGCAAGACCCAGTCCTTCACCGATGTCTACGGCCTCGACGCCAAAATGGCCTCGGCCCTGTTTGGCAAGGCGGCGAAGATCGACGAGATCGAGGCCGACGCCGGCCCGGTAGCGGGCCGCAGCCGTGCCGCCTGGAACGGCCGCGGCGGGCTGACTGACGCGATCAACGGCCTGTTCGGCAACTAGGGCTTACCGTCGCATTATTTCGCCGAGGCCGATGCCGTGGCGCTCTCGATCGCGGCAAGGATAGCGCGGGCAAGCTCGGTCAGAGACGGATCGCGCGCTCCCATGAGCAGAACGAGATCGCCCGGCCGCGCCTCCTCGGCGATGCGCGCGATGAGCCACTGTCGCGACGGCGCAAACTCGGCGTGAGCGCCCTTGGCGGCGATTTCGGCGATGATGTCGGCCGCGGAGAAGTCGCGCGTGGCCGTGCCGCCCGCGTAAAACACTTCGAGCATCCACAGACGGTCATGTGGCTCGAGCTCGCTGGCGAAAATCCTGACGAAGTCGTGGCGCAAGAAGCGCGTCGGCCCGTAGCCATGCGGTTGATAGATGGCGAGCACGCGCTTCGATCGGAGCCGCGCCGTCCTGATTGCCGCTGCGATCTTCTCGGCGTTGTGGGCGAAGTCGTCCACCACCTCGATGCCGTGCGCCTTGCCGATGGTCTGAAACCGGCGCCCAATGCCCCGGAACGCTGCCAGTGGCTCGGCCATGTCGGCAAGCTCGACGCCGACGACGCTGGCCGCGGCGATCGCGGCGAGAGCATTGGCCACATTGTGTGCGCCGGGGATAGGCAGCATGAAGGCCACGTCCTCCACCCGGAAATGGCTCGATGTCGCGTCGAGCTCGACGTCCTCGCCGCGAATATCGGCCCTGTCGGTGAAGCCGAATCTGAGCGTTGAGTCTGCGAACCGATCGAGCGTTTCGGCATCCCCCACGACCAGCGTCTCGCGCGTGCGTGCGCGCAAGGTCGCGAACATGGCGGCCACCTCCGCCGTCTCGCGATGGTCGCGCTGGAGATTGAGGATCACCCCGATCGCCGGCGCGTAGCGGACCAGCGTGCCGTCGCTCTCGTCGGCCTCGACGACGAGCAGCTCCGAGGCTCCGGCAAAGGCGTTTCCCGGCAGACCTTGAGCTTGGAGCAGCGGCAGATCGCCGCCGGTGATGACGGAAGGCTCGAGTCCAGCGCCGCGCAGGATCTCGAAGACCATCGCGGTCACGGTCGACTTGCCGCTCGTGCCGGTAATGGCGATCGAGCGATGGGTGGCGACGAAATGCGCGAGAAGTTCCGAGCGGTGGACGATGGGAACACCGAGCTCGCGCGCTATCGCCACGTCAGGCACGTGATCCTCGACCGCGGTCGAGACCACGAGCGCGGCGCAATCGGGGCCGACCCCGCTCCCGTCCTGCGGAAACACGGCGATGCCGAGCGCCTCGAGCTCTGCACGAAGGCCCGCGCGCTCGCCACGATCGAAGGCCCGGTCGCTGCCGCTCGCTCTGCCGCCGGTCATCGCCTGGAATTGCGCGAGCGCGCTCATGCCGGACCCGGCAAGCCCCGCATAGTGGAAGCGACCGCTCCCTTTCGGATCGGGAAGCACCCGCGACGCTGGCGCGGCGATGAGGACGAGGTCCCCCTCGCGCATTCGCTCGAATAGCTCGGTCACGCCGCGGTTCGACAGGCGCACGCAGCCGTGGCTGGCGGTCCGTCCCAGCAGGTCCTCGTGGTTCGTCCCATGCAGATAGATGTAGCGGGAACGCGAATCGCACCCTGGCCCTAGGTTCACGCCATCCTCGAGTCCGTCGAGGGTGAGAATGCGGGTGAGGATGAGATCCTCATTGCGTGCCTCGCCGCACCATCTCTCGCCGGTCCTTTGGCGTGAGACGAACACCGCGCCTTGCGCGGCGTCCTCGCCGATCCTCCGGCGGATCGAATGCCAACCGGGCGGCGTGCGGAACGAGCCTTCCTCTCCGCCGATTCCCCGTCGCGCGGTGGAAACCGGCCATGCGGCGAGGGGCGCGCCGCCTTCGATCAGTGTGGCGACCTGGCGCTCGGCGTCGACCACCAACAGCCGCTCGGGGAGCTGCTCGGGAGCCCCTTTGCGCAACAGGCCTTCGCGCACAAGGTCGAGCGCACGGGCAGCCGAGAGTTTGTCGATTCCGGAGGTCACGCGCGCACTCTGCCATAGCCGGCGCGGGTGGCGTTACCCCTTGTTACAAATTCTTCGCGGATGAGGCGGGAACCGGCAGGATCGCCCCGCCGGTCCCAAATCCATACTGGCGGGTCACCACCAGTAGCGGCGGTAATAGGGCCGATTCCAGTACCAATAGGGGCGATAGCCGTAGCCGTAATAATAGGGGTGATAGTAGTACCGGGGTCCCCCGTACCAATAGTTATAGCGGGGCCCCCAATAGCGATAGCGGCGATGCACCTTCACGACCGGGAGGGCCTGACTGGCGCCCGCGTGTGTGGTGAGGCTGCTTGGAATAGGCAGCGGCGCGGCCTTGGCGTGGCCCATGGCAAGAAGGGCAAGCCAAAGACGAGCGTCGCGGCAAAGAGCTTGGTCGGGAGGTGAGGCATGGTTTTTGGTCTCCTTGACACCAACCTCCCCCGGCTTTCTTAAGCCTAATCGCAGGTTAGCGGCCGGGCAACGCGTCGGCAGATCACAAGACGGTGATGCGTCTTGCTCTCGATCAGCGGAGTTCTGAGACCGCCCCTAGGCCTGGCGCCGCTAGAACAGCGGGCCGCCATAGGGATAGTAGAATTGCCAGTAGCGATACTGGTAGGGCCGCCAATAAGGGTAGCACTGCCAGTTGCAGCCGCGTGGAACGGCGGCGGCATAACGCCGATACTTGTATTTGTAATGCACGGGCTGAACGAGGCCGTCGCTCGATCCGTGGGTAAGCCCTGCATGGTCGCCCAACAAAAGGGGCGCCGCTGAGGCCGGTTGCGCGGTGACGAGGAAGGCGAGGGCCGCAAGGGCAACGGCGATTTGCATGAACGACTCCCTGCTTGGAGATCTAAGCATTTTGTTCTTGTCTGCAACGCTATAGCACGGAGCTAGTTTCCGCCAATATAAGGAACTTGCTGGGATTTTAAGGTGTTCTGGTCCGGTCCTACCAGCAACGATACCTAAAACTCCAGAAGTCGATTTATAGCATGTCCCCCTCATTGCGGGCGTTCTACCATTCTCGCCATGCATCTAACCGAAGCTCAATTCGATATTCTTAAAGCGTGGGCGCATCTCCGCAAGTTAAAGAAGCTTACCTATTCGGCAGCTACGCAAAAGGGGAGGCTCATGCGGGTAGCGATGTTGATATTGCCATCAGGGCATCCGTAACCGACTGGACCTTCCGAACAGCGAAATGGGAAGAGGACCTAACGAAAGCAATTGGAGTACGGGTCAACATCCGTACGCTTGAGCTACCCAATGTGCGCAGGTCCTGCCAGGAGTCCAGCCTGCCACTTAAGGGCTAAGGCGAGAACCTAGAGCCGGCGCGTTAGTGCCAGCGCCGCCAATGCCGCCGCCAGTGGCCTCTCCAATAAGGACCGTACCCGTACGCAGAGCGGGGGTAGTAGCCATAGCTGTAATAGGGATAGGGGTACGCATAGCCCGGACAATAGCCGTATCCTGGGCCAAGGTAGATAATAACGCCAGTAACGCCAGCAAATGCCTCAGATGCAAAGCTCACCGAGGCAAACGCGATGGCGGCGGCCACAGCCAGCAATTTTGCACGCTCCATCGCTTCACTCCTATCGTCCCGCATAGTGCAGAATTTGGATTGCTGCTCGATTAATAGGCGCAGAAGCGATAGGCATTACTCGGTATCGCCTGAAATGCAGCACTAGCATTTGCGAGTAGCCACATGCGCAACCGGTTGGGAGAGAAAGGCCAAACTTCCGACCCTACTTGTCACCGCCGTTCAGGGAAACGGTGCCCAAATAGTGCAGCCTTAGGTTAGGCAGCTTCGCTAGGCCCAGTTAGCTTTATCGTTTCAACCTCCGTGACAGGAGTTCGCTTGATCAACGGGGTCCGATAGTGTGGTTCAGAGAACTTGCCGGCGAGGTTGGCAAGCCTAGCTTGCTCGATCCGAGCGTTGAGCGATAGATCACTCCCCGATCTCAGAGCGAGCCAAGGCCGCCTCGCAAGCCAACCGGGGTCATGTTGAGCGAGTTTGTCGTGATGCGGAATTGGAGGTTCAACTTTCTTCTCGAAGGCCAGATCGATCAGAGGAAACATAACCAACGAGCTAACGACCACGACCGAGGCGGCCAGCAAGATTAGAAACGTGGCGACGGTCAGGTCACCAAGCATTTCCTCTAAATTATTAATGTGCCAGAGAACGTCCATGCCGGGTCGCAACAGCGCCCCCGTCCCCAAAGACGCGCAATGAGCTGTCTAACTGTAGGGCGTGGATTTCTGATTAAGGCCGGACTCGCAATTTGTAGCAGTCTTGCTAGATAATAGCGTGTCCCGCGTTCTCCGCTTTATCCGTCCCCAACTCGCCACCTCGGTCGATCAGCCGCCAGAGGGCAAGAACTGGATTCACGAAATCAAGCACGATGGCTATCGCTGCCAAGTGCTGCTTGAGGACGGTCGGGATCGCGTCCTAACCCGCACCGGACTCGATTGGAGCGAGCATTATCCCGCTATCGTCCGTGCCGCCGTCAATCTCGATTGCCAATCCGCAATTATTGATGGTGAGGCCATCATCCAAGACGAGAACGGCGTTTCCGATTTTGAGGCGCTAGGCTCTGCGCTGTGGCGGTGTCCGCACGCCATCATGCTTTACGCCTTCGACTTAATGCACCTCAACGGGCGAGACCTTCGGCAAGAACCACTCTCAGAACGCCGTTGGTTGTTGCAGGGTCTGGTCGGGAAGGATGACGAGAGTCGCATTCAATTCAGCGAAGAGTTCCATGGTGACGGTGCAGCGTTCTTTGAGGTATGTGCCGAGAGAAAGCTTGAGGGCATCGTGTCGAAGCTCGCCACCTCACGCTATGAAAGCTGCCGAACCAAGACCTGGCTCAAGACCAATGCTTCACCGAGTCGAGCTTTGTGGTGATCGGCACGGATCGTGATCGCAAGACCGGAGCGATGCGGGCTCTGCTCGCGCACCCCAACGGCGAACACCTCGATTATGCCGGGGCGGCTCTCATCGCTCTTAGAGACGATGCGCGGAGAGAGTTTTGGTCCGAGGTGGAACAGCTTACTACGACGAAGGCGGCATTCGAGTTCACTCGCCTAGTCGAGGTTAGGTGGTGCCAACCTAAGCTCACGGTGCGCGTGAAGCATCTGGCGGGAAGCAAGAGTCTCCGCCACGCCACGGTGAGAGGATTGGCGTAGTTAGATTGAGTGCAGGCTCGACGCTGTAATGAATATCGGAGAACGACCTTGCATTCAGCAAGTCGCATTCGGACCTAGCGCGGGCGCTATCCTCGAAAAAGAGAAATGCTCCGTACAGATTCAGCGGCTTTGAGTCTGCACCAAAAATGGTCGAGGCAACTCGATGAACGCAGATGATGTAGCCTTCCTGATTGTTCATGACCGCCCATCTAATCTGGTAGGGAAGCGGCCCCGGAGGGAAAGTCCGAGGCCGCGGGGCAATAACCGGTTTGAGAGCGGTGCAAAACTGATGCCGCTAACAACCGGGTACAGGCCCCGTCATCGTGAGCCGTTATGGTTAGCAAACAGTTAAGGAGAGTTTCGCGGGCGAACAATTTTACGGTTAATCAATCGTTTTCAGTCAGCGTTGCCGGAGGTTCGCTGAGAGGATTCCCACCATGAAGTATGTCATCGCTGCTTTCTCCATTTTCGTTCTAGTTTTTGTAAGCGGCTCGGTTGTGCTTGTGGGTGGTGCAGTGTCCGTGCCCGCTAACTTCCAATCGAAGTGAAGTGGGTGCGCGTGAAGCATCTAGCGGGAAGCAAGACGCTCCGCCACGCCACGGTGAGAGGATTAGTGTCATAGTGGCTTCGAGTTGTCGTACTTTGGGGCGGCCTCTTTTTAAAAAGGTAATCATGCCCGCTAGCTCGGTCATCACGGTAGGCGAAGGTCGCGGTTTTGTTGTTGAGGGACCTTCACAGCTCTGGCGCTATGTAATTACCGCTGCACATTGGCTGCCAGAACTACCTTCGGCGGATGGTGGCTCGTTTCAATCAGAGCGCACTTACTTCGGCTTGCTCGGCAAGCCGGGAGAGACGCCGAGCATCGCCTGCGAATGTCTGTTCGTTGACCCTGTGTCCGACCTAACTGTGCTCGCCCCACCCGACGACGAAATGCTGCCCGATGAAGCTGGCGCGTATGGGGCGCTAGTTGATGCGGCGACTCCCTTGCCAATTGCTGAAATGACCGTGAGAGAAACGCTGGAAGCTTCGCTATTGTCGCTCGACGGCGAATGGTTCGGATGCAAAGCAGAGCGGATAGGCTATGCCCTCTGGCTCAATGATGCCGCGAAAGGTATCGAAGGCGGTATGATAGGCTCACCTATTCTCGTAAACGATAGGGCAGTTGGAGTGGTGAGCACACCCAGCGCATCGGAAACATACACGGAAGCCAAAGCGCCTGCGCTGACCGAGTGCTTACCGCGATGGCTTGTAAGGGAGCTTCTGGCCCCTATGAGGGCTTGAGCAGTTGCGGCAGCGCTGCGGCCGAATTGCCGTGCGGGGGCTTTCACCTGCTGCATTTCGCGGGAACGCCATAAGAGGGCGAAAGGCTTAGTGCAACAGAGTGGCGTCGCAGGTCCTAGCATTTGTCGCGAAACTGCCCATCCCCTATTTGGCGTCCCCGCTTTAACTCTTTGATCGATTTGTCTTCGGAGCCCAGTCAAATCCGAGCGCATCTTCGAGCCACCGGAAGGCAAGAACCGATCGACCTTGCCGAAGGCGAGGGCGTGACAGCACCGCGCTGAAGCTCTACTTGGAGACGAATGCCCACGGCGGTCACCTCAGACGACTTCCAGTCTGGAGGCGCTGCTGCGAGCGACGCGGCGAAGGCAATGTTGAATTGCCTCAATGGCCAGTTCCGGAATTTTTTGGTGGCTCGGCTCGCTAGTGAGCAACCGCATCGCTCGCTACTGCAGCTTTGCCAGCAGCAGTCTTACCCGAAGCAGCCTTCTCCGCAGCAGCCTCGGCAGCCCTGTCCTCTTCTTCCCATTGTTTTAATTTATCTGCCCAAATAGCCGCATCAGCCTTATCCGCTGCAGCTTTACCCGCAACAGCCTTGTCTGCTGCGCCTTGCCCAGCGCCACCTTTGTCGGCAGCAGTACGTTCCTCGGTAGCGTCACGCCAACCGATTACATCAGACGTTGGGCGTATCCGGGTCTGAACGGCATCATGGTCATTACCGGAGATCGCTAGCACATGTCGCGGATCAACAACCCGAACCACCTGGAACACATGATGAGCCTTGACACCAATTGCGCCGGGGCGAGGACCGTCAAGTGGACGACCAACATTCAGCCAGTTGCGGGCCACATTGAACTCAGGACCGTAGTGCCCTACTCCGAGATGTTGACGCATCCACCAGCCACACCACTTTACGGGTCGCCCCCCTGACTCCGCTGCTGTTGCGCCTGATCCTGCTGCTATATCTGGCTTTGGTGTTCGACAAGAGATTCCCCAACTGGCCCACGCCTGACGAGGATAATTCAAACCATCAGGAACATATAATCGGAGGCCGTTGCGGTAACACTCGGCAGCAAAAGTTAGGTTAGCCGTGGCGAGGGTGACGGCAGCGATGATGAAAATATGTTTGATGACAGACAGCACGTTCCGCAGATGCAAAGGCAAGACTCCTGACTGGACTGGACGAGACGCTGCCCGATCAATGTCTCTGAGCTTATCGACCGAAGTGATAATAACAACGTCCTGGTGAGCCGCGATGCAGAGGGAGACCAACAAGAGGGGAACCCGATGATAGTGACAAGAGCGGCCCACTTCTCAAGGGTTAGGCGCTTAAATTCAAGCTTCACCAGTCACCCTCCCGACCAGTGTGAGAACGCGCAGTATTTTGCCTCAAAGCGGAGCGCCTCGGCAACATTCGTTCCCTACCACCCAATTCCAAGCGGCTGTGAACGGGCAAACCACACCACGCCCGCAGCCCGTCTATGGTTCCGCGCGATAGGCTGGGTCATTGGCGGCTTTGCCGCATAGCAGAGGGCGAGCCAGCCACTGATATTAACGGCAGGGGGAAATCGAGCGGAATACCTTCCAAGAGGGCATCATTCATTGGCTTGAAGGTCACAAAGGAGGGACGAATGATCAGGTCGATCGCCGTTGCTGCTTTTGCCTTGATTGTCGCAACGTCGGCACAGGCAATGACGCTCGCGCTAGTTCATCAGCCGGACCGCATAATCACGCAAGTCCGTATGGGATGCGGTTTGGGCACGGTACGAGTTAATGGCGTCTGCGTAGCCAGAACCATCCGCCATAACTGCATCCTCTGGTGGCCGCGGTGCTCATGTCCGCATTGGTATGGAGGCGCTTGCGGGTGGGAAAAGTATCATCGCCCCCTCCCTTGGTGAGCCAAACTATATGGCAGGCATGAGCGAGAACGAGATTCGGCATAGCTAATGCGTTCGCCGTGCCTGTGGCCGTCCGCGCGATAGGCTGGGTCATTGGCGGCTTTGCAGTATGATGTGCGGAAAAGGTGAGAGGCCGAAATGAGCGCTCCGGTTTGTCCCCACCAGTGCCCGCTCCGATTGGTCCGCCGATTGCAAAGCCTGCGACCCCTTAAAGGCTGGGCGGGGCGCGTGGCAGAGAGTAAGATTGTCTATGACACGCAGCCAATTGATCGCCGGAATGCTGTTTGGCCTTGGACTGGCTTTCGTCTCGTCCGCTTGGGCTGACCCCGCGAGTGACGTGTGCGCGGCTCTCGTAGACGCGCGTGGCGCACTGTATTCGATGGCGCAGGCCAAGGACAAGTCAGCGCAGGACGCACTCAACGCGACGGTGCAAGCGGCAAGCACCAAGCTTGATTCGGTGCTCGCTGGCATGACCGGCGCTGACGCCAAGAGGGCGGACGACTTCAAGGTAGTGTGGGATCAGTTCAAGCAGACACGCGATAAAGAGATCATACCGGCGATCTACAAGGGCAATACCGACGATGCCGAAAAGCTTATCAACGTCAACTCACGCGTTTCAATACGATGTGGGGGTCATGTCCTGTAAAATTAGATGAATTGCCTGGGCGTACTTGATCGCTCGATCTACTGCTGCTGCTGTCACCCCACCATCCTTGAGTGTTTTCATACAGCCCCATCCCCGTGCCCGTTGAGGCCATAGACGCTGGCTTCAAAGTGTTCGACGCCAATGGCCAGCCTCTCGCGTATGTCTACGGCCACGCTGATCCGCGTGATGCTGGAATTGCTAAGGCGCTGACTCTTGATGAGGCGAGGCGCATAGCGGCTAACATCGCCAAGCTGCCCGTCTTACTCGCCAAGCAAAGCCGTTCACCGAATGTTTGAACCACAAAGTGACGAGTGCGGCGATGCTTGGCGCGGCTCGCTATGACCTTTTGCACGAACGCCCCCCGTGCGCGGTAACCATCACCCCTAAGAGTTATAGAACATGACAGCCGTGGTGGCTAAAGCGTGCGGTGCGATGAGTTCCCTCGTCATCGCGTATGGTTCCCCCCAGGAACCCGAAGCCCCCGGCGCGGGCCCCCATCTATCGCCGGGGGCTTCCACTCACTCGAATTCCTCAAAGCCAAAAAAGATGGCCCAAGCCGCCTCCAAAGGCTGAAGGCTGACTTGGGCCCTTTGCAGTACCCCGCTAACGGGTCTGGAACTCATGGCCCGATTACCTCATCTCTTAAAGCAATCGGGCCTTCGTCGCGTAATGCGCAACAACTACGTACGCGGCTAAATTAATATAGCACAAGTTTTTCAGACGAATAGCATAGTGCTTTGTGATTACTCCGAAGGAGTATAGCCGCCACATTTCGGGATTCGTCCCGGAAATATTAACCACGGACCAAAGTATGAATAGATGAAACCTGGACACGTCAAACAGGATCAAACGGAACTCACATCGGGCACAGGCATCTTTCCAGTGCACGGCCACATGAACAAGAAGACGGTGAAGGTGGACACGAGCGATCCGCACGCCCAGGCGAAACGTGACTTTACTGGTTACGCGAACACCTGCAAACGAGGGGTGCGCTCCACTGGCAGCGCCGCCGAGTTGTTGGGCGCGTTGAAGCTGAGAAGACTCTGTGCCGTTATGTGGTGGTTATGCCAGCGGGCGGGTGCCTATGGTTCCAAGGAGCGCGCCAAGTCGCGCCTTATCAAGGCTACGATAGCGCCAATGGCGATGATATTGGGGGTTACCACGGCGACCAGCGCCACAAGACATAAATGCAGCATAGGTATTTCTCAGCGACTCAACCGGCCGACCCAGAGTGCGGGTAAGCGGTGAAGCAATCCTCAATCTCAAAACTGTTTTAACCCCAGGGGATCATCCTGCTCTGCCAATACGGTTGTTATAGAGCCGAGGCGAGGCAACGCCGTCTAACTTGAGGCAGCAAGACGGCGTTGGGGCCACTCAGTTAGTTCAGTGACGTTGGCCTTGAGGTGCGTCCTGCGTTGCAGCTGCAAATGATAGCCCCAAGCTGATCCTGATCGCATACAAGCTCTGACTTGCAGTTGCCCGATTGCTGCATCTCTTTGCAACCGGCGACACCTATGCAAGCGCATTTGTGCTCGCCATTGGGCGTGTCAAAGCAGTTGAAGCTCTCCAGCGCAAACGAGCGCGATGAGATCAAGGTCAGGATGACAGTCAGTATGAGAAGGGTCGCCCGCATCTCGCCCTCCATCGTCATAACGCTTTAGAGAGTGGATGCTTCCCTTGATGGGAATTTTTAATCCCACCGCCGATGAGACGCTTCGCTCCCCCTGGGACCGTATAGACGCCAACGGACAGAGCGGCGATAAATAAGCAGCCATCAAAATGAGGCATGGCCTCGCGGCAATTCTATGCGCCTTAGAAGTTGGCAGCGACTCGGCATCATTGTCTCGGTGATTTGGGTCGCAATCGTGCCGACCTACTTTCATTTGAGTCAGGAAGACAATGCTAGGCGCATAGCTGGGGAACGATACCAGCTCTGCATCAAGCAGCTGCAGACCTCGGCCACGAAAGCAGGTGTTGAGCGCTGCAATAAAGACCTTCGGTGGGCTCTTGCCATTGCCCGTTGGAGCAGTTGGGGACAGTTGGCATTTATCCCGCTATTGATCGCATGGCTTGTCGGCTGGGGACTGCTTGTCCTCGCGAGAAGATTAAGGAGCAGGCCACAAGCGATCAGCGGACACTACCCGCAAGTTGGCAATGCCGAAGATAACGGGGAACATCGCGAATTCGTGGCACCGTGGACCGTTGAGGCAATAGCGGGTGGCTTCCGGGTCGTAGACGCAAACGGACAGTCACTCGCTTATGTGTACGGAGTCGATCCGAGCGAGGCTGCCACTGCTAAAGCACTGACAATTGATGAAGCGAGACGGATCGCGGCGAACATCACCAAGCTGCCGAAGCTGCTCGGTAAAGGCAAGATAAGAACTCCGCAATGAGTCCGGCGCGATAATGCTCTTATGCGCGTCTCGACCATCGCCGGTTTGGCAGGATGCCTATTGATCCTAGGAGGCTGTTGCCGCCCTTGGTGGACTTCATCGGCAGATGATCCGCCACCCTCGCCGCCCAGAATGTACGGGCAGTATGACCCGCCGCCGCCGAGTTCCTATAACTCGCCGGGACAATCACCGGAACAGTACGCAAGGCCACCTGCAAATTCACCGATCATGCCGGTCCCGCGCGCAAATCAAACCTATCAATAAGCACGAAAGCGAGACGGCTTCGGCGAGGTTACGTTTGTGCACGAGACCTTGCACCGAAGCCGCTCGCCCCAACCTGTATGCGGGGAGCAGGGAGGTTAGGGACTCTCTTAAACGTAAACTTCGTGCCGAAGGTTCTAGTCGCGCTTAGAGCCACCCTTGCCGGTATAGGTGTTTGGTGCGGTGGCATTCCCGCGAGGAACGTCAGTCGTTCATCGTCCGTTCAGTATGAAGCGAGCCATGATGGGTTCATGCCGTTCTGACGCACCTTACGTTGGAGGAACCAATGAGACGAACTTTGACCTATCTCGCAGCCGCTGGAGCACTCGCCTTGGCGGCGTGTTTCCCGGTTGTCGCATCAGCCGACCATAACCACGGCCATGGCCATGGGCATGGTGATCGGGATGATCATAACCACCATGGGGATCGGGATGATCATAACCATGGGGATCGGGATGATCATAGATGGGCTAACGGCGGGGACCATGGCGATCACGACGATTGGGATGATCATGGGCCTCGATGGGCTTACGGTCCTGGCGGTGGTCCCGGTTGGTATCCGGGTTACGGAGCGTATGTCGCCCCAAGGTATGGCTATTACGCTAATCCCAACCAATGCTACGCCCCAGGGTACGGCTGGTATCCATGCCCCTATTATAATTATGGGTATTGAGCCGCGAGCTGCGGAGCGGTTACTGCACCGTTGCGGAACTGCCCCTTGCCACTTGGGGCAAGGGGCTGCTCGCGGTACCATTATCGCTAGCGGATATAGATACTGAAGCCTGGGCGACCATAGTTGTAGTAGTTGCCGTAGCCATAATAAGGCCGGGGGCCATAATAGGCGTAGGGATTGCGATAGGCGTATCCATTGTAGCCATAGCCGTGGAACCGGTGATTCCGGTACCAATCATTTTGGGCGTTGTTCCACGAATTTCCGTGGCCGTGCCCGTGGCCGTGCCTATGGTCTGCCAGTGCAGGTGCTGACGCGAGTGCCACGCCGCCGAGGAGGGCGAGGGCCAGCGCAGAGTTTCGAACGATATTGGTCATTTAGAACCTCGTTGGGTAGCTTCTAGTTGAATGATAAACGGACCAATGGATGATCCGTTCCATCAAATTGGTTGGTTTTTTCGATTGTGTTAGATCCAAGAATAAAAGTATCCAGAATTAATTATTCGTTTTTTTCTGCATGTTTACAAATTGTTGCGGCTTGCACATTACAAAAGTGTACGGAAACAGACAGAAATATTTGGAAATACACCAGGACGTTGATGTTTGCCCCAGAAATGCTCTATGATATGGGTGATGTGAAGTGGGTCCCTCTGGGGGACCATCCCCTCGCGATCGCGCTCCACACACCCCCCTGGGTGGTCCTTCCGGACCCAGTTTGCAACTAGCGCGATTTTCAGGATGGGCGCACTCGCCAACCGGCAAATCCGCGTGGGGGCGGCCGGTGAACGGAGGGTTGCTCCGCAAAGACTCCAGCAATCCGAGCGTGTTGTCGGTGATTAGCTGATGGTATCCACAACTACCCCAGCAATGGGAGCGGGAGCGGCAGGCTGCTTAGCCCGTGTATAGAGGCCGTTCGGCCAAAGACCGGGCTGCAAGGCGCTCCAGATCGCGTCTAGGGTCACGCTCGCTCGCGCTATCGGAGGATTTAGCCTGATTTACTGTGTGGTTCGTTGTGTGGTTTGTGGTCTCGTTGCAGAGACTGCAGGCTCGTTTGGGCTGTCAGTGATCGTCTCTGCGTCTGTGGTGTCATGCTCGATTTGCTTGGGTGCGCTCCATCTGGCCCATATGCCGTCCGCGATTTCTTGACCATGGTCTCGGATTAAATCCGCCTTTAGCTCGTCTTTTGAGCGGTAATCCATGTTGAGGTTGATGGTTTCGCGCCGATCAGTGAATTGGCCGAATAGCTCTTGGCCTATGAGCTTGCGGGCTGTGATCGCGGCGGAATGCTGTTGAGCGGCAGAAGCTAGATCAGCCTCTAACAGCATGTCCTCTAGGTTCCGTTCGGCTGTCAGTTCGGCCGCCTTTCTCCGCTCTTTCATAAGCTGTTCGACTCTCGCTCTTATCTGCTTACTCGCCGCCAAATGTAGCCATAGGCGACTAGCATTTGCCCGGAGATTCGCTCCATTGTCTTTCCGCCCGAAAGCTAGGGCATAGGCCCTACTTTTGGACAGTCCCGCCGCGATTCCGCGAGCAAATGACTCGTGTTTTGGGCTCAGCGCGGCCATGACGCATTTTAGCACAATTCCAAAGAAAAGCCCGCAGCAAATCTTAGTAAAACCAGAGCAATTCCAGCAAGTGACTCTGTAGAAATTGCCATTGGGTCTCTAAGCGGTGAAGGCATAACAAGGCTTAACTAAGCCTCGTTACGCCTTAGCACTCTTAAACTGCCTTTTGGGGTAGCTTGAAGGGAGCCGACACAACTGGAAACAATGAAACCTTGGGGAAGGGTAGGACGGGTTACGCGGTGCGCCCTTTACTCAAGCGAAATAAGGCGGTATGAGCTGCCCCGGTTTCCAGCCAAGCAACTCATCCCCTAGAGCCATAGCCCTAGGCATATCTTGAAGCCCTCAGAGTGACATCTGGGGGCTTCTTTACTTTTGCCTGCCGCTACCCCCCGCTGACCTGGATAGTCACGGAGACGGCCCACCGACAAACGGGTCTGGGCTATGGCGGTCTTAAAGATTTGGATGAAGTCTTGGAACCAAGTTCAGTAATACCGCGAGCTATTATTAGCATTGCTGCGGGATACTAACAAGAATTTTCCAAGAACGTACAGTTAAAAATAAACCCCGATGAGGTTGATTTACCGGTGTTTCATTTGAAAATTGCGGTTTTAAATGAACTGCCGTTCCAAGGCGAGATTGGTAAGCAGCGGTTCGTCACTGTCCGCTTTGCCCCCGAAAGCGGACATTCGTTAGCGCATTGAGGAGGTCTGCTTTGTGCCACAAGCTGACATCGGTTTAGGTAATCGACACTGCGCTTCCGGGCCAGCTTCGCTGATCAGTTCTGTCCTCCCGGCAGGTTATTGAGCATGTCGAGGGCCTGTTGTATCTGCACGCTCTTATAACTCAGCCCTCCACTCAGCGAGCCGCCACTCACCGGTGGGTACTCTTTGAGCGTCGCCGCGAACTTCGCGATCTCGCCTTGGATCGGCACGAAGATCCACAAAAGGTCCGCGTACCACCGGACATACATACCTAAATCGCGAGGGGCCAACTCGAATGGATCGGCGCGGAGGTTGACCACCTCCGGCCAAGCGGGTGTCTTCCGATAAGCCGTGTTGATACCACCCTCGGTAAACGCGAAATTCACCTTCCAATCGTCGTAACGGACCGCGTTCAAGTTGCCGCCCTGATCGAAATAGAAAATCTCATGGCGCGGGCCATTGTCGGCTTTGCCCTGGAAGTAGGGCACAAAATTGTAGCCATCGAGATGCTGCTTGAAGGTCTTGTCGCGGACCGTATAGCCCGCGGCCACCTTCTGCACGATGTCCGGGTCGCCCGCCGCTCCTCTAAAGCAGTCTCATCGAGGAAATGGCCTGCTACGAGAAATGGCGGCGCGACAGAAATAGAAGGCCCGGCTTCGCGGGCGAGATGCGCATCTTGTCCTGCAGACAGCTGAGTGTCCGCTGTGGGTCAGAAGCTGACGTCCTGACGCCTCATCGTGATGATAGGCTTTGGTGCCAAAAGCCTACCTCTTATGGCCTAACCCCTGCGTTGGCGGTCGGTGAGAAGGACTACGGCATGCGCGCAAGACGGAAAGCGGTGAGAACTGCAACCCCTGCGATGGCCGCGAGCAACGCAAACTCAGTCTTAGTATCGAGCGCTGCACTGAGCCACCCGACAAGCGGATAGGCAAGGAACAGCGCAGAGTTGGCGAGCGAGAAGTAGGTGGCATAGAGGAGGCCGCGATCTTCGGCGCGACCGTAACTGCGAAGGATGGCCGAAGCGGGCGTGACCGCCAACCCGTATCCGATGCCGAGCAGCGCCCAGAGCACGAGTAGGCCCTCAAAGCGCGCAATTTGAGTCCCAAAGAGCAGGAGAACGGCCGCGAAGGCCGCGCTTAAGAGCATGATCGGCTGCGCCTCAAACCGAAGCAGCAACGGGACCATCGAAAGCGCTCCAACGAGGACGCCAACTCCGAATACGGCCATGCCGATCGCCGTCGCCCGCTCGCCGAGATCGAAGAGCCCCTGAACCAGCACCACGGTGTTGGTCATCACCATTGCGACGACCAGCGCCATCGCCATGTTGAGCGGAACGAGGAATCGAAGCTCCGGCGTATCGCGGAAAAGACGCAGTCCACGGCCCACCTCCTTCAGAGGCTTGGCCTTCTTTGCAATACCCACAGACGGAGTCTCGACTTTGCTAAGTATTGCCGCGGCGACCAGAAAAATTGCCATCGCGGCGACGAATAGTCCGTTATGATCGAGAACCAATAGCAACACTGCAGCAGCAAGTGGGCTCGTGGCGCTCTCGAGTTCGTTGGCAACGCGAGCCTTCGTCAGCGCCCGGTAATACGCGCTGGGCTCCGGCAGAAAAGAAGGCACAAGGGCCTGGTAGGTCGGATTGAAGACGGCGGACCCGGCCGCGAAGACGAAGATTAACGCGTAGAGCTGCCATACCGACGTTACCAAAAGTAGCAACAAAATCGTCAAAGCTCCCGCCAGAACAAGGATGAGCATGAGGGAACGCTTCGGCACGGTGCCGGAGAGAACCGCAGCGATCGGGGCAACCACGACATAAGTCGCTGTCTTGATCGCGAGCGCCGTTCCCAGCACAGCCCCGGCGTCGTGACTCGCGAGGTCGAAAGCGAGCAGCGCAATGCCGACCACGGCTATGCCCGTGCCGAGTAGGACCAATGCAAAGGCCGCAAAGAGGAGATTGTAGTCCCGGTATTGGTTGGCGTGGACGTCAGATGCTAGCTTGCCCGGAGTCACGTCGTTACGCTCTGATTGACCGCTGAACCCGCTCACGCCTCTGCCGCTTTTACTTCGGACTCGAGAGTTTCGGATCGTGGCTTTCTGTCGTTTCCGAACCGCGCCACGTTCCCACTCGAAAGAAAAGCGCTCGACCGCCGACCGAGAGTGGCCACGTGGTCGTCGACGATCGCAAGGTCGTTCCCTATTGTCATATAATACGCAAAGAAGCGGTCGACGTGCGATGCGCCGCGGTGAGCGCATTGGGGCTGGCGAGCAGTGCTCAAGATCGCCGACCTCTTTACGACCCGGAACATTCCTCGCTCTGGTTCGATACCGCCGGCGAATTGCTGGGCTGGTATTTATGCATAGCTAGATCAGGCTGTCGCCTCAGCTTTTTTCGGCACGCCTCTTCCCGAGAACCACGCGACGTATGCCGTCGGCAAGAAAACGAGCGTAAGAATCGTCGCCACGAGCAGACCGCCCATGATGGCGAACGCCATTGGCCCCCAAAACACAGTCGGGGCGATCGGGATGAGGCCGAGAACGGTCGAGATGGCTGTGAGCACGATAGGCCGGAACCGCGCGCTGCTCGCATCGACGGCCGCCTGAACAACCTCCTTTCCTTCCGCTCTCTCCGCCTCAATCTGCCCGATCAGGATCACGGCATTCTTCGTGATCATTCCGATCAGAGCGAGAATGCCGAGAATAGCGACGAAGCCGAGCGGCCGACCTGACACCAGGAGCGCAGCGACCACGCCGATGAGCCCGAGGGGCGCCACCGTGAGCACGAGAAACAGACGCTGAAAGCTTTGCAGCTGGATCATGAGAACCGTGATCATGAGCAGCAGCATGAGCGGCACGACGGCAATCACGGAGGCTTGCGACTTCCTGCTTTCCTCGACGGTGCCGCCTACCGCGATCGAATAGAAAGCGGGAAGGCTCTTGGCGAATTCATCGATCTTGGGCGCAAGAGCCGAAACTACGGTCTCCGGCAAAACGCCTGGCTTTACGTCAGCCTGAACCGTGAGTGTCGGGACGCGGTCACGCCGCCACACCACCGGGGGCGCCTGTGTATATTCGAAGGTCGCGAATTGGCTAAGCGGCACCGTGCGACCGCTCGGAAGCGGAACCGGCAATTGGCTCAACGTTGCGAGCGACGCCCGCTCTTCATCGGTCGAACGCACCATGACATCGACCAGATAGATGTCGTCACGCACCTGCGAGATGGGGATGCCAGTAATGATCGTGTTCATCACACTGGCAAGCGCGTCCGAGTTGAGTCCGAGCTGACGCGCCTCATCCTGGTCGATCTGGATCCGAACCTCCCGCGCTGGCTCGATCCAGTTGAAGTTGACATTGGCCGCGTTCGGATTGGTTGAAACAATCTGAGCAAGCGTCGCGGCGATTTCCCTGACCTTTTCCAGCGCCGGGCCCCGAACGCGGTACTGCACAGGCCATCCGACAGGAGGTCCGAGCTCAAGCGGATAAACTCGCGCCACGACTTCCGGAAAATCATCGGCCAGAATTTTCTCCAGCTTGGCGTGCAGGCGTTTGCGCGCCTCGACATCCTTAGCCACGATCACCGCCTGGGCAAAGAAGTCGTTCGGCAATTGCACATCGAGCGGGAGATAGAAGCGAATGGCGCCCTGGCCGACATAGGTGCTCCAGTGGCTGACGTCGGGATCGTCCTTGAGCCGTGCATCGAAGCGCTCCGCAAGGCCCTCACTTGCGTGGATGGATGCATTTCGCGGCAAAGTGAGATCGACCATTAGCTCAGGTCGGTCGGAAGACGGGAAGAACTGCCTCGGGATAAGCGGCAAGGCCAAGACTGACAAGACGAAGAGCCCCACGATCACGACAATCGTTAGCCACTTTCCCTTCACAGCCGTAGTGAGCACGCCGCGATACGCCCTGAGCAGGCGACCCTCCCTTTGCTCCGTTGATTTTGGCGGTTTTAGGATGAGGACGCTAAGGAGAGGCGTGAACACGACGGCGACGAACCACGACACAAGCAGCGCGATCGCGACCACAGCAAACAACGAGAACGTATATTCGCCGGCGGAGCTCGCCGCAAATCCGACCGGCACAAAGCCCGCAATCGTCACGAGAGTGCCCGCGAGCATAGCAAACGCGTATTTCCGGAATGCATACGTCGAAGCGGCGACGATGCCATCGCCAGCCACCAGTCGCCGGAGCACTGCGTCGGTGGTCGTCATCGCGTCGTCCACGAGCAGCGCAAGCGCAATAATAAGGGCGCCGAGCGAGATGCGCTGCATGTCGATCGCCGCTAACTCCATTAGTGAGAAGACGATGGCTAGCGTGAGGGGTATGGCGAACGCGACTACCAGGCCCGGCCAATCCCGAGGCTAATGAAACTGACCACGAGAATGATCGCTACCGCCTGCCAGAGCGAGGACGTGAATTCGGCGATGGAGCGGTCGACAGTCACCGCTTGATCCGCGACAACCACGGGGTTGATGCCGACCGGCAAATTGCCGGTGATCTTCGCCATCGCGCCCTTGATGTTGTCGCCTAGGGTTAGAATGTCTCCACCCTCGCGCATTGCGATGGCAAGTCCGAGCGCCGGTTTCCCATCCACGCGGAATTGGGGTTGCGGAGGATCTGCATAGCCCCGATGAACGCGCGCGATGTCACTTAAGCGAATCGTGCGCCCGCCGATGGCGAAGTTGACGGCGGCGATATCCTGTTCGGAGCGGAATGCGCCGGACACTCTGACCGCGACCAATTCCTTGCCTGTTTGAATTATGCCCGCCGGTCTGACGATGTTTTGCGCCTGGAGCGCCGCGATCAGAGCCGAGCGGTCGAAGCCCAGAGCGGCAAGATCCGCCATCGAGAACTCAATGAAAATTTGCTCGTCTTGGGCGCCAAGGATCTCGACTTTCGAGACATCGGGCGCATTGAGCAATTGCGAGCGAATGTCCTCGACGTAGTCGCGGAGCTCGCGCTGAGTGAAGCCGTCCGCGGTGAAGCCGTAGATAAGCCCGAACGTGTCGCCGAATTCATCGTTGAAGAACGGCCCAAGCGTGCCCGCTGGCAATGTGTGTTTGATGTCGCCGACGCTCTTGCGCACATGATACCAAATGTCTGGCACTTCCTTGGCTGTGGTGTCTCCCTTTAGATTGACAAAGATCGTGGTGGCGCCTGCCGTAGTATAGCTACGCAGATAATCGAGCTGCGGGGTCTCTTCCAGTGTCCGTTCCAGCCGCTCGGTTATCTGGTTGAGCGTGTCCTCAACGGTTGCTCCGGGCCAGACCGCTTTAACCACCATCGTCTTGATTATGAAGCTTGGATCTTCACTGCGGCCCAGTCGAAAATAGGCAAGGACGCCTGCGGCCACGGCAACAATCATGAAGTAGGCGATCAGCGAGCGGTGGTTCAGGGCCCATTCGGAGAGGTTCAACTGCTTCATGATTCAGATCCGAGCAGCCGAACCTTTTGACCGGGATGCAGCGCCTGCACGCCTGCAGTCACCACGACATCGCCTTCATCGAGTCCCTGGGAAACGGTTACAGTTGCCGGATCAAATCGCAATATCTCCACGTTCCGCGCGGAAACGGTCATCGTATCTGGATCAACCACCCAAACAGCAGGATATCCGGCGGATTTCGTCAGCGCCGAGGCAGGAATCTCGATCAGGGGAACCGCATCCATCTGTACCGTGCCAGTCACCGGAGCCCCGAGAAGCATGTCTTGAGGAGGATAGCTGAGGCCAACCTTGACCTGAAACGTCCGCGTGACCGGATCTGCCTGAGGGGACACCTGCCGCACGTGACCGACAGCCGTTACAGTCGGATCGCTGGCAAGTTGTACATTGACGACAGGATCGCTCGGCACCGTACGCAATACTTGGGCGGGGACGTCGAACACGGCATCTCGCCCACCCTGCCGCGCGAGCCTGATGATCATCTGGCCTGCCTGCACGACCTCGCCAGGCTCGGCGCCCACGGCGGTCACGACACCCTCTGCGTCAGCAATGAGCTCGGTGAAATCAACTTGATCGTGAGCTGTTTTTAACTGCGCTTCTGCAGCCTCGACTTGCGCCTCCGCTGTGCGCAGCTCGCGCTTGGCCTGATCGAAATTGGCACGCGTCGTCCAGCCCTGGGAGAGTAACGTCTGTTGGCGGTCGAAGTGATTACTAACTTGGACGAGCTTTGCTTGTGCTGCCGCCAGCTCGGCTTTCGCCGCGCGCAAGGCGTTCATTTCGTTGAGTGCCTCGAGCCGCGCAAGCACCTGACCGGCTTCGACCCGATCGCCGACGCTCACTTTGCGCTCGATCATGCGACCGGAGAGCCTGAAACCGAGCGCAGCCTCGTCCAACGCCTCGATGTGCCCGTTCAGGACGACAGGAACGCCAGTTTCACTTTTTTCGAGAGTCACCGTGCGAACCGGACGTGGCACAGGTTCTCCGGCCTCTTGCTTCTCCTTGCAGGAAGTCAGAGCCGTCGCCAGAATCAAGATCAGGAAAGCGGCCTGCCAGTGGGCGAGCATCGATAGAGCGCCCGTCGCGCGGATCGTCGAGATTTGCCAGCCATCACTCATTTTGGCTCTCACATACCCGGCAAACTCGCACACGCCCGCTATATCGATCCTAATGTGGAACCAAGCAAAATGACAGCCGCCAGCGCAATCAAGGCACCGACAATCGCGACCATAAAGATGTCAAGGTAACCCTCGCGATGAGTCACGCCGCACACCGCGAGTAGCGTCACCACGGCACCGTTGTGCGGCAAACTGTCAAGCGTGCCGGCGCTGATCACGGCGATCCGGTGGAGCAGCGCGGGGTCGATGCCCTGCTTGTTGGCGAGACTAAGATAGGTTGCACCCAAAGTGTCTAGCGCGATCGTCAAGCCGCCAGAGGCGGACCCCGTCAGGGCGGCAAGAATGTTCGTTGCAATAGCGAGCGACACCAGCGGTCCACCCTCGATCGAAAGAACCCAGTCCTTGACAAGCGCGAAAGCCGGGAGCGCGGCAATGACCGCACCGAACCCGACCAGGCTCGCGACGCTGAGGGCGGGCAACACCGACGCGTTCGCACCGGCGTCGACTGTGTCCCTGAGACCAGTGAGACGCTTATAGTTCAATGCGAGCAACGTCACGATCGCCGCAAACAAAGCGACAACAACCGACCATACACCGCCAACTGCGGCGAGAGACGTACCGCCCCATTTTTCCTCGGCGAGAAAGCTCGTATCGAGCCGAGGCAACACGACGACGCTCATGGCCAGATTGACGATAATTACAACCACAAGCGGCAGGCTGGCAGTGAGGACGCTGGGCTGCGTGTCGGCGTGACGCCCCTGTGGTATCTCTGCGGGATCGAATTCGCTCGCGACCGTGGCGCGCTCGCGCAACAGCGGATCGTCAACGGACGTGGCGGCGGCTCCGGCCGGAGTGAAGCACTCGCCTTTCTTTTTTGCCGCTTTCTCGGCACGCCCGAGCCACCACAGCCCAAACGTGAGGATAATCCCCGCCGCCACGATGCCGATCCCCGGCGCGGCGAACGGCGTAGTCCCGAAGAAGGGCATCGGAATCGCATTTTGCAGCGCAGGCGTTCCCGGTAGCGCCGACATTGTGAAGGTCATGGTCCCAAGCGCGATCGCGGCCGGCATCAAGCGACGCGGTATATCGGCCGCCTTGAACAATCCCTCTGCCATCGGCGCAATGACGAAGATCGCGACGAAGAGGCTGACACCGCCATAGGTGACGATAGCCCCCGCCAAAACCACAGCGAGAATGGCCCGCTCCGATCCAAGCTTGTCCGTCATGAAACGGGCGATGACCTCGACCGCCCCACTATCCTCCATCAACTTGCCGAACAGGGCGCCGAGGAGAAACAGCGGAAAGAACTGCGCCAGGAAATGCGCCGCACCTCCCATGAAAGTCTGGGTCCAGTGGGCAAGAAGCGGCTCATTGGATGCTGCTGCGGCGATGAGCGCCGCAGCCGGCGCCAACAAGAGTATGCTCCAGCCGCGGAATGACAGCCAGATGAGCAGGCCGAGGGCGACGAGTATGCCGGCGAGTCCCATCCGGCTCAGACTTGGACGACCAAGTCGTCGATGTCGAGCGTCGAGCGCGCCCCAAGATCCACCGCGTGCGCCCTCAGAAACTCTTCCGCCGAGCGGCGTCCCTCATCGCGCAGCATGGTTAGGAATTCCCACTCGGCGTTGAGCTTCGAGGAAGCGCCAAGGCCCGTAATCATATCACTTGCGACGCGGTGAATGCGCATCTCGGCCCAACGAGCTCCCTCACTGCTGCCTGGATCGGATACCTGCCGGAGCATCGCGATCATCCGCAGCTCTTTCAGTAATGTCGCATTGAAGGAGACTTCGTTGACCCGATTCAGAATCTCCTGGGCCGTGCGCGGGGTGCCGGCCCGTTCAACAGGATTGACCTGAATCAGGATTGTATCGATCGACGCACATTCCCGAATGAGTGGTGTGATCGTAGGATTGCCTGCGAACCCGCCGTCCCAATAGGCCTCGCCATCGATCTCGATGGCCTGAAACATCGTTGGCAGGCAAGCCGACGCAAGCAGGACGTCGGGCGTAAGCTCCGCATTGCGAAACACGCGTCCGCGGCCGGTGTGTACGTTGGTGGCGGTCACGAACAACTTTATGGGGGCTTGCGCTAAGCGCTTGAAATCGATGCACTCTGCCAAGATCGTGGTCAAAGGGTTGACCCCACGCGGATTGAGATCGTAGGGCGAGAATATGCGTGCCAGTAGGTCGAAGGCGATGAACACCGGTGACGTGTCGAGAGTCCAACGGCCGAGAAGAATGTCGAGCGGGCTGCGTCGAAAGGGGCTGAACCGAGCGCCGTCTGAGACCTTCTTCCAAAAGAGCTCAAGGCGCGTTCTAGCACCGTCTGCTCCGCCTTCTGCGTAGCCATCGGCAAGAACCGCGGCGTTCATGGCGCCCGCAGAGGTACCTGAGATGCCTTCAATTCGAAGCCACGGTTCCTGTAGCAAGCGATCTAGCACGCCCCAAGTGAAGGCTCCGTGCGAACCGCCGCCTTGCAAAGCGAGGTCAACAAGTAGGGGGGCACGCGCAGACCGCGATGAAGGAACGTTGGTCATGTCACTCTAACTAGGCGGCCAGGGTATGGTGCCGGAGATGCAGGGGCCGGCCTCGTGTCGGCCCTTTGAGGACGGTGCTCGGCGTACTTTAGCGACCGAGTGCCGCTCTCCTACGATCCACTTCGGCTTGGGTGACTTGGCCCGTTCGCACCAACGCCGCGATGCATGAATTGGTCAGCTTGTCGCCATGCCGGCGCATACAGTTTTCCAGGCCCTTTGTTTCAAGTCCCCACTGGTGGCAGAACCGACGATAATCGTCTGCACAATGGCGCGCGTCACTCTGTTTGGCCTGCGCTACGCAGACCGTGCCAACAATTGCGGCAAAGGCAATGAGCAATACTGCGCGGCAGTCCTTCATCAACGGAGCCCTCCCTTTTGACCTATGAGGCCATCAGACAGGCAATAGTGCTTTTTTGAAGGCGGGCTTGCCGAAGCGCCTTCGCCTGAAGGCACTGCTTTAACGACCTTACCCAGGCAAAATGTCCGCTTTGGGTCATAAGCGGAAATGATGCCACGCCCGCGTCATGTCCGTTCTTCCCCCCAAAGCAGACATTCGTCGGCGCGAGTGGCACGTCCGCTATGTGCCAATAGCGGACATGGCAATTCCGAAGTGGCTGAAGCGCGGAGGCGCCGACGTCGTTGACGCCAGAGATGCAGGGGCCGGCCTCGCGCCGGCCCTTTTCTATGATGGTGCTCGGCGCACCTTAGCGGCCGAGTGCAGCTCTCCTACGATCCACCTCGGCTTGGGTGACTTGGCCCGTTCGGACCAACGCCGCGATACATGCGTTGGTTAGCCTGTCGCCATGCCGGCGCATACAGTTTTCCAGGCCCCGGGTTTCGAGACCCCACTGGCCACAAAACCGGCGATAATCGTCCGCACAATGCCGCGCGTCACTATGCCGTGCCTGCGCTACGCAGACCGTGCCAACAATCAATGCAAAGGCAATAAGCAGCACTGCCCGATAATTCTTCATGCAAAAACCCTCCTTTGGACCTACTCACGCACGCTATCAGACCGGCAATCGTGCTCCTTTGAAGGCAGGCGCACGCCCTGTCCTTTCCGAAAATTCCATCCACTGGAGATTTAGCCACGCGACTTTCCCTGCTATGCGGGAAACATTCCCTGTTAGCTCCAGAAAATTCCCTGTTTAGCTGCGTAGGGAATTTTGGCGTAACCAGATGATTTATAGTCGGAAAACCGAGCCGTCTTCCCGCCTTCGCGGCTAGATCTGCGAAATTTCCCTGTATTTTCCCGCTTAACAGGGAAAATTCCCGCTGAGACGCGTTCGCTGATGACTGCCTCCACAGCCACGGTTAACTCATTGATATAGCAGAATTGCTTGTCATTTTTGTCAGATCGAATTCCTCCCCGAAATCCGGGCTACTTTCGGCCTGTTGGATTTGGTCCTGGATGGCGGAGACGATTCTCCGTCGAATCCGGGGGCGCGATGACGAGAAAGTCTCCCGGGGGGCATTTAGGGGTCAACTTTAAATGTGGCGGGGCCGCTAGGGAGAAGCGCGCAGCTCAGGAATTCCCGTGCGAGAGGGCGACAGAGGAGCGACCGAACCGTCCACTTGTGTCTATTGAAAGCCAAGCAGCTTTCGCTGTTCGGTCCAGTCGACCGGTATTTGGAGTGCCAGTCGCATCAGCTTCTTGGCCGTGAGTTGAGGCGGATTCTTGCCATTGATGATCGCGGTGATGATATCGGGCGCCAGCGAGGGAAGACGCAGAAGTCGGGACACGTAGCCCGCGGTAACGTGCTCCTGGCTGGCAATAGCATGCAGGGTCAGATCAGTGTTCTGTATCAGATGTGCCTGCATGTCGTGAGCCCGAGCAATAATCCTTAGTAGGCCGGGATCGGCTGCTGTCTGATCCTCAGTGCTCTCGACAAGCATTCTCATTTCGCGGCCGACACGCTGTAGTCGCGCCGTCACTATCAGCGTCAGAGCGTCGTCTGACTGGTTTTCGCGCTTGGCTTGCACGATGAGATCGATCGATTGGGCGGCAAGCAGCTCGGCCAAGCATCCTCGACGGATCCTGATCTCGATGCAGTTAGGTCTGACATCGACTCGGATGACGAGTGCCATCAGAACCGCTCGAATCTGGTCCGGCGCGACCTCTGCCAGGTCTTCTGCAATCCGGAGGGCGCGCCTGATCAGCCGAGTCTGCTCGACAGCGTCGGGGCATCGAGTCTCGATCGCATTGAGCAGTGCCCCACGATCGGCGAGAAAGCTTCGAAGCTTGGTGATCACCAGGTTCTCGAGGTTGGCGGCGGGTATACGCCGCCCATTCGATCCGCCTTTGACCGCTCCGGTAATGAGAGTCGTCGAGACATAGTATCGATAGCGTGTTCCCTTCTTGACCGCATGGCTCGGCGTCAGTCGCTCGCCGTTCTCGTCAAAAGCCAAGCCGGCGAGCAGGCTGGGATGCTTTGCATCCGATCCCGTTGCCCGATCGATTCGGTTCTCGCTGAGCACAGCTTGGACCTCCTCCCACAGGGTATTGTCGACGATCGGCTGATGCTCTCCGGGATAGGCATTATCCTTGTGCGTGATCTCGCCGCGATAGATGCGGTTCTGAAGCATCAGATAGAGGGCACCGCGGGAGAACCTCTGACCGCCAACCTCGGTGCCATCGGCATAGACTCGCTGCTTGCTCCTGATTCCCTCGTCATCGAGCTCCGCCCGTAGAGCACGCACCGATCGAAGCTGAACATAGCGGCGAAAGATATGGCGGACGGCGAGGGCCTCCTGCTCATTGACGATCAACTTCCGGTTCTGCACGTCGTAGCCAAGCGGCGGTAGGCCGCCCATCCACATGCCTTTCTTTTTGGAAGCGGCGATCTTGTCGCGGATGCGTTCGCTGGTGACTTCCCGCTCGAACTGGGCAAAGGAGAGCAGCACGTTCAGGGTGAGCCGCCCCATTGATGTAGTGGTATTGAACTGCTGGGTTATCGAGACGAAGGAGACGCCCTTGGCATCGAAGGCCTCCACGATCTTGGCGAAATCGAACAGTGAGCGAGTCAGCCGATCGATTTTGTAGACCACTACGACATCGACTTTGCCGGCGGCAATGTCATCGAGGAGCCGCTTAAGGGCAGGGCGGTCCATCGTCCCTCCGGAAAAGCCGCCGTCGTCATACCGTGTTGACGACGCATTCCAGCCCTCGTGCTTCTGGGAGAGGATGAAGGCGGCGCAAGCTTCGCGCTGAGCGTCAAGGGAGTTAAATGCCTGCTCCAGGCCTTCCTCGGACGATTTACGCGTGTAGATCGCGCATCGCATTTTTCTGGCAGACGATCTCCGCCCCTCTTTTAGATCAGCCATTGTCGTCACGATCTCTCGAGGAGATTGTGTCGGACCGTTTCAGCCCAAAGAAGCGAGGGCCGGACCAATGCACGCCGGTGATCTTTTTGGCGACCTTCGTGAGTGACGGATAGGTCAGGCCGCCGTATTCGAATCCCTCTTCCGTCACGGTGACCGTGTGAGTGCGGCCATGCCATTCGCGCACCAGCCGAGCGCCGGGCTTAAGGCTGAGACCCGGATCGGGGGCTACCTGCCCCGTGGCCCGGAACATCTTCGCCAGCGTCTTCAGCTTGCGACGGGTCGTCTTGCCGAGACCACCTTGTTGGATCTCCTGGAGACGGTAGCCAATCCCCCGGATCAGCAGGTCGCGACTAATCTTTGGCGGCTCACTGCAATAAAGCCGACGCCATTCGCAGCGTAGTTCATCAAGGCCGGCCCTATCTGGGACTGACGGTTCTGGTGGGGCAGGGGATGTTCTCTTCTGGCCCTCGCTGGATGGGCCGCTGAGATATGCGTTGGACGGGTTGTTCAGGGTATCCATCAATTGACCTCCCAATCCGAGCGCCACAATCGGGCGCTTGCACCACCACAAGCCCGGAATGAAACCGGGCGTTGTATGTGCTCGGAACGAAGGTCAGTTTTTCTCGTCCGTCTCCACCACCACTGCTTCCTTTGGCGGACAAGTCCAGTGGAATGTCTTACAAGGGGTCTCTGTAAGCCGAGGTTCGAATAACTCGACAAGAACCAGGAGAACGATAAGGCAGTTGAACAAGCCTTGCGGCTGGCCGAAGAGGTTGGTTGTTATCTCAATCTTCTATAGCGACGTGGGCGCGAACGACCCCACACTCATCAAGTCATGGCCGTTTAACAGCGAAAAAAAGGAAGGCGTCGCAGGTGCCAAGCCACTGAGGAAAAAGCGAATAAGGAACGAGGGCCGGCAATTTCTAAATCAGGAACAGCGAAACCTTCTGGCCCCTCGACGGGTTGAGAAATTTTAAGAATGATGAAAAAGAAAGCCCCGGCGAGAGCGGGGCTGAGTGTTGGCGCCGGGGGGCGCCGTCTCATCAACTAGCACGTCAAGCCCCAAGCTATTTCGACATTTTCGGCAGCCTTATTTCGCACCTCAATTTCAGTACGCAAAAGAAGCCTTGCGATTTCAAGTCACTCCCCAACAAAATCCGCTAATTCCCGGTTTGCCCCGTGTTAAATTGACGCTGTGAGAATGTGTTGGGGTTGGATCGTCTAGCTTAGGAAGGGCGCGCGCGGATGCCACACGATCCGACCCTAGCGAGGGTATCGCGCAAGGCGGCCGCGCAGGGCTATACGGTTCACGAATTGACTGAGGGGGTTTTCACGGTTCGCGAGCGGCGCGGCCGATGGCGAAGGTGGGTGACTTGGATTATGCGTTGGGAGGATGGCAAGCTTCACCCATTTGGCAAGCTTGAGGAGATCGAAACTTGGCTCGATAGAGATCGGCGACCGATGTAGGGCCAACCCGTAGGAAGCCAGCCGACGGCTGGAAGCCTTGCTCGGCGGCACCATCGTCACAAGTCGATTGCGCGCCATGGGCATCCGGGACAGGCCTACTGCACCAGCCTCGCCTTGGCAGAATGGCTTTGCTGAACGGCTGATCGGCTCGATCCGGCGCGAGTGTGTCGACCATCTCGTCGTCCTTGGCGAGGCTCATCTGCGCCGCGTCGCTGCGAGCCTATGCTCGCTATTACAACGACATCAGAACGCACCGGTCACTGGATAAAGATGCGCCGGTCTCTCGCCCCGTTCAGCGGACCGGAATCATTAGTTCACACGCGATCCTTGGCGGACTTCATCACCACTACGTCCGCGTTTAGGTTTTCGGTACACACAGGTGCTTTCGAGACGGTACGCGAGAAGATCAAGGCTGATCCTGCACTGCACGGCCAGGTCAGACTGGTGTTCTACAGCTTCGATCCGGTGCATGACACGCCGGAAACGCTGCAACTTTTCGCCAATCGGTACAAGTCGGATGCGGAAATCGTGCCATGGCATTTCATCACGTCCTGGTCCGATGTCTTTCTGAAGTCGACTCTGCAGAGTTTCGGGCAAGAAATATCTGCTGAAACTGACGCGCTCGGCGAGAAGCGAGTCGTCATCGACCACCTTCTGAAAGTGTTTTTGGTTGATCGCGAGGGCTGGGTTCGAGAAATCTATACGTCGGCTTTTCTCGATCCAGATGTCCTCATGGGCGACATCCAAACGTTGCTGCTCGAGGAGAGCAAGAACAATCGTGCTAACTAGATCCGCATCGGCGGCCGCTTTGCTAGCCGTGGCGCTTTATGCTTTGACTGCCGACCTTGCTCCGGTCCCGGTCGCTCAGGATAAGAACGCAACTCGGCGAGAAACCTGTTTGGAGGCTTCACGCGATGACCGTAAACCACAAATCACACACCGTTAACAAGCCCAGCGGCGACCGCTTCGATTTCAACGAGGGGTGAGGTTGAGGAGGGAGCGCCGGCCGAAGCCGACGCCTGCTACGACCTCCTCTCACAGGCCCATTGCCTTGTGGGCTTCTTGCATGTGCTTCATGCACTCTGCTGCATCGCCCTTCTTCATCGCAGCCTTCGACATATCGAGAGCCGCTGTCGCCTCTGTCTTCTTGGTGGCGTCGGTCATTTTGGCGATCATGGCATCCATCTGTTTCATATGGGCATCGTTGCAGAGGTCCTGGGCATAGGCGGGGCTGAAGGCCATGACGGCTAGAACTCCGGTAACGATTGATGTCTTGAACATGGCTTTTACTCCTTGGCTGGTTTGACCGCAGGTGTGGAGCTTATCACCGAACAGGCAAAAGGGCGCAGACCGAAGCTGACGCCTCCCAAGAGTAAAGCCCTGATGCCGATAAGACACCAGGGCTCTACCGGAAGGGAGAAGACTTCTGGCTAAAGGAGAAGACTTCCGGCTCGAGCCGGTTACGAGACTAGTGTTGTCACGTCCCTCTCGCTATGACTTTTGCCACACTTGAGACAAAACGGTGGCAGCCGAAGCCGACGCCACCAAAGAAGAAGCCCCGGCGCTCGGGGAGAACACCGGGACTTCTGGTCTTGCGCTGGATAGACCGCGGGGATGGGGGGATGGGGTGCCTATCCACCTATCGGGCTTAACGTCTCGTGACGGAGTTCGTTCCTGCGGAGTCATTGAAACGGCCGAGGAAAAAGGCCACCGACACTCGCCCAATCTGCCAAGCGACTGATCGAATCCAAAAATCCAAAGCATGGGTGTTGGCTCCAGGGTCGACGCCTCGTCGGCCTTATGCGGTGGACCTTTTGGGCGTTGAGGGGAAGAATGGCGCGGGAGCGTGATGCGAAACAGACTACGCGATTCAGTCAAGAACCAAGACCCCGGTGCTGCGGCGATGCGATCGAGGCTGCAAGACGCATCTTCCCGCGAGTCTGGATCAACGAGGAAACCACAGAGGCGGGACGGGATGCTCTCGGCTATTACCACGCCTGGTTGGTTTGCAAACCCTGCTCACGAGTTGATTTCTGCTTACACCGGCAAAGCGGACCACTTCGACACGGGTCGCCGCGTCGGCTTTTGACCCAAAGCGGACATGTCGCTCGGCCTCTGTGAGGCTGGCATCGTCGCCAAATGCTACGCTCATTGAGCCTTAGCGCTTCTTGCGCAGTGCTTTTGGGCGAGATCGCTGACAGTCATTCTTGGTGATCACAAGTTCTGTGGGATCTGCGTAGGCATACGCGCCGCCGGATGGCTCCGTCTCGTATGTGGCATTCTGGCGACCACAGGCACCCCTGATGAGGAGGGGGTAATGATTGCCGCTGAACATATTTCGCGTAATCTCGATCTCCGAAACGAGGGCTTTCTTTGCAACAATCGCAATTCCTGGTCCCGCGTTATCTAGGAATTGCGAGTCTTGGATCCGAACGTTTGTTACATGTTGCTCGTCCGTGTCGGGCTCAATGTCGATACCGGCACTGGGACGAGTGCCGTGGGTATTTTTGAAGATTGACTTCTTCACAATCAGACCATTGGTTTCGATGATTGATAGTCCCTGCCGCCGATTGTTGTCGGCAGTCACGGAGCAAAAGGTCACATCATTGGCACCCTCAACATAAAATCCGTCACCCCACATTTCTTTCACAACCACTCCACTGATAGTGATGTGCTCGGAACGGTTATCGATGCGGATCCCCATTCCCCATTCCCCTGTCTTTCCCATGTGCTCTGTGCGCTCCCCTTCGAGCGTTCCTCCAACCACCGTCACATTAGAGGCACCTGAAATATCGAGAACCGCGTATTTGTTAGAGCTGTTGGGTATCGCTCTAAGCACGGCGTGTTCCGACAATCTGAGCATCATGTTGCTTCTGAGAGTCAGGCGATTTTCGCCGACAGCGCTGACCATGTACGTGCCAGCGGGAACGAGGACCGTGCCTCTATTTCCTGCAGCCTGATCAATGGCAGCCTGAATCGCTGCAGTATCGTCTGTTTGGGCGTTGCCGCGCGCTCCTTTGTCTTTCACGTTGACGACAAGAGACGATGTGGGGGCGGCGGCACATCCGAGAGTCGTACTCCATGAGGCAGGAATTTTACCAAGGCTCAGGCACGTGGTCAGGGCCAGAGTCGCATGGATAAAAGGGCTTTTTCGTTTCATGTGGCTTTAAAGTGCCTTTGTTAGATCAACTTACCGGCGTCGCGATTTGGGGCGGTATCGACTACAACAAAAGCACGAAGTTGGCGGTATGGCACCTTACCCAATATGGGTGGCAGTCCGAGTTGCAGTGCAGTGCTCTCCTTCGCCGGACAAACTCGTACACAAAGGGGTGTGCGATGAACGAGTTCGCGGTTTTAAAGCGAGGCGGATCGATGCGGAGTCTCAAGGGCATGCGAGTCCCTCTCGCTTTGTTTGTCGGCTTTGGCATCCTTGCTGCTGCTCTCGGGGTGGCAACCGCGGCGGAAGAGCTGCCACCGCTTGGTGTCACGCTCTCCGCCACGTCAGTCTCCGGCCTCTCCTCCGGGGCCTATATGGCCGGACAGATCGAGGTCGCCCACTCCAAGGACATTGTCGGGGCCGGCATTGTAGCTGGCGGCCCCTCCGCCTGTGCCGAGACCGAGTTCGAGCCGTCTCTTCCCCTACTGGCCCGTGGTCATGTGGCAGAACGCCGCGCAGGCGGCTAACGCCTGCATGAAGGACTCCTGGGGCGCGCCGGATGCAGACAAGCTCGCCAAGCGCGCCAAGGAGCTCGCCGACGACGGCAAGATCGACCCGCTATCCGGCCTTGCCGACGACAAGGTCTATCTTTTCTCGGGCAACGAGGATCAGACCGTGCTCCGCGCTGTGGTGGAGTTGGCCAAGCGCTTCTATGTGGCAGCGGGCGTGCCGGAGGCGAGCGTCACCCTAGTTGAGAAGGAGGGCGGCCACGCCTTTCTGACCGAGACGGACGGCACTGCTTGCGGCCTCTCCAAGGAACCTTATGTCAGCGCCTGCGACTACAACCAGGCTAAAGCGATCCTCGAATGGATCTATGGTCCTCCCCTCGCCGACCCCACGCCAAGCCCGACGGGGAAGTTCATTACTTTCGACCAATCCGCTTTCAACAAGGGCGACGCCAACGGGCTTGCCGCGGAGGGCGTCGTCTACGTTCCGACCGAGTGCGCGAGCCATCCCGGCTGCCGACTGCATATCCCACGATTTTCTGAGAAGAACCTTCGCCAATGCAAGATGCGCCAACTGAGTACACGATTCCTCATTGCAAAGAACCGCGTTCACCGGGACATTCGACAAACCGCGTAAAGCGGGTCAACATGCCGGTGTCTATAGGACCAGGCGCCACGCTGTTCACACGGATTCCCGACTTGACGGTCTCGAGCGCCACCGACTTGGTGATGCCTTCGACGGCGTGCTTGCTACCGACATAGACGGAGGCCCCCGCCGCACCCTCGTGCCCGTAGGTCGAGGAGATGTTGACAATGCTACCGCTGCCCTGTCCTTGCATGACGCGCACTTCGTGCTTCATGCTCAGGATCACGCCGAGAACATTCGTGTCGAACGTCGCGGCATAGCTTTCCGCGGTCTGGTCCGTGATCGGGCCAACCTGGCCTTCGGTGCCAGCATTGTTCACCGCGACATCGAGACGGCCAAATTGTGCGACGGTCTTGTCGACTAGAGCGCGGACGTCATCCTCCTTGCGCACGTCGGCGTTGATGAACTCGGCCTCCAGATTGCCACTGCTATCTTTAACAACCCACTGCCCTGGTTTTACCCGCACTAAGCCGGAATCAGTATCAAGCTGAAGAATTGCATTCTCTCTGACTGTGACCATTTTTTTCAACCAATCTGGAAAGGATAATTTCAAATCCATACTTTCCAAGGCTGCTTCATAATGGAATGCCTCAACGGGTGTCATTGGCTAACGCCTCGATCTCGCGGGTCTTTGTCGTTAATTTGCGTTGAAGCTCGTCATTTCGTTTTCGACATCACTCATCGACTCGCCTCGCCTTTGTAGGTCGCCGCCCCAGCTTAAGAAACCAAATTACACTTTCGTCTCTGTCAGCCAACGCTTCAAGCGGTCGTGCCCGCAGGCCCTCCAATAATAGAGTGGTCATCATACAAACGCCCACCCTCTCGACCGCCTCCCATATGTCAGCTTGCTTTGTCATGGCTCCTCACGTATCGGAGTGATGGCGGTTAATAGAAAAGTTCGTCCTCTTTCGCGCGAAATTTCCAAGTACCTGCCAGAGTCAATCCGCTTTTATAGGCGCGCTGACGACCCGTGAGGTCCGTTTCGTGCCGCTTAGCGGACGTACTAAGCTGAAGCTTCTGATTTCCGCTTATTGCCAATAGCCGACATTGTTGGCGACGCCCGG
Organism: uncultured Alphaproteobacteria bacterium; assembly: GCA_963839245.1. Taxonomy (GTDB): domain Bacteria; phylum Pseudomonadota; class Alphaproteobacteria; order Rhizobiales; family Methyloligellaceae; genus Methyloceanibacter. The sequence continues at coordinate 488,935 of CAWIUJ010000012.1, read as the reverse complement.
CTAGGCTGAGTAGGCTGCCGATGCGTAGTGGGTCATGTTCTCTTGTAGTCAGCGTGCCTATCTGGCGGATATACTACCTGTGATGGAGGTCGCCATGAACTGGGACCGCGTTGAGGGAAACTGGAAGCAGATCAAGGGCAACGTCAAAACCAAGTGGGGCAAACTCACGGACGACGACTTAACTGCTATCAATGGCAAGCGGGAACAACTCGAAGGCAAGCTTGTGTGTACCGAAAATCTACACCCGGACGTAGTGATGGTGAAGTCCGCCAAGGATCGCGTGTGAACCAATGATTCCGGTCCGCTGAACTGGGCGAGAGACCGGCGCATCTTTATCCAATGACCGGTGCGTTCTGATGTCGTTGTAATAGCGAGCATAGGCTCGCAGGATTCGCCGCAGATGCGCCTCGCCCAACACGACGAAATGGTCCACACACTCGCGCCGGATGGATCCGATCAGCCGTTCGGCAAAGCCATTCTGCCAAGGCGAGGCTGGTGCAGTAGGCTTGTCCCGGATGCCCATGGCGCGCAATCGGCGTGTGACGATGGTGCCGTAGATCCGATCCCGATCGCGAATGATGTATTGTGGGGCATCGTCCCAAGGAAATGCCGCCGTTATTTGACGCGCAATCCATTCTGCCGTCGGGTTTGTTGTGACGTTGATCCAGACGAGGTCTCGGCGGTCTAGCCGAACGATGACGAAGGCATAGAGCAGGTCAAAGCCAATGGTCGGGGCAATGAACAAGTCCATGGCGGCAATGTCCGGCGCGTGGTTACGCAGAAAGGTGCGCCATCCCTGGCTTGGCGGCCCGCGTCGCTTGACCATGTACTTGGCGACGCTCGACTGCGCGACCTCAAACCCGAGCTTGAGCAGTTCGCCGTGGATGCGCGGCGCTCCCCAAAGCTGGTTCTCGACGCTCATCCGCCGGATCAACGCGCGGAGGTCCGTCTCGATCTGCGGCCGCCCTCCCAGTGAGCGCGACTTCCAACGCCAGTAGTAGCGAAAGCCCGCTCGATGCCACCGCACGAGCGTCTCGGGACGGATGATCGTGAGGACCTCCAGAATCGACGGAAACCAGCAATACAGCTGGATAAAGAACCAGCGATCGTTGTTCGTGAGCCGAACCCGGCCCTGCACCTTACGCCGCAAAACGATCAACTGCTGTCGGAGTGCCGCGTTCTCTGCTTCAAGCCGGCTCTTCGACTTGAATGGCGAGGCCAAGACGGCCAGGACGAAGCAGAGCAGTGCAAACATTGTGCACTGACGTTAGGTGATTCCTTCAGCTAATCAATGCGGATGAAGTTCTCGGTACACACAGGTAAACTCGTGGATTGATAAGGCCCGCCGCCCTCTGCATTTCGACATTGCCATCGAAGATGGGACGCCACTGGCCGTAGTCCCTCACCTTATGGCGGACGATCATCATTCCCATGGCATCCTCCTTCTGCTTCCCGTCACTCTTCGACGTCGTAGAAATCTTTGGTAGCCACTTTCATTCTACGCTAACCGATACCGTACGGTTCTGATACCGATCTGCCGTGTGACTGCGAGAGGAAGTCGTCGATGGTGGCTGATCGGGCTGCTCCGGCCCAGCCACCAATGCAAGGACCAGCTCTTGGCAGGAAGGGCGGCGCCCCCCGATGTCAACCCGCGTTCGGCTTCTGAGCTTTTGAACTCGCTAAGCGAGCCAATACCGGACCGACTCATCTAGCCGCAGGGACGACCTCACGGTCTTTGTGCGCAATTTCACGGATCGTCTTCCGACCCACTCGGTCGGGCTCGCGCCCATTTGCTGCTCGATTTTGCATCGAGCACCCCTCAAAGTAGGCGCCGCTCTCAATGGCAAGAGATTGGTGGTGAATATCGCCGACGACATGCGCCTGCGACTTCAAAATAACCTCTCCGCCTTGAATCGGACCCTCCACCTTCCCGTCGACAACCACGCGTTCAGCTGCAATCGTTCCGGACACATGAGCCCCGCGGGAGATAATGAGTGAAGTGCAGTGCAGCTCGCCGTCAATCTGACCGTTGACCTCGACCAGGCCCTCGGCAGTGACGCTCCCCACAATCTTCAGTCCTTTAGCGATAACCGTTCCTCGGTGCCTCGACGCAAACATGGTTCCCTCCTGGACCTATGCACTACGCGACTCGGGGAATGATCGGACGAAGCCTGTCGCCGGCTTGTCCCTTTGCTGTTCGGCGCGTTCGGCCACCAAATGCGGCTTAGGTGCACCTGTTTCCTCAAGGCTGGGTGACAGCGGATCATCGGAGTGACGCGACTTGCCTTCGAAATAAGCACCCTGCTCGATGGCGAGGCTCTGATGGACGAGGTCACCTTCGACATGGCTATTGGATTGGAGTGTCACGCGTAGCGCTCGCACCGAGCCAATGAGCCGGCCGCGGATTATGACGTCCTCGGCGATCACGCCACCCTCGAGTTGCGAGTTCTCCCCAAGCACCAGCGAGACGCAATGGACATCGCCTTGAACATGGCCCTCGAGATTGAGCTCGCCCGTCGATGTCACATTGCCTGTGATCGTCAATTCATGGCCAATTGTCGAGGTCCCAGATTTGCTGGAAGGGTCGCGAGCGGATTGCATGGATGCATTTGTTGGCATGTCTTGCTTACCCTAATGTGCGACGCACCGGCGTAAGACGCAGCCGGGATGAATTTCCCACGAAATCAGGCTTGCTGAGTAGTGCGCATTGGCCACAGTGGCCTAAAATCGCGCAGGGCGAGAGTTGGCCGGGATACTATCCTTCGGCGGTCTTACGGCTAGGCCATCGTCTAAGGCCAACGCGCCAATAGGGTCTGGAGTTGATTCGATGGGAAGCCGAAACTATCCTTCGCTATGTCTGCCATCTGACTATTCCCAATCTTTCGAGACATTGAAGATGCTGGCCACGTCGGTCATCACATCCAGGAGAATGCGGCCGGCGCCAAGGCCCCAACCTTGCCGTCCTGATTACCCGCCACAGCGTGCCTCTGACAGTCTCTCAATGTCTGCTTTGGGTCATTAGCCGACATAACGGCACGTTCGCGTCATGTCCGCTTTACCCCCGATAGCGGACATTCGTCGGTGCAGGTGGGATGTCCGAAAAGTGCCATAAGCGGACGTTAGGAAGCCGAAGTACGGGCTGATCCAGCAGCCGAGCGACAAGTCACATGCCCATGGCTTTATGGGCCTCGTTCATGTGCTTCATGCACTCCGCCGTGTCACCTTTCTTCATCGCGGCCTTGGACATGTCGAGAGCCGTCGTCGCCTCCTTCATTTTGGCGGCGTCGGTCATCTTGGCGATCATGTCATCCATCTGTTTCATATGAGTATCATTGCAGAGATCCTGCGTGGCATAGGCAGGACCGATAGCTAAGACGACCATAAAAGCCGCCATAAGTGATGTCTTGAGCATGGCTTTTCTCCTTCGGGCGCTCTATCGGGGGCCAGTCGGAAGCTTAGACGCCGGACGTGGCGGATTGGAGCACAGTCTTCTCTGGACGTGACGGTCAGCACGGCAAACGATTGCCGTGGCACTCAGCCATTAAGACCATGGACACAAAATGAAGCCATTGCCACATATGTACGAAGTCGCACTTTCCGGTGGTCCGAGTGGTTACGCGACGCTCTTAACGGCCGGAGTGCCCCCATTACACTCGGCGCCGCCAAAGGATTTTGACGGCCCAGGCGATGCATGGAGTCCCGAGAACCTCCTGCTTGCAGCCGTGGAAACCTGCTTTATGTTCACGTTTCGGGCGGTCGCAGAGGCTTCCAAATTCAACTTCCTGTCGCTTCATCTGTCGGGCCGCGGAACAGTGGACCGCAAGGACGGGGCTACCCGCTTCACGGAGATTGTTCTTAGGTCGCGTCTCACGCTTCCTAAGGGTGCAGACCCGGAGCGCGCAAGACGGATGCTTGAGAAGGGTAAAAACGCCTGCCTCGTGACGGCGTCGCTTTTGGTCCCTCTTCGACTAGAAGCCGAACTAGTCATCGAGTTCCGCCTAGGGCGGGGCCAACCTGAGACAGCGTCGCTAGACACGCTTAGGGTGGCCTGCGCGGTCAATGCCGATGACGAGACTCGCGAGATAGGAGCCGCCTTCCCGCTTGAGGGTCACGAGCGTGTCGGCGCCGCCCTGCTCGCGGAAGATAAAGTCGGTGGCATTGGAGGTGTCGCGCTCTGCTTTCCGCTCGCGATAGGGCGAGGTCATCGCGTAGACCTGCTCGGTGACAGGCTCCGGAAAATAGAGCTGGCCGGTGATGAGGTTCCGCTCGTCGACGAACACCTTGAAGTGGATATGCGGCGTGCGGCCCGGATACCAGCCGGGATAGATCGTGGCGAAGCGCACCTCTCCGCCCGGGCTGGTGAATTGCGTCCCGCGCAAGAACGTTTCGCCCTCGGTCGAGCCGGTTTCCTGGCGTGCATAGCCGGAATAGGCCCCAAGAGCATCGGCATGCCAGACCTCGACGCCGGCGCCTTCGAGAGGCGCGCAATCCTTCGCCTCTACTACTTGGAGCGTGAGCGCAAGCGGCGCGCCCCGCCTTCCTTCGGTGATTTCGGCGCGCACGAGCTTCGGGTCGAAATAGAACGGCCCCTGAACGGCTTCCGGCGTTAGAAGGCACACCTTCGCGCCCGGCTGCGCTGCTTGCTCTTTTGCACCGGCGCTTCCGTTTCTGCCCAAGGCGAGACCCCCGCCGATCGCCGCCGCAGCGGTTAAGGCCTCGCGCCGCGTGAGGATGCCTCGTCCATCCGTCCTATTGTTTCGCATTCTCGCCTTCCTGCTTACGCGATGTTACCCGATCGAGGACGGATGCGCCGAGGATGGTAGCCGTGGCACAGGGAAAAGCCGCCAACTGGCTTTCAACTCAACGCGCGCCATGTGCGCGTCGGAAGGATTCTCTCGCGAATAGACATAGGCGAGCGATTGCTTGTTGGCGTCACCTACCACGATGCAAAAAAAGCCCCGCGCAAAGCGGGGCCTTTTGAGCTGCCGTGTGCTTAGTAATACCCAACGCAGTAGTTATAGCGCGACCACCAATAGGGGCTGCCGGTTGCGTAGGCTTGCTGGCGAAGCCACCAGCAGTCGTTCCCGTAGGCATAGTAATCGGGGCCATACACCCAGACCCAGACACCGTTCCTAAATACGCGGTGACGATTATTGAAGCGGTCGAAGTCGTGGCCGCGTTCCGCGAAGCGGCGGTGCTCGAACCTGTCGCCGCGGTCGTGACGCTCTACGAATTCGACCACGATCACCCTGGTCGAAATGACCACGATCGCGGCCCTCTGCGAACCGCGGTCCTCCTGTTCTGGGGCCAGCATAGTCACGGCCACTCATTCTCCCATGACCACCAAAGTCACCGCGCGCCATCGCGCCGGGATGGCCTCCACCACCACCATGGATCATTGCGCCGCCGCCGGGTCCGCCGCCGCCACCACCGCGGCCGCCTCCACCTCCGCCATCACCGCCCCCCCCGCCTTCGTGGCCTACAAGCGTCACAGTTCCATTACCAGGGGCGTGTAGTAACGGCGCGGGCGTGGCCTGCGCGGATCCCCATATGACCGAGGCTGCCCGCAAGGGCAGTCGCTGCAAGAAGTTTCGTACGCATAAAATGTCTCCTTCTAGAAAGTGGACCTGTTCACCCAACCCCAGAAGGCAGCAACTAGTTGCTTCGCATGACGAAAATCGCGAGATCGTGAACCTGTCGTTTCCGAAAATTCCATCCGGCCTAGATTCGCACCGTAAGGCAGAATCATCGCATCATTGAGAGCGATGTTTGCGATCCTGCACGCGCTCGGAATGTTCGTCGCCGACCTGTTCAAGTCGCGGTGCCGGCTCGAGGCTGAGAATTTGTTTCTCCGTCATCAGCTAACCATCGCTATGCGGCAGGCACCACCTCGTCTTCGACTGCGTGGCAGTGATCGCGCGCTGCTCATATGGATGACGCAGCTTTGGCCGAGCCTTCTTGATGCTGTGCAGGTGGTTCAGCCGGAGACCGTCCTGCGTTGGCATCGCGCCGGTTTCAAAATCTTTTGGCGTTGGAAATCTCGAAACAGGGCAGGGCGGCCGAAAATTGATCGCGGCCTGCGTGACCTTATCCGGCGGATGAGCAGGGAAAACCCACTGTGGGGCGCATCCCGGATCCATGGCGAGCTTCTGATGCTTGGCTTTGAGGTGGCCCAGTCGACGGTCTCGAAATATATGGCGCGACCTTCGAAGCCGCCGTCGCAAACCTGGAAGACTTTTCTGCAAAATCACGCTGAGGCGATTGCCGCCATCGATATGTGCGTTGTGCCGACGCTGACCTTTGATCTCTTGTTTGCATTCTTGGTTCTGGGTCGTGGCCGGCGACAGCTGCTGTGGTTCCAGGTGACGCGGCATCCGACAGCCGAGTGGCTGGCTCGGCAGATCACCGAGGCGTTTCCCTGGACCTCGGCGCCAGCCTACCTGGTGCGCGACAACGACTATGCCTACGGACATGTCTTCACGTCTCGGGTCAGCGCGATGGGTATCCGCGATCGACCGATCACTCCTGGGTCGCCGTGGCAGAATGGCTGTGCTGAACGTCTGATCGGTGCATTGCGCCGCGAGTGTCTGGATCAAGTAGTGATCTTCAGCGAGACGCACCTCCGGCGAACTCTTTCCGCTCATGCGGCGTATTACAATAAAGCGCTCACGCACTTGGCATTACAGAAAGACGCGCCCTCACATCGAGCAGTCCAACGATCTGGCGCCATTGTCGCCATTCCAATCCTGGCTGGATTGCATCACCAATATGTCCGGATATGATTTTCGGAAAGGACAGCATAATTTCCAGGACCTCGCTTTCGACCTGCAGGACGTCGCCGGGACGGGTGGGCCTTGGCCAGGAGAGCTCGCCTCCGGCCCCTACAACGCCGCCGGCTAACGGTAATCCCCCCTCGACCAACAGGCGCATGGTGATCGCGGCGGTGTGCCACCCGCTCGCCACCAAGCCGGAGAACAGGCTGTCCTCGGCAGCGTCATCGTCGAGGTGAAAGGGCTGAGGATCGAACTGGCGTGCAAACGCCTTGATCTGTGCGGCGTCCACGACGTGTGTTTTGCTGGTGAAGCGCTGCCCCACCTGGAGGTCATCGAGATAGAGCGGATCGTCGCCACCTACCTCACCCGATATCGTCATGATCCCCCTCTCCAGTCTACCTAAAGCGGTCGCGAGCAATGGTGTGGCCACCGTCGCCCGGTGGTCTTGTCCCCTTACGAAAGAGGCATCATCTGAACCACTACGGCGCTACGGCTCTGCGGCAAGCACGCTGTGGATCTGCGCCACGACGGCGGCGCCCTCTCCAACGGCCGCCGCGACGCGTTTAGTCGAGCCGGCCCGCACGTCGCCGATGGCGAACACGCCGGGCTGGCTGGTCTCGAGCGGCAGGACAGCCCGGCGGGACGCGCTTGTGCCCTCAGTAAAGTCTGCTCCGGTCACCACAAAGCCTTTGTCGTCCACCGCAACGCAATGCTCGAGCCAAGCGGCGTTCGGATCGGCGCCAATGAACAGGAAGAGGTGGCGGAGCGAACAACTGTGTGTCGCCCCCGTCTTGCGGTCGCGGAATACCGCACCAGTAAGGCCACTGACCTCGTCGCCCTCCAGCCCGATAACTTCGGTGTGGGTGTGCAGTTCGACATTGGGAAGTGCAGCAATCCTATCGATGAGATAGCGTGACATCGAAGCTTCCAAGCCCTCCCCGCGCACCACTAGGTGCAAACGCTTGACCTTCGGTGCGAGAAAAACCACGGCCTGCCCGGCAGAATTGCCCCCACCAACCAGCGCCACCTCCTCGCCCTCGCAAAGCTTCGCCTCGACCGGTGAAGCCCAATAGGAAACCCCTGCGCCCTCAAAGACTGAGAGGTTGGAGATCCGGGGGCGGCGGTAGCGCGCTCCAGAGGCTACCACCACCGTCCTGGCGCGCACCGCATTGCCATTGGTGAGCTCCAATTGTAGCGGAGCGCGAGAATGCCCATTAGACCTGCAGTCGAGTCTTGCCACCTCGAGCGGAATCGCGATCTCAGCACCGAACTTGAGCGCCTGATTGAAGGCGCGGCCGGCAAGTGCCATGCCCGAGATGCCGGTCGGAAAGCCGAGATAGTTCTCGATCCGCGCCGAAGCGCCCGCCTGTCCGCCAAATGCACGCTGGTCGAGCACGAGGACCGAAAGGCCCTCGGACGCTCCATAGACAGCGGCGGCAAGCCCCGCCGGCCCCGCGCCGACCACCGCCACATCGAAGACCATCTCTGGATCAAGCTCGGGGGTGATGCCGAGAATGACCCCGGCCTCAGCGTCCGTGGGTCGCTTCAGCACCGTTCCATTCGGACAAACCATCAGCGGCAACTCGTCAGGGAGTACGCCGAAACGTTCCACCACGGCGCGGCCGTCGGCGTCATCAGAGGCATCGAGCACCGTGTAGGGATAGCCGTTGCGACCGAGAAAGCCTTCAAGCCGGACGAGTTCCGGTGTGCCCGGCTTGCCAATCAGCACTGAGCCGACGCCGCCCTCCTCGATGAGTCCGACGCGACGAAGGATGAACGCTCGCATAAGAATCTCGCCAACATCGGCAGAGCCGACCATCAGGGCGCGCACGTGGGCGGCATCGAAGGGCAGCGCGGTACAGCCCTGGGGACCCGCGCGGCCGGAAGCGAGCATCCCGGCCCCGGCGAGCTGGCTTACCTCGCCCGAGAATTGACCGGGGCCATGGCTAGTGATCGGCGACTCACGATTGAGACCATCACGACGTACCACCTCAATCGAGCCCTTGAGCACAAGCCAGGCCGGCGCGTTGCGCTCGCCCGCCTCGAAAACGACTTCGCCAGGGGCGAAATTACGCGCAGGGCCGCTCGCAAAGCGCTTGGCTGTCTCGATCTGCGCTCGATCGAACACGGGAAACATCTGGTGATGGCGCGTCTCGATGAGGCTCATGCTCGCTCTCCTGTTGGCATAGTCACCACTCCATTTTTAACACGCAAAACGCGGGATAGCCCCTTGCAGGTGGGCGACGGCATTCTGGATTACGAGCGTTTCGAAGGTGGGGCAGAAATGCTGCGGATCTGGAGCATCGGCTGTGGCCGAAGCCGGGATAACGGCGCATCGGGTCACGATCACCCGCAGCCATGACACCCGCCCGGTGACCAGGCTCGCTTCTCTGCTGATAACCGCTTTGAGGGAGATGTCCGCTATGGGTCATTAAGACATCGCGTCACGTCCGCGTCATGTCCGTTATTCTCTTCAAAGCGGACATTCATCAGCGCGGTTTGCACGTCCGCTAAGTGCCATAAACCGACATTGGCCAGGGACTGACTGAGGGGCTTGAAATAGCTAGAAGGCCCTCTTGGCGTCACCAATCTGTGTTGCCCACGAGACCCGGAAGATCCATCCTGATGCGAAGCGGGTCTAAGTCGGTTGGGGGGTGAATACCCAAGGAGTGTGACGCCATGACTTTCAGACACATCGCGATCAGAGCATTGGCAGGGTTGGCTGGGCTCGTCGTCTTCGCCGCCGTGGCGACCCGCGCTCAAGAGCCGCCTCGCCCCGATCAGTTGGTCGACGCGCTGAATGGAGTCTTCGGCAAGCATCCAGGCGACCGCGCCGCTCACGCCAAGGGAATTCTGCTTGACCGGCCGCTTTACGCCCTCACCCGACGCCTCGTCGCTTTCTAAGGCACCCCAATTCGCCAAGCCCGTCGGCATTATCGGCCGGTTTTCCTTGGGAGGCGGAAACCCGCAGGCGCCCGACAATGCCCAGGACAATGTGCGCGGGCTCGCTGTGCGCTTCGATCTCGGCAACGGCGCCAATAGCGACCTCGTGATGATCTCCGCGCCGGTGTTCTTCGTGAAGACCCCGGCGCTATTCGTTGAATTCTTGCAGACGGTCGGCTCGGGAGACAAAGACAAACTCAAAGCCTTTTTCGAGGCCCACCCGGAATTGACGCGGCAAAACGCCTGGCTCACGTCCCACCCGGTGCCGGCAAGCTATGGCGGCGTGAATTATTGGGGCGTGCATGCCTTCACGCTGAGCAATGCAGCGGGCCAGAGCAAGGTAGTCAAGTTCAAGGCGCTCCCGGAAGCGGGCGATCTCGGGCTTACCCCGGACGAGGCCAAGGCCAAGGGGCCCGACTTCTATGCCGATGAACTGAAGGAGCGCCTGGCCAAAGGTCCGATCGTTTTCGATCTTGTCGCCATCCTCGGCCAGAAGGGCGATCCGACCAACGATCCGACGGCCAGGTGGGACGATGAAGATAATCGCGCCACGGCACCGCTCGGCAAGATCATGATCGACGCCATCGTGTCGGGCGCCACTTGCAACGCCTTCAGCTTCCTTCCAGGCAATGTGGCGGATGGTATTGCCGGGCCCACGGATGATCCCATCTTCGCGGCGCGGTCACCAGCCTATATCGTGTCACTGTCACGCCGCTTGCAATAGGCACTCGCATTAAGCACGCGAAAGCAGGCGTCGGTGCCGGAGTGCACCGATGGCATGCCAATAACGGCCCAGCATGGGCCTTGGGCATGTCCGATTTTCGGCCGGAACCAGACCTCGCGACGCGATCGGCTGAACGTCCGCTAAGTGCCAGACGCGGATATCAGCGCCTACACTTTGGGACCGTGCCAGCCGCGCCCGCGCCGGAGAGCGATGCTATCCTGATTATCTGCTCGCCGCATGGTGAGAAGGTTACACCTAGGTAATTGGGGCGCTTTTGCCGTATCGTGAGGGCAGCTTGCTCGGCCAAACTTCGAACCGGAGGGAAGCATGCAAATGGACTTAAGTTTCAAGCCAGGTGATGTGGTTCAACTGAACTCTGGCGGACCGAAGATGACGGTGGTGGCAGCGCAAAGTGATGGAACGCTTCGCTGCATCTGGTTCCATGAGGATGGCAAGCAAGACAACGGGGTTTTTGCACACGTCGCGCTTCGCGCTGCCAAAACGAAGAATTGAGGCAAGGACCTTCAGTCGTTGAAGCGACGCGCGAGGCCCCCGGCCAAGCTCTGACATACTGCCACCGTGTGTCCGGGAAAGCCTCGCAAGCCTCCCGTTGCGCATGGAGGGAGTTGAACTCCTGCTCGAGCCCCTCCTCTGACGACTTCCGGGTGTAGATAGCGCAGCAAAGGCGTTTGGTCTTCCGCCGCCCTGCTCAGGGCCAGCATACTGACATTGAACCGTCATTGATTTTGGTGTCGAATTGGTCGGTGATGTGGCCGATGGCAACCCAATGCCGAGATTGACTATCAACGGTCAGGAGCAGGAACTCGAGGTTCCTGATGACATGCCGCTCCTTTGGATGCTGCGCGACGTCGTCGGCCTGACGGGAACAAAGTTCGGTTGCGGGGTCGCGCTGTGCGGGGCATGCGCCGTCCATCTCGACGGCCGTCCGATCCGATCTTGCATCACGCCCGTGTCTAACGCGGTCGGCAAGAAGATCACGACTATCGAAGCGATCGGGGAAACCGAAAGCGGAGCCAAGATCCAACGCGCGTGGCTTAATATCGAAGTCGTGCAGTGCGGCTACTGCCAGTCGGGCCAAATCATGTCTGCGGCAGCTCTTCTCGAAAGCAATCCTAATCCCACCGACGCCGAGATCGACGGGGCCATGTCGGGCAATATCTGTCGTTGCGGCACCTATCTGCGCATCCGTGCCGCCATCAAACAAGCATCGCAATCTGCTTGAGGCAAAGAGCCGGGCAATGCTGAAACGGATCGACGACCATAAGAAGGAAGAGTGGAAGGGCCTTTCGCGCCGGACATTTCTTGTGACGGGCGCCGCCGCCGGCGGCGGGTTGCTGCTCGGCGTTTATGTCCCGCGGACGATCGGAGCCAAGGCTCAAGTGGCCGATGAGACTTTCGCCCCCAGCGCTTTCGTGCGCATCAAGCCTGACGACACCGTCACGCTCGTCATGCCGCAGGTCGAGATGGGGCAGGGCACCTACACCTCGATGTCGATGCTGATCGCCGAGGAGCTTGAGGTCGATCTCGCGAAGGTAGGTCTCGAGGCGGCGCCTCCGAGCGACAAGCTCTACGCCAATCCCTTGCTCGGGTTCCAGGTCACGGGCGGCTCGACATCGGTGATGGGATTTGGGAGCCTCTGCGCCGCGCCGGGGCGACCGCCCGTGTCATGCTGATCCAAGCGGCGGCGGCACAGTGGAATGTCGATCCGGCCTCATGCCACGCCGAAAAGGGCGAGGTGATCTCGCCCACGGGCGAACGGCTGAATTACGGAGCTCTCGTGGATGCCGCGGCGAAACAGCCGGTGCCTGACAAGGTCGCGCTCAAGGAGCCCAAGGACTTCACCCTGATCGGAACGCCGGCCAAGCGTCTCGACACGCCGGAGAAGGTGAACGGCAAGGCCAAGTTCGGCATCGATGCGATGATCCCCGGCATGAAGTTCGCGACCGTCGCCGCCTGTCCGGTTTTTGGCGGCAAGCTCAAAAGCGTCGACGACAGCAAGGGGATGGCGATCAAAGGCGTGCGGCAAGTGGTCAAGATCGATAATGCCGTCGCCGTGGTCGGGGACCACATGTGGGCCGCGATGCAGGGGCTTTCAGCCCTCGACATCGAGTGGGACGACGGCCCTAACGCGAACGTCACAACGCAGAGCATCGTTGAGCAAATGGCGCGCGCCTCGCAGAACGAAGGTGTCGTCGCGCGGAGCGACGGCGACTTCGCCAAGGCGATACCGGTCGTCGCCAAAAAGATCGATGCCGTCTACGAGATGCCGTTCCTTGCCCACGCTGCCATGGAGCCGATGAATTGCACGGTGCATGTCACCAAGGACAGTTGCGATATCTGGGTCGGCATCCAGGTGGTGAGCCGGGCGCAGGCCACGGCCGCGCAAGTCACTGGGCTCCCGCCCGACAAGGTTCAAGTGCACAATCATCTGCTCGGCGGCGGCTTCGGCCGACGGCTTGACGTGGACGGCATCACCCAGGCTGTCGCGATCGCGAAGCAGGTCGAGGGCCCAGTGAAGATCGTCTGGAGCCGGGAAGAGGACATCCAGCACGACGTCTACCGGCCCTACTACTATGACCGGTTTACCGCAGGCTTCGATGCGCAAGACCAGCCGGTCGCTTGGCATCATCGGGTTACCGGCCTCCTCGATCCTGGCGCGTTGGGCGCCCCCGGCATTCGTGAATGGCCTCGACGAAGATGCCGTCAACGGCGCCGCGAAGGAGTTGCCCTACGCGATTCCGAACATCCTGGTGGACTATGTTCGCGATGAGCCCCCAGGCCTCACCACCGGCTGGTGGCGCGGCGTCGGACCGACGCACAATATCTTCGTCGTCGAGAGCTTCATCGATGAGCTTGCCGCGGCAACGAAGAAAGACCCCGTCGAATTTCGCCGCTCGCTGCTCGGCAAACAGCCGCGCGTGCTCGGCGTGCTCAATCTCGCGGCGGAGAAGGCCGGATGGGGCACGGCCCTTGCCCGAGCGGCGTCGGCCGCGGTGTCTCGGTGCAATTCGCCATGGGCAGCTATCTTTCGCAAATCGCCGAGGTCGAGGTGTCCAAGGACGGCGAGGTCAAGGTCCGCCGCGTCGTCTGCGCCGTCGATTGCGGCCAGATCGTCAACCCCGACACGATCGTGGCACAGATGGAGGGCGGCATCATCTTCGGCATCAGCGCCGCGCTGTGGGGCGAGATCACGCTCAAGGACGGCCGCGTCGAGCAGAACAACTTCAACGACTATCGTGTGTTGCGCATCAACGAAGCGCCGCAGATCGAGGTGCATCTTGTGAAGAACACCGAAGCCCCGGGCGGCATCGGCGAGCCGGGAACGATCGGCATTGCACCGGCGATGGCCAACGCGATCTTCGCCGCTGACCGGCAAGCGCATCCGCAAGCTGCCCATTAAGGATCAACTGCGACCCGCATAGGTCAAGGTAAGGCGTCATGCCAGGAATCGCAATGAGCTCGCTATTGAGCTGCCTCAGGAAACTCGTCGATATTGGCGATTGCCGTGGCATCGTGGCCTTGGCTGGTTGCTGCTTCGCTCGGCGATCCCACCGGCTTTCGCGAGGGCAAGCGGGTCGATCTTGCAGATTTTCAAGGGACCGGACCCCGACCGGCGTCCCGCCGAGCCTCGCCGGAGCGGATCTGGTGGCGCGCGGCGAATATCTCACGCGCGCCGCCGACTGCGCCGCCTGCCATACGGCGCCGGGCGGCAAGCCTTTTGCCGGGGGCCTCGCGTTCAAGCTGCCCATGATCGGCACGATCTATTCGACGAACATCACCCCGGACAAAGAAACGGGCATCGGCGCCTGGAGCGACGATGAATTCGTGCAGGCATCTGCACGAGGGGATCGGCAAGGACGGCAAGCATCTTTATCCCGGCCTTTCCCTATACCTCCTACGCGCTGATGACGCGCAGCGACGCGCTCGCCATCAAAGCCTATCTCTTCAGCCTCAAGCCGATCGAAATATACGCCGCCGCCCAACGACGTGTCCTTTCCGTTCAATCAGCGCTATCTGATGATGTTCTGGAATGTGCTGTTCAATCCCGGGCACCGCTTCCGGCCGAACGCCGATCAACCGGCGGAATGGAATCGCGGCGCCTATCTCGTCGAGGCGCTTGGCCATTGCGGCGACTGCCATACACCGCGGAATATCCTGTTTGGGCTGAAGACCAAACGAGAAATTCGCGGGCGCTCTCATTCAGGGCTGGAAGGCGTACAACATCACCCCCGACCCGACTGGGGCATTGGCAGTTGGTCGGACCAGCAACTCGAGGGCTATTTGTCAGCGGGGCATGCCGACGGCAGGGGCTCGGCCAGCGGCCCCATGGCCGAGGTCGTCGACAACAGCCTACGCTACCTGACCGAGGCGGATATCAAGGCGATCGCAACCTATTTGAAGAGCGTGCCGGCCAATGGCGACGGCACTGACGTTGCTGCGGCACCCACCCCGTCAAAGCCGCGAGAAGTCAGCGAGCAGCCGGCTCCGCCTGATAAGAGCGGACCGGGCTTGCACGTCTTCGAAGGCGCCTGCATCGGGTGTCACCAATTCGACGGCAAGGGTGCCGTCTCGAATTATGCCTCGCTTATCGGCGGCAGGACGGCGAACGACCCCTCCGGCACTAATGCAACCCAGGCATTCATCGGGGGCACTCATCTTGGTTTCGCCAAGACCGCGGGCTTTATGCCCAACTTCGGGGACGCCTATTCGGACCCGGAGATCGCTGCGGTCGTCAACTATGTGACTGGGCAGTTCGGAGCACGCGCCTCTAGTCTCATTCCCAGTGATATCGCAAAACGACGCCGAGTAGATTGATCGGCGCAATCCAGACGCAGGGCGTAACGTACTTCGATCATAATCACCGACCGCGCGTTCTGCCTGCCACGTAGCGAACGAACCGACCGGCACCAATTCAGTTATTTGGGCTTGCGTGAAAATTAGGAATGCCAGGAGCAAGATATTTCGTCTCGTTTTCCATCCGCCAAGCGGTTGGCATTTCGAAATCGCCCATTTTTATTGCACACGTGCATCCAGTTCAGGTTGGATCCGCGGGTTTGAGTCCGGAGGAATTTCAGTGCGCGTACTCAAACTCGGGGCTGGCTTTGAGCGCGGTTCGGGTGGCTCCAGGCAACACTAGTTTTCCTTCGACTAGCTTCAACTGCGAAACGGGAACGGCAACGTCCTGCTTGGTCACCTGAAGGAAACCACCAGCGTTGACAATTGCGTAGGAAATCGCTTTGTCCGGCGCGATAATGATGTCGTCGACATTTCCGATCCGCTCATTCAAGTCATTGTAGACCGGTGCGCCAAGCACTTGGCGCTTGGCGCTCCAGCCCGTGGCAACCTCTCGCGCTTCCTCCACCGAGACCCCAACGAGGGTAGAACCCGCGACTTGCCCCCACGACATTCGGCGCGATCAGGACAAGGCTCGTGAGGATCAAAAGATGCGAACGCTTCATGGCACACTCCCATCAGTTAGGCTGCTGCCGGGGTATCGGTTGAGTCCCTGAAATTTAGAAGCGGGGAAGTCAGGACCTCTTGGCCTCTGCCGCCTCAATGCGCCCAACGATAGCATCGAGAACAGCCGACTTTGCCTCCTCGATCGCTGCGACGGCGTAGTCGACCGCGAAAGACGCCTCCCACTCCAGCCTTTCGGCATGGTTCTCCGCGTGTTTTACGCCTCGGTCATGCTTTAGCTGGGCAATCTTCGCGTTCCAGGCGTCCATATCGGCGGAGACTTTCGTCTTCAGCGCATTCCAGTGGTTGGTGACGCTATCGCCAGCGGATTTGATGTCGCGATCCACCTTTTGGATCGCCGCGGTAGCAGCAGCATGTGCCTGCTCCCTGCGCGCGACGACTTTGTCATGCGCTTCCTTCTGGGCCGCAGCCACAGCATCTTCAGCACTCTTGGCACGGACGGACAAATCGGCGAGTTGTGCGGAAAGTGGTTTGACCATGATAACCTCCTATTGAGACGGGTTCCGCTGTCGCAAAAATCGTAGGATGAAACCGCACGAACAATCCCCCAGTTGGGGGAACTCGCGGCGTGCGATGGGGGATGGTCCGCCCCGCCTTTGGTGTTCGGCGATTGCTGCTGAAACAAAAAATCTGAGACGGGGTTTGTGGGTATCGTGGAGTGATCATTCACGATCATGTCGTTGAGCTGGTATCTGCGGACGGACGCACGCATCGTCATGCAGTGAGTGGCAGCATGAGCGGCCTCAAGGACCTTGGATGACGACAGGGCATTAGCCAAGGTGGGCCATCATTGGCTGGGTCTGGACGACAATAACAGTGGGACCTTGGGCGGTGAGGGCTGTCGTGAACTGCTTGGCGAGCTGTTCGGTGGTGTCTGCGTGCACTGCTCGGCATCCAAATCCGGTTGCGATGGAGACAATGTCGAGACCGGGCAGGTCCATGCCGGGGACGCCGGGGGCCTTCTCCAACAGTGCGAACGCCTTGAGGATGGAGTATTCCTCATTGCGCATCACGACGAACACTATCGGCAGATCATGTTGGACGGCCGTCCATATCGCCTGCACCGAATATTGGAACGATCCATCGCCGATGGTGGCGACCACCCTACGCTTAATCCCACTGACGCGGTCTCCTAGCGCGACACCGACCGCAGCGGGCACGCCCCAACCAATGCCGCCGCTGGCGGTCGCGTAGAAGGAACCCGACCGAATCGTCGGCAGCCACTCCTGCTGTTGGGCCATTGTCGACGTCGATTCGGTGACCAGCACGGAGTCGACCGGCCATACGGCGCTTAGCGCGGCGTACACCTCAGGAGGCGTCAACGGCGAGCTTGGGATATCGGGCAGAGTGTGTTTGCGGGCCGACGGCGCAGGCGCGGCTCGGCCGGGCGCGTCGGTCACCGCGTCAAGGAGCTTTTCTAACGCCAGCCGGCTATCGCCAAGGATGCTTTCGCCGACCGGTGCGGCTCCGGCGAGGCCGGGGTCCGACGTGATCTGCAGCAGTTCGGTGCCTTCTGGCAGGTAGTCGCCCGCCACATACGGGTAGTAGCGGAACACTTGAGCGCCGATCACCATGACTAGGTCGTGCCCCCGCATGACTTCGTTCGCTCCCGCGATCGTCATCGGCAGTTCGCCCCGGTAGAGCGGGTGGTTTTCGGGAAAGGACACGCGGTCGGGCAACGGGGCGCCATAGACCTCAGCCTGCACCTTCTCGGCGAAGGCAACACCAACATCCCAGCCCCCGCTGCGGTCGACTTCGGGACCGAACACCAGCATCGGTCGCTTAGCCTTGTTTAGGCGCTCGGCGAAGACGAAAAGACGCACTTGGTCGGGCGCAATACGATGACTGACTGTGCGGACTACAGCGGGGCCCAAAGCTGGCTTGTTCCAGTCATCGAGGGGAATGGATAAGAAAACCGGACCCGCGGGTGGTTGCAGCGCAACCGCGTAGGCGCGCATGAACGCCGCCGGGACATCCTCGGCCCGGGCCGGTTGATATGCCCACTTAACCCACGGGAGCGGCATCAACGTCTCATCCCGATTGGTCAAATACGGCTCGCACAACACCATCTCCCGTGCCTGCTGGCCCGCAGTGACGATCAGCGGAGTGTTGGCTTTGGACGCGGCCACCAGATTGCCCATCGCATTGCCGGTACCCGCAGCCGTGTGAACGTTGACCAACGCTGGCTTGCCCGTCGATTGCGCAAATCCGTCGGCCATGGCGAGTACCGACGCCTCCTGCAAGGCCAGAACGTAGGTGAAGTCGTCGGGAAACCGTTGCAGGAAGGTCTGTTCGGTCGATCCGGGATTACCGAACACCGTCGTCAAGCCCAGCGAACGCAACAAGTCGTAGGTTACATCATGGATCGTTTGCGCATCGTTCATCTTCACTATCCCTTTCAAAAGGGGATCAGTTTCTTCTCGCGCATGGAGGTCGTATAATCTCGGCCCCAAAGCGATCACCCGAACGGGGGATCGCGTCATTCCATCGCAGGGGATGCGAAAGGATCGCGGATAAGTGGAGTGCGGCCGGCAACCGAGGACGGAATGCAGGCAGGCAGGCATCCACAAGCCATCGCGACCAAGGTGCTGCCACCGCGAGGCGTGGGGCTTATCGAGCGTTCCCGCCTGCTTGAGCTCGTCATTCAGGTGCCTATGAAGCCCCTATCCGTGATCAAGGCACCTGCGGGCTTTGGCAAGACGTCTCTGGCAGTTGCATGGACGGACCAACTATTGCAGAGCGGAAATTCGGTTGCGTGGTTTTCGATCGATGCCAATGACAATGAGCTAACGCAATTTCTGTTCTACGTATGCCACGCGCTACAGCGCGCTCGTGATGGGGTGGCTAGTCTCGCAATCGATCTCATTCGAGAGACCTCCTTGATCAGCCCACACGCGATCATTTCGACATTGATCAATGACTTGGCGGAAATTGATGAAGAGGTTTGCCTTTTTCTGGAGGACTATCATTGGGTAAGCGATCCTGCGATCCATGACGCAGTTGCGTTCCTATTGAGACATGCCCCTTCGCATTTCCATGTAGTGCTTATTACGAGAACAGAGCCATCCCTTCCGTTGGCTGGGCTGCGAGCCCAAAACCAGTTGCTGGAGATCAACTCCTGGGCCTTGCGTTTTGACCTAGAGGAAACGCGGCGGTTTCTTGAGCACGAGTGCCTTGGGCAGTTGGACCCGGAAGAACTAAAGCTTTTGCACGAGAGGACTGAAGGGTGGCCCGCCGCGCTGAGGATTGTCGCTTCCACATTCTCTCAATCGGGACAGAATTTCGGGCAGTACGTCCGACAGCTAACCGGGACACTGCGGCCGATTGGTGCCTACCTCGCTGAAATGATCGACAGCCTTCCGCGCAACATGGCCTTATTCATGCTCCGCATAGCTGTCCTCGACAAATTTTCCGCACCCTTGTGTCAAGCCGTAACGCAAGACACGTCGAGCCAAGAATTGCTTGAATCGATAGCCAGACGTCAATTACTGCTGGTCCCCCTCGACCACGACGGGCGCTGGTATCGCTATCATACTCTGATGACCGCTTATCTTCGTCAGAGGCTGGAAGCCAAACTGAAGGGCGAGGAAGTTGCGGCCCTTCACCGCCGGGCGTCGCACTGGTACGCCTCGCAGGAGTTATGGACTGAAGCGGTCCAGCACGCGATTGCCGCAGGCGATACAAAACAAGCCGCGAGCTGGATCAAGAACTGCGCAATGGCGCTGGTCAAGAAGGGAGACATGCTAACCCTCCTTGGCTGGCAGCGCCTGTTTCCAATGGCGCCCAGCCCAATCGAACTCAAACTCGCGATCGCCTGGGGAATGGCTCTGGCGCTTCGTCTCGAGGAGACGCTGGAACTCCTCCGACAGATCGAAAGGGATCTCGGCGACGAATACGCGTCGGAAAACGCGGCCCTTGCATGTGAATGCGCAACAATACGCTCAGTGGCGATCGCGTTGGGAGACGACAGCCTGAAGGCGTTGTCTCTCGCCGAAGATTGCCTTAGCCGGTCAAACGATCCATGGACGGCGAATGTCGCTTCGAACGTTGTCCGTTACGGCTATTTGAAGGCTGGCGACCTGGCTAAATTTTATGCAACACCCTGGATCCCCTACTCAGTGGACGAAGACAGGCGCAACCTCTTCGCATCAGTCTATAGACGCTGTCTCCAGGGACTGGCGGAGGTTCAGCAACTCCGCTTGTCCGCGGCAGAAGGCTACTTTCTGGATGCAGTGGCGCTGGCTGAACAGCACGTGGGACCGAACTCGGTCGCCGCCGGCCTCCCGGTCAGCCTCCTTGCGCAAATTCGCTACGAGCAAGGCCGGACGGATGAAGCGGAAGGTATGCTCTTTGACCGGCTACCGATCCTGAGCGCCACCGCAATGCCGGACTGCGTGCTGAGCGCCTACGTAGTGCTGGTGCGCCTGGCCGCATGCCGCATGAATCATTCGCGTGCTTATGCACTGCTTGAACAGGCGGAGAATCTGGGCCTCAGACGCCATTGGGGGCGACTTGTCGCGGTGGCTTTGCTCGAGCGAGTGCGGCTCTCCTGCCTGGAAGGCAGATTTTCGCAGAGCGCCGCCTATCTTGAGCGCCTGGATCGCGTTGTAGCGGACCATCCCGCGCCAAAATCTTGCGCCTGGTCGGACATACGCCGCTATGGTCTACTGGCGAGCGCGCACGTTGCCTTGTCACTAGACAACTCACAGAGTGCTATCTCGATCCTTAAGAGGCTCCATCAAGACGCCGACGATGCACACAGCTATTATTTTGGCTTGCGTGTTGGCACCCATCTCGCCACGGCCTATTTCCGCGCCGGAGAACGCGCCCATGCGCTGGCCGCTCTTCGCAAGGTACTGGATGTAGGATTACAGGGGGGTCTCTATCAGACAATCCTAGATCAGGGCCCCGAGATTGGTACCCTCCTGTTAAGCGTTCGGGAACAGATGGCGCGTACCGGAGATCCTACAGATTTCGTGTTGTACGTCGATCGCCTCGTCAAAGGCTATCGCTCGCGTTATGAGCCTCACGTCGAGGCGAAACCGACTTTCGCTGTTGCAGAGCCGCTCAGCGTCCGCGAGGGCAACATCCTCAATCTGATCGCTCGAGGTCGATCCAACAAGGAAATCGCGCGAAGTCTTTCCATCGCACCCGAGACTGTCAAAACGCACGTCAAGCACATCTTCATTAAGCTCAATGTCGAGAAACGAGCGCAAGCCGTTTCGCGCGCGCAAAGTCTCGGGCTCGTCGGCACTCCATAATTCTTGTTATCTGCGGTCCAGGCCGTGCCCGGTGGCCATGCTACTGACGGTCTATGGCGTCGCAAGCATCTTGCTATCTGCACCAGGCGGCGGTTTTTGTCTTCGCGGCTTCAAATGCGAGCAAATGCTCATGGCAAGCTTGATTTGCTTGTTTGATTAGACCTGCGCGACCCAATGCAGGAGGTGATTCGAAAGGAGACGCGAAAGAACGGCGCGTAGACGGCCGAGCTTGAATTGGAAAGCCACGCAGCCATCCAGCCTCGGCTCCCTATATGGAGCAGCCCAATGCTGAGCTTTGCCCGACCTATTGAAGCCCAACGGTGCAGAAATAATCCTAGGTCTAGGAACAGCAAAGCACTGCGAATGGGAAGCCCGTCTTAAACAGCGGGCTTTCTTCTTTTTGGAATCAGGAAGGATGTCAAAAAGCGCGTGCGGTAGTTTCGCGTGGGCAAATCTCGCTGAGTCAGGTGTGATCCCCCGATTGGGGGATAGTTTTTTCAAGGAGATCGGACGACTTTCAATTGGTCAAGTGGGACGCCTCTTCGGGCGGACGCATGGGCGACTCCTTATAAGAGCTGCCAGGTTCTTCAGGCACGTGATGCATTGCGAAAGCGAGGACCGCCATGAGCATAGGAAGCCGACACACTCTTATAGTTGGAACTCTGGCGACATTATGCCTCGCAGCCTTCGTGATCGGTGAAATGCGCCTCGTCGCGCACGCGGCTGAAGGCGATGAGGTCGAGTACACCTTCGATCGACCGATAACAGATGGCGAACAAACCTACGCCTGGTATCGAAAAACGCATGGCGATGAGGCCGCAAAGCGCTACGGGGTCAATCCTGACGCAGTCGGCGACGGAATGGATACCTGGCATTGGTGGACCGGGGTGGACAATCCGGGGTTTTGGCGGGACTTAAGCATCCTGACCAGTGGAAAAGGTAGCAATCCCGTCGACGCCCGAGTTGATTTCTTGAGTGTGGTTATGCAGCCGCGTGCGGACCGGTGGAAAAAGATGGGTCTCATCAACGACCCCGATACTGTCGCAGCCGAGAAGCCAGACAAATATGGCCTGATGATCGACCATATGAAGGACGGCTCTCTCACTTGGGACCCAGAGGTGTTCGGTTATTCCAGCGGAGTCATCGGACTGCAGCTCTTCCTCAACAAGAAGTTCGATGCCAGCAAATGGTCAGTGAAAAAGTACAAGGAAGACCCCGGCTCGGTCGAGCCGCCCTATCTGGTCGGCATGGCCTGTTCGTTCTGCCATGTCAGTTTCAATCCATCCAAACCACCACAAGACCCGAGCAATGCGAAATGGGAGAACTTAGTCTCGAACATCGGGAATAACTATTTCCGCGAAGGCATGCTGTTCGGCCATGATTTGCCGACAAATTCCTTTGCCTATCAGTATCTGTATACCCAGGAGCCCGGCACGAGCGAAACGTCACGCTTCCCGAGCGATTTCATCAACGGGCCAATCGTCATCAACTCTATCTACCGCCTCGGGGAGCGGTTGAAGCTTGCGGTTCCCGAGAAGATCACGCCGGCTCAGCGCGACCTCATCAAGTCCATGTACGCCCATGTCGGTCTTAAGGATGACGATCCGAGCGGAGCCCTAGGCGGAACAGAATCAGAGCCAACGCTGAAGGTTCCCCACGTCCTGTCTGACGGATCCGATTCGATGGGCCTCGTGATGGCCTCGACCCGTGTCTATGTCAACGAAGGCCTGATGCACGATTTGTGGGTCTCCACCTGGGCGCTGAACCCGTTCGACATCAAGGAAAGCGTCGCTCGAAAGTTCAAACCAGGCGAATTCGACCTCATCGGCACCGCCCGCAAGGACCCCAACAGCCCCTGGATGCAGACTGAAAAGAGAATGCCAAACATGGCGCTCTTCCTCAGCACCTGGGATTCTTTCCCGCTCAAGGACGCTATAGAGAGCGACCAAGCCGGAACGCCCAGAAAAGACGGCAAGGAATACCTAACCACCGATGCCGATACTCTGAAGCGAGGCAAGATCGCGTTCGCCGACAACTGCGCCTCGTGCCACAGCAGCAAGCGGCCAAACCCGATGCCGAACGATCTTGAGGCGCAAAAAACAGCGTGGCGGGAATTGGTTCA
Source organism: uncultured Alphaproteobacteria bacterium (assembly GCA_963839245.1). GTDB lineage: Bacteria > Pseudomonadota > Alphaproteobacteria > Rhizobiales > Methyloligellaceae > Methyloceanibacter. The sequence goes on along the minus strand of CAWIUJ010000012.1, from coordinate 465,613 downwards.
GCGGGATGACTTCCTTGTCGACAACTACCTCTCTGATGACCAACGCCATCCGCTCAGCGAATTAGGCACCAACGCCCAACGCACTATGGGCACCAATGCCATGGGAGGGCACACCTGGGGCCAGATGTCTAGCCAGACCTACAAGGATGAGCGCGCACCGACCGAGCTCTTGCAGGACCAGGGCGCCGACGGTAAGCCGGTTCCGTTGTACGACCCGCTCACAGGAAAGTATGACATCAAGTTCGAGGCGCCGAGATCCTTCTACCGCACGCCGACACTTGTCAGCATCTGGGCCACAGCGCCGTATCTGCATAATAACGCACTCGGCATTTACACTGGCGACCCCTCCGTCGCCGGCCGCATGGCGGCCTACCAAGACGGCATGACCAAGCTTCTCTGGCCCGAGAGGCGCCTCGGCATCAAATCCATCAAGGTGACGACTGAAGACAGCGCGCTCCCGCCGATGGTGACGCAGCAACTCGCGGAATTCGTTCCCGGCTTGGATGTGAGCCTACTGAGAGTCCCAAAAGGAACTCCCATCAACCTGCTGATGAATGTCCACCCTAAGGACCTTCCTGCTGTTGTACAGGCGTATGTTGACGGAGTGTTGCAGGGCGCCCCGAAAGAGAAGTTTGCTGAACTCCAAGCCAAGAACCACGATGCGGCGCTCCGAAAGACTCAGGAGAAATTGCTGGAAGTAAGCATGTGCCCGGACTTCATCGAGGATCGCGGGCACACCTATGGGCGAAGCCTTAGCGATCAAGACAAGCAGGCGTTGATCGAATACATGAAAAATTTCTGACGGGTGCCCTGTCGTTCTGGATATCGCCAAAACGGAGGCCATTACATGAACCGAGTTTGCCAGTCGGTAGTCTCTCTTGCGTTCATCCTTGCGGTATCGGTTGCCTGGTCGGCGGAGGAGAAGGATGGGACAAAGCAGTCGGAGCCAAAACCGACCTCTGTTGAGATGAAGAGCATCAGCTACGATCCAAAGAGTGTGGAGGTTCCGGTCGGCGGTTTGATCGTATGGACAAACAAGGCGTTCACAAACCACACCGCGACTTCGGAAGACGACGGCAAGACCTTCGACACTGGAGAGATCAAACCTGGTGAAAGCTCGAGTCCAGTGAAGTTCGATAAGGAAGGCGAGTTCCAGTACCACTGCAAAATACACGGCAAGACAATGAGCGGAACGGTGGTGGTGAAACCGGACGCAGCGAATTGATCAAGCAACGATTACGGTTTGACGTGAGCTGTAATGGTTGCTTCGGTCGGTGCCGTGACCGAGACAATAAATGAATTACGAAGATCGCTTCCGCCAGCATCTTGAAGCGCTGCATCAGGAGGGCCGCTATCGCGTCTTCCCCGATCTGAAGCGCCGCTGCGGTGCATACCCCACCGCCGATCACTTCGCTGAAGGCGGAATGCGCGACGTCACCGTGTGGTGCTCGAACGACTATCTTGGCATGAGCCAGAATGCCCAAGTGCGCGCCGCCATGCACGAAGCGATCGAGGAAGTGGGCGCAGGCTCAGGCGGCACGCGCAATATCTCCGGCACAACCCATTATCATGTCGAGCTCGAGGCCGAGCTTGCCGATCTCCACGGCAAGGAGGCGGCACTCCTGTTCACCTCTGCTTACATCGCAAACGACGCCACGCTTTCCACGCTTCAGCGGCTGCTGGCAGGGCTTGTGATCCTCTCGGACGAAAAGAACCACGCCTCAATGATTGAAGGCATCAGGCGCGGCGGCGGCGTTAAGCACATCTTCCGCCACAACGACGTCGAGCATCTCGAGGAGCTGCTCAAGAAGGTTCCCAGCGCAACGCCGAAGATCATCGTGTTCGAGAGCGTCTATTCGATGGACGGCCATATCGCGCCGATCAAGGAGATTTGCGACCTTGCCGAGAAATACTGCGCGCTCACCTATCTCGATGAGGTACACGCCGTCGGCCTCTACGGCCCGCGCGGTGGCGGCATCGCCGAGCGCGACGGCGTCATGGAGCGCGTCGACATCATCAACGGGACGCTCGCCAAGGGCTTCGGCGTGCTGGGCGGCTATATCGCCGCAAGCAGAGCCTGCTGCGACGCGATCCGCTCCTATGCGCCCGGCTTTATCTTCACCACTTCTCTTGCCCCGGCAATCGCTGCCGGCGCGCTCACCTCGATCCGCCACCTGAAGCGGAGCGAGATCGAGCGGGCTCGGCTGAAGGAGCGGGTGCGCAAGGTGAAAGGCCTAATGGGCGACGCTCGCCTGCCGGTGATGGAAAATCCGAGCCACATCGTGCCGGTGATGGTCGGCGATCCCGTCCACTGCAAGGCGGTCACCGACAGGCTGCTCAACCACCACCGAATCTATGTGCAGCCGATCAATTACCCGACGGTGCCGCGCGGCACTGAGCGCATGCGCTTCACGCCGTCGCCAGTGCATAGCGATGCGCACATCGCCGATCTCGTCGCCGCGCTCGAAGAGCTGTGGGCCGCCTGCCCGGTCGGCAAGGACCAATATGTGCGGCTTGCTGCTGTTTGACTGTCAACGAGCTGCTTTGCACCCCTTGCTGGACGCGGAGCGGCGGAGGAGGCTGTCGTGACGGGCAACATGACATATCGCGACGCGACATGGCCGGAACTACCTCTATCGGCTTGGAAGGACACCTATGCCACGCTGCATCTGTGGACGCAGATCGTCGGCAAGATCCGACTCGCGCAGACGCCCTGGCTCAATCACTCATGGCACGTGGTGCTCTATGTCTCGCCGCGCGGGCTGACCACCTCGGCGATCCCTTACGGCGATCGCAGCTTTCAGCTCGACTTCGATTTCCTCGATCACGTGCTGCGGGCATCGGTCAGCGACTACGGTCAAGAGGAGATCGGGCTCTACCCGCGCTCGGTTGCCGATTTCTATGCCGAGGTCATGCGCTCGCTCGCTGAGCTTGGCATCAACATCCGTATCAACGAGCGGCCCAATGAGATTCCCGATGCGATCCGCTTCAGCGGGGATCGCGTCCACGCCTCCTACGACCGCGAGTACGCCGAGCGCTTCTGGCGCATACTCGTTCAGTCTTCACGCGTTCTCGGCAGGTTCCGCACGGGCTTCATCGGCAAGTGCAGCCCGGTCCATTTCTTCTGGGGCAGCTTCGATCTCGCCGTGACCCGTTTCTCGGGGCGCAAGGCGCCGCCGTTCACGCCAAGCGGTGCCATGCCCAATATGCCGGCGGCGGTCGAGCTCGATGCCTACTCGCACGAATGTTCGAGCGCCGGCTTCTGGCCCGGTGGTCAGGGTGTCGACTACCCGGCTTTCTATTCCTACGCCTCGCCATCACCTCCGGGCTTCGCTTCGGCGGCGATACGCCCGGCGCAGGCTTTCTGGAACAACAACCTGAACCAGTACAATCTGCCCTACGACGCGGTGCGCACCGCCGACGACCCTGAGCAGGCGCTCATGGACTTTCTGATGAGCACCTATGAAGCAGCCGCTTCTGCCGGAAAGTGGGACCGCACCGCCTTGGAAAGCCCTCTCGGCCTACCGGGCGTGCCCCGCAAGGTCGTCTGGGATTGACGAGCGCGTGGGTAAGTCCCGCGGACATTTTTGTTGCCGTCTCCGAATGCCCTTAGCGGCATGCGGTTTTGAATGGTGGTTTGGTTTTTTCCGGAAGGCACCTCAAGCTGGTTGGAGCACTGACGGTGGGATGTTGCCTAGGGCGAGCTTCACGGGGAGCTCATTTGCGAGACATTCCTCGCGATTCCAAACAAGCTCTTAATCCTATTGGCGCAGGGAGTCTTGATTAGAAAGGGACCCAAAAAGCCTAACACCGCGATGGAATTTCGTTTCCTGATCGCATGCTCAAACGTGGTTGTGGAAGCGCTGACTTATTTCAGTGCCGAGAAGGACGTTGGTGTGAGGATCTGGTTGCTGATGCTTGCGACAATGGGTCCATCGCGCTCGCTGTCGTCGCGGACCCTGTGCCAAGCAGGATCATTCTGGAATGCCGTCCACCGCATCTCGCGATCTGCAAGCAACTCCCACGGGAGCATATAGGTTAGCTCGTTGCTGGATTCCCCGACGAGGGTTGTCCAGAAGCCGATAGGACGGATGCCATGCCTTTCCCATATGGGAAGAAGCTTATCGCTAAAGCGGGCTAGCAGCTTGGGCATTTGCCCCGGAACAGGCTGGTACACACGCAGCTCGTAAATCATCGCGAACACCTCCGCGCGCCGGGATCTACCACTCGATGATCTGCGCCAATGCTCACTCGACGCTTGGCGCCAGCATACTGCAACCCACTGCGGCGCGCGGTGATGTCCGAAATTGGTCAAAAGTGCCATAGTCGGCACTTAGATGGCCTTGTTGGCATTGAGTATTGGGCAACCAACGTGTCAAAGAACTATCTCCCCGCCATTTTGTGCGGAATTGTATTCTCAATATCTGCGGGTGTTTGCAGCGCAGAAGACAGCGCTGTCCAAGGCAAAGGCCAGATCGACGCGAAGTCATTTCGCTGCATTACTGAGATGACACACGTGCGTCAGTTCTACGTGGACAATCTGCTGGGAAATCTCGACGCGACGTTAGCAGTCGCCAATTCGCCGACGGGCGGTACGTATCCACCGGGCTCAGTCATACAGTTGGTTCCGGGTGAAGCCATGGTGAAGCGGGACAAGGGCTTTAACTCCGTAACTCATGACTGGGAGTTCTTTGAGCTAGACGTCTCCAAGGATGGAACGGAAATCCGAAAAAGGGGATTTGCCGAAGTGGTCAATCGCTTTGGAGGAAACTGCTTTGGTTGCCACATTCAAGCCCGTCCGCAGTGGGATCTCGTGTGCGAAATGGACCACGGCTGCGCTCCAATTCCGGTTACGCGCGCCATGAGTGGCGCTTTGCAAAGAACCGATCCCCGCTGCAAGACCCAGACAGTCAGCCCCGAGGACGCCGAGGCACTAAAGCAGCTAAACGAACTCCTGAAACCCTCAAATGCCAAACAGAACTGACAAGTGATGTGGATGGGTTGGTAGGGGAGCGACATGCAAACTGCGTTGGTAAAATGTTGCTAATCGAAGGAGGACTCGGAGATGACGACGAACGTCCTTATCGCGTTTTACAGCACCTACGGTCATATTCATCGAATGGCACAGGTCGTGGCCGAGGGCGCGGAGGGCGTGCCCGACACTGCCGTGCGGCTGCGCCGGATTGCGGAACTCGAAGAAGCGCGCAAGGCGTTATCGGCCCAGGACGCCTATGTGCGGGCACAGCAGGCACAGGCCGACATTGCTGTGGTCACCCACGACGATTTGCGCTGGGCCGACGGCATCGCCTGGGGGACGCCGACCCGCTATGGCAACATGAGCGCGCAGATGAAGCAGTTTATAGACACCACGGGTGGCCTCTGGCTCAAAGGCGAACTCGAGGATAAGGCCACGGGGATTTTCACGAGTACCGCGACCATCCACGGGGGCCAGGAGACGACGATCCTGACGGCGCTTGTCCCGTTGATCCATCTCGGCATGGTGTTTGTCGGCACACCATACGGACAGAATCCGCAAATACTGGTAACCGACGGCATCGGTGGCTCGCCCTACGGGCCCGGCACCCTTGCCGGAACCGATGGCTCGCGACAGCCGGTCGAAGCGGAGCTCACAACCGCACGCAACCTCGGGAGTCGCCTTGCTCGCGTTGCCGGCTGTCTCAAGCAACTCAGGACAAGTCATGCATCATCAGCGCCATAGCCCGCATTTGCGTGGTGCGTTGCTGCAGTACTTGGCTTTTTTAGCAGGGAAATTGGCCATAAGACACTGATTTATATGTCGGAAAGACAAGGGTACGCCCCGTTAGATGCCAAAATCCGCAAGAATTCCCTGTATTTTCCCGGTTATCAGGGAATTGAGTTCAGTCACCGGCTTCGAGCGGATACGACGCGATAGTTCCGGGCCGGAGCACCAAGAGCCACTGATCGCAAATCACGATAACGGCTGTGACCGTTGTACCTACAAGCCGCTCCCGCCAGAGCTGGTCATTCAACGGGCCCAGTGCGCTGAAAGCGCGGGGCCAATCGAATATGAGGCTCCCCGCATTGCTATTCGTGTAGAGAAGCAGCTCGTACTCCGGCATAGGCTCGGGCCATGAGGGCAGCTTCTTCACTTTTGAGCCAACTGCCTTCAGAACATCCTCCTCCCATGCCCGCTCAGGTTCGTTACCTCCAGCGCCGTTGGGGAACCTTCCGCCGAGGGAGCCACGGAGGACAATCATTAGGTGCATGCCCCATCTTCTAGTTGGGTGCGCGGCCGACCCTACGCAGGCCAATCGACGCTGAACTTTGCGAACTTGTCGGCGAACGAGAGCCTGCACTCCTTTCCCCGCTGCTTGAAGATGACGAGCGTCCGCCCCTTACCGCAGCGGTAATGCACCTCGAAGGGGAAGCGGTTCTCCGGGTGCATGCCGTACTTGTTGAGCCGGGCGATGTTCGGCTCGGTGAAGAACTGCCAGAAGTCCGACAAGCTCTCAGTGACCTTTGCGTACCCGCGATCAACCTCCCGCAGGATCGCCACGGCCGCACTCCGCTGCCGCTCGCTCATGTGCTCAGCAATAAAATCCAAAGCCTGTTCCGCGGTTGGCAGCAAGCCGAAGGGGCTTTGTCACGTTGTCGGCGTTCAGTTGTGGTGAACGTAGCTGGCAACAGGTGTCATGCGGTGGCGGATGCCCCGGCCCAAGCGCGGAATGAACCGGCGCGAAGCTCCTTGAAATGCGGTCGGCGCAGCAGATGACGTTGATGGGTGAATGCGTTGAATGTGGCGGCATGGATGGCGAGGAAACGTTGGGCTGAGCCGGGTGATTTGAACCGCTGCAGTTTTCGTTCTCGGCGTCGTATCGGCTGATGCGAGTTCTCCGCCCTGTTGTTTGCTCGCAAGCCCCGATCGTGCTCAGCCGTGAGCCCGATCGCGCGGAACGCTGCCGGATAGGATCGCAGCCGGTCGGTCACAACCCAGCTCGGCGCAAAGCCGTGCTTCTTCAGCAATTTCACCATGAGTTTCTTTGCGGCTTGTGCATCCCGTCTGCGCTGGACGAGGAAATCCAGCACCTCACCCTCGTTGTCGACCGCCCGCCAGAGCCAGTATTTACCGCCGCGGATCGAAATCACCATTTCATCGAGGTGCCAATGATCGCTCGGTCGCGGCCGCGAACGGCGGATATTCGCCGCGATCGCCGGCCCGAACCTCAGGAACCACCGCCGGACCGTCTCGTAGGATGCGTCAATACCTCGCTCGGCCAGCAATTCCTCGACGTCCCGAAAGGACAGTGTGAACCTTGCATAGAGCCAGATCGCGTGGCGGATGATTTCTGGCGGGAAGCGGTGGCGCTTAAACGATATCGGTCTCATCCGATGATGCTAATCGGCGACGAACCGCAGAGCCATCCGAGTTACCGTGACATTGCCGTGCGCGCAACATGGTCCCCGCTCTTCAGCATGCGTGGATCAATGGCAAAACGGGCCAGAGTGCCGTCCCGGTATTCGGCAACGAAGGTAATCCAGCGCCCTTTACTTTCCATCTAGTTCCTCCGCTCCCATTGCCCTATCGGCGATGCACGCCTTAACAAAGTCCTCGGCTGTTTCGGGCCACGAGTGAAAACCGATCTGACGGAACATTTCGCTGTGCTGCTCGGAGTCCATGTAGTCGTCCCGAAGGGAGCCATAAGCATCAAGAAGGTCGGGTGCGACGGTCTCGACCGATGCGGCCAGTTTGTCGAGTAGTGCAGCCGCCTCCAGGTTTCGACTGTCCTCTGGATACTCGGCAGCTTTGGAGCGCCGCCAGTCGGCGGTTTGCTCAAAGTCCAGTCTCAGCGCTTCCCTAATTTCGTCATCGGTCATTTTGTGCCCTCCGGCCAAGTCGATTGGATCAAGGAGGTGCCAACGTCCCGCGCATTAACGCCCCACCGGGGCCGGGAAGGTGCAGTGAAAAAGGGCCTATTAAATATCACAGCTGGAACATGCGAGAAGCCTGCTGCCACTGACACATCCCAGAGCGCCGTCGTGGAGTTTGTAGGCAAATTCGCCATTTGACGGCAGCTACTCTTCAAGACGCAACGCTATCCTCCGGTGTGTAGAAGAAGGTTCGTCGCTCGGTCGCACTTTGTCTCCTCACCTCCGCGCGGCAAAATGTCATTAGTCTGGGAGCATCCGATAGAGGACCGCCGCAAATTCTCTCAGCAGCCTCAATGTCTGTCTCAGCTTCGACCCGGCGCAGCTCCACGTCGGGCTTTCCGCCGTTAAAGCGTCTGACTAAGAATGCCGTCATCGCAATAGACTACACTAAAAAGGACGCCGACCCGAAGCGGGCGTCGCAATAAAGAAAGCCCGACCGCTGATCCGGCCGGGCTGAACTAGACGGGTCGGCGGAGCGTTGGGTGTCGCTTGCCGACTGTCCTCTTTAACGTCGCTGCCAGCTTCGTAGTTCCGACCCCAAAGCCGGCGCCAGGAACACCCGATCCTATCGCGGGTTGAATTTGCGGTTGGTGGATGGTTCGCTACAACCTTGCCCACTGGCAATCAGCACGGTCTCGCTGTGCCTTTGCTGCAACGCACTGAACAGACGTTTTCTGCTATGATCTTCGGATGCGTGGGCTAGCAGACATTCACCTCGATGTGAGGGGTGGCGATATCATCGTCGATCTACCGGGCACCGGCTACACCGTCACCTATCACAAGCCCGCCGTCTCTCCTCAGCTTCTGGCTACATACCTACCTGGTGAAGACGACTTTCGGACCGAGCTCACGCAAGCGGAGTTCCTCGCAAGAGCGTGGCGCTTGGCGAACGACAAGGCTCGTGAACTGGATTGGATCGTTTAGGGGCAAACGATCTACGCAGCGTCCGAAGCTTCGGGAGCCTCGCTGACCAACCAGGCCCAGATCACCGACAGCTTGTGGTTCTTGCGACAGCGGGGACAAAAGATCGCGGTCTTCGTCCTTGATAGCTTCCTGATTTGGATCTATCGACTTCGACGCCGGTTGAGACTTCGTGCCCAGTGGTGGGGCACACAAAGACTAAAGTGCCCATGTGGTGGCCTCCTGAACTTCCGTACGCCGCCGCTACATCACGCTCAGGTTAGGCAACTAGCAAAACCCCATTACAAGATGGATAAAGGTACTAGACGTGCGGCGCAACAAGACAGTCTTGCAGTGCGAAAAGGAGCGCCGGCCCGAAGACCACGCCAGGGAACATCGCGCCCGGTCTGGCCCTATCTTCTCCCAATTCTCGGTGTAGGACTCTCACAATAATCCACACGGAAGTCTCGGCTGTGAGCTGAGTTTCGATTCTTCATTTGGAGAGAGCATGAGACCGAATTATTTAACCTTGCGCGAGGCACTAGCCTCCGACCGATTGGACGCTTTTGTTCGACAGGAAGAGGCTCGCGGCGAAGAACTAGCCAATGGTTCCGACCTTGAGCGAGCGCTTGCCCTGCTCATCACACAACGCTGGGCCGAGGCTCCGACGACAAGAACACCGCCGAGCTGATCGAACGACAGTCAGGAAAGTTCGAGCCGAAGAAGATGCCGAATGAATACGCCAAAGCGGTCAAGGAGAGACCCACGAAACGCCCAAAGTCATCAACATCATGGCGGCGCTCAAGAAGAGCATGCAGGCAAAGGGGCGTGAGAATGTGCGCGATGCGGTGAGGAAGCGGATGGGCAAACGATCCGCCGAACAGTTTCCCCCAAAAACTAGGACGACCTCAACGGCGAAGAAATCGACGCCGCCGCGTGACCCACTGAGTGGGCAATTGGGAGGAACTAAGTGCGGCAGGTTCTGATAGCAATTTGTTGCTCACTCGTCGCCACCGCGGCCGTGGCGGAAGTGCGCATCCTTTCAAGCGCGGGCGGTGAGGTGAGCGGCTATCTGCGTTTCTTTTCGGCGCTCAGGCGGTCGGGCGAAAGGGTCGTCATCGACGGTCCCTGTTTGTCGGCTTGCACCCTCGTTTTAAGCACGATTCCAAGAAACAGGATCTGCGTGACCTCGAAAGCAGTCCTCGGCTTCCATGCACCGCAGCTTGTCGATCAGAGGGGCAGGAAGTTCGCTCAGTCCCAAGCAACCCGAGCTGTCGCCGCATCCTATCCAACCGCCGTGCGATCGTGGATTCAACGGAACGGCGGATTGAATCGGAAGCTAATCCTCCTCCGCGGGCGTCAGCTTTCCGCAATATATCGCCGCTGCTAGTTCTTCCAGCGTCGCTAGGACGCTCGAGTGGATCGACCTTCGTGCTTAAATTTTTTCGTCGCGGAACTTCGACTCACAATTTTCCGTTAGGTCGTAGGTCAACGAAATCGAGGGACCACGAGAATGAAAAGCCGTATTGGGGTTTTTGGCCGGTTTGGTCGTCGTATGTAGCCCGTTCAGTTGCCGCGCCGAATCCAGAAAAATTACCGAGGCTGAAAAGAACTTTTGCGCGGAGGCTTATCATAGGTATTGCGGAGAATATGGACTTGAAAGCGCCGCTCTCCGCAATTGCATGGATCGGAACGGACGATCGCTGCCGCATAACTGCATTGAGGCGCTAATCGATGCCGGAGAAGTCTCTAGCAGCGAGGTAGAGCGTCGCAAGAAGAGTGGGAAGTGATCATGCGGCTTGCCTTAAGCATGGCTTGCGTCGGTTAAGACAGGCTGGCAGTTCCGGATAGCCGTCGTCGTCGTAATCAAGTGGTAGTCGTCGCCCTTGTGGGTTCCCCACGGTTGGTCTCCCCCGAGTCAGATGTAGTTCTCAACCTCGATGACGTTCCTGATGGCTGCTACGGGCGCCGTGATGTAAAGCTCTTTTATGACGGCCGCTTTGGCGAGACCATCCAGGAGAACGCCGCCGGCGCTAAAGCCACCGTGCCGTTCTGATTGACGCCCTCGCCCGCTCTGTTCTTCGGCTGCAGAATGTCCGCTTTGGGTCATAAGCGGACATCACAGCAGCGATGAAGTTGGTTCGCTTTGTGCCAATAGCGGACATGAGGCTACTACGATCGCGCGATATAATAGTGTCGAAACATAACTTGGTGAGGCGGTTCCGCGGCCACGCCAAGCTCGCTTTCACCAGAATGATCATGTCCGTAATATCGTCATCGTCCACCCGACGTAGCTTTCTTGCCACCTCAGCAGCCGCGGGTACCGTCAGCCTGCTTCCTGCGTCGGATCGACTTCTACGGCGAGCTCTGCAAGTTTGGAAAGAAGTTGCCCGTGGTGTTTGGCGCAAATCCCCGAGGAAGACGTTGAAGGTCTGAAAGGGATGCGGCGCGCCTAGCAAGGGAGGTCGAGGAGAAGATCGTGAGCTACATTACACACGTCCTACAGCCTGGGGAGACCATTCGATACCAAGGCAGCGTGCGTTGGATTTTGTACCTCCAAGCACTGCTTCTCGCCCTTGTAGGAGCGGTCGCGAGCCTATTAGGACCTCCCTGGGGATGGGTAGCATCGGCAATCTGTTTTCTCCTGGCCCTAATCCTTGTATTGCGCGCGTGGTTTATCCGCTGGACGAACGAGATTGTGGTCACCGACCGCCGTGTCATCTATGCGCACGGCTTCATTCAGCGCCACACCGTCGAAGTACACATGGACAAGATCGAGAGCGTCGATGTCGATCAGACCGCAATGGGACGGATTCTCGATTACGGCGACATGACCATTCGAGGAACGGGCACCACGCTTGAGCCCATACGCGAAGTGGACCGCCCCATCGCGTTCCGCAATGAGGTCACGGCGCGATGACCCGACGCGAACGAATGAAGGGAGCGGTGCCGTGGCCCGCCGAGCTAAAGCTATTGAGCATTATAGTTGTAGCCAATGTTGCCAAATCGCATAGGCTTCGGTTCTCGCTCGCCTCGACGCTGGGCTATTCGCTTTAGCGTGGCTTTGCTTCGTGACGCTTCTTTCGCTATCAGCCCTTCCGGCTTTCTCGTAGGCAGTGGCATCGCATCAGATTGATCAGGCTGAGCAGCTGCATCAGGCTCATCAGGTTGAGTAGCAGAATCTGGTTGCGACACAGAAGTTGGGTTGGTGACTGAGGCAGGTTCCGCAGAAGCTTCTGATGGCGACAGAGAGGCGGGGCTCGGCTTTGAAGTAGATCCATCCGTCGGATGGGTATCGCTGACGCTGAAGCCTCCTGCTTCGGTAAGATCGCTCTCGGGCTTGGGCTCGGAGGGACTTTGAGCCGTCGTCGGCCCATTTGGGAGGGGTGAGGAGCTTTGAACTGCCTTTGCCGTGTCGGACGTAGCCGCCGCGATTTGACGCCCCTGCGTTTCTAAAGATACTGCTTTTCCCGAAGTCTCAGCGCCTGTTGCGAAGGCGCGTATGGCGACATCGATTGAGCCCACAAACACCACCGCCATCAGCAACCCTACAAAAGCTCCCCGGCGCTGCATCAGGCGGTCACCTAAATGGAATTTTGACCACCGAGGATGCTTGGTGAGTTCGTCCTGCCAGCGGGTGACCTCTTGCCACGCCGCCGAAAACAGAGCGTTTATTTTTGTGGTCCGTGATTGCGCGGTTGATGCTTGAACGGGTGACAGCGGGGGAGGAGCCAGGACGCCCGGCACCGACTCGGCTGATTTCCAGCCGCCAAATCCTGATCTCCATAAAAGGTCGTTGGATTTCAGATGTCCAAGCTCGGCAAGTAGACGCAATTCCCCGTCAGATATGCGACCGTACAGCTTTTGTCCGCGCCTCAAATGCCAGACGTGTCTTGGGCGCACACGAACCATGGCCTGCTCCTGAGATGGCCAAGCTGATGATAGCAGCTCTCTCTTCACAAGCACGCGCGCTAGCCTGGCAACTGTTAATTCTACGAAAGGAGGTGCCTAAAGGTCACACTCGAATTTCACCTCTCCACGTGACAGGCTCACGGAATTACTGTCAGCCCGCGCGATTGTCCGCTTGGGGTCATTCTGCGACATCGGTGCGTCGTGCGCGGATGTCTGCTCTTGGGGCAGTTCCAGACATTCGATTGTGCACTCGAAAGAGCCCCCTAAAGGAGCCGCTGATTTATCCTGACGGCACGAGGTGCCAATGGTTAGTACGAGAAGGGCTGCCCGCATTTCGTTCTCCATCTCGGTCAGCCGAGGGCGTTCTTAACAGTGGCATGCTCGCAGAAAGCGTTGAAATCGACGGAGCTGCTATTCATTTGGAAGGGCGCCGGCCGGAGCCGACGCGCTTCAATGTTGCGTTGCGACTGCTGACTAGAAGGAAACCGGCCGGCGTCTTCGCTTCTGAGATTTTCTTTTGTAGGCCCAGAGACCGACCTCGATTTCACGCTCATCGAGGATTCTTTCGCAGAGATTCTGATGCTCACTTAGGAGCCGCCGTAAGGGCGTCATCGGGCGAATGGTGGGGCTGGTTTTCATTTCGACGGTTTCTCCCCACAGCTCCACGTACTGCTCCGCTTCGTCCTTTACCTGGTCACGATCCGCTTTGCTTATTGTTGACAGCTCGCCGTAGCCAAGTTCACGCGCAACCAGCGAACATATCGAAGCGAATTTTTCTGCCTTTTGGGCACAGAGCAATTCCAGTTTCGTCATGGCTTACCCCCAGTTCGGCGGCGGAAGCTGAAACCACCACCGTTCGGCGCTACCCCTCTAATCTCCAAACAGGGTGTTAACCATAAGAGTTCCGTCTACGATGCCGCCGTTGACGAATTTTTCGCTCTCGAATGCGCTGGAGTGATGCCCCTTTTTGCGGAGGCCGGCCGACGAAAAACCCCGGAGGTTGGGGGTCGGGGTTTAGCAATTGCAATCAGGAGAGTGCGACGAACGCTACCCATCGAATGCCAGAGCCGTGCGCTACGGCAGAGGAATGGGAACGTACATATTGCCCCCGGACTGAGAACAGCCATTAGGTCGACAGCACGAAACCCCAAATTCTGTTGTAACTGGAGGGACCTTTCCCGACGGCCTTTTCGTTTGTCTGCAATGCCAGCGAGAGATGAAATATTTCGGAGCGGTAGGACAGCATTGCTTTGCGTTGCAATTCTTGTTCTCGGCCTGTTGCCTTCGACGGGTGACGCCGCTTCTGGTCCCGAGATCGATGTCGGGGTTGACAACACACTTCATAGTTTTGAAAGCCAAATTCCCGGCGCTCGAGAGCTTGGCCAGAAAGCCGCAGGAATTTTGGTATTTCCCTCCGTTTACAAGGCCGGCTTCGGGATCGGCGGCGAATATGGAGAGGGCCTGCTGATCATTCATGGGAGGCCGGGTGGTTATTACAACCTCATCTCAGCCTCATTCGGGTTTCAAATCGGCGTGCAGGCTCGATCCGTCATCATCATGTTTATGACGCAGGATGCGCTCACCAGCTTTCAGCGAATTTACGGATGGAAGGCTGGCGTAGACGGGTCGATAGCCCTCGTCACTCTTGGGACTGGCGGCTCTCTAGACACCGAAAACATCACGAGTCCGGTCATCGGGTTCATTCTCGACCCGAAAGGCCTGATGTATAATTTGACGTTAGAGGGATCCAAGATTACCCCGATTTCCCGCTAGTTGGTAATTCACCTGCGCGGCAGTGCTTCCTTCATCCGGATCCCATTTGAATATCAAGAAGCCAGACGCCAATTCGATTTTCCCTACATGCTGGAGTAGTGGGACGAGTCGGATAACCATGTCGAGGAGTTGATCGCTCTTACGGGCGATTACCGCCTGGCGCGGGCGGCATTCGATGAGGCGGTGAAGCGTGGACCTGTGCGGATCGTCACGCTGCCCCGGCGCGAAATCCTTTCAAATCCAAAATTATCGCAGCGAGCGCAGTGACCGCGGCAACGCCCACCGCCCAATCTGTGAGTGACGCAAAGCCGAGGATTAGCGCTATCTTCGCTACCAAAATACAGAAGCTAATCCCAACAGAGCGCATCCCTCGTCGTCCCGCCGTGTGTAGAAGAGGGTACGAACCCCCCAGGCGAGTTCGTACCCCCTCAGCTCACCCATTCCCTCTCTGGGCACGCTCGGTGAACCACCAATCAGATCGCTAAACTTCTAATAAAGTCTGAACGAAAGCGCTGGCGTTTGGCCGTCGATCAAGCGGCTAGATTTCCTGGTCGGGGGGAAATCGAGGCATGGGGCAACCAACCTCAACACACTTTTCCAGCTCCCTGATGTGCCGATTGCAGTTTCACCGCCAACATGGGGGGTGTGGATAAGTCGTGGCTAGAGCCGGAGATGCACTCACAGGCGTTCCGTTGCCAGAACCCCATTGCCGAATTCAAGGCGACGTGCATTGCGTTGCACTTGTGCTCGGAGAGAACGCGCAGCTTGAGGGTAGCGTAGTTGCAGAGCAAGTGATGGTCCGGGGTCGCCTCATTGGCTCAATTCGTGCGCTAACGGTGACGTTGGAAGCGACGTCGTACGTCGAAGGCAACGTCTTTCACAAGAGCCTCTCCATCGAACAGGGCAAGCATTTTGAAGGCGAGTCGCGTCCTTCAGAGGATCCGCTATCGTCAAGCCCAGAAGTACCCACGGCAAAATCGCAACTAATCGGCAACGGGCTCTTTGACGCGGTGAACCAGCGCGGATCGGTAAAGGGCTTTATCAGATCACTCCCGGAGTCGCGCAATGCTTAGATAGCTCTTGCATAGGAGGTAACCATGTTTGCGTCAAAGCAACGAGGAACAGTGATCGCCAAGGGATTGAAGATAGTGGTGTGCCTTCCGAAAACCTCATCCGCTGGGTTCGCAGTAGAAAAGAGAATCGGATCATGATCGGAACTGATGGCGACCTTCTTCAGACTTCTGCTCGGATATATGTGGGACTGCTTTCGTTCGCATGAACGATTGAAAGCCGAAATTCTCATCCTTCGCCATCAGCTGAACATTCTGCACCGAAAGGCTCCGAAAAGGTTGCGGCTTTCCGGCGGTGATCGGGCGTCGTTCGTCTGGCTGTATCGGCGTTTCCCCGATATCGGCAACGCCACGGTGATCGTGCGTCCTGAGACAATCATTCGCTGGCACCGGATGGGTTTTCGCGCCTGGTGGCGCTGGAAATCTCACAATCCAGGAGGCCGGCCCGGGATTGATCAAGAACCCCGAGATCTCCTGCGCCGCATGTGCAAGGAAAATCCGCTTTGGGGCGCGCCGCGGATTCACGGCGAGCTGCTCAAGCTCGGCTTTGATGTCGCACAGTCGACGGTTTCGAAATACATGTTGAGACGGCGAGGTCCGCCGTCTCAAGGGTGGAAGACTTTTCTCCGCAACCACGCCGACGGGATTGCATCGGTGGATTTCCTCATCGTTCCGACGCTGGCATTCGAACGACTATTCGCGTTGGTTGTCTTGGGGCTCGGACGCCGTCGCCTTCTATGGATCGGCGTCACGACCAATCCAACGGCGGAATGGCTGGCCCGCCAGATGACCGAAGCCTTTCCTTGGGACACTGTTCCGGGCTTTCTCATCCGTGACAATGATGGTGCCTATGGCGAGGCGTTCACTCGGCGGCTACGAGCAATGGGCATTCGCGATCGCCCCATCGCCCCCCGATCACCATGGCAGAATGGATATGTCGAACGTTCGATCGGGTCGATCCGCCGTGAATGCCTCGACCATGTGATCATCTGGGGTGAGGCACATCTTCGGCATGTCCTGAAGGCATACACCGCATATTACAACGCGACGCGGACTCATCTCGGAATTGACAAGGACGCTCCAAACCGTAGGCCAATCGAGAGGTGCGGCGTCATCGTCGCTAATGCTGTGCTAGGCGGACTTCACCATCGCTACGCGCGGATATAGTTTTCGGAAGGGACACCCAGAGGCGCATCGAAACGCGCCTGCCGGCGACGAGATATCGCTGGCCCATTTCTCCTTTGGGAGAGGAACCAGCCTCCACCTTCTTGATCGTTGTATCCGGCATGCTGCGCCTCCTGGTCGCGTAATTACGCGTCAGCTTGTTCCACCGGCGCGGATGGACTCAGTAAACTCATACAACCGATCGCTAGCCACATCCCAATTCACTATCTGTCGAGTTTCGGCGCCCGCCGCGCCCTCAGTTGTTGCCAATGAATCGGCAACGAAGGCGGCCACGACGACGAGCAGGACCTAAAGATCATGCCCAACAAAAAGCGTATGTGAGCCACCATCTCATCGAGCGAGCGAACTTCAATTTTAGCTGCGGCGTCTGAACAAACCCAACACGAAACCGAGGCCCCGGGCAGTCACGACTGCGGTCAGTGGATTACGCTGTATGCCTGTCCCGTCTCTCTTGGACAGCATCCTGTGCGGCGTCTTGGTCGCGTTCGTCGTGCGCAGCGACTAGCGCGACCGACGCGTTCGGCTTGTGCGCAGTGTTCCTCACTGTTTTCCGATCATCCGTGCCAATCCCCGCCCCGAGCTTGGTCCGATGGCGCTGAATGTCCTCCGGATGGGATGCAGTGGAAGCCAAATACGGGTTTCGGTCGGCGAAGAGTGTTTGCTCCCGGCTACAATTTGTGCAGACGAATATTTCTCTCTGTTTTCCAAAGGTGCGGTCAGCCGGCTCAATTAGCTTGAGCCGCAACTCGCCACCGCACATGCAACGCAACGAGGGCGGAGGTTCGACGAGGGGACGCATGTAACTTCCTCAACAACTTCGGAGCAGGAGAACTGGAACTTCCTTAACGTCGACGAGGTCCACAGGTTCCCATAGGACGCGAGGGCTGTGTGGAGAACGGTGATCTTCGCTGGTCAAATCTTGCCAGGCACGAGCAAGATCATCTCGCTGTAAAGCCCAACGTTGCCGAGCAAGCCTCGTGTGCAGCGTCGGTTCCGGCCAATCCAGGCAGAAATACTGGAATAGTCGCTACTTACCGCTCGGCTTCTGACATTCGGCGGCGGCCTTTATCGCCGCTCTGGCTTCCTCCTTCGTGGCGTACGAGGACGTCCCAACCATCCTCATGGTTTTGCCGTCTGGCTTTGTCTTGACAATTTTGCACTTCTTGGGGGCAGTGTCTTGCGCCACATAGAACTCCGCCGCCAATGCAGAGCCAACCCCGAACACCAGCAGGGCTGCCACAGCCAAATATAAGCTCCTCATTATTTTCTCCCTTTGGGTCCGTTCGGTCCTTTTATTGCGTCTTTGGCCGATTTGCGGCCAGGTAAAAGCCCCGAACGCTCCGGGCTTCAGCTTGATGTTTATTTGCCGCGAAGCGCGTCCTTGAGGCCGCCGACCGCGTTCTGAACCTTTCCGGCAACCTTGTCGCTCTTGCCTTCGGCCTCGAGCTTGGCATCACCGGTGACCTTGCCGATGACTTCCTTCACGGCACCTTTGGTCTGCTTTGCCGATCCCTTGATACGATCTTTGTCCATGCGAATCTGCCTTTTGATGGGAACTCGGATGTGGAGGATCTTATTCGCCATAACCGCCGTGCTGGCGCTTTGACCCAGATCAAAGGGGCGGATAGGCCCGCACCGCGCGGGCCACAGAATTGCACGATCGCCCGACGTATCGCCGCAGCGTCGGGCAACGCTCAGCTGGTACGTCAACTAAGAGCCGCCCGCTGCCCCGCCTGTAACAAGCGGGGACGCCCACATGATCGGCGACGTGCGAGTGTGCTCACATCAGGCTCGCCCTCTGCGAACTTGACCTAAGTCAATGTTCTGCGCTCCCTTCATCGCTATTCTCTCCAATATGCTCCTCGGCCATAATCGCGTGAGGGGCTATAGGTTGGAGGCTGCCCAATGCCAACGTTGATGCCCTGGACTACGGTCGAGATCGGCGACCTCGATGTTTTTGCGCCCGCGCTTCCCTCCCTCGTGGTCTACACTTGGTACGTTGATGATGAACCAGAAAGCACGGTTACATATTTTTGGCGCGACGATCCCACCGGGATGATTCATTACGAGCTTGTGTTTGTCGCACCGGTGCCATTTGAGGAGGCCGTGACCCGAGCGCAGGAGGAAGCGCCCAAGCGCAGCGTTGAGCGAATTCACGTCAAGCACGCGAGATCGTCGAACAAGCTAAAGGGCACGGCCAAAACAAAGCGAGCAGCAAAAATAAGCGTGGCGCAGTCGAAGAGGCGAGCACCTGTCAAACGCAAGACGGCCAAGCTCGGAACCGCAAGGCGTAAGCAACCCACCTGAGGCGACCATAGACGGAAGGCTTCGACCGGCGGCTCCCATCGTACTCTGACGCTCGGAATTCCCCACCTCCGCAGCCATGGCACCAGCTAGGCGCCGACGGCGTGGGGTTGCGGCAAGGCGGTGCTTGACGGTGTTGTCCCTCGAGAAGGAGTAGTGGAAAGCGCCGATAAGGGTCTTCACAGTCGGAGTGCGAAGAGGCTCAATGTGCGGTCAGGTGCTGCAACTGGAGATAAATCATGTCGATCGAACTCATACTCATCATCCTCCTCGTCATCTTCTTGCTCGGTGGTTTCAGTGGTCGCTTCGGCGGCTACGGCTACGGCTACGGTCATGGCGGCATCGGTGTCATCGGCATTATTCTGATCGTCCTCGTCGTACTGCTTCTCATGGGTCGGATTTGATCTGACACGCGGAATGTCTAACGCCGCAGCCCGGGATGGCCATGAGCGAAGATTCTTGCCGTTGGCCTACGGCCGTCTCGTGCGCTAGATGCTTCTACTCGGGAGCGTTTAACCGCTGTGTGTACTGAATACCCCATCCGCATTGATTAGCTGAAGGAATCACCTAACGTCAGTGCGCAATGCCTGCACTGCTCCGCTTCGTCCTGGCCGTCTTGGCCTCGCCTTCAGAATGATCGCGAGCGCGATGAGGTTTGAGAAAGCCATTCCCGCCAGCGTGTCCGCGCGGATCGCGACATCGCCAATCAGCGAAGCGACCTCCACTTGCTCACGGACAGGGATGCGCAAATAATCCTTCTTGTCCCAGTCGAAATACATCAAAACGAGGTCGCTGAAGGCCCCGATGGCCGTCACCTGAGCCGCAAATACCTGCTCGGCGGCGGCAAACCTTTGCAGGCAGCTCATCACCTCTTCGCCGGTCTCAAGCACGACCACATAGGTGCGCTGACCCCCGCTTTGGTAAAGCAGCTTCTGTTGCATCGATCGTTCCGCAATTCGGCCAAGGGCAACGGGGCTCGATGGCGAAGGGTTCCGCAGGCTTGCGGGCCTCGGCGTAACCCGAGTTCAAGCATCGCGGTCCGATATTCCCCCGAAGGCAGCCGATTTCAACGTCAGGTTGCTCCGGTCTGGCCTTCCTGGCAAGCCTGAACAGTCGACGCATTATGTCATCCCACACCACGAAGCTAGGTTAAGGCCCGAAGGCCTTAGGCCAATTATGCGGTTGGCTTCGTGTGGGATGTTCGGGACTCTGCCTAGGAGGCCATGTTCGCCGAGCTGAAGCGATACAGGGTCCTGACGCTCGCGTCTGGCCAGCACCAGCGAAGCGATTGGACCGGTTGGAGCGTGTCTGAACGAAAAAAGGGATTTTGTGGGGCATGGACCGGCCAAGCGCGACCGAGAAGAGCTACCTCGAAGGCTGGCGCAACGTTCAGGGCGCGGACGTGGCCTGAGCGAAGAAGAGTCCTGCTTAGCTCAACATAGGAGAGTGAACCATGACGACATCATCCAGACCGGATTTCCTTAGCATCGCTGCGGCTGGCTCGGCATTGGCGGGCAGCGGCGTCTTTTCGGGCGGGACGTTGGCGGCGCCCGCCGACATGTCCCAAGGCGGGGGCGGGCGCTATATGCTGCCGGTCAAGTTCGGTCTTGGCGGTGTGCCCTTAGGCAACGAGTTCGAAGTGGTCAGCGATGAGGATGCGTACAAGACGCTCGAGGCTGCCTGGAACGCCGGCGTGCGCTACTACGATGTGTCGCCGTGGTACGGGCTTGGGCTTGGGGAACGGCGTTACGGCAACTTCCTCCACAATAAGAACCGCGACGACTACGTCTTGTCCTCGAAGGTGGGCAAGCTGCTCAAGGCGTCTCCGCACAACGACGCCAAGTATTTTCCATTCTCGCCGTCTCCCAACAACGTTGTGTTCGACTACACGGCGGACGGCGTGTGCCGTTCGATCGAGGACAGCCTGCAACGCATGGGCGTCAGCCGGCTTGACATCGCATTCGTGCACGACATCTCGTCCGACAACAAACTGCTGCCGACCCCCTGGCAGGAGCAGTTCGCGATCGCGCTCAAGGGCGCCTTCCCCGCCTTGTCGAGGATGCGAGAGGAGGGGATCATCAAGGGCTGGGGCATCGGCGTGAACACGCCCGAGCCCATCCTTCGCGTCATGCAGGAGTCCGATCCGGACGTGTGCCTGCTCGCCTCGCAATATTCGCTGATCGACCATGCGAACGCGCTCAACAACGTCTTTCCCGTGGCGCGTCAGCGCAACGTGAAGTTCGTGATCGGCTCGTCGCTGAACGCCGGCTTCATCTCCGGCAGCCCGCGCTACAACTATGGCAAGACGTCCTGGGACATTCCCCGTCAGTACATCGAGAAGCGAGAGAGGCTGCGCGCTGTGGCGGCGCAGTTCGGCGCCGATCTGCGAACCGCTGCGCTTCAGTTCTCTGCGGCGCCGGACGTCGCCGCGGCCTTGATCGTCGGCGCGCATACCGAGGCGCAAGTCCTTGCCAATGTGAGCTCTATGCAGGCGACGATCCCGCCGGAGTTTTGGGCCGAGCTGAAGCGGCAGAACCTTATCGAGCAGAACGCGCCCACGCCTACGGCGGCTTGATCGGTCAGCGGGTAAACCGTCTATTTCGAGCGGAAGAGGCACGGGCTTTCTGAAACGCACGAAGCTTTCACGCAAGATCCGGAAACGCCAAGCTTGCCTTCGAGAGAAGTAAGAGCGTTATGCTTACGTTATTATCGAACCTATGGAGCATTCGATGAAGGCGCTCGTCTATCTTGGCCCCGGTCGCAAGCAGATCGAGGACCGGCCTAAGCCCGAGCTCAAGGAGCCCGACGACGCGATCGTGAAGCTCTCCAAGACCACGATCTGTGGGACCGATCTGCACATCCTCAAGGGTGACGTGCCCACTTGTGCGCCAGGGCGCATCCTTGGCCATGAGGGCGTTGGCGTGATCGACCAGATGGGCGTCGGCGTGACCGCCTTCCATCCCGGCGACCACGTGTTGATTTCCTGCATTACGTCTTGCGGCAAATGCGAGTATTGCCGGCGCGGAATGTACTCCCATTGCACCACGGGCGGCTGGATTCTCGGCAATGAGATCGACGGCACCCAGGCCGAATATGTCCGCATCCCCCACGCCGATACGAGCCTCTATCCGATCCCGCCGGGTGCCGACGAGGAGGCTCTGGTGATGTTGAGCGACATCCTGCCGACCGGTTTTGAATGCGGTGTCCTCAACGGAAAGGTCGCTCCCGGTTCGACCGTGGCGATCGTGGGCGCGGGGCCCATTGGGCTTGCGGCTCTCTTGACCGCGCAGTTCTATTCGCCCGCCGAGATAATCATGATCGATCTCGACGACCGCCGCTTGCAGGCAGCAAGCCGTTTTGGCGCGACGCAGATCATCAACAGCGGCGACGGTCAGGCCGCGACCAAGGTGAAGGTGTTGACCGGCGGGCGCGGCGTGGACACTGCGATTGAGGCGGTCGGCGTGCCGGCGACCTTCCTGCTCTGTCAGGATCTCGTGGCACCAGGCGGAGTCATCGCCAATATCGGCGTGCACGGGACCAAGGTCGATCTCCATTTGGAGCGCCTCTGGTCACAGAATATCGCCATCACCACCAGGCTGGTCGACACCGTCACCACGCCGATGCTGCTCAAGACCGTGCAGTCGAGGAAGCTCGATCCCAAGCCTCTAATCACGCACTGGTTCAGGCTCGACCAGATCCTCGACGCCTACGAGACCTTCGGCCATGCAGCGAGCACCGGAGCCTTGAAGGTGATTATCGAGGCGTGAGCGAAGTCTGGACCCGACGAGCCTATGCCCGCCGTCAGTACCTATGAGACAGATTTAGCGGTTTTAGGAAGGGAGGATTTCCGGCTCATCGTAGCCTTTCATCGTCTTCGGAAGTGCTAATGTCGTAGTCATTACGATTGCCTCCAAACACAGCTTTGCAACGTAGTCAACTCGCAATCTTTTCAGGCCGCTGCTGCAATGCAAGGTAAATAGCGCTAAGATCGTCCGCACCGAAGTCTCGGACTGCGTCCTCCCAAACTGAGGCGATCTTGGTCAGGATCGGCAGTCGCGAGTGTGCCTCTCCTGCCGCAGCGAGCGCGAGTAATACATCTTTGTGTGCCCAACGGAGCGGGAACTCAGTCTCTCCGGTGTTCTTCTCTGTGATCTTCTTCAGTTTTGCCAGCGCCCAGGGAGGGACGAGTGGACCGCCGGAGGCGAGCGATGCGAAACGCTGGGGTTCGACTCCAAGGGCATCTGCGAGCGTTACCAGCTCCGCGACACCTTCCATGACGACTCCCAACCACGCATTGAAGAGGAGCTTCATGCGCGTTCCCTGTCCTGCGTCGCCGAGCCAGTGCGTTTGGGTACCCACCGCGTCGAAGAAGCGCTGCACCGCTTCGCCAGCATGAGCACGGTCGCCTGATGCGAGAATAACCAGTTTTCCTTCCTCGGCGGGACCCTTGCTGCCCGAAACGGGGGCATCGACGAAGGCAATGTCAGGTCGTGTCGAAGCTAAACGCATGGCTCGCTCTGTGCCATCGAGGCCAATCGTCGACATCTGCACCCAGCTAGCGCCCGCTTTCATTGCGGTGAAGGCGCCTCGCTCTTGCATGACGCTGAGCACTGCGTCGGCATCCGGGACCATGGTGACGACGACATCAGCATCTCGAACCGCCTCTCGGGCAGTTTGTGCGACGTACACGCCGTCCGATGCGAGCACCGCCGCAGATTTATCCGTCCGATCCCAGCCCGTTGCGTGTAGTCCGGCACGAGCCGCATCGCGAACGAGTGCGGAGCCCATGATGCCCAGCCCGAGAACCGCGACATTCACGCCCATGCTATGCCCCCCAGCGCCGCGGTAATGCGGGCGCGCCCGGCGAGCATGTAGGCCCATCTCCTTGTGCCAGTGCCGGGCGGTTTTGACATTCCGAGACCACGAGATTCGGGAGTTCAGCCGCGCAATACTTCTTCGGCAGCATAGAGCTGGCATCAGTAGGCGTCTAGCTTTTGCCTGCCCTTCTACAATAGAAGGTGCTGGTCGGCTTTAGGATGGGCCTAGTTCCGGCAATGATTGGCATGACGCAGCGCCTGGGACGCCGGCCTAACCTACGTCGTGCTTGCCATAAAAGTCGGACATTCCCATGCAGCCAAGGTCCATGGCGGAAACATTGAGACCGCTGCGTCCTCACCTTTCTCGAGGTCCTGACATCGTTGATGCGAAAAGCAGACCTCCTTGGCGGGGCGCACTCACTCACCCTTCGGCTGAAAAGCGAGTTGGCGAAAATGCCGGAGCAAGCGGCAGATAGAGCAGGAGGTTGTGCGTAAGGCTCGCCATGTTCTAAAAAGGGCTGCTCTCAGTACCGAGTAAGCGGAGGCTTAGATGAATGCTGCGTCTGACCTAACAGTCGATGTCGTTAACGATCGGGACATCGTGGTCATGAATCCGAAAACCGGCTTCGAGGTAACCTACCGCAGGGATGGATATTACCGAATGCTCGTCGCCTTAGACCCCATGCGCGACGTGCGCCCGGCAAGGCTGAACTTCCTGGCTAGGGCGATGACGGAGGCGTTGCCGTCGCGTCGTGACAAGCATGCACGGTCTGGTTCGCAGCGAAGTCCAGTCCATTCTTCGCGGCAAGAAAAAGCAGCTTGGGCGTCGATTCCCGGAGCTATAGGTTATCTAGCGTGTAGCCCGAGAACTCATAAGCGAGCGCTTGGCTGATGCTGTCGACTTGGTCGTCGTGTTTGCGCCGGGCGCTAACCCTTGGCCGCTTCGTCGAACCTCTTCGCGGTGACTTCAATTGCCTTGGAGAACGCATTGCGCGAGTCATCGAGCGCCTGGCTCATGGCAGCCCATGATGTCTGACTGGCCTTGCTGAGATCGTCGACCTTAGCTTTGAGATCTGCCTGGGCCTTCTGAGCCTCGGCCTTGAACTCCGCGACATGCGCCTCAGCCTGAGCCTTGTTCCGGGCATGGAGTTCCGCTGCGCGCTGCATATAGCTGTTCACGACGTTTTGCCACGCCTGGGCCTGGGCCTGGGCGCGCGCTTGAAACGTAGCTTGCTGGTCTTTGGCTAGTTCGGCCCATTTGCCGGATTCGCTCTGAAACTTGGACCACGTCGCCTCGATTTGAGCTTTCGCCTCGGCGATTGAGGCCGCCCCCTTAGCCTGAACATCCTTAATCTGGGCTTGGCCCTCGGCAATCCATTGCTTGACGTGGGCGATTGCCTGTTCGGCTTGCGCTCGGACATTGACATCGAGGCTGTCGAGCCTTGATTCCAGCACCTTGGCACTCGCGGCCATCTCATCGAGACGGGCCTTGGCCCATTCAACGAAGACACCAACGCTACTCTGTAATGGGTTTTGCTCACTCATGGCCTACTTCTCCTTTTGGCGGCTTGCACTTTCTGCAACTCCGGACCAGCGATTTGGCTGACGCATTTGGGCGCGCGTTAGAGATCGACCCCAGCGTCAATCGAGACAATTTTGATGGTCCAATGCGATCCCGCCTTGATGCCGATCAAACCATCCGAAGCTATAGCCCACCTTTGGCCGAGCCTTCTTGGTGCGGCGCAGGTGGCAGCCGGAGACCATCCTGCGTTGGTATAGCGCCGTTTCAAAGTGTTTTGGAGTTGGTCTGGAGATTTAGCTACGCGACGTTCCCTGCTATGCGGGAAACAATTCCCTGTTAGCTCCAGAAAATTCCCTGTTCAGGTGCGTAGGGAATTTTGGCGCAACCAGCTGACTTATAGCCGAAAAACCGAGCCATCTTCCCGCCTTCGCGGCTAGATCTGCGAAATTTCCCTGTATTTTCCCGGTTATCTGGGAATTTGGATAGCAGAGACGCGTTCGCCGCAGCCTCTCAGCACAGCCACACTAAGTGCTTGTTATAGAACGATTTTATGTTGTTCAGGGACAGGTTGAATTCGCGGCCGAGTTCCGCGCTGTTTTCGCATCCCCGGATTCGGTTCTAAGTGGCAGAGACAGTTCCGCGCCAAATTCCGTCGCGCCCCACTAAGAAAATCTCTCGGGCGGCATCGGCAAAAACGAAGGCCGTTTTCGGCTGGCTTTCTTCGCCCGATGCGATCAAAGGCGCTGAGGCTTCGGCCATTCCTCCATGAGTTCGATGCGGTTTGAGCCGTGTCTCAGTACGTTACCAGCGCAGGGCATGCTTCCCCACCACTAGGCCAACCATAGCGATGAGACCGATTGCCAGCGCGTACCAGATCGCCACGAACAGCGGCGAGTCATTCGTGCAGTGTATTGCAAAAACCGAAGCCCCCACAGCGCCCGCGATCATCCCTCCCATCGCCCCCATCACAGCAGGAGAGGTTGGGGCGCCTTGGCGCAGCGCATAGATGGTAACCGTCAAAGGAAGAACCGAAAGAAAGATGATGTTAGCGAGGCACATCACCCCATTCACCCCCATCGCGCGAGATGGCCACGCCGCGGCTGGGATTGTAACGAGTTCATAAACGACGGCCCCTAAGAGCAGGAGTGCGGGCACGAGCAGTGCTCTCATCGCGGATAGTGGTGTTGTAGTGGGGCTGGATAGGCGCAGAGCGACCCAAGTGGCCGCGATCACCAAAACTAAGTTGACGCTGAGTTTCAGGTCGAAGCGCCATGTACTAAGAGCAGACAGGATGTCGGGGCGCACGCCCAACGTTAACGAAAATAGCGCTGAGGAAATCGCGACCCCACCTATAATAGCGAGGACAAGTCCGCGTCCAACTGGCTTCGGTCTGGGCTGCACAGCATGATCGGCGACAAGCGCGTTGATCAGTTCGTCCATCCTCATTGGTCAAAATCCTTGCAGCTAACAGCCAGCGCGGACAAACCGCGATGTAAGGCCACTCGCACTGCACCTTCGGAGATCCTGAAGCGGTCCGCGGCCTCTCGCGCACTCATCCCGTCGATTGAGATGGCGTTCACCACATCGCGCTGACGGCCGCTAAGGACCGAGAGAAGCCGCTCCGCGTCTCGGCTCGATAATCGTTCGGTCGGAATCTCGGCAGGCAAGACATCAATGAAGTCATCAATCGGCAATTCGACATGCCGGCCGCGGCGGCGTAAGCTGTCGATCAACTTATGGCGAGCGATTGCCATCACCCATGGGGTTATCGCTTGGCCCTCATCACAAGTCTGCCGCTTCAGATGGATGGCCAACAGCGTCTCCTGTACGACATCTTCGACGTCGCAATTACCGAACCCCAAACGCGCAAAGCCGCCCCGGACTACTCCCCGCAGAAGCGGTGCCAGCGCCTCTAATAGACGACGATAGGCAATCTCGTCGCCGGCGTTGGCCGCACGCATCCAGTCAGCCCAGATCCGCTCTCGGTCGTGCACGCGCTGCTGCTCCATCTACGTCTCTTCGCGGGCTTTTGTTACAAGGCAGATGACGTTCTACACGCGGTCGGCTTCAAGACCGGTTCAAAACAAGTTGAACCGATCGGAGTAACGAATGCGACGCCACCGGCGAACTACCCCTTGTCACGTTCCACTCGGACGTCTTGGCCAGTCGGTTGGAACGCATTGATTCGAAGGCCATCAATTTAAGGAGTTCGTCCATGAAGAAGCTCTTCCTCGCCGTCGCCTTGGTCGTCGCTTTCGCCGCACCGGCTATGGCTGATCAGTTCCCGAATAACTACGCCACGGACTCTCACGCCATGGGCCGCTAGGCACTATCCGTGGTCCGGTTCGTGACCACATTCGCCTCCCTACGGGCGCTCGCCTTTCTAATGCGAGCGTCCGTATTCTGGTTTCGAACACAGCCTGCGACACTTGCAGGAAAGTCATGACGAGTGGTCCTGTGACATCTCTTACCCGAGGAACGTCACACATCGTTTTGCAAGGAGAAAACTCATGTTCAGCAAAGCCGCAATGGCTCTCATTCCCGCCGCTTCGCTAGTTGGCGCTGCCGCGCTTTGGCCGGTCATCACGTTCGCGCAGCCGAGCGAGAATCACGGGTTCATCGCCGTCAATTACCCCTATTGCCAAGAAAACCCGTCCGACAATAAGTGCCAGGAAAACAGCCCTGCCAGCCACGCTCGCGCCAAGGAGCGTAGCTAAAGTCGGCTAGGGGTTTCGACGGACCGCGTCGCCCACTTCAAAAGAAATTGAACAGAGCCGAGTAACGAATGTGACGCGTCGGCCGAATTGGGTCGTGATGCTCCATTCTCCACGCGTGACGAGGGGTGCATCGTAGTCACGGCACTGTCAGATTAAATTGGCTTGAGCCTCCTGGCGAGGTTCTTAGCCTCCGGCGATGCGCAATCCCTTCCGTTATTTCAACAGCTCGGCCGGGGTGATCCGCCTCGTGGTGATGATGTATATCCGCTATCCGCTGTCGCTGCGACAGGTCGAGGATATTCTGTTCGAGCGGGGCATCGACATTTGCCACGAGACGGTTCGGTACTGGTGGAACCGGTTCGGTCCGATGTTTGCGGCCGCGATCAGGAAACGCCGCCTTCATCATCGGTCATTTTCGCAATGGCGCCGGCACCTGGACGAGGTGTTCGTCAGGATCAACGGAGAGACGCATTATCTCTGGCGTGCGGTAGATCACGAAGGCGAGGTGCTTGAGGTCTTCGCGACGAAGTGCCGTGATCGCAGGGCTGCGCTGGAATTCCTGAAGCGTACGATGAAGCGTTACGGCCGACCGCGATCAATTGTAACCGACCGGCTTCGGTCGTACCGATCGGCGATGAAAGTAATCGGCAATGCAGCCGATCAGGAGTGCGGTCTGTGGCTCAACAATCGGGCTGAGAATTCGCACCAGCCGTTCCGACGACGAGAACGAGCGATGGAGAAGTTCAACTGATGCCTTCAGCACAAAAAAGCAAAAGGAGAGCACATCCGGAGAATACAAGGATCGATGAAAGGTCGACGATGCGCATTACAAGCCCAATGGCGCTGCGACCGGGATCGCTGTTCGCGAGGCCATGAGGTACGCGGATCGGAGTTAAGGTTCTTGGAGGCCACGACGGCCAACGTCCGCGCCATTTTCGTCGTCATGCCGCAAGAAGAGGAATTCGTCATGAATATCCGGATTGCGATGCTGATTGCCTGTGCCCTCGCCGCGAATGCCGGCATGGCGCGAGCCGCGACCAAGCCTCTCGATCCCGACCAAGCGCCAATTGCCGGGGTGGACCGCTTCAGCAAGGAAGCGGCGCACCTGCAGCTGCGCACGGCGGACAACCACATTCCCGGCCCCAACGAGCCGGTCGACTTCGACACCGGACCGTTCGTCACGCAAGGATGGTCGCCAAGCACGGGCAAACCCTTGCGCTATTATAACTTCGACGTACAGAGTACGACGCCTGCCCCGGTCTACGTGTTGTACCGCGAGGGCGAAGACAAGCCGGTAACCGGCCAACTCGACATCATCGACACGCTGCCGGGCGAGAAGGGCTACAACGATTTTCGGCAAGTTTGGAAAGTGTCGGCGCCGAAGGATTATGTTGCAAACACGATTGCCAACGCCGCCACACTGCTTGCGGCCGGCTACAAGATGGAACAGACCGGCACGCTGCGCAACATGCCGGTGGTGCCCGACAAATCGCGCGCGAAAGCGCGTTTGCAGGGCGAAAGCGCGAAGCTGCAACGTGCCTGGTATCAAGGCCGAGTGGCGAAGTTCTTCAGTTTCGATGAAACGCCGTTATCGCTGGCTGGAACCAACGTCCCAGTGTCCCCGATTTACGTGACCTTTAACGTCAATCCTGGCGAACCGAACGGCGGGCCTGGTTCCGGATTCCGCACCGAGCCTAGCTCCGAGCAGACTCATA
This sequence comes from uncultured Alphaproteobacteria bacterium, assembly GCA_963839245.1. Classification (GTDB taxonomy): domain Bacteria; phylum Pseudomonadota; class Alphaproteobacteria; order Rhizobiales; family Methyloligellaceae; genus Methyloceanibacter. The sequence continues at coordinate 435,787 of CAWIUJ010000012.1, read as the reverse complement.
ACGTTCCCGCCACGCTGCCAGGCGATGCAGGCTATTCTCCGTTGTGGCTGGTCGCTGTGTACGACAACGCCGATTTTCCGTCGGTACGCGATCTGCAAACGGCGCTCAAGGCCAAGGTGCTCGCTCCCGGCGTGGCGACAGTCAATTGCCCCATCGTTTTCATCGGTCCCTAAGGCGCCGCGCCACAATGGGTGCCGTCGCCTACAGGAGAACGCTCATGGTTGGCACGTTGAGGTTATCCTTCGCCGTTGCTGTAATGGCGATTAGCGGTGCGGCGTTTGCGCCAAACACCGTCGACCCACAATTCGTCGGGACCGACACGCTCATCACCATCAATTACCCCTATTGCTACGAGAACCCCTGGGACAGGGCGACATGTCTGAAGGACGACGCGCCCTCCCCTGGCGGCCGCAAGGGTTCAATGCACATTCTGCGGGGCAAGAAATAGGTGCAGCCCTAAGGCATCTTACGAATCCTTCCTCGTCGAACACCAGCGCCTGATCGAGCAGATCGATCGCCGCGAGGTTCTGCGTGGCACGCTCAGTCTCGGGGCCGGATCTAATGCCCGCTGTTGGTCAGGACGAATTGACATGATGACGAAGGAGTCCTCCGCGTGAAGCAAACGCCAAGACAATATGCATCGATGTTCGTCATCGCGCTTCTGACATTCGGCATTCTCTGGGAGACACACGCGGCCAAAGAAACGCCCTCTCAATCAGAGGCGACCGCTCCGCACGAAGACACGCCATCAAAAAGTGACGCTTGCTGCATGGCGGGAGACACCATCCCTCCGTTGGAGCTAGTGAAGCAGTTTCCCAAGGGTCAACTTCATAGCCCCTATCCGGACTACATGAAGCTGGCGAAGGAGGAGGAGCTCGTCAAACAGTTCCGACTGCCCGGCTGCAATGAGTGCCATGGCGGCAACGGCGGCGGAGGCATCTGCCCGGCCCTCACGCAAGGTGTCTGGTTGTGGGGCAATACCGACGATGTGTTGTTCAGGCTCGTCACGCTTGGCTCCGTCGATCTGGAGAAAGAGGGCTATAAACGGCTGGGCTATGGGAGCGTGCATGCGCCGATGCCGGCAATGGGCGCAACCATCAGGACCTCGGATCAGCTTTGGAAGATCATCGCCTTCATTCGATCGATCAATCCGCCCCGCACAAATCCTCCGGATACGGTCTTGCCCAAGGAATGAGTTGAGCGCTTTTTTGGGAGCACGCCAGCGCCAATGTCCGCTTTGGGTCATTAGCCGACATAACGGCCCGTTCGCCTCATGTCCGCTTTACTCCCGCCAGCGGACATTCGTCAGTGCTTAGGTGGGATGTCCGAAAAGTGCCCATTAGCGGACATATTGCAATTGAAACCGGCCTTTTTTCCCATGGCGACGATGCAAAATGGTGGCGTTGGCCACTACATCCCAGGCATCGGCATGCCATGCCACAGCCATGCGCAGTTGGAAAACTCTGTCCGCCTCTTTCGGCAGAGACATAATGGCGCATAAGAAAAGACCCGCGATCCAGCGGTCCTCGCGGCCAGAAGGGATTGGACTGCAAAGAGTGAGGTGCAGACCTGGTGCAGAAACTGACTGACGCGGATTTGATCCTCAAGGCGACGGTCGCGGTGGCGGCGGCGGACGGTAGGCTAGATGCAGGCGAGGTCAGGCTAATCCAGAAGGTCTATCAGGACCTGACCGGTCGTTCGGTGGAGAGGTGAGCGGCGTCGTCCTGGCGGTGCAGACGTACGCCACCAAGCGAGGTGTGCTGGCAGAGCTTTCTGCTGCCGCCAGAAGCATGAGCCGGGAGACCAAGGAAGAGATCATCCGCGCCGCATATCTTACGCTGCTTGCCGACAAGCGCATCTCCGGAGAGGAGCGCAAGAAGCTGAGAGACATCGCCGCCGCGCTGCAAATTTCCGAGATTCATTTCGACGCGATCGTAGAGGGAACCGAGTTCGACTTCAGGTGAAGAGCGTTCGTAGCCCGTTTCGTTCGCCCTAAGGGGGAGTGCCTACTTCTACCGTTCGGCCCCCTTGCCGGGAATGCCTTCCTTAAATGCGTTTATCATCACGGTATTCCACTGAGCGGAACAGCGACTCGCCAATGTCTGCTTTGGGTCATTAGCGGACATACCGACAAGTCAGCGCGATGTCTGCTTTACCCCCGATAGAGGACGTTGGGCGGCTGTGCTCAAGCAAACCTTATGATCGTGGTTCCTTCCGCTCTTAGGGCGTGGTGTCTTCGGCCTTATGGCGCGCATCGGAGAGATTGCTTAAGACTTAAAGATCGTCCTCCGGCAGCCCCATGGCATCTGGTCACCGGGCTTAGGGGCCGCTTGGCCGGCATCATACTGCTTTAGCCGGTCGACCAGTCGATCGACAGCATCTTGATCCCCGGGGAGCAAGTATCGTGTAGCTAGGCTGAAGGCATCGAGCCTCTCGCCTAAAGACGCATCCATATCGCGGCGGTAGAGGAAGGCCTCTTCGAGTGTCTGGAAATTCGGGAGGGACACCATTCGTCAGCTCCGCGGCAGCCGCTGACGCCGTGGGCCCGAGACTTCACGCTTGTCCCACGGTTCCTTTCATCATCCAAAGCATCGCGCGACCGGCGACTGCGACCCTTATTTGGGTCTATGCGCTGCCTCAGGTCCAACAGCGACGGGCTATGATGCCGATCGCTGATCGGCATTTCAGCAGCCCAACTCAGGCAGGTGCGTTAGGAGTGCTGCAATCACCGCTCCCGCTCCGTGCGTCAAATCCCGGCATACCACTCATATCCGCGGTCTTCCCAGAAGCCACCGCGGCCGCCGCGAATTGCGGCGATCCCATCGACCGCCTCAATGCGCATCACATACTTTGCCATCTTGTAGCCGAGCTGCCGCTCGACGCGGAGCCTCAGCGGCGCCCCGTACGGGATGGGGAGCGGGGCGCCATTCATCTCATAGGCGAGGATCGTCTGGGGATGGAAGGCGTCGGTAAGTCCGAGCGATTTCGTAATATTTGCCCTCATCGTCGCCGGTCTCGCCGAGATCGTCGGCGCAATAGAACACGAGGTAGCGCGCCGACGGTTTGAGCTCAGCCTTGTCGAGCAGCGCTTTCAGCGGCACGCCGGTCCACTTGCCGATGCAGCTCCACCCCTCGACGCAGTCATGCCGCGTAATCTGCGTGCGGGAGGGCATGGCGCGCAGCTCGGCCAAGGAAAGCTCGAGCGGCTGACCGACAAGACCGCCGACATTCAGCTTCCAATCGGCAAATGCATTCGCGGCAAGCGCCTTGTAGCCGTCATTGTCCACGTCGGTCGAGCCGTTCGCCATGAAGTCCTTCGAGATGTCGGCTTCGCTATATTCGCGGGCGAGCGCGGTGGGCGAGATCAGCGCCCGCTGGCTCACGCGGGTCAGCGCCTCAGCACTATCGAGAATGCGCTTGACCCAAGGCTGATCGGAAAGCCCGCTGTCGCAGCCCCCGAGCAGTGAAGCGCCGGCGATTGCCAAGCCGCGGGCAAGGAAACCGCGCCGGTCGACTGATCGCTTCGCGCTCATCGCTGACCCTCCGGCAGCTTGATTGCGTATCGACCGGTGATCATGGAACGGAGATTGTTCCAGACGCCGGAGATCAGCACCATGACGAGATGCACCACCACGAACAGCACGATGCCGCTCGCGGTGATGAAATGGATGGTGCGCGCCGACTGCCGGCCGCCGAAAATCTCGAACAAGAAGGGGTAGCCCGCGTCCATCCCGGGCGACATGGCGAGCCCGGTCGCCAGCATCAGAGGCAGAAGCACGAGCGCCACGATGAGATAAGCGAGCTTCTGCAGCACGTTGTACCGCTTCGCCTCTTCGCCTTGCGGAAATTTGAGCCGAATGTGTTCCCAGACGGATGCACCGATATGCGTCAGCTCGCGCCCGCGCGGTGCGAGGTCGCGGGTGAGATGGCCACTTACGAAGCTGTAGATCAGGTAGATGAGCCCGTTGATGACGAACAGCCAGGCGAAGAAGAAATGCCAGCGGCGCCCAATGGAAAGATCGCGATGGCCGGGCAGGGTCACCGACCATGGAAAGCCTCTGACTTCACGGCCGCCGTCCGGCGTATAGGCGAGACCGAAGAGATTGGTGGTGTCGATATTCCGCCCGGCAATCGTGGTAACGCCGACAAGATCCTCGCTATGCCTCACCGGCCGCATGGCCATCACCGGATCGTCGAACGTCGATTTCGCGCCGAAGTAGAGCGCGGGATGGGCGTTAAAGATCTGCAGCCCGCTCATCAGGAGCACGAGCAGGCAGACCACGTTAACCCAATGGGTCGCGCGAACCGTGCCCGAATGGCGGTAAATGACCTCTTGTCGGCTCACTACATGCCCTCAAGACTCTGGCAGGCGCGGCGAAGGCAACGGACCAGGGCAATTGCGATCAACACGTCTCATTGGGCTCCTACTCGAGACCCAAATCCAATAGCGAAAGGCTATGGTTTCCATCATTGAATTGCGCTTCTCGAAAGGAAAACCGATCAAGCTTTAATACGTAACGTGGACGAAATGGTCCGAGCTCTTGGCTAACGCCTACTAGGAAGAGAATTTCGCGAGGAATTGTTTGACCGCCGCCCAATTTTCTTCGGCTCCATCTGGGTTCCGGTCTTCTCGGAGCGTCGAGGAGCCATGGACGCCTGCAATCTGCGGGACGAATTGAGTTTTTTCAGGCGAGGGCGAGACATCGAGAATGGATTTAGCCACTGCAACCTCTTTTGGATCCTTGGCTGAGGTTACGAATATCGGTATCGAAACCTGCTCCGCGGCTTTCCGAACGGTCGATGAGCCGCGCAGATATTCACCTGGTGAGAATGCGAGAATAGCCTTGACCTCACCACGATGCTTGGCGGCGAGCAAGAACACCAGAGCCGCGGAATAACTGCTTCCCCATGCGAGGATCGGTCCAGTCTGACCGGAAGATTTTGCCCATTGCAACGGTGCCTCTAGATCAAGAAGCGCTTCACCATAGTCGGTGCTCTTACCGAGACGTTTGACAGTCTCATTGGGCCGCCCCCAAGCGTTACCACCGGATCGTTGATCGATCGCAAGCGCGTTGAATCCGAGCGTGGTAAGCGTCGGCCCGATGGTGGCGTATTCCCCGCGATTTGAACCAGCTTGATGAAAAAGCAGGATCAAAGGTTTCTCCTGCGAGCCTGCTGAATAATAATCCGCAAACACCGGCACGCGGTCGCTGGCCGTGAAGGATATCGCGTCCGCTGCGTGGGTGCATGCTGGCGCCATTGCCAATGCGGCAGCGAAAAGAAATCTAATGCACGTAACACTCATCTGCGGCATCACCCCCCAACCTAAGCGCTGCTGCTTCACTCGTTAGCTCTTATGATTGAGAAGCTTCTGGATCGTTCGTTCAATCTCATCGTACTGGCCTTCGCCGGCATGCTCGAAAACGATTTTGCCGCTTTGGTCGACGATGTACTGCGCTGGCCAATACTGATTGTGGTAGGCGTTCCACGTCGCATAGTCATTGTCTTGTGCGACCGGGTAGGTGATACCGTGGCGCTTCAGCGCTGTTTGGACGTTGCTGGTCACCTTTTCGAATGGAAACTCCGGTGTATGAACGCCGACGACGACCAACCCTTTGTCCTGATACGCTTGATATAAACGCGTGACCTGCGGCAGCGTGTTGACGCAATTGATGCAGCCATATGTCCAGAAGTCGACGAGAACGACTTTTCCGCGCAAATCCGTAATGCTCAGTGGACCTGAATTGAGCCAATTGCTGATACCGACAAAGTTCGGCGCGGCCCTTTGAGCCTCGGTCAAGATAGGCTGAGGCTGGACCGCATAGCTTGCGAACGTCAATCCCAGCAGACAGGCGGTCGCCAACACAGTCGCGCCGACTTTCGATCGAACATTCATTGGACTTCTCCTTTACAGGCCGAATTGGCCGTTTGGATAGAACTCGGAAAGCCAGGCGGTGATGAGCGTGTCGTATTGCAAGTACGTTGCTGCCGCAAAGACGATGATCACCGCGCCAAAGCCCTGCTGCAGACGATGCGAGACGCGGGCGATACTCCTGACACGGGTGGTGACGAACTGGCCACCATAAGCAATTGCCAACATGGGCACGGCGGCACCGACGGCGTAGACGATGAGCAGCAACGCTGCCCATTCGATGTGGGGAGTAGTTGCGATCACAGTGAGGATCGACGCGAGCACGGGTCCTGCGCAGGGAGTCCAGACCAGGCCTAAGGTCGTGCCCAGGACAAATCCGCCGACGTTTCCGCCTTGGGCTCCGCCCGGCATTCGATGGACGCGGTTCAGCAAATCGCCAGCGAGTGCTCCTAGCCATTCGAATGGCCGTGGCCAGAGCGTCAGGAAGCCGAAGATGAGTAGTAGCCCGATGGCAACTGTACGAAGCCTATCCGGGTCGATTCCAACTATCTGAGTTATGGCGCTGAAAACGAGCGCTGCGACCGTAAAGGAGGTGACAAAGCCAAGCGCGATAAAAACCGGCCGCGCTCTGCTTGTCTGACCGATTGAAGCGCCAAAAAGGACCGGCAGAACGGGCAACGTACATGGCGCGGCGACCGTGAGAACGCCGGCAAGGAGAGCGAATAGAAGAGTCATCATCGGGACCGCCAGTCAATTCGGGCACAGGCCCTAAACCTCGCCACCAACGCGGTGGCTTCGATACGTTATTTCGGGTGAACTCGCCCATTCATTACGGCGCGCGGCGTCACGTCTTCGCGAGTGGCTCGTGCGGCGTCTCCGTCGAGCGGTGTCAAGCAAACCGGAAAGCGGAACGAGCTCGCCTAATGGGCGAGCCCGCCACTGCCGGTATTGGCTAGGCTGCCTCTTCACTGGTCCTTTTTCATGCTGTCTTTGGCCATCGTGTCTTTGGCCATCGTGTCTTTGGCCATCGTGTCTTTGGCCATCGTGTCTTTGGCCATGGTGTCCTTGCCCATGGTGTCCTTGCCCATGGTGTCCTTGCTCATGGTGTCCTTGCCCATGGTGTCTTTGCTCATCGTGTCTTTGCCCATGGTGTCGTCCTGGGCAAAGACGCTGGCTTCGGCGGCGTAAGACGCTGGCGCTACAGCAGCGCCCGCGAGAATGAGTGTGGCCGCGGCGGCGATGGAAGCAAGAGATCGACAGATAACCTTCATGGCGAAAATCCTTCTCTAAGTTGATTGGTGATTAGGACGCATCCTTTGTAATAGGCTCCACTGCAGCGCCACGCATTCTCCGCATGTGCTCTCCTCTTGTCTTGCCGTGCGGAGCGTCGGGGTCGCCTTCAGTGGTGGCGAAGGATCGCCCGCCTTATCGCAATTCAGATCGAGCGCATTTCGTTATCGATTCGATAGCGAGATGGTATTGTTCGCCGACTCCAAAAACACCTAGGCTCAAGTGAAGGACAGCAGCTGGAGACTCGCCGGTGGCGAGAGGAGCCTGACCAGTGGAACCCGGATATGGAGATGAGAAGTTTCCGACGGGGCGCTTGCTCGAATTGTCGGTGGAACGAAATTGGCACGGCCTATTTGTGGAACGTCGATCTCACCTGGCCGGCGACTTGCCGACATTTTTTCTGAAATACTCGGAGGTTGCCCTGCTGGTTCGGGGCGCCACCACCGTCACCCGGCAAGCCGGCGCGATGTACCAGCGGACCCCTGCGGCACGCGGCGCGATCTGGATTGGTCAAGCAGGCTTGCGCGAGGACTTTGTCAACTTCTCGTGCGATGTCGACGAAATGCTGCATATCTATTTGCCGGAAAGGCCGTTTGCCATTCTGGACGCGGACGACGATCTGCAAAAATTCAGCTCGGCGTCACTGCGCTATGAGGCCGGGTTTTACGATCCGCTGCTTGAGCAAATTGCCGAAGTGATCCTGTCGGAACTGCGGATGCAAACATCGTGCGGCGGACTGCTGATCGACTCATTGTCGACTAGTCTCGTCATGCGCCTGCTGAACAGCCATTCGAACCTCTTGCCCGAACCCATTGATATTTCGTTAGCGCGCAAGGGACTGGATCGCCGGCGACTTCAGCGCGTCCAAGCCTTCATTGAAGCGCATCTGGAGGAGGACATGACAGTGACGGCTTTAGCATCCACGGCTTGTCTCAGCCGGTTTCATTTTGCCCGAGCCTTCAAGGCAGCAACCGGCAAAGCTCCACACAAATATATCGGCGACAGGCGCCTGGATTTGGCCAAATCCCTTTTGGCCAGGGATGATCGGTCGCTTGCGGACATTGCCGCAACATGCCGGTTTTCTTCGCAGGCGAACTTCAACAGGGCATTTCGCCGAGCGACCGGTCTTCCCCCGGGGCAATATCGCGCAGTTCGAGGAAGTGCAGCAGGTCACGGCTGAACTATTCCGGGTCTTGTATGAAGGAGACTTACCTGACCTCGGGCTGCAACAACAGGCCGGCACCAGAAATGTTCGCCACCATGAACTCAGTGCTCTCGCGTTTGATCGCTTCATCGTGGTCGCCGTCGACAGTCCAAGTCGGCACTTTGAGGCTCTCCAGTAGTCATCGGTCGGCAGCAGTGGAACGCTCCCGCAACAGCAGAACGGACCCGTAGAAAACCCAGACACCGATCGCGGATACAGCGGCAGCCACGTAGGTCCAAGCGGCAGCTCCCAAAACCTTTTGAACTCCAGAGAGTTGTTCATCGCCCCTGATAATGCCTTGGCTCACCAACAATTCTTTTGCCCGAGCACTGGCATTGAACTCTACCGGCAAAGTGAGGAAGGCAAAGAGGGACGACGATCCGAAGAGAATAATACCGACCCAGGTCAGGGTGGGAAGCTGAAGCAGCATTCCTCCGATAAACAGCCAAGGAGCGGCTTGCGAAGCAAGTCGCACAATAGGCACGATGTAGGTTCGTGCCTCCATGGGGAGGTAGTCCTCTGCATCCTGCAATGCATGCCCCGCTTCATGGGCCGCGACGCCAGCAGCCGCTACGCTCGGTGCAAAGTACACATCCTGACTTAGCCGCAACGTCTTGGAACGTGGATCGTAATGATCTTTCAGGATCCCGGGTGTGGACTCGATTGCGACGTCTTGAAGGCCCTGCGAATCCAGCAACCTGCGCGCCACCTCCGCGCCGGTGATTCCGTCTTGGGTGCGGACCTGAGAATACTTGGCAAAGTTGATCTTGATACGCCCCTGCGCGTACACCCCCAACAGCAAGCCAGGAAGTACACATATCCAAAAGAGCGGATCGTTGAACATATCCTGATCTCGCCAGTGGTCCGTGCTGAAGGCCATGGTAGCGCAAGATTGTTCATCGGACACGCCCCAGCTAATGGGGTCAGCCGCGACGAGATCATCGAGACAATTACGCACCTCTTATGCGAGCTGGTCGGCGGCCATGACGGCGCTGCAGCTCGCCAGGCGTGTCTTCGAAGATGCCGGCGTCTGATCGGGTGAGTGGCGTTTTCTACGGAGGTGAAGGTGCACACCACATGTCACGGCCCGTTCGCCCCATGTCCTCTTTGCCCCCAACGGCGGACATTCGTCCGTGCATTAAGCATGCCTGCTTGGTGCCAATAGCAGACATTCGGCAGCTCAAGGGCGCAGCTACTGTCGGAGACAGCGCTTTGATCTGATACGGCTTGAGCCCAAATAGAAATTCACAGCGAGCTTGATCGTGTCGTCCTCGCGGCAGAAGGCGTAGTTGAAGGGCAAAGGCGTGTTGAAGTTCGCATTGGCCCACCACGTATGTTGACTGAGCGAACAGCGAGACCGGCTGGTACTCGCCCACGCCTCGCCGGCAATCAAAAAGTGTGGTTATCTCCAAAGGTGTGCACGCTTAACGTTCGAGGGGAGGCGATTTATGGTCATATCCGGTCTGTTCTTCGTCAATCATAAGCAATGGGGAGACTTGACGACCACGCTCGACGTGAACTGCGGCCGATCACCCACCTCGGCTGAAGCGTCGCTCAACATGACGCTCGATGACGGCTTTCACTCAGTCGGCATCAGGAGTTTTCTGACGCGAAACACCCCCGTTAGCGATGAGGAGCTGGTGGACCTCGGTCAGTTTTACTGGGATTGGCCGGGCGAGGTCTTCAATCAGACGATGACCCAGGTCACCTTCGCATGCGGCACGGGCGCGGATACGCAGCTGACGGGCCGCTACCGAGTGACCTTCTTCGAGTTCTAGGAGCAGCCCAGATGGAATCGAACAAGAAGTCAGCAATGTCCTTTGGCTTCGCCGGCAACGTCCGGATCGTCGCCCAGCTCGCCTGCGTGGTTTATGATGAGGAGAACGGGACCGTGGTCCATGGCCACGGCGCCGTCTGTCTCGAAGGCGGCCAGGTGCCGGACGAGGCCGCCTTTCAGCAGCGAGCGCTTGAGCTCGCCCGCAAGTCGCGTGACCGCGGCTCGCGGCGCCTGCAGACCATGATGGTCGACCCCCACGCAATTTCAGGCGGCCCAATGCGGGTCGACCTCAGCAGCCACCGTCTGATCCCCGACAACTCGCCGCCACCAGCCCAGCGACGCTACTGACATAAATGGTTCAGGTCTGGATTGCCGGGCCGCATTTCGGTGCGGGCTTGCACAGTCAAATGTCAAAACGCGTTGACGTGATCTCGTCGGGCGTTTTCTACATTGTCCGGCCTTCAAGGGCCGTAGTTGGAAGCGTGGCGGATCGATTTGGAGTCTCAAGATCAGGCAAGCGTCCTTCCCTCTCGCTTTTCTTGTCGGCGTTGGCATCCTTACCGCTGCTTTCGGGGCGGCAAACACGGCGGAAAATCTGCCGCGGCTCGGCATTACGCTCCCCGCCACCTCCGTCTCAGGACTCTCTTCTGGGGCCTATATGGCCGAGCAAATCGAGGTCGCTCACTCCAAGGACATTGTCGGGGCCGGCATCGTGGCCGGGGGGCCCTTTGCCTGCGCCGAGACTGAATCTAGCCGTCTCTTTCCCTACTGGCCCGTGGCGATGTGGCAGAACGCCACGCAGGCGGCGAACGCTTGCATGAAGGACTCCTGGAGTGCACCCGATGCTGACAAGCTCGCCAAGCGAGCCAAGGAGCTTGCCGACGACGGCAAGATCGATGAGCTCTCCGGCCTTGCCGACGACAAGGTCTATCTGTTCTCAGGCAACGAAGATCAGACCGTGGTCCGCGCCGTGGTGGAGTCGGACAAACGCTTCTATGCGGCAGTGGGCGTGGCGATTGCGAACGTCACCTTGGTCGAGGGGGAGGGCGGCCACGCCTTCTTGACTAAGACAGAAGGCACGGCCTGCGGCCTCTCCAAGGAACCTTATGTCAGCGACTGCGACTACGACCAGGCAAAGGCGATCCTCGAATGGATCTATGGCTCCCCCCTCGCCGACCCGACGCCAAGCCCGACGGGGAAGTTCATCACCTTCGACCAATCCGCTTTCAACAAGGGCGTCTCCAACGGGCTCGCCGCGGAGGGCGTCGTCTACGTTCCGAGCGAGTGCGCGAGCCATCCCGGCTGCCGCCTGCATATAGCGCTCCATGGCTGTGACCAGGCGCGGGAGACCGTCGGCGACGCCTTCATCAAGGAGAGCGGCTTTGCCCGGTACGCTGACACCAACCGGCTCGTGATCCTGTTCCCGCAAATTGCCGGAAGCGCGGTTAATTCGCGTGGCTGCTGGGACTGGTGGGGCTATAGCGACATCGACTATCTCAGTAAGGACGCGCCACAAATTCAGGCCATCTGGGACATGGCCGGGGTCTGGCGATGCAGCCGTAAGGGAGGCGGCCGAACTACTCCAGCTGGCGGCGCGGCTTCTCGAAGGGATTGGCTAATCGTGCTTCTACAATCCAATACGCGCAAGGGTTTGCTCGATCGGCGGAAGATAGGCCGAGCCGAACAGCCGCACATGCACGAGCGTGGGGTAAAGCTTGTAGAGCGCCGACCTGAGCTCGTGAAATCCGGGCTCCAACAGCAGCAGCGCTTCGTAGGCCTCGAAGAAGGCCTGGCCGAACGTCCCGAACATGGTGGTGAAAGCGAGCTCGATCTCCGGATGTCCCCAATAGATGGCAGGGTCGACAAACCCGGCGATCCTGTTGCCGCGCACGAGCACGTTCCCGGTCCACAAATCGCCGTGCAGCAGGCTCGGGGCACGGGGCTCGGTGAGATAATCGGGAAGCCGCTCGCCCAGGCGCTCGAGCCGGATCAGAAGCCTCGACGGTCTTCCCTCCGCTTCCGCTGCTCGTGCCATGGCGAGCAGCCGGTGGTCGCGGAAGAAGGGGATCCATCGATCCATCTCAGGGTTTGGTTGCGGCAGCGGCCCGATCAGCGTGTCGCGCTCATAGCCGAAGCGGGGACGCGGCGTGGCATGCAAAGCGGCGATCAGCTCCGCAGCATGGCGCTCGACGCGAGCGGTGATGCCGCCGCCGTCCGTCTCGATGAAATCCATGGCGAGGAGATCTGGCTCTGAGAGGTGGACGACGGGCACCGGGAGATCAGAGTGGCGGGCAAGCTCGCCAAGCATGTACGCCTCGAGGCTAAGATCGGCGTGCGCGTTTCCCTCCCGGAGTTTCACGGCAAGTCTCCGCCCGTCGCCCAGGTCGACCTTGAAGCCATGGAGCCCAAAGCCGACCGGCATCGATGCGAGCGACATCACCCGCGCGCCGAGCGCCGTCTCCAGCCGCTCCGTCAATGTCGTGTTGCTCGCACCCATTCGGGTTAATGACGCTGTTCTTTGTCACAATCCCTTTAGGTCGGATTTATCGAAATGAGAACGGACAAACACCGGGACGGCGACAGCATTGGACCGTTAGCGCCGTTTACGAAGCCGCCTCTCTTTCCTGATCCAAGTAGGCAACAGCAATGCCAAGAGCCTCGGCCATCTCCTTCCGCTTCTTTGCATACTCCATGCGGGACATGCCCGCTAAATCATCAAGATTTATCTCAACACCGTCGCCATTGCGCTCGGACTTCTTCTCTCATCGCCCTGAGGTCGAGATCGTCGGGCGGTTGAATGCGCTCCTTGGCGAGACTGCCTATCCCGGTCGGACCAAAGGAGTGTGGGGAAAGATGGTAGCGGAGGGGGACTCGAACCCCCGACACGCGGATTATAATTCCCCGCGCCGATCAGACTGGAAGGCTTTGCCTGGAAGGATAGGCACCTGAGGGAACACCTCCCTAAATCGCGTTTCCCTCATTACGGCCGCATTGGAGAGCACCTCGCCTGGACAAATCGGCCTCCAGGCGCCATCAACCAGCCACCAAGCTTCAAAGTTGGTGAAGCGAACAGCGTTTCCATCGAGCATGCCGAATTTGACGCCCATGGGAAGGACTGGGCGGGCAGGCTCGTGAGGGGCACGCTTTTTTGCAGTCCCGGATTGTCTTTCATGTGGCCGAACAGTATCTGCGCGAATGATCTGGGGTGTACGTGTCCTCGTTGCTTGAGGCTTTTGCTCCCCCTGCTTCCTGGCAGGATGTCGGGATGTGGATGTAGTTCTCGCAGATCTCTTTTCTGCAGTGCTTCTCCGAAGCCCCGATTTCGGCCGACCAACTTCTAACTTCGCGGTCTTACGGGTTTTCGCCGCAAGCGTCGGCGTCTCGACTTTTTGCTCAGCAGGCTTTTGCTTTGCCGTCGGGATATCGGGATCTTGCGCTGCGAAACGATGCTGGGGAGAAGTAACGGACTGCCTGGGCAGGCGCGCTTAGGTCTGGCTCGGGCGCAGGCTCTGGCACTCCGCTAAATCCGAACAGACGTTTGTGAACTTCCTCAGCTTGGGCGAGAAAATTCATTAAATTGCCTTCAACCAAAAGATCGCCTGCAACTTCGCTATCTCAGACGGGTCCCTAGCGCTTGCTTAAACTCTTGGCTAAATCGAGACCTGCATTCAAATTCCTTCGGGTGATGCGAACGAGCTGGCGGTTTACCGCCTCAGCGCTTTGGTTCGCCGCGTCAAAAAACTTTTGTAAGAAATGCATCGTCGCTTCGTACTCGTACCACTCGCGCGTCTGCTGTCATTCTACCCAGCAAATTCACCGCTGTTACCCAATTTGTTACCCAAGCAGTTTGGTTGTCATCGGGAGCGAGCGCTATCCGACATCAAGCCATTGAAATTAGGGTCTTAAGAAGGGTGCCCAGGGGCGAATTTGAACCACCGACACGCGGATTTTCAGTCCCCGCCTCGCACAATGGATATTCAAGCTCAGATCCCGGTCCGCGTTGACCTATTTCCTTGATTTATTTTTGGCCGGGTCTTCTCCATGGTCGCTGCACCCTATCACCCTATAGAAGTCAGTCCAAGGAAGATTATGCACAAATCGTCCGGTAAACCGGAAGCCGACCTTGGCCAGAACATCCCGATCCAGAAGGTCAACGAAGCATACGAAAGGCTGCTCAAGTCCGACGTGAAGTACCGTTTCTCCATCGACATGGCTTCTCTGAAATCCCAAATCGTCGGCGCCCAGGTCTAGGGATACCGAGGACGGAAAGTGAAGGAGCGAAGAATGCCTCACGTGATCGTCGAGCTCTGCCTGGGAAATCCGAACAGCAGAAGGCGCGATCTCTCCGAAGCGATCGTCAAAGACGTGGTGAAGGTTCTAAATCGATTGCCCTAGTAGGGTGGGCGCGCTGTTCCTGGGCACGATGGCGAACTCAGCCGTCCGCGCGGTTCGGCTTTTGAAAAACTCCGACGAGTTCGCCTTCATGCCCTAGCGTAGAGAAAACGATACGACATCTGGGCGCTCCGGATAGCGAGCGGTGGACGAGGCTGGGCGAAGCGGACCTCCGCGGTCTCCGTCGGTTTATTCTCGGCGGATCGCGATAAACAAACGGTTTGTCGGCGATGACATAGGCCTTGAGCTGAGCCTCGCTTCAGGTCCTCGATACGCAGGATCGGAACCGTAGGATGCCGAGCACTTCGCGGCCTCAACGCGGCCATGACCGGCGATGATCCTGTCGTTGGCGTCTACCAGCACGGGATTCATCCAGCCGAACGTTTTGATCAACTCCGCGATTTGCCGGATTTGCTTTTTGGTATGCGTACGGGGATTGTTAGCGTAGGGCTTCAGCGAGCTAACAGGGACCTGCTCCACCACTAAATCGCGCGAGCCCAGGCTCGCCTCAGTCTTATCTGGATCTCTCGTCCTCACAGCAACTTGCTCCTCTTACGCTTCGGCCGGCGGGAATTGGCGGACGCGCGAGAGGAGCCTGAAGGCCGGCAAGGCGATCGAGGCGAGGTCTTCGTAAAATGTTGAGATTTCGATTCCCAACCGCCTCGCTGCCGCCGGGCAAAACGTCTTCATTGGACCTCCGTAGTGTTTTGAGGAGGCCCATTTGGTATCGGCATTATTTGGGATAAAAAATTACTTTATTTAACGTCCCACCCCCACGGGTACGTGCGAGCAATTCGCTTCTCGACGCTCTTTGCCTGGGCGCGCCCTTGCGGAACCTCTTTGGCGGCTATGTGCGCAGCCTTCGTCTTGCTCATGGTGGGGTTGCTCGCCTTGAGGTGACGCATCCGTTGATGGGCGTCGGCGTCGCCCGTGCACCGTTTGCTGCCCACCTTTCGGCCGCGCCGTTTCTTGGCGCGTTCAAGCACCCGCAGCATTGACGCGTGCTCCACCAGATTAAGCTCACCAAGATGCTCATCCATCGCGGCCCTAAAGCGAGCCCGCTGCCTTGGATCGGGACTATCCAAGCCTGCAAAGAGGTTGTTTAGGAGGGGGTTCTGCTCGATGGCCTCATGAACCCGTCGGCCAAGCCCATTTAACTCGTCCAGTGCCGGTTGGAGCTAAATCGTGATATCGCGGTCAATGTTTTCCAATTCAGCCAAAAGCCTATTTTCTGCTTCTGACAGTAGCTCACCTGCGCGGCTCCGTTCGGCGAGTTCACTCGCATATCGGTGTCGTGCACTTCATTGTGTGGCCCGGATCGGCGTCACCGTCGCCTCGATCTTGGCGCCTCGCAATACTTCGCCCATTCGGCCATCCATGCTTCGACGAATTAATTCCCGGCTCTGATGCCTCGGGAATTTTCTCGCAAGTGTTGGGATATATGGTCTGCGGATCTTAATTTCAGCAGCAGTCGGTTAGCACTTTTCTTGACCGCTTCCCTTTGGTGCGATCGAAGTGACTTCGTGGACGTTTTAGCGCGTGAAATGAAAATCGCCACCTTTAATATTAACAACGTCAACAAGCGGCTTGTTAATCTCTTGGCTTGGCTGCGCGCGGCGCGGCCGGATGTGGCCTGCCTCCAGGAGCTGAAGGCTACAGATTCGAATTTCCGCTGACGGCAATCGAAAAGGCCGGTTATGGCGCCGTCTGGCGCGGGCAAAAATCGTGGAATGGCGTCGCAATGCTTGCGCGCGATCGTGAGCCCGTCATAACGCGTACCGTGCTGCCAGGTGATCCCGTCGATACGCAAAGCCGCTACATCGAGGCAGCCGTCAATGGCGTGCTGATTGCGACGATCTATGCGCCTAACGGCAATCCGCAGCCAGGGCCGAAATTCAACTATAAACTTGCCTGGATGAAGCGGCTCTTGGCACACGCGGCCGAGCTTTACGCCCTCGATGCGCCGGTCGTGCTCGCGGGGGATTACAACGTCGTGCCGACCGACGCCGACATCTATCCAACTAAGTCGTACGCGAAGAACGCGCTTGTACAGCCAGAGCCTCGGGCCCTGTTTCGGCACATTCTCGATCAGGGCTGGATCGATGCGATCCGCACGATGCATCCCGATGCGCCGATGTACACGTTCTGGGATTACAAGCGAAACCGGTGGCAACGCGATACCGGCCTTCGCATCGACCATCTGCTGCTGAACCCCAAAGCTGCAAAACATCTGGTTGATGCGGGTGTCGAGCGCGAGGTCAGAGGGCTGGAAGGCGCTAGCGATCACGCGCCCGCGTGGATAGCCCTTCGCGATGCACCGGCCGCGCGTCGGAAGCCGGTTCGACGTTCAGAGAAGCAAATGCGGCCAGAGAGTAGGCGAAGCGCGCGGCGCGCAGCGCCGCTTCCCCGCCAGCCGCTGCTGGTCATCGACGGAGATTCATTCGCGCATCGCTCCTATCACGCGCTGCCGAAAACAATCCTGAGGCGAGGCCGGAAACCTGGGGGTGCCATCCTCGGCTTTGCGAATATGCTGCTGCGCCTCTACCGAGATGAGCAGCCTCGCGCTGTGCTTGTCGCCTGGGACACCCTAGAAGTCCCCACCTACCGGCATGACAAATTTCCGGCCTATCAAAGCGGACGCGAATTCGACGACGCCTTGCTTGAGCAGCTTGATGTGCTGCCCGAATTTGTTGCCGCATGCGGCTTTCAGAATGCGAAAGCGCCAGGCTTCGAGGCGGATGATTTGGGTCCCTCTGCCTTCAGCGCCGCAACGAAGGCGTGCCTGCGAGGAGGTGGGCGATACTGCAATCGATCTGATTTCGGACATCTCACTGGTCTCCTCTCAAACGATTGCCACCAGCTTGCTCAATGATTTGGTCATCGTCGGCGGTCCCGTGGATTCCGTACTCGCTCGAGGAGGAGACGCGCAACCTCAATCTGATGCGTCGGCTCGCGGGATCGGGTTGGAGTTCGCCAGACAGTACTTGGCGGCTGGCAGGTCTACGCCATAATCCAAATTCCGCTTCCGAGTTTTGGTCTTGATTCTCGCCATGGCCCGACTTTCCTGGTCTCCTAATTAGCGAAGCTAACGTCTCCTCGTCGGAGGAATGCCCTTATCAAACGAGAACAGGAGCGCCGACTTCAGTAGCCTTCGTTGCCTATCAAGTCGCTCTGCTAGGCACGGTTCGCAGCGACATCGAACCGACGTCTTGCCTCCTGAATGGCAGTCCTATTTTTGCGGGCCCACATACCGAGACGGCTGACTGGCGGAAGTAGAGAGTGTCCAGCTTTGTCAGCTGATAATCAACACGAGGTGGAATGGTCGGCAAGACCGTGCGGGTTACGAGCCCGTCCCGCTCCAACCCTCTGAGCGTCAAGGTCAGCATGCGTTGAGAGATGCTGCCAAGAGAACGGCGAAGCTCGTTAAATCGTTTGGGCCCGTCGCCCAGCGTGCTGACGACGAGGATGGTCCATTTGTCGCCGACACGCGAGAGAACCTCGCTCACTGCCCGGCAATCCTCAGGCACGGAGAGGGTACTTGGTAACAGCCATGTGCCTTCTTGTTGTTTCCGTTTGGTCATTTATCTAGCCTGAGTAGCAAATCGTAACTGAGGCAGAGCTTGAATGACGCCTCCCCCCATCTAAGAATCTCCGCCGTTAAATCCCACAGACGCGCTATCGAGAGAGCGGCCCGTTATGTCCATTAGACCGGTAAAGAGCATAGTCGAAATCCAGACCGACCATCGAGGGTGCAGGGGTGAAGCTGCGCCGCGCCTTTGGCTTCGGAGATACTGGCGAATTTGATCCATTTCTATTGTTTGACGATTTCCGGAACGATCGTCCCGACGATTATCGCGCCGGCTTTCCATGGCATCCTCACCGTGGCATCGAAACCATCACCTATGTCCTGGCCGGAACTGTCGATCACGGCGATAGCCTGGGAAACAGCGGTAGCCTAGGCGCGGGGGACGTACAGTGGATGACCGCCGGTAGCGGAATTTTGCATCAGGAAATGCCACAGGGCGATGCGCGCGGTCATATGCATGGCTTCCAGCTCTGGGCCAATCTGCCATCGTCGCTCAAGATGACGGCGCCGCGCTACCAGGACGTCAAAGCAGCCGAGATTCCGGAGGTCGTCGATGACGACGGAACTCGTGTCAGGGTCGTTTGTGGCGAATTCTGGGGCAAACGCGGCCCAGTGGAGGGGGTCGCGGCCGATCCCCAATACCTCGATGTCTATGTCCCACCAGACCGGCGTAAAACCTTGCCAGTTGCAATGGACCGGCACGCGTTTGCCTACGTGTTCGAAGGCTCTGGAACCTTCCAGTCGGCGTCGCAGCCATTCGGCGTATTGACCGAAAAGGAACTCGACGGAAGCGATGCTCTAGTTCGTGAGCGGACGGGCAATCGGTCGCTTGTACTTTTTGATAGCGGCGAGGAGGTGACGGTCCAGGCCGGCGATGAAGGTATCAGGTTTTTATTGGTCTCGGGTAAGCCGATTGAAGAGCCGGTCGCTTGGTACGGGCCTATCGTGATGAACACGCAGGCGGAGCTGCAACAGGCCGTCACCGAGTTGCGCAATGGAACTTTTATCAAGACCCAGAAGATCCGCCGCAGGGCGCCTTGATCTCGTTACAAGTCGGCGGTCGTTCTGGTGTGAATGCTCGCTATGGGTATGTGCGACCGGTCCAGCGTGTCCGCTGCGGGCACCTCCTTATCACCACAGGCGGCAACGTCGCTTTCCCGGTCGGCGCCACCGCCTGCGCAAATGTATTTGCGGAAGCGCCGATTTATTTCAGCGCCGAGAAGGACGTTGGTGTGAGGATTTGGTTGCTGATGCTTGCGACGATGGGTCCATCGCGCTCACTGTCGTCGCGGACCTTGTGCCAAGCAGGATCATTCTGGAATGCCGTCCACCTCGTCTCGCGATCTGCAAGCGACTCCCACGGGAGTATGTAGGTTAGCTCGTTGCTGGATTCTCCGACGAGGGTTGTCCAGAAGCCGATGGGGCGGATGCCGTGCCTTTCCCAGATAGGAAGAAGCTCGTCTCTAAAGCGGGCCAGCAGCTTGGGCATTTGCCCCGGAACAGGCTGATACACACGCAGCTCGTAAATCATCGTGAACACCTCCGCGCGAGAGAAGCCGGGATCTACCCTAGATGATTTGCGCCAACGACGACCCGACGCTTAGCGCCAGCATACTGCAAGCCTTCGCGACGGTAGGATAGTAGAGTTGGTATAGAACCCATCCTTGCGGGCGATCGGGTCCTAGGCGGGACCGTCGGCGCGCTGGTCTTCGTTGGGCCGCGCGGGTGTCACTTCGGCACCTCGATTCCCAACGTTGGAGAGTTCAGAGCTCATGCTCGCGCGATACGGCGTCCGCCACCAAAAGAGCTGAGCGTGAGAGCAATGCCCAGGTTGCGCTTCAGGATCTCGATGTCGCTCGACGGGTTCGTCGCCGGTCCTTGCCAGAGCGTGGATAACCCGCTCGGGATTGGCGGCATGCGCCTGCACCAGTGGGCTTTCCCGCTGGCGTCGTTTCGAGAGATGCACGGGCTCGAAGGCGGGGAAGTCAACGAGAGCGACGCCGTCATCCGGGAGTCGTTCGCCAACATTGGAGCGACGCTGATGGGTCGGAACATGTTCGGCGGCCACCCTGGTCCATGGGACGCGACTAAACCCTGGAGCGGCTGGTGGGGCTCGAACCCGCCATTCCATCACCCGGTCGTCGTGCTCACGCACTTCGCACGCGAGCCGCTTAAGCTCGAGGGCGGGACGACGTTCACGTTCGTCACAGGCGGGATCGAGGCCGCGCTCGAGAAGGCCCGGCGAGTCGCCGGTGACAAGGACGTGCACCTTGGCGGCGGCGCGAACGCGGCGAGGCAGTACCTCCTCGCCGGCCTGGTGGACGAGATGGAGATCAGCCTCGTTCCAACACTTCTTGGTAGCGGCGAGCGGTTGTTCGAAGGCACGGGCGATGATCTACACTCCCTCGAATTGGTCAAAACGGTGGCCATGCCGAAGGTCGTGCATCTCAAATTCGCCCGGCGATGATGGCGGAGTTTCGATACCTCGCGTTGGTTCGCGGCAGCTGCCGCCGGCCAACTCGTTCTGGTCAGTAACCATGTAGGAGCTGCCGTCCAGCCTCGACCCAAAAAGAAGCAGAGCAGCGGATTGGACCCCCGCGGCATCAAGTTCAGCCTGTAGAGCGCGCACCGATCTAAGCTCTAAATACCGCCGGAAGATATGGAGGACCGAAGGTCGCGGCGGGAACCCTCCATCTCAGCGGCTGGTGGTTCGACATCGCCACCGGCACTACTTCGATCGCCGTCCATTCCCCTTCAATGGAACGATCGCGAATGTCGTCGTTGAACTCAAATGATGGCCGAACGAGAAACACATGCAATGAGGCTTGCTACACTCTGTTAGCCTTATGTCTGCTAATGGCACGAAGCAGACATGCTCAATGCGCTGACGATTGTCCGCTCCATCAAACAAAAAGGCCCCAGAAACTGGGGCTCTCAATTAGACTGTGTACTCATAAATCGAGATTCTGGTGAGTAGCGGGTGGGCAATGTCCGCTTTGCTCCTCAGGTCGCACATTCGTCAGCGCGTGGAGTATGTCTGCTTCGTGCCACGAGCAGACATGTCGCGACAGGTGAAAGGGGGCTGCGCCTGACGTGAAATTGCTGACCAGGTCATAGGCCAAAGATCGAGCCTCAGACGTTTCTTCCCTGCTTAGGATGCGCCAAGCGCTCTAAGCACGGCGGCGAGAGCTTGGCGGGTGAGGTCCGGGGCGGCGCGCCTCTCAATACTGCCGCGCGTGACCTGAAGCCAAATACCGATGACGATATCGGCCGCCAGCTCCACGTCCTGTATGGCCAATCTTCCCTGGCCGATCGCCTCGGCAAGGTCCGCCTCGAGATGTTCGCGTATGCGGTCGAGCGCCGCCGGGACTTGGGCGCTTCGGACCACAAGCTGGCTCCAGAGGGGGTCGTTGATGGCTTTCTCCAGGAACTTCGTAAAGGCTAAGGACATGCGCACGATGGGATCGGGTTCACCGAGCAGGGACGGTGCCAAGAGCGCGTCAAAGCTATCAGCGAGGCTTCCACCTACCGCGGCGACCAGCTCCTCGATGCTCTGGAAATGATAGTAGAACGTCCCCTTGGCGAGGCCTGCCGCCTCCACGATGGCGTCCACCGTAAGAGCCTCCGGAGGCCGTTCCGCAAGAAGAACTAGGCCGGCTTCCACGATTTGCGCCCGTGTCCTGACGCGCTTCTCCCGTCCAATCTCGGCCCTGCGAGCCAAATCTATTTTTGCCATGGTTGCCCTCTTGACTAGAATGTCGAGTCGACTATATAGTCAATTTGACGAAGAAGTTCAAGTCGAAATCGGAGGTCTCCATGCGCCTGGCATCGATTTCAATCCTCTGCTCCTGCATAGCCTGCGTGTACCTCGCGGGCTGCAGGGATGAAAACACCGCGCCGGCTGCCGTGCGGACGGCGCGGGTTGTGGTCGTTACGCCCCATCAGCTTGGGGTCGTGGCCGAAGGCGCCGGTCTCATTCGGTCCCGGTACGACAGCCCGGTGGGATTTGAGGTAGGCGGCCGCGTTGTTTCTCGTTACGTCGACGTCGGCGCCGTTGTCACGAAGGGGCAGAAGCTCGCCAAGCTCAGCGACGTTGATTACCAGAATTGGGTAACCGCGGCCGAGGGCGAACTTGCCACTGCCAATGCCGCTGTCGCCCAGGCGGCACCGCAGGAGTGGCGCTACCGCACATTACTCGAGAAAGGCTGGACGACCCGGGCACTCTATGAGAACGCGCTTAAGGCCCTTCAGAGTGCCCAAGCCCAGGTGCAGTCGGCCGACGCCAATCTCCGCATCGCGCAGAACCAACTGAGCTACACCGAACTCCTGGCGCCCGACGCTGGGGTAGTTACGGCGACGAAGGCCGACCCGGGCCAAGTCGTCGAGCCCGGTCAAGCCATTGTCGAGATCGCCAAGAATGCCGAACACGAGGCCGTCTTCGCCGTCGCCAGCGAGCATATCGCACATGCAAAGGTCGGCATGCCCGTCAAAGTCTCGCTTCAAGGCCGGCCGGAGATAACGGTCACGGGCTCGATCCGCGAAATCTCGCCCGACGCTGACAGCACAACCGGCACGTACCAGGTGAAAGTGACGCTGCCATCGCCGCCGCTGGTGGAGATGCGCTTGGGCGCCGTTGTGGTTGGTCGCGTAGAGATCCAAGGACCAGAGGTCGTGAGCCTCCCCCCGACCGCCCTGCTGCAGTCGGGAGACGGGCCACTGGTTTGGGTGGTCGGCGAGGACGGTAAGGTGCACCGACGTCCCGTCGAGCTTCTCGAGTTCGATGCGAACTCCGTCGTGATCAGCCGCGGCTTGTCAGCCGGAGAGAAAATCGTCACCGCCGGTATCAATTCGTTGGCCGAAGGCGAGTCGGTGAAGCCCGAGACGGAAAGCGCCGGCATCAATTCGCTCGCTGAAGGCAAGTCCGTGAAGCCTGAGATGGAGGTCGAGTGATGTCGCGCTTCAATCTTTCCGAGTGGGCAGTCAACAACAAGTCCCTCGTCGTGTTCTTGATGCTGCTCTGTGTGGTCGGCGGCATCGGAGCCTATGAGCGCCTTGGTCGTCAGGAGGATCCAGACTTCTCCGTGCAGACCATGGTGGTTCAGGTCTCCTGGCCGGGCGCCACCGCGATCGACACCCTGAATCAGGTAACGGACCGGCTCGAAAAAAAGCTCGAGGAGACGCCGAACCTCGACTACCTCAAGAGCTACACGAAGCCGGGCCAGGCGACCGTTTTTGTCTATCTCAAGGAATTGACCCCCAAGGCCGAGATCCAGGACATTTGGTACCAGGTTCGCAAGAAGGTGAGCGACATCAAGGCCACCTTACCTAAAGACGTGGTCGGGCCGTTCTTTAACGACGAGTTCGGCGATGTGTTCGGCATCATCTACGGCATAACCTATGACGGCTTCACGCCGCGGGAGGCCCGCGACTTCGCGGAGACCGTGCGGACCGAATTCCTGCGCTCGCCGGATGTCGGCAAGGTCGAAATCTTCGGCGACCAGGACGAGAAGATTTATCTGAACCTCTCGCCGCAAAAGCTCGCCAACCTCAAGCTCGACCTGGACGCTGTGCTCACGGCGATCGCCAAGCAGAATGCCGTGGTGCCCTCCGGCGTCATCAACACGCCGAGTGAGAACGTGCTCGTCGACGTCACTGGCGCTCTCTTGACGCCGGAAGCCATCGCCAAGCTCAACCTCTGGGTCGACGGGCGCTTCTACAAGCTGACAGACATCGCCGAGATCCAGCACGGCTACAGCGACCCTGCCACCAAGATGTTTCGCGTCAACGGCAAGCCGGCAATCGGCATCGGCGTCAACATGCGCGCAGGTGGCAACAACCTCACCTTCGGTGAAGGTCTGCACCAGGCGGCCGAACGCCTGATGCAGCGCCTACCGGTCGGGATTGAGCTCAAGCTCGTCTCGGACCAGCCCGAGGTCGTGCGCGAGGCGATCGGCGGCTTCACCGAGGCCTTGTTCGAGGCAATCGCCATCGTCCTCGCGGTGAGTTTCCTGAGCCTTGGCCTCAGGGCCGGACTTGTCGTCGCGATTTCCATCCCCCTCGTTCTCGCCATCGTCTTCCTAGGTATGGAAGGGATGGGCCTCAGCTTGCAGCGCATCTCCTTGGGCGCGCTCATCATCGCGCTCGGCCTCCTGGTCGACGATGCCATGATCACGATCGAGATGATGGTCTCGAAGATCGAAGAGGGCATGGACAAGGTGAAGGCGGCGACCTTTGCCTACACCTCCACAGCCTTTTCCATGCTTACCGGTACCCTGGTCACCATCTTCGGTTTCCTGCCGATCGGCTTAGCTGCCAATAACACCGGGCAATATTGCTTCTCTCTGTTCACCGTCGTCGCCATGGCACTCATCGCCTCGTGGTTCGTAGCCGTCATCTTCGCGCCGGTGATCGGGCTCAGCGTGCTTCCCTCGCACATCAAAGCGCACAACCCGGCCGAGCCCGGTCGCTTCATGCGCGCCTTCGGCCGCACGCTCGATTGGGCCATGCGGCACCGCTGGCTGACCATTGTCGCCTCACTCGTCGCCTTCGGCGCTTCCGTCTACGGTCTCGGCTTCGTGCAGCAGCAGTTCTTCCCGGCTTCGAACCGGCCCGAGCTGCTCGTGACCATGACCTTGCCGAAGAACGCCTCGATCTCGGCGACCGAGGCGCAGACTGAACGACTGGAGAAGGTGCTTGCAGGCTCCCCCGACATCTTGCGGTTCTCCTCTAATGTCGGCGGCGGCGCTATCCGCTTCTATCTGCCGCTCGATGTGCAGCTCGACAACGACTTCCTCGCCGAGACGGTGATCGTCGCTAAGGACCTGGAAGCCCGCGACCGGGTGCAGACCATGCTCCAGCAGCGGCTTTCCCACGACTTCCCCGACGTGACGGCGCGGGTCTCCCGGCTCGAACTCGGGCCGCCCGTGGGCTGGCCCGTGCAGTACCGGGTAAGCGCGCCGACCACCGACGAGGCGAGGCACTATGCCGAACAGGTCATGGATGTGCTGCGTGGTTCAGGCCTCGTGCGCAACGTCAACTACGACTGGGCCGAGAGGAATAAGGAGCTCCGCATCGTCGTCGACCAAGACCGCGTCCGTCAAGCTGGGCTTAGCTCTGAGCAGCTCGCCAACGCGCTCAACCGGGTGGTCAGCGGCTCTACGGTCACGCAAGTGCGCGACTTAATTTATCTCGTCGATGTCGTGGCGCGGGCCCAACTCGACGAGCGGTCGACCATCGAAGCCTTGACCAATCTCCAGATCACGACGCCGACAGGCGCTACGGTGCCTCTGCGCGAGCTCGCGACTTTCAAGTACGAGCTCGATGAGGGTTACGTGTGGCGCCGCGGCCGCCTGCCCACCATTACCGTGCAGGCGGAAGCCGCTGCCCGGGACGGAGCCGTCGCTGGTGAACAAACGCATCACCGCTGCGCTTGAGACCGTGCGCGCCTCAATGCCGGCGGGCACAGTGCTCGAAGTCGGCGGCACGGTCGAGAAGAGCGATCAGAGCAACGCCGCTATCCTTGCCCAGGTGCCGCTCATGATCGCGCTCATGCTCACCGCGCTCATGGTGCAACTCGGGAACTTCCGCCAGCTTGCGCTCGTGATCAGCGTCGCGCCGCTCGGGCTCATCGGCGTCGTTGCGGCGCTGCTCGCCACCGGCACGCCCATGGGCTTTATCGCCATACTCGGCAGCATCGCGCTCGCCGGGATGATCATCCGCAACTCGGTGATCCTCGTCCACCAGATCGAGCACGAGCGGGCGCAGGGTGTGGATCCTTGGGAAGCGGTGATCGACGCGACCAAGCACAGGTTCCGGCCGATCATGCTGACCGCCGCCGCGGCAATCCTTGGCATGATCCCGATCATGCACGACGTGTTCTGGGGACCGATGGCCTATGCCATCGTCGGGGGTCTCGCGGTCGCCACGGTACTCACACTGGTCTTCCTCCCGGCCCTCTATGTCGCGGTCAACGGCATTCGGGAGAAGGCTGAGCCCGCCACCGAGCCCGATGTGCTTATGTTGCCCATCCTCGCAATACAGCACTGATAGGAGAGGCAGCCATGCCAGAGACATTGCCGTCTGTCCTTGACCGCTTTCTTGGATCGGATGCCACGATCTACGCCGGACCAAGTGAGATCACGCCGGCCTATGCCAACAAGATGCTGCTCGCTGCCTTGCAGGAAGCTCAGTCGGTGGTGCGCTCCTATGACACCAAAGCGCAGATCGTCGGTGTCGGCTACATCCTCGCGCTTAACCTAGTGCTACATTTTGGCGATCTCCTGCCCACGCATGCGCCGCTCGGCCCGCTGTTCTTCGCAGTGGTCTGGGGTATCGTCATCTCGCCGATCCTGCAGTTCGGGCAAGTGCTCTATCCGAGCCGGACGCGCGCAGAAAAGGAGCTCCGCACAAAAATGTCCTGTGGTTCTGAACAGCGCATCTATTATGTCGATCCGGATACATTTGCCGATCTCAGGGACTTCGTCCAACATGCTCTGAGGTCCGACTGGACCTCGGCGCTCGCCGCTGAATTGCTCAAAACCTCTCGTGTCAGGATTATCAAGCAGGCGCGGTTCCGGCGCGGTCTTATGATGACCGTGGTGTCTTTCATCGTACTGGGAGGCGAGCAGTTTCTGCGGAGTCTAACCATCGCCTGATACGGAACGAACGGCAGGGCGGCAAAACAGCCTAGGTGCTAAGAAGGTGCCAACGTGCTCATAGCGGGCTCTTTCAGAGCCTTGCTAGCCTGAAATGATCGGCAGTGACAGCAGGTCTGAGTTGGGTCAAAAGCCGACATTCAGCGCGCGATCGTCCATGTCGCTAAGTGCCATAACCAGACATCAGCCTATGCCCACGCTCTTCGTTGTTAGCCGACCGCGGCCTGTCAATCCATCTGCACGCAGACGGGAAGCCCCGCCTAATGCAGTTAACGCGGACGGGAGGGCCACTTCCAGGCACTATGGGAGAGGTTCGATTGGTAATTGCCGAACCCACGGTACGGTTACCCGTACAACGGTTTTCGAGACCGTGGTCCAAACTCAAATCGGTACTGGTGGTAGGGTCAATTCTCGGTGGTTGCAGGCCCCGCAACCAGCCCTTAGCTAAAAGCCCCGTGATCTCAATGCATTACGGGGCTTTCGCATTGCGGGTCGGATCGTCACGGCTCCAAAACCACGACCAGTTTCGTCCTAAGTCCTTCAACTGAAAAGAGTAGATAAAATTGGCTGCGTGCCCAGGATTTGGACCTATTTTCGTACTTCGTTCATAATGAAAGCGTGTTCGGTATAGTTCGAGTTCCCGCAACCAACCTTAGACGGATCTTCGCAGCGCCCACCTAGTACGTTCTTTGAACAAATCCAGCCCAGGATTTGAACCTGCGGGCGCAAGGTTCGTGTAGCGCCAAACAGTGAGTTCCTGTTATTGGGATCAGATTCGCTGTTGCCCGCTTCAGGTTCCCTGATCGCCAACAAATTTTCCCTGCTTTGGTGACTAGGGAATTCTGTTGGTAAGCGATTGAATTTCCTGCCGAAAGCCGAGGCGCCTTGGCTATCTCAAGCCCGAAATCGGTGAATTTCCCTGTATTTTCCCGGCGATCAGGGAATTTGACTACAGAGACTTGTTCGCTGCAGCCTCCCAGCACAGCCACACTACGTACTTGTTATAGAAAGATTTTATGTCTTTAAGGGATAGGTTGAATTGCGGCCCAATTCCGCGCTGTTTTAGCGTCCTCGGATTTGGTTTAAGTGGCAGAGACAATTCCTCGTAAAATACCGTCGCGCCCTGCGAAGAAAGTCTCTCGGGCGGCATTTGGGGGTCAACTTTCCCGTTCGGTAAGGATGGTGGAACCGCTCAGGAAGCCGCGAAGGCACGCCTTCGAACGTGCGGCGGACGCGAAGGGGCGCGCTTATCGTGCGTGAAAACCAAGTAGCTTCCGCTGGGCGCTCCAGTCGACCGGTATTTCAAGTGCCAGTCGCATCAGCTTTTTCGCGGTGAGCTGGGGCGGATTTCTACCGTTGATGATAGCCGTAATAATGTCCGGCGCTAGGGAGGGAAGGCGCAGGAGGCGAGAGACGTAGCCTGGCGTCACGCGCTCCTGGCTGGCAATAGCATGCAAGGTCAGCTCACAATTCCGCATCAGACGCTCCTGGATGTCGTGAGCTCGAGCGACGATCCGTAACAGGGCGGGATCGGCCTCTGTCTGATCATGGGTGTTATCGACGAGTATCTTCATTTCACGGCCAACGCGCTGCAGCCGCGCCCTTACCTTCAGCGTCAGAGCGTCATTAGCCTCGTTGTCGGGCGTCTCTTGGTGCGTCATCAGATCGATCGAGCCTGACTCGAGCAGCTCGACTAGGCGAGATCGACGGACACTGATCTCGACGCAGTCGGATCTGATGTCGATCCTACTAATCAGCGTCATCAGTATGGGGCGGATCCGGTTTGGCGTAAGAAATTCGATCTCCTTTGCAATCTTGACACCATGAGCGATTAGCCGGCTCTGCGCAGCCCCGTCAGCTTGTTCGTTGCGTACTTCATCAAGAATTGCTCCTCGATCTGAAAGAAACGCTCGAAGCTTGTTGACCACTAAGCTTTCGAGATTGGACGCCGGAATGCGCCGTCCGGTTGCCTTGTCCTCGACGAACTTGCCCGGGCGAAGGTCAAAACCTGTTTCGGTCGGTCGAAAGCCCTCGACGAAATCCTCGTACGAGTAGGATTGATGGAACTGAACGAACCCTAGCCGTGAAAGATCTTCTTCCCCCATCAGCGCGAAGGCCAACTTCTGCGCTGCAAAAGACTTTCCGACACCTGGGGGCCCTTGAAGAATTATGTTCTTTTTTGCCGTCCACAGCGTCAATATGTCTTCGATCTCTTGGCGTTCCAAGAACAACACCTCAAGCGCGTCGTCTACGGTGTAGCTACGTGCGGGCGAACTACCCTCCGACCCGGGCTCAGGCGTTGTCTCGATATAAGGCAGCCCTTCCCCTGAGTACGCCTGATAAGCTCGGCTGAGGACCGAGAGCAGGGTTGGCCCAGCTTCTGTCAAATAGGCTCCTTGATTGAGGCCACGTCGGCTGTTGTAGAAGAGCCCTTTGGCACCGCTCTCAGCTAGCTCGCGAAGCTCTGTCGCGAAAGGCTCTGTCTCAAGAAACGCTTCTCGAGGAAGGGGAGGGTCAAGCTGCTGATAGTCGGTGAGTTGTATGCGATAGGCAGGCCCCTCCCAATCCGTGCCGGTCAACCCGACAAAGGTGTCGTCGGCGGTTGCTGCAGCGATGGAGACGCCGGTGAATGCGTGATTGTCCGTAAGATGGAATACTACATCACCTTCCTTGACCCGGCGCATATTGGCGTAGATGTCGCCGCCGCTTTTCGATCTCTGCGGTGACCAAAGCGCCTGCCCGACGGCGTGCTCGTCTCCCTCACGATCGGGGCGGCCGGAAACGATTGTCTTCTCGATCCAGAAGCGACGGCCTTCGGTGGTCTCACTTTCAGGCTCGGTGTGGTCGCCAGTCTCACTCGTAACCCATAGGTCACGAAGCGGCGGCAGGTAGAAATCGATCTCAGTCGTTTCGTACTCTTGCTCAAGAAGATGTCTAATTGATAGAAGCACTCGGTCTGTCGCCAGCAGACTCCAATCGCCAGTCTTGCGCTCACCTAAGGGTAGGCTGCCCTCAAGTGACTCTCTGATTTTCCGCTTATGCCGTTGGCTCGAGATCCGTTCATAGGTCTCGGGAAAGCAGAGGTAGAGCAACATGTTGCGGAAAGCTCGGTTATAGCTTCCCGATTGCTGGTCTAGCCATTCGCCGACCTGCCATGGGTCGCGCAACAAGTCCTCGCGCCGCTCCTTTGATAGCTGCTTGAAAGACTGAACGACCGAGAGCAGATAGCCGAACTCGTCCGGCATCTTTGTCATGAAGGCAGTGCCGGGCCTGGCAATCCCCGCAAGCGTTTCGTTGCTCAGCAGTGCCGAGTTGGGCAAGTCGCCGGCGGACGCGGGCCATATTTGTGCTATCCGCTGACGCTTCGCTGCTGGTCCCATTTGCCTTTCGGAAACGAAAAGATACAGGAGCCAAAGGGCTTCGGCGCCTAACTGCTGGATGACCGGTGTTGTGCCGCTCAACTGTCGTTCCAGCTTGTCGATGAACTTTTCGCTGCCGTAGATGGGATTGTTGAGGAAAGCAGCGGCCAGTGCTGTCACGTTAGCCGCAGTCCAAAGCTCCTCTGTCGAGTACAGGGCGCCGTCATTGACCAAACAATTTTGCTTCCATTGCCCCGCCGCCTCCAAAACAGCACCGGCGTGGGGTTGGCCAGTCCATATCGCCATTTGGTTTTCCTCAGACCACGGGCAGTTGTTGCGCCGAGGCCCATCGTATTAGAGCGGCCATAAGAGGGACCCCCTAGCCAGACTTCCCGCCGCAATGAGCGGACCCGATACTGGGGGCTTTGCAGGAGCGGGGTATTCCCAAGCCTTTTGTCCGCTTTGGGTCCAGTAGCGGCGAGTCTGCATCTGACTTCAAGGGTGAGGCTAAGCATCTGCTCTAGATCGGACCTCCATCGGCACGTAGGTGCGCTGGGTGAGACCAGTGTAAAGCTGACGCGGCCTGCCGATGCGCTGCGACGGATCGTCGATCATCTCCTTCCAGTGCGCAATCCAGCCCGCCGTACGGGCGATCGCGTACAGCACGGTGAACATCTCGGTCGGGAAGCCGAGCGCCCTCAACGTGATCGCCGAATAGAAATCGAGATTAGGAGAAAGCCTCTTCTCGACGAAGTAATCATCGGAGAGCGCGATGCGCTCTAGCTCAAGCGCCACCTTAAATAGCGGGTCGTCGCGATGGTGACGACCCACAGTTTTGAGCACCTCGTGCAAAGCCTTCCGCATGATCTTCGCTCTTGGGTCATAGTTCTTGTACACGCGATAACCAAAACCCATGAGTTGGAACGGATCGCTCTCGTCCTTGGCGCGCTTGATGTATTCCGGGATGCGGGCGACCGAACCGATCTCCTTCAACATCAGCAGCACCGCTTCGTTGGCACCGCCGTGCACAGGTCCCCACAGACAGGCAATGCCGGCTGAGATGCAGGCGTAAGGATTGGCTCCCGACGACCCAGCAAGGCGTACAGTGGCGGTGGAAGCGCTCTGCTCGTGATCAGCATGAAGAATAAAGAACTGCCTCATGGCGCTGGCGAGGGCGGGATCGACCTCGTATTCCTCGCTTGGCACGGCAAAGCACATATGCAGGAAATTGGCCGAGTATTTCAGCTCATTCCGTGGATACATGAACGGCTGGCCGATCGAATATTTGTAAGCCATAGCGGCAATGGTCGGCATTTTCCCGATCATGCGAATACTCGCCAAATCACGCTGCGCTGGATCCTTGATATCGATCGAGTCGTGATAGAACGCCGAGAGTGCCCCGACCACGCCGACCATGACCGCCATAGGATGCGCGTCGCGGCGGAACCCGGAGTAGAAGCGGATCATCTGCTCGTGCACCATGTGGTACTTGACGATGCGGTGTTCAAACGCCTCGTACTGTTGGGCAGTCGGCAGCTCGCCGTAGAGCAAGAGGTAACATGTTTCGAGAAAGGTGCTGTGCTCGGCGAGTTGTTCGATCGGGTAACCGCGATAAAGTACTATCCCCTTGTCGAAGTCGATGAATGTGATCTTCGACTTGCAGCTTGCCGTGGAGGTGAAGCCGGGGTCGTAGGTGAAGCAGCCTGTCTCCTGATAAAGGGTACCGACGTCGACCACGTCGGGTCCCGCCGTGCCCTTGCGCACCGGCAAGTCGTACCTCGTGCCGGCGATAACGACGGATGCGTTCTTCTCGGTAGGACCTTTGGTGCGGAGCTTGTCGGCAACGGTCATCTATAACGCCCTCTGTCCATCTCTTAGCAGACCGATGAGGCCACGCACAGACCACGAACAGCATAGATAGGCGCCGTTCTTTTCGGTCCGTGGCAAAGCCTGATTTATCGTCACCAACCGGCGCCCTAAGGGAATCCTTTTCTTGCTGCCTTTCGACCTGATTGACAGGCGGGGGCTGTCCGCGACCCAGGTCGGGCTTACACTGCTGCCGATCGGCATCATCATAGTCTCGATCTTTATTGCGTGAGTAGTGCAGGGGTGCCCACGAGCGGTTATGGCTCGTGAAAGTGGCAGGGAAAAGCATTGGAGTCGGCGCGCTTAGGGCGTTCCCCTTTTGGTGACGAAGGCTTTACGGCTTTGATGGCACCATGCCGTCGGGACCGGGGGCCGAAGATGTCCAAATGGCAAGCGGAGAAGGCAGAAAGAAATCGTCAGTCTCTCGCGCGCCTCAATAGGGCATTGCCACGCATCTTTCCATCCGCGGTTCTGTCTTGGGCACTCGGCCGCCCTTTCGTGCCGCCGACACCGCGGCTCGCGGTAGATTCGTATTGGCGCGCCCATCCGCCCCGCGCCGATCGGCTGGCGCGTGCGCTTGCTGCTCGGAGCGGATCGCCCCGAGGCTGGACTTGGCAGCTCAGCGATAAACGCGAGCATGGATTGCCTGCCACATATCGAATGCCACCCGCGCCCTATCGCGAACGCACATACACGCAGGGTTCGGGATTCTGCTGCGTGTGCGGCCAACCGGTCTATCGCTTCGGTTGGCATGTCGATCTTTGGGATAGCGGCGCCAACATGAATGCGAACTGGCACTGCGCCTGTGTGATCGCGTGGCAATTTTGGAACGCGCCGAGCGACTACGCCCGGCTCCTGCGGCGGCTGCAAGCGCGGCGCTGCGGCCAGAGCGGCGGACGGCTGTGGAAGAGCGCCGAAGTTGACCACCGCGTCCCGCTGTTTCGGGTGTGGAACGAACACCGGGAAACGCCGTGGCCGGATTTGCTCAACTATTGGGGCCTGCCAAACCTCCAGGTAATCAATCGTGACGTTCACGCCGCAAAATGTGCCATCGAGGCGCGAGACCGACGCGCCGCACGCCTCGCCCCTGCCGCCTAAATTCAGTTCACGAAGATGAGAGAAAGCATTTCCTTGTCCCATTGTTGGGATCAACCCGAAGCAAGCTCTTCGAGGCGGTGAGCGAGCTGATTCAGCTCCCAATTCCGCGCGAGATCAGCCGCCTTGTGCCAAGTCGGTTTCTGGTTGCGAAGGCTAGGCAGGGGAGCCTTCCGGTCCATAGTGGCGATCGACCGGTAAAGCCGTAAGCTTTCCGCCTGTGCAGGAAATCGGCCGGCGGCGAGTGTCGCTTCGAGGCTACCGTGTCTTTCCAGCAGCGTCGCGGCGCCGACTGCGCCTACGCCGGCAGCGCCGGGCACCTTGTCGGAGGGATCACCGCGCAAGGCAATGAAATCCGGAACCTGCGCGGGATCGACGCCATAACGCGCGCGGACCGCAGCGGGATCAATGCGGGCCATTTCGCCTGCCCGCAGAGGATAAAGAATAGTCGTGCGATCAGAGGCAAGTTGAAATGTATCGCGATCGCCGCTCGCGATGAGAACGGTTCCGCCGCGCTTTTCCTCGGCGCCCGCAGCGGATGCGAGAAAGTCATCCGCCTCGTAGCCCGGTGCTTTGGCATTCTGAAAGCCACATGCGGTTACGAATGCGGGAAGGAGATCGAGCTGCTCAACCAAGGCGTCGTCAAATTCGCGTCCGCTCTGGTATGCGGGGAATTTCTCACGTCGGTAGGTGGGGACCTCCAGCGTGTCCCACCCGACGAGGACGGCACGCGGCTGCTCCTCGCGATAAAGACGCAGCAGCAGATTTCGCAAAGCCCAGAATCGCGCCCGCAGGCTTGCGGCCGCGCCGCAGGATCGTTTTCGGCAAGGCGTGATAGGAACGGTGTGCGAATGAATTGCCGTCGATTACCAGCAGCGGACGCCTATCTGGCGGCGCTGCCCGCCCCGCCCTTTGCTTAAGTTTCGTCCGTGCCGGCTTCGCTGATTTCCGAACCGGCTTTCGAGCCGCCGACGCATCGCGGAGCACGACCCACGCCGGCGCGTGATCGCTTGCGTTCTCTGCGCTGCGCACCTCCCGGTCCACCCCGGAATCGACGAGGCGCTTTGCGGCTATCGGATTTAGCAGCAGGTGATCGAGGCGCAGGCCTGCGTCACGTTGCCAGCGGTTTCTCATGTAGTCCCAGAACGTGTACATCGGGGTGTTCGGATGCAGTGTTCGGATAGCGTCGATCCAGCCTTGACCCAGTAGTTGGTGAAACAGCGCGCGCGGCTCCGGCTGCACCAGTGCGTTGTCCTTATAGGATTTGGTCGGATAGATATCCGCGTCGGTCGGGACAATGTTGTAATCACCCGCAAGCACGACCGGCGCATCGAGAGGGTAAAGCTCGGCGGCATGCGCCAGAAGACGCTTCATCCATGCGAGCTTGTATTTGAACCTCGGCCCCGGTTGCGGATTGCCGTTTGGCGCATACAGCGTGCCAATCAGCACGCCGTTGACGGCCGCCTCGACGTAGCGGCTCTCGGTATCGGATGGATCACCTGGTAGCGCGGTGTGTGTGACGACAGGCTCGCAGTCGCGCGCCAGTATGGCGACGCCATTCCATGACTTCTGTCCCCGCCAGACCGCGCCGTAACCGGCCTTTTCAATCGCTGCAACGGGAAATTCTGAATCTGTTGCCTTGAGCTCTTGAAGGCAGGCAACGTCAGGTCGCGCCGCTTTCAGCCAATCGAGGAGATTCGCGACCCTCTTATTGATGTTGTTGACGTTGAAGGTCGCGATTTTCATTCCGACGCAGGGCTGTGATCATCGCGTTGACGCGCGTGATGCCGGATAGGGGGCACCCGACAATTAGCTCTTCTTGGAAGTCACCACGTAGACATTCCCCGGCACAAATGACACCTTCTTGCTCCCGCATTTGGGGCACTTCAATTTCAGCGCTTCATGCTCGGAGATGGTCTCGGTCCGTTCGAACTTCGTCCCGCATTTCTCGCAACGATATTGGTAGGTCGGCATGGGCTCAGCCCAGCAAAGGAGCGCCGGCGGTAGAGAAGGCACAATTTATGGCCGGTGGCTAATTTGGGGAAGATGCCCAGCTAAAGCGATGGCTTTTAAGCACCGCTATAACCACATCCAGCGCCTTGCGATGCCTGAGGATGCGCGGCCATCGCTCTGACTACGAAAACCGGGATGGTCGGCTTTTGCGTGTGTGCCATGTAGGGCAGCCCCTCCGGCCATTCGTCGAGTAGATAGTCGGCGCAAGCAGGGTCACCCTCGAAACTCAACATCAACCGCAGCTTTTCGCTGAACCACTCTAGCGCCTCATCACGATCGGCTGCGACCGTAGTCTCTACAACATCGTGCCTGTCAATTTCGTGAAGGCTGTAGCGCATCAGGAGAAATCGTAAACCCTCTGGTAGGAGCCGATCATATTACGATTTTCGCCCGTGATTAATGAGCACGCTGCCTTGTTTTCGTCGTCCTGGCAAAGTCCTAATTCAGACCTTGGGGATGCGTCCGACGAGTGAAGCTCGGCCGACCTCAGCCAGGGTCGCTACGACGCGCCAGCCGTTGGATCGGTCGAGATAGCTGCCGGTGTAACGCCCGGCCATCCCCGCTGCACATTCCGCGTCACTGCTAAAGGATCTAGAGCAATGAAGATTGGCATCATCGGCGCCGGCCAGATCGGTGGCACGCTGACCCGTCGCCTCACGGCGTTGGGTCATGAGGTTTTCGTGGCTAACTCCCGCGGACCCGAGACGCTCTCTGATCTGGTCGCCGAAACAGGCGCGATCGCCCTCTCGGTTCCCGAAGCCGTTCGCGGCGTGGATCTGGTCGTAGTCACCATCCCTGAGAACAAAATCCCGAGCCTACCGGCCGGTCTGTTCGCCGATACGCCAGACCGGGTGGTTGTCGTCGATACTGGCAACTACTACCCGCGCCAACGCGACGGTCGCATCGAAGCGATTGAGGCTGGCTTACCGGAGAGCCAGTGGGTCGCTCAGCAATTGGGTCGGCCGGTGATCAAGGCGTTCAACAACATCTACGCCCGACACATCTTGGAATTGGGCCGGCCTAAGGGCACGGCTGGCCGGATCGCACTGCCTGTTGCGGGTGACGACGAGGCAGCCAAGGACATCGTTCTCAAGCTCGTTGATGAACTTGGCTTTGACGGCGTTGATGCCGGAGGGTTGGACGAGTCCTGGCGGCAACAGCCCGGCACGCCGGTCTATGCCAAGGACTTCGATGCCGAGGGTGTGCGGCTTGCTCTGTCCGAGGCCAAAAAAGACCGCGCTCCCGAATGGCGCGGCACCGCGAATAGTCCCGGTAGTTTCACCACACCGGCTTGAGTAAATCGTCGCACTCGGCCCGGTGATGGAGCTTGACGCGGGATCCCGCCATCGTTGGCTGGTGAGGCTCGGTGCTTCCATTACCGCAGGCTTCGTCCTGCTACGCGCCACCAACCTCTATGGCGATCCGGCACCATGGCGACGCAGGAGACTTGGTCTGCGACAGTGCTTTCATTCCTCAACTGTGGGAAGTATCCGCCGTCGCTGTTGTTTCTGATGATGACGCTCGGGCCGGCACTGCTGCTGCTCGCAGTCTTCGAAAATGTGCGCGGACGGTTTGCCCAATGGCTGACCACTTTCGGACGCGTTCCCACGCACATCTATCTTATGAGCCCTGGTGGAGCTATCTGTGAACTCAAATAAAAAAGTGCGTCCGACGCGGCTGCGATAAAATCTTCGAGGAAGTCGGGTGTAGATGCCAGCAGCGCGATGCGTCTGTCGGGTTCGCCCTCGTCGGCAGCTACGAGGAGCTCCGTCCCCCGAGAAGCTCGCGCGGCGGAAAAGGACCGCGTGCTCCTAAAAAGGAATGAAGCGACAGAGAATGGACGGCTTGACGACCTTGTGATCGTCGATGAGGCACATTACGCACGCAGTCACGAAACCGCTACTAACCGCTTGGTGCGGATGTTGAATGCAGTGGCATCAAATTTCGGGAGCTCGTAGCACTCACTCAGCTGTGGCCGTCGCTGCTGACTTAAGCGCTCTAAGTCATCTGTCTCCTGAAACTCATGGCCCCTTTTGGAACTGCGTTCATTCATCGTCATCATCCTCCCTCTCGGGTTCAGGAAATGCTTCGGCGACGCGCTGCCGACAGAGCCTGTCAAAATCTGGATAGAACTCAGATTTTGCAGTGAAGAATCCCAGAGCGGACTCCACGTCTTCCTCGAAATTCATTTCGAGCACGTCGATCAGGGACCACGCTCCGAGAAAGAAGTCCGCCATCTCTCCGAGTGTGAGCGGCTTGTCGGATGTCATTTCCGAGGGGCCGTCAGCGTGTCGCCCTCATACTCATCAACGACCCGGTAGAGGATGCGGCCATTGTTCTGTTTGGCAAAGAGACAGGTCACATCGAAGGTCGTCGAGGCTATTTCGATGCGGGCGATCTCGACTTCGCCTTCCTCCGTGTCAGGTAGGTAGTTGCCCCCATGAACATCGGATGGACAGATTCCAGAGCCTTCAATGCAGATTTGGGCACCCCTTCCTTTCCGAGGAGGTTCTTGAGTTCGTCGTGGCTGCCCTCAGCGACGAGCTTCTCGAGCGTTTCGCGCACGGCGGCGCCCTTCACTTGAGAGATCAGGTAGGCTTCAAGCCGTTGGGGGCCGAAATAGGACTTGGGCCGGTAGTGGATGTCGATGGTTTCCGTCATGTCTCAAGCCTCCCAAGCCCGTTGATTCCATCAATTTCCGTTTTGACAAATCCCACGGCGGCTGTACCGAACTAACCATATCCCTCTCTTGGAAGAAGGAAGGCTTGGCTCGTGCGCACATATTCGCGCGTGCGTAAGGGAGCGGCGATCGAAACGGAAATTGTGCGTTTAGCCGAGGCGGCAAAGGGCCTCGATTGGGGTCCGGGACGAAATCTGAAAGGATTTGCCATGGAGACCATCAAGATTCCTGGCTTGCCCGTGAATGCATCGCGGATCGGCCTTGGGACCTGGGCCATCGGTGGATGGATGTGGGGCGGCAGCGAGGAGAGTGAAGCGATCAGCACCATTCATAGCGCGCTCGACAACGGCATCAATCTCATCGACACCGCGCCGGTCTATGGCTTCGGCCGCTCCGAAGAATTGGTTGGCAAGGCGCTTGCGGGCGGCCGCAGAGGAGGTTCTATCATCGCCACCAAGGTCGGTCTCGACTGGGGAAGCGGCAAGATCCTGCGCAACTCTTCCCCAGCTCGACTGAGATCGGAGCTTGAGGATTCGCTTCGCCGCCTAAAGACCGATGTGATCGACATTTACCAAGTGCACTGGCCCGACGATTCCATCCCTTTCGAGGAGACGGCCAAGACCATCGACGCCTTTCGCCGCGAGGGGAAAATTCGCGCAATCGGCGTCAGCAATTTTTCGCCGGATCAGATGGAACGCTTCAGCAAGGGGGTGGCGCTTGCGACGATCCAGCCTCCCTACAATCTGTTCGAGCGCGAGATCGAAAAAGACGTGCTGCCTTACGCCGAGAAGCATGGGCTCGTGGTACTCGCCTATGGCGCGCTCTGCCGCGGACTGCTGACCGGGAAGATCACCGCCAAGACTGAGTTCAAAGGCGACGATTTGCGCAAAGTGGATCCGAAATTCCAGCAACCGAGGCTTGGGTACTACCTCGAAGCTGTCGCCCGGCTCGACCGCTTCGCGCGCGAGGACTACGGGAAGTCGGTGCTCGCGCTCGCCGTCCGCTGGCTGCTCGATCGCGGCAGGATTGTCGCGCTTTGGGGAGCACGCCGCCCCGACCAACTCGCACCG
Source organism: uncultured Alphaproteobacteria bacterium (assembly GCA_963839245.1). Classification (GTDB taxonomy): domain Bacteria; phylum Pseudomonadota; class Alphaproteobacteria; order Rhizobiales; family Methyloligellaceae; genus Methyloceanibacter. The sequence continues at coordinate 396,929 of CAWIUJ010000012.1, read as the reverse complement.
GTCAACGAGGTGATGAACTGGAAGCTCGATGCCGACGCCATGCAGGAGATCGACCGAATTCTCGCCGAGACGATCAGGGACAAAGTAGGTCCGGAATTTATGGCGCCACCGTCGTCTCGGCCCGTGCTTCAAAACTAAATATTTGGCGGAACGGTCTTAGCGAGGCTTATGCAAGGTGTTCGGAGCTTAGACCCTCGATGTCCTCTTTGGTAAGCGTGTCGACCCGTATATGATGAGGAAACCACGACCAATTGCCTGGTGACAGGCATTGCACGCGGCGCTGAGGCGAAGTCCGCCCCTAATGGCAGAGCTCAATGCCGCTGTGGAGCGTTGTTGCCGGGAACCTGTCGAGGCCGTCGGCCATCTAATGTTTAGATGCTTCGCAACTTTGTCACCGGCCAAAGTGATGAGGACACCGTGGCGAATATCACCGAACTAGTACCGGGAGCTCCCTTAATTGCTTGATCGTCCTCGTCCATCAGCATTGGAGCCGCTATCTTTATGTCCGTGGACACCTGCTCGACGCCATCACATGCGTGGGTGAATTTGTGTACGGCTCTCCTTAACCTCTATGACCTGAGCATTCTCAACGTGTTCCAGCCTGTTCTGGGGTGGACACATCATCCGCCTCCACGTCGATCACCCTCGCTAGGTGCTCAGCCTCCATCAGGTCGAGGAACCTCGAGCTGGCGACCAGAGTCGACTTGGTGGGCGCATAATCTACTTAGGGGCGTCCGTCGTTCTGGAGAACGCCATCATGGTCCAAAAAAGTCGGCCAGTTGACCATATCGCCAAATGATCGCAGCCAGACCCGCGATCAAAACGGTATGCACGATGATTTTTTGTAGCAGTGTCATCTGCCCGGTACCTTTGCTAAACAAGCGAAGCGGCCATCGCTTTTACTCAGAGACGCTTTCCACGCAAACCAGCGCAGGGGGACTACGGTATTGGCTGGCAGCTTCCCAGAGATTCTGACGGACCGCTATCACCATTTCAAACGCGAGCACTTCGTGCCGAATGCTGATCACTACGAGGAACTCGCCACCTACGGGCAGAACCCGGACACCATGATCATCGCCTGCTCCGATAGCCGGGTAAGTCCCGAAGCCATATTCAGCGCCGCGCCGGGCGAGATGTTCGTCGTGCGCAACGTGGCCAACCTCGTACCACCCTACGAGATCAGCGGCAAATATCACGGCGTCAGCACGGCGGTCGAATTCGCGGTGATGAATCTTCGCATCAAACATTTGATCATTCTAGGTCATTCGGGCTGCGGCGGGATCAAGGCGGCGCTCGATCAAAGCGCGGCCATTCAAACGGAGGCGCAGTTCATCTCGCGTTGGATGTCGATGCTCGACGATGCCCGATTGTCGGTACTTGCTGCGCATCAGGGCGCGCCGCAGGCTGTCAGGCAGGAGGCGCTGGAAAAGGAAGGCGTCAAGCAGGCGATCAAAAACCTTCGGACCTTTCCCTTCGTGCGGGACCAGGAAGAACGCGGGCGGCTGTCGCTGCACGGCGCGCATTTCGACATCAAGACGGGCACGCTCGCGATTCTCGATCATACTCACAATACGTTTGATCCTCTCTAACCTGGCCTGCCTATCAGTCCTTCAATAGGTCAACCGCTTGCCACCGTTTTTGTACATCCCGCAGTCACCAATCCAGGCAGGGGAAAGCTCGCAGAAGTTGGGGCGCCGACGACGCGGCAACCGGTTGTAGCAGAAGGTCGGGTGGGAGTTAGCAACTGGCAACGTACGATCCGATTGGCATATCACTTAACTGCGCTCGGGGGAGACTCCAATAACAAGTTTCGTCTGCGTTGGGTCAAAAGCAGAAGAGGAGGCCAGTGTCTCATGCGTCTGGTCTCCCCTTATAAGCAGGCTGCCCGTTGTATGCACCGGCCTCGACGTGCGGAGATTCGGCAACGCTGATCGATTGCAGGAATGCCGATTATGCGAATGCGTCACGTAGGCGGACGGCGATACCCTTGAAAATCCGCTCGGGAAATTCCAGTGCCTTTAGACGCTATCCATCCAGGGAACCTGCCTGAATTTGCTACCTGGCCGAGACGACCGCAGGCGCAGCCTCGGGTAAGAGCGTCAACCTGATCGTCGTGGGCATCGGGAAAAAGCGAGCAACTCGGCGATGAACTCTTCCATCATCCGGCGCGCCGCGATCGTGCTCCGGAAGATGACGATGTGGCGCAAAGCGCCGTGTTTGAAGCGTGGCCAATTACAAATTCATCGGTCGGTGTTTCTGCCGTGCGAACCTCAGGGCCGCCGGCATGAAAGCGACCAGTTGTGTGATACTGTCAACGAGATCCAACTCCTTGAGTTCAGGGAAAGTCGCAAGAGCATAAAGCACGTCGTCTAGAAAATTGCCCGAGACCGGAAATTTGACGACCCCGTCGTACATGTATAGAAGCGCTTTTCCAAAACGCTCTATCTTGCTGTCGTTGGAGTTACCCTCTTTGCCTGCGTCATACACATGACGATAACCGGCTCTACGGAGGTCCTGCCACACACCGACGCCGGCACCACGATGGTCGATGACAATCAGGGCTGGCTTGTCAAGCCTATCGTGGGCTTTGATGGCTGCACGCACATCAGGAATCTCGAGTTTCAGCCGGACGACATCGGTCAGATAGATATTGTCTCTGCCTGTGGAATTGACAGCGACACCCCACTTCGTGCCGACCGAAGGATTGCCGTCAATGGTGGCGTCGATATCCCAGCTATGCAGGATAAGTTGGAATTCCGGAGGTTTTTCATAACGTGCAAGGCGGTCGATAGAGCACATGCCGGAACCACCGAATGCAGGTCGCTGCTGGTATTGGGATGCGAAGGCATGCGGTGAGATTTCGCGTTTCAGGCGTTCAAGTTGTTCCGGCGTCATCCGGCCTGGATGCAGCAATTCACCGGGTTGGCGCGTCATGATAACGTCGCCTCGCGACGTATTGTGTGGCGCGGATCGGCACCACCGTCGCCTCGATCATTGGCGCCTCGCAATACTTCGCCCATTCGGCCATCGATGCTTCGACGATTAATTCACTGCTCTGATGCCTCGGGAATTTTCTCGCAAGTCTTGGGATATATGGTCTGTCGGGGTCTTAATTTCAGCAGCAGACCAATGACAGAGGCATATATGGCCGACCGAGCTTCGGGCTACTTCGTGTGTGTTGGGGCACGGGAATAAACAAGTTTAATGGGTCAATAGGTTAGCACTTTGACCACTTCCTTTTGGTGCGATCGAAGCGACCTCGTGGACGATCCGTAGTGCGGGAAATGAAAATTGCCACCTTCAACATCAACAATGTCAACAAGCGGCTGGCCAATCTCTTAGGCTGGCTGCGCCGAGCCCGGCCGGGCGTGGCCTGCCTTCAGGAATTGAAGGCGACAGATCCCGAATTTCCAATCGCGGCAATCGAAATTACCTATCACCCCGGCGCATCGACTTTCGTCCAGGTTTGATCCGGTGCAAAAAATTCGATCTTACGCGCGATCTGGGTAGTGTCCGGTCCGAGGTCCTTTTGAAACACCACGCCCTCGTAATTGACCATGAAGGTCATAATGCCTGAATTGCCGTATTGCGCGGGATAAGCGACCAGCGCGAACCCGCCGATCATCTTGCCCTTGACCACATAGTCGAAGGCGCCGCCCTGGGCGCCTGCTCCTTGGCGCTTGAGGATCCGATAGAAATAACCATGATAGGGGACCGGCGTCTGCCCAACCTTGTAGCCTTGAGCGGAAGCTTGAGCGACGAGATCACCGAACGGACTCGGCTCCTCGCCCTCGGCAGTCGGCCAATAAAGCCCATCCTTTTTTCCCGGGCTGCTCACGATATGTTCCGCATAGGCGTGTAGACCAAGGCCGCCCGGATCCCGCGAAACATATTCGTTTTGCGCCTGGACATAGGCGAGGGCGACCTGGATCGCGGCGAGTTCGTTGCGGCCGATGCGGCGGCGGAGAATCTCCTCTCGGCCCGACTTGGTGTCGAACTGCCACGTCCCATCCTTGCTTACGAGCGGAATGGGGAAGGGCCAATCATTGTCGCCGATAACAAGGACCGTTCTTACCTCCCCGTCGGGGGTGAGTGTGTGTTTTTTGTCGTAAGCCGCGATGAAGTTTTCCCGCGTGGTTGTATCCGCGACCTCATCGCCCGAGCTAGTGATATCGCGACCGCCCCCACCAAGGACGGAGAGGATAGCGCTCTCGTCTTCTGCTTTCGCGGCGCTGACAAGCGCATTGACCGCGTCGTCCGGACTCTTGAACTGTTCCTGGGCGAATGCCGACGCGCACCAACCAAAAATGGTAGCGCCGAGGAAGGCCCAGCCTAATTTTCGAACCACAGAAACACTGTCGATCATTGCAGCAGTCCTCAAATTTGTTCGTTCTCTCTACCTCTGGCGACCACCACCGGTCCGCGCCAACCACTCTTGCCAAGTCATGAATTTCAGCCCGATCCGATCATAGTTGACCATCAAATATCCGTTGTGGTCGGGCCAGACTGCGTTGGGTTCGATTTTCTGCACCTCTTGCGCAATGACGCCAACATAGGCGGTGCGGTCGCTGCCCTTGTAGCGGAAGCGATAGAGTTCGAGACCATTGCTGAGCCGCACCAGCGGGACGATGTCTTCCTTGAGGCGGATGTCGGAACGACGCCCACCACCGCCACCCCTGTGACCACCTCCGCCGCCACCGCCGCCGCGCGAGCCACTACCGCCTCTTGCCATCGCATGCCCGCCACCGCCTCCCGATGGTTTGGCAAACTGACCGGCGCTGCGGTTGCCGAGGCTTGCTTGTCCTCGTTTGGCGTAATCGCGCGCCTTGCCGCCATCGCTCGCGTCAAAGGCGTTGCCTCCAGGCCTCGCCTTCTGCGGGCCTTTGCCTAGATCGGGTTTTTTGCCCTCTAGAGCCGCCTGCTGACCGGGCCGCTTGCCTTGAGCGCCACCAGGGCCCTTGCCGAGATCGGGCTTCTTACTCGAAACGCTCCCGGGACCCTTACCGAGATCCGGCTTATTGCCGGGGCCATTTCCGAGATTGGGTTTATTACCCTGCGAACCTTGACCTCCAAGGTTGGGACGATCGACGCCGCCCGGCTTATTGCCAGGCTTCAACACTTGCTCGCCACCACGCCCGCGATAATCGAGCTTCCGGTCGCCGGAGCGGACATCGGCGTTGGCAAACTTATTCTGGACCGATTTGTTGTTATAGCTCACGCCACGCCGGTGATACGAGTTGTGCTGCCAATTCCCGACGTTCACGCTGTTGACGTGCTTGTTGATGTTCACGTTCCTGTTAATGTCGACGTGAATATTGCCGTGACCCCAATCGCAATTATTGTTCCAGATGGCATTGCCGATGGCGACGCCTGCACCCCAAGCGATGCCGCGCGCCAGTGCTCCACCGACGATATAGCCCGGCGCCGGGGGGAAATAGTAGGGCGGGTAGGCGGGGTAGGGCCAAGCACCGTAGACCACGGCCGGCTCGTAATAGGGCACGTAGACGACCTCAGGCGAAGCGGGCGCGATCACGATAATTGGCTTGTCGGCCTCCTGGGTGACCGTCACCGTCTGCTGCTTCGTCGTGGCGAGCTTGCCGTTCGCCTGAGCTAGGGAGCGTAACCGCTGGACCGAATCCATGACGTCGGCTTGCTGCGCCAGCACGGCGTCGCCGAGTTTCTCCGTCCATTCGAGATCGTCGTTCATCATGGCCAGCACGGTTGGCGTTGCAACGAGCGCCTTCACGCTGTCGTCCCAATCCTGCTTGGTCAAAGCGTCATCGAGCTTTTCACCCTTCAAGGCCTTGTTGGCCTTCGCCCAGCGGTCACCCTGCACGACCTCCAACGGATAGGTCGAAGCCATAAGAACCTGCGCCACCAGGGCATCCGGGTAGAGTGCAATCGGCGCGACGAGCTGGTCGAGTTGACCGGCATCGAGAAGTTGCTCCTCGGCGTTGGTAGCCCCTTCCCCGACGGCCGCCACTTCCGCGAGTGAAGGCCTCGGTACCGAGAGCACGAAAACCAACGACATGAGAATTGCCAAGACTCGCATTGATCCAAACCTACTTGATCGGTTTCGCGTAGCTCTCGCAACGCCGTGTGCGAGGACGGCTCCTAGGCCGCCGAAAAGGCCGCCAGGGGTCAAAGCCCTTACTCTCTGCATGTTCTGCATCCCTTTTGCATTCGGCGCTAACCGCAAATTCGGTCCGTGCTATTGCAGCCGGACGTCCACCTTCTCAATTTCTCCGTTAAACTTGAAGGGGCGACGATCGAAGTAGTCGAGAGAGACCGGCGAGCCGAGATCCACACCGACATCGAAGGTTTCGCTCGCGCTAAAAGCAGCGGGCACGGTACGTTTGACGGTCGTGCGGCCGACCTCCTTGCCATCGGCCTTGAGGACGACCTCGGCGGGTGCGCCGGGTTTGGCAATAGTAGTGTCGACCTCGATCTTGTGCCGGCCCGGCGCAAGCTTCTCATCAGAGCGGGCCGTGTACCGTTCAATGATCATCATGTTGTATTCGTAAACGAGGTGACCGTCGTCCATGTAGAGCGCGAGCCCGCCACCCGCGCCGCCCAGCGCGTAGAGGACGCCGGAGGCGTCATCACCAAGCTCCGCATCAATGGTGACGTGGTTGCTCTCGCGCCCGAGGCCCGGCGCGGCGAACTCTGGCATGCGGGTCGTCGTGGCGTCGAAGCGCCAGCTTTGGTAGGGCGACTTGACACGGTCCTCAGGATGAATGCGCAGCCATATCCCAGCGCCAATCGGAAAGACCTTGTTCTCCTTTGCCTCGGCCAGGAATAGTTCCTTCATCTTGGCTAGGCGCTCGGGTTCCTTCTCGGCGAGATTTTCGTCCTGGGAGAAGTCCTTCGTGAGGTCGTAGAGCTCCCAGACGTCTTTTCTGGAATCCCATGTGGCCAGTCCTGGGCTCACAGTCAGCCACGGCGTCAGCGGGCCGAAAGTGCACGCGTACCAGCCATCGCGATAGATACCGCGGCTGCCGTTGTTGTCGAAGTACTGCACATGCTTGCGCGTGGGCGCTGTCGCATCGGCGAACGTATAGACCATGCTCACACCGTCGATCGGGTCCTGTTTGAAGCCATCCACGACTTCGGGGGGCTTGATGCCGAGAATCTCATAGATGGTCGGCACGACGTCGTTGACGTGATGGAATTGTGAACGCGGCGTCGGGTCTGGCTTGATGCCCTTGGGCCAGGAGATGACGAGCGGATTGCGGGTGCCCCCGAAGTGCGAGGCAATAAGCTTGGTGTACCGGAACGGCGTGTCGCCAGCCCAGGCCCAGCCGGCATGGTACATGTTGTCGACTTTGGGCCCGCCAAGCGCGTCCAATCCGCCAATCTTGTTGAGCGCTTCGATCTGTTGCTGGACGGTGTTGGGGATCTGATTCTGCGCGAGCAGTTCGCTGATGCTGCCATTCTGACCTTCAGCGCTCGAGCCGTTGTCGCCAAAGATATAGAAGACGATGGTGTTATCTCGGATGCCGAGCTTATCGAGTTCGTCGACAATCTTGCCGGCCTGTACATCGACGTGCTCAACGAACCCGGCGAAGACTTCCATTAGCCGTCGCTGAAAGGGACGTTCCGACTCTGGAATGCTGTCCCACGCGGCCATTGTTTCGGCACGCGGAGTGAGCTGCGTGTCGGCCGGAATCCAACCCAGTTCCTTCTGACGCTTGAAGATGCGCTCTCGCATCGCATCCCAACCGTCGTCGAACTTGCCTTTGTACTTGTCTGCCCATTCCTTGAAGATCTGATGCGGTCCATGGCCGGCGCCCGGTGCCCAATAAAGAAAAAATGGCTTGTCGGGGGAGTAAGCCTCGTGGCGCTTCATCCAGTTGATGGCTCTGTCAGCCAGGTCCTCGCTCAGGTGGTAGCGCTCATTATGCGGCGGCTCGATCGGATTTAGATTCTCATAAAGCCGGGGCTCATATTGCGAGGTCTCTCCGGCGAGGAAGCCGTAAAAGTAGTCAAAGCCAATCCGCTCTCCGGTTGGCCAGAGATCGAAGGGACCCATGGCTGTGGTCTCAATCGCCGGGGTGTTGTGCCATTTGCCAAAGGCGGCGGTCTTGTAGCCGTAGTCACCCAAGACCTTTGCTAGGGTCGCAGAGGTCCGAGGAATGATGCCGGTATAGCCATCCCAGTCTACCGCGCGTTCGGCGATGGTTCCGGACCCGACGCGCTGATGGTTGCGTCCGGTGAGCAGAGCGGCGCGTGTCGGCGAGCAGATGGAGGTGGTGTGGAAGGCGTTGTAGCTGATGCCGTCATTCGCAAGTCGCGAAAGCGTCGGTGTGTGGATTGGTCCACCAAATGTGTCGGGCAGGCCGAAGCCGACGTCATCGAGCAGGATGATGATGATATTCGGCGCGTCGTTGGGTAAGTGGTTTGGCTCCACTCGTCGCACCATCGTGGAGTCCTGCAAGGTCTCTCCGGCCACACTCGCCGACGGCGCCGACGCAAACGGCAGGACGGATCCGTCGTTGGCTTCGGCAGCCACAGCCGGTCGAGGGCTGTTGATCAGAGCCGCTGTCGACAGGACCATCGTTAAAAGAGCTGCCACAACAATTGTTGGAAGTGCTTTGGAATTCATTTCTCTCTGTCTTTGCAGTGCAATTCGACGGTGACTGTCTTCTCGATCGTTAGTCCTGCAGTCGGACCGCATGATCAATCTTGCGGCAGAGCCACCTTCTCGTGCGGCAACCCGTCATCGTCGATGTCGAAATCGGGATCAAAAACGGTTTTGCCTTGCGCCCCTAGAAAAGCCGGCTGAGCCTTGATCCACTCGCTCGGTTTCATGTCTTTCGCGTAGGCAAGGAGACGCGCTTCCAGGTCTCGCGCGATCTCAGGGAACTGGTCTGCGACGTTGTTCTGCTCACCGGGATCCTTAGAGAGATCGAACAGCTCGGTCTTTCCCGGAAACAACGCGATCTTGACCAGCTTCCAGTTGCCTTTGCGGATGGCACCGCGGAAGGCTTCAACATTGATCAGGATGTCCTCATGCGGGGAAGGCTGGCCCTCTGCCACGACTGGCCAAATGTCCTTACCATCAAAAGGGTGATCTGGGCTGCCGTTGGCCCCGGCAAGCGCCAGCACGGTCGGCATAACGTCCACCATAGTCAGCGGCTCATTCACAATGTGGGGATTGAGCTTGGCCGGCCAATAGAAGATGGTCGGAACCCGTACGCCACCTTCGTGGAGCGAACCCTTGCCGCCACGAAGATCGCCGTTCGAGGCTGGGGGCTTCGCGCCGAGCTCCACGCCACCGCTTTTCTCGCGCTCCTCCGGCGACCGCGCCCCGGTCGCAAACAGCGCGTTGGTGGCACCACCATTGTCGCTGCTGAAAATGATGAGCGTGTTGTCGAGCATGTTCTTCTGCTTCAGCGCGGCGACGATCCGCCCGACTTGAGTGTCGAGCTCGGTGATCATGGCATCGTAGGTGTGCCGCATTTCATCCCCAGCCGCATCTTTGTAGGCGTCGACGGCCTCCTTGGGTGCTTGGTAGGGCGCGTGCGGCGCAAGGGAAGCGACATACAGGAACAACGGCTTGGACGTGTCGTGGTTCTCGATGATGCTCACAGCCTCGTTGCCGATCAGGCTCGTGTAGTAGCCGTCTTCCATGAAGAACTTGCCGTCTCGCTGCCAATCGACCAGTCCTCCCCGCTCCTTGGTGAAATAGTCCACCTCACCGACGAGGTTGCCATAGAAATGGTCGAACCCTCGGTTCTGCGGCCAGTATTTCTGGTCGGCATGGCCGAGATGCCACTTGCCCACCATCGCCGTTTGATAGCCAGCGTCCTTCAGTGCCTGTGGCAGCGTGCGCTCGTCGGTCGATAACCCGTAGGTGTGGCTCGGAAATATCACGAGGGTCTGCAGCCCATAGCGCATGGCATATCGGCCGGTCATCAGCTCAGCCCGCGACGGCGTGCAAACCGGCATGCCGTAAAACGACTCCAGCCGCACGCCATCGCTTGCTAGCTTGTCAATATTCGGGGTCCTGATGTCACTGCCCCGATAGCCGAGGTCCGCGTTACCAAGATCGTCGGCAAGAATGACCACGATATTGGGCTTCGTGTCCGCGGCCTGCGCGACGCCGCCCGCTCCGAACAGCAATGCCGCAACTAGGCTCAACAAGAGATGTGCTCGCACAATCCGATCCTCTCTCTGGTTCGCAGTGTCCAGCGACGCGCGCCTATTGGTTTCCGACCGAGGATTTCCTCAGCGCTTCGACGGCTTTGTCGACGGTGAAACTTCCCGGCTTCTGGCGAGGTGGGAATTCCGCGAAGCTCGCGAGGAAGCTCCCGACGATCCTCTGCGTGGGGATCGCGTAGAAGGAGTGGCGATACCACCACTCGTTATAGCCGATGCCTTCCTGACCGCGTTCGCTGGGATCGGATCTTAAATCGAAGAAAATCGGTGCGCGCAGCGTCTCAAAGGGTTTACGCCACACGTCGATGCCCGTCGCATTCTGTACCATGAAGTGCATCTTGAAGCGATCGTAGCGAAGCGCGAGCAGATCACCGTCATCGCTGAAGTAGAAGAATTCCTTGCGCTTGCTCGGTCCCCGTCCAGCCAAAAGGTCGCTCTGGTCGTAGCCGTCGAGATGAACCTTGAAGGTCTTGTTGCCAGCCTGGTAGCCGGTGAGCAGCTTTTCCTTGACGTCCGGCGCGCCCGCGGCGGCGACCAGTGTCGGCATCCAATCCTCGCCGGCGACAATGTCATTGATCACCGTCCCCGGCTTCACCGTCCCGGGCCAGCGAATCATCGCCGGCACGCGCCAACCGCCCTCCCAGTTGGTATTCTTCTCGCCACGGAACGGCGTTGAAGCGGCATCAGGCCACAAGCACACCATCGGTCCGTTGTCGGTCGCGTAGATGACGATCGTATTGGCGGCGAGCCCTGCCTGACTCGATATTGGTAGTCCAGCCAATCGTCGTCCGATGACCTGCGTTCGTCACTAAGTGTCATCAAAGATCATGCTACGGCACAGGCCGCCGTGCCGGAGCTCACTAAGGACGCCTCCCTATTCGATCAGCTGACCGGCTGCTCGGCCAGCTTTCGCCCGAGACCCGCAAGGCGCTCACAGGCGCCTTCGTTGCCATCAAACCGAAGCTCGACAAACTTTTCGACCAGGCGCTCGCGCTTCCCGGCGTCGGCCCCGTTATCAAGCCGACGCTCGATACGATCCGTTCCACGCTCAATACGCTGGCCACAACCTAGCGGTGCGGCAACAGCCAAGTGGTGTTTGCTGGTCAGGCGTCTCGTCGCCGAAGGTCAAGTAGGAGGTTGTCATGGCGAACAAGCAGAGCTTCACGCCAGAGGAGTGGACCAAGATCCTGGAGAGCACGATGTTAACCGGTATGGCGGTGTCAGCGGCAGAACCGCGTAGATTGTGCGGCGCGCTCAAAGAGGCTTTTGCGAGCAGTTCGGCACTCGCTGCAGCGAAGATGGATGCGGGTTCTAGCGAACTCATCAAGGCTGTTATTGCTGATTTCGAGACATCGGAAGGACGAACCGCAACTCAAGAGGCGATAGGCAAGCGCTTGGCCGGTGCTAAGCCGGCCGACGCCGTCCAGCGCTCGCTCGCCAATCTGCGGGAGGTCTCGGCCATCCTCGATGCTAAGGCGCCCGGCGATGCGGCTGCCTTCAAAGGCTGGCTGCGCAGCATCAGCCAGAAAGTGGCAGAAGCCTCGGCGGAGGGTGGTTCCTCGGTATTGGAGGCGTGCAAGTAAGCGACGCCGAGAAGGCCACGCTGGCCGACATCGCTAAGGCTCTGGGCACCGCCTGAATTGAGTTCGTCAGCCCACGAGGAGCAGAGGTGAAGTCGCGCTTCCTTAATTGCGGGACATCGACGCCACGAATGACACCTACAGTCCAATCCCATTAAACCCCAGGAGTGCGGTCCATGAGCATCTTCGGAGATATTATGTCGACTATCTTTGGCCGTTCGGCTTCGGCGGCACCTTCAGGTTCGGCCGCGTCATCCAGCGTGTCGACGTCAGCGCCACAGGCGCAGGGCGCGCCAAGCGCCAAACCTAGTGCCCAGGCAAATGTCGATGTCGCTGCGGTGCTGGACGGACTAGCGCAGCAAAAGAAGCAGAAACTCAATTGGCGGACTTCCATCGTCGATTTGATGAAACTGCTCGACCTGGACAGCAGCGCTGCCACCCGCAAACACCTCGCCAACGAGTTGCACTATCAAGGCGATATGAAGCATTCAGCCAAGATGAACATCTGGCTACACAAGCAGGTAATGATCAAGCTCGCCGAGAACGGCGGCAAGGTCCCCGACGAATTAAAGCGCTAGCGCTTCGCACGCAACGGAGAGGCGTCGGCCCTATGGACAGCCGAAAAGCGCCTTTCCCGTCGTCCGCTTGCGGGGGTAGAGCAGACGTCGGTGGCACACACCTGCTACGTCCGACTTTGACCCAAAGCGGACATGCGATCACACATATTCGCCGCCTTGGCCGAGGGCGGTCTTCGTGGCGCCAAGGCATCAAAATAGACCGCGAAAAAAGCGGCAAGTCCGCACGCGTGGGGTAGACGCCCACTGTGTGTACCGAGAACTTCATCCGCATTGATTAGCTGAAGGGATCACCTAATTTCAGTGCACAATGTTTGCACTGCTCTGCTTCGTCCTGGCCGTCTTGGCTTCGCCATTCGAGTCGAAGAGCCGCCTTGAAGCAGAGAACGTGGCACTCCGACATCAGTTGATCGTTTTGCGGCGCGTCGCAACGGCCCCTTATTGGGGACCAGCGAATAGGACAGGCGAGTTAGTCCTTTGCGCCGCAAATCTTGCGAAGGGGCGGAACATAAACAACCCAAACCGGCGCCGATCCGACTGCGCGACGACCCGCGCCGCGGATTTTGCGGATCGGATCTGCTTCTTTGGCCTTTGTAAGGCCGGCTTTGCCGGTAGGGGCTCAGTGGTAGTCGATTCCATTGCAGCCTGAGTGAGGTTGGGGCTCTCAATTGAGGAAAGATATTTCTCAAAAATCCAGCCGCGCTCCTGTGTCACCGGGTCCGATACTTGGAACCAGCCGTCTACTCGTCCGATAACCTGCAATTCTGTACCAGGGCGATAGATCCGGACCATAGGGGAAGAAACAGACCCCTCACTATGCATCTGCGCGGCGAGCACTACCTTAGCCCGCTCCGGCTCCTGTCGCGCCATGTCGCCTTCGGCGGCCGATGCTTTATCCTCTGATGCAGCAAACTGATTGTCTGCGCCGGGCATTCGCTTCAAATCTTGGCTAGGGCTCGGCTGAGGAGGCAATGCAGCGCTTTGCTGAGCCAACGGAGCTTCCGGTTTTTGGCTAAGGTAAGTGCCCCACGAACTCAGCTGGGCGACGGGTTGGTTAGGTTGAGTTTGGACTGTTTTTCCGTCCTGTAACGCGTCATGGGTAACGACTAGGAACGTGTAGAGGGCAGCGCCCCCAAGGATCAAGAATAACAAAAACGCCTTCATGGCTGGGTCTCCCTCTCCAGCCCCCGTCGTTATCTTGGGTTGAAGGTCCTCGATTTCAACCCGACTTTCGCGGAGATTGACCGATACCTAGGTCTAGCATCCCATTTCAATCCGCCGCAGGCTCGATGCGCGGTCGGTCAGTATGCAGGCACCGGGGAAGGCGGCGCGAAAAACTTGATGGGCCTTCTTGGACCGGTGGTGTTGGGTGTCCTTGGAAAGGAACAACGCAACGGCGGGCTCGACGCCTCCGGCCTGGGGTCTTGATACGACCGCTGCCGTGACGTGGCTCGACCCCAAAATTGGATGGGAGCTCTCTTCTGCCGCAGGCTTCACCTTCAATTGGGAGAACCCCGACACGGATTACACCTGTCCTTTCCGAAAATTCCATCCAGCCTAAATTCGCACCGTAAGGCAAAATCATCGCATCATTGAGAGCGATGTTTGCGATCCTGCAAGCGCTCGGAATGTTCGTCGCCGACCTATTCAAGTCGCGGAGCCGGCTTGAGGCCGAGAATTTGTTTCTCCGCCATCAGCTCACGATCGCCATGCGGCGGGCACCGCCTCGTCTTCGACTGCGTGGCAGTGATCGCGCGCTGCTCATATGGATGATGCGGCTTTGGCCGAACCTGCGCGGCATGACCCAGGTGGTTCAGCCGGAGACTATCCTGCGGTGGCATCGTGCGGGCTTCAAAGTCTTCTGGCGCTGGAAATCTCGAAACAGGGCAGGGCGGCCGAAAATTGATCGCGGCCTGCGTGACCTCGCCCAGCGGATGAGCGGGGAAAACCCACTGTGGGGCGCATCCCGGATCCATGGCGAGCTTCTGATGCTTGGCTTTGAGGTGGCCCAGTCGACGGTCTCGAACTATATGGCGCGACCTTCGAAGCCGCCGTCGCAAACCTGGAAGACTTTTCTGCAAAATCACGCTGAGGCGATTGCCGCCATCGATATGTGCGTTGTGCCGACGCTGACCTTTGATCTCTTGTGTGCATTCTTGGTTCTGGGTCGTGGCCGGCGACAGCTGCTGTGGTTCCAGGTGACGCGGCATCCGACAGCCGAGTGGCTGGCTCGGCAGATCACCGAGGCATTTCCCTGACCTCGGCGCCAGCCTACCTGGTGCGCGACAACGACTATGCCTACGGACACGTCTTCACGTCTCGGGTCAGCGCGATGGGTATCCGCGATCGACCGATCACTCCTGGGTCGCCGTGGCAGAATGGCTGTGCTGAACGTCTGATCGGCACATTGCGCCGCGAGTGCCTGGATCAGATGGTAATCTTCAGCGAGATGCACCTGCGGCGAACTCTTTTCCCTTATGCGGCGTATTACAATCAAGCGCGCACGCATTTGGCATTACAGAAAGATGCGCCCTTGCATCGGGCCGTCCAACGATCTGGCGCCATTGTCGCCATTCCGATCTTGGCGGGGCTGCATCACCAATACGTCCGGATATGATTTTCGGAAAGGACAGTACTTACGGCCCTGAACCTCTGCATCGCTCGTTCTCGTCGTCGGAACGGCTGGTGGGAATTTTCTGCGCGATTGTTGAGCCACCGACCGCACTCCTGATCAGCAGCATTGCCGATTACTTTCATCGCTGATCGGTACGACCGAAGCCGGTCGGTTACAATTGATCGCGGTCGGCCGTAACGCTTCATCGTACGCTTCAGGAATTTCCACGCAGCCCTGCGATCCCGCCGCTTCGTCACGAACACCTCAAGCACCTCACCTTCGTGATCTACCGCACGCCAGAGATAATGCGTCTCTCCATTGATCCTGACGAACACCTCGTCCAGATGCCAGCGCCATTGCGAAAACGACCGATGATGAAGGCGCTTCCTGATCTCGTTGGCGAGCATCGGACCGAAGCGATTCCACCAAAACCGTATTGTCTGGTGGCTGATATCGATCCCCCGCTCGAACAGAATATCCTCGACCTGTCGCAGCGACAGTGGATAGCGGATATACATCATCACCGTGAGGCAAATCACCTCGGGCGAGCTGTTGAAATAACGAAAGGGATTGCGCATCGCCGGAGGCTAAGGACCCTCGGCAGGAGGCTCAAGCCAATTTACTCTGACAATGCCCCGATCAAGACAATAGCGGCGATTTAGCCGCCAATCGCCTGTCGGCTTATCTGTTGGTAGGGCGGCGAAATATGAGGCGATTTTTCGCTCGACCCACCACGGGCCACTTGGGCCCACCACCGGCTACTGGGGCCCCCCACGGGTTACTGTTAGGACTACCGCGACGATGGAGGAGTGTGTCCCATGTCCCATGCCGCAGTAGTGGAGGAACCCTAGGCCGGAACAATCATCTTACCGATTGGCCAGAGCGCGAGCCCAGCAAGCTTCAAATGCGCCCAGGCGAAGGGGATACCGATAATGGTTATGGCGAGCAGGATCGCGGTGACTACGTGCGCGAGCGCGAGCCACCAGCCGGCTAGGACTAGCCACAGGATATTGCCGAGAACACCAAGTGATCCAGTGCCGATGTCTTGGCGGCCAGTATATTCGGCGCGTGACACTGCCTTCTGGCCGAAGGGTAGCAGTGTGTAGGCGGCAATGTTAAATGCCGCCCGTGTCCACGGAAGGCCGATTATGGTGATCGCCATGATGACGCCAGCGATCACCCAGCCAATCGCCATCCACAGGCCGCCAAATACGATCCATAAAAGGTTAAGTAGGAAGGACGTGGGGGACATAAAGTTATCAGAGAGGCGGCTGAATGAACGAGCGCCTTTTACTAACAGGTTTTGAGTGGAAGCAGGGGTTCGATCGCATCGGACGTTCGACTAGCAAGGCATTCAGTTATCGACCCTCGGCGCCGATCCTCGTTTGGCTTGACGATGTTCAGGGGCTGCAACTCCTCCGCCCGAGGAGCGCAGAGTGTCCCGAAAGAACGTGAACCAATACCAGATAAGTGCGATCGGAACCGCGATGTCATAGAGAGCATCGAGCCCCGGAATCGGCTCTACAGGGATGGCGACCGTTCCCGCCGCGAGCGTCGCCCCAAGGCGATAGCTCAACGCAGTAAGTATTCGCTTCAGAGGATTGTCATCGGGCATCTTAGAAATGACCACGATGAGCACGATGCACAGCGCGAACATCACGGCGACAAAGATTAGTAGGTCTCGGATGATTTCCATGATCGTGGCCTCGCGACTCTGTGCTCTGGCGAGATATAGGAGGCCCAGCACCAAAGACGAGGGGAGCAAAGATTGCAAAGTGTTAAGGTGAAACGACAGTCAGCGCTGGCATCGGCCGCTGGGTGCCGGGCCGAGGTCCGGAATGGGTCATGCAGTCATCGCGGCCGATCGACCAACGCCTGACCGCCTGTTCATCGACGGCCGACAGCTGCGAAGATGAAGCCATCGACGATGCGGCAAATCGCACCCGCCTGTGCGAGGTAGTAGCCGATCAAGCGGTTCGAAGTTTATGCCTTGCACCATCAGTAGGAGGGCGCTCTCGGCGCTCCACACCGCTGGTCTCCCGACCCGGCTGTTCGGTGTTGTCCTGAGTGGTCCGTTTCTGGTTTGATCCGGTAGGTGCGGCAATTAAGACGGGAGACAGTTGTGAGCATTATCGACCAAGCGCTGAAAGCAAATGAACTGTATGCCGAGACGTATGACCCGAAGTGGGGGGCAGGGCCCCCCAAGCCGAAAATTGTGGTCGTGACTTGCATGGATCCTCGGCTCTCCGACCTTCCTGCTATCCTTGGATTGAAGCACGCCGACATTGACGTGATCCGAACTGGAGGGCCTGCCGTTACCGAGGATGTTCTGGCGGAGCTGCTTGTATCGACGCGGGTGCTCGGCAGCAAAGAGATCATGCTCCTAAATCATACTGGTTGCGGGTTTACGACCTTTACCGATGCAGAGTTAAACGCCAAATTCTCCAAGCTGACTGGAGACGCAACACCCGCCCCGATGCGCTTCTTTGCCTTCAAGGACCCGGAGCAGCAAACTAAGGACCAGATCGAGATGGTCAGGTCGCATCCCTGGATTTCGAAAGAAGTTCCTGTGCGAGGCTTTATTTTCGACGTCAACACCGGCCGTTTGCGAGAGGTGATGGCCTAAGCCTGGGCGGCACGCGGTTCTGGATGAAGCAGAAGCCCAAGGTCCCTCACATCAAGGCGCGGGCTGAGACGGTGCATAAGTTGCCGCCGTTTCGAGAGGCTTTTGCTAAACGGCGATGTCTCATTCCGGCGACGGGATTTCAGGGGAGCAGAAAGGGCCAGCTATGGCCGGCCACTGGAGACCAAGCCCGGCGTCCCGGGAAAACCGCGGTCGGTACTTTAGGCTTTGATGAATGCCAGCAAGTCGGCGTTCACCTCGTCCTTGTGAGTCGTGCACATGCCGTGCGGTGCGCTCTTATAGATCTTCAGCTGGGCGTCCTTGACGATCTTGGAGGAGAGGAGCGCAGACGCCTGGATCGGGACAATCTGGTCATCGTCACCGTGCAGGATGAGCGTCGGCACATCGAACTTCTTCAGGTCTTTGGTGAGGTCGGTCTCGGAAAAGGCCTTGATGCAAAAATAGGAGGCCGGAAATCCCGCCATCATCCCCTGCAGCCAAAAGGATTGCCGCACGCCTCCTGAAACCTTCGCGCCAGCGCGGTTGTAGCCGTAAAATGGCATACTCAAATCCCTCCAGAATTGGGAGCGGTCCTTCTGCACGGCTGCCCGGAGGTCGTCGAACGCCTTCAGCGGCGTCCCTGCGGGGTTCCCATCTGTTTTCAACATCAGCGGTGGCACCGCACTAATCAGCACGGCCTTGGCCACGCGTTTGGTGCCGTGGCGGCCAATATAGCGGGCGACTTCGCCGCCGCCGGTGGAATGACCGACATGGATAACCTTCTTTAGGTTGAGCGCTTTGGCAAGCGCCGCGAGATCATCGGCATAAGTGTCCATGTCGTTGCCGTCCCAGGGCTGGCTAGAGCGGCCATGGCCGCGGCGGTCATGGGCGATGCAGCGATATCCATGCGAGGCGAGGAAGAACATCTGGTCCTCGAAGGCGTCGGCGCTGAGCGGCCAGCCATGGCTGAACACCACCGGCTGACCATCGCCCCAGTCGTTGTAGTAAATCTCCGTACCGTCCTTGGTCGCAATCGTTCCCATGACTACACCTCCGCTTCGCAACCCTTATCCATCATAATGCAAAACATGACCTCTCGCGGATTTGCAAATCGCCGCTTTAGCCCGGTACCATGCAGGGAGTTTCGAAGAAGCCCCGTGGCTAGTGCGGGACACCGAGGTCGGAGGCAGCATGAAAGCTCAGAGAGAAGGCATCAACGCGTTAGCCGAGCCGAGCGGTACGGGTTGTGTTGAATGCTTGGCGACTGGTAGTTGGTGGTTGCACCTTCGCAGATGCGCCCAATGCGGTCATATCGGATGCTGTGATAGTTCACCAAATCAACATGCATCGAAACATCATGCGGCTACAGGTCACCCGATTATTACGAGTTTCGAGCCGGGGGAGCGGTGGTTTTACGATTATCGTTCAGGTGAATTTTTCGCCGGCCCGACTCTTCCCGCTCCTCATTGGCATTCGTTAGATCAGCCCGTGCCCGGCCCAGCCAGCCGCGTACCCTCGAATTGGCAAACTCTGCTTCATGAATAGGGGGCGAAAGTGCGGAAGGGCTGCTGTCCAAATGCCCCGGAACAAATCGAAGGGCTCAGAGATCGAGCCCACAATCGGAAAGAATTTTTTGAACGATTCGCTCATCCAGGCCATTAAAGCTAGCGATTTCCATTGATTCGCGACGCAGCAGCGCTTCCAGTTCCTCATCGCTGCCTGATTCAATCAACGCATTGGCCTTCGCGCGGATCGCAGTCCACGCCTCATCAAAAGCACGATCAAGAACCTCGCGACCTAGCGGGTCGAGGTTGTATTTGAGCTTTGAGATCATGTTCGTCCTTCGCTGTCAGTCGCACTGCGGCGCTCCGTAAGCGGCTCGCATGAAGGTATTGCGACCACGCGTGCGGCAATTCGCATCGACGGCTGGACATGCACGACATTGTTACCGCACGAGAGGCCCTCGAAGCTTGCTCACAAATTAGATTGGCCCCCCGAGCAAGGGGGCGCCGCTTGGTTTTAAAGTGTCGATAGTCGAATTAAGCTTCCCCGATGTCCGCTTACGACACAAAGCGGATTAACTCGATCGGCGCTCGGACGTCAGCTAATGACCCTTTTCGGACATCAGTCCTCATGCGACAGCATCGCCGACTTACTAAAAGCGTAAGACAGGCCGACCAAGAACGCGGTGAAGCCTGCAGAGACCGCGCCGCGGGACGCCCGACGTCAAACCATACTCACCATCAGCCGAGGTTGAATCTACACCACCTATACCCAAGCCTGTAGCCCGAAAGTCACGGGCACGGCATCGGCGCTAGCGGCATTTTACTCCTAGCGAGTGCTCTGCCCATCAAAAACCCAGCTTCAGCTGGCGGCAAACGGATGATGGGCCGAAGCCTTCTTCGCGGTGACTTCGGAGGCCTTCGGCTCGCCCTTCACGGCGCGGGCGATAGCTTCCTTAGTGGCGCGATAGTTGAAGTCCTGGATTTTCTTGTCGTCCTTGGCTTCCCAATGGATGAACACGCCGACGGTGACGAAGAGATCGTCGGCCTCGTTGGCTGGAATTACGCCTTCGGCGACGGAATCAGCAACCGCCATGGCCACGGCATGTTGGGCAGGGCCGAACATCTGCACTGCCTGACGCGCGTCCTTGATCGTCACCTTGTTGTAGAGGATCGTCGGAGGCTTACACATAAGGTTAGGCGCGACCAACGCGAGCAGGGTGGTGAAGCCATCCTTGTTGTTGGTCAACCCGATGCAGTAGGCCGTCTCTACGGCGCTGCCGCGCGGGCCAAGGAGTAAGTCAACATGAGCAACCTCGTTGCCATCGCCAACGAGCGATTCACCGACACATACGCCACTGATCTTAGGCATGAATAACCTCCTCTTAGGTTTTAGGTTCACCGGCCTCCGCCAGGCGTGGGTCACCGGCAGGAAAAGCGCTAGTCTGAACCTCGCTTGGTCAGAGCTGTACGGCGAGTAGATACGCGCAGGCACGCTTGCCACCCAGACCTAGCCGACTTGTTACCTGGCACAGAACCACTAGGTCGTAAGGCTTAGTCGCGAGCGTCGTTGTAAGGCTTAGCCCTTGTGTTCGCTTTTATAGAAGGACTCGGCCTTCTCCAGATTACCGCTCGGATTCTTCATGAACTGGTTCTTAGCGTCCTCGCTGCTGAAGCAGTAGGTCTTGCCCTTGAGCGTCGCATTGACAGCGCAATTGGTCTGCACGTCCTTGTGATTGGCGAGGCCCCAAGAACACATATTGTCGAATTGGCCGGTCACGGCATAGGCCGCGGTGGCAACAAACATGAGCGCACCTACCAGTGCGGACGTGGTGTAAACCCTAGACATGATTCGTCTCCTTGCGCAGAGATCTTGTGGGAACGGCCCACACACCGCCCCGTGTTTAACAAACGTGCGCCCTCCCTTTCCGTTCCCGCGGCGGATCGCCTCACCATTCTTCCTAAGAGTCAGTTGCCATATTGTGGAAATTCAAACTCAATAATCACGTGACCTGGAACTCGGAAGCCGGACACGTCCGATACACATGCAGGCCAGAGAATCGGACTAACGCTCGAGGAAATCGGCGCGGAACTCGCAAGCTTCCAGCCGATCGTTTCCGCCACGCGCGGGGACTGGGCGCGTCTCTTCGTCTGGCGCGCCGACGCGCGATTGCCTCCGGCCGCCGATAAGATGAAGGGTGACCGCACAAAGAATCGGGTGACGGTCTATTACCTGCTGGCAGCCCACCTCGGAAAGTTGTCGATGTTTCAGTTGATTTCCTGGCGAGCCTGGTCCGAGGGGATCGGAACTAAGCCCTTTGACGCGGACAGTATGAGCGGTGAAAACTCCCGTGCGCTGGTGACGTCGAGTTTGGGTCAAAAGCTGCAATCACGCGCGCCGTCCGGTTGGTCTGTTACGCACCAGGAAACGGAGAGTCCACGAAGTTATGTCGCACCACGCATGTCCCATATGGGTCAGTTGCTGACGTTGGCGCGACCGATTATCCGCCGTGCCACAAGCGGCCGCGACTCTCCGGTTGCCGAAGCAACGCGGAACCCTCAGTCCCGGAGATAGTTTACCGGGACAGATTTCTTAGCGAAGAAAGGTTCCCGAACATGCCACTCAAGAAAGGCTCCTCCCACAAAACAATTAGCTCAAACATCAAAACCGAGATGAAGGCGGGCAAGCCACAGAAGCAGGCCGTCGCGATAGCACTGAGCAAGGCTGGCAAGAGCAACAAAATGCGAGCAAAGAAGTCCAGCTAAACCGCAAATCCGGGGCAAGCGCGCATCCCGCCCATCTGCTATCCGCTGTCGCTGCGACAGGTCGAGGATATTCTGTTCGAGCGGGGCATCGACATCTGCCACGAGACGGTTCGGTATTAATGGAACCGGTTCGGTCCGATGTTTGCGGCCGCGATCAGGGAGCGACGCCTTCATCATCGGTCGTTTCGCAATGGCGCTGGCACCTGGACGAGGTATTCGTCAGGATCAATGGAGAGCCACCGCGATATCTTCAAACAGAACCGTTCTGCCGCCCTGGCCGAGCGGCGTCAGCTGGCGGCCTGAACGCCCTCAGACCAGCACTCTTCGCAGGCCCGCTCAGGTTTGTCTGACAATGCCGGGACAGGGGGATTGAGGCACTATTGGCTGCTCTCAGCGCTCTCCACATCCATGAGTTGGGCGTTCAACTTCGAGGGCGAAAAATATTCTATGAGAGTTCTCTGAACGCCCGTCACCGTGTAACGGAATGTAAAAATCATGCCACCATTCCTTGAGAGAAATTCCTCTGCGGGCATTCCAGCCTGCTGCCCGGAAGCGTCTGCATGAAATCCATACTCCAAGGTAAATTCGGATCCTGGAAGAACAGCGTGTGCGTCTGCCTGCGTTTGCTGGCTCCCTGCTGCGCTGACACTGAGCTTTATCTCTTGGCCCGCGTCCGATTTGATGGAGCCCTGAACCGCAGTCAGCGGCTGATTTGATGTGTTCTCACCTCTGATCGCAAGGCCGTCAATCCAAGTAGCCCCAGAGAACTTGCGCGTTACAAAAATTGATCGTTTGCGGCGGTCTGGTCCATCATAGAACCAAACTATGGGAGTCTCTCGTGAGTTCACTACAGGTTGCTCTCGTGAGCTCTCGGCACGGGTACCTGAAAGGAGAGCGACGCCCCCAGCAGTAGACAGGGCCACCAACAGGAGAGCACCGGCAAAGATAACCAACCGGCTTAGACCCGCAAGCTTGGCGTTTGGGGACAGGCAACTGGCTTTCGCAGCCTTCCGAAGCATGGCTCCGCTCTGCGTTCGCCAGTTCGCTAGAACAATGGTCGCGGCTTCCGCGCGTGCGCGGCACACCGTTGCGAGTCGCCTCAGGATATGAACTAGCGTTTTTGCTCTGGACCAAATTATCGGAGCAGCTTTGCGCTGCCAAACTTCCAGCGCAATATCCCATACTCGAGTGCCGTTTCGGAAGCCCCACTGCGTGACTGCATGGGCTCCAGTGAGACGATCCTGGCAGGACCGCTTCAGCCGCAGGGATTCGGCTAGCGAAGTTCGCACGAGCGCGCTAAAAAAAGCGGCGTAGGGCCTGCGCGCACGCAAAGCGACAACCGGCAATTCGTCCAGAAATCGCCTTCCTTCATCAGTTATGGCGATTTTCTCTTGGGCCAGCTCGATAAAGACAAGCGCTTTGAGCTTCAGGAGAGCGTTGAAAATCAGCTCTCGCGTATGTGAGTCAGATGCGGTGTGCCCTAGTTCTGACGTCGAGCCTGAAACGTAGGCTATAAGCGATGTAGTTTTGCAGGGTGAGAGCGTCGAGATGACCCGCAGCACCAACCAAGCCAATTGGTCCCCCGAATTAGAGTCTTCGACCGCCTTGACTCCTCGACGCATTCAGTGCCCCCGGCGTCTCGTTTAGTCACACGATATTGGCGACGCTACCGGTTGCGGTTTTGGATAGACCCCCACTTGAGGCATTAGCCGCTGAACCTACTTCATTGCCTGCGGGTTCCACAATGCGAGAGATTTTGGTGACTGTGGCAATCTCGTCACCCATGCGAATGGGAGCGTAATCGGAGCGCCTGCGATGATCGGTTGGGGGCTGAGAAGGGTGATCTAGGGTCTTTCGTAACCGGCTACCGACGATGTCTGTAGTAGGTGCTGCAAATGAGGCTGAGCCGCATGGCTCAAGGGGGTCAACTACGTCGACATTGTCGATGAACAGGATCGAGCTACCCCCGAGTTCGAGACCGGCGTCACGATCTTCTTCGGCATGGCCAAGCCGGTTCGCGTTCCGCAGATCGGGCCGGCACGCGCGCCTTAGGAAAGTTGCGCTCGGGGGTCACCATGGGCCATACCACAGCACTGCAACTGCCGATGTCCGCTAAGGGTCATTCTGCGACATCGGTGCGGCGCTCGCCGATGTCTGCTCTTGGGGTAACTCCAGACGTTCGAGTCTCCAATCGGGGTCAAATATGCCAGCGTGATTTGAGCTGGCTCCATAGCTCGGCGCGGGAGCGAGGTTTTTTGCCCCTCCGGCAAAACAACGGGATTGCTGGTTTTAACGACGAAAGAACAATGGAAGGCGCCGGCCCTGGCAACAAGGAACCCTTAAGCCGTTGCATGGCACGTTGCCGTGACACGTCACGCAACGATAAGCCTATCCGAAGCCGCCAAGACTACCGGCGTCTCAAAGTCCACCATCTGGCGAGCCTGCAAGACCGGTCGCATCTCGGCGACGAAAAACGACTACGGCGGATATCGGATTGAGGCCGCGGAGCTGTTCAGGGTGTTCCCGCCTGCAACGCCTCCGGCAGCGGAAATGCACCAAGATGCAATGGCGAAGGAACGCGCCGCAATGGCGGCATTGGAAACACAGATCTCCGCACTGAAGGACGTGAACTCCCTTCTGCGAAGAGCAGCTGGAAGGATCGGGACGCTTGAAGGCACCAGCGGGCCGCTCCTAGCCTAATAACAGCCTGTCCCGGTTACACGCCACCAGGGCCCCGCCACAACGCGGCCCTCGCTTATTGGCGCGGCCGACTTGTTTCTGCATTTGGGGCAAAGCACTCAAGCACCAGTCGCAAACAGCGCCCTAGCCACGCCCCGCCTTTCTGATCCTGTCGGCGAGCGAGATCTGCGGCGGCGCCTCAGGGGTTGTCAGCGTCAGCACGTCGTTCATGCGACGGTGCTCGGCTTCGATGACCTTGCCAATCCCTGCGAGCCACGACTTCAGCTCGGCTACTTTCACATCCCGCTCGCTTTGCAGCTGCTGGACCATTTTCTCAAAGTGGGCAGAAGCAGCTCTGATCTGCTCCTCAATAGAATTGGCACGCTCTTGCAGATCGCTACGGATATCGCGCATGGCCGTCCCCCCGCATTACCTCTGTCTCTCGAGCTTCGCCCCCCTGCTAGAAGGACGCCCGGTCCCGACGCCTGCGTTTCTGGGCTCCTCTCTGGTAGGCCAGACCGACTTCGATTTCACGCTCATCGAGGATTTTTCGCAAATGTCGTGATACGCGCCCAAGAGACGTCGTAGAGGCGTGATCGGGCGAATGGTGGGGCTGGTTTTCATTTCAACCGTCTCTCCCCACAGCTCCACATACTGCTCCGCTTCATTCTCCACCTGGTTCCGGTCCTCTTCGTTCATTGTTGCCCGCTCGGCATAACCAAGTTCACGCGCCACCAGCGCACATATCGCGGCAAATTTTTCGGCCTTTTGGGCATAGAGCATTTCGAGTTTCGTCACGCTGATATCCCCCCTTTTGGCGGCGGAAGCACCGATCCGCCACCCTGCGGTGCTTGTCCCGAAACTCCAAACAAGCAGTTAGCGATCAGAGTTCCATCTCTATCGACGTCTTCGACGAATAATTTCGCTTCCGCTTAGGCGTCCGGTGGGATCCGGCATACAAGAACCTCGCACAAGGGCAGGCGATGAAGAAATAGCGCTTGGCCTAAAGTCAGCGCGGCAATTTCTTCACTAGCACTGCAATCCCTCTCCATCCGGCCTGGATTCGCATCGTAAGGCAGAATCATCGGATCATTGAGAGCGATGTTTGCGGTCCTGCACGCGCTCGGAATGTTTGTCGCCGACCTGTTCAAGTCGCGGTGCCGGCTTGAGGCTGAGAATTTGCTTCTCCGCCATCAGCTAACCATCGCTTTGCGGCAGGCACCACCTCGTCTTCGACTGCTTGGCAGTGATCGCGCGCTGCTCATATGGATGACGCGGCTTTGGCCGAGCCTTCTTGGTGCGGTGCAGGTGGTTCAGCCGGAGACCATCCTGCGTTGGCATCGCGCTGGTTTCAAAATGTTTTGGCGTTGGAAATCGCGTAATAGGGCAGGGCGGCCGAGGATTGATCGTGGCCTGCGAGATCTGATCCGGCGGATGAGCAGGGAAAACCCACTTTGGGGCGCATCCCGGATCCATGGCGAGCTTCTGATGCTTGGCTTTGAGGTGGCCCAGTCGACGGTCTCGAAATATATGGCGCGACCTTCGAAGCCGCCGTCGCAAACCTGGAAGACTTTTCTGCGAAATCACGCTGAGGCGATTGCCGCCATCGATATGTGCGTTGTGCCGACGCTGACCTTTGATCTCTTGTTTGCGTTCCTGGTTCTGGGTCATGGCCGGCGACAGCTGTTGTGGTTCGAGGTGACACGGCATCCGACAGCCGAGTGGCTGGCCCGGCAGATCACCGAGGCGTTTCCCTGGGCCTCGGCGCCAGCCTACCTGGTGCGCGACAATGACCGTGCCTACGGACATATCTTCACGTCCCGGGTGAGGGCGATGGGTATCCGCGACCGACCGATCTCTCCTGGATCGCCGTGGCAGAATGGCTATGCTGAACGTCTGATCGGCACATTGCGCCGCGAGTGCCTGGATCAAATGGTCATCTTCGGCGAGATGCACCTGCGGCGAATTCTTTCCGCCTATGCGGCGTATTACAATCAAGCGCGCACGCACTTGGCATTACAGAAAGATGCGCCCTTGCATCGAGCAGTCCAACGATCTGGCGCCATTGTCGCCATTCCGATCCTGGCTGGACTGCACCACCAATACGTCCGGATATGATTTTCGGAAAGGACAGCAGTTCGCTGGTTACTTCAAAGAAAATTCCCTGTTCCGTTGCATGTATTTTCCCTGTTTTGCCGTCTTAGCGGAATTTCCCCGCCAATCGCTTGAGATGCCTGGGGCCAAGCACGCCCCGATTGGCCCGAAATCGATAAAATTCCCTATATTTTCCCAGATAATCAGGGAATTTGGCCCATGCCGAGAGCGGTTCGCTGCGGACTGCCAGCACAGCCACACTAAGTACTTGTTATAGAACGATTTTGCGTCTTTCGGGGACGGGTTGAATTCGCGGCCGAATTCCGCGGTGTTTTCGCGTCCTCGGATTCGTTTCTAAGTGGCAGAGACGATTCCGCGCCAAATTCCGTCGCGCTCCGCGAAGAAAGTCTCTCGGGCGGCATTTGGGGGTCAACTTTCCAGTTTGGTGAGGATGGTGGAACCGCTCAGGAAGCCCGGGGACACGCCTGTCGAACGTGCGGCTGACGCGAAGGGGCGCGCTTATCCTGCGTGAAAACCAAGCAGCTTCCGCTGGGCGGTCCAGTCGACCGGTATTTCAAGTGCCAGTCGCATCAACTTCTTGGCGGTGAGTTGAGGCGGATTTTTGCCGTTAACAATCGCAGTGAGGATATCGGGCGCTAACGAAGAAAGGCGCAGGAGGCGAGAGACGTAGCCGGGCGTAACGTGCTCCTGGCTGGCAATAGCATGCAGAGTCAGCCCGCTTTTCTGCATCAGGCGCTCCTGGATGTCGTGAGCTCGCGCGACAATTCGTAACAGTGCGGGATCGGCTTTTGTCTGATCATCGGTGTTCTCGACGAGCATCTTCATTTCACGGCCGACGCGTTGTAGGCGCGCCCTTACCGTGAGCGTCAGAACGTCCTTGGCCTCGTTGTCCGGAGGCCCTTGCTGCGTCACCAGATCGATCGAGCCTGACCCCAGCAGCTCAACCAGGCGAGATCGACGGACACTGATCTCAACGCGATCGGGTCTGATGTCGACCCTGCTAACCAGCGTCATCAGCATGACGCGGAGCCGGTCTGGCGTAAGGGATTCGATTTCTTTCGCGATTTTGACGCCACGAGCGATTAGCCGGCTCTGAGCAGCCCCATCGACGTGTTCTTCGCGGATCACATTGAGAACAGCTCCCTCATCGGCGAGAAAGCCTCGAAGTTTTGTGATGACGATGGTCTCAAGATTGGCTGCCGGAATGCGCCGTCCCGTTGACTTGTCCTTGGCTATCCCGACGATAAGAGATCTCGACACATAGTATCGATAGCGCGTCCCCTTCTTGACGGCGTGGCTCGGCGTCAGTTGTTCGCCGGACTCGTCAAAGATCCGGCCGGCAAGGAGGCTTGGCTGTTTCGCGTCCACCCCGGTGGCGCGATCGACCCGATTTTCGGCAAGGATCGCCTGAACATGGTCCCATAGTGCGTTGTCGACGATCGCAGGATGCTCTCCCGGATAGGCGTTGCCTTTGTGGGTGATCTCGCCGCGATAGATGCGGTTCTGCAGCATCAGATACAGAGCACCGCGGGAGAGTTTCTGACCGCCGACCTGAGCGCCGTCCGCCAATCTTCGCCGCTTGCTCCGAATTCCCGCGGCATCAAGTTCTTCCCGCAGCACGCGCACGGATCGGAGCTCTACGTATCGCCGGAAGATATGGACGACGGTGCCAGCTTCCTCCTCGTTGACGACCAACTTTCGGTTCTGCACGTCGTATCCAAGCGAAGGCAAGCCGCCCATCCACATGCCCTTCTTCTTGGAAGCTGCGATCTTGTCGCGGATGCGCTCGCCGGCCACTTCTCGCTCAAACTGTGCGAAAGACAGGAGGACATTCAGGGTGAGCCGACCCATGCTCGTGGTCGTGTTGAATTGCTGGGTTATCGACACGAAGGAGACGCCCCGAGCGTCGAAAGCTTCCACGATCTTGGCGAAGTCAAACAGGGAACGGGTCAATCGGTCGATCTTATAGACCACCACGACGTCGACCTGGCCTGCGCGAATATCGCCCAAGAGCCGCTGCAGGGCAGGGCGGTCCATCGTCCCCCCGGAAAAGCCGCCATCGTCGTACAACGTCGGCAGGACCACCCAGCCTTCGTGCTTCTGAGAAAGGACAAAAGCTGCACAGGCTTCGCGCTGGGCATCGAGCGAGTTGAAAGCTTGCTCCAGGCCCTCCTCGGACGATTTGCGCGTGTAAATCGCGCATCGCATTTTTCCGGTAGACGGTCTCGGCGGCCTTCCTGACTTAGCCATTTTCGCCTCCGTCGAGCTGGCGAGGTGCGAGTGTCCGCACAAGACCGAAGAAGCGAGGGCCGGACCAATGGGCACCTGTGATCTTCTTGGCGATTTTCGTGAGCGACGGATACGTCGTGCCGGCATACTCGAATCCGTCTTCCGCTACCGTGACAGTGTGCGTACGTCCGTGCCATTCGCGCACCAGCCGGGCGCCCGGCTTCAGGCTGAGACCTGGATCAGGAGCGACTCGGCCTTCGGTCCGGAACATCTTCGCGAGAGTCCTCAGCCTGCGCCGCGTGGATTTGCCGAGCCCGCCATGTTGGATTTCCTGGAGCCGGTAGCCGATCCCCCTGATCAGGAGGTCACGACTGATCCTTAGCGGCTCGCTCCGATACAGCCGTCGCCATTCGGAGCGAAGCTCATCGAGACTGGCGTCGTCCAGGGCGTGAAGTGACCGCGGCGATGCGCAATTCGCATCGGCGCTGGGCTCGCCGCCACGACACCCGGTAGATCGGTGACCGGGGACTTCCACCATTGACCTCCTTATCCCATGCCCGCAATCGGGCTCTTGCACCACCACAAGCCCGGAAGTAAAGCCGGGCGCCTGGCGTGCTCGGAACAGAGGTCAATCTGTCTGTCCGTCTCCACCATGCATGCGTCCTTTGCGGGAGAAGTCCAGTGGAATGTCTCAATTGTCTGGGGCGGTCGTCTCTGTGTCTCGGAGTTCGGCGAATCCCGATCGCTCAGTCACCCAGTCGCGGGTTTTCGGGCTCTCTCTCCCTGGCTTCGGTAATCAGTAGTGAAGAATGCCGAAATCCTTGGCGATAGAGATGGCTACAATAACGAAGCCGCCGCCCAGAAGGCCCTTGGGCCCCAGTGCAAGAGCATGATTGACCGAGGCTAAAGACCAAGGGGCGTCGGCTTCAGCCGACGCCCCTTGCTCGCCTACCACAACATCGTTGGAGGGCAAGATGTCGTGCTTTACAAAATTGATAGCGGTCGTGGGGAGCCGACCAACGCGTCGAATTTTTCCGTCTTCACGTGCACAGGCGCGAGATAAGTGACCTTTCGGGTAGCGACCTCGGCAGCTTAGGCACGACCGACACGCTCGTTGGAGCGTCCAGGGCAAGCGGCATCTCCGTATTGGCCAAAACTTTGTGTTGGGAAAAGTTGCCTGAATGGGCGGCCACCGAGGCATGAGAGCAGATCTCTATGGCGACGAGAGCCCCAGCAAGAAATCCAAGAGTTCTGAGGGCGCCAGAACCGATCGCGGACCTGAGACGCGTCTGGAGCAATTCAAGAGATCTACGCCACGCAGGTCAATCCAGCCAGAACGCGATGTTCGCGTTTTGCTATGCCACCTGATTCGAAACGTAGAAGCATAAATTTCGATTAAAAGGTTGCAGTTTCGTGATTCTGTTGGCTGGTTAGTTGATCCTCGTTGCCGGCGAATCATTCGCGGAGTGCAGGGACAAGACCACCGCTCGACTTGACGAGCACGAGTGAGAGATTGTTCGCCGGCATCTCCACGATCTCGCGGAGTTCGATCCCGTTGGGCATGGCCTCGCTGACGATGTCGTCTACGTCGCGTACACCCCACCGTGGGTCGCGGCGCTTGAGGTCTGCGTCGAAGGCGGCGTTGGTCGTCGCTGTGTGCTTCCCGCCAAGCATGAAGGGCCCATATAAGAAGAGGACCCCGTCCGGCCGCAGGAGGCGCTGCACACCGGCAAGGAGCCCGAGTGCCGCCTCCCAGGGCGCGATGTGGATCATATTTAGGGAAAATATCGCGTCAAAGGGCGCATCACCCTCCACGCCCCATACCTTCTCGCGCACGTCGATGGAGACCGGGGCACGTATATTGGTGAGCCCTTCGCTAGTCATCCACGCCTCAACGCTGGTGCGCGAGGCTCCATCGGGATCGCTCGGCAGCCAGACTAGTCTAGGCAGCGCCTTGGCGAAGCAGACAACATGCTCTCCAGTACCGGACCCAATTTCAAGCACGATGCCCTTCTTCGGCAGAACGCGAGTCAGCACCTCTCGGATCGGCACACAATTGCGCGCGGCCGACGGCGAGAATTGTCGCGCATCCTGTACCGCAACAGGGCGTAAGCGGTCGCTGTCTGGCATGTCGATAGGTGTCTAACACAACCGTGTGCGTCTGGCCCCGCCCTACCAAAGGTGAAACTCTGGCGGCGCGATCGGCCGCCCCTCGGGGCCCAATCTAATTTGTGATCAAGCTCGAGGGCCTCTCGTGAGGTAACAATGTCGTGCATGTCCAGCCATTGATGCGAATTGCCGCACGCCTTGTCGCAATACCTTCATGCGAACCGCTTACGGAGCGCCGCTATGTGAATGAAGCGAAGGACGAACATGAGGTCAAAGCTCAAATACATCCCCGACCCGCTAGATCGCGAGGTTCTTGATCGTGCTTTTGATGAGGCGGTGGCTGCGGTCCACGCGAAAGCCAACGCGTTGATTGAATCAGGCAGCGATGAGGAACTGGAAGCGCTGCTTCGTCGCGAACTAATGGAGATCGCCAGCTTTAATGGGCTGGATGAGCAAATCGTTCAAAAAATTCTTTCCGATAGTGGGCTCGATCGCTGAGCCAGGAATCGGCATAGGTGTGTTAGTGAGCAAGATTGCTGAAGTTGAAATGCCTGTGCTGACGCAAATGCTCATGACAAAGACTTTGAGTGTTATCGTATTTCGCGAAGAACCCCCATTCACCTTGATGGTGTTCAATGTGGGCGACGTGACCTGCAGGCACCGTTTTCCCTTCGCTTGCGCATTTTCGACAATTGGGTTCCTCGATGAGCCTGTGCCTCTTGATGGTCTTCCAGATTGGTGACTTGTACCAAGCGCGCCATGGGCACTGGGCTTTGCGTCCGTTGTGCTCGCGATGATCTGAGAAATTGGTGTTGTGACGATCCAAAACAGTCCACCTTCTTTCGGGTTTGACTAGTCGTGAGCTGACACGCCAAATAGTCTTCAGGCTGTGTTGCGTACGGTCAAGGTGCAAGCCAACCCAGCGCCTTCGCTTTGGCGTGGGCGGCCTTCCAAGCTTCCGTGAGGAAGTTCAAAGCCTTTGCATCGGGATCGCCTCGCATCGAGCAAAGCGCTTCCAACACAGGCTCATTCGCTACTCGACGATATGTCACTCGAAGTCCGGTTCCCGGCTTGGTGACGGTGATTTCCTGGTGACGCACTTCGACAGAGAGATCGTTCATGTTGCTGCTCAGAATCGTGTTGACCCATCAATCCGACGACAAATCGACGAGCCACATGTAGGCGGCGTTTCCCGAACGTACTTGAGATTACGTGCCAAAGATTTGTTCCCACCGGTCAGTAAAGAAGACCGAGCGCTGAGGTGGTTACGAGGGGAGGAACGAGAGCCGCGACTTTGGACTTATCGAAATGCCGCTATGGGAGGGACGTCCGCTTTGGGCCATTAGCGGACGTCACAGCGGCGATGGAGTTCGTCCGCTAAGTGCCATGAGCGGACACAGTTGCTCGGCAAGTTATTCCTTGTAGTAGCCGACTGCGCAAATCTGATCGCCGGCCTTCGTGTAGAAGGTGGTCTTCTCTAGCGGCTTGTCTGAGCCAGGGCGCGGCCACCAGTAAGTGGTCTCTTTTATCGTTCCCTCGGTGGCATTCTCCAAAATCGTTTCACCTAACGGAGCGCCGTGCTTGCCCTTAATGTCTCTCAGTTGTTTGCCCTTAAGCGTCGGATGCGCCGTGAAGATGCCGTCTGAGGCGTTGGCGCAGTAGACATAGAGATCACGGTCCTTAAAGCCGCCCTCGCCCTTGTTGAACATATCGAGTGCTTTCGCCTTGTTCTCCTTCACTGCGGCAACTGCCTTCTCGAGCATGGCCTTGGCTTCCTCTGAAGTGCCGAAGTCAGCTGGATTGTGTAACATGACTAACCTCCATAAAGCGGCAACGAGCTAATGTTTCGATTGGCCTTCTGGCTGGTGCTCCCCACAATGCCGATGTTTCTTATAGACCTCGCCGTCTTTCATGATGACGACCAAGTTTTTGCCCGGATCTTCCAACAGCTTGATGTTGGCAATCGGATCACCCGTCAACCAGCAGCAGGTCATCGCAAGCCAAGCCCCGTTGGGACCAGCCGTTAGCGTAAAGTGAGGGCAGACATGAGCATATCGCGCAGGACCGGCGCCGTTGATGACGGAGCGACACGACACCTTTTGGGAGCATAACTAGACATCAAACCGCGCCGCTTACGGAAGCGCTGATTTATTTCAGCGCCGAGAAGGACGTTGGTGTGAGGATCTGGTTGCTGATGCTTGCGACGATGGGCCCATCGCGCTCGCTGTCGTCGCGGACCTTGTGCCAAGCAGGATCCGTCTGGAACGCCGTCCACCTCGTTTCGCGATCTGCAAGCGACTCCCACGGGAGTATGTAGGACAGCTCATTGCTGGATTCCCCGACGAGGGTCGTCCAGAAGCCGATGGGACGGATGCCGTGCCTTTCCCAGATGGGAAGAACCTTATCTCTAAAGCGGGCTAGCAGCTTGGGCATTTGCCCCGGAACAGGCTGATACACACGCAGCTCGTAAATCATCGCGAACACCTCCGCGCGAGAGAAGCCGGGAATTTACCTGTCCTTTCCGAAAATTCCATCCAGCCTAGATTCGCACCGTAAGGCAGAATCATCGCATCATTGAGAGCGATGTTTGCAATCCTGCAAGCGCTCGGAATGTTCGTCGCCGACCTATTCAAGTCGCGGAGCCGGCTTGAGGCCGAGAATTTGTTTCTCCGCCATCAGCTCACGATCGCTATGCGGCAAGCACCGCCTCGTCTTCGACTGCGTGGCAGTGATCGCGCGCTGCTCATATGGATGATGCGGCTTTGGCCGAACCTGCGCGGCATGACCCAGGTGGTTCAGCCGGAGACTATCCTGCGGTGGCATCGTGCGGGCTTCAAAGTCTTCTGGCGCTGGAAATCTCGAAACAGGGCAGGGCGGCCGAAAATTGATCGCGGCCTGCGTGACCTCACCCAGCGGATGAGCGGGGAAAACCCACTGTGGGGCGCATCCCGGATCCATGGCGAGCTTCTGATGCTTGGCTTTGAGGTGGCCCAGTCGACGGTCTCGAACTATATGGCGCGACCTTCGAAGCCGCCGTCGCAAACCTGGAAGACTTTTCTGCAAAATCACGCTGAGGCGATTGCCGCCATCGATATGTGCGTTGTGCCGACGCTGACCTTTGATCTCTTGTGTGCATTCTTGGTTCTGGGTCGTGGCCGGCGACAGCTGCTGTGGTTCCAGGTGACGCGGCATCCGACAGCCGAGTGGCTGGCTCGGCAGATCACCGAGGCATTTCCCTGACCTCGGCGCCAGCCTACCTGGTGCGCGACAACGACTATGCCTACGGACACGTCTTCACGTCTCGGGTCAGCGCGATGGGTATCCGCGATCGACCGATCACTCCTGGGTCGCCGTGGCAGAATGGCTGTGCTGAACGTCTGATCGGCACATTGCGCCGCGAGTGCCTGGATCAGATGGTAATCTTCAGCGAGATGCACCTGCGGCGAACTCTTTTCCCTTATGCGGCGTATTACAATCAAGCGCGCACGCATTTGGCATTACAGAAAGATGCGCCCTTGCATCGGGCCGTCCAACGATCTGGCGCCATTGTCGCCATTCCGATCTTGGCGGGGCTGCATCCCAATCCGTCCGGATATGATTTTCGGAAAGGACAGGAGTAAGCCTTCTGGAGTCCGGGCAAATGTCCGCTTTGGGTCATTAGCAGACATCGCGTCACGTCCGCGTCATGTCCGTTATTCCCCTCAAAGCAGACATTCATCGGCGCGGTTTGCACGTCCGGCCATTGGCCAGTGTGAGCGGCTGCCCTTGCTGCGGCGGTCTGCCAGTGCGCTTTCGGTGGGGACGATCGACTGCGTCACGCGAACGCCAGATGCCTCATTTCAGCCCATCTCGAATTTTCTCCAGTCCAGCACGCGCGCAGGTGTCATCCAACTTGGCTCCTGGAGCGCCGCTCGCGCCAATTGCACCAATGGTTTCGTCGCCGAGCTTGATGACAACTCCGCCCCCAAAAAACATCACATGCGGGAGCTTGGACAATGGCGCGATCTCACCTCTCCCGCGCTCCTCTAAAGCGATTGTATCGCTCTTGAACGAGACGCTGGTGTAGGCTTTATCGTGTGCACTATCGAGGGTGTGTATACCGGCCCCGTCGCCACGCAGCGCCACGATCGTCGCGCCGTCAGCATCGACAACAACAGCGGTTTCGAGGTACCCCTGCTTGGCGCAGACCCCGATGGACTCGCTGGCTGCTTCCACAGCAAGCACCGCGGGGATACGATGTGTGTTCAAAACTTCCGCAGAAGCCGTCGGTGCTCCAACCACAAAACTCGCGAGAACCAACGGCATTATAGCGGTGAGATGCATGGCTCCTCCTTGTGAGTGGCTTATCACCACTTCTGGGGCTACTGCCGAACGCATACTTGGATCTCTACGCTCTTGGTCAAGGCTTTTGCCTTCGTCGCCGTGGCAAGTGGTTGCTTCGAGCCCCTCTCACAGCCTCATCAAAGTGGAACGGGAATCTGTTGCGGACTCCAGTATAGAACCGCGCTTCCACACGATCGACGGGTTGAGAATTCGCTTGACGATTCACCTCTCGCCCAGGTCGGGGAGGTCATCAGGGCAAGTCTCCGCGTTGGGCTGCTCGGTACAGGGAGCGTAGTTGGCCAAGCCGCGGTCTTCAGTTAATTGCGGACGAGTGCTGCAGATGCCCGCGATTCCGTGCCATTCGCCCGGGATGAGACGGTCTCCGTGTCTCGGAACGGGTCACGAATGCGTCCTTTCCGCCGCCTCTCTGCTCGTTATTTTTGGTGTCTGTTTTGAGAGGCTGCTTATCAATGTAATATACTACGTAGAATATACTCCATGGGATATTCTCAGGCCGACGAAACGTGGGAGCTGCGAAATATGAAGAAATTTCTTGTGACGTATCTCGCCCCAGCCTCGGTAATAGCCGAATGGAAAAAAACCGATCCAGACACGAGGAAGGCCGCGGAAGAGAAAATGCGGGCTGAATGGAAGAAATGGACGAACGATCATGCAAATATCTTCGCCGATGTTGGGGCCGGAGTAGGCAAGACCAAAGTCGTTAAGCCCTGGGCATTTCTGATAGTAAAAACGATATCATGCTATATTCGCTCGTGGAGGCGGAGTCACATGAAGCCGCAGCTAAATCGTTCGAGGGCCATCCGCATTTGCAGATTCCGCAGTCTTCCATCGAAATTATGGAGGTTCATGCCCTGCCTGGGATGAAATAGCTGGCGGCGTTGGGGGCGCGCCGCTCATTCCAATTCGGCATCACAGCGGCCCTACGCTGGCGGCAACACTGGCACCGCATCCGTGGCTCGAATGAAGCCAGTAAGCGCGCAAATCCAGTGAGCGTCGGTACCTCCGTCGACCTCTGATTTGCGATAGGCACCCTCAAATGGATTCCATTCGCTGGAGGCATCATCAAGCTGCCCAATCGCCGCGTAGAACGCATCCATATCGGCGCGAGCAGCGATTCGTGGCCAAACCCTCTCGGGGCGAATCATTGAAAGAGTTTAGAGCAACGCAACACGCTGACACCTTCGGTCGGTGACGCCAACGTGCAGACCCCAGCCGCGTCTCACCCGGTTTATCTCTTCTGGGCATTTTCGGGGGTCACACTTGCCGAAGAGCAAAAAGTCCGCGCTCGGTACGAGGTCGCCACGTAGTAAGGTGCCCTTTTTGCAGCGGGAAATAATCCTAGTGGGGCGGCACTAGTCTACCTACCTCCGCTCCGGATGTCCGATATGGGTCATAAGCGGAAATGGTGTCACGCCCGCGTCATGTCCGCTCTTCCCCTCAAAGCAGACATTCGACAACGCGAGTGGTACGTCCGCTATTCCACCCGCTTGAGATCCGCGCTCGGCGTGGCGAGGCGTGCTTCCAGGAGGCGAGCATTGGATCGGTGTTGGCAAGAGCAAAGTATGTCTTGAACGGCTCGGTGGCGCTTCATTTAATGACCGCAAACAAAGGAGAGAGTCATGAAGGCGCTGATGGTTATCACATCCCACGACCAACTGGGTAACACCGGACGAAAGACGGGGTTCTGGCTCGAAGAGCTTGCTGCTCCCTATTACGTTTTCAAGGACGCCGGGGTTGAGATTACGCTCGCGTCCCCGAAGGGCGGCCGACCGCCGCTTGACCCCAAGAGCAACGAACCCGAATTCCGCACTGACCTTACGCTCCGGTTCGAGAAGGACGCGGCTGCGGAAGCTCAGCTCAACAAGACCGTTCGCCTTGACAGCGTCAGGCAGGAAGACTTCGACACCGTCTTCTACCCGGGCGGCCATGGCCCGATGTGGGATCTCGCCGAAGACAAGCACTCCATCAAGCTGCTGGAATCCTTCCTGGCCGCCGGCAAGACCTTCGCGGTGGTCTGCCACTCCACCGGCGCGCTGCGCCATGTCAAGACCCCGGATGGCAAGCTGCTCGTCGAGGGCAAGACCGTGACCGGCTTCACCAATGGTGAGGAAGAAGAGGTAGGATTGACGAAGGTGGTGCCCTTCCTCGTCGAGGACGAAATGATGACGCTCGGTGCCACCTTTTCAAAGGTCAAGAACTGGAGTGTTCATACGGTCGCCGATGGCCAGCTGATCACCGGCCAGAATCCGGCCTCGTCGGGTCCGGCTGCCAGGCTTCTCATCGATGCGCTGAAGAAGAAGGCGAAATAGTCGGGCCCACTGAACTCGGAGAGGCGCGGACATGCAGTGGGTAACGACCCTATGGATGGTTGGCATTTGACCCAACGGGCTTCGCTCATGGGAATACTCCTCGTTATTGACCAACGGAGGCTATTCCCTCCGCCAGCGTTCCATTCAAAGCTTCCCGTGATTGAACCCTGAGCCCCGCCATAGAAAGCTTTGCGGGCCAGCCGGTTTCGTCAGACCTTCACCGGGCATAGGCGATGACGTAGTTCAGGTCAGATACTCTTTGCCGATTTACCAAAACTTGTAAGGACCCGGTTGGTGAGTGCCTCGCAATCGGCGCCCGCGAAAGGAAACGTCTCCGACAAGGCGCTGCATAATTCTGGATCGAGCTCTTTCTGTAGGCGTCGGCGTGCTCGGAAAAGACGGGTCTTTACCGTCTTCTCGGGGATTTGCAGGGCTTCTGCCGTATCCTCAACGCTTAAACCCTCAATCTCGCGCAACACGAACACCGGTCTAAATATGTCGGGAAGCCGCGAAATCGCCGACTCCAACAGTTTGGCAACCTGACGTCGCATCAAGACCCTTTCGGGCGATTGTGTAACTGAGCCTGCCATCAGCTTTTCCCGATATTCCTCCAAGACAAGAACCGACTCTTGATTGAGCAGCCGAGACCGATCTTGCGCGCGCCTGCGCCGGCTCAACGCCTCATTGACGACAATTCGGGTCAGCCACGTTGAAAGTGACGAGCCACCGACAAATGTCTGGATGGCGCCGAAGGCTTTCATGTAGCCGTCCTGAACGGCCTCTTCGGCTTCCGAGCGGTCTTTGAGGATGCTCCAGGCAGTACGATAGAGCCTCTGGTTGTTCCTGCCGGTCACCAGCCGTACCGCAGCAATATCTCTGGCTGCGATACGGCTGGCGAGCTCGATGTCAGAAAGCGTCGCGTGGTTGCTCTTGGTCTGCTTCAACATGGCTTTCAACTCGAATGGCCTGGTTGAGCGTGTTCCGCAAACTCGATCATGACTTCGCTGAGTTCAGTTGCTGAGCAAGGTGCTCCGCGTGCTCCAGATGCGACTCGAACACTTTGAGGCCGCTCTCCAGGAGAGATTTTAGCTCAGCATTTTGAGCGTCGGGGATCAGAGTGGTGCTGAGGGCGGTGTTTACCGTCTTGTGATACGCGACCTCATTGTCGACATAGGCCTTGTCGAACGCCGCACCCGTCAATCCGGCCAACTTCTCGCGAGTGGTTTCCGCCTGTTTGGTCAAGCTCTGACTGGTCGGGTTATCCTCAGGCGCGACATTCAGCTTCTTCACGAGAGCCAGCGCTTGGTCGTTGACCGCGGTGTGATCGCCGATCATCCGTTGGGCGAAGGCGCGCACGTCCTTGTTCTGAGATTTTTCCAGAGCCTGTTTGCCCGCTTCGACGTCAAGCAGCCCTGCGGTGTAAGCGATATGCGCGATCTGCGGATCGGTTGGCTTGGTCGGCGTGTCGGCCAAAAGTAGCCCGGGGCTCAGTAAGGCCAGGACGAGTATGAGGGGAGTGAGTTGTCTCTGCATGGGTTTAACCTCCTTGAATGACGCCCCGCATGAGGGCTTACCGATTAGATGGAAGTCTGTGCGAATAGGTTCCCGGAGCTGTCGCGTTTTCTTGCAAGTGAACACTCGGTTGGTCCCCGCATTGAATGTCTTTCCAGACAGCCATGTCGGTTGGGGGAGCGGTCTCGGTTCAGTCGGATGGTGTCTGGGAGACGGCGAGCACTCTCAGCGCACGCTCGTTGCCGTCGTTTCCTGACCACTCCATGGTTTGGCCTGGAGATAGACCGATCAACGCCGCGCCAACCGGTGTAAGAAGCGAAATTCTTCCGGCGTAATGTCGGCGTTCTCCGGCAGGACCAATTGCACCCTCAAACGCCCGCCGTCATCGACCTTGAACTCGACGATCGAGTTCGAGGCGAACCACATCTGCGGGCATTGCGGTGGCGGGCAGAACGTCCGCGCGTTCCAGTTCGCCGAGAAGCGCGGCAGCCACCTGCAGCCTTCAAGGAAATCTCTCCTTGATTAGGATCGCATGGGAGAAAAACAATGATCAGGTTGATCGCTGTTGCCTTGGCCTTGGCCGTCGCAACGTCGGCGCAAGCAATGACACTCACGCCACCGCTTCATCAGCCGGACGGCATGATTACGCAAGTCCGCGAAGCATGTGGCGCGGGTAGGGTAAGAATTAATGGTGTCTGCGTGGCCGGAACCACCAAACGCCAAGTCCGCAGGTGCGCGGTCTGGGGTGCAGGGCACGTTTCCGTCGGTGGTATTGAGACGCCACCGAACTGGGCCGGTTCTAGCAGAGAGTGCGCTCCGTTCGGCCTTTCTGGTAACGGTTCCCGCTTAGTTTCTTATCAGCTCAAGGTGTCCCAGAAAGTCGCGTGCGCGAGTGAGAGAGGGCTAATGCCTCGCTGCGCTCAGCCCACGCTCAACTACCTCATCGTGATAGCAAGCCCGCTTAGGTCAGCGTTCGCCATTAGCCCGACCTGCCGGCCCGATAGCTCCAGAATAGCGCCCTTCTGGTTGGTGAGCACAATCGCGCGGACGCCACCGCCGAGCGCAAGCCCCGCGCCGGCTGCGGCGTAGACGCCAGCAACGTCCGACGCACGTTGGATGTTGCGCACCCGACCGTGGAGCACCGTCTTCGATCCGCCGAACACCAGGCCGTAGTCTATGCCGCCGACCGCAAGCGGGTAGCTGCGGCCGCGGAAGGTGAGCGTGCCCCCGCCGGCCGAACCGCCGATGATCCAGCCGCCCTTGTAGATCGTGAGCGTAACGTTGCCGCTATCGGCGTGCGCGCTCTGGAGGCCGACGCCAAACAGGGCGATCAACGCGACTAAAGCGCTTCGGAGCAGGATCGGAATTCGCATCGCTTGACTCTCCCTCGTTTCAGTCGTTGCGGTATCCATATGCTCATGCGAATTCTACCATCTAATCGCATGCCATCGCGCTCTCTCTAAGTTCCCGATAGACGGACAGTCGGCGAGACCTGTGCCTTCCGAAAACCTCATCCGCTGGATTCGCAGTAGAAAAGAGAATCGGATCATGATCGAAACTGATGGCGACCTTCTTCAGACTTCTGCTCGGATATATGTGGGACTGCTTTCGTTCGCATGAACGACTGAAAGCCGAAATCCTCATCCTTCGCCATCAGCTGAACATTCTGCACCGAAAGGCTCCGAAAAGGTTGCAGCTTTCCGGCGGTGATCGGGCGTTGTTCGTCTGGCTGTATCGGCGTTTCCCCGATATCGGCAACGTCACGGCGATAGTGCGTCCTGAGACAATTATTCGGTGGCACCGGATGGGTTTTCGCGCCTGGTGGCGCTGGAGATCTCACAATCCAGGCGGCCGGCCCGGGATTGATCAAGAACCACGAGATCTCGTGCGTCGTATGTGCAAGGAAAATCCGCTTTGGGGCGCGCCGCGGATTCACGGCGAGCTGCTCAAGCTCGGCTTTGATCTCGCCCAGTCGACGGTTTCGAAATACATGCTGAGACGGCGAGGTCCGCCGTCTCAAGGGTGGAAGACTTTTCTCCGCAACCACGCCGACGGGATTGCATCCGTGGATTTCCTCGTCGTTCCGACGCTGGCATTCGAACGACTATTCGTGTTTGTCATCTTGGGGCTCGGACGCCGTCGCCTTCTATGGATCGGCGTCATTACCAATCCGACGGCGGAATGGCTGGCCCGCCAGATTACCGAAGCCTTTCCTTGGGACACTGTTCCGGGCTTTCTCATCCGTGACAATGATGGTGCCTATGGCGAGGCGTTCACTCGGCGGCTACGAGCAATGGGCATTCGCGATCGCCCCATCGCACCCAGATCACCATGGCAGAATGGATATGTCGAACGTTCAATCGGGTCGATCCGCCGTGAATGCCTCGACCATGTGATCATCTGGGGTGAGGTACATCTTCGGCAAGTCCTGAAGGCATACACTGCATATTATAACGCGACGCGAACTCATCTCGGAATTGACAAGGACGCTCCAAACCGTAGGCCAATCGAGAGGTGCGGCGTCATCGTCGCCAATGTTGTGTTGGGCGGACTTCACCATCGCTACGCACGGATATAGTTTTCGGAAGGGACAACCTATGATCGGCATCGAGCCTATTCGACATTACGGGCGGTGCTGCATGCCTTGCGCGATCGCATCGGACCCGCCGATGCGAACCATCTCGGTGCGCAGCTGCCGATGCTGTTGCGCGGCCTCTATTACGAGGGCTGGCAAATGACCGCAACCAAGGAGCGGCACGACACTGCGTTTCTCCATCATGTCGCTGAGGAGCTGCGCCAGGGGGACATTGGCGAGATTGAGACCGGCGTCCGCGCCGTCTTCGATGTGCTGTCGAAGCGGATCGACCGCGGCGAGGTCGTAGAGCTGGTCGGCATCCTGCCGCGGGAGCTGCGCGAGCTCTGGCCCGCGTTTATTCGCGACACCGTCGCCAAGAAAACAATGAGCGTGAGCGGTCGGGCTTCTTGTTGGCGTCTTAACCAGCAAAAAAGAAGCCCCGAGAGGGACAACCGCTCGGGGCTGAAGGCTGGCGTTAGTACTGGGCGTCAGTAATAGCCGACGCAGTAGTTATAGCGGCTCCACCAATAGGGGCTCCCAGTGATGCGAGCCTGCCGGAGCAGCCACCAGCAGTCATTACCATAGGCGTAGTAATCGGGACCATAGACCCAGACCCAAACGCCGTTTCTAAAGACCCGATGACGACCACGGTGGTCAAAGTCGTGGCCACGATCATGGTTCCGCTCCGCGAAGCGGCGGTGGTCGAACCGGTCGCCGCGGTCGTGGCGCTCTGCGTACCGGCCACGATCGCCGCGCGGTCCGGCGCGATTGATGTCGCGGCTGGCGTACGATCGCGGACCACTATAGGCGCGGCCACCGTAGTCACGACCACCCATTCTGGGCGCATGACCACCAAAGCCACCACGCGCCATTGCACCGGGATGCCCGCCGCCGTAGCTGCCATGCCCGCCGCCGTAGCCACCATGCCCGCCGCCGTAGCCGCCGCCGCCACCACTGGCTGCGTATCCACCACCGCCGCCGCCGTGGCCGCCGCCACCGCCGCCACCACCACCGCCGCCGCCGTGGCCGACGAGCGTCACCATCCCACTGGGGGCTTGTGTCGGCAAAGGTGCCGGCGTGGCCTGTGCGGATGCCCATATGAATGTCGTCACTGCCAGGCTGCCCGCCAGGGCAGTCGCTACTGCAAGTTTTGTTCGCATCAAATGTCTCCCTTCCAAAGGTAGAGGGTGTGTTCCACCAAACCCTAAAGCGGGGCAACTAGTTGCCCTTGAGAAAATCGCGATTTCGTGAGGAGCGTTATAATTGACAAAAAGCCCGGCTACCAAAGCTGGGCTTCCGGGCTAGTAAGAAGATTTGTCACAGGAAACAACGCCGATGGTGCCGAGCGGTTCCATGTGCGCAAAATCAAAACCCTTATTGATCGCGCTAAGGTTTGAATTTAGTAGGCCTTTCATTTTTGCATCATCACGGTTGCGCTTGCGGTAAACTCGCCCGCAAATAGCCGTAGCGGCTCGTCAGATCGTCAAGCGTCCGTGGGCTCAGATGGCTCGAATGAAGGGTCCGCCCGTACGGGGCTCTCATTGGCTTGCGACCATCGGCCTGATGTCCGCAATGGGTCAGAAGCTGACGTCATGCGGCGCGTCCATTTGGTCCGCTTCGTGCCAAATCCAGACATTAGCATCCGGTGAGAGGACTGTTGGATCCAGTCGATCTCAAGCCGCTGGCTCAAGACGCGAACCAGGGGTTGAGCGCGAGATCTCCAGCTCTTCATTGGTCATGTCCACGGTGCTGCGGCGAATTCTTTCCGCTTATTCGTCGTATTACAATCAAGCGCGCACGCACTTGGCATTAGGGAAAGATGCGCCCTTGCATCGAGCAGTCCAATATTCTGGCGCCATCCTCGCCATTCCGATCCTGGCTGGACTGCACCACCAATACGTCCGGATATAATATTCGGAAAGGACAGCTGACTAGACTGAAGCCGGCCGACGTTTTCGCTTCTGGGATTGCCTTTGGCAGGCCCACAGACCGACCTCGAGCTCACGCTCATCGAGGAGTCTTTCGCAAAGATTCTGATGCTCACTTA
Source organism: uncultured Alphaproteobacteria bacterium (assembly GCA_963839245.1). Classification (GTDB taxonomy): domain Bacteria; phylum Pseudomonadota; class Alphaproteobacteria; order Rhizobiales; family Methyloligellaceae; genus Methyloceanibacter. The sequence continues at coordinate 353,189 of CAWIUJ010000012.1, read as the reverse complement.
ATAGCCGCCGCAAAGGCGTCATCGGGCGAATGGTGGGGCTGGTTTTCATTTAAACAGTTTCTCCCCCACAACGCCACGTACTGCTCGGCTTCGTCCGTTACCTGGTCACGATCGGCTTCGCTTAATGTTGACAGCTCGCCGTAGCCGAGCTCACGCGCCACCAGCGAACATATCGAAGCGAATTTCTCTGTCTTTGAGCACAGAGCAATTCAAGTTTCGTCATAGGTTTCCCCCAGTTCGGCGGCGGAAGCATTGATCCGCCACCCTTCGGCGCTACCCCTCCTCTTGAGTGCTGTCTCAGTTCTTTCACATCACCGGGTTGAGCGCGGTTTCAAGCCTGTCCGGCGTGGGCTGGCTGCGCCTTCACCTATCTTTTCGCCACGACCGATGCGCCTAAGAACCTCGCGCCTGCCTTCCTCTGGCGCATCATCCTATCGCAGAAAATCAAGCACCTTGATGCTTGCCGGTTTCACCCCGACGCGACTGAGCTGGCCAAATTTGTCGGAGATGTCTGCCCGTTGCACCGCGCTGAACGTTAATTCGGAAGCGCGTGAGCGGTTAGTTAGGCCGACGCCCTTGGGGCTGTTGTGAGGTCGCTGCTACAGCCACAGCCGCTGCGCACCAACATCTGGCAGCGCGTATTCCCTAACCGCAACCTTCACGACCAGGGACTCTCTTACACTTGCGCCCGATGTGACTTCGGGATGGGCGGCAGAAAATGAACTTTGTCTCAGCGAGAGCGTTAGCCCTTCGGGGGCCTACCACTTTTGAGAGGCCCACTCAGATGACCACAACGGAGACCTATCGATATCGCGGGTACGACATCGTGCCCATGTGGCAGTGGTCGAGTTGGTGTACGGGCATATACCCGACACGCGCCGACTTGCCCATCTTGTCGCGATCTACCCTCTCCACCATGGCGCCGGAAAAGGAAGAGGCCGTGGCAGAGGCCAAGCATCGCGTCGACCGTATCCTCTCACGCCTAACTTGATCGACGCACTAAGCCGGCCCGAGGCTTTTTGCTAGAGGGCATCCGGCTTGACGACTGTGGCCTTTCCAGCTTCGGTCAAAAGATCATTTAGCTCTGCAAGTCGGGCTTTAGCGCGTTCGATCGACTCAGCGGTCGTGTCGATCCAGCCCGCCCCAATGTCCTCGCCTGTGCGAACTTTGCCGGTCTCCATTAGCTCAAGCTGCTGCTCGATGCTCGCTTCCTCTTGCTTGCACCAAGCGATAAAACGACCCGGTTCCGACGTGACGCGGATTCCCTCAATATGCCTGAGCTGTGCTTCGCTAGCCCTTTCCAGCTCGGCTTCCTTCTGACCAAGGTTCGGTTCGGAGCGGCCAACGTGCGCAACGTTGTCGTCGGATTGTCGCTTGCTTGTCATAATTGGCTCTTGGTGTTTCTCCATCTTTATTGGCTCTTGGTGTTTCTCCATCCTGTTGTTATGACCAAAAAAATCACAGGCCAGCACTCGCGCTCAAATTAATTGCAGCCGTTTCGTGGAGGCCGGTATTGAGCCGATCAAGCCAGAATGTGTCCGCAGGCGCCGACGGTATCGCTAAGGGTGCCAAGAAATTCGAATAGATCCATCCTGTCCTCCATGACCATGGATCGATGATCTGGACCCATCCAAAGTCACGCGACGCGACCTGCACTTCAGCACCAGCGTAAGCGATTCCGATTATTTCGGCCGAAGCGGACGGACCGCTACGTATGTTCGCCGCCGAAGCGACTTTCAGAAGCTCAATCTCGTTAAGATCAAGCCTAGTTTGCGCTGCTTGGCCAATTGCCCGACGTGGCTCATCCAGTTGAACCGACGACGGTAAAGTACCCCAGGCTTCGGGTGACGCATGCGACAGCGATATGAACTCGAGGCGTGTCTACTACGACCGAATGGAGCTCAACCTGCTCGGATTGGAACGACGCCGTTTCTATCGGTTGAGCACTAGCGCCATTGGTCACGTAGACAATGGCCCCTATTAGCCAAAGTGCGAGCCGCGCGCGTTTCATGCGGGTCTCCAGCAGCAGCCCCCGCCTGTCACTACAACGATGCTGCAAGCTATTCGTTCCCCGCGATTACTCCTCTGTCCTCAGGCTGATCCCAACTCACATTTCCGATTGGTGTGCTGAAAAATAGCGGATGACGGGGTACACTTGAAAAGGTCATCGCCGTGCCCGACGCCCAAGCTAACCAAGCACGGCGACAAGAATGACGATCAGATCGCCGTCCTGCGACAGCGCGTGGGGCACGAAACCGTAATTTCCTGGGTACCGCGTCGGTGTGGGGGGAAACGGAGGCTTGCAGCATACCTCGGTCGAAGACTGACTCGCCGCCTGCCATCACAAAGTTCGCGATGCCCACTTATCCCCATATCACAGCGTCACCGCTGAGGCGTCGGTACTGACTGATAGAGAGCGGCATCTTTGCCGGCGTGACGAGTTACCCGGTCCGCCTCCTGGACGCGGGCTCCTCTAAGGTATCGCGTAGGGCCTGAAGGTCGCCAGCTAGCTTTAGCCACGTCTTGGCGAGGTTGGCGAAGCGCTCTCGTGCATGAGGGGATGCTGAGGTCTCCGCAAGGCGTAAACACGCAAGCGCGTGTTTTCGGCACTCTTTGGTATTACCGATAGCTGACTTGCTCATATCGACACCCCCTCTGTCACGGAGCCGTGTGCCCGCCGGCTTCCGTGTAACGCCGGGATAGGTCCCACGTTCCCGACGTTGTCTTCGGCCGGGCGCCACTTTTTCTCAAGCGCCGATGTGAATGATCGATCTGCTGATCGGCGCTGTCGGCTTCCGCCGGCGCCCAGCTAAGCCACACTTTGGAACCAGCCGCCATTTACCAACGTTTTTGGTGCAGGGCAAATTGAGGGGAGTGCAGGCACACAGGCACATTGAGGGAGAATTGCCATGTTCAAGATCGTAGGCACTCTTCCGGTGAAGACGCGCTTACCGCTCGCGGCGTGGGCTCTCGCCGGACTTGTAACACTGTTCTCAATAGTAACCTCGCTGACGCAGGTCAGCGTCCCAATGGTACAGGCAGCGAAGCCGGCAACGACTTACTATGCCTCTATGACTGATCTACTCAATTTATTCGGGGCACTCCAACGCCCTTAATTTGAGAGGGGGCCGTCCTTCTGGACGGCCTCCGCTACCGGCTAAACAACCACCTAGTGGCGCGCTAATTCGTGGAAAACTTCGCGGCGGCGGGCACTAAATGCCGGTGGAGCGCGTTGTCATGGGCATGCCAAAGGCAGGTCACAATGGGCGAGAGTGTTTTTTCACGCCGCGCATTAATTGTTGATGATGAGTTCCTGATTGCATTCGACTTAGAAAGGTTGATGCGGGAGTTAGGCTTCGGCGTCTGCATCGCACGGTGTTCTTTCGCCGAGCGGGTTTCAGCGCGTGAAGCAAGGAGAATTAATTTGTGACCGTGGCACGAGCGGAGCGCGGTGGGCGAATGCCCGCGTCCTGTTCTGATGAGATCTCGGCAGATGAGCGCTTCGCGGAGACGGCCAAGGAGGCTGGTGGTATATGGAATGCCGCCACCAACATGTGCTCTCTGAAGAAGATGTAAGGGCTAGCTAGTTTTACACGAGCGAAGGGCGTCGGCTTCGGCCTGGCGCCCTTTTGCTGTAGTTTGGGTTACACCACGGGCGGCCACTCGATACAGAGGATCAACCGTGCTGATCCTCCTTTATTGGAGAAGAACGAGCTCAATGCGGGCAGCGTTTGCGAATGCCGCGGTGACAGAAGGTCGCTCTCGCCTAGGATTCCCCTGTTTTGGGATCAAAAAGCGACTCCCAACCGTTAAATAGGCATGTCGCCCAGCAAGGCAGAATTCTACCGCAGACAAGCCGAGGCTTGCTGTCACAATGCAGTCGTAGTCGACGACATTGGCCGGCGCTTGCACTGGCTAGAGGCTGCGGCGCGCTGGATTTCGTTAGGTCGTGAGGAAGGCGACTTGCCGCCAAGGCGAAGTCACTTAGCGGGCTTAGGAACGCTTCATCCCTGGGCGCCGCCGCACAGGAAGGCTACGCGACGTGCTGTGGAGTTGGGTTGGGATTCCGTCCCCGCTATCGAGGAACCGACCCGCCCTTCCAGGTTGTTGGTCACATCACATACGAGCAATGAGGGCCGAGGCTGATCTCGGTGGTTCGCGTTTCTCTGTCGAGCGGTATCACCGAATACCTGCGACACGATCGCGGCCCATCGTTTCTGATTGGAACTTCGCCACCTCGATTGTGGTTTAGCCCCCAAAAGCGCAAGCGGCAGCTAGTTCGCCGCTTCGGAAAGGAGAGGCAACCATGCTGTATTGGGCTCTAGTGTTTTTGATCGTCGCCCTCGTCGCTGCCGCTTTGGGATTTGGAGGAATCGCTGGCGCGTCGGCGGGAATTGCGAAGATCTTGTTCTTCATCTTTCTTGTCCTGCTCTTGGTCTCCCTGCTCACCCACTTCACGAGAGGATCCCGCATACCCTGAGGAGGATCTCGCATGGCGAGAAAATACTCACCCAGTGCTTCTGAAGCAGCTGGCGCATTGGCGCAGCCGGTCTCCATATCCACAACTAAGGCCAGAGGCGGCGTCACGGGACACCACGTGCGCTACGTTCTCGCCTTCGGACTTGTCGGCATTATTATCGCTTTCATAGTCACCGCCCTCTATTTTGGTGTCGGTTTCTAATTGACAATCGGCCCTTCCGCTCAAGACGCGATCCGGCACTCGCTGACCCAACTCGGTGAATTGGCCTCCCACCCGGGGGCCTACGGCATCATCGTCTTTTATGCGGTGTTCTGGTTCGTCCTTGACCCTGCTTCGCTCGATTGGCATGGCGTTGCCACTCTCGCCGTCTGGTTCATGACCTTGCTGATACAGCGCACGGAGCACCGCGATACGCAGGCGCTGCAAGCGAAACTCGACGAGCTCCTGCACGCAAATCGTCAAGCGAACAACGCGCTCACGAAAATTGACGATCAGGAACCTGAGGACATCGTGCGCCACCGGATCGAGGCTCGAGCGGAGGATTAGGCCGACGCTCGGGCGAGGTCTCCTTGGCGCTGCGAACCTTGGCGCGCGGCCTACTTGGTTGAGCTAAAACAACTCGCACGCCGGGCTCGAAGAGCTTGGTTCGCGCGGCCTCGCTGCCAAGGCGCGTCGATAGACTCGATTTGCTTATTCGAGTCGAGCCGGCAGCCCTAGTTCCTCTGGAACTAAGTGGCAAGCTTGTCGCTCATATCAGTGGCAGTCGGTGTCTCTTGCAGCCGGATACACTAACGCGCCGCCAGGTAGCACTCTAGCGCCGGACGTGACCTTCGCCGGAACGATCTTGCCGGACCCCATGATATGCGCCACGGGAATCTCATGAGCCAGCAGGTAATCCGCTATGATGCGGCGGTGGCAGCGCCACCACACGGCTTCGGCGCACATGATGGCGCAACGCTTGTCGCGAGCCAGAGCCTCCAGTTCCTCTACTCCCACCCTGAATGCGGCAGTCCCGGCGTAATCGGCATAATTTCGGAAGGACGCGTTCTGCCAGAGCGCATTGGGTGAAGGCATCGCGGTCTTGCGGCGATGGCGCAAGCCGCCAAGCGCGGGTAGATGAAGGTAGCCAATCCCCGCCGCGGCGAGCGGCTCCGCCAAAGCATCTATGTTGAACTGCGGATTTGTTCGCGAGCGCGGGACTGATCGTACATCGACCAACAATTCGATTTGAGCCTCTCGGAGGAGATCCATTAACTCGGAGAGTGTTCGCGTTGAATGGCCAATCGTGAAGATTGTTCCGCGGTTTCCATGAGCGTGGCTGCCGACGTCCTTCATCAGGCGGGTCCGGGGTAAAAAGTTCGCCGCCGGCGCACTGTGCGAGCCTTGTGCGTCCGGGGTTCCAGTTGGGCTGCAGGAGACGCCCTGGTTGGTATCTCGACTCAATCCTACTTTTTCAGCGCCGATCCTTTGTGCATCGCGATGTGCTCGGTTTTGTCGCTCTTGATCTCGTACTGAGGATCATCAGCGGTCGCATGATGCGTATACCCCTTATATTCCACGTCTTTTTTGTGAATCTTTATAATTCTACCGCTGACATGTCCTGCCTCTGAGTTCCAGGTCACGTGATCGCCGACTTTGAATGTTTTCGCCATACGCGTTTAGCCTTTTCGCCGTCAAGATTGGCTGCATGGGCTAGACGTCAGGCCGCTTTCGCTACGATGCCGTGTGGGTCGAGAATGAATTTCATTGGCGCGCCTTTGTCAAAATCGGCGTAGCCCTTCGGCGCTTCCTCGAGCGAAATCACCTGCGCATTGACGACGTCCGCGATTGGAATGCGATCATGCGAGATCGCCTGCAAAAGCTGGCGATTATAGCGCAAGACCGGCGTCTGGCCGGTGAAGAAGGAATGTGATTTCGACCAACCGAGACCGAAATTGAGGGACAGTGCGCCTTTCGCTGCTTGCTTGTCATGAGCCCCCGGGTCTTTGGTGACATAGAGACCCGGAATACCGATGGAGCCGGCGTAGCGCGTGACCTCCATGGCCTGGTTGAGCACGACTGCGGGCTGTTCGGCGCCACCGTGGCCGTATAGGCTAGCTACGCGCCGAAAGGATCGCTCTATTGCAGCGTGCGCGACCTGTTGGTTCTGGGAGCCCTCGAACGTTGGCGTAACAAGCGGAAATGGGGTTTCGGCTTTGCTGTGACCGCTTTTCTTGGGGCATTCGCCCTTCGTTATGCCCTTGACGATTGGCTGCCGCGGGGCGTCCCGTTTCTGACCTTCTTTCCCGCAATCATTCTGACAGCCTTCTTTGCCGGCCTGTGGCCAACCGTGCTGTTGACCGTCTTATCCGCATTGGCGGCCTGGTACTTTTTTCTGCCACCGGTTCAATCTTTCGAGCTGAACTCCGCCGCCGTGTTCGCGCTCGCGCTCTTCGTGGTCGTGGCCACGATCATGATTGTCCTGATTCATACGCTGAACGTCGCTATTGAACGCCTACGCGACGAGCGGGCAAGAGCCAAGATGCTCGCCCAGCAACGCGAAACAATGTTCGCCGAATTGCAGCACCGGATTTCAAATAACTTACAGCTCGTGGCCGCTCTGCTGAATCTTGAAACCCGTCACGTCACCGATCAGAGCGCCAAGAAAGCGCTCGATGAAGCTTCTAAGCGGCTTGCGTTGATCGGAAGGCTACATCGCAATCTTTACGATCCAAAAGGCGCGGAGATCGATTTTGGCGTGTTTCTTAAAACGCTCTGCGACGACATCGTGAGCGCCTGGAATGCGCGCAACGTAGATTGCCTCGTCAAGTCGATAAGGATGACATTGCCTGCAGAGCAGAGCATTCCCATCGCCTTGATCGCAGCGGAACTCATCAGCAATTCGCTTGAGCACGGTCTTAACGGTCGCCCTCATGGAAGCATCAATGTCGATGTCCGACGCGACGGCGCAAACGCGATCATTCTCGAGGTTGCCGATGATGGTAACGGGCTGCCACCCGGCTTTGATGTCGCGACGGCGAAGAGCCTGGGCCTTAATATCGTGCAAATCCTGACGCAGCAGCTCGCCGGTCGTCTCGAGATCCAAGGTGGAAGCGGCACGACCTGCCGCATTGTCATACCGGAGGGGAGGCGCCCAGAGTAGGGATCGTCCGCTCTTGGCACATCAACGGCCTTATCGCGAAGGGAACAATCGACAAGGCGGACGCCCGCTTGTGGCTGAACAATGCCATTACGATGATTGAGGAAACCAAATTGCCCCCGAGCCAAAGGAAGAGCGACGCGCTCGCCATCGTCCAAAACGAATTGCTGGCTCTTATCGCCTCAGACTAGCCGAGCCTCTAGGATGCCCGCGCGCGAATTACGGAATGACCGACCGCCGCTTTCCCCCGCCTTGGACCGTTGAGAAGATCCCGGGCGGCCTCGTTGTGCGTGAGAATGACTCTGACGCACGCATGGCGAAGGTGCTAACCGAGGATGAGGCGCGCCGATTGCCAGTAACATCGCCAAGCTGCCCGAGCTTTTGGGCGCAAGCGAACGCTGACAGACTTAGCTCAGTAACGGCCTAGCCGGGGGGGACCTATTCAATAGCGCCACCCCCAGCAGCCGCAGCCGCCGCAACCTCCCCACCAGATCGAAACGCAACCTCCGCAACCTCCGCAACCTCCGCAACCTCTGTGGCAGCCTCTGCAGCCGTGGCATCCTCTGCAGCCTCTATGGGCTAGTTGCACGACTGGCTCCGATGTTCCGACATTCTCCTTGTCGAAGACGTAGAACGTCGCCAGGCTGACATCGGCGATTTCCTCTTCACTGAAAGTTATTTCATGGCTCGCTGGGGTGTTCTGGGTCGGCGTATCCGCTGCGGGAACCTCGGTTGCAGCGGACGCGCCGCTCGCCAGCGACAAGGATAACCCGACGGCTCCCAACAACGGCACGGCGCATGCTCGACTCTTCGGCCTTGAAGCTTGCTTTGCACGTGACATGGTGGAGTACCTCCCTGCCTAAGGGCAAATGTTTGATTAATCGAGTACCGCTATCTACGCCTGGGAAAACCCTTTCGGGGCTCGGTCAGTTCCCATAACCGCTGACCCGCATTGCCGCTCACCCTACGGCGCTGGCATTGTATCACTCGAAGGGGCAAGCCACACAGCGCCCGCCGGCGGCCGTCCGCCTAGCGTTCGTGGCCGTGATCCCGAAACTCAGATCGACACCGGCGGCAAAGTCAATTCTCGGGGGTTGCAGGCCCAGGATTTGGACCTATTTCTGGGCGTTTCGCTCGTAATGGACCAACGTTCGGTATAGGTGGCTTCGAGTCCAGGATTTGAACCTACGGGCGCAAGTCGTGTGGTGCCAAACAGCTCGAGTCCCATTGTTGGGATAAGGTTCGCTGTTACCCGCCTCAGGTCCCCTGATCGCCCGCAAATTTTCCCTGCTTAGGCGACTAGGGAATTCCGTTGGTAAGCGATTGAATTTTCCTGCGAAAGCCGAGGCGCCTTGGTTATCTCAAGCCCGAAATCGGCGAATTTCCCTGTATTTTCCCTGCGATCAGGGAATTGAGCCACTGGAGAGCGGTTCGCAGCGGACTGCCAGCACAGCCACACTAACTTCTTGTTATAGAACGATTTTATGTCTTTCAGGGACAGGTTGAATTCGCGGCCGAATTCCGCGCTGTTTTCGCGCCCTCGGATTCGGTTCTAAGTGGCAGAGACAATTCCGCGCCAAATTCCGTCGCGCTCCGCCAAGAAAATCTCTCGGGCGGCATTTGGGGGTCAACTCTCCGATTTAGGCGACGAAGGTGAAACCGCTCAGGAAGCCGCGGGGGCACGCCTGTCGAACGTGCGGCTGACGCGAAGGGGCGCGCTTATCGTGCGTGAAAACCAAGCAACTTCCGCTGGGCGGTCCAGTCGACCGGTATTTCAAGCGCAAGTCGCATCAACTTCTTGGCGGTGAGTTGACGCGGATTTTTGCCGTTGACTATCGCAGTGATGATATCGGGCGCTAACGAAGAAAGGCGCAGGAGGCGAGAGACGTAACCGGCCGTGACGTGCTCATGGCTGGCAATAGCATGCAGAGTCAGCCCACTTTTCTGCATCAGGCGCTCCTGGATGTCGTGAGCTCGAGCGACAATTCGTAACAGTGCGGGATCGGCTTTTGTCTGATCATCGGTGTTCTCGACGAGCATCTTCATTTCACGGCCGACGCGCTGTAGCCGCGCCCTTACCGTCAGCGTCAGAACGGCCTTAGCCTCGTTGGCGGGCGTCCCTCGTTGCGTCACCAGATCGATCGAGCCTGACCCGAGCAGCTCGACTAGGCGCGATCGACGGACACTGATCTCGACGCAATCGGATCTGATGTCGACCCGGCCAATCAGCATCATCAGCAAAGTGCGGATCTGGTCTGGCGTAAGGGATTCGATCTCTTTCGCGATTTTAACGCCACGAGCGATTAGCCGGCTCTGTACAGCCCCATCAATGTGTTCTTCGCGGATCACATTGAGAACCGCTCCCTCATCGGCAAGGAAGCTTCGAAGTTTTGTGATGACGAGGGTCTCAAGATTGGCTGCCGGGATGCGCCGTCCGGTTGACTTGTCCTTGGCTGTTCCGACGATAAGAGACCTCGACACATAGTATCGATAGCGCGTCCCCTTCTTGACGGCGTGGCTCGGCGTCAGTCGTTCGCCGGACTCGTCAAAGATCAGGCCGGCGAGGAGGCTTGGCTGTTTCGCATCCGCTCCGGTGGCGCGATCGACCCGATTTTCGGCGAGGATCGCCTGGACCTGGTCCCACAGGACCTTGTCGACAATTGGCTGATGCTCTGCCGGGTATGCATTCCCCTTATGTGTGATCTCGCCGCGATAGATGCGGTTCTGCAGCATCAGATAGAGGGCCCCTCGGGAAAGCTTCTGACCACCAAACGGACTGCCGTCTGCCAATATCCGCCGCTTGCTCCGAATTCCCGCGGCATCAAGTTCTTCCTGCAGCACGCGCACGGATCGGAGCTCTACATATCGCCGGAAGATATGGACGACGGTGCCAGCTTCCTCCTCGTTGACGACCAACTTTCGGTTTTGCACGTCATAGCCAAGCGACGGCAAGCCGCCCATCCACATGCCCTTCTTCTTGGAAGCTGCGATCTTGTCGCGGATGCGTTCGCCGGCGACTTCGCGCTCGAATTGGGCGAAGGAGAGCAGCACGTTCAGGGTAAGCCGCCCCATAGAGGTCGCGGTGTTGAACTGCTGGGTTATCGACACGAAGGAGATGCCCCGAGCGTCGAAGGCTTCCACGATCTTTGCGAAGTCAAACAGCGAACGCGTCAGTCGGTCGATCTTATAGACCACCACGACGTCAACCTGGCCTGCGCGAATATCGCCCAAGAGCCGCCGCAGGGCAGGGCGGTCCATCGTCCCCCCGGAAAAGCCGCCGTCGTCGTACAAAGCCGGCAAGACCACCCAGCCTTCATGCTTCTGGGAGAGGACAAAGGCCGCACAGGCTTCGCGCTGGGCATCGAGCGAGTTGAAGGCTTGCTCCAGGCCCTCCTCGGACGATTTGCGCGTGTAAATCGCGCATCGCATCTTTCTGGTAGGCGGTCTCGACGCCTTTCCCGACTTAGCCATTGTCGCCTCCGACGCGCTGGTGCGGTGCGATTGCCCGTACAAGACCGAAGAAGCGAGGGCCCGACCAATGGGCACCGGTGATCTTTTTGGCGATTTTCGTGAGCGACGGATACGTCGTGCCGGCATACTCGAATCCATCTTCCGCTACCGTGACAGTGTGGGTGCGGCCGTGCCATTCGCGCACCAGCCGGGCGCCGGGCTTCAGGCTGAGACCTGGATCAGGAGCGACTCGGCCTTCGGTCCGGAACATCTTCGCGAGAGTCTTCAGCTTGCGCCGCGTAGATTTGCCGAGCCCGCCGTGTCGGATTTCCTGGAGCCGGTAGCCGACTCCTCGGATCAGCAGGTCACGACTGATCCTTGGCGGCTCGCTCCGATAAAGCCGTCGCCATTCGCAGCGAAGCTCATCGAGACTGGCGTCGCCCGGCGCGTGAGGTGTCCGCGGCGACGGGCAATTCGCATCGGCGCCGGGCTCGCCGCCACGGCGCCCGGTAGATCGGTGACCGGGGATTTCCACCATTGACCTCCTGATGCGATGCCCACAATCGGGCCCTGCACCACAACAAGCCCGGAACTGAAGCCGGGCGTTTGGCGTGCTCGAAACAGAGGTCAATCTGTCTGTCCGTCTCCACCACACATGCTTCCTTTGCAGGAGAAGTCCAGTTGGAATGTCTCTGCTTTTGTCGCGGGGGGTCTCTGTATCGCTATTCAGGCCCGCTGAGTGCCACGCCAACCGGCCAATTTCTATTGCATCCACAAGCCCCAGAGGCAACCAACCGGCCCACGGCCGGGCTTAGGTTTTCCCAATGTCCGACGACAACCGAGGCGGACGGCTGCGGGCGCCAAGGTACGGCTGTCAGATGAAGATCTGCGCGCGCTTCATCAACTGCGGCGCGGGAAGTAAAGGGCGCCGACCGAAGCCGACACAAAAAGAAGCCCCGGGGAGCGGGGTACGCAATACGGGGCTAAGTCCGGGGTAAGACAATCCAGCTATGCAGGCTAGAACCAATGAGGTAGCACCCTAGCGCGTCTTCTACTGTAGCGCGGTTGCCACAAGGCATCAAAAAGGGCGCCGACCGAAGCCGACGCCCCACCACCCCCCGTAAAGAAGAAGCCCCGGTCGAGGGTCACCCGACCGAGGCTGGCAATTGCAGGCGAGCAGGTTGTAGAGCTATTTCAGCGGCGTGTGCGAAATCGGTTCCGCGTAAACGGCCTGATTGTGGTGAAAGCAGCCCCCAAGCCCGATCGCCCCCGTGATGACGATCGCCAAAGCGAAAAACACTCGCATCATTCGGTCCCCCATTTCGTTTTCAGTGGAGAATTTAACACCCCACGGGCGGAAACTTGTACCAAATGAGCCACACCTCAGGGCGAAAAGAAGCCCTCAACGCAAGACCCAATGCCTGAGCGCGCAAGCTGGCTCGCGGATCGCGTTGCAGAGTACCGGCCACGCGCCATCGTCACGCCTCTGCTCAGCATCAAAGAGATTGTGGAAGCGGCGGCAAGTGCGTCCGGAAGCAGCGCCGCTCGATATGCCGTCCCATTCCCCGGCATGGGACAACAAACGCGCTTCCGCGATGAGATGGCGCGCATCATCCCCATGCTGCCTAAGATTGGCTGCAGCACTCACTAGCCAAGACGCCGCAACCCCTCCAATAACCCAACCTATCGCGTGGAGCGGACCTTCCGTGATTGGGGGTAAAGCGGACATGGCGCGGGCTGTCAGTATGTCCGCTAATGACCCAAAGCGGACATTCGTCAGCGCATTGAGCATGTCTGCCTTGTGCCAGAAGCAGACATTAGCCCCTAATGCGAATTGCTGTAGTTCGATTAATAACCTTCTGGGGGCGGAGCGCCGGCATAGTCGCCTTCCTGCGGTTGACCATTACCGTAGTTGCCCTCGTCGTTGTAGTCGCCTTCCGAAGGCGGAGCGTCGCCGTAGTCGGCTTCCGGAGGGGGAGCATAGCTGGTCGCAGGAGGATAGGCGTACGCGGCGGGGGGCACATAGCCATATGGCCTGTAGCCATAGCTGTAAGAGGGATAGCCATAGCCGCAATAACCCCGGCGATAGCATCGCCTATAATAACGCCGCCAATAACCAACCTTTTTCAGTGGGCGTATAGCTCTTCGTTAGAGGTGCCAGACTTCCGATACCGGTGGTTGGCGCTGCCTCGGCTTTCCAGATTATGCCGCTACTAGCTGTGAGAATTGTCGCCGTTGCAAAGACAGTGAGCAGCTTGGGCATGTGTTTCCTCCTGACTTCCCCGTCTCGTGACTCCTAATGAAACCCCCGTTAGGGATGAGACGTTCCGGTCGGTTCAGGAGCGCCGAACGCGAGGCCCAATGTCTGAGCGCGCAAGCTCGCCTCGCGGATCGGATCGCGGAGTATCAGCCTGCCGCCATCGTCACGCTTCTGCTCAGCATTAAAGAGATTGTGGAAGCGGCGGCAATTGCAGCCGGTGGCAGCGCCGCTCGGTATGCCGTCCCGTTCCCTGGCATGGGGCAGCAGCGGCGCTTCCTAGACGCCATGGCGCGCATTGTCCTGGCCCTTCCACGGGCTAAGTGAAGCGCACCGCATGGAGAGGCTTGAGTTGTTTGATCTGGAAGTCGTTCCGGTCAACCAGTTTCCGCACTTGGCCTAAAACCTGCGAAGCATGACCATGTTCGCCAGCTGCCGACGGCACAACGTATGAGGCCTAACCAAGGCTACGGCGCTCTAATGCGCCATAACCTTGGTTTTTGACCTACTCGCCAGCTGCAGCGTTCACCATCGCTACTTTGCAGGCATCGCTAACCTCGGCGATGTGAGATTTCATGCACGCCTCAAGGCGGCCCTCGCCGGGCTGGGTGTCCGCGCAATATTTTTTCGCGTCATCCGCACAGGCCTTGGCGTTTACCACCTTGAGCAACACCGCCTTGCAGTCATCGGACAGGTCCTTGACGTGCGTCTTGAGGCAGTCCTTGATCGCGCCTCCTCCAGCTTCCACCCCTGGGCACTGCGCCTTGGCATCTTTCAAGCAAGCGCCGGTTACTTCTGCCGACGACGCCATGGAAGATGGGAGCAACAGCATGGCGGCCAGAAAAAGAGAGCTAGTGATAGCAACACGTGTGGTCATGTGAACCTCCTGTTTGAGGCGGTCATTCCAGTTACTACGAAGATGCATAAACTCAGCACACATACAAAAAGTTTCAACATGGCCGCTTGCGACCGGCAAAAATACGTCGGCCACACATCGACCAGCAAGAAAGCGTCCCAACCCCAATGTGCGAGGTTGGGACGCTAGATGCGCCTTCGCGCGGGGTGCCGGGAGGGAATACCGGCATCAAGCTGACCACATCTTCGGCTAGACGGGGGGCACTACCGATGTGTGATGTGGCCGCTTGATAGCTATCAACCACCCAACTTGTACAGTTTGATGACAGGGTTCCTATATTGCTGAACGACATCGAACGTTCCTCGGCGGGGTGGCGCAGAAGAAGCATCAGCAACCAGATCCTCACGCCAACGCCCTTCTCGGCGCTGAAATAAATCAGCGCTTCCGCAAGCACGTTTGCGGCACACCAGAACAACAGCCCACGCCGGACGAGGCCCGCTCCGAAGGCCATTGTGAGTTAGTTTGTGGGTCACTCCTCAACGGCCTTGGATTTTATTCAGGTTAATTGGCCTTCTGGCGGAGAGGGTGGATATAACCTCTTCCAGCAAAATCAATAGCTTAAGATGGCTAACCGCCCCAAAAGGCCCCATTGAGACCTAAAGGCTTTCTCCAGGCGTGGCTAACCTACTTGAGCCTCACCCCTGGCCGCTGCCGTTGGTGAATTCGACCCCGGCCTTCTCTAGGGCCTTCTTGATCGCTGGCACGGTCTCGGCACGCCACCCGACTTATTGGTCATGTGGAAGGTGATTTAGTTAGAGGAACCCATACGAGTAAGTGGCGATCTTGATCGCTTGATCTCCAAAAGAGGAGGCTGCGTAAATAGCCATCCAACAGTTTTAGTCGACCGTCGCCCACAGGGACGAGTGGCACCGCTTCCTTCTGTATGATCACACGATAATCCGGAATTAATAATGCTGCCACTCGTGCGTCGCTAGGATCTAGCCCTTGACCTACGACAAAGGGGGACGAGCTAGCAAAGCGCTCAAATGAGGTTGGACCGTCGCTGTCGTTATAAATCGTAAGCGCTCGCCCAATTTGTTCCTTAGTCCAAGACTCTACAGACAAAGGTCGGAACTTGCTTTAGCTCCCATACAAGTGGGGACCGAACCAGATCGTTCATTACGACCAGGTAATAGGTTTCGTCCTCATTTAGAGCTTCGAAGGGAACAGCGGTGCGAGCCTTCTTAAACAGGCCAACGAACTCGGCGAACTGGCTATACATAGACATGAAGCGAGGGGAAAGCAGCTCGCTATAAGCCCAACGGGCCTGGAGTTCGCGCCAGCCGATCTTATAGCCGACAAAAGGCAATTCGGGCCGATTCCCTCAAGCAGCTTGTGGGTTTTGAAAATCTCGCATTCTGTTCACCGCATCGGCGGAAATCTTTCGGGTTTCATGGACCCCCGCAATGGAAGAGGCGTGGCCAACTATCAGTCTGGGCCTCAGAGCACAGCCATTTCCTGGCCAAATAGCATAGGCAGTAACCAACCGCGAGCCGCTCTACAATTCACGCTTAGTGGTGCGTCATGGGTCAGTGCGGACGCGCGCCTTCATCGCAATCTGGCTCGATCAATTGGTGCAAAACGTTATGCACGTAATCCCAAAGAATGTCGGGCACGTCTCGGAACGAGAGCTTTCCTACGATCTCGGCAAGAAGGTCATGCGGGTCTGCTCCCTTGTTAGCTTTCATTGCTTCGACGATTAGAGCTTTCACGCGCTCGTCGATCTCAATCCTCGGGTCATGATCGTCCTCTTGGTCCATTGTGAAATCTCTCATTGAAGAAATTGCGCCACCATGAGGTACCCTATTTACCAGAATAGCCGCGGTGACCATCAATACCCCTGACTCGACCTTGAAGCCGCCCGCACCCACCTAGCTCGATTTAGCCATCACTCCTAGGCGCGGGACTGCCTACAGGAATATGCTCAAGCGCCACACAGTGCGAGTACGGTGCTTGAGCGCGAGCTAGAGCGGCTGGTAGGCGCAATGGGGCGAATTGAATGGCGTGCTATAATCGCGCCACGAACCGCCTTCGCCATATCCAGTGCCCGAGGTGTTCGCGGCGTGCGTCGGCGCTCCCGGGTGGGGACTTGAGCGGCTGAGCTTCAAGTGCTTTGCCGAGTTTGCGATCTGACGGATCAGCTCAAAGTCGGGTTCCAAGTCCCGAAGGGCGTTGGCGAACTGCTTGCTGTTCCGCACGGGCTGGGTGACGCCATTCTTGTCGATGAAGGTGAAACTGGCATCAACGGTCGCCTTCTCGGCCTCATATACCCAATCGCTCATGTGAAAGAGTGAGACGGCGCAATGGAAAGCCAACCGAAGATCATGTTGCGCCTTCATGAACTCCTCATAGTCAGGGCCAACCACTTCGCTCCAAAATGCAGTGTAGTGGTCGATCCGGGCGGAGTGCGCCGCACTAGCTTCTATGGTCATGGTCTTTAATCTTTGCTGGACGGTGGCTCGCGGTGCCCGGTGGGGAGCACAGACATCCGATCTTTCACCGTGAAAAGGGGGAACTGGCCGCTTTTGGAGGCGATAGCGCCACCTTGTCAACAGGTGCGGGAGGGGGCCGGAACTTTACGGGGCTGTACGCAGCTCGTATGGGCTGGCCGCAGAGTTGGCCAAACCCGGCTTGATAGACTTCGCGGGTCTGAGCGGTCTTCTCGGCCATGGCTCGCACGGCCTCAGGAACAGGGGGTGTCGGGGTTCGTCAATGGGAGCGCTAGATCATCCCTAGGATGATCGCTGCAACGAGCGCGAATGATGCCAAAGCCACGATGGCAGTCACGGTACCGGTAAGCTCCATTGTATCGGGGTTCGTCACGTCGCGGTAATTTTTGCGCGCTTGCCCGGCAGCGGCTTGGAGATTGGAGGTAGCGGTCATGATGGTAGCTCTGTTGTTAACGGCTTGGGGTTGCGGGGTAGGGGGGTACGCGACTACTCGCAGGCAAGGGGCCAAGGGGGCTCGAGGCCCCTAACGGCAACTCTACTCCGCCGCGGGCCTCGACCCCTAAGGGCACTCGACTGCTGAGAATCTCTGCAAAGGGCGTGCACGGAGGCACGGTGATTTTTTACTGTCAGCGTCCAGCTTGGCGTGCCAGTAGCACAGATATAGGTCTCGACTAGCGGTATTACAAGCTCCGCGCGCGCAATCGTCACTTCACTAGCAGGAGTTGCGTACACCACTCAGTGGCCAGCCGCAGCGGTCTTCGCTCGCTGAGGAGAGAGCAAGGGGCAGAGTCCGCTTTCCGTCATGAGCGGACATTCCACACGGTGATCAGGCATTCCGCTTTTCGGATTAAGCTCGTGGCTTTAACGCCCAATTGTATCGTGGCACTAGACGCGCGATCGCCCGCTGCTCAGGGCTTCTGGAGAGCCGTCACTACGTCGTCAACCTTGCGATCGAGCAGCGCGCCGAACTCTGTCAGCTCTGGCTTACCAAGAGCCGCCAGAAAGGACGACGGCCGATCCAAGGAGATAACCGCGCCGTCCGGACCTCCATCGTCATAGAGGCATACCCGGAAAGGCACATAGAAACTTGCGCGCAAATCGATTCGGATAATCTGGTCAGCGATCACGGGATTGCCCACGAGGTAGAGGGAACATCGCTTTTGCTGGCCTGACAGCGAAGTGATCCTCCCCTGATCCGCTCAAAAATGATCATTAGTCCGCGAGGACCTGCCATGCGGGCGATCTCCCGTTCAACCTCGCTCCATGACGCTTTCTGCTCAATCAAGCTGGCCCCGATCAGGGGGTCAAGATAGCCGAGTTCGTGCTCAAAAGTTTCGACCAGTGCCTCATAAGTCCGACCCGTGGCGACCTCAGTGTGCTGGATCTCCGTCAACTTCTCGCTATCGCTCATGGTCAGCTCCAGTCTAAGCAGCCGCGCCTCCCGGCCCTAGAAACTGCTCCGCGTGTGGGACGAATTGCTCGGGATACTGAAACAGGGAGCCGTGCCCCGCGTCAGGATAAAGGATCAGCTGCGCGTCGCGCAGATGCTGGAACATGAAATAGGAATTATCCGCCGGCAGCATGGTGTCGTTGCTGCCGTTCACGATCAGAACCGGCTGGCGGATGGCGCTCAGGATTGAATTGTCGGGATCCTTCGTTGCACACCAGGTAATAAGAGCCTTCGCCTGGGCGTTGGTGGTCTCCTGACTGGAGTTTGGGTCGCGGTCCGACTGTTCGCGCCCTAATCCTATCGAGAAAAGCCAGCCCGGCAGCTCGACTGGCTCTTGATCTAGTGAAAAACAGATCGAGTCTCTGGGTCCTGAAGGTCCGGTTGAGAACGCACATCATCCAGCACCTTGAGCAGGTGCTCTTCTCCCCCGCGCGGCCCCGTGCCCACCAGCACAAGCCTGCGCACTAAATCAGGGTAATTGGCAACAAGCTGCTGCGCCACCATGCCTCCAAGCGAATAGCCGAGAAGATCTACCTTCTCCAGTCCAAGCGCAGAAATGAAGTCACGCGCATCGCTCGCCATTTGGGCGACGGTGTCCGGCGTCGTGCCACTTGAGCTTGCGATCCCGGCATTGTCGAACACGACCACTAACCGATTCTTGGCAAGCCCGTTGACGACCAAAGGATCCCAGCCATCCATCGTTCCGGTGAAATGCTGCATGAAAAAGAGAGGAAGATTACCTGAGTCCTTTCCAATGCTCCGGTAGGCATACTTGGTCCCTCTGGCCTCCACGAATTTTGTCTCTGATGTCTCAAGCGTCATGTTCTATCCTTTCCCTATAAGTCAGCTATGGGAGTTAAATTAGTCCGCTACTCGCGCCTCTCCAGTGAAGGTTGACATGGGCGTATATGCGCCTACATAGGAGCATATGCACGTATGTCAAGAACCAGAGGATTTCGTGATGCCCGTCGATAGCCAACTCAGCCCCGAGGCGTGCAATTGCTTCGCCATCCGCGCGGCGGCCAGGCATGTCACGCAGTTTTACGATCAGGTCATCGCACCGACCGGCCTGCGCACGACGCAGTTTTCGATCCTTGCGAAGCTCAAGCGAAGGGGGCCGTTGACGATCAACGCACTTGCGGAGGACATGGTGATGGATCGCACCACGCTCGGGCGTAACATCCTGCCGTTGGAGCGGAACGGGCTGATCAGGATTGAGCCGGCTGCATCCGACCGCCGGGCCAAGGCACTTCATCTGACCAAAGCGGGCGAGAAGCGACTGGAAGCAGCTCGTAAGAGATGGTCCGTGGCGCAAGCGCGATTTGAAACCAGCTTCGGCGCCACGCGCGCTGCGGATCTACGCGCTTCGCTGCAAGCCGTCGTCGCGAGCGAACTCTCGTAAGCGACGAGAACACCGATCGGCCGTTCATAAACAATTCCGAACGCGCGACGCCACGATGCTTCAACTTAACCCCGAAGTGGCCGCCTCAGGGTCTCCGGGACAGCGAGGTCGGCACGTCCGCTCTGCCGTAACGTCCGCTTTGGGTCAAAAGCTGACCTCGCGCTTGCTCTTCCACATGTCAGCTAAGTGCCATAAACCGACATTGGCCAGGGACTGACTTGAGGGGTTTGAAATAGCTAGAAGGCCCTCTCGGCGTCGCCAATCTGTGTTGCCCACGAGACCCGGAAGATCCATCCTGATGCGAAGCGGGTCTAAGTCGGTTGGGTGGTGAATACCCAAGGAGTGTGACGCCATGACTTTCAGACACATCGCGATCGGAGCATTGGCAGGGTTGGCTGGGCTCGTCGTCTTCGCCGCCGTGGCGACCCGCGCTCAAGAGCCGCCTCGCCCCGATCAGTTGGTCGACGCGCTGAATGGAGTTCTTCGGCAAGCATCCAGGCGACCGCGCCGCTCACACCAAGGGAATTCTGCTTGACCGGCCGCTTTACGCCCTCACCCGACGCCTCGTCGCTTTCGAAGGCACCCCAATTCGCCAAGCCCGTCGGCATTATCGGCCGGTTTTCCTTGGGAGGCGGAAACCCGCAGGCGCCCGACAATGCCCAGGACAATGTGCGCGGCCTCGCTGTGCGCCAGAAACGGACTTTAGGGGCTCGCGCTTGGCCAAGCAGGGTGGGCCAATGGTGCTACCGCCTGCGCGCCATAGGCGGCTCGGAGGGCTTTCGTTCGCAGCCTTCCCTCGTATACAGGCGGCAGTATGCAATTCAGTCTACCCGCGTGTCAGATCAAAGCCGCCCCATGAGAAGCAGTACAACGAGGACGATCAGGATGACGCCGATCACACCTATGCCGCCGTGACCGAAGCCGTAGCCGTAGCCGCCGAAGCGGCCACTGAAGCCACCGAGCAAGAAGATGATGAGGATGATAACAAGTATGAGTCCGATCGACATGATCTATCTCCCGTTCAGCACCTAGCCGAACATTGAGGCTCTTCGCCATTTAGGCCAGCGGGAAGCTCGCCAGAGCTTGGCGCCGTAGCTCTTCAGCATCGGTCACGCCATCCGAGGCAAGTACCACTAGCCGCTGACTAAGCTCTGCTTTCAGCTCAGAATCATTCGTGAAGCGTGCAAGGAGGTCACGCGTCTCAAGGACGTTCCAAGCCCCGTCAAACGCAAGGTCAATTGCCGTGAGGGTTTTTGGATCACAATGACTGGAAATTGATCTGGAAGAGCCCATTGACTCCCTCCGCATTGTTGCGGGCGGGAGTTTTCCGCTCTCAGCCACCCGGTGCCCGTGTTGCTCTTACCGGGTAATTCCTCAGCTTGCGCCTTTCAGATGACAATAGCGAGCTAATACGCGTCAGCTGGCGCCCTGAGACCCTGGAAGCGATCCGTGGGGGCGTCGAGTTCACGAATGGCGATGCGCGGGGGTGAGATTAAGGAAGCGATGACGAGGAGATCAAAGCAGCTTCCTCACGCGCTGCGGCCGACTCGGGCGAGCGCCTCCGCAGTGACAAGAACAAGGCCAGCCTCATCAACGCTTGTAACGGCATCGTAAGCATCGCTTGCGACCTGTTCAATGAGCTCGCGGTAGACCTCGAAGATCTTTTCGTCGCTGCCGTCAAAGTGAACACGGTTGGCAAGATCTTGCAGCGCCTCGTGGCTCACCCTACAAAGGACTGGACGTTCCCCGTCCGACATCCAGAACTTTACACCATCGCAGGCCGTCAAGTCGTCAGTGTGCCGCTCCAGAGGCATCGCCCTGCTCCTCAATGCCGCCCGCTGTTCACTTGCACCCCAAACGCTTCAAGCTCTGACCCTCCGCCAGTCTCTTGCGCCTTGTTTAGATAGCTCCGATGAAATCCCATTTGCCTAGTTCAACACCGCAGTGTCGCAGGATGTCGTAGGCCGTGGTGCAGTGGAAATAAAAGTTGGGCAGCACGAAATGCAACAGATAGGGCTGGCCTTTAAAACTCAACGTGTGTTCACCCAGGGTTAGAGTGATGTCCCGATCCTCGGAGCCGTCAATGTCGCTAGGTTGGATGGATTGCACGAAGGTCACCGTGTTTGTGATCCGCGCCTTGAGATCGGCAAAGGTCTTCTCAGTGTCGTCATGTTTCGGCACTTCTACACCTGCAATCCGCGCAGCGGCTCCCTTGGCGAGATCGGCCGCAATCTGGATCTGGCGAACGAACGGAAACATGTCAGGGGCAAGCCGGTAATTGAGCAGGACTTCCGGATCAACCTTGCGGTTCCCAGCATAGGCCTCGGCTTTATCCAAGATCGCGGAGAGGTTATTCAACGTTTGGAGAAAGGCTGGCACCGACGCCTGGTACATCGAGAGGCACATCGACGGTGACCCCTTTTGGTGGAAGAAGGAGGACTATCCGCAGTAAGGAGCACGTGGGCAACTGAATAAGGGTGAAGACTGGATTATGAGGTTGACCCCGGCGAGACTTTTTCATGCGGCCAAAGCAACAGCATGAGAATGCCATATGAAAAAGTGAACGCGGCAACCGCTGGCACGAGCCACAGCTTAGTTTCATGTGCGCCGTATCCGCCCATCGTAGATAGCAGAAACCAAACCATCGGGAGAAGGTACAACCCCGAGATAATCCAGATCAGGAAACTAGTTGACTGAATTTTTTCTGAACGAAGATTTTGCTTCTGATTTGTCGCGTTCATTCGCCACCTTGCTACAATCTCAGCCGGGATGCTTGGTCAAAAACCAAACTAGGCTGCGTACTCCCTCGTCGCCGCCGCCTCCATGTCGGCTTCCGCGATGTGCATCTTGACCACATCGCCAATGGAGACGAGGCCGATTAGCCGGCCTCTCTCGACCACTGGCATGTGGCGGAACCGGTGCACCGTCATTTCCGACATCAGCCGGTAGATAGTGTCCGACTCGCGGGCCGCAACCACCGTCTTGGTCATGTAGACCGACACCGGCTCTTTCAGGACCTTGGCTCCGGATTTGCCTATCGCCCGCACGACGTCGCGTTCCGACACGATGCCCGCGACCTGGCCGTTATCTCCCTCGATGACAATGCAGCCAATGTCATGCTGCTCGAGCAGTTTTGCGACATCGAGCAACGGGACTTGTCTGCCGTAGTGGTGACAACATTCCTACCCTTCACTTTCAGAATTGCCGCGACGTGCATCTCGCTTCCTCCAGGTTCAGTAACTCCGCCCACACTCGCTCGCGGCATCACTATCGCGGCAAGCAGTTCAGTTTGCCTTGTGCAACTGTTCCACGCCACGTTTCACCTGCTCCTTGAGCGGCTCGCTCGCGGCTGCCGCCATCTTGGTCGAGAGCGCGCGAACTTCCTCCGCTTGGGCAGTGAGTGCACCGAACTGCTTGCGCCAATAGGCTCCTTGCAATTCCATAGCCTCGGCAAGGTTCTTCGCCCCGGCCAAGTTCTTGGCCAGGTCGAAGCCGGAATTTACATTCCGCTGGGCGATATCGATGATTTTGCGGTTGAACGCCACAACGCCTTGCCCGGCAGCGTCGAAGGTCCTCTCAAGGGTCGCAACCGATGCGTCGAGAGCATCCTTGGAGCGGTCGTAGACTTCGCGGCTTTGATCCACGGCCTTCTCGACCATGGCTCGCACGCTCTCCGGCACAGCCGCGTCGGGGGTCGTCACGTCGCGGTAATTTTTGCGGCCTTGCTCGGCAGCAGTTTGAAGATTGGAGGTAGCATTCATCATCGTGCCTCTTGAGGTCACATCGCGAGCGATGGCAGCCGCCGGACCATGCTCCGCTTAAGAGGGGCGCTTGGGTGCTGATTTTCGGGAAAGGGGGCGTGCACAGAGTTGGCACGGTAGTCTTTGACCGTCAGCGCCTAGGGTCCGGCGTGCCAGTGATAAAGATATGGGCATTGCTTAGGGTATTACAAGCGGAGCGCGTTAAACTGTCGTCATCGCTCGCGAAAGTTGCAATCGCCTCTCTGACTTGAGCCGGGCCCCGAGAGTCCGCTAGGGGTCATTAGCGGACAGGAGGCCCAACACCGAAAATGGCGTGATTTTACCGATACTGCGGCGCGACCGAAAAAGTAGTGACTACCTCTCTCACCCACTCGCTCAACATGAATCTTCGCAACTCCCCGTGGATCGCACTAACACGGGTTCACCGTTACGCTTTGTTTCGATCGCATGCCAATAGACTCTGCCGCGCCAGATGACAGGTCCAGCAAAATGCCTGGCGTGAACGGACCGCGATCATTCACTCGCACCTCAACCTTTCTTCCCGTCCGTGGATTGCCAATGACTAGACAGGTGCCAAAGGGCAACGACCGATGGGCCGCCGTCATCCCGCTGGGATTAAACATTTCGCCGGACGCCGTGCGGTGTCCCCGAAGTTCATTGCCGTACCAAGTGGCTTGAACTTGCTCGGCGTAGGCAGGGGTACTTAGGAACGTCAGCAACAGAGTGATGGACTGTAGGTGCTTCATCGTGGGGTCACCTGTTGAGAACGGGACACAAAGGGCCCGGCACAAAGCCGGGCCCCACTGCATTTTCAAATTCTACCAGGATTGCTTCGCATACCAGTCATCAACGTCCCTGCGCGCTTGATCCCTGGCAATGCCATAGCGCTCCTGAATCTTGCCTTCGAGCTGCTCACGCTTGCCGTTTATGGCCGTGAGGTCATCGTCGGTGAGCTTGCCCCACTTCTCTTTGACTTGCCCTTTGACTTGTTTCCAATTTCCTTCGACACGGTTCCAATCCATGACGAGCTCCTTTACGAATTTTTTGAGGGGGATGCTGGCGATACAGCGATCTGCTGCATGAGCCACCTCCGAACAACCTCTTCGGGACCTCAAAGTTCCGCCGAGTAGAGAGTAGAAACCCAGATGGACGGGCGCGGCGCCGCGCGAATAGACCAGCACTTCTTAGCGGCGGTCGGTGCGACCAGACAATGAAAGCGGGCGTTTCAGCGGGGAGCGGGGAAGCTAGTGGGGAGGCGCAGAGGCTACCCGGTGCACGTTGAGGCAAATGATCGACGATCACGCCGGCAGCCTGGGTCCGAAGCCGACGTTACGGCACGAGTTGAGATTGTCCGCTTGGTGCCACAAACGGACGATGGGCACTAGCGGGTGAGTTTATGCAACCTCCCGCGAATTGTTTCGATTGACCGGTTCAGGCTCTCGCCCGCAAGGTCCCAGTTCACTATCCTTTGAGGCTGAGTTCCGGGTTCATCCGCTGTTGCCAGAGAGTCGGCAATAAAGGCGACAATGACCATGAGAAGCATTCCACATATCACGCCTAAGAAGAATCGCATTGTGATGTCCTGCCGCTTGAGCGTGAAGCCCTCTCGGGGGTTCGGCTTGGTTGGCGAGCTCATGCCTCCCTGATAACTTACGGCAGTTGTAAATCTAATGGCGCCCGCCCAAGGAACGACCCAATAGAAAACCAACGCCGAGGCCAATTCCGATAGCGGTAAGTGGGTTGTGTTGAATTGCATCGCCGGTTCCTTGGATCGCGTCGGTCGCCACGCCCTGAGCGCGTTCGTAGTGACGGTTCGCCATGTGCCCCACGCTGTCACTCAGATCCTTGATGTTCTCTCGGACCTCTTGAACGTCCGACGATAGGTCATTTTGGTTGGCGAATTTTTTCGCCTGCGTCTGTGCGCCAGCAATGTTGGTCATAGCGTTCTCCATTGTGGATTGAGTGGCACTCGCAGAAAGCGAGCCCTTTACGCAGAACCCGCGGAAGGCGTGTTCGTTCCGTTTTCACGCCGTATGGCCGGCCCGGCTTTTGGCGGGATGGAATTTGCTCTGACGCGACGATCCTTAAGGCGGAGCTTGTAGCATCCGGTCTGCGCCGCTGCCGAAATTGCGAGAGCCGAAAATCCCATTGGTCTTACGCCAAGAAACCCCGAAACGGGGCTTCTTTACGCACTACAGTCAAGCAAGCAACGCGCTCACAAAAATTGACGACAAGGAGCCAGAGGAGATCGTGCGCCCATCGGACCGAGGCTCGTGCGGGGAATTAGAGATGGGGCGGCGGCGATCGCCGGAGGAATGGGAAGCCCTGTTACCGCTCGTGAACGTGCCCCAAGGCTCGGACTGTATGGCTGAGCCACGTCAATATGCGGGCCGCTTACATGGTGCGGCCGGCGACATTCGGCCTCACCGTAAAATTTGATAAGATCCAAGCCGCAGATAGAGAGGAATCGTCTGGCGTGGCTGCTCACAACCCTTTGGCCGCGGTGGCGCACGGGCACAGCTTGGCGGAGGCCATCGTTGATACCGTCCGGGAGCCCCTTGTGGTCCTCGATCGAGATTTGCGCGTAATCGCGGCGAGTCGATCCTTTTACAGGTGTGCCTTCCGAAAACCTCATCCGCTGGATTCGCAGTAGAAAAGAGAATCGGATCATGATCGAAACTGATGGCGACCTTCTTCAGACTTCTGCTCGGATATATGTGGGACTGCTTTCGTTCGCATGAACGATTGAAAGCCGAAATTCTCATCCTTCGCCATCAGCTGAACATTCTGCACCGAAAGGCTCCGAAAAGGTTGCGGCTTTCCGGCGGTGATCGGGCGTCGTTCGTCTGGCTGTATCGGCGTTTCCCCGATATCGGCAACGCCACGGTGATCGTGCGTCCTGAGACAATCATTCGCTGGCACCGGATGGGTTTTCGCGCCTGGTGGCGCTGGAAATCTCACAATCCAGGAGGCCGGCCCGGGATTGATCAAGAACCCCGAGATCTCCTGCGCCGCATGTGCAAGGAAAATCCGCTTTGGGGCGCGCCGCGGATTCACGGCGAGCTGCTCAAGCTCGGCTTTGATGTCGCACAGTCGACGGTTTCGAAATACATGTTGAGACGGCGAGGTCCGCCGTCTCAAGGGTGGAAGACTTTTCTCCGCAACCACGCCGACGGGATTGCATCCGTGGATTTCCTCATCGTTCCGACGCTGGCATTCGAACGACTATTCGTGTTGGTTGTCTTGGGGCTCGGACGCCGTCGCCTTCTATGGATCGGCGTCACGACCAATCCGACGGCGGAATGGCTGGCCCGCCAGATGACCGAAGCCTTTCCTTGGGACACTGTTCCGGGCTTTCTCATCCGTGACAATGATGGTGCCTATGGCGAGGCGTTCACTCGGCGGCTACGAGCAATGGGCATTCGCGATCGCCCCATCGCACCCCGATCACCATGGCAGAATGGATATGTCGAACGTTCGATCGGGTCGATCCGCCGTGAATGCCTCGACCATGTGATCATCTGGGGTGAGGCACATCTTCGGCAAGTCCTGAAGGCATACACCGCATATTACAACGCGACGCGGACTCATCTCGGAATTGACAAGGACGCTCCAAACCGTAGGCCAATCGAGAGGTGCGGCGTCATCGTCGCTAATGCTGTGCTAGGCGGACTTCACCATCGCTACGCACGGATATAGTTTTCGGAAGGGACAACCCTTGCTGACCGTGATTCCGCGATTTGGCGCGTTTCATGAGGTCCCTATAGCTCGATCTCGATGTCGGTTCCCGTGATGCGCACGTTGTAGCGCGTGACGGCTTCATACGCTGGCGGACCTAGGGCCTCTCCCGTCCGGATGTCGAACTTCGCACCATGCCATGGACAGGTAACCTCGTGGCCCAAGACTTCTCCCTCGGCCAACGGCCCTTCCTCATGCGTACAGGCGTTTGCAAGCGCAAAGAATGCACCCTCAATGTTGAACAGGACAATCTCTCTCCCCTTAACATTGACCAATCGAGCTTGGCCAGGTGCAACCTCGTCTGTGCTCGCTGCCTTCACAAATTCGGCCATGCACTTTTCCTTTCATGTGTTGGCCACGGCCGGCGACAGCTGTTGTGGTTCGAGATGACACGGCATCCGACAGCCGAGGGGCTGGCCCGGCAGATCACCGAGGCGTTTCCCTGGACCTCGGCGCCAGCCTACCTGGTGCGTGACAACGACCGTGCCTACGGACACGTCTTCACGTCTCGGGTGAGGGCGATGGGTATCCGCGATCGACCGATCTCTCCTGGGTTGCCGTGGCAGAATGGCTATGCGGAACGTCTAATCGGCACATTGCGCCGCGAGTGACTGGATCAAGTGGTAATCTTCAGCGAGATGCACCTGCGGCGAATTCTTTCCGCTTATGCGGCGTATTACAATCAAGCGCGCACGCACTTGGCATTACAGAAAGATACGCCCTTGCATCGAGCCGTCCAACGATCTGGCGTCATTGTCGCCACTCCGATCCTGGCTGGACTGCACCACCAATACGTCCGGATATGATTTTTGGAAAGGACAGGTATTCAACGGTCCAGGGCGGCCGGCGAATGCCAAAAAAAGGAAAGCCTCCGGGGCCTACTGCGAAGGTCTAGAGTTGAGCCACTGTTTCCAGGTCATGAATTTCAGACCGATCAGATCATAGTTGACCATCAAATATCCATGGTGATCTCGAGAAACTGCACTGGGTTCGATTTTCTGGACCTCCTGCGCGACGACCCCCACATAGGCAGTATGATCACTGCCCTTATAGCGGAAGCGATAGAGTTCGAGACCGTTGTCGAGCCGCACTAGCGGAACGATGTCTTGCTTAAGGCGGATGTCGGAACGACGGCCACGACCGCCTCTACCACCGCCTCCGCGCGCTGCAGTAGGCACGCCTCCAGCTGGTCGGGAATACTGCGGCACGCTTCTGCGGACCGCCGTAGGCACGCCTCCGGTTGGCCGAGTATATTGCGGTACGCGTCTTCGGACCGCCGTAGGTACGCCTCCGGCTGGGCGGGTAAATTGCTGTACGCTACGGTTACCTAGACTCGCCTGGCCGCGCTGAGAGAAGTCCTTTGCTTTCCGACCGTCGCTCGGGTCCAAGGCATTTAGTGCCAGTCCTTGCTGGATTTGACCGATATTCGGTCTCATTCCGTGCTCAGCCTTGCCACCGAGAGCGGTAAGATGGCCGCCGCCGCTCCATCCTCGATAATCGAGCTTACGGTCCCCCGACTGCGTCTCTGTCTTGGCGAATTTATTTCTCATCGCGTCATTGTCGTACTGCACGCCACGTCGGTGATAGGAATTGTGTGTCCACTTCTTAAAATCCCGATCGATGTCGATATTGATATCACCATGATCCCAATCGATATCGTCCCGGATCTCGCGGGCAATAGCGTAAGCTACGCCCCAGGCGACACCGGTCGCAATCGCACCACCAACGATATAGCCCGCCGGTGGAGGATAGTTGTCCTTTCCGAAAATTCCATCCGGCGTAGATTTGCGTTGTAAGGCAGAATCATCGCATCCTTGAGAGCGATGTTTGCGATCCTGCACGCGCTTGGAATGTTCGTCGCCGACCTGTTCAAGTCGCGGTGCCGGCTCGAGGCTGAGAATTTGCTTCTCCGCCATCAGCTAACCATCGCTTTGCGGCAGGCACCACCTCGTCTCCGACTGCTTGGCAGTGATCGCGCGCTGCTCATCTGGATGACGCGGCTTTGGCCGAGCCTTCTTGGTGCGGTGCAGGTGGTTCAGCCGGAGACCATCCTGCGTTGGCATCGCGCTGGTTTCAAAATGTTTTGGCGTTGGAAATCGCGTAATAGGGCAGGGCGGCCGAGGATTGATCGTGGTCTACGAGATCTGATCCGGCGGATGAGTAGGGAAAACCCACTTTGGGGCGCATCCCGGATTCATGGCGAGCTCTTAATGCTTGGCTTTGAGGTGGCCCAATCGACGGTCTCCAAATACATGGTGCGGAGGGGGACATCGCCCTCGCAAAACTGGAAGACATTTCTCGGAAACCACGCGCAGGCGATCGCCGCCATTGATCTATGCGTGGTTCCGACGCTGACCTTTGATCTCTTGTTTGCGTTCCTGGTTCTGGGTCACGGTCGGCGACAGCTGTTGTGGTTCGAGGTGACACGGCATCCGACGGCCGAGTGGCTGGCCCGACAGATCACCGAGGCGTTTCCCTGGACCTCGGCGCCAGCCTACCTGGTGCGCGACAACGACCGTGCCTACGGACACGTCTTCACGTCTCGGGTGAGGGCCATGGGTATCCGCGATCGACCGATCTCCCCTGGATCACCATGGCAGAATGGCTGCGCCGAACGTCTGATCGGCACATTACGCTGCGAGTGCCTGGATCGAATGCTTGTCTTCGGCGAGATACACCTGCGGCGAGTTCTTTCCGCCTATGCGGCGTATTAAAATCAGGCGCGCACGCACTTGGCATTACATAAAGATGCGCCCTCACATCGAGCAGCCCAACGATCTGGCGCCATTGTCGCCATTCCGATCTTGGCTGGACTGCACCACCAATACTTCCGGATATGATTTTCGGAAAGGACAGGTCATCAAGGCTGGTCGGATCAGTACCTGGGCAGTTGGCGAAGTTATTCGAACCCGACCTTTCCACCGCCGTTGACGGATAAAGGCTGTGCTCAAGATCGCCGAAAGATGGTTTGAGCTTCGTCGGATCGATGACGACATCACTCTCATCTTCGAACCGTACGTCGTGCCGCTCCTTCGCTGTAACATCTGGCATGTGCGTGGACGCGATCATGACCTAGTGATTGATACGGGAATGGGCGTTGCAAGTCTCCGCGAGTTCGCAAAAGACATTCTCGCCAAACCTGTGACCGCCGTTGCAACCCACGTACACATCGACCACATCGGCAATCATCACGAGTTTGAGGAGTGCCTTGTGCATTCGTGCGAGGCGGATGGGCTGAAGCACCCAGTAGGCGAGCACACGCTAGCCGGACCAGACTTTGATCCAACCAACATCGCCACCCTGCTCGTGCCGCCTATCAGCGGATATGAAGTTACAGGGCCGATGCTGACCGCTCTTCCGACCGCGGACTACAACATGCGAAGCTTCAGAATTCGCCCGGCCCGGGTCACCCGGATCGTAGATGAGGGAGATATCATCGATCTTGGCGACCGATCCTTCGAGGTTCTGCATCTCCCCGGGCACTCGCCAGGTTCCATCGGGCTATGGGAGGCACGCACACGGATCCTGTTCTCAGGCGACGCTGTTTACGACGGTCCTCTAGTCGACACGTTGCACCACTCGAATGTGGCTGAATACGTGCGTACGATGCTGCGATTGCGTGAACTACCTGCACGGATCATTCATGCGGGCCACGAGCCGAGCTTCGGACGCGAGCGTCTCATTGCACTCGCCGATGCCTATCTGGAAAATGCAGAGAAGCAGGGGTATTAGACCCTGGGCCACAGCCCGATGATCAGGGAATTTGACCAGCGGAGAGCAGTTCGCTGATATCGAGTGCACGCGAGTGACGCGCTGTCCCTTCGTGCATGATGCTGCCGAGCACAAGGATCAGACCTTAGGCCCGACCCTTGTGACTGAGGCGCTCGTTTTCTTGTCCTAGGTGGCCAGCCACCCCGCGAGAATGAAGGCTCCGGCAAGCGCGCCCGCCGCTCCGGCGAAACGCCGCAAGACGTTGGACGGGTTGCTGCCGAGACGGTCCAGCCCAAGGCCGAGTGCGATGCCCGCCATGTGAAGGCTCGCTGTTGCGATGATGAAACCGGCCGCATAAGGCAGGTAGGCGACGCCGAGGCCCATGCCTTCTGTGCCATGGGCGTGGCCATGGAACAGCGCGAAGAGGCCAACAAGGGCCATCGCCGCCACCGTCGGCAATCTCACCCCAAGAGCGATGGCAAGCCCCATCACGACCACCGAAAGTCCGATCCCCATCTCGACGAGCGGGAGCGGGAAGCCCAAATAGCCCAAGAGGCCGCCGAGGATCATGGTGCCGACGAAGGCCGATGGAACCAGCCACAGCGCCCTGCCGCCGAGGCTGGCCGCATAGAGGCCGACGGCGACCATAGCCAGAATATGGTCAATGCCGCTAAGCGGATGCACGAACCCGTGCCCCAATGTATCGACAGGTCCGACGCCCACATGGGCCAAGACGGGGACCGTGGTCAGGCACAGCGCGACGAACGTTGCCGGCGTCAGCTTTCTCAACATGGTCATTTTCCTCCTTGCTAGAGACGTGCTTTCGGATGCGTTCAACAAATCCTCGCAAGCTGTTCGCCGACGAGCATGTCGACGATGCGCCGGCCGCCAAACACCGTGTGCATGATGACGCGGCCGGCGCGCTCAGCAGTCATTTTCACAATAATCGGCGTGTCGTGTCCTCCGCACTGATGGAGAAGCAAGAAATTTGGTGTTATTTCCGACGTTGCACCGGTAGCGAGCCTTTCAATGCTAATCGTACCGCGCACCAGACCATATGCATGGTTCGCTTTAGCGCGGCACCATCCGCGGCAAGGATGCGGACCAACATCCCGGCCGACTTGGGCAGTTGCGTTAAGCCGATCGCGGCCTCGCCGTGATCAAGCCTAATCTTCAGGAGCTCGTCGGAAATTACGCGCGGTAAGCGATCGAGGCAGGCGATGACCAAGGTGCCTTGGGCCGCAAACGAGCCGAAAATACCGGGGCGAGACGGTTGAAAAGCCCCGTCGATCTTCAAGCGGTCGATGGCCAATGCTTCGCCAGCCGCATTCTCGATCATGATCTCCGTGCTGTATGCCGAAAACATTCCATCCTTTCCGCTGGGGTCGTGCTGGAGAAAGGAATCCGAGACCACGGCGATCGCACGCTCGCAAAGCCGAATGGTGATCGCCGAGCGGCAGCTCGAACCCGGAAAGAGGATTTGCGGATCGGGGAGGTACTCTAGGTACGCCCCCCCTTCGCATTGAATTCGCGCCCGCTGCTCGGCGCTCCCCGTAGGCATGCTGTGAACGACGGTTGCGGACTGGGTAGAGACATGCGCCTCCGCATGCTCACGCACCGCGATAGCGAAATCGAGACGGTCATCCTCATAAACGCCGCCCGAACAGGACTGGATATAGAGGGTCGCGAGGCCAGGAATATCGCGGTCCTGGAACTGCACGCCGCAGACGTGGAATGGATAGCCGGCATATTGGCGTCGAAGGTAGGTGCGCGCATCCGCGTCCGCTGCAAATTCGAGGTCGAGCCGGCCGGACACGAGCCTGCGCCCTCTTGAGGAGGCAACGATTTTCAATTCTACCATCAACGCTCTCTCAGCTAGCAAAGATAACGTCATCGACGAGTTGATCCACGATAGCCTCGACGCCGTCGCCGGTCTTGCAATTGGTCAGCATGACGGGGCGACCACGCCGCACTGCGTTCGCCTCTTTGACCATCAGATCAATGCTCGCGCCGACGAAAGGGGCAAGATCGGTTTTGTTGATCACCAAGAGATCCGAACGCAGAATGCCGAGCCCACGCTTGCGTGGGATGTCGTCGCCGCCAGCCGTGTCGATGACGAACAGCCAATAGTCGACGAGCTCGTGCGAGAACGTCGAAGCGAGATTGTCCCCGCCGGATTCCACGAGGACGACGTCCAGTTCCGGAAAGGATTCCGCTAGCTTCTCGACCGCCTGGATATTCAGCGTGGGGTCCTCGCGAATTGCCGTATGCGGACATGCCCCGGTCTCGACGGCCAGCACGCGGCTTGGATCAATCAATCCAGAGCGCTTGATTCTTTGGGCGTCTTCCTGCGTGACAATGTCATTGGCGACGACGCCGACCTCGAGGTTGCGGGCCTTGAACACCGGTATCAGGCGCTCCACCAATGCCGTCTTACCGGATCCAACGGGGCCGCCGATGCCGATGCGGGCGACACCGGGCAACCGTTTGGCTTTCATGGTCATCTCAACATGTACTTCTGCGCGAGAGGCAGAACCTGCGACGGCTCGCAAGTCGCCAGCGCGCCGTCGACATAGACGTCAAACGTCTGCGGATTGACCTTGATATGCGGGCAGGCATCGTTGTGCAGCATATGCTGCTTGTTGAGCTTGCGTGTTGCCGCGGTGGGGAGAATTGCCTTTGCGAGATCAAGCCTGCCTGCAATATCCTCCTCAATTGCGAGTGGATTGACGAAGCAGGCGCTCAGCGCCTGCTTGGCCCGACCGAAGGCGCCCCATTGCGGGCGCATGAGCAGGGGCTCGCATGTCATCAGGCTTGCTGCGCTGTCGCCCATGGCCCCCCAGCAAATAAAACCGCCCTTCACAACAATTTCCGGCTTGATGCCGAAAAATCCGGGACGCCACAGCACCACGTCGGCGATCTTGCCGGGCTCAAGCGACCCGATAAACGCATCGATCCCGAACGTGCGGGCAGCGTTGATCGTGTATTTGGCGATGTAGCGCTTGATGCGTTCGTTGTCGCCACGCTTGCTTCTTTCGCCAGGCAGCCGCCCCCGTTGATCCTTCATCTTCGAGGCAAGTTGCCACGTCCGGCAGATCACCTCGCCAATGCGACCCATGCCTTGACTGTCCGAGCCGAGCATGGAGATGGCGCCAAGATCGTGAAGAACATCCTCCGCTGCAATCGTCTGGGCTCTGATGCGGCTCTCCGCGAATGCAACGTCCTCCGGAATCGCAGGGTTGAGGTGATGGCACACCATCGTCATGTCGAGGTGCTCGTCGAAGGTATTGATGGTGTACGGATTGGTTGGATTGGTGGATGAGGGTAGGCAATTGATCTCTCCCGCCACGCGAATGATATCGGGTGCGTGCCCGCCACCAGCGCCTTCCGCATGATACATATGAATGGTGCGCCCGCGAATGGCGGCGAGGGTATCTTCGAGGAACCCGCTTTCGTTGAGCGTGTCCGTATGCAGCTGCACCTGGAAGTCGAGCTCATCCGCGACCGACAAGCAGGTGTCGATCACGGCAGGCATGGACCCCCAGTCCTCATGTATCTTCAGGCCGATGCACCCCCCTCTGATCTGATCGAGGATGGAGCGCGGACGTGACGTGTTGCCCCGGCCGAGAAACCCAAAGTTGATGGGCCAGTGCTCGGCCGCCTGAAGCATCTTGCCCACGTTGAAGGCGCCGCCGCAGTCGATCCCAACCGTGATCGGACCGAGTGAGCCGCCGATCATGGTGGTAAGGCCCGAGCTGATCGCATGCTCGCAAAGCTGGGCAGAATCGAAATGCACATGGATGTCGATGCCGCCCGGTGTCGCGATCATGCCTTCGGCATCGCGCACCGTGGTGGCTGCTCCAACGATCAGATTTCGATGCACACCGTCCATCGTGGCAGGATTGCCGGCCTTGCCGACCCCCACGATTTTTCCATCCTTGATGCCGATGTCGCCCTTGACGATGCCGAGCACGGGGTCGATCACCAGCGCATTGCACAGCAGCATATCGAGTGCGCCCATGGCGCTGTCGTAGCCTGGCGTCATCCCGAGGCCGTCACGCAGCGTCTTGCCACCGCCATGCAGGCATTCCTCGCCAGGAACGGCGAAGTCATGCTCGACCTCTGCGAGCAAAGAGGTATCCCCGAGGCGAATAGCGTCGCCCGTCGTCGGCCCATACATATGCGCATAATCTTTGCGGCGCATCCTTGCCATGGCTTTCAAGCTCCCTTGAACCCGCGCTGCCGCGCGCGCTGTAAGGCTTCAGTTCTGTTCGTTTCGCTGCGCCAATTGCCATCGGTGAGATTGTTGAGGCCGAGGAGCTCGCCGGTACCGCCGAACTCGGTGAGAACGATCTCCTTCGACTCTCCCGGACCGAAGCGCACCGCGGTTCCGGCGGGAATATCGAGGTGCATGCCGAAGCTCTTTTCGCGATCGAAATCGAGCGCCTTGTTGATTTCGAAGAAGTGATAGTGGCTTCCGATTTGGACGGGCCGATCGCCGGTGTTGACGACCTTGAGCGTCGTCTTGTGTCGACCGGCGTTGAGCTCGATGTCACCGTCGTCGGTAATGATCTCTCCCGGAACCACTTCGTCTTTCGCGCGGGCGTGCTTGCCGGGACGGATGGGATCATGGACCGTTACCAGCTTGGTTCCATCTGGAAACGTCCCTTCGACCTGGATCATCGGCATGAGATGCGCGACGCCGGGCATGACGTCGTCGGTGGTCAAGAGCGTTGACCCCCAGGCAATGAGGTCGGCCACTGAGCGTCCCTCGCGGGCACCCTCGAGGATTTCATCGACAATGTACGCAATGGCCTCTGGATGGTTCAGAGGCAACCCCTTCGCCTTGTGCTTGCGCGCCAGCTCGGCGGCGACGTAGACCGTCAGGCGTTCCATCTCCGTGGGTGTCAGTAGCAAGTTGCACCTCCTGCTGTTTCTGAAACCTAGTTGGCGAAGACCCGCATGGTGTTGTTGGCGTGCTGCATGACGGCGATCTCCGCTTCGATCCCATAGGTGCCGAGTTCATTGATTGCGGGCAGGGGCAACTCGGCCAGCCGAGAGGCCTCGCGGCGCGCCTCGATCATGACCCGCTGCGCGTCGATATGGGTGAGGCAGCCAAGCCGAAGGCCGGCGCCCAGCAGCCCGGTGCAGAAGGTGTGCGCGGACAATGCGACCGCATTCCTCTCGCTCAGTCCGGCCCGCCCCCACAGCAGTCCTTGCATCGGCGCGAGATGGCCGTAGGCCATGCCCCGTTTGATCAGATTGCGATATGCCGGGACGTCGCCGATCTCGAGACGACCGAACACCGCCAGCATTGCCTCGCCCATCCGCCGTGAGCCGGAACGAAACTCGGCGCAAGGCGTTTGGATCTCCACTTGATCGTCGATGGCAGCAACGGCGTCGAGGTTCATCATGGCTCGGTGCGCCGCCACGACCACGGCGCGATCGAACTTCGCCCAACGGGCGTGGAGCTGGCCGATGACGAAGGCGTGGACCGGCTCGGCGCTTGTCACGACTCCATTATCGGTGAGGCCCTCTAGTCCCCACGAAAAGGAAACCGAACCTGACGGAAAGAAGCTGTCCCCGAACTGCAGAAGTGCCATAGCAGCGGCGATATCACTCATCGCATGTCACCTCGATCTTGCTCGTCCTCAGCAAAGGATCGAGGCGAGAGAGGTAGTCTTCGGCCGGTCCCTGCATCGCGACAAGGAGAGCGCCAAGCTCGAACCTCACTCGCCAGTGATGGTTTCCGGCGCAATAGCCCACCTCGATCGCGGCATCAGAATCTCGAGGCTTGATGCGTAGCCAACGCTCCTGCGTCACGCGCAGGACGACCGCACGCGCTTCATCGAGAAGGAGTACGGCCCCATCAACCAGCTGATCGCCACGCTCCAGAGCAATGGCGATGTCCGTGCCCTTGTCAGTCTTGGCGCGCAGACGGCGGCGCAGAGTGTCGTCCCGGTCGACAACGAGGAGCTCGACGCAATTCTTGTGCTCAAGACGGTGCAACTTGTCGGCAAGAGACGGCTCGCTGGCTGTTCCCAAGATCCTCGTTACGGTGATCATGTGCGGCACTCGACGCTGGAGAGCAGAAGCAACAAATTGGGGCGAGCCCCTATCTCATTGTTGGGCGGCGGTAAGGTCCGATCTGCGAAGCCTGGGATCAACCAACTCGCCCCTCGCTCTCGCCATTGCCGCCATCAACCGCAGCAGCGTGCATACCGCGAGCCGCGAGGTTGTGCCGCTGACGTCGTAGACGGGAGCGAGCTCGGACACGTCGATGATACTTACGGTCTTCCGTTCCCCTATCACGTCGGCGACCCGGACCATCTCCCGGCTTTCGAGTCCGCCCGGCTCGGTCGCCGTCACGCCCGGCGCGGCAGATGCATCCATGACGTTGAAGTTGAAGCTCAGATATTGGGCGTCCGTACCGTCCCAGACCTTCGCCACCGCCTCTTTGACAACCGCGTCAATGCCGCGCTCGTAGATCTCGAACATTGGATAGAAGCGAATATTTCGTGCTTTCGCGAGGTCGATGTAGTCCTTTGGGTTCATGGAGTTGCGGGCGCCGATATGCGCGACGTTGGCAGCCGCGAGGTTGGGCAATTCGGTAATGCGCGCCAATGCGCAGGTGCTCAGCAGCTTTTCTCCAGCCCAGTTCTCCGCGAGGTCAAGATGCGCTCCAAAATGCAGGCAGCCCATTCTCTTGCCGCGGCCGATATGGTCGGAGAGAGCGCGGGCCGCTTGAATTGAGATGGACCTGTCGCCACCGACGATGATCGGCGTGACCCCCGCCTTCAGAACGGTGGTAACAGCTCGGTAGATCCGCTCTCGCGCGCTGTCGGGATTGACCTTGGGCATCGGCACATCGCCGCAGTCGACGGCGAGCCCGTCGAGATCGACGCCGAACTCGAACCAATAAGAGAGATACTCCTGCGAGGCGATGCGGAATTCGCGCGGGCCGTCCTCGCTGCCTGGCTTGCCGATATTGCCTTCATCGAACGGAACTCCGACAAAGGCATATCTTGCTCCGTGCGCTTTGAGCGCCTCCGTTTCAAGCGGCACGTGCGGCGCGCGCAAGAAGGTGAGCTGGCCTGGAGCTCGGTAGTTCTCGCCACCCTCTCCACCAAGCGGCGAAAACAGATGTGCGTAAGCTTTCGCGGGGTTCATGGCTGTTTCGCTCTTCTCTTTGCAATGTTGCTGGTCACGGAGTTCTTCCGAGGTCACGCAGGGTTTTGGCCCAGCTGCCGAGGAAGTGGCAGATCATCAGGACGGCCGTCTTGATGCTAATGTGGCTTACATCGAACTGAGGGCAGAGCTCCGACACTTCCATAATGTCGGCACCGAATGTGCCGGCGGTTCGAGCGAGCTGGATCACCTCGCGGCCTTTGAGCCCGAAGGATTCCGGCGCCGTCGTTCCCGGCATGCAGCTCGAGTCAATCGAGTCCGTGTCCCAGGAGAAATACACGCCGTCGGTCCCGTCCCAGGCGCGCGTGAAGATTTCCTGCGTGCACTCGACAACGCCCCGGCGTGCGACCTCGTACATCGGGATCAGGCGAACGTCATTGTCGACGAAGAAGTCGTGCCAGTCCTTCGGATTGAGACCGTTCCGCGATCCCATATGCACCAGGTTTCTGGCGCTGCAGTTCGGAAGATCGAGCGCGCGTGAGGGACCGGAGCAGTTGGTAAAGGCGTTGCCTGCCCAGTCCGGCGCCGCGTCGAGATGGCAGTCGACGTGGAGATAGCCGATGCGGCCATTCTGGTGAAAATCGGAGAGCGCTCGGGCGCCAGGTATCGGAACCGAGTGATCGCCTCCGCAAAGAACGACCTTGGCCCCGCCTTGCAGGCACTCCGTCAGATATTCATAGATGTACTGATGAGACTTGGCATTGTTCCCCGGAACGATCGGCACGTCTCCGCAATCGACGATGTTGAAGAATGTCAGCAGATCGACGTCGTACTCGAACATGTAGGGAAAATATTGCGTCGAGGCTTCGCGAATGCCGGCTGCGCCTTGCGAGGTGCCGGCGCGGACGACCTGGCCCTGGTCCCATGGCACGCCGATGAAGCACACCTTGGCGCCCATCTCGCGGATCGCGTGGCGATCCGGAGGGCAATAAGGGGCCCCGAGGAAGGTCGCGATGCCTTGCGACTTGAAGGTCCCGTTGTGCAGCTTCGGCGAATAAATGTGATCGTCGGAGCCTGTGTGCTGATATGGGCCGCGGTGTTGATGCGGTACGTGCTGCCAGACGTATTGATCGTTATTGCTCATGTCATGCTCCCTGGCAGTTCGTGAGATTGTTTTCGGCTGGCGACAAGGTGCTCTTTCGGCGCAGACGCATCGTCTGCGTTGGGCGCGACAAGCTCGATAGAGACGAGTTGCATCTCGCGTCCGGTCAGCACCTTGGGGGTGGGTTGTCCACAGTCCGGGCAGCGAAAATTGTAGAGTGCCGCCGGCGTCTTCACGGCCTCGCAATGGGTGCACATCACGGTGAGAGGCACCTCATCGATGTGCAAGATAGCGCCCTCGCAAATCGTGCCGCGCGACGCCGACGGGAAGCAGAAATAGAGCGCCCGAGCGATCCCGCTCAAAACGCCCATTCTTAGATTTATCCCCGCGACGCGCGCCGCACCGACGCTTGCTGCGTGATCGCAGACCTGATCGACCAGCGCACTCGCTATCGACATCTCATGCATGGCAGATCGCGTCTCCTCGCGCCCGCGCTGCCCCCTCGGCCCCGCTTATCAGCCAGTCGATCCAGGGCGCCATGCCCTCGCCGCTCCTGGCAGACACTTGCAACACGGCGATGTCGGGATTGATTGACCGCGCATGCTCAATGCAGTGGCTCACATCGAAGTCGACATGCGGCAAAAGGTCAATCTTGGACAGAACCATCGTGCTGGCGGCAGCAAAGGCGTCCGGATATTTGAGAGGCTTGTCGTCGCCCTCCGTCACCGAGAGGATCGCCACCTTGTGCGCCTCGCCGAGGTCAAAGCCCGCAGGACAAACAAGATTGCCGACGTTCTCGACGAACAGGATCGAATTATGCTTGAGCGACAAGCTCTCCAGCGCGTGGCCGACCATGTGTGCGTCCAGGTGACAGCCGCGGCCAGTATTAATCTGAACCGTGGGGATCCCTGTGGCGCGGATGCGCTCGGCGTCAATCGAGGTCTCCTGATCGCCCTCGATAACGGCGATGGGAAGCCTCGACTTTAGGAGTTCGATGGTCTTCACGAGCAACGTGGTCTTGCCCGAGCCAGGGCTCGAGACGAGATTGATCGCCAAGGTGCCAGCCTCCCTCAAGCGATCCCGATTCTTTCCAGCATAGGCGTCGTTCTTGGCGAGAATGTCCTGCTCAATGCGCAACATGTCGTGCGACGTGTGCGTGTGTTCTGAGTGGTGGTCGTGGTGTTCGTGTTTGACATGGTGACTGCAACCGCATGTGCCGCACATTGATCGTTCTCCTAAGATGGACGGTGCACTGAGTTCGATTCTTCGAGATCTCCGCGCATTTCGTCGCGCATGAGATGCATGATCCTCTTCTCCAGCTCGTAGAAACCCTCAGCTTCAATCATCTCCTCGTGACTCGCAAAGCGGCGTCCATTTTTGAATTCAGTCACGAGATTCTCGCGGATGGTTCCCGGGTGACGGGACATGAAGAGGATGCGGTCAGCGAGGAAGATCGCTTCCACTACGTCGTGTGTGACGAGAAGCACGGTCGCGTTCGACTTCTCGACGATGCCGATCATCAACTCCTGCATCTGCCACTTGGTCTCGGCATCGAGCGCGCCGA
Source organism: uncultured Alphaproteobacteria bacterium (assembly GCA_963839245.1). Classification (GTDB taxonomy): domain Bacteria; phylum Pseudomonadota; class Alphaproteobacteria; order Rhizobiales; family Methyloligellaceae; genus Methyloceanibacter. The sequence goes on along the minus strand of CAWIUJ010000012.1, from coordinate 312,641 downwards.
AGGGCTCGTCCATGAGGAGAATGGAGGGCCCGTTTGCCAGCGTCCGCGCGATGGCGACCCGCTGCTGCATGCCGCCGGAAAGCTCGCAAGGGTAGGCATCCTTGAACTTCGTCAACTTCACGAGCTGGATGAAACGCTGGGCGTTCTCGCGCCGCTCGGCTCGGGGAACTCCATTGATCCGCATCCCATATTCGACATTCTTTTGCACCGTCATCCAATCGAAGGAGGTGTAGCGCTGGAAGACCATTCCCCGTGACTTGTCTGGGCCATCGATCTGCTTGCCATCGAGAAACATTGAACCAGTCGACGGATCCTCCAGCCCCGCCACCATGCGCAGCATGGTCGACTTACCGCAGCCAGAGGGACCGAGAAGCGTGCAGATTTCCCCTTCCATCACCTCGAACGACACGTTGCGCACGGCCTCGATCATCATCCTCTTGCCGAGGTCGTAGCGCTTGCCGACGCCGCGCACCGAAAGCTTGGCCATCCTCGGCGCCGGCGCAGGTTGCGACTGCAATGACATGTCAAGAACTCGAACCGATGGGGCCCGATCCCTAGGTTAGAAGAACCTCAAATATTCGCGCTTCTCCCAGTCGGTGATCGTCTCGTGAAAGCGATCCCACTCGTCCTGCTTGTGAAGGGTGTAGAGCCGGTGCATGGAGTCGCCGAAGACGTGCTTGGCGAGGGGATCGGCAGCGAACCCGGTGATTGCCTGATCGAGGTTTCGCGGCAGCGGCTTCACTTGCAGCTCGTCCCGTTCCGCCGAAGTCAGCTCGTAGAGCGACTTGGCGAGCGGCAGTCCTGGGTCGATTCTGTCGCGCATGCCCTCCAGCGAAGCCGCGCACGTCATGGCAAGACCGAGATAGGGATTCACGCACATGTCGACAGCGCGGTTCTCGATGGCGAAGCGGGCCTGCGGGAAGCGGATCATGGCCGACCGGTTGTTGACGCCATAGGTGATGTGGGTGGGCGCCCAGGTCACGGTGCCGCCCTCGAATTCGCGCGATCGGGCGATCAGACCTTTGTAGCTGTTCACGGTCGGACAATTGACCGCGGTCAGGGCGACGCCGTGCCGGAGCACCCCGCCAACTGCCCATCTTGCTGGCTCGCTCCAGCCACCGCTCGCTTCGTCCTTGAACAGGTTGTTGCCCGGATTGGCGGTCGACTGAACGCTCCAATTGATATGGGCGCCACTACGCCAATCGCCTTGGGCCGGCTTGGGCATGTAAGTGACAAACATGCCGTGACGCTTGGCGATCTCCTTGAGCAGAATGCGAAGGAAGGTGAAGCGATCGGCCATGCCGAGCACGGTCGTGTAGTCGAAGTCGACCTCGAACTGCGAGTAGGCGCCTTCGCAAACGACGTTCTTGAGGCCCCACCCCATGCCATTCAGGTATTTCACCACGTCCGCCAGAAACGGCATCGAATCGAGCGAATACTCAACGTCGTATCCGAATGCCTGGCGCCGCGGCCGGAAGCCCTCGCCGAGGGCCGGATCGTCGTCGATGGCTTTGATTGGCTGTCCCTTGGCGTCGTAGCGGAGCACGATGAACTCGGGCTCCATCCCCGCATAAAACGCGTATCCGGCTTCGGCAGCCTCTTGCATGGTCCGCTTCAGCGCCATGCGGGGGCAGACGTCGTAGGGCGCATCGTTGTAGAAGAGGTCGGCGAAGACGATCGCGATCTCAGAATTCCAAGGGCAGACGAAAATCGCGTCGAGATCCGGAATTGGAATCTGATCTGGATCGGCCGGGCCGAGCTCGGGGAACATCGACACGGAGTGCACCGCAAATTGCGGACCCTTGCCGATGCACAGCCTCTCGAACTCGGACACCGGAACCGGCTTTGTCTTGGCGCTGCCCAAGATATCGATCCAGCACGAGAGGACGTACTTCACACCGGCCTTTTCCAGATCCGCTTTCGCCTTGTCGACGCGTGATCGGTCGGGGATCGCTGCCGCCAAGGATGTCGGATAAGTTCTCGTCATGAACCGTCTCTCGCAATACTAAGCAGGAGGCCCGGCCGGGCGACGGCCGGCCCGAGCTTTCTCGTCAACCGCGATACCCGCTGTCGTAGAGGTCCTTGAGCAAACTGCAATCGATCCCCTTCTCCGGCGGATATTCCTCCTTCACCACGCCGAACTTAACCCACCAGGAGTTGGTCAGCTTGTAGTGATCGACCATCTGGCCGTTCTTCTGCCCGAAGGGCGGATCGCCGGGAGCGACGCCGCAGAATTGCGCGGCTTGGATGAAGGTATAGGGGTCGAGCCCAGAATCGAGACCGGTGCCGTCCTTGCCGAGGACGAGCTCGACGTCGGGAACCGACATCTTCATCCCTTCTGCGATGATCTTGTTGCCTTCCTCCGGATTCTTCTTCCACCAGGCGATGGCGTCGTACATTGCCTTGATCGCTTTGAGCGCGACAGGCCGGTTGTTCTTGGCCCAATCAGCGTTGATGAAATGCGCGTCCGCGATAAGGGCGTTCTTGGCCCATTCGGGGTCCGCGGTACTCGCAACCACCTTAAAGTCTGGCACCGCCTTCAAATACTGCGTGCCGAAGGGCTCCCACAGCTCCGCTCCGGCGACCGTGCCGCTGATCATCGCCGCCGCGGCTTGGTCCATGATGACGTTGACGTATTCGACCGAGTTCGAACGGCAGACCGTTCTTCTCGAGGTAGATGCCCATCATGATCTGAGGCAGGCCGCCAACCATGACGGCCACCTTTTTGCCCTTGAGATCGGCAGGATTGGCTATCTCCGGTCGCATGACGAGCCTGTCGGTGCCGTGCGAGAGATTGCCGTAGGCGAACATGCGCACCGGCATATTCTGCGAAGCGCCGATCGGTGCGAACTCCGCCGTGCTGGAAATGATTTCCAGCTGTCCGGACGACATCAGGCTGAAGCTTTGAAAGGGATCCTCGATGGCTTGGTAGGTGATGTCGAGGTCCGGAGCCAAGTTCTTTGCCTTGGCGATGTACCACCATCCGTAGCCCGGCCAGGTGAGGCCTGCGACCCGAACCTGGTCCTTGGCCCAGGCCGAGTTGGCGGCGACGAAAGCGACGACAGCTATGGCTATCGCCAACAAGAATTGTCTTGATCGAGATAATAATGCCTGACGCATGGCTTTGTACTCCCAGCCGGATTTTAACCAACGAAAACGCGACTCCTTCACCTACTGCTCTCCGCGAGGCACATACGGAAACAGGACCCGCTGCGCCCAGCGGAAAAGAAAATCGAACAGCAGTCCGACCACGCCGATGACGACGATCCCGGCCATGATCTCATCGACCTTCAGGAAGCGCTGACCGCGCATCATCACGGCGCCTATGCCCGTGGTTGACGCCACGATTTCGGCAATGACGAGATAGGTCCAACTGACCGCCAGCATTTGGCGCATCGAGATGAGGACTTTCGGCGCAACCGCCGGCAGCACGATCGTCGACAGGATCTGCCACCGGCTGGCGCCGAGCGTCATGGCGGTTTCGATCAATTCGGCGGGCACTGCGCGGGTGTGGTCCATGATCAGCGTGATGAGGAAGAAGATGACGCCGATAAAGAGCAGCGCGAGCTTCGAGCCTTCGCCCACGCCGAACCACATCAGCAACAACGGTATAAAGGCCGGCGCCGGCAAATAGCGCCAGGCGCTGACGAACGGGTTGAAAAACGCGTCGACGCTGCGGAACGAGCCCATCAACACGCCAAGCGGAATGGCGACGGCGCAGGCGAGCGCGAAGCTCGCAAGAATCCGATAGATGCTGATGCCGATGTCGTAGAGAAAACCCCTCTCGACGATCATCGTGTAAAGCGTCGAGAGAACGCGATGCGGCGGCGGCATGAACAGGGTGTTGACCCAACCCCTGGCCGCGGAGAGCTCCCAGAGGCCGAAAAAGATCACCCAGACGGCGATCCCCAGCGTGAGCGACCAATGGAGCGGGATCTGCTTGTGGTACTCGAACCACAGCGTTCGGCGTGTCTTGACCTTGGGTGCGGGTGCAGGGCTCTGGTCTTGGCTCGGCCGCTGCAACCCGTGCATGACTAGGGCTGTCCCCATTTCAGCATGTTCTTATACATGGCGAGGCCGACCATCGGCTCGACGGATGCTAGGTCTTCGCGACTGTAACAGTGCTCGCGCAGGAACAGTGCAAGTTGGTCATGCGTCTCGCAGATCACTTCGATCAACAGATCGTACCGGCCGGCAACGAAAATGACGTAGGTCACCTCATCCCGATCGCGGAAGTAATGCGCGGCCTTCTGCGGATCATGTCCGGACGCCACCTTCAAACCGACCATGGCGTAGGCGTCGTAGCCAAGCGCCATCGGATCGGCCACGCCCATAATCCGCAGTACCTTGGATTCGATCAGCTGCCCGACGCGATTGCGTACCGCCCCTTCTGAGATGCCGAGCTGCTTGGCGATTGCGGTGAAGGCTGCACGCCCGTCGTTCTGGAGAATTCGAATAATGGTGAAGTCGATCGCGTCGAGGGCGGCGGGCCTGTTCTGCGAAGGTGAGCTGGGGATCGCCCCGCCCCGTCCCGACAAAGCAATGGCAGCGCGCCTGACAACAGTCATCGGCCTTTTCGCCACAGCCATCCGCCCAGCGCCCCTGCGCATATCGAATGGTGAGAGGTCATTTTCTACGAAATTTTTAAATCCACAAGCCCCTTTCGCACGAATGCGCATTTTTTAGCCATGCTGCCTACGATTTACGCGTTCGGGTTTGCAAGTCGCGAGCCTTGGGCATGCTGTCTCGGAGTGTGACATAGCAGAACGGCGCCGCAAGCGGCGCCGTTCACTGAGGCTGACATCGGGATAAGGCGGATTAGAGATAGCCGAGGAGAAGGGCTACACCCGCGACCGAGGCGAGGCCGCCAGCAACGCGATAGACGTTGTTCCCCAGCGTCTTGCTGGAAATGCCGATCAGGACACCAATGCCGATGCCGACGGCATGGAGCAGCGCGGTAGCCATCATGAAGCCGATGCCGTACTCGAAGCCGGAGGCATCCAACGGCATCTCAGAGCCGTGCGCGTGGCCATGGAAGATGGCGAAGAGACCGACCACGCCCGTGGCGACGGCAACCGAAGCCTTGAGGCCGAAGGCGACGATCGCGCCGAGCACAATCACCGAAAGCGCGATACCCACCTCGACGAACGGTACCGGCACCCCCATGACGCCAAGAAAGCCTCCAAACGCCATAACGGTAACGAAGGTCAGCGGCACGAGCCACAACGCGCGTCCGCCGAGCCGGTAGGCGAAAATGCCGACCAGGATCATGGCGAGTTGGTGATCGAGACCGCTCAGCGGGTGGATGAACCCATGCATAAATCCGCTCGTACTGCCAACTCCGACATGAGCGAAAGCCGCCGTCGGAACGAGGCAAAGCGCGAGCAAGGCAAGCTGAAGAAATCGCTTCATGGGCAAACCTCCCTCCTTGTTGGTGCAGAATACTTATGCAAGTGGGGTAAGCACACTTAATACCATGGGATGCCATGCATCACAATTCCGCGGCATGGTTTGCGACCGCCAAAATTGGTACGCAGCGTTCCAGCGGCCATACCAGCCGCTTAGCGCCCGGCTTTGGGTGAGCGCCTCTCGTGGCGGGCCGGCTTCTGCGCATCATGGTCGCGATGGTGGTGACGATCGGCGGGGTGGCTATGCGAAACTTGGCGCGGCTTTGCCGGCTGCTCCATCGGCATTCGCACGATCTTGCCGTGGCGCACGCCCCGCTCGGCGATGACGTGTTCGCCGAAGTGCTGGACGTCATCCGTTTTGCCCCTCAGTACAGTGACCTCCAAGCAGGTGTATTGGTCGAGATGGATGTGCAGCGACGCGAGCGATAGCTCGTGATGCTCATGATAGGCGCTGGTCAGGCGCTTGGCGAGCTGTCGCGCTGCATGGTCGTACGTGTAGACGAGCGCCGCCACGCAATCGCGCTTTTGGCCAATGTCCTCCGCCGCTTCACGAATGCCGGCGCGGGCGAGATCGCGGATCGCTTCCGAGCGGTTCTGATAGCCGCGCGCGGCGATGATGGCGTCGAGCTCGGCCATCAACGCATCGTCGAGGGTGATGGTAACTCTCTGCATTTGAGGGCTCTCCGGTGGCAGGTCGGACCTGGCTCGATCGCGAGTGATTCTCGGGTGGGCCGGAGGTGAAGTCTAGTCCGGCCGTCTAACGGCGCGAGGTCGCGCATGTTTCAGGCATCAACGGCTTGAGCGGAGGGCTCGACTTGGATTTTGTCGGCCTTATTGTCGCAGCTTTCTTATGGTGAGCAAAGCCAATGACAGTTGACGTTTGCTTTCAGGATGCCAAGTCCCTTTACGGTTCGACTACAGTTCCAGAAAAAATGATCGGATGCTGGGAACGGCTCTACATTCGCTTCTCAGATGGAACGGAAGATAAGACCACGCGTGTAATCTGGCTCCAAACTCTTTCTGGGGTGGGCGATATCCGTATTGCCGCCTCGCGGCCAAACCTGCGCGGACGAAAGGGTTTTGGAGATTGCTCAAAAGACGAGCTGCTGAAATTGGCTGAGCAGGACTGCTTCTGCGGCGTTACGTTCTTCGATCCCGACGCTAAGCCGTTTCCTACCGCGAGCTGGCCAAAGGAGGCTTACCTGTTCCGCTTTCAACCTGTCATCACTTTTCCAGAGCCTGGTTGGATTGAGTGGCAAAACTCCGGAACTTGTATGATTGAGAAGGCGCCAAGTGGGGCGTACGAAGAAGATTGGCGGTTGCAATCGGGGTCGCGATCGTTCGCTGCGCATCTAACCAAGCGCGACGCGGCAACTAAGACATGCCTCTACGTTGCGGGCGAGCACGCGATCTACGCACGAAATCGTGCAGAGGACCTACCACCAGATAAGACTCTGTTGGAGCTTGCGCAGGATGCTAAATACGACCGCGGTCGCCTGCAGGAGCTCGTAAATTGTGAATTTTCTTACGGCCGCCGCGCGCAACCTAGTGGTGACTACAAGATTGAGGTTTCGACTTTGCCTTGGCGAGAGGGCCAGCCACTTGGCTGTCCTTGGGTCGAAGCTCTAATTTCGAAGGCCACGAATATCGAGGACTTGGTGTTGGGCGAAAAGTGGACCGTCGAGGGCCTGTGGCGTCCGTGATGGACTTTCACTAGCTCACTTCCGACAGTTGCCACGCTGCCTGCAGAATTGAGCTGCTGCTAGACAACTCAAGATGGAACTGCACGCGATCGGCGCGATAAACGGCGGCTCTTGAGGCGCGGTGTTCACGCCTCGAAACGGCACACCGAGTTGATCCGCTTCCCATTTGCCATGGGCTCGAAAGACGGCTGATGCCCACATTGTCTTGTAACCCCACTCCAGGTTTGGAACGTCCGCTTTGGGTCATGAGCAGACATCGCGTCACGTCCGCGTCATGTCCGTTATTCCCCTCAAAGCGGACATTCATCGGCGCGGTTTGCACGTCCGGCCATTGGCGAGTGTGAGCGGCTGCCCTTGCCGCAGCGGTCTGCCAGTGCGCTTTCGGTGTGGACGATCGACCGCGTCACGCGAACGCCAAATGCCTCATTTTAGTCTATCTCGAATTTTCTCCAGTCCAGCGCGCGCGCAGGTGTCATCCAACTTGGCTCCTGGAGCGCCGCTCGCGCCAATTGCACCAATGGTTTCGTCGCCGAGCTTGATGACAACTCCGCCCCCAAAAAACATCACATGCGGGAGCTTGGACAATGGCGCGATCTCACCTCTCCCGCGCTCTTCTAAAGCGATTGTATCGCTCTTGAACGAGACGCTGGTGTAGGCTTTATCGTGTGCACTATCGAGGGTGTGTATACCGGCCCCGTCGCCACGCAGCGCCACGATCGTCGCGCCGTCAGCATCGACAACAACAGCGATTTCGACATACCCCTGCTTGGTGCAGACCCCGATGGCCTCGCTGGCTGCTTCCACAGCAAGCACCGCGGGGATACGATGTGTGTTCAAAACTTCCGCAGAAGCCGTCGGTGCTCCAACCACAAAACTCGCGAGAACCAACGGCATTATAGCGGTGAGATGCATGGCTCCTCCTTGTGAGTGGCTTATCACCACTTCTGGGGCTACTGCCGAACGCATACTTGGATCTCTACGCTCTTGGTCAAGGCTTTTGCGTCGCCGTGGCAAGTGGTTGCTTCGCGACGACTCTCCAGCGCAACGAGCGGATGCTTACCAGGTTCGATGCAGACCTGATCGGTTGGCTAATGGAAAATCTCCGCGATTCCCTCTTGTCTCGGTAGGGCTCCCTGTTTTCCAGAGAAGATTCCCTGTTCTGCCCGTTAGGGAATTTCGCCGCCAATCGATTGTTGCGTAAGGGCCGAGTAACGCGCGATCGGCCCAATATTGATGAAATTCCCTCTACTTTCCCGGTTATCAGGGAATTTGACGCACGGAGAGCAGTTCGCTGCAGACTGCCAGCACAGTCACAGTTAACTCATTGATATAGAAGCATTTTTTGTCATTTTTTGTCAGGTCGAATTCATCGCGAAATCCGGGCTGTTTTTCGCCTGCTAGATTTGGTCCTGGGTGGCGGAGACGATTCTCCGTCGAATTCGGGGGCGCGCTGATGAGAAAGTCTCCCGGGCGGCATTTAGGGGTCAACTTTAATGTGGCGGGACCGCTAGGGAGAAGTGCGCTGCTCAGGAATTCCCGTGCGAGGGGCGACAGAGGAGCGACCGAACCGCCCAGCTACTGATTCCTGGCTCAAGGCTTCAAGCCACTTTCTATGACCGAAAAGGGATCCAAACCGCACACTCAGACGAGCCGCTTGAATGTCGCCTAAGTGCCAAGAACGGACTTGAGTTGGCTGGTTTCTCGGAGGACACGAAGGCGAAGGCAGACCATTGACGATCGCATGCTGGCCCCCACCCGAGGCTTCTCAGCATGTCGAATGGAATAGACCGCCGACCGCGATGTTTTCACGGAGCTCGTTGAAGCGCTCCACAGCAGCCTCGGTCTGCAAGACTTCGACTTGGATGTCGTTCTTGGACAAGACCTCTAGGGTTTCGGGACAGACTTGCAGTCGCTCCCAAAACCCTTTTGAGAGTACAACGGTTTTTGCACCGTGCTCGATCAATTCTTGGACGTCGGCGGGCTGAATACCGGGAACGTGACGTGTGCCCGTTTCACGCCAATCCCATTCCCGTGCACCGCCGGGAAAGATTTTGGCGTCCTTGAAGGGCGGATAGTTCTCGACCTCTATGTGGCCCCATCAAAGGTGCGAGATACGCGGGGAACTTGGTTCTGCCTGACGCATGTCTTCAACCGAAAAGAGTTTAGCCATTCAGCGCAAGGAACGCCGATCGCAACGCGTAGCCGAGCATTGATCTCATGTCTCAACAGTTTGCCACAGCACTTTATGCGGCCTCGACCTGGGTCATCCCCTTAATCGTCGCCATTACGTTCCATGAAGCGTCACATGGGTATGTTGCGCGGCTGTGTGGCGACGACACGGCTTGGCGCCTTGGTCGCGTGAGCTTCAATCCACTGAAGCACATCGACCCTTTTGGAACCGTACTGCTGCCGGCACTACTGCTCCTGATGAGTTCACCATTTCTTTTCGGCTACGCCAAGCCCGTGCCAGTCAACTTTGAAGCGCTGCACAATCTCCGCCGTGACTCCATTTTGGTTGCCGCTGCGGGCCCAGCAATGAATTTCGTATTGGCAATACTGGCTGCGCTCGCGCTTCACTTCCTCGCCTATTTGCCTGATGCCGCTCGCCCTTGGGTCGCTGAGAACCTCAAGAACGCGCTGATCATCAACGTGCTGCTTGCTATTTTTAACCTGCTGCCCCTGTTGCCGCTCGATGGTGGACGGATCCTGGTCGGGTTGCTCCCAGATGTGCTTTCAACTCCGTTGCGACGGCTGGAACCCTACGGCCTGATGATTCTGATCGGGCTCGTATTCGTTGTGCCGTTGCTTGGAGCGCAGCTCGGGATCGACCTCAATATCGTTTGGCGGCTCGTCCAGCGTTCCACCGACATCATCATAGATGCAATCTTGAGGCTGACCGGCAACACATGACCGGCTCTTCTGGCCAGAACGGGTGGCGGATCGGCCTCGATCTTGGAGGGTCCAAGATTGAGGGTATCCTCATGACCCCGGGGGCGACGGAGTTGGCCCGCTATCGGGTAGCGGCGCCTCGCAATGACTACGCGGCTACCATTGCGGCCATTGTCGATCTCACAGCCAGGCTCATGCAGGGCATCGCGCCTGGCGCTAAGATCGGTATCGCCGTCCCAGGGTCTATCTCGTCCCTCACTGGCCTGATGCAGAATGCCAATTCAACTTGGCTCAACGGCCGCGCCTTCGACCGCGACCTAGCAGTGGCGCTTGCAACGCCGGTGCGGCTTGCAAACGACGCCAACTGCTTCGCCCTGTCTGAAGCCATCGATGGTGCGGCAGAGAACGCGCGCATCGTATTCGGAGTTATTCTCGGAACAGGATGCGGGGGTGGCTTGGTCGTCGATGGGAGACTGCTCGACGGCCCACGCGGCATTGGCGGCGAATGGGGACACAACCCGCTTCCCTGGACCACGTCGGACGAATACCCCGGACCCTCCTGTTGGTGTGGACGCAAAGGGTGCTTGGAAACATGGGTTTCAGGCCCCGGCATGGCTGCCGACCATGCCAGGGTAACGACCGAGATACTTACGGCTCAAGAGATTGCCGCGCGCGCCGGGTGTGGAAATGGTACGGCAAGAGCCACTCTCTCCCGGCATGCAGATCGTTTGGCGCGAGGGCTGGCGCACGTCGTCAACATCATCGATCCCGATGTTTTGGTGCTTGGCGGAGGTCTGTCAAACCTGTCCCATCTCTACGAGCAGCTACCGCAGCTGATGGGCCCGCATATCTTCGCTGACGGAAGCTCGGTCGTGATCAAGCCCCCGAGATGGGGAGATGCCAGCGGTAGTCGGGGCGCCGCCCGCCTGTGGGATTTATAAGCGCGTCAAGGCCGATCAACTCGTGAGCAACCATGCCGAGGACCCTGCTTGGCCGATCGTGAACCAGACATCCTTCGGGGGGCCTTACGCGAACATGTTAAGGCTCTCGCCGTCGACATTGGTCCTCGGACACCCTCAAGTCCTGGCAGCTTAGTACGGGCCGCCAATTACATCCATTCGGTCTTTGAGGACGCTGGTCTTTCTGTAAGGGAGCAGGATTACGAATACCATGACCAGCGCGTGACGAATGTTCTTGCCACGATTCCGGCGACGGCGGGAGCTTCTGCGTATTACGTTGTTGGCGCCCACTACGATACCGTCCCGAGCACGCCGGGTGCAGATGATAATGCGAGCGCCGTCGCGGTCCTGCTGGAACTAGCCGGACGCCTGCTGCAAGCCAGACTGAATGCACCTGTTCTCTTCGCGGCCTTCACACTTGAGGAACCGCCAGCCTATTTGACAGGTCATCAGGGCAGCCGATTCTTCGTTCGCAGCTGCCAGAGCAACGGTGACCGCGTGTCGATCGTCTTAGAGATGGTCGGCTATACCGCCCCCCGCCAACATTATCCGTTTCTCCCCCGTTGGCCCGGCTATCCTGGCCAAGGCAATTTCATCGGCATAATCGGAAATTGGCGCTCGCTCCATTTAGGGCGTGCGGTTCTGAGAGGGTTCCGTAAGAACAAGGGTTTGCCAGCTGAGTCGCTTTTCCTTCCCTTCGATGGACGAGTTTTGCCGGAAACGCGCTTGAGTGACCACGCCTCCTTCTGGGACGCAGGATTGCCGGCGCTGATGGTCACGGACACCGCCTTCTTCCGGAATCCGAACTATCACCTTCCTAGCGACACGATCGATACTCTTGACTTCACCTTTATGGCTGAACTCGTCAAAAGCCTCGAACTCGCGCTTCTTGAGCTCCCGCCTGCCCCGACCAGATCATAAATATGTCGCCAGGCTAGTCAGCCAACGCTCAGCGCGTAACCTGCTTGTCAATACTGGTCCGAAAATAAATATGAGTTTGGTAAATCATGGCCAAAGGTCCATTTGGCCTCGACGTTTAACATCGGACTAGGGGGAAGAAGGCCGCAGGCATGCGCTGCTGTGCGGACTTCTAACGTGAACCGTATCGGTGGCGTCACCTACCCATCACACCAGCGGTGACCATGATGCCACCAGCAGTGATAACGGTGGTGATGGTGGTGATAATAGTGGTCATGGTAATAATAATTCCGAGGCATTGTGGTAGCCCCCGGCAGTCGGGCGTTATTGCTGGGGTGTTGGCGTAGTCGCAGTGCTTGGCGGCAGTATCGGATACGTCACTTGCGGCTGCTCGCCTGTTAGTGAGCTGAGGAAGGCCACAATCTTCGCGACCTCTGCATCGGTGAGCGTCTTGCCGAGCTGGTCGGTGGCCATGATGCCGACCGCCTGGTTAAGATCCCACACTTGGCCGGAGTGGAAGTAGGGCGGCGTCAGTTCGATGTTCCGCAGTTCCGGCACGCGGAACACGTACTCGTCGCTCACGGTCTTTGTCACCGCAAACCGGCCCTTGTCGTTGGGGGGCAGGATATCAGCACCCGGCTTCTCGACGACTCCGAACGGGGCATACATCTGGCCACCAACATTGACGCCGGAATGACAACTGGCACAGCCCGTATCGATGAATAGCTTCAACCCCTCCTTTTGCTCGGCCGAGAGCGCGTTCGCATCGCCGCGGAGGAATTTGTCGAAGGGGGCATTCGGCGTGATGAGAGTCGCTTCGAACGCCGCGATGGCTGTCACCACGTTGGGCATGGTGATCCGATCCTTGTCGCTTGGAAACGCGGCCTCAAAAGGCTTCGCGTAGCCGGGAATGCCTTTGAGCATTTCGATGGCGTGCTCATGCGTTATGCCCATCTCGATGGGGTTTTGGATAGGACCACCAGCCTGTGCCTTCAGGTCAGCCGCTCGCCCATCCCAGAACTGGGCCACGTTGAACACGGCGTTGAGTACTGTGGGCGCGTTGCGGCCGCCCTTCTGCCACTTGTGCCCGATCGACGTTGACAACATGTCCACGCCACCAAGACCAATCTGATGGCAAGTGTTGCAACTGATGTTGTGGCTCTGTGACAAGCGGGGATCGAAATAGAGGGCCTTTCCAAGCTCCACCATGGCGGGCGTCGTGGTAACGTCCTTAATCGCCGGCGGCTCCAAGGGGATCGGCTGAAAAAGCCCCTGAGCCTGCTTCATAAGCGGATCGTCCGCGGCAAGCGCAATTGCTGTGATGCCCAGACTCGAGATCAAAACCACGAGAGGTGTTGATATACGCATGAACGCCTCCTCGAATTTGTAGGCACGCGAACAGACCTTAATGGCAAACTAAGGCCGGATCAGGCCAGGCGACTTGATCGAGATCAAAGTCCAGCCTTCGCGCCGCGAGTTAAAAGCATTCCATGCGCAGTGCACATCAAAAGCAGGTCTATGTATGGGACCCGTTTGTGAGGCTTTTCCATTGGACCTTAGTCGTAGCCTTCACCATTGCCTACCTCACCGAGGATGATTTGCTTATGGTGCATGTCTGGGCTGGCTATGTGGTCGGCGTGTTGATCGTGGCGCGATTGGTTTGGGGAATGATCGGGTCACGCCATGCGCGTTTCTATGTAGCATGAGATAAAGGGCACCGCGGGAGAGCTTGTGACAGCCATAGACAGTCCCGTCCGCGAAGGTGCGGTGTTTGCTGCGGATTCCCGCAGCATCGAGTTCTGCCTTGAGAGCACGCACCGACCTGAGTTCGACGTAACGCCTGAATACATGAAGGACGGTCTGTGCCTCCTCTTCATTGACGAGGAGCCTCCGGTCCTGGACATCGTAGCCGAGCGGCGGCAGACCGCCCATCCACATGCCCTTCTTTTTCGACGCGGCGATTTTGTCGCGGATCCGTTCACCGGCCACCTCCCGCTCAAACTGGGCGAAGGAAAGAAGGACATTGAGGGTCAGCCGTCCCATGCTCGTGGTGGTGTTGAACTGCTGCGTGATCGATACGAAGGAGACACCGCGCGCGTCGAAGGCTTCCACGATCTTGGCGAAGTCAAACAGCGAGCGCGTCAAACGGTCGATCTTATAAACGACAACCACGTTCACCTTGGCGTCGGCGATATCGGCGAGAAGCCGTTGCAGGGCAGGGCGGTCCAGTGTCCCCCCTGAGTAACCGCCGTCGTCATACAAGGTCGACAAGACCGACCACCCTTCGTGCTTCTGAAGAGGGCCGCGCGCGATATAAGATCGTCCTGGCTCGTTGGGGCCAAGAGGAACTGTGCTAGTTGCCAAAAAGGCCCGAGATCGAATTCGGCGAAGCCGCCCGTCCCTTTGGCTGCTCTCCAGCTCGATGGGGGTGGACCAACTTGAGCGTCTGCCTCGACGGTGGTCGCTTTCAACTTAGTTCCTTTGCCGAACAGAGCTGCGCCTATCTTGCTGTCAAGACCATAGACATCCGTAAACGTCTGCAATTTCCCGTTCTCGTCAATCACAGCCGTGAAGTAAGCGAGATCCACCGGCAACGGTCGGTTCAGTGGCACTAAGGTGCTCGTGTCCTTGGCTAGGAGGCTTTTGACCTGCCGCGGGGACCAGCCCTTATCCTCGGCAAGCAGGAGCGCCGCGAGGCGATCGGGCCGGCGTACCCGAATGCAGCCATGGCTCAAGGTGCGCACGCGTTGGGCAAATAGGTCGGGCTGCGTCGTGTCGTGCATGTAGATGGCATGCTTATTTGGAAAATTGAACTTCAGCACGCCGAGCACGTTGTCGGGACCAGGCGCTTGGGTGAAGGTGTATTTCCAAATGTTGGCCTTCACCCAATCGATGCTGCTGGCATCCACAGGCTGGCCTTTATAGCTCACCTTGAGGTTATGCTCGTCGAGGATCGCCGTGTTTGGCCCGCCAAGGGGTCCGTTCTGCCGCAACGAAGGTTGCAGGTCGTCCCTGATAATGGTTTCGGGCACGACCCACTCAGGGTGGAATACGATTGAGCGCATCTCGGAAGAGAAGATCGGCGTGGGGTAGTTGAGTTGCCCGACAATCGTTTTCTCCACATAAATAGTCTTACCGTTTTTCACGACGCGAGCGACGAATTCTGGAATGTTGTTCCAGACGTAATAGGCGCCCAACTCGCGGGGCATCCAGCGCCACCGTTCCATGTTGATGATGAGCCGTTGAATGTCGCGCTCGTTTCCAGACTTTGCGCCACGCATCGCGCTTGTGGCGCGAGCCTTAAGGAGAGCCTGACGCAACCGCTGAAACTGCTCCTGCCTCGGGTGCAGAGACCGCAAGTACGCGTCAGGTGACGGAGAAGATGAAATCTCGGTAATAACGGATTTGGGATCGAGGAGGTTTGGCGCTTGGTCGAGTAGGTCACTGATGCGGGAGGGGACGAGGCGTCCGCCGCGGGCGAAGCGCGCATATTTGAGAATGGCAAGGTCAACTTTGATTTCGTCAGCCGCCTGAACCTCCTCAGATACCGGCAGCTTGCCGCCAGAGGGTACGTCAAAGGCGTCGGCGGAAAGGCCCCACGCATCTGCATCTCGTATCTCGTTGATAACGGCCTGGGCTCTTGCGGTGAAGCCCATGCCCTTCATCCAAACCGGAGGACCGGGTCGATCGGCGTAAAAAGCTTGAAGGGCAGCGAGATCTTCGGATTGGGCACTGTTGCGGAGCGAAGGTTCGGTGAGCTTCAGTCGAATGGCGGCTATGATTGGATCGGTTGGAGGCTGCGGCCTGATCGCCTGGACATCAGTCTTGCCGTTCGCGTGCAGCTCGGCATCGCCAACGTCGATGCCAGTAGTTTTAATAGGCTGTTGGTCGTCGCTTAGCGCTGCCGTCATCTGGACAGTTTCTATCGGGCTATAGGGCGCGGGCTCAATCGACGAGGCGGTGTCGGCGAGCTGGCGAGAGCCGTCGCTCCTCTCAAAGAGCCGAATGGATTGTGGCCTCTCGTCGTGTTTTGGCGACAGGACATGGGCGCCGCCAACAGCCGATAGCACGATCACCAGGAGAGCGCTGCCTAGGACAATAGACGTTGACCTCCGGGCCGTCGAGAGAAGCGCGTAAGGGGTCCGAGGGCGGGAAGCGACAACAGGTAACTCGTCAGGAAATCGCCTTCCTGCGTCAGTTGAGGCGATCTGATCCCGGTCAACTTGGACCATTCCCAAGGTTTGAAGCCTAAGGAGAGCTTTGGAAATATAATCCTCTGCAAACCCACCGGGTAACTCCGCTTCCTCCGGCGTGGAGTTACCGCGCTCGACGTAGTCAATCAGCGCCGCCTTGGTTGTGGGTGAGAGCTCGTTGACAACACGCAGGAGCAACGTAGCCAATTGGTCTCTTGGATCCGAGTCTTCGAGCGCTTTGACTTCCTGATGCATTCAGTGTCTTCCGCGTCGGATTGGTGTGCATGCGGCGGGAACGCCGCGAACGGACAGTCTAGGGGGTCCTTGTTCCGGTGGGCTGTGGATAAGGCGCTTAGGGTTCACTTCCGTCGCCACTGTTGCGGCGATACCACGCCTGCTGAACCTGCGGTTTTTGTACAATAGGGTGCGGTTGAGCGGGAGATTGGCGTGTCTCTCCGGTGCTTGAGGGCGGGCGCGCTGCTGTTTCCGTTCCGGCAGCGGATCGCCAGTGTTCGGATGTCCGCCTTACGGTGGGCGGTAGCGTAGACTTTTGGAAGCGGAATGTGACCGGCCGCCCTCGGACGTTAGTCTAAACTCTCTCCTTGCAATGATTCGCTCAGAGAACGACCTGCTCGACATAGGCCGAGACCGCATTGACGACGGCGTCGGCCCCTGCCATGGCGGCGGCAACCGAGGTTCGATCGCGCACATCGGCGCGGAAGACCGTGACTTGATTTAAGCCGGCCGCGCTTAAGGCGCTTCGTGCCCGGTCAGCATTCCGGACTGCGACGCGCACAGTCGCCCCCTCGGCGGCGAGGCGTCGCACGAGTTGCCGGCCGAGAAATCCCGTGCCGCCGAACACAACCACCGCGGTCATCATTCCACGCTGAAGTTTTTCACCAGCTCTGGCGCCAGTTGCGTGGCTTGGCCTTTGCTCAGATCAGTTGGTGACGTCGAAATCCATGCCGTCGAAGGTGTAGCGGGGAACTTGCGTCCAGACGCCGTCCTCCTGCACCGGGACTTTGTGGACCTTTACGTTGTCGACCTCGAGCTTGCCAGTCTTCTGGTTCACCCAGAAATCGATGTCGTAATATTCGTCTTGGCTCCCGGGTTTGCGGAAGTCCGTGCACACGAAATATTCCCCTTCCTTCTTCAGGTGGCGCACCGGCTGGTGGATCTCGACGAATTCAAGCGGCAAGGTCTCGCCGGTCTTGTCGTCCTTGATGGGAACGTCGCCATTCTGGTCCTTATGGGTGGCGATGTAAGTGTGGATCGCGCCCATCACCTGCCAGGCGCGCGTCACCTCCATGTCACCCGGGTGCTCCTGGATGGGGAGCCACCACCAAGCAACCGGCAAGCGCGTGATCATGACCCAGCCGTCGCCCTCCTGTTTTGGCCCCTTCTGCACGCGGATGTCCATCAGCTTCAGCTCTTGCCCCTCGGGCTTGAACCAGAAGTCGATGGCGTATTGCTTCTTGGCCTCGTCCTTGTCGTGGAAGATGACATTGGCGAACCAGCCATAGCCCTCCATGCCGCGCACGATCTTGATCTGATCGAAGACCAGATTGAGGTCGGCGTTTAACTTTGGATCGCGGAACACGAAGGTGCCGTCCTTGCTCCGCGTATCGATCAACTGCTTCACCGCCGCGTTGACGTCGTCCTCGGTGAACGTCTTGGCCGGCTTATTGCTCGCAGCAGAGCCTCCGGTGGCAGGCGCGGCCGGGGCCGCATTGTCCTTGGCGAGATCCTTGGCGATGAAGAATTCCTTCGCCTTTTGAATGTTCTCGGTGGGGTTCTTGAGGAAGGTCTCCTTAGAAGCGTCCGTGCTGAAGCAATAAATCTTGCCGTCGGGCGCGGTCCAACTGACGGAGCAATCGGTCTTCACAATCTGGCCCGACGCCAGACCCATGGCACAAGAATTATCGAACTCGCCCTTGGGAGCTGCGGCCGGAGCGGGCGTCATCGCTGGTGCGGGCGTCGGCGACTGATCGGCGGCCATTCCAGGGGTCAAAGCAGCACCAATGCACAAGGCCACCGCCATCGCCGTGGCGCGTGCGATCGAGGCAACGCCTCGACCAGAAACGTCGTACATCATTGGCTTGAGCTTCCATGTTCATCACGGGCGCGGCTGCACCGCTTTCGGTACCAAGGCGCCCGGCACTGAGACCGCCCTCGCAGCTTCAACATCGCCGGCCCGAAAACTGGTCATAGGCTGGGGCGGTATAGTCACTAAACTGACTCCGCAGCCGAACTCACGTCAAATTAAACCGTGGTCACGATCAGGTGAACGTGTCCCCCTTCAAACTGAGGTCAAGAGGTCCGCTTTGGGTCAAAAGCTGACATCGCAAGCGACGCCGAGCAAGTCCGCTGAGTGCCAATTTGCGGTCATTGCTATGCGGGGACGGTGCCGTGAAATCTTACCGGACGCCTTCACAAGCGTGTCGAACTAGAGCTCTTATAGTCTTGTTGTTGGTCGACGCCGATCTGAAAGACAGTGTTCTTCTACTGCGACGGTCGGTGGATCAGCCTCAATCAGCCTCCGGTGGAACTCTTTTGATTGCTTTAAGTTAAATGTCGAGTGAGCGTTTTTATAGAGAAGCCCATTAGGAGGCGAAGCATGAAAAGTCTCGTTTCGATGATCGTTGCGTTGGGTCTTGCGGTTGCCTTCACCGGAACTGCGTTTGCCAGCGGCCCGCAGCGGAGCAGCCCCCCGGACAACCAGGCTGATTGTGAGAAGGCCCATATGAAGTGGGATGATACCACTAAGAAGTGCAGCTGCCCCGAAGGGGTAACCGGGTGCGTAGGCGAGCCCGCCCCGAAGTCGTAAAGGAGAATCGCTCCTGTAGCCTTCCGACGGTATTTGAGAAGAACACCTCGGTCAGCGACTCGTGGTCTTGCCTCTGATGGCGCGACTTGCCTCCTTGATGTTCCTCGTCATGTTCCTCCTCGCGGTTTCGGCCCAGGCGGCGGAAGTAAATTATTTCCCTGTGCCGGAAGGGGATTACCCGCACGACGTGGCACCTGCGCCTGACGGCACCGTCTGGTACACGGGCCAAGGTACCGGTGTACTAGGAGGGCTCGATCCCAAGACAGGCAAAGTCGAGCGGATTGCGCTTGGCAAGGGCTCAGCGCCACACGGTGTGATCGTTGGGCCTGACGGCGCTCCCTGGGTCACCGATGGCGGCTTGAACGCCATCGTCCGGGTCGATCCTTCAACGAAAGAAGTGAAGACCTGGCCGCTGCCGGCATCCCGCGCCAATGCCAACCTCAACACCTCAGCGTTTGATGGAAAGGGTCGCATCTGGTTCACCGGTCAGGCCGGCATTTATGGCCGTCTCGATCCGGCGAGTGGAGAGATGATGGTGTGGGACGCGCCCAAGGGCGTAGGTCCTTACGGCATCACAGTGACCCCTTCAGGGGATATCTATTACGTCTCGCTCGCAGGGAGCTTCCTCGGCAAGGTTGACCTTGAGAGCGGCGCGACGACGGTGATTGAGCCAAAGACGCCTAACGCAGGCACGCGGCGGGTCTGGTCCGATTCCAAGGGCCGGCTGTGGGTCAGCGAATGGAATGCCGGCAATCTAAGCCTGTACGATCCAGCAAGCGGGAGCTGGAAAGTCTTCAAGCTTCCCGGCGAGCAGCCGCATGCTTACGCCGTCTATGTCGATGGCACACACAAAGTGTGGGTGAGTGATTTCGGCGCGAACGCGATTTTGCGTTTCGATCCGGCGAGTGAGACCTTCCAAAGCTTTCCGAGTAACCGCGATGGTGCCAATGTGCGTCAAATGGCAGGCCGCTCGGGTGAGGCTTGGGGCGCCGAATCCGGCACCGACCGGCTCGTCATGATCCGAGTGGGAAAGGGGGGCTAAAATCTCTAGCGAGAAAACTCGCCTTCGCAGCGCGGCCCACGGTCAAGATCACAGGGCGATCCTGAGCGGCCTTCTCCGCTAGTGAGGATCGATTGTGCAAAAGAAGGAACTGCAGACGGTGTTGTGGCGTTCGGTATCAGCAATTCAGCGATGAGTTTGATCAGACGGATGATCCGCACCCATCAAAAGGAGTCACCGCAAATGAAGAGGTTACTGGACACTCTAATTGCGTACTGGAAGATGGTAGTCTCCATGAGCGATTACGCTCTTAGTCTGGATCGAAAGAAAGAGGCTCCTCGTCCTAGACTCCCACAAGCACATCGGTACCACGCATAAGCGAGTGACCCGCTTATGGCTGTGTTCCTACAGCCAACGACCGTGCGTGATCGGCCAACTATGGTGAGGACGACTTCGGTCGGCGTTAACCCCCCCGAAGGTGCCAGAAACGGAGCTCGTCGAATATTGTCGTAAGTTTATGGTCCCTTGGTGACCGGGAGGCCCCTCTATGTCCGCTAAGGGTCACTAGCGGACGTCATAGCGACGTGGCGGGTTGTCCGCTAAGTGCCAGAAGCGGACATTCTCCAAGCGTCCAACGAGGATGATGAGCGGGACGTCAGGACTTTGGCCGTCTCTGCAGCTCTTTCAATTGAAGGGCGGCAAGATCCTCAATGCGGACTATTTGTCCTTCATCAAGGCGATCGTGAGCTCTCGGACGAGTGGCTTCATGAAAAACGTGTTGTCGCGAGGCATAATGTTCACCTGCGCCCCAAGCGCCTTGAGCTCTGCCGCAACAATTGGGCCGACAGCGGCAACGGCGATGCGTTCGAAGCCTTGAAGCAGTTCCGCTTCTCGGCCGGACGCGCGGGCGACGTCGCGGAACCGGCGAACCTGGGGGGCGCTTGTAAAGGCGATCGCGTCGATTCGGCCGGCAGCCATCTCGGCGATGACAGCGATCACACGCGCATCGTCCGATTCGGAGGCGTAGATATAAGGAAGCACCGGATCCGGCTCCGCCCCGGCACTTTCGAGGAATTTCAGAAGCCGTTCATTTGCATTATCGGGATAGAGCTGCACGCCGACGCGACGCGCACTGAGATCATGCCGTCCCATCGCCGCGATCACTCCTTCGGTCGTGGGTTCGTCTGCGGGCACGTCGGCCGCCAATCCGATCTCGCGAAGCGCCCTAACTGGCTTCGGCCCGCGCGTTATCTTGCGCGTAGCGCCGAGCGCATTGAGGAAGGCGGGTTCCAGGCCGAGGCGTCCAGCAAATCCGTGGAGGCGCCGTAGACCTTCACCCGTCATCAGCACAAGATCGTCACACGCTCCGCCCGCGAAGCGGCGCAGCCACGCCTCTACAGGTGTTGGATCAGGCGCATCGCGGATGGCGATCATCGGGCAGGGGACCGCCTCAGCGCCACGCTCTTCCAGCATGTGGACCAGTTGACCAAGTTCGCGCGTTTCCGGCACCACAATTCGCCGTCCGCTCAGCTCTTCGGTCATGCCCAAACTTTCATTTCACTCCGATGGCGAGACCCTAACAAGGTACTTTCGAGATTATGCCGTCACCAGGTGACCCAGCTCACGCTCTTGATGCCCCCGCTTGACGGCGGAAGATGGCGACGCTCCGCTTAAACGGCTCACCGATAGGGCGCGTCGAGCGAGATGTTCCTCGCGATCGCCCCCTCCCAGCGGTCGCCGTTTGCGAGCAGGCGTTCCTTGTCGTAGTAGAGCTCCTCGGGTGTCTCGGTCGCGAACTCGAAGTTTGGTCCCAAGACGATGGCGTCGACCGGGCAGGCCTCCTGGCAAAAGCCGCAGTAGATGCATTTCATCATGTCGATGTCGAAGCGGGTGGTCCGCCGCGTGCCGTCGTCGCGCCGCGGCCCCGCTTCGATGGTGATGGCCTGGGCCGGGCAGATCGCCTCGCACAGCTTGCAGGCGATGCAGCGCTCCTCCCCGTGCGGATAGCGCCGCAGCGCAAGCTCGCCGCGAAAGCGGGGCGAGATTGACCCTCTTTCGAACGGATAATTCAACGTCACCTTCGGCTTGAAGAAGTAGCGCATCGCCAGGAAGAACGCGGACACGAACTCCGTCAAAAAGATCGACCGGGCCAGTTGATCCAGCCTCCATGATCTTGCCCTGTCCGTCTTCACCAGTTTGGCCACGCGCTCGAACGTCTAGCGCCCCCCGGGTCTGCGACCTGTCCAACTCCCTCAACTCGTGCTCACATGGCGCCAGGAAGGAGAATTAATAAGCAATTTATCGCGCGCAGCCGCTGATACGCTGTCCAGGCCCTCAATCACCTGTGCCAGGGTTCGGCGATAATAGGTTGACCTTGTCAGGCTTGCCCTCCCAGTCCTTTGCGTCTGGCGGTGGCTCACGTTTTATGGTGATGTTTGGCCAGACCAGAGAATATTTGGTATTGATGTCGAGCCATTCTTCGAATCCGGGCTCGGTGTCCGGCTTGATCGCGTCGACCGGGCACTCCGGTTCGCAAACACCGCAATCGATGCATTCGTCCGGGTGGATGACGAGCATGTTCTCGCCCTCGTAGAAGCAGTCGACGGGACATACCTCGACACAGTCCATGTATTTACATTTGATACAGCTTTCATTGACGATGTAGGTCAATTGAGCCTCCTTCCACCAGCTCGCCCGGCCAAAGGGGATCTCCGAGTTGTGGAATCCTTATGTGTACCATTCACGCTCAACGGCCTGCGGTGAGGGTGTGAGGAGGGTGACGCGTGTCGCCGCGTCGGTTCAACCGCCGCACATAGATGATCGTGACCTCGGGCCGCTCAGCTTTGACCTTTAACGCGGCAATGAGCGCGTCTTCAGCGTCAACGACAATTCGGTCCGCCTTACCTCTGACTCTAAGTCCGACAGTGAATTGCCACGACATTCTTGGCCTTCCTCTCAATGTTGAGCAGTGAGGCAACGAAGCATCGGTCACCGGCATCGACCAGGTCCTCGCGTGCGAGCTTGGTCGTCTTTGCGCCTGATGTTGTCGCAGCGGACCGGCGCACACGCCTATATGCACAAATATGCATTTGCGATGGTCGGTAGACCGCAGAGGGTCTCGACGACACTATACTCCGGACGGCGACCGGCCGATATAGGTCGGTACAACCTCCTCGACGGCTTTGGGCAGGAGATTGAGTTCCGGGAAACCCGGCACGGTTCCGCTCGCCACGCTATCCGCCTTGAGAAGATCAACCTGGCCGGTGGTGAGCGGAGGGTTTGGCAGGAACTCGAACAGCCGCGCCTGGATCTCGGCCACTGCAAACGGCACCGGCATGAGCAGCCGCCGCTTGCCAATGACGCGCAACGTGAAGCTGACCAGCTCGCGCAGCGTGTACACCCAAGGGCCGGCAAGCTCGTAGGTCCGGCCGACGGTTCCGGGGTCGGCAAGTATGCGGGCCACGGCCTCCGCCACGTCTTCCACATAGACTGGCTGCAGACGCGTTCGACCGCCGCCGATCAGCGGCAGCACCGGCAGTAGCCGGGCGAGGTGGGCGAGCGTGCCGAACAGCGCGTCGCCCGGACCGAACATGGCGCTCGGGCGGACAATGGTGGCGTCCGGAAACGCCTGTTGGACTTTGAGTTCGCCGCGCCCCCGCGAACGGATGTAAGGAGACCGCGACTGGGGATCGGCGCCGATGCCGGAGATGAGCACGAGGCGAGCGACGCCGAACTCGACCGCCTTCCGCGCCAAAATCTCGGCGCCTTGCACGTGCACGGCCTCGAAGGTCACGCCACCCTTCTCGACATAGGCCGAGACCGCATTAACGACGGCGTCGGCCCCGGCAATTGCGGCGGCGACCGATGCTTGGTCGCGCACATCGGCGCGGACGAACGTGACCTGATCTCGGTCTGCCACGGGTAAGGCGCTTCGCGCCCCCTCTGGATACCGGACCGCGACGCGCACAACCGCCCCCTCGGCTGCTAGGCGGTGCACGAGTTGCCGGCCGACAAATCCCGTGCCGCCCAACACCACCACCGTAGTCATCATTCCCTCCGGTCTGCTGGGCCTAGTCCAACCGGGCAGCAACGCAGCGCCGAGTTGGCGGCTTCGTGCCATTTCCACAGGCTGCCATTGATTATAAAATTAGCGGGAAGCAAGAGGGAGGATGCCATGGGAATGATGATTGTCCGTCACAAGGTGAGGGACTACGGCCAGTGGCGACCCATCTTCGATGGGCATGTCGAAATGCAGAGGGCGGCGGGCCTTATCAATCCACGAGTTTACCACTCCGCCGACAGTGACAAGAGCGAGATTGTGATCGTCTTCGATACCACGGACACGAAGATGGCTAAGGACTTCGCTGCATCGGCCGATCTCAAGGAGGCGATGATAAAGGCTGGGGTTGTGGACACCCCGACAATCTATTTCCTTGAATTGATCGATTGAGGAAGGCCACTGACGAAGAACCTCGGCAGACCACAATTTCGTGAGACGAGATCCTTGACGCCCGTTCGCTTTGGGTCACTAGCGGACCTCACCACATCGAGGCGCATCGTTCGCTTAGTGCCAAAAGCAGACCTAATCCAACCGCGCCCGCACCGGAAGAAACGAATTTTAAAGAAATTTTAGGCGACGTTGGGGAATTATTTCTTCGTCGGGTCGGCCGCTTCGCGTCACCCTCACAGCTGGCTTTAGGCCGGCCAAGAGCGCGCTCCGAGCTGGCGCGAGCTGGTTAGCCACGGTCCTGGGTGAGAGGGAGAGCGGATGATGCCCGCTCGCAACTTGCCGCACACCGGCGTCACAAAGGCGCCAAGGTCTCGCCGATAGTTCATCGTTTAGTCCATTACGGCACTGATGGGCTGAACCTGCGGAGGGCCACATGCATGAGATCCTGACCCGCTACATCCCCCTCTGCGGCATCGTCGTTTCGACGCTCTGGGGTGGCACGACATTCGCTGAAGAGCGCCTCGTCATGCCATTTTCTTGTCAGTCCAGCGGAGGAAAGGTCGTCCTCAATCCGGCACCCCCGCAATCCTACCGAATTTTTGGAGATCCAGAGCATCAACGGTTCACCACTTGCTCGCCGAACAGGCCAGCGCTCTGCCGAAACTGGATGGTGCATCGGTTTGAACTCGACTGCAACGGCGCAAGGGTGTCATGGCTGACGGTGGTCGACGCCTTTACGAAGTTGGGTCCAGGCCGCGCCTCGGTCAGCAATGGACGGTTGCATTTGAGAATGGGCCCCTGGTGGAATGGCGGATCACCCGCACCGTGCGACATGAGACCGCCCTTCGCATATGGGCCTTACGCATATGCTCGTCGGTCATATGGCTGGCCGTGCCCGAGGCCCTCGCTCAGTGCCCAGGAAACTGTGGTTGACATGCCGGCTGGCTTTGCTCCCTTCCTCGGGCCCTTTGCCCGACTTATATCCATACCGGAGGCTACGAATCCTGCCGCAATTTCCGAGGGTGCTGCTTCTCAGCGCCAGGCCGCCGGCAGAAACCCTTCAGCGGAGCGCGTTGCCTCGGATGTGGCGGACGGAACTCCGCCGCCCTCGGCCGCGGCTCCGAGCGCCAAGACCGCGCCTATGGACGTCGCCGGTAATCCACCAAAGGCCGGTAGAAACATTTTCGGTGGAGGTTCGACAGCGTCGCTACCGAAAAAGCGGGTAGCTCCGCTTCCTAGAGGAAGCGCTCCGACCGCCGACTCAAGCCTCGACCGAGTTCCGATGACATCGGTGGAAACCCATAGCCTTTTGTCCCGTCAACTCGAATTTGCACTCGCGATTGCACTTCTTCTAGCATTGCTCTTCGCTTCGGCTCGCCGGCTAGGGCCAATCGGAGCTGAAGTCGCAGCGGGCCGGCCTGACGCGGCCCAGCCGAGCTTCACGCCCGAGTCGGTCGTGCCTCGGTCTCCGACGCCTGGACGGGTGCCGGACGCTGAATGGCTGCCCTCAAATCGAAACGAGGCTCTGCAAGTGCTCGGCGCAAGTTCTGAAACGGCGCATGACATTCTCAAGAAGACGGTCAGAACACTTCGCCAGACTTGGCACCCCGACTTGGCGCGTCGGGAGGAGGAGCGTCGCGTCCGCGGACTCAGGCTCAAGCAGATCAATGTTGCCTGGGATATTATTTGCGGCAAGCAAGCATCGGCATAGCGAGAGGCATCGATACATAACCATCGGCCATCCGGCCAACTGTCACGGAGCCGAAAATACAAATGCCGGCCGGCGATCAGCAGCCCTCGGGTGTCTCTGTTGAGCGGAAGCCTATCACGAGCTTATTGAACAGGTTGCCAGCGATGCTTTCGACGCGCAAGGCAGCGTCGATGAAGCAGGCTGCGTCATGTCACTTCGGAGGCGCTCGACCGAGTGGGCCGCAGCGCCTAGTTCGCACAACATTCAGTCGCGGCGCGCTACGCGAAGCGCATGTGGGCGGCGAAGTCGTCCAACAATCCGAGATCGAGCCGCTCACTCAGCAGCGGAAAGCATCTCGCGACTCTTCGGCCCGATAGGCTTTTTGCCCACTCGTTCGGGCTCCTGCCCATTCGCTCCTCGAGCTTGCATCGAACGGCCCTCAAAATAGGCGCCGTTCTCAATCGAGAGAGATTGGTGTTGAATATCGCCGACAACGTGCGCCTTCGATTTCAGAATCACCTCTCCGCCTTGAATGGGACCTTCGACGGTCCCATCGACGACTACCCGTTGGGCGGCGATCGTTCCGACAACGTGAGCACCGCGGGCAATCACAAGCGAAGTTCCGTGCAGTTCACCTTCGATGCGGCCGTTGACCTCAACCAAGCCGTCGGCCGTGACGCTCCCCACTATCTTTAGTCCCTTAGCGATAACAGTTGCCTTGTCCCTGGATGAGAACATGATTTCCTTTCCGCTTATGCGGCGTATTACAATCAAGCACGCACGCACTTGGCATTACAGAAAGATGCGCCTTTTTTGTCGAGCAGTCCAACGCTCTGGCGCCATTGTCGCCATTCCGATCCTGGCTGGACTGCACCACCAATACGTCCGGATATGATTTTCGGAAAGGACAGGTATCCACCTCACGGCTGGTAGGCTTTTGGGGCTCTACGGTGGAGTCACAACCATGGTGTGGAGGGTTCCCCACCTCATTCAGTGCCAAACTAAACCTTTCCATTAAGCTGAATTGATTCGCTGTTTGAAGCGTGGCCCCGACCCAGCCACCGGCGCCAAGCGACTCCACGAACCCCGAATCTTTCTGGAAATAAGTCCGAAGCTTCCGAGGAAGGAGTGCAGGCGCGTCTCCTGCTTGCAAAAAGAATACATCTATGGATCCGTCTTCATTCACCTTCGTGCCCACGAGCCACTGAGCGTTATAGGATCCCACAAAAAATTCCACCTCACCGCCATACGGGTTTCGACGTCGGACCTGACGGCTAACAAACGCGGTCAGCGATCACCGCTGTCTTTGCGCGCCTGAGCAACCTTGCCTTGTTCTGATATGCGGCCGACCTCTCCCTTCGATGCACCAACCCTGAGTGGCTTTTGCCTCTCTTTGGGTTTCATCCCTTCGGATGCTGAGCGGCCCGAACCCGGATGAGGGGGGGTTGGATGGCTCAATTTAAGTTCAAGCGCGCGTCGGGACAGGTCGGCCTGCGTTAGTGTTGCTGTTGTCAATTTTTCCCTTCGACGCAGCTCCTCCTCAACGCGCTCAATAGCCTCCGCCAGCAGTTGGGCCTTTGCAAGCGTGCCGGTGTTGTCTCGACAGGACTTGGTTCCCCTTGGGTCGGCCTTTCCACGAATTTCGCATTTCTGTCGGGCACCAATATCCCTGGCTTTATCCCTGGCTCGCCTCAGTCGTTCAGCCAGAGCGTTCAATTGTTCAGAGGAAGCCTGCTCGATTGCCGGAGGGCGTGTTGCGTTCACAACTTCCAGCTCAGCGGCGCTGAGAAGCCTTGCTTCAAGCTTTGTCTGATCGCTCATTGGATTCTCCAAATAGCGGCGGAACTATCCGCACCATCCTGGGGGCGGCGATCCATTAAGACCATGTAATAGCTAAAGAAATGTCTCTTTCTGTCACACCATGAACGCATTGCCAACAACGTCATCGTGTCTGTCCAGTCTCAATGAGAATCTGTCGAAGGAGATTGGAATGAGGACGATTGTGTTGGCACTATGTGCGCTCACGTGTCTAGAGAGCGCCGCCCAGGCGCAGGTCGCGAGTTACTATGGTAAAGAACTCGCGGGACGACGAACCGCGTCCGGGGAGAGGTTTAACCCTGGTGCCATGACCGCCGCGCACCGGACGCTTCCGTTTGGGACGCGGGTTCGAGTTACTAACACACACAACGGCCGGTCGGTAATAGTGCGGATCAATGATCGCGGTCCGTTTGTGAAGGGTCGCTCGATTGATCTTAGCAGCGGTGCTGCTCGGGCCATCGGGATGGGCACTGCAGCCAACGTTCGGATGGAGGTTATCAGGTGAGAGGTTCATCGCCCCGCCTAGGAAATTTTTTTGCGTGGCTTGGGCAAACTGCGGCCGTCGCGGGCGCAGTAGCCTTTGTGAGGGGTACTAAGGTTCCTCTTATTGGGGACCAGCCATTAGGAAGGGCGAACTGGTCTTTCGCGCCGCAAATCTCGCAAAGGGACGGAACATAAACAGCCCCCGGGGCCGAACACCGCGCTCGACCGACTGAGCGACGACCCGAACCGCAGACTTGGCAGATCGGATATGATTCTTCGATTTTTGTAAGGCTGGGTTAGCTTGTAAAGAATCGGGAGCCGTCGAATGTGCCCCGCGAAGTCCGCGTCACGTTCTCAAAAACGTGTCGTTAGCTCCGTCAGCCACGCCGGAGACGCCGCAACGAGCTTTTCTTCCAACGTCTTGTCGAAACCGCTCACAATCGAAACGCCGGTCACTATCAGAACTATACCGAGGGCCGTCTTTGTACCGGTCCCTGCCGCGTGCAGCTGATTGCGCCATCGCATCAAAACCTCCCGCGACAATAGTCCCAGAGCGAGGAGCGGAAGGGCCGCGCCGATACCGAACACCAGCATCGACAGGACCACCTGGCCAAGGTCCTTTCCTTGTGCGGCCAGCACCGAAGCCGCGCCGAGCGTGGGGCCAACGCAGGGGCTCCACACTGCGCCAAGCAATAAGCCAACGCAGAATTGTCCCATAATCCCAGGTATAGAAAAGCCTCCGAATTGTTGTTCCGCCCAATTGCTCACCGGACCCGCTGCAACCGCTACCCGCTGCTGAAGCGGCGGCATAACGAGAACAAAGCCAATCAGGACTAGGAGAATCGCTGCGGCCGATCGGAGCAGACCCGCATCGAGTCCAATCGAAAACCCAATCGTCGCGATGAAAAGTCCGATCGCCACGAAGGAGATCGCGACGCCCGCCGCGAGTGCAACTGGCCCCAGTCGATGCTCAGAAGCAGCGGCTCCAAAGACGATTGGAAGAAGCGGCAACACGCATGGCGAGAGCACTGTTAGGAGGCCTGCGATAAAGCCGAGACCGGTGACACCAACGCCCATGGAGAACGCTCAGATTGCCTTCTTCAGGAGATCGCTGATCGCGTTGGGGTCAGTGCTCCCAACGGAACGGTCTACCTCCCTGGCGCCCTTGAACACGATCAATGTGCTCTGCTGCTGAACCTTCAGACTACGCAGCACGTCCTTCCGAGTATCGAAATCCACGTCGAAAATCGTCAGATCCTTGTACTCCGGAAGCACTGACAGCTTCTCAATTATGGGCTTTTGCGCGCGACATGTGGGACACCAGGGTGCTGAGACGTCCACCAGAATAGACTTACCGGCCGCTTGTGCTGCTTCAAAGGCTTTTTGATCAAATGGGATGCGGTCGGCGGCGAATGAAATCACCGCCCAAAAGGTGGTCACAACCATGGTCATGCTTGCCAGAAGCATCCGCCTGGATGTCATCGACTCTCTCCGGTGTTTGAATCAGCTCGGTACGGAAATGCAGAGCTTCGGTAGAGCAAAGCTGGTGCTGTCAGAAAGCCCGCGCACGGCTGATACTCATTCGGCCTGTTTACTCCTCCACCGTAACATCGCGCGTGTTCCCGGCGTATTCACATGCAGTCACTTCACCGAGAGCTTGCCGGCGATACGCGCCACCACGAGTTCTCCAGGTGGTCACTTTACCAAGAAGCTTACGGAGCAGCGTGCCCACTACGACTACACACGGCGCATGCTCGCCCGCTTTGGGTCAGTGGCGGACGATTGGATGCGGGGCATATAGCCTCGTGTCTTAATGAGAGATGCCTGCCTACTCGCTCCGACCTTGACGCTCTCGTGAAGCCGAGTGAGGCCGGACTGACGCAGGCGCGAATAGCTGACGCAAGCGTGAATAGAAGTGACGCGAGGCCGAGGCGGGTCACGGCTATAGCTGGTCTTAGTGGCCATGCGCCACACATGCTTCAACAATTCACAGGAGAGAAAGATGAAGCTCACGCAGAAGTCCGGCGCCACGATCGCCATGACCGCCGCCGCCCTGATCATCTCGGGTGCAACTCTTATCGCCGCTGCCTCCGCCGACACTGTCAAGGGCCAGTGCTTCGGCGTCAATGGCTGTAAGGGCCAGGGCGCTTGCAAGAGCGCCAAAAACGACTGCAAGGGCAAGAACTCGTGCAAAGGCCAGGGCTTTCTCAGCATGACCGAGGAGGATTGCAACGGCCAAAACGGTCAGTTCGTGAAGAGCTAAGTCGCAAAGCCGGCCGCTGGTTGCGGCCGGCTCTCCGTCCAAAGCCTTTTGGAGCTGAACCGATGAGCACGACGAAGCCGCCCTTCCTCGGATTTGGCCTAGGCCTCCGGCCGCAGCACTATCGCGAGATCCTCGACAGCACGCCCAAGGTCGATTGGTTCGAGGTGATCTCGGAGAACTATATGATCCGGGGCGGCCAGCCCCTGCGCATGCTCGACCAGATCCGCGAGCGCTATCCCATCGTGATGCACGGCGTGTCGCTGTCCATCGCCTCTACGGCACCTCTCGACTTGGAGTACCTGCAGCGCTTGAAGACGCTAGCCGAGCGCGCGAATCCAAGGTGGATCTCCGACCATCTCTGCTGGACCGGCGTGCACGGCGTGAACATGCACGACCTCTTGCCCATCCCCTACACCAAGGAGGCGCTCAACCATGTGGTGCAGCGCGTCACCCAGGTGCAAGATTTCCTCGGCCGTCGTCTGACCCTGGAGAACGTGTCGAGCTATGTCACCTTCGGCCAGTCGGAGATGACCGAATGGGAGTTCGTGAGCGAGGTCGCCACCCGCGCCGATTGCTGGCTCCTGTTCGATGTCAACAACGTCTATGTAAGCGCCTTCAATCACGGTTTCGACGCGGGCGCCTTCTTGCGCGGGGTCCCGCGCGACCGCGTGGTGCAGTTCCATGTGGCCGGTCACAGCCATGAGGAGAGCCACATCATCGATACCCACGACCATCCGGTCTGCCCCGAGGTGTGGGACCTCTATCGCGCCACCGTCGCCCATTTCGGTCCGGTCTCGACCATGATCGAACGCGACGACAACATCCCGCCTCTGGCCGAGCTCGTGGACGAGCTCAATCACGCCAGGGGGATCGCCGCCGAGGTGCTCGGGGCCGAGCGGATGGAAGCGGCGGCA
This sequence comes from uncultured Alphaproteobacteria bacterium, assembly GCA_963839245.1. Lineage (GTDB taxonomy): Bacteria > Pseudomonadota > Alphaproteobacteria > Rhizobiales > Methyloligellaceae > Methyloceanibacter. The sequence continues at coordinate 281,126 of CAWIUJ010000012.1, read as the reverse complement.
TGACGGGCCTCAAGGCGGTGCAGGAAAGCTTCCAACGCGGCGTGCTTGCCGGCGACGATAAGATTCTGGGTGAGATCAAGGGCAGCGCTAAGGAGAGCTGCGACGTCCTGTTTGGCGTCTACCGCAACGCCTACGTCCTCCGCCTCATCGAGGTGTTGACCGAGGACTACGAGCAGCTACATGCGTATCTCGGCGACGCGGGCTTCGCCAAGCTTGCCCGCGCCTATATCGACGCACATCCCTCCGACCGGCGGAGCGCGCGGGATTTCGGGCGCCATATGCCTCGGTTCCTACGCGACGCCTACAATCACGCCGAGCACCCCGAGCTTGCCGAAATCGCCGAGCTGGAGAAGGCGCTTGGTGATGCCTTTGACGGGCCAGACGCCAAGCCTTTGAGCTTGGAGCGTCTTGCCGCTATCGCACCGCAGGATTGGCCTCGTCTCGTTTTCGAGCCCCATCCCACCGCGATCCGCCTGACCTTCACGACCAATGTCGCCGACCTCTGGTCAGCGCTGCATGGAGAAGATCATCCCCCGAAGCCCAAGCGCCTCGAAGAGCGCGAAGCTGTTATCGTCTGGCGGCAAGACTTCATGGCGCGTTTCCGGCCCCTGGCGCCCGAGGAGGCCATGATGTGGGACGAGGCCACCAAGGACGTCGCCTTCGGCGCGCTCTGCGAGATGGTGGCGACCTTTGCCGGCACCGACGACGCCGAGCTCCGCGCTGCCTCTTATCTCAAGGGCTGGGTCGACACGGGGATGCTGACGAACTGCCGGGATGCGTCTTCGGAGTTGTGCAACACGTAACCGCGTCCCCAGACGGTCTCAATATAATGCTTGCCGCCGGTGGCGGTCGCGAGCTTCTTGCGCAGCTTGCAGATGAAGACATCGATGATCTTCACCTCGGGCTCGTCCATGCCGCCATAGAGGTGATTGAGGAACGTCTCCTTGGTCAGCGTGGCACCCTTGCGCAGCGAGAGAAGTTCGAAGATCTGATATTCCTTGGTGGTCAGATGCACGCGGTGACCGTTGACGTCCACCGTCTTGGCATCGAGATTGACCTTTAGCCCCCCGATCTCGATGACCGACTGGACGTGGCCCTGCGATCTGCGCACGATAGCGTGGATGCGGGCGCTCATTTGGCCTGCAAATTAACGTGACAGTGCCCTGCGGCGCAACGCCGCTCGTATTACCCAAGTTTGGGCGCTGCGAAAACTAGGCGGATGGTAGGCTGCTTTCGATATCAGGTTCACTAGCTGTGAGCTTTCACCAGGAGGGAACGGCATGAGGTTCAGTCGAATATTGAAGTCTGCGGCGATAGGCTTAAGCGTCGGCGTCGGGCTGGCGTCGGCGCTGGCGCCATCGAGCGCTGTCGCGCAGGACAAACAGCCGAACATTGTCGTCATCATGGGCGACGACATTGGCATGTGGAACATCGGCGCCTACCATCGCGGCATGATGGCCGGCAAGACGCCCAACCTGGACAAGGTCGCCAAGGAAGGCATGCTGTTCACGGACTATTATGCCGAGGCAAGCTGCACCGCAGGTCGCGCGAACTTCATCACCGGGGAGCTGCCGATCCGCACCGGCATGACCACGGTCGGCCAGGCCGGCGCGTCGATCGGCTTGCCGGCCGAGGCGGTGACCCTTGCCACGGTGCTGAAATCGATGGGCTACGCCACCGGCCAGTTCGGCAAGAACCACCTTGGTGACAAGAACGAATTCCTGCCTACCGTCCACGGCTTCGACGAGTTCTTCGGCTACCTCTATCACCTCGATGCGATGGAAGACCCGGCGCATCCCAACTATCCGCAGAGCCTGTTGAACGTCGTCGGCCCGCGCAACATGATTCACAGCTGGGCAACCGACGTCGACGACCCGACCGAGCAACCGCGCTGGGGCAAGATCGGCAAGCAGAAGATCGAGGACGCGGGTCCCCTCTATCCCAAGCGCATGGAAACGGTGGACGACGAGATCCGCGATTTCGCCATCGATTTCATGGACAGGGCGAAAAAGGACGGCAAGCCGTTCTTCGTCTGGCTCAACCCGACGCGCATGCACATCGTCACCCACCTCTCTCCGAAGTACGAGGCGTTGCGCAATTCGGAGAACGGCTGGTCGGAAGAGGAAGCCGGCATGGCGCAGCTCGACGACGATGTCGGGCTGGTCATGAAGAAGCTCGCAGACATGGGCGTGGACGACAACACCATCGTCGTCTTCACCACTGACAACGGCACCGAAGTCTTCACCTGGCCCGACGGCGGTCAGACGCCGTTCGCACAGTCGAAGGGAACCGTGCTCGAGGGCGGCTTCCGCGTGCCGGCGCTGCTTCGCTGGCCCGGCCATGTGCCGGCGGACTCCGTGCAGAACGGCATCTTCTCGGGCCTTGACTGGTTGCCGACATTCACGGCTATCGCCGGCAATCCGAACATCACCGAAGAACTGCTGAAGGGCAAGACGATCGGCGACCGGACCTACAAGAACCACCTGGATGGATACAACCAGTTGGCCGCCATCACCGGCAAGGGGCCGTCAGTGCGCCACGAGATCTTTTACCTCGGCGAAAGCACGGTCGGCGCGGTGCGCATCGACGACTACAAGTACCGGTTCATCGACCAGCCCGGCGGCTGGCTAGGCGAAAAGACGCACCCGGACGTTCCCTATATCACCAACCTGCGGCTCGATCCGTTCGAGCGCACAGGCTGGCCGAACAACGGAACGAAGGACGGCGCGCAGCAGTACTTCGATTGGTTCAAATACCAGTTCTGGCGCTTCGTGTTCGTTCAGCAGCTCATGGCCAAGGAAATCCAGACCTTCCTTGACTACCCGCCGATGCAGCGGGGCGCGAGCTTCAATCTCGACGCCATCAAGGCGGAGATGCAGAAGCATATGGCCGAGGCGGAAGCGGCGGCCAAGGGTCCGAGCAATTAGCAGAACGGCCTTTGCTGCGGGCGGCTCGCGAGGGCCGCCCGTTTCCATGCGCGTCACGCGAGAGCGCTTCCTTCCTCCTCATGCAGCCGCTTCCGCGCTTCATCGGTCAGCTTTTCTGGTTCGAGAACCACGACAAACTTCTTGAGTGTGCCCGTGAATAGGCATGGCTACTATTTGTCCCGTCGCTCGTTGGGCGGTTGTTGTTCGGTCAGGAACTTACCGGCGTCGCCGTACCGGTCGCGCGCGTGACCGGCATCGCCCTGATCGCCTTAGGGGTCGCATGCTGGCCTGGGGGCAGAACTCGATGCTGCGGGAATTCGCAGCAAACACCGCACCTTCGCGCGCTGAGCCCTTGCCAAGCGCAATCCGCTCGACTTTGCCTGTAAGATGGTGCAGATCGTCACTGGCGATGGCCTCCCGCGTCGCGACCGTGATCGCCTCGCCGCCGCGCACTTCAAGCATGCCGCCCCGCACGGCCAGGTGATGCTCTGCCCCAGCCTGATCACGCCAGCTCACCACGGATACGGAGAGCGCCGTCAGGAAATCGGCATGGCCCGGCAAAATACCGAAGGCCGATCGGCCCAGAGGAGAGCGGCAGCCCCAATTTGACCAGCTCGGAGTCCCTTTTCGGCACTGCAAGATGAACCTGGTGCGCCGCACGTCTAGTATCTTGATTTCATATCGTCATGAGCCTCTGCTAGGTGTAGCCACGGAGCCGCCTCCGTTGCAACGCTCAACAAGCGTGTCGATTGCAACTTGCACTACCGTTCCACATCCGCAAAAATAGGGACCGGACAGACCTGATGTCCCTGGATGCCTCCGAGGGCGTCGCTAATCTCGTCCTAGTAAGCGTCACCGCGTCATTCGAGTACGGAAGATCTCCTGGCTCTGTTTGGGCCGGAGCTTCTCTACATCGCTTCATGTCGGTGTTAGGAGAGTGGCATGAGTCAGTGCAACGCTCAGACCAATTCTCGTCTCCCTGGTGTGGTCCCCACGCGCGTGGACCAAAGTACCGCTCAAGTACCCATAACAACGAAAAAAGAACCGTTGTTGCAACCAACGGCGCGGGGGCTGGAGCTGATTAAGTCGTGCGCGAAGTTCTATGCAAATGGCGTTGGAGTGGCGAAGCCGCCAATTCAACTTTCGCACTCCATGGGTGCCGCTTTGAATCAGCCCGCGACCAGACAGACGTTACCCTCACGAGTCTCGAAACCGAGCATCAGCACCGTCGCTGTCATGTGCTCATTTCTCTTGGTTCTAGCTAGCTTGACTCTTGCAGCGATAATGTGGTGGGGCGCTACACGCGGAGCTGCCGGAGGAGCGGAAGTGGCCGCCGGTGAGGCGAGCGCTATCTCAACGCAATCGGCAAATCCGCGCAATCTAAAGGCAGCCGCTACAGCACAGACTGTCTCGAACACGCAGTCAGATGTCATCATTCACAAGGTTAAGACGCAGCCCATTGACGGCGGTGCCTTGGAGTCGACCGGATCACGATAGAGATGGCGAAACTGTAAGCGCGTCGGCTGAGATTGCGCCAACCGACTAACTCAATCCGTTATCTCGGAATTGAGGTCGACAGATTGTTCGGTCCGAAAGTCAGCTTTGGGTAAGAAGCTGACATCGGAGCGGCCTGGGATTTCGTCTGCCTTGTGCCATAAGCAGACTTCCTGACTTTGCATAAGGGTTGCATAAACGCATTCTCGATGAATGCAGGGGCGATTGTCTGCCACTCAACGGTCCTGGAGCCTAGACCGCTTCGCCAATCTATCTGGATACCTATGAGCGTTGTGGTGACGAACACATAGGCTTTGGGTGTTCTCGTATTGCATGAAGAGCGACCAGTCACCCCGGTGAGGCTCGACGTGATCAACGTGGCTCGCGGCTACGGTCCGACCCTCAATCACACATTCTCGGCACTGCGGCTCTTCGGTGAGCCTGTGCCTTCTAATCGATTTCCAAATAGGTGATCTGTACCAAGAGGCCCATGCTGCCTGCTCAACTAGACGCGTGTCTTGGCTGGACCGGTCACGTTCCAACTTGGGGCTGAGGCTGTGCTGGGTCATGGATCGGCCTTCCTTCATTTTGCTAAGCTGGTCGCGGCACGATCGCCGGCGATAAACCAGTCCGCGTCTCCCAATGCGAATGGATTATTGAGGTGAGTCGCGGAGCAGGGCGCGAAAATCATCACCAACTGCGGCGAGGCAGAGCAAGCCGGGGGTCGGAAAAAGCCGACTAGCCCGAGCAATTCAGACAGGAAATAAAAAGACCCGAGGCTGACCTCAGGTCTTTCGTCGAACACTAGGCGCTTCGAAGTCGATTAGGTGCCCCAGCCTTGGCAGCGGCTTGCTCGACCGGCTTGTAGGCGTTGCGCGTCAGGCCGGCATACATGTCACCGAGCTTCGACAACTCAGCAACATAGGCTTCATAAGCCATTCTGGCGTACTGAGACTGGATCTCGATCACCTGCTCGAACGACTTTGCACCAAGCAGCTGTTCGAAAGCACGCGTGCCGTCCTCGAACGACTTCTTCGAATAAGCGGTGATCTCCGCGGCAATTGCCTGGAACCCCTTGTTCGCCTCACCAAAGGAGCTGACAACGGCATCGAAGCCGTCCTTGCCCGCTCTCTGAACCTCATTATTAAACCTTTGAACGTCAGACATCTGATTACCTCTCGGGGACCCGCCGGGTGCGGAAGTGTTGCCTATACGAGGTCATATAAGGTGCTATGGTGCACTGCACAATACGTAAGGAGGAATTATTGCATCGCACAAAGGCGCCCCAGCCGTTGGCCCCGGATTGGTCAGGTGCGCCGGTACCACCGATTCGCAGGCAGCGCGACGATAAGATAGAGCTGCGCGGCGCTTTAGGTTCCGGCGTGCTCGAGCTCGCCGCGCGGCTTTTTCTGAGTCGTGCGCTTTGGGTCAGTTGTGGACTTCGAAGCCACACAATGCCTTCACCATCCCTTGAACGGGCGCAACCTATGGCGTCCGCCGCGGGTTAAACTCGAGCCCTCGAAATCCTCTAAGAAGGTGAGACATGCGTCGTCTACTGATCAGTGCCATCATCGTAGGTGCTGGCTGCGTTGCCCTCGCGCCCGCCGGGGCGACCTCATTAGGTCTGCGCGACCCCAATGACCCCCACATCATTGCAACGCCGGTCGAGAAAGTCGGCTATTGGCAGCGCCAATACCGGCGTTATGGCTATCCTGCACCCTACGGCTACTACCCACCGGCGTACGGCTACTATCCGCCTTCCGCCCCGTACGCTTATCCGCCGCCAGTTTATGGCTACCAACCGCCCGCGCCCGGCTATGTCTATTCTCCGCCCGTCTACGGCAATCAGGCACCCCCGCCTGCCGCCAGCGGAAACTACCCATCCGCAGAGGGCGACTACGGCGACTATCCGCCGGCAGATGGAGACTATCCATCGGGAGCTGGAGAGTACGGCGATTATCCGGCGAATGGCTCTTAGAGCCTTGAGATAGGACTCATGGCACACAGGCTCTTATTGATAGCCGTTTTTTCTGTCGCCATTGCTGATCCGGCTTTAGCAAATTGGTGGATTGTTCGCGCATCCGACGGGAAGTGCGTCGTCGTCGACATAGAGCCGACAGGGACGGACAAGGGCATTACCAAGGTCGGTAAAGACGTCTATAAAAAAAATCGGCTCAGGCCGAAGCCGACGTCAAACGCCTTTGCAAAGAATCTAAACCTGCTGATCGGGCTGCGCCCGAGCCAGGAAACACCGAGTGAGATCAAGTCACAAATTGGAGAAAAGGAAATGTCAGGCTGATGGCTGTTGTCTTTGCTTTGGCCTCGCAACATCGGTGCAGGCCATGCCGGTCGCGCCGCTTCATCAGGCGGACGGCATGATCACTCAAGTCCGCCATTCATGCGGCGCGGGGATGCGCTGGAATGAAGCACTCGGTCGCTGCGCGACTACATCCGCCCAACGCCACGTCCGCCGAGGAGTCGTCACAGGCCACTGAAAAATCTAAGAAGCCCGACCATGCGCTGGCACTGTCGGGCTTCTAAATTTCCAGTATAGCAAGAAGGCGTGGCGCTGACACGCCTTTAGCCTGTTCGTCGTCTTGGGGCGAAATTTCGGGAGGCGCCCCCCGCTAGGCGATGCGGACTGGCGGAGAACCTTTGACGATGTAGTGCAGAAACCGTGGCCGTTTAGCGACAAAGGGAAGCGCGGCGGCTCGAAGCCTCGAAAGTTCAAGGAAATTGTTACGGGGAAGTCCCCGACACGCATGCGCACTGTCGGGGCTTCTAAGTTTACGGCCAGCCGCGGTTCGCCATTAAAAACGAAAGAATCCGCCAAAAAGCCCAATTGGCTGTCTCGGCGGCATCGTTGGAACCCTGTATCCGGGAGGATCACGTCCACTGACGACAACCTTTGTATTCGCCATGCCTACCGACTTGACGAGTTGATAGAGAGTGGCTGCGTTTGAAAGTGTGAGACGAACGCACCCATGAGATACTGCGGTGCCAAGGCCAGGGTGGTCCGAACCATGAATGCTGTGTCCCCGTTGCGTGAAAAAGATCGCGTGTGGCATACCCGCGTTGTCCCACTCCCGCGAATAATGCATTAGCTCCATACGAAACGGAGTGTAGGAACCGTCTGGGGTCGAGTAATGAGTCGCCCCGGTCGAAACGCGCCATCGGTAGCGCGCGTGACCATCGACTGTGACGGTCATGGTCTGCGTTGGCTTGCTAACTACGATTAGAATATCGGGAACCACTGCCTTGCGTGGCTGGGTGGTTTTGGACGCTTGATTAGCCTCCGGGACCGTCGGATTGGAGTTAGTAGACGTACCCGGTGACTTGGACTCGGTCTCGGCGCCCGGTGCGGCGGTGCTTTGAGTTTGGGACTCGGAGCTGGGTGTGGCGGTGCTTTGAGTTTGGGACTCGGAGCCGGCCTGGGAGTTCGCAGGACAAGCGAGCATCGCTCCCAGAGCAGCGACGCTTAGCAAGCGGCAATGTCTCAGGAAAGCTGATAGGCGCATCTAACCCCCCGAGTGCGCCCAAATGCGGTAAAAAATCGGCAATATGAAGACAGCGGGTGAGAACTTTTTTGCTTGCCGTTCCGCTCAGTGCGGTCTTGCCGCGACTCCCTATTATTACGCTCTTTAGGTTCGGGCTCAACGGAAAGGCGCCCCAGCAAGACTAAGGTTTCCCCAGACCCGGTGGAAAACTTTGGCTCGGCTGTGCAAAGGACGCGCTTGAGCGCAAAGTCTCTCACAGGCTGGCAGCGAAGAGTGGGTGTACGCCGGCGAGGGAGGAAGATATGACCCACTCGAACCTGCGGGTAGAAGTGCAAGGCCCTTACATTCTTGTGGCCATGCGAGGCACCTGTCTCAGAGCGAAATTTCGGAAACAAGAGGCTCCTTGGTTGGCAATGGATGCGTACGAGGAAGACCCAGAAGCTTCCATCACCTTCAAGGAGTTCCGAACCCTAGCTTGGGAGGCCGCCAATGAGAGAGCCCGCGAGTTAGGGTGGGTCAGAAGTTGCGACGAGTTGCATGAATCAGTGAAACGTGCCGGCGCGGCTTAACGTGACGGTGCGGCGTAATGGGGCAACTCCACTCCCCACTTCCATCTAGGACCGATCGAAATACGTCCCGTCGGGGGGATGCCGCAATTATCGATCACTCGCCTTCATGCGAGCAATCGGGATGGGCACCGAGCTGCGCATTGAGGTAATCAGGTTAGCCAATCATGGAACGAGAGGGATTGTGGGTCAGTCACTGATGCTCGCCTCACCGGCGGGATGGCGCGCTTAGTCTTTTGGATCTCATCGACCTGCAGCAAATCTTCCCAAGGGGTGAAACATAAACAGCCGAATCCACGCCTTCGGTAGTAGCGTCCGCCCCATCGGTCGTTCCACGGATCCGCATTTGCCACCGCAATACCATGTGATCGGACCGCGCGCTTAGCGGATCGGGCCCGCTTTAATTTGGGCAAAGCGGGCTTGGTCCTTTGGGGCTCAGTCGTTGATTCGGTCGCAACCTGTATTGGGGTTTGACCAGCAATAGTACCCTTGCAGCCCTTTTTCGCGAAATAAGCCTCAGCTTCCGGCGATAGATGCACATTGCCCCCTGGCCTGAGCCGAGAATGAGCTCCTCGCATCCCCTCTCGAAGACAAATTTCGCTTCGTCTTTCGAGAGCACGTGCGAGGTGCCATAGTGCTTCTTTGACAGCTTCTGCTTCCGCTTCGCCACTTCGCCGGAGAGGCGAATGATCACGTCGTGCTCATAAGTTTTTCCGTCAATCGTGATGGCGCCGAATGTGGTGCCTTCGATCTCCATGGCCTGATCCTCGCTCCAAGTCTCAGGGACTAGAGCGGACGCACTCCGTCGATGCCCGTGCCGCCGGTTAACCGTGCCCCCAAATCGTCCAGTAATTACCCTGACCCAGTCGATCTTTCGCCTTGTTGATCCCTAGCTTAGCAGCCTGCACCAACAAGTGCCGGCCGATTTGAATCGTCGTCGGTCCTTCCCCCCAAAATCGAATAGTAGGAGCACAACCCGCATGTTTCAAATGCGCGCGAACATCGTTTCCTTAGGTCTGTTTTGCGTCACGGCGATGCTATCCCTCAATCTTGCTAAGGCTGATCAGGTTGGCGGGGCATCTTGGTACGCGGGAAGAGCGAACCGAGGCGCCTTCACGGCCGCACATCGCTCGTTGCCGTTTGGCACCAAGGTTCTCGTTGAGAATTTGAGCAATGGCCGCTCCGTGACGGTGACGATCAATGACCGCGGGCCCTTTGTGAAGGGCAGGATCATTGACTTGTCGAAGGCGGCAGCTTCACGCATTGACATGTCTGGCGTCGCCAAGGTTCGCATCAGTACCCTAGGCCGTTGAGATCAGGTAGCGGCTAGAGCGAGGTTCGTGATTTTCCGATTCTGAGTGGATTCCCAAATCACGCGAACAGTGCGAGTCCTCTGTTGATTGTTAGATGGGGGGGCAGGACTATGGCACGAGGTTACAGCCAGGATTTGCGTTAACAGGTGAGCATGGACCACTCCTTGGAGTAAGCTCCGCTGGTAAAAGAACCGCTGCAGCAGAAAACGTCTTGGGTGACTAGCAGTGCGAATGTCAGCTTCGGGTCCACTCTCAGACATCAGCACTCCAAGTTCGGAACGTCCGCTATTCAAGAAGTTCGGACATTGCGTAGAGGCGGCGGTTCGCTGTTACTTCAAAGAAAATTCGCTGTTCCAATACATGTATTCCCTGTTCCATTTAGCACGGAATTCCGCTCCAACCCCCCCGCAAATGCTAGCTTCAGGCGTGCCCCGATTAGCCCGATTTCGATGAAATTCCCTGTATTTTCCCAGGGGATCAGGGAAATTTGGACCGCCGAGACGCGTTCGCTGCAGCCTCTCAGCACAGCCACCTAGTCGCGGGTTTTCTGGCTCTCTCCCGACTCTCCTCAATGAGCGCGGAAGAAGTGCGGAAATCCACCACCGAATGGCTGTGTTCCCCGGAAGCTGACTCCAGCGAGAGGGTCCCGGTGCGCGAGTGCGGAATGTCTCGCCCTTTTATCTCTGGTGGGCATTTTTGGGGGTCACACTCGAACATCAGCTAGATGCTAGCGCGATGCTGTCTTTGAATCTGATGCTCTAGACCACCATCCAGCTGGGCGGGCGCGCCGGTCGGCTAAGGTGCGTGCCGCTTCGAGCTGCGCAAGCCGCCGCAAGCGCGGGAGATGTGCGGCTGGCTCGGCATGACCATGTAGGGCGAGCCGCGCGAGGTTCTCGATCTCCGGCTCGACCGGCTCGAGAAAGCGCGCGTTGTCGCCTTCCAGGAAAGCGATCGGAATGCCGTCGCGATAGAGCACGCGGTTGCCCGCAAGAGCTGCGAGCTTCGGCCCCTGCGTGAGAATGCCGGCAAAGTTGAGCGGATCGGCGCCAGAAATCGAGACGAAGCGCTCATCCGGTGCGCGCCGCCTCACCGCGCGCAAACAAGCCACGGCCCCGGGCAGCGCGAACTGCTCGCCCGAGAAGCCCGAGACGAAGCGTCCGCCCCTGATCTCGCCGCGCGCCTCGAGCTTGCGATAGACACGCAGGAGATCACGCCATTTGGGAAGCCATGACGCCTCGCGCGCCAGCATCCGCATGAAGACGACGCCGTAGCGGCGAAGGAGAGCGATGGCAATTTCTTCCACCCGCTCGGCTTTCGCTGAAGCGTTTCCATCGACGCGCTTGCGTTTGACGAGCGCCCATCGGCCGGCACCTGACAGACGCACGCCGCTCGGCCGCCGCTTGTGATGGCGCGGAGGGGTGAGGAGCGCGCGAAGCCCGCCGAAGCTGTCGGAGATGATCTGCCCCGCGGCGACAAGCTCGGCGAGTGCTTCCTCGATCTGCGTGCGGAGGAGACGCGTGCCATCGACGATTTCGTCGAAGAAGGACGCGCCGTTCTCGCGGATGAACTCGGCAACTTTTGCCGCTCTGGCGCTGACCGGGGCCGCCTCGTCAGCGAGAGGTGGTGCAAAGATCGCGGCCGCGTTGCGCGGAAACAGGCTGATGGGGGTCGATTTCAATGGGGCAACGCGCCTGCCGTTCGATTTCGGCTTTGCCGCCGGCCCAAACCTGGCCCAGGCGACGCGCCCCGAGAGGCAGGCATCGTCGAGCAGCGCGGGGTCGTAATCCGAAAGCCGCGCGGTCAGGATGGAGTCCTCCCATGCAACCGCCGGCGCCTCGAAGCCAGCAAGCTGCTCGACCACGGCATCAAGCGCCTTCGCGCCTTCGCGCCGCGCATCGGTCGAAACGCCCTGCCAGTCGAGCAAGAAGCGGAGATAGTCGCGCGCGGAGACGGGCTCGATCTCGGCGCGGATTCGCTTCACCGTATAGCGGTGGATGCGCGCGAGTAGCCGCCGCTCGCACCATTCGCGTTCGGTTCCGCCCGGCGTGAATGAGCCAGCCAGCGCGAAGCCTTCCACTTCGAGCGCGGTGAGAGCGGCGGAAATCCGCGCGGGCGGAAGACCGAAGGTCTCGATCAATTGCGCCAGAGTCGTCGGGCCTTGGCCTTCGAGCCGGCCACGCACGAGCTCGATCAGGGCCGCGTCTTGCTCCCACGCCTCGTCGGCACTTGCCGGTGCCGCAATGGGCGGATCGACCACGCCAACGGGGTAGACCGCCTGGAGCTGCCGGAGGCGCTCGGCCGGGATCCAGAAGACGCCTTCCTGCGCAGTCACCAGCGCGGCACGGCGCGATTGCGTCAATTCGATGAGCCAGTCCTTCCAATTCTCACACGCATCAGCCTCCGTCTCTGTCAGGAACCCGAGCCAGACCAGCGCATCGTGCAGCTCGTCCGCATTGGCCACATCGGGCCATGCCTCCTCGCGCACACGCGCTATCGCTGCCTCGTCGAGACGGCCCATCTCGTCGGCGGAATCAGGATCAAGCCAGCGCCGGCTCATCACCGCTTGCGTGCGGCGCTCCTCGAGCGGCGCGTCGTCGAGATAGGCATAAGGCCGTGCGGTGAGCACCTCGCGGGCGAGCGGAGAGGGCTCGCTCAGATCCTTGGCGACGATCCGGATGGCGCCCAACTCGATGTCGGAAAGCAAATGCTCGAGGCCTTCGATATCCATCGCCTCGTTGAGGCAATCGGAAATGGTCTGCGCGACGAGCGGATGGTCGGGCACCTCGCGCTCGCCCACCAGATTCTCGGCGCAGGCCACCTGATCGGGGAAGATCGTGCCCACCAGGTCCTCTGCCATCATGCGCATGAGCTGCGGCGGCACCTTCCTGCCGCCGCGGAAGCGCGGTAAAGCGAGCGCGACGCCCGCCACCCAGCGCCAGCGCGTACCGAACATCGGCGCGTCGAGCAGCGCCTGGATGAGCAGCTCGCGCACCGTCTTCGCATTGAGATAGCGCGCCACGTCGGCGAGATCGAAACTATGCGCGGTGGTGAGCGACAGCACGATGTTGTCTTCGGTCGCCGCCGCCTGCAGCTCGAAATTGAACTTGCGGCAGAACCGCTTGCGGAGCGCGAGGCCCCAGGCGCGGTTGATGCGGCTGCCATAGGGCGAATGGATCACGAGCTGCATGCCGCCCGCTTCGTCGAAGAAGCGCTCCAAGATCAGCGTCTCGCGCGTCGGCAGCGCGCCGAGGCAACGATATGCCGCATTGAGATAGTCCACGATCTGTTCGGCTGCGGCGTGGTCGAGGCCGAGATCGTTGACGGTCCATTCGAGCGCGCCGGCAACATTCCCCTCCTTGAAGCGGCGTTCGAGCTCGCTAAGGAAGCGCGAAACGGACTGGGACAGCTCTTCGGTTCGCGCCGGGGCCTCGCCGAGCCAGAAAGGAATGGTCGGCGGCGCGCCCTGAGCATCCTCGACGCGCACGACGCCACGTTCGACGCGAATGATGCGGTAGGCGGTGTTGCCAAGCTGGAAGATGTCGCCGGCGAGGCTTTCGACGGCGAAGTCCTCGTTCACCGTGCCAACGACTACGCTTTCCGGCTCGAGCAAAACCTGGAAATCCGAATTGTCGGGGATCGTGCCGCCCGAGGTGATCGCCGTGAGTCGTGCGCCTCGTCGTCCGCGCAAGCGGCCGTTGACCTCATCGCGATGAATCAGCCCGCCACGCCGCCCGCGCCGCGTGGTGAAGCCGTCCGCGAGCATGCGCAAAACCGAATTGAAAGTCTTCTGGGCGAGATTGCTATAAGGCCAAGCCCGACGGATCAGCGCATAGAGCTCCGCCTCGTCCCACTGTTGCGCATTTACTTCCGCCGCGATCTGCTGGGCGAGCACGTCGAGCGGCGCCTCAGGCATGATCAGCCGGTCGAGCTCGCCGCGACCCGCGCTATCGATCAGCGCCGCGCATTCGACGAGATCGTCTGTGGAGAGGGGAAACAATCGGCCTTTCGGCTGGCCGCCGACGCTGTGGCCGGAACGTCCCACGCGCTGTAGGAAGGCCGAGATCGAGCGCGGCGAGCCGAGCTGGCACACGAGGTCCACGTCGCCGATATCGATGCCGAGCTCAAGCGAGGAGGTCGCAACCATCGCAGAGAGCGCGCCGGCCTTCAGCCGCTGCTCGGCATCGAGTCTCTGTTCCTTAGCGAGGCTGCCGTGATGCGCGGCGACGCGCGCCTCGCCGAGCCGGTCTGAGAGCTTGCGCGTAACGCGCTCGGCCATACGGCGCGTATTGACGAAGATGAGCGTGGTGCGGGGGCCCTCGATGAGCTCCGCCAGTCGGTCATAGACCTGGTCCCAGACTTCGGCCGACATAACTGCTTCAAGGGGGGAGGGCGGCACTTCGAGCTGAAGGTCGCGCCGACGGTAGTGTCCGCTGTCGACGATCAGCGGCCCCTCCTGGTCCTCGCCGGTGCCAACCAGGAAATTCGCCACTTCCTCGATCGGCTTTTGCGTGGCTGATAGCCCGATCCGCTGCAGCTTGCCGCCGCAAAGCGCCGAGAGCCGCTCGAGCGATAGCGCAAGGTGCGAGCCGCGCTTGCTCGACGCCACGGCGTGGATTTCATCGACGATGACGGTCTGGGTGGTCCTGAGCATGCGCCGTCCGGAGTCCGAGCCGAGCAGGATGTAGAGCGACTCTGGCGTGGTCACCACGATATGCGGGGGAAGCTTCGCGGCGCGCTGGCGCTCGGCCTGAGGCGTATCGCCGGTACGCACCCACGAGCGGATTGCGACATCAGGCAGGCCCTGAGCACGGAGCGCCTTTCGAATGCCGGCGAGCGGCACTTCGAGATTGCGATGGATGTCGTTCGAGAGCGCTTTAAGCGGCGAGACATAGACGATCTGCGTCTCATCCTCGAGGCCATCTCCGAGCCCCTGGCGCACGAGGCCATCGATGGCACAGAGGAAGGCAGCGAGCGTCTTGCCGGAACCGGTCGGCGCGGCGATCAGCACATCGCGGCCAGCCTTGATCGCGGGCCAAGCGTCCCCTTGGGCCGGCGTCGGCGCGGCGAAGCTTTGGTCGAACCACGCGCGAACTGAGGGGTGGAAGAAATCGAGCGGCATGAAACAAACCAGTTGAAGGTGATGCCTGGGCGCAAGCCCGCCAGGGACAGGTAAGGTATCTTTCTGCCTATTCAACCGAGCAGTTCGCTCAACAAGCGCGTTTTAGGTTCCGCCCTCACGCATGCCTAATAAGGTGCGCTGATCGTGCCAAAGCAGGGGAACCTTTCCCAGCTGATGAGCCCGCTTCGATGTAGGCTCTGTCGGCTGCCGCCCCTCAGGATTGCTTTAGTTATTTCGGGCGCGAGAAAAGCCAAGTGGCGCACATCGCAGAGTTCAGTTGCGATGTGGACTTCGCAGCACAAGCAACCTTGGCCGCGATGACGGTACCTTCACCATCCCTTGAAGAGGCGCCACCTATCTCGTCCGCCGCGGGTTACCCCAACTCGTCCTGGAGCTACGCCTCAAGTGATGAGCCCCACTCAGCCGGCCGTTGCGGATGAGCCTTCGAGCGATGTGGCACACAACTAAGGAGCCCGATAATGCCTCTCAAACGGCTAAATAATGACCACCGGGTCTCGACCCATCGCGGCGTCGAGTTCTGAATGGTGGACGAGGCGGGAGGCCTGGTGTTTTGCAGGGTCAGCCACCAGGCGCTGCGAGATCATGCCGACCGCATTCACTTTGATGGCACGGACAACGAGTTATTTGAGGCCTATCACGAGCTTATTGAACAGGTTGCCAGCGATGCTTTCGACGCGCAAGGCAGCGTCGATGAAGCAGGCTGCGTCATGTCACTTCGGAGGCGCTCGACCGAGTGGGCCGCAGCGCCTAGTTCGCACAACATTCAGTCGCGGCGCGCTACGCGAAGCGCATGTGGGCGGCGAAGTCGTCCAACAATCCGAGATCGAGCCGCTCACTCAGCAGCGGAAAGCATCTCGCGACTCTTCGGCCCGATAGGCTTTTTGCCCACTCGTTCGGGCTCCTGCCCATTCGCTCCTCGAGCTTGCATCGAACGGCCCTCAAAATAGGCGCCGTTCTCAATCGAGAGAGATTGGTGTTGAATATCGCCGACAACGTGCGCCTTCGATTTCAGAATCACCTCTCCGCCTTGAATGGGACCTTCGACGGTCCCATCGACGACTACCCGTTGGGCGGCGATCGTTCCGACAACGTGAGCACCGCGGGCAATCACAAGCGAAGTTCCGTGCAGTTCACCTTCGATGCGGCCGTTGACCTCAACCAAGCCGTCGGCCGTGACGCTCCCCACTATCTTTAGTCCCTTAGCGATAACAGTTGCCTTGTCCCTGGATGAGAACATGATTTCCTCCCATGCAACACAGTGACTAACTTAAATGCTCCGCCGAACCTGTTCAGGGGTCGGACAAAATTTGTTGAGGATTTCTCCCGCAGCAGCTCTGTTGACCAAGCCATGATCGCCATGGCCCACTAACTTCAGCCGGCAACTCCCGCCCTCGTGCGCCTGAGAGGTGCGGGCTTTTAGCTATTCGAACCAGCCAAGTTCGCGAGCCTTGCCGTTCGCGAGCCTTAACGCACGAGCGAGAAATTCCTCTCGGCTCACTAACGCACCTCTCTCATTACCCTTAGGGACCATCGCAGTCACCAGCTTGGGCGAATTTTGGTGCTGGCGATAAATCACGCGGTAGCTCGTTCCCGGCAAGGTGACGATGAGCTCGCGCCCCCGCGCTTCAAGTAGCGCCACGATTGACCCACATTCATGCGGAGCACCCTAGAACAAAAAACGCTCGGGCGAGCAATTTTCGCTAAGCCGGGATCTTGGGGCGATGGTAGTGGCAAAGATTTGGTTCGTCTCCTAAGCCGAAACTTCGTATGACGGCTGTCTCAGTCTTCTGATGAGTTCACAGCGGTGAAGTGAGCGGGCTGAGTTTGCCGAAGGCCCAGAAGGATCGTGACGCGAGTGCTTGAGGCCCATGCTTTGATAGAGAGTCCGCTTAGGGTCAGAAGCGGACGCAGGGCCTGTTGTCGAGTTAGTCGGCTTTGGGGGTGCAACCGACCGGGGCGGGCAAAGGGAGTTTGCAAGCCAAATTGCAAACCAACCACGCGGCACAGCATGGCACCGGGCATCACAAGCCAGGATCATCGGAGTGAAAATGGCGAGCCAGAAGGCACAGTCGCGCGTCGTCCGCTAAGTGCCATAAGCTGACGTGGCGCTAACTGCCCGGTTCGCGGCGAGGTCCTTGCCCGCGCCTTCCGCCGAAGCGTGATGAGCTTTCCGGGAAGAAGACAATCCAAGAAAGACTGCCTGGAACCGATAAGCGCAGCAAATGTTGCGTGTACACTGACGCGCTCGAGATTCTTTATTGGAGGATGGAAGCATGAACCTGCTGCGATCAATCTGCTGTCTTTTTGGTAGTAGGTGTGGGGGGGAAGAACCTAGGCCGACCAAAGACACTATGCGAGATGAGCCACCAGGCGACCTTGGCCAAAAGGAAGCGGAATTAGAGAAGACCGGCAAAGAGCAGATGAGCCATATGGAAGGTGGCGACGCCAGGCTCAGCAGCCCACCAAACGTGGCACTAAATAGATTTGAGGACCCTCCGACATCAACCTAGCTGAGCGGCGAACAGCAGGACGGGCCCCGGCCGAGGCCGACGGGGCAGGTTTGTGTGTGGAGGGGTAAACTCGGCGCGACACTCGGGCGTGCTCGGCCCCTTTCCAAGTGTCCGCTTCGGGTCAGTTGCTGACACGAAATCACCGGATGCGACTGTCTGCTAAATGGTCGGGCGCCGCGCTGAGGGAGGATGACATGGCTGACAAGTTCCGGGCGTTGCTCGTGACCAAAGATGGCAGCCGGCAAAGCGTCGCGGTCACCGAGCTGACGGATGCTGATCTCATGGCGGGTGATGTCACCGTGGCGGTCGAGCACTCAACGGTGAACTATAAGGATGGCCTCGCCATTACGGGTAAGGCGCCGATCATCCGCAAATTCCCGCTCATCCCCGGCATCGACTTGGCCGGCAAGGTGCTGCGCTCGGAGGACCCGCGCTTCCAAGCGGAGGATCGCGTCGTGCTGAACGGCTATGGTCTGGGCGAGGTGCACCACGGCGGCTACGCCGAGCGGGCCCGCGTCAAGAGCGACTGGCTTATCCGGCTCCCTGAGAACATTTCGACTGCCGAAGCCATGGCGATTGGCACAGCCGGCTACACCGCGATGCTTTGCGTGCTGGCCTTGGAGAAGGCAGGCATCACGCCGGAAGGGGGCGATGTGCTCGTGACCGGTGCTGCCGGTGGGGTGGGGTCGATCGCGATCGCGCTCCTCGACAAGCTCGGCTATCGCGTTGTCGCCTCCTCCCGCCGGGCTGAGCAGGAAGGCGACTACCTGCAAGGACTCGGCGCGGATGAAATCATCAATGCTCGCGAACTTTCCGGAGCTGGCGTCCCTTTGGCCAAGGAGCGCTGGGCGGGCGCGGTTGACTCGCTCGGCAGCCGAACCCTTGCCAACGTGCTCTCGCAGATCAAATACGACGGCGCAGTGGCGGCTTGCGGCTTGGCACAAGGGTCGGACCTGCCCGCGACCGTCCTGCCCTTCATCCTACGCGACGTGACGCTCGCGGGCGTGAACTCGGTCTTGACCCCGCGCGAGAAGCGTGAAGAGGCCTGGGGGCGTCTGGCGACGGACCTCGATCTCGGAAAGCTCAACAGCATGACGTCACGTGCGAGACTCGACGACGTGCCGGCTTTGGCGGCCGAAGTCCTAGCGGGAAAAACGCGAGGACGGGTGGTCATCGATCTCTGAACACCGATCAGTGAGGTCCTGGTGCGCGAGGGCCAATATAGGTCGGTACTACCTCCTCGACCGTTTTCGGTTGGATATTGAGCTCCCGGAGACCCTGCGACAAAATCTTTGTCTTCTTGGGTATCACCCCTGATGACGAACCCTCGGGGCCATTTCTTCCAAATCAGATATTGCGCGATGGCATCCGCGCGCATGGCCGAGTCGGGGATAATGTGAAAGACGTTTTGCCGACACTGCTCCTGCCGCAGCGCTTCTGCGCTTGAACGGATATTCACCAGGATCGAGTTCTTCGCTTCCGGAAGGTCAGCCACCTTTTTTCATGCGACGCTTTGGTCGTTGGATAAGATTATCCCGAGCGAAAAGTCGGGTGCTATCTTGCCATATTTAGTATGGACTTATGCCATGAGGGTTTCGGGCATTCGAGCTTCGTAGCCGGGTTTGGCACGAGCACAGTTTGTGTGCGGTTCTTAAAGGATCACAGAGGGGGGCCTAGGTGATACACTTTGCGACGCGCTGCCTGGCTATTTCGCTTTTGATGTCCTCATTTTTCTCAGGCTCGATCCGAACCGCATCGGCCGAAGAAGACGATGAGGAAAAATCTAAGTGCCCTGACAAGAGTCAATACACGCTCTTTGATCCGACCCCATCGGATTGCATGCGAGAGTTTGATCCCGACCGCCCGGACATCACCGATAGCCCATTCACGATCGATGCAGGCCACATTGAATTTGAATCGGGCTTGTTCAGCTACGACCTTTCCAGGCCGGATACTGCAGGCATAGTCACAGAAGAGTTCGATTTTCTCGCGACGGATATCCGCCTTGGGATTACCAACTATGCCGAACTAGGCCTCTTCGTTCAGCCCCTCAACCTCGTGCATACGGAGTATCCGCGCTCGGCGCTCGACATATGGCACGCAGGTGCAGGCTCGCTGGAGTTGCATGCCAAGTTCAATCTTTTCGGTAATGACAATTTCGAGAAGACGGGTGCCATTGCCCTCGGTCTCCTTCCGTCGCTGGAGATTCCTTCGGCCGTGGGTGATCAGCACGTACAAGGGGCTTTTGCCGTCCCTTTCGCCATCAAGCTTTCGGAGAAAGCCGAGCTTGAGCTGATGACCGAGTATGATTTCATCCACAATGAAGAGGGCTCTGGATACCACGTCGAGTTTCTCAACAGCGGGTCCTTGTCCTATGACTGGACCGAAAAGCTTTCTACCTATTTTGAAGTAGCCACGCTATTCGGAACCCAAGATCCGTTAGGCGGCACCGTGATCTTGGGAACGGGTGTTCTCTACAAATTCGGACACGACTGGGAATTCGATTTCGGCTCCAATTTTGGAGTCACGCGCGCCTCCGACCGCGTCAACCCCTTTATCGGCCTGTCCAAGAGATTTTAGGCCTAGCCGTCCCATGAGGGCCGAATCGTCGGGTGCGGCCAGCCATTCCGACAGCTGAACTGGTCCCAAGCGGAATGACTCCTGATGTCCGCTTTGGGTCAGAAGCGGAAGACGTGAAACCTCGTTGAGTTGGTCTGCTCTGTGCCACGAGCAGACGTCCTAACCACCCCCGCCGACCTCTCAACGGGATCCGCGTCAGGTCCAGGGGTGCTCGATAATATGCACGACGATGGTCTCTAATCGTCACGCGAGCTCGGTAGCTCTTTAAGAAAGAATCGCAGCATTTCCCTGGACGCATCCGGGCCGTGCGGATCGGTGTAAGTGCCGTCTGGACTGCCGCCGGACCAGGCATGGCCGCTTCCGTGGATGAGCCATTGCTCCACGACCGCCGACCCCGCTCTATCGAGGGTGACGTTGCGGGTATAGGCCCGGCTCGCCGAGGATCGTGCCTTTGCCCGTTCCACCTTGTCATCCGGCTTCTCCCGAGTCTCGATGATCCTGGAGGCATTCGACGGGTGAACAATGCGGTCTGCATCGCCATGGAAGACGATGGTCCGCATGCGACGGTCGTGATCTGCCGCGGGGCGAGGCTTGCGCTGGCCGCGGGCTGCTCGCATTCCGGGATTGCCACGCATTGCCGCAAAGGCAGAAGCGACGTCCGTGGCGGACCTGTAGGCTAGGCCGGAATGGACGCCGATTGCGGCGTAAACCTCAGGGTAGGTTTCCCCCATCACGGCCGCCATGGCGCCGCCGGCGGATAGACCGGCCACGAACACGCGCTGCGGATCGACATCATATTCGGCGATAATTTCACGGGTGATTCCGGCAATGATGGATGGCTCGCCGGCCCCGCGTTTTTGATGCTCGGGATTGAACCAGTTCCAACACAAGGATGGATTCGCGCTCTTGCACTGGCTCGGATAGGCGACGATCAATCCATGTTCCTCAGCGAGAATATGCATGCGGGTTCCTGCCGCGAAATCATCGGCGTCCTGAGTGCCGCCGTGCAGCATGACCAGCAGTGGGCGCCGGCCGGCAGGGCTGTGGCGTGGAACGTAGAGCCGGTAGCTTCGGCTTCCGGCGGCGCAGGCAAAGGACCGGCTCAAGAACTGAGCGCCCTCCGGGATCTTGAGTGCCTTGCGGGGCCTGACCCCCGCCAATGCGTGGAGATCGAAAGTCGGAAGCTTGACCTGGCGAAGCGTCGCGGAGACCTCGTCCATCGGCCAATTCGCCGGTGCCCCGGTTCTCTTTGGTCGGCGCACCTCTCTCGGGGGCGGCGCCGCGATCTCAGGCCGCGTGGCGCTGGGCGTAAGATCGATGATGCGTTGCTCGACGGCTCGACTCTCAACGGCCCCCTCGTCCTGCTCCAACAGGGCCTGTCCTCGGCCCAGCAATAGAGCGCCTTGAATGAGGCGCGTGGCGTCTATTAGCTTCTGAGCGCGCGTCAATCGCGTTGCCTCACGCACGGCATCAGCAAAATCCGTGGTCATGTCTTGGGTCCTTGAAGGGGCTGAGGGAAGCGCGAGCTCAGCGAATGCGATCGGCTAGCGCGCTCTTAATTTCCTTGGTCGCGTGAAGGGCTCCCAGCACGGTGATCGATTCGATGGTTGCCAAAGCCAGTGCCGGCGATACATCCGGTGCGATGCTGGCGAGCCCAAGCACCTTGATGTGCAGCGTTTCACCGGCCGCTCTGACCGCCTCCAAATCCGCGCGGGTATAGTGGCGGAGACCGAGCTCCAGCGTATGCCGCACAATCGATTTCCTGACCTCCTCACCATGGCTCGAAAGCTGGTTGCGGATCGCAGTCCGAATGAAGTCGGTCCGGTTGGAATAAAAGCCTTCCTGCACCAGCAAATCGATATGGCCGAGATCGACGTAACCGAGGTTGATCGTGATCTTTTCCGTTTCCCCCGCTTTATCGCGGAGCCGATGAATCTCAGCAGCCATGACATCCTCCACCATCCTATTGGATGGTATATGGATGGCGCATAGAAGTATTTCAAGGAGCGCCCGGCCCCGCGGCTCACAGTAGAATGGCAGCCGCGCTGATGTCCGCTTCGTGCCAAAGCGGACATTGGCGACTATTCAATCATTCAGTCTCTTGTTTGGGAAGCCTCGGAGTTTTGTTAGGGGCTACCGGAGCGAATTGCATCGGCGCTTGGAATGGGAACATCGCCAGAGGGATAAACTTCTGGCTCAGTTTTTTGAGTTGATGATCGCTAGGATGATCGACGTGGCCGCTGCGATTGCGGAAAAGAGCGTTGCTACTGCAGAAAACCACGCGGCCCGCGCCGCGCTTCGGGCGGCACTTTCAGTCGCCTGGGTACGCTTCCAATCGCGCTCGCAAATCCACGCTTGAGCGAATGCACGCCATTGCTCGTACCGCCGCCCCAAAGCCCATCGGCAGCGAGCCTGCGGATTACCTCCAACTCGCCAATGGCCTCACACTCCGCCGAAACCTCCTCTTTTGTGATCGTATCCTCCACAGAAGTCACTCCGGGTTCTTATCGCGGGGCAGTGCGCTCCGGCGGTTATTAGCTCGCTATTCTCGCCAACAAAGCGCAGGGTCTCGTCAAATCAGCACCCCGACAAAACTCAGATCTCGGATCGTTCGCCTGAAAACAATGGAGCGTGGGCTCTAAATCTCCTTTCGGTCAATTTGACGAACCAAAGCTTCTCGCTTTAGGACAAGCATTTTATGATGTTTGGAAGGTCATTTGTGCGCACGAGCCTGATCGAGATTTTACCGAGGACAGTGTGCGTAGATGGGAACTGAGCCGGACACTAACGGCGCTGGTTGCTAGTGGGATGACTGATGCTGTCGAGCTGCGCAGATTGGTCCTTGAAGGCCTGCCGCTGCCCCGCAGCAACTAAGAGCCAAGTCTGATAAGGGGCCGTCTCATTGGCATCGATTTCTAATCGCGTGGTGGTTCACGTCTGGGACAGTGAACTCATCGTCACAATGCCCGGCTCCAATTTTAGGGCTGTTTACCAAAAGCCGGCCAACCAACCGCAGCTAATTGCGAAATCTCTACCAATCGGCACGCATGAGTTCAAAGCGAGGGCTTGGTGGGAGGCCAACCAGCGGGCTCGAGCGCTGGGGTGGATCATATAAGTGACCGCCCCTCAACATAGCCAGCTTGGGCAGCATGGCGTGCAAAGGGTGGGCGCACCCATGAGAACAGTGTTCGCGCTGGGATTGGCAGTTAGCATCGCTGCCTTTGCAGCTGGTTGCAGGACTGCTGCGGGAGTAACGGAGCCCTTGCCGGTTGGTCCCGACACCTACAGGGTGTCGGCGCGCACATCCAGCGGCGGCACTGCTCCTGCGAGAGAAGCTGCGGTCTCGGCAGCAGGCCAACAATGTGCGCGGCTCTCCAAGCACCTCCTTGTCCTGAGCAGTGCCACTAATATCGGCTCCACCGCAGACCAAGGCGTCGTCGATTTGACATTCCGTTGCCTCGCGGCAGGCGACCCCGAATTGCGCAGGCAGAATATCCAGCGCGCCCCTGATGTGGAAAATAGAAACGCGGTTCGCTAAGCCGCCCCGCCCATCGTGCTAAAGCTGCGCCGCATGGACGATGTGGTCACAACGGCGAGGCTGCAAAGGTTGCGGGTTAATAGCCATCTGCGGGGCTCGGACAAGGCGGCGCGCCTGTTCTCTCTTATTAACCCCATTGATCACGCCCGGAGCGGGGCCGGTGTGCAGCGTTATAAGGGTGGAACCCTACGTCAGCACCGCCGACGTCTGTACGAACCCGCGCCACGTCGGGCGTGGCGGTTGGACGTGGTACACCGGCTCCGTGGGATGGATGCAACGCGCGGGTATCGAGAGCATCGCTGCTTTCCTGCCGCTATGGCGATCCCCGGGCAGTCCGGTTCACACCCTGTAGACCTATGGATACATCACTGCGCTGTTGTAGGAGATCTCAGCGAGTTCCCAGCGCATAAGCGCGGCCTCACGCGAAGCTTCGGGCGTTGGGCCGCGGCCAACGACTTCAAACGCGCCATCGGTGATCGTTGTCTCATAGGCGAAACTCAGTCCCGCGAACCTCTCCAAGAGGTTCGCGGGACTGAGCCGCATCCTAATTTCAAGGATACGCACCTTGAAGGCTATTCCTGATCCTGGGCGGGGGTTTTGGAGTCGTCGCCGCTACCAGCGTCTGGCGCGGCCGCAGTGTCAGGTGTGGCCTGAGCATTCCCACTGTCGTCCTGCGCCATACGAATGGTGCTCTGCGATGGGCCGGCTACGGCGAGACCGCTCTGCAACAGAAGCGAGGGAGCGACAGCTAGGCACGACACGAGGAAAAGTCGGGTGGTCATGACAACCTCCATCGTTGAACAACCGCATCGACACGAGCATGTGACCGCCAAGAGGATGCAATCGAGGCCGGTTTGGGGCTGGGGAGAGGCATTTTGTAACGTTTCTTTGCTGGCGCGCTCATCGGCAGCCTGCCGGCGCCCCCGTCGTCGTGGTTTTCTCCTCAAGTGAACCCCACGATCGACGGGGAGGTGCGCCGGTCCCTTCTGCCTAATGTACCGGCGGCCTTTGATCCTCCACCGGTCCGCGCGGTCCCGCGTCAGGGCCAAAGCCGTCACGTCGGCCGTAGGTCGTCCCAAATACCTGCCTGGGGGATTGTAGCCGGGCTTCGAGTTCCGCGACCTTGGCCAATTGCTCTGGCGTAAGCTTGTCAGTCAGATTCTGGATGGCCTTCAGGAGGTCTTCGCCATGATGTCCGCGGGCTATGGCGTTATTGGCGATGCGGCGCGCACGTTCAAAGGGCTCGCTCTGGTGCTGCCCGGGAGGCGTGCCGGAAACGGTTGCCGCTGGAGGCGGCGAAGGTGGCGCCAGCACGCCGAGCATGGCGTCGGTGAAATCACGCCAGGCGTCGAGCTGATTGGCGCGGATGCCGATCTCGGTTTCGGCAGCGCCAAGCCTTGCTGCGAGATGGCCTGCACCGAAGGCATGGGGAGGCGGTCCCTCGGGTCGCCGCGGTCCGGCCCCGAACGAAGGCCCGCCGCCGCATCTCGACATCGGGTCGCAATGCGGGGGCGGTCCCGCTTCGGCGACCAGCCGGTCTCCGCGCTTGGCAACGTCCCCGGGCACCTCCGTCATGGCCCAGGCCGCTCCGGGCACGGCGCCGGATAGCGAAAGGTGGCCCCAGGCAGGCGTCAGCAGAGGCACGATTGCGACCGCGAGCACGCTTGCGACCGCGGCGATACTGGCAAATTTTCGGGTTTTGTTCATGTTGACCTCAACGGTTGACAAACTCGGAAGCTAAAGCCCCTCGCATTGCAGGTGTTGGTCTTGGCGTATCCGAAGATTTCCGGGGGTGAGAGACTTGTGGCCAAACATTGCTGGCGGGCGGAAATGCCGGGTTTCGCCACAAAATTGCCCTCGTGGAAGCGGGACTTGCGGCGCTAGAAGGGGAGTGAAGGCATCCGTTCTTTCGGCAAGGCCGCAATGAGCTCGACCCCGCAAATTCTTGTCGTCGACGATGATCCCGAAATTCGCAAACTCCTGGCACGCTATATCGAGAGCCAGGGGTTTCGCGTGCTGCTTGCCGCCAGTTGCCACGAGCTTCGCGAGCGGCTTGCGACCAACCACATCGACCTGGTCGTGCTCGACGTCATGCTCCCGGATGGCTCGGGGCTTCTCCTCTGCCGGGATCTGCGGGCAGAGCGGTCGACCGTGCCGATCATCCTGCTGACGGCGCTCAAGGAGGATGTCGACCGCATCATCGGTCTTGAGATCGGCGCCGACGACTATCTTGGCAAGCCTTTCAACCCGCGGGAGCTAATTGCACGCGTGCGGGCGGTGCTTCGGCGGCGCGGCGAGCCTGCGCCCTTGGCGATCGATCGGAAGATCTATCACTTCGAGCGCTTCACAGCCGATCCGCAGACAAGGCGGGTCACGGACATTGAGGGTGCCGACATCGTGTTGACCGGCGCCGAATTCGATCTGCTCAAGACCTTTCTCGACCGACCCGGACGCGTGCTGTCGCGCGATCAGCTTCTCGATTTGACGCGCGGTCACAATGGCGACGGTTTCGATCGTTCCATCGACGTACTCGTCAGCCGGATCCGCCGCAAGCTTGCTGACAATGGCCCGTCGAAACTGTTCAAGACTGTGCGCAACGGTGGCTACCTGCTGGCGGTGAAGGTCGACGTTCAGGATGTCGGAACGTGAATACACTGCGGGTCAAGCTCGCTCTGCTTTTGGTTGTTGCGATCGTCTCGGTCGTAGGGCTGCTGACCGGCGTCATGCTCTCTTTGCTCGGACCGCCGCCGCCGCAGCGGACGACGGAGCCGCTTGCCGAACAGGTCGAGATGGTCGCGCGCATGGCAAAGCACGATACGAGTGGCATAACGCTGGTGCCGCAGCCCGCAGGGGGTCGCATGCATGAAAACGCCACGCAACGGCTCCGCACCGCTTTGTCGGCCCGCGGGCTCGATCTTCCCGTCACGATTTCGCGGGAAGGACCGAATGCGCCGCTCGTGGTCTCGATCCCCTTGAGCTCGGAGTGGCTGTTGATGCCGATTCCGGATATGCCGCCACAAACCACACCCTGGCCCGTGCTGTTCAAATGGCTCGCGCTGATCACCGTCGGGGCGACGGCCATCGCGGTGTTCGCCGCAAATCGCATGGTCCAGCCGCTCGTTCTGCTGGAAAGCGCAGTGGAATCCGTCGGACCTGATGCGATCCTCCCTCTCTTGCCGGAGCGTGGCCCAGCCGAGGTGCGGGCGACCGCGAGGGCGCTAAATTCCCTCTCGTCCCGCCTGCGCAAGGCCGTCGAGAGCCGCATGCGGCTGGTCGCTGCCGCTGGCCACGATCTGCGCACACCAATCACCCGCATGCGTTTGCGGGCCGAATTCGTCGAGGATGAGGAGGAACGCGCCTTTTGGTTGAGCGATCTCGACGAGCTGGAGCGAATTGCCGACAGCGCCATTCTCCTCGTGCGCGAGGAAGCCGGCAAATCTCCACCAGAGACGATACGGCTCGACGAGCTCGTTGCAGACATTGTGACCGAACTAAAGGATCAGAATTTGGATTTGGCAGTCATTGGAACGCAACCGGTTACCGTGCGCGCCAGTCGGCTCACACTCAGGCGTGCACTGCGCAATCTTATGATCAATGCCGCGACGCATGGGCGGCGCGCGCGCATCAGGGTCGATGGAACGGCCGGTTCGACGGCGCAAGTCATTATCGAGGATGAGGGGCCCGGAATTCCACCGGCGCTTCTCGGGCAGGTGTTCGAACCATTCTTCCGCGTCGATCCGGGCCGGCGCCAGGGCATTCCCGGCGCCGGCCTTGGACTAACGATCGCGCGCGAAATCGTCCAACGCGCAGGTGGCGAGATCAAGATTGCCAACCGCGAAAAGCGGGGCTTGATGCAAGTCGTGGAGCTGTCGAAGATAGTAGAAGCAGGTCTCGACTGATTTCGCAGCGATTGGTGCTGATGAGCGCCATTCCCAACGCCAACTGAAGGCATTCAAGACTACGTCGCCTTCTTTAATCACAAACTCGTGTCGCAACCGCGAGATCTCGTCGCAGCGCGCGTCCCGATACCGCCACCATTGCCGGTCTATATGAGGGTTCGGCACCTGAAAGACGAAAAGCTATGGATTTTTTCAAATCACCTCGACATGATTTGGATCCTCTCGATGCAGAGATTTTGCAGAGGGCTTTTGAGGCATGGATGGCGATCAAAGAAAGCGGTCGGTCCGTCGATTTTGAAAGCGACGAAGAACTGGAGACTGCGCTGCGCCGTGAGCTGATCGAGATGGCTCGCTTCAATGGCGCAAGGGACCCCGAAATCCTCCGGGACATCCTTCTGACCACGGTGCCGCCGGTTACGCCAGCGCCGTAAGACAACGTCACATCGAGGGAAGGTCGGGGACCAATTTCCCTGTATTTTCCCAGTGATCATTGGGGGGCAATGCACGGTGAAGTCGGTGTCTTGCATCAGACGTGCTTGGATGTCGTGAGCCCGAGCATGACAGGTCCTTTCTATATGCCCAATGGGCGGAGTTAAGCGTTGCGGACGAAGCCTACGTTGTCTCCGATCACCGTGGTCGGCCCGATCGGCAGCGGTTCCGGATTGGCGATGTCGAGCTTGCGGAACTCGATTTTGCTCTTCCACACCTTGCGCAGGAAATCTTCGAACACCTGGATGGTGAGCTGCTCGCCGGGGCAGCGGCGATAGCCGAAGCCGAACGGCGCGAAGCCCGCATGGTCGCAGACAGGCAGCGGCTTACCTTCGACGACGCCGTAGACAGTGCCGAAGCCGCTATTGTTGATGGCGGCTTTGCGTCCATCCTCGACCTCGAAACTCGTCCGATCGAACGGGCATTTGGCAAAGCCGATTTCTTCGCAGCGGGCGGAGGCGATATCGTGGCTGGTCGGCGCGCTGATGTAGCGGTCGGGATTAAATTTATCCGGGTCCTTCCACTGGACCGGATCGAAGCTCGTCGATTTATGCGGGGTGACGATATAGCCGTGCCGCTCATAGGGCGGCGTCCGCACCTCTGCCAGGGCGGAGATGCTGCCGCCATTCGGCGTGATGGTGCGGAACAGCTCCATAACGAAGCGCCCGAACGGCGTAAAGGCCTGCCCACCGGCATCGTCGGGGCTTCCTTCCATGGTTTTCTTGAACCAAGCGCGCGTGTCCGGATCGCCGGTGTCTTTGGCGAGCTTGAGCATGATGTTGTACATCGTGTTGCCCCACTGGCTGAGTGCCACGAAATTGTGGAACACCTCAAACACGACGTCCTTGTGCGCGAAATATTCGCCGTCGCCGGCGTTCTTGATCCAGTACCAGGCGAAGGTCTTTTCCGCATTGGGGGTCTTGCCGCTGGTGATGTCGGCGAGCCGGTCGTCAATCCATTGCTTCAACTCGGCAAGATGTGAGCGCACCGTCAAATAATTGTCGTAGACGATCTTCTGCGTCACGTCGCGATAAGCGAGCACGGTGTTGAAGGCCATGCCGAGTTCGCGCACGGGAGCCGGGATTTGTTCGCCCTTGACGCCGAGATGTAGGTCCCAATAGAGGTCGAAATAACTGTCAAGATAGGGGCGCATCAACGGCTTGCCGGCATTGGACTCCCCCAGGAGCTTGTCCCAGAACTGCACGACCTTGTCGCCATACATCGGGCGATAGAGGTCCGGCGTCAGCGCTGTCATGTAGATCCGCTTCCGGCGGTTATCCGGCCCGCGTTTGTCCAGACCTTGCAGGAACACGGTGACGCCATCCTCCGGCGCCGGCTTCCAGGTCTCGCTCAACAGACCCCAGAGGTCGTAGGGCAGCGCATTCTCTTTGGTGAGCTCCTCGCCGATCATGGGGAGGAACGGCCGCTCGCCGTCGTAGACGCTCACCAGAAAATGCGGGACGATGACGTTCTCGACGTAAGCGGGATCGAACTCGGCCAGGAATTGCTTGCGAAGACGCACAACGGCCGACTCTATGTCAGACGGGGCGAGCGGTTGCCGCTCGCGTGGCTTCAGCCAAGCACCGTCGACATATTGGGCGTAGGCGGGTCCGGTTGCCAAGCCAACGACTGCAGCAGAGCCGCCGGTCAGAAATGTGCGTCGTTCCATAGTGGTCTCCCTAATTTGTGAGGCAACGCAGCGACGTGTCGTCGTGGCTCACTCCTGCGCTAGTTTTGCAAGTCAAATTTCAGTAGCGTTCGTTCAAACGGTGCCGGCGCGGCGGACGCGACGTACAATTTCTTGTCTAAAGTTGGCTCGCACCTAGAAGGCCGGACATTCCCGGGGGCACGCTGGGCATTGTCTCACCCGAGACTGTCACAATCCATAGGGGTGAACGTTCGACTGAAACCGAACATCGCAGTCTCCAATGACCCATGTCCGAAATGGGTCAGAAGCGGATATCGCTGGATTGAGGGCTGTCGCTCAGAGCAAATTCCCTGTTTTGTTCGTCGAACCCACCAGGAGAACGGCCATGTCGCGCCCACCCTTGCCGCCCTTTACCGAATCGACCGCGATCGACAAAGTCCGCTTGGCGGAAGATGGCTGGAACAGCCGCGATCCCGCCAAGGTGGCGTCCGCCTACACGCCGGACAGCCAATGGCGCAACCGTGCGGAATTTCTGAACGGGCGCGCCGCCATAGAGGCCTTCCTCACACGAAAGTGGACGCGCGAACTCGATTATCGGTTGATCAAGGAACTATGGACGTTCGCCGGCAACCGGATCGCCGTGCGCTTCGCCTATGAATATCACGACGACAGCGGCAACTGGTTCCGCGCCTATGGTAACGAGAACTGGGAGTTCGATGCAGATGGCTTGATGCGCCGGCGTCTCGCCAGCATCAACGAGCAACCCATCGCTGAGCAGGATCGCAAATTCCACTGGCCATTGGGGCGGAGACCCGACGGTCATCCGGGGCTCAGCGATTTCGGGTTCTGAGTCCCCTGAACTGGTGCGCAGGCTTTTCCTGGACCGATGAAAAATGCCGTCCGCAGGAGAACCGGGGTGAAACTGCTCATCGTGACAGCCGACGACTTCGGTCTTTCGCTGCCCGTCAACGATGCCGTCGAGAGCGCACACCGGGACGGAATTCTCTCTGCGGCGAGCCTGATGGTGGGCGCACCGGCCATGGAGGATGCGGTGAAGCGCGCCCGCACCATGCCGGCACTCGGCGTTGGCTTGCACGTGACGCTGCTCGATGGCCGCCCGGTCCTGCCACCCGAACTGGTACCGGGTCTGGTCGGACCCGACGGCCGGTTCTCGAGCGACCCGTTGCGCTTCGGTGTCGCTCTTTATGTCTCGCCGGAATTGCGTCGCCAGGCTGAGGCCGAGATCGCTGCGCAGTTCGATCGCTTCCGCGCGGCCGGACTTGAGATGGATCACATCAATGGACACAAGCACTTCCACCTGCACCCAGTCGTCCTGTCGGTGATAACCAGGATCGCTCCGCGCTTTGGCTCGCCGCCGGTGCGTGTTCCGCTTGAGCCCTTCGCTGCATCCTTCAGGGCAAAGCGCGATCGCGCCTTTGGGCGCCTGGCCAGCTGGCTCTTCTATTCTGTGCAAACTCGGCCCATGCGGCGGCAATTGCGCGCCGCCGGCATACGCTCGAACGATCAGGTGTTCGGCCTGAACGATAGCGGCGCGATGGTCGAGAGCCGCATGCTCCAGTTGATCGACCAGCTGCCGGACGGCATATCCGAACTCTATTGTCATCCGGCGAAACGGCGGTGGGATGGTCCGGACACTCTTCCTCCCGAGTACCGCGCCGAAGAGGAATTGGGTGCGCTGCTCAGTCCGGCTGTGAGAGCGAAGCTCGAGGCCCGCGGCTTACTCCCCTTGTCCTACCGTGCGGCCGTTGCCGGCCTCGCCGAGCACCGGACCTAATGCCTGCTGGGTCAGCAGGCTCGCCAGGAAGAACGGCTTATGCCGCTCACTTTCCAACTGGAGGCGGGGAGACTGCGCGAAGGCCAGATGGATGCGTCGCGAGGCGCGCGATCGGGATCGACCGCAAAGAAATAATGGTTCACCAGCACGCACACGCCGCCGGGCGCGAGAAGATCGGCGACGCGCAGGGCCGTCCGCTCCAGCGTCGCATCGTCGAGCGGCGAGAGGTAGTAGAGCGTATCGGCGAGCAGCACGAGGTCGAAGCGATCGTTGCGTCCGTTCGGGCACTCATCAAGAACAGCCCGGTATCGCGCGGCGTCATAAAGAACTGGCGGCCAGAAAGCGCACGCCCTCGGACGCTCGGGAAGACGGCTTCTTCACATCGGCGTCCTTCATCGAGATTTCCGGGGCCCCAATCTTTTACGATATTATCCGGCCCTTGTGGCGGGGTCGCTCAAATTCCGGTAGGTGGCGACACGTTTCAGAGATTCCCTGTTAGAGCATGGCCGCGGTGGCGCGTCACGGGCGCCCCCATCGTGGAGACTGCGGTGACTGCGACGCGAACAGGTCGGTCGAGGAGGCAAGCGTGAAGCTCGGCGTGATCGTCGGTGCGTTGATCGGACTCGCGCTCGCCACCGGCCTGATCCTGCATTTCGGCTGGCGCCAGATTGGCGAGGCGGCGCTCGCCGCAGGCTGGCAAGGTCTCGCCGCGCTAACGGTCATCTATTTTGTCTGTCTGATCATCAGCTCGTTCGCTTGGCAGGCGGTGATCCTCGACGCTCCCCATAATATCTTCCTCGCTTGCCTATGGAGCCGCTGGCTACGCGAAAGCGTCGGCAATCTGCTGGCGTTGCTGCCGACTGCCGGCGAGATCGTCGGCGCGCGCGAGCTTACCCATCATGGCGTCCCTCCGGGCATGGCAGGCGCGAGCACCATCGTCGACCTGACCACGGAATTGGTCAGCCAGATCGTCTTCACGCTCTTTGGTTTGGCGCTTTTCCTCATCGTGGACCCTGGCAAGGACCTAGGCACTTCGCTTCTCGTTGGACTGGTGATCTCCGCGGCGGTCGTCGCGGGATTTATCCTCGCGCAGCGCAACGGTCTATTCGACCTGTTGGAAAGGCTGCCCGAGCGCCTCGATCTCAAATGGGCGTGGAAGGCATTGCCAGCGAGCGAGAGCGTCCAGGCCGGCATCCGCGCGCTCTACCGTCATCATCAGCGCATCTTGACGGGCGCGGGCTTGCATCTTGCCGGCTGGATCGCCGGAGCGGGCGAGGCTTGGGTTGGCCTCTGGTTCATGGGCCATGCTCTGCCGTGGTCGGATGCATTGATATTGGAGAGCCTGGCCTTCGCATTGCGCACCGCAGCCTTCGTGGTTCCTGCGCGACTGGGCATCCAAGAAGGCGGCTATGTCGTGATTGGAGCCCTGTTTGGCCTTTCGCCCGAGGTGGCAATTGCACTTTCGTTGTTGAAGCGCGCTCGTGAGCTCGTCACGGGCGTGCCTTGTCTCATCATCTGGCAAGGCCTTGAGGCCCGGCGGCTTTGGTCGAGCCGGCAACCATCGCAAATCAGCTGAGCCAGTGTTGCGGTGCTTGTGCCGATAGTTAGCGGCGCGATTGGCGTAAGGATGCCGCCGAGATCCTTGGCGGATATCGATCGAGCGATCGGCCCGTTGGCCCGAGGGTCGCCAATACCGCTTTGGCAATATTTGACGCGTTGAGCCCAGCGAGCTCGTACATCTGGTCCGGATGCCCGTGGTCGATAAACACATCCGGCAGGACCATGGAGCGGACTTTCAGGCCACGTTCGAGCAGCCGCGCCTCGGCGAGGAAATGCAGAACGTGGCTGCCGAAGCCACCGATCGAGCCTTCTTCCACCGTCACCAGCACCTCGTGGTTTGAGGCCAATCGGCGGATCAGATCGTGATCAAGTGGCTTCATGAAGCGCGCATCGGCGACGCTTGCCGAAAGTCCAAAAGTCTCAAGCTGATCGGCTGCCTTCAGGCATTCCGCGAGCCGAGTGCCGAGCGATAGGATAGCAATCGTGTTTCCTTCACGAATGATGCGGCCTCTGCCGATCTCGAGCGCGGAACCTTCGGCGGGCAGCTCGACGCCAGTGCCCTCGCCGCGCGGGTAGCGCAACGCCGACGGCCGGTCGTTGATGGCAGCCTGGGTCGCCACCATATGCCTGAGCTCCGCCTCGTCGGCGGCGGCCATGATGACGAAGTGGGGCAAGCAGCCAAGGTAAGCGAGATCGAAGGAGCCGGCGTGGGTTGGCCCGTCGGCGCCGACCAAACCGGCACGATCGATGGCGAAACGCACCGGCAGCTTTTGTATTGCGACGTCATGCACGACTTGGTCGTAAGCGCGCTGGAGGAAAGTGGAATAGATCGCAGCGAATGGTTTGAAACCTTCGGAGGCTAGCCCTGCAGCGAAGGTCACGGCGTGTTGCTCGGCGATGCCAACGTCGAAGGTCCGTTCGGGAAACTCCTTGGCGAAACGATCGAGCCCCGTGCCATCCGGCATGGCCGCGGTGATGGCGACGATCTTCTCGTCCTTTCTCGCTTCGGCGATGAGGCTGTCGGCGAAAACCCGCGTGTAGCTTGGCGCCTTGGCTTGCGGCTTCACCTGCGCGCCGGTCACCACGTTGAACTTGGCGACACCGTGGTACTTGTCATCGGAGGCCTCGGCCGGACCATAACCTTTGCCCTTCTTGGTGATGACGTGGACCAGGATCGGGCCTTCGGCGGCGTCGCGGACATTTTTCAGCACCGGCAACAACTGATGCAAGTCGTGACCATCGATCGGACCAATATAGTAGAAGCCCAGTTCCTCGAACCACGCGCCGCCCTGCCAGAGGTGGCGGGTATATTCCTCCAGGCGTGCCAAGCGGCGTTCCCAATTCTTCGGCAAACGCTTGACGATCCGCTTGGCGCATTTGCGCCAAAAAAGGTAGGAGCGGCTTGACGTGATGCGGGCGAGATAGGCCGACAAGGCACCCGTCGGCGGGGCAATCGACATCGCGTTATCGTTGAGAATGACAATCAGGCGCGCGTCGCGAGCACCTGCATTGTTCATTGCCTCATAGGCCATGCCGGCGCTCATGGCGCCGTCGCCGATGACGCAAATGACTCGGTTGTCGCCGCTCCCCAGATCGCGCGCGACGGCCATGCCGAGGCCGGCCGAGATCGAGGTCGAGGAATGCGCCGCTCCGAAAGGGTCGTATTCGCTCTCGACGCGCCGCGTGAAGCCCGACAGGCCGCCCGGCTGACGCAGCGTGCGAATTTGCTCTCGCCGCCCCGTCAAGATTTTGTGTGGATAGGCCTGGTGGCTCACGTCCCAGATGAGCCGATCGCGCGGGGTATCGAACAAATAGTGCAACGCCACGGTCAGCTCGATGACGCCGAGGCCGGCGCCCAAATGACCCCCGGTTATGGAGACGGCATCGATCGTCTCCTGTCTGAGCTCGGCGGCAAGCTGCGACAAGTCCGTCTCAGGGAGTTTACGCAAGTCCTCTGGCGTGTGCACGCTGTCGAGGAGCGGTGTCGTCGATGGTTGAGGCGCCTTTGCGTCCATGAACTCCCCCCGCTTCCGAGCCTCACCCGCAAAGAAAACCTGCGGCAAATGACCATCGGGCTAGCGTCAGCTCCCCGACAAGAGCTTGTCACCCCGTTTGACAAGCGAGTCGACCAGAGCATCGGGCCCACTTGACTTGAGAATCGCTCCGAATTCCGCTCGCCGGCTCGCAAGCTCGCTGATGGTGCCGTCGAGATAGACGTCAACGACCTTCCAATCGGCGCCTGCCTTGCGCATGAGATAGTTGAGGGCAACGGTCTTGCCGTTCGACTGAGTGATCTGGGTGCTGACGAGCTTGTCGCCGTTCGGTCGGTCGGCGGTCTGCAGAATGTCGAATTTCTCCCCGGAGAAACCATCGAAGCGGCTCGCATAGGTCGCTGTCGTCATGCGCGTAAAGGCATTGACGATGCTTGCCTGCTGCTGCGGGGGAAGCGTGCTCCAGCTTTGCCCGACAGCTATCTTCGACATCGAGGCAAGGTCATAGGTTTTGGCGACAACCGGGGCGAGCTTGTCATAGCGACCCTTGAGGCCGAGCTGGTTTGCCTGCTTCATCGTACCGAGCAGCGCATCGTAGAAGCTGCTGATGCGCGTCGCAGCGGGATCCGCGCTCTCGCCATGCCCGGCAACCGGGCCGAGGAAAGAGAGAACGAGTCCCAGCACGGTAAGGGAGGCACGCCGGCAGATACCGGCTCGCCGAGCCGTCATTGCCCGCCTTGGAAGGTGTTGGCGACCAACTCCTGCTCCTTCGTCGCAGGAACAGGCACGGCCAACAGCAAGGCGACGGAGGTCTTGGGTGCCTCCGGCGCACCGGCCGCGCGGCCGGAGGCGGTCCAGCCGCTCGAATCGACGGCCTCTTGCAGCTCCGCCTGGCGCTTCTGATTAGCCACGCTGCGCAGCATGGAATAAAAGTCGATCGAGCTCTCCTCGAGCTCCTTCATATCGCCGGCTTTGCTCAACGAGGTGATCGGGCTCGCCACCGAGCCGGCCACGGTCAGGTTGTTGGCGGCGGTCGCATATTGGGTCGGGACCAAAGCCGCTCCCGCGGGGATAGTCGCAACAAATTGGATGGTCGCGCCAACGACGTCGCGGACGTTGGTGGGCCCGAGTAAAGGCAACACCAGATACGGGCTGTCGTGCATGCCCCAGACGTAGAATGTCTGTCCGAGATCGCCGGATTGACGCGACAGGTCTTGGTGCGTCGCGACGTCGAGCAAGCCGCCCACGCCGACGGTGGAGTTAATGGCGAAGCGGCCGGCGGTAGTCGCTGCCGCCCCCAGGCGGAGCTGCAACACATCGTTGGCGAAAACCAACGGCTCCATGAGATTGCCGGCGAAGTTTTCCACCGAGTTGCGAACCGGTTCCGGCACGACATCGTGGTAAGCCTTCGCCACGGGATAAACCACCGCATGATTGAAGCGCTGGTTCCCTTCGAACACTTTGCGGTTCATCGTCTCGAGCGGATCGGACACCTCTTGCGGCTCGTCCGCAATCGCCGCCGCGTCGGTCGGTGGCTCAAGCCCGGCGCGCGCATCTCTCGGTTCTAGTGATGGATCGTGAGACGCAAGCCGGTCAGGCGTAGGCGTAGAAAAGCTCCCCGCCCCGCAGCCTGACAGCGCGGTCGCGAGGGCGATTGTCGCCACCCGGCCAAAAATGGTTAGTGTCCTAACGCGCATGACCCCCAACACTTTGAGGGTTCCATTCTTGTTGTGTGATCTGCCGATATACGGAAGCCACAGGTTCCCTCATGTATGAGTTTACAGCAAAACTCGCTGCTTGGCTCTGGCCAATTTTTGTAGTCACCATTATTTCAGGCTGTATCTATGCCCTTTTTGCGGCGGTACTCCTGCGGCGCTTTGCCCAAAAAATGGCCGGCGTCAGGCCTTCGGCCCTGAATCTCACGATTCTCAAGCCTCTTTACGGGAGAGAACCCGAGCTCGAGACGAACCTCGCGTCGTTCTGCAAGCAAGACTATAGCGGCCGCTTGCAACTCATTTTCGGCGTCCACGGTCCGGACGATCCCGCGGGCGCGGTTGTAGGTCGGCTGCGCGAACGGTTTCCAGATCACGATATCGAGCTCGTAGCCAATCCGAGCGAGCACGGCAGCAATCCTAAAATATCAAATATAATCAATATGGTGCCGTGCGCCCGCTACGACATCCTGGTGGTGTCGGACAGCGACATCCGGGTCGCGCCGGACTATCTCCGGGTGGTCGTGTCCGAGCTATCTGCGCCGGGTGTTGGGCTGGTGACGTGCCTCTATCGGGGCATCCCCGTCGCCGGGTTTTGGTCGAATCTCGCCGCGGCGGCCATCAATCAGCATTTCCTGCCGAGCGTATTGGTCGGCCTGAAGCTCGGGCTGGCCCAGCCATGTTTCGGCTCGACCGTAGCGCTCCGCGCCGAAACGCTCCATCGCCTTGGCGGCTTTCAAGCCTTTTCCGATCAGCTTGCCGACGATTACGCCATTGGCGCCGCTATTCGAGGACTGCAACTAAAGGTGGCAATCCCCCAGATGCTCCTTGGCCACACCTGCGCCGAACAAAGTTTGGGCGAGCTGCTTAATCACGAGCTGCGCTGGGCGCGCACCATTCGCAGCGTCGACCCCTGGGGCTATGCTGGTTTGGTGGGGACCAATCCGCTGCCTCTCGCCCTTATCGCCGCGGCCTTGCAAGGCTTCGGCGCTGCCGCCATCGGACTAATTGCGCTTGCCCTTGCCTGCCGGCTCCTGGTTTCGCTACAAATGCCGGCGTTGCGGGACCGGGCCGAAGGGAACGTCTCGCCTTGGCTTAGCCCCGTTCGCGATCTACTGAGCTTTGCAATATTCCTGGCGAGCTTTATGCCATTGCCCGTAAGCTGGCGGGGACTGCGGTACAAGCTTCGCTCCGACGGAACGCTGAGGACGAGCCAAGGGGACCGAGGCACATGAAGACGCTCTTCCTGCAGGCTCCCTCATATGACGGCTTCGACGGCGGCGCCGGCGCCCGCTACCAGATGCGGCGCGAGGTTCGCTCGTTCTGGTTCCCCACTTGGCTCGCGCAGCCCGCGGCCCTCGTCGAGAACTCGAAGCTGATCGATGCGCCGCCGCACCGATTGAGCTTCGCCGACATTGCGCCTCACGCGCGCGAGCACGACCTCCTGGTCCTGCATACCTCGACACCCTCTTTCGCAAGCGACATAAAGACCGCCGAGGCAATGAAGGAGCTCAATCCGAACCTCAAGATCGGCTTCATCGGCGCCAAGGTCGCCGTGCAGCCGAAGGAGAGCCTCGAGGCGTCGCGGGCAATCGATTTCGTCGGACGCAATGAGTTCGACTACACTATCAAGGAAGTGGCGGACGGGCGGGACTGGAGCAAGATCGTCGGCCTTTCCTACCGTAATGCCGAAGGCGTCATCGTCCACAACGCCGATCGGCCTGTGCTCGAGAACATGGATGCGCTGCCGTTCGTGACACCGGTCTACAAGCGCGACCTCGTCATCGAGAATTATTTCGGCGGCTATCTCAAGCACCCCTACCTCTCCTTCTATACCGGCCGCGGCTGCAAATCGCGCTGCACCTTTTGCCTTTGGCCGCAGACGGTTGGCGGCCATCGCTACCGCCTGCGCAGCGTCGGCAATGTCATCGACGAGCTGAAATGGGCGGCGGCTGCTTTTCCTCAGGTCAAGGAGTTCTTCTTCGACGACGACACGTTGACCGACGATCTGCCGCGCGTCGAGGCGCTGGCGAGGGAAATCGGCAAGCTCGGCCTAACCTGGTCGTGCAACGCCAAGGCCAACGTCCCGCGCGACACGCTGAAGGTGATGAAGGACAACGGCTTGCGCTTGTTGCTGGTCGGCTATGAGACAGGCAATCAGCAAATTCTCTACAACATCAAGAAAGGCATGCGGATCGACTTCGCCCGCCGCTTCACCAAGGACTGCCACGAGCTTGGCATCGTCATCCATGGCACCTTCATTCTTGGTCTGCCCGGCGAGACCAAGGAGACGATCGAGGAAACCATCCGCTTCGCCGCGGAGATCAACCCGCACACCATCCAGGTATCGCTCGCCGCGCCCTATCCCGGCACCTTCCTCTACAGCCAGGCGCGTGAGAATAACTGGCTGCATGACGAGGATCCGGAGCTCTTGACTGAGCTCGGCACGCAAATCGCCCCGCTGTCCTATCCGCATTTGAGCCATACCGAGATCTTCGACTCGGTTGAGGCGTTCTATAAGCGGTTCTACTTCCGCGCCCCCAAGATCGCCGCCATCGTCGGCGAGATGGTGCGCAGTCCCGAGATGATGAAGCGCCGCTTGCGCGAGGGCGTGGAATTCTTCCGCTTCTTGCGCGAGCGCCGCGACGCCGCCTGACGCGGTTGGGGCTTGGCCGGCGGCTCTTCCGGTCGCTGCGGCGGCGGTCCCATCAGGATCGGCTGGAACAGCACGGCCGCGGCGAGCGTGGTGACGAGCGACAGGCATAGCAGCTTGCCCATGCTCGATGTGCCGGGATGATTGGACAGCCACAGGCTGGCAAAGGCCGTCGCCGTCGTCATCGCGCTGAACACGACGGCGCGC
Organism: uncultured Alphaproteobacteria bacterium; assembly: GCA_963839245.1. Classification (GTDB taxonomy): domain Bacteria; phylum Pseudomonadota; class Alphaproteobacteria; order Rhizobiales; family Methyloligellaceae; genus Methyloceanibacter. The sequence continues at coordinate 241,607 of CAWIUJ010000012.1, read as the reverse complement.
GTCAGCGATGAGGCGAGGGGGCTTGTCTCGCCGCCGCGCCAGGCGAGCACGTAGTAGATCTTGAACGCCACGCCCACGCCGAGCAGCAGCGGCAAGGCGATAATGTTGGCGAAATTGAGCGGCAGGCCCAACAGCACCGTCAGTTCGAGCGTCACGACGCCTGCGAGCAGCAGCGGCACCAGCGTCACCAGAACGTCGCTGGCGCGCCGCAGAGCGAGGAACAGGATCAGCGTGATCGAGGCGAGCGCGAAGGCGCCCGCTTGGAGGAACGCATGCACCACCGTGCGTGCCGATTGCTGGACGAGGATCGGTAAGCCCGTCGCGTCCGGCGCGACAGCAAGCACCGCGGCGGCAAAGCGCCGCATCGTTTCATCGTCGTTTTGATTGCCCTTAGGAGCGATTTCGACGCGCGCTTTGCCGTCTGCGGCCACCCATTCGCGATTGAGATCCGGCGGCATGTCATCGATCGAGACGCGCTCCGGCCGCAGCGCGTTGCGAATCTGCTCCAGCCGGATTTTCAGGCCGTCGAGCAGAGCCCTTCCGACCGCGGTGCGGCGCGCCGAATCGGCGCCGGCGAGCTTGGTCAGTGCCGCGGCGACGCTGCTGAAGGTCGGGTCGGGTTGTTTCTTCGCGGCCTCGGTAAAAGCCTGCGCCGCATCATTGAGCGCCTCTATTGTCCGTTCCTCGCTCGGCGCTGTGCGAGCGTCGGAAACATCGAGGGTGGGACCGAGGAGATCAGCCGCATCCTCGATCAAAGCGAGCTTCTCGTCCTGCCGCTCCGGCACGAAGCTCGCGAGCGTCGTCGCGCGGGAAACCTCGGGCAGTTGCTCCAGGCGTTGCGCGGTCGCCTCGGCGTCCTTCAGCGAGGGCGCCAGGACCTCGGCACCGTTGAGCGCACTCGCCTGGTCCTTCATCAGCTCAATCAGCGTTGCGACCGATTCGACTTTGGCGCTCCGCAAGCTCAAGGGATTGAATTCGAATTTGAGGTCGTAGAGGAGCGGCAGGCCGCCGAGGACGCAAATGCCGGTGAGGACCAGGATGGGAATTCTGTTACGCGCCATGAAGCGGTCGACCGGCGCAAGTCTGCGGTAGCCGATCTCCCCAGGCTCCGGCGGCGCCCCCAAGATCGTCAGCAAAGCGGGAAGGAGGGTGATGCTGGTGATGAAGGCGACGATCATGCCAGTGCCGGCGACGAGCCCCAATTCGGCGATGCCACGATAGTCGGTGGGCACGAAGGCGTAAAAGCCAGCCGCCGTGGCGGCGGCGGCAAGCGCGAGCGGTTTGGCGATCCCGGCGGCGCCGGCCGCGAGCGCCGCATTGAGATCGTCGGTGCGATGCCGCTCACGGCGGTAGCGCACCGAGAATTGGATGCCGAAATCGACCCCGATACCGACGAACAGGACGGCAAAGGCGACGGAGATTGGATTGAAAGAGCCCACCAAGACGAGACCGGTGGCGGCGGTGAGCGCGAGTCCTGCAAATAGGCTAACAACCACGGCGAGGATGATGCGGCCCGATCGGAGCGCGAGCCAGAGAACGATTAGGACGATGGCGGTGGTCAATAGCGTGTTGAGAAGCGCGCCCTCGGCGAGCGTCGAGAACTCCTCGTCGGCAATGGCGACCGGGCCTGTCAGGCGAACCTTGATGCCGCGATCCTGCGTGAGACCGAGCTTCGCCGCGATGTCGCGGATCGCCTCGGACGCCGCGGCACCCGGCTCGAGCGCACCATAGTCGAGCACGGGCTTGACGCGGATGAAGCGGCGAAGCTCGTCGGCGGCGGGAGCGGTGCCGGTCATCAGCTCGCCCCAGGAGAACGAAGCGGCGCGTCCCTGCAGCAGGTCTTCGATGGCGGCGGACGTGCGCGACAGCGACGTGGCAAAGTCCTTGGCCTCGATTTGGCCCTCCGTTACTCCCTTCGGAATGAAAGCAAGCGCATGGGCGAGGCCGCGCAGCGTCGGATCGGCGGCCAAGGTGCCGAGAAATGGCTGGGCGCGGATGAGCTGCTCGATCGTGTGCTGCACCTCGTCGACCGGCAGGAAGAGGAGCCCATTCCTACCGAAAAAAACGCCCCCGTCCGGACGATAGACCTCTTCGATCTGGTCCGGCTTCGTGCTCAGCGCCGCCGCCAGCGCCTGCGTTGCTCCTTCGGCAGTCTCGGGGGTGGGTGCGTCGACGACCACGAGGATCGTATCCGCCCGTTGCGGAAACGCGGCATCGAGCTGCAATTCGCGCTGACGCCAGGGTAGGCTCGATGAAATGAGCGCTCCTGTGTCTGTATTAATTGCGAAATGAAAGTCAGTGTAGGCAGTGGCGCCAATGGTCACGACCGATGCGACAAGCAAGGTGAGCCAGGGAAACCGGCAACAGATGCCAGCAATAGCGGCGACGCTTCTTTCAAGCATGACCAGATCGCCTCGATAGAGCGGTAGGCTCGGCTGGCGCTGACGAATCCCCTGTTGGCAGCATTCTTTAGGTACTCTTTGGTCATCCACCGCGAGGCGATGGCGCGGAAAGCGCCCTAGCGGCGACACTGAAGCGCTTGACCGCATGCCCTGGCGGCTGGCTAATGGGGACGCCGCCGCCTCTCGGCCGGCGCGAAGGGGTTTCTAACAGCGGATTGGCCTCATGCTGATCATCTTGGCGCAGCCGCGCGGCTTTTGTGCCGGCGTGGTCAGGGCGATCGAGATCGTGGAGCGAGCGCTCGAGCGATATGGCGCGCCCGTTTATGTGCGCCACGAGATAGTCCACAACCGCCACGTCGTCGAGAGCCTAAAGGCCAAGGGAGCTCGCTTCGTGGAGGATCTTTCCGAGGTGCCGCCAAACGCAGTGACGATTTTCAGCGCCCACGGCGTATCGCGCGCCGTCGAGATTGACGCCGAAGCGCGGGGCCTATCGGTCCTCGACGCGGTCTGTCCCCTCGTGGCCAAAGTCCACCATGAGGGGCAGCGTTATATTGACCAGGGCCGCATCGTGATCCTGATTGGTCATGCCGGGCATCCGGAAATCGAGGGGACCATGGGCCAGCTCAAAGGCGAGGTCCATCTCGTCCAGGGCAAGGATGACGTCGAACGGCTCACGATCCCGAGTGATGCACCGGTCGCCTACATCACCCAAACGACGTTGAGCGTGGACGACACGCGTGCCACCATTGCCGCGGTAAGGAGCAGGTTCAAGGATGCCGTCGGTCAAGAAACTCGCGATATCTGCTATGCTACGCAAAACCGGCAAACTGCGGTCCGCGAGCTCGCCGGTTTGGTCGAGCTGATCCTCGTTGTGGGCGCAAATAACAGCTCGAATTCAAACCGCCTGCGCGAGATTGGTGATGAAGTCGGCGTTCCGAGCTACCTCGTGGCCGATGGCAGCGCGCTCAAAGAGGAATGGTTCGCCGGGAAGACGACAATTGGATTGACCGCAGGGGCTTCGGCACCGGAGGTGCTGGTCGACGACGTCATTGAAACTCTCGGCCGCTTCGGGCCCCTGGAAATAACGACCCTGTCCGGCATCGAGGAACGGGTTCACTTTCGGCTTCCGCACGCTCTCGTTGGAGCCTAAATCGATGTCGTTCGCGCAACAGCAAAGGACCCCTTGATGGGTATTCCTCTAGGCCAGGCCTTGGCGGTCGGCGCCTATGTTCTCCGCCAGCACTTGCAGGGCCGCAAGCGTTACCCGCTGGTGCTGATGCTCGAGCCGCTGTTTCGCTGCAACCTCGCCTGCGCCGGCTGCGGCAAGATCGATTATCCCGACAAGATCCTGGATCAGCGCCTGTCGGTTGCCGACAGCCTGCACGCGATTGACGAATGCGGGGCTCCGGTCGTCGTGCTCGCAGGCGGCGAGCCGCTGCTGCATAGAGAGTTGCCCGAGATCGTCGAGGGCGCGCTGGCCAAGGGCAAATATGTCACCGTCTGTACCAACGCGCTGTTGATGGAGAAGAAGCTCGACCGCTATCGGCCGCATGGGCGATTCAATTGGTCGGTGCATCTCGACGGCGACAAGGCGATGCACGACCGGTCAGTCTGCAAGACCGGAGTCTATGATCGCGCCGTCGCGGCCATAAAGACCACCAAGGCGAAGGGTTTTCGGGTCAATATCAACTGCACGTTGTTCAGCGACGCCGAGCCCGAGCGCGTGGCCGCGTTCTTCGACACCGTCACGACGCTGGGCATCGACGGCATCACGGTTTCGCCCGGCTACGCTTATGAGCGCGCCCCCGACCAGCAGCATTTCCTCAATCGCACCCGAACCAAGCAGCTGTTCCGCGACGTCTTCCGCCTGGAGAATGGAAGGAAGCGCTGGTCGCTCTTCCAGTCGGGGCTGTTCCTCGATTTTCTCGCCGGAAATCAGACCTATCACTGCTCGCCTTGGGGCAATCCGACCCGCACCGTGTTCGGCTGGCAGCGCCCTTGCTATCTGCTCGGCGAAGGCTACGCCAAGACCTTCAAGGAGCTGATGGAGGACACGGATTGGGATCGCTACGGCACCGGCAATTACGAGAAATGCGCCGACTGCATGGTGCATAGTGGGTTCGAAGCCTCAGCCGTCATGGACGCGGTGCGGAAGCCATGGAAGGCCGCGAAAGTTGCGCTTGCGGGCATCAAGACCGATGGGCCGATGGCCCCGGACATCCCGCTCGATGGGCAGCGCCCGGCGGAATACGTCTTTGCCCGCCATGTCGAGCAGAAGCTAGCCGAGATCGCCAAAGCCGAGACCCGCGCCGAGAACGTTGTGGCAGCGGAGTAGGCTTGCCATGGCACGCCGCGTATCGGCGGCGAGACGGAGCAGGGTAGGGAGCTGTCCCGGCTGCTTGAGCAATGCGGCAAGCACCGCTCGAACATCAATCCCGCCGTCCTCGCGCATACCGGCAAGCGCCGCCAATGGTATCTCTCGCTCGGCAGGGTCGGCGATCACCCGCAGCACCGCGAAGGGCAGCCCGTGCTGCGTGGCAAGTCGCGCGACGATATGGCTCTCCATGTCGGCGGCAACCGCACCGCTGTCCGCGTTGAGCGTGCGTTTTGCCGCTGGCGATGTCAGCGGGCGGTCGACGCCGGCGATGGTGATGGGATCTATTCCGCCAATCGCCGACTTTATGCTGGCGGTCCAAACCGGGTCGGCAACGTAGGCCGCACCGTCGTGGATCACCGTGCCGCCGACGAGACACGCTCCGGGTTCCAAGTCCGGCGACAGACCCGCGGCGATACCGAAGCTGAGAATGGCTCGGCCACCTAAGGCAAGCTGTTGCTCGATCAGCCGCTCGAGACGCGTTCGGCTTCCTCCCCCGGCCACCGCTCTGACGTCGGCCGATCGCGCCGCGATGCGGGCCTCGGCGTGGAGCCCCGTGACGGCGACGACGAAGCTCCGCTCGCGTCCCGGCAAGCTCACATCCCGGCCAGAACGGTCTTGGTGTTGGCGGCTTTGAGATTGCGGTAGCGCGCCATCGCCCACAGCGGAAAGAATTTCGCGTAGCCGTGATAGCGGAGATAAAAGACGCGTGGAAATCCGGTCGCGGTGTAGCGCGCCTCGTCCCAGAACCCGTCGCCGCCTTGCCTCTGCATGAGATAGCCGATGCCCTTGGCGACGGCCGGGTGATCGACCTCGCCGGCCGCCATCAGCCCAAGCAATGCCCAAGCGGTTTGCGAGGCCGTACTCGGCGCGGGCGCGTGTCCCTTATAGTCGAGCGCGTAGCTCTCGCCGCCTTCTCCCCATCCGCCGTCCGCATTCTGAATCGACAGCAGCCAGCGCGCGCCCTTGCGCACAGCGGTGGAGGCGGCATCGACGCGCACCGCGTTCAAGGCGCATAGCGCGGACCAGGTGCCGTAGATGTAATTCAGGCCCCAGCGGCCGTACCAGCTCCCGTCATTTTCTTGCGTCTCCAGGAGATAGGCGAGTCCCCGGTCGAGCGGCGCACTCTCGCCGGCCTTGGCCCCGAGCTGCGCCAGCATCGACACGCAGCGCGCGGAGACATCGGCGGTCGGTGGATCGAGCAGTGCGCCGTGATCGGAGAAGGGGATCTGGTTGAGGTAGTAATATTTGTTATCGGCGTCGAAGGCGGCCCACCCGCCATTCCGGCTCTGCATGCCGACGACCCATTCCTGCCCGCGCTCGATCGCTTCGCGGTAATCGCCTTCCCGCGCATCGGCCATGCGCGGCAGAGCGCGATCCATGGCCATAACGACGACGGCGGTGTCGTCGAGGTCGGGATAACGGGGATTGGCGTATTGGAAGGCCCAGCCGCCGGGGCGAATGCCGGGCCGGCTGGCGGCCCAATCCCCAGCCGTGTCGAGCACCTGCAAGGGCCGCAGCCAATCGAGGCTCGCGCGCGCCCGTGCCTCGCACTCCGCACCCCCCACCTCGAGCAAAGCATGCGCGGCAAGGCTCGTGTCCCACACCGGGGAAAGGCATGGCTGGCAATAGGCCTCGTCCTCCTTGATCACCAGCAATTTGTCGATCGAAGCCCGTGCAATCCGCACCTCCTCGGCGTCCTTGGGAAACCCCAAGGCATCGAACATCAGGACCGCATTCGCCATGGCGGGAAAGATCGCGCCGAGCCCATCCTCTCCATTCAACCGCTCGGTGACGAAAGCGACGGCCTTGTCAATGGCCCGGGCGCGGGTAGGTTTCGGGAAATAGGGCTCGACGGTGCGCAACGCGCGGTCGATGCCGCCGAACAGCTGTGCCCAAGGCCAGGTCTGATGCGCAGCCTTCGGCCAATGCCGGACGCTCTCCGGCGGCGTGACGAACAGCTCGTCGATGCGGATGCCTTTTGGATTGCGCGCCCGCGGCTTGACAGCATTCAGCACCGCCAGCGGCACTATCACGGTGCGCGCCCAATAGGAGATCTTGTCGAGATGGAACGGGAACCAGCGGGGCAGGAGCATAATCTCGACCGGCGTCACCGGAACCCCGCGCCACGGGATAGCGCCATAGAGCGCGAGTAGATTGCGCGTGAACACATTGCTGTTGGTGGCGCCGCCATGGGCGCGGATCCACGTCCGAGCGCGTGTCATAAAGGGCGCGTCCGGGGAATCGCCGATCATCTTCAGCGCGAAATAGGCTTTGACGCTGGCACTGATATCGGACGCGCCGGCATGGAACAGCGGCCAGCCGCCATCGGGCGATTGAATGCGATGGAGATAATGCGCGATCTTTCGTTCAAGCTCGGCATCGACGGACTCGGCGAGATAGTGGCGGAAGAGCACGTATTCGGCCGGGATGGTGGCATCGGCTTCGAGCTCGAAGACGAAATGCCCGTCCGGCCGCTGCAACGCGGAGAGAGCCTGCGCCGCCGAGGCGATCGAGGCCTCGAGCCCGCCCCTCGTGTCGCTCGGCAGAACGGCCGCTTCTGCTTGCGCTCGGCTCATGGTTTCACCTACTGCTTCCGTTTCCATTCAATGTGCTCGTCCGGCCGCTTGCGTCACGAGCTGCGCGGCCTTGTTGCCCGATCGGATGGCGCCCTCGATGGTGGCCGGGAGGCCGGTCGCCGTCCAGTCGCCGGCGAGGAAAAGATTGCGCCAACGCGTTTGTGCGCCGGGCCGTTTGGCGTTCTCGTGCGGCAGCGCCGCAAAGGTCGCGCGCCGTTCCTTGACGATCAGCCAAGGCGGCAATTCCTCGCCGAGGCCGGTCAGCTTGGCGATATCCGCCCAGATTTTTTGCGCCAGGAGCTCGCGGTGCGGCTCGATCCATCGATCGGCCCCGCTGATAGTGGCCGAGATGCGCCCGGGGAAGGCGAACAGCCATTCCGCCGTGCCGTTGATGACGCCGAGGACTTTCGGGAAGGTCTTGGGAGGATCGATTTTGAAATGGGCGTTGACGATGGCGCGGAATTCATTTGGCGTCGATAGCTCGGGCAGAAACAGGGACGCGACCTTGGCGGGCACTGCGAGAATGACGCGATCGTTCGCAGCCAGACTGACGATGTCCTCGCCAAAATCGAGCGCGGCGACCTTATCCCCGGCAAGCTGGAAGCGGCGGAGCTGGTGGTCGAAGCGAAGCTTGGCTCCCTCGCGCTCAAGATAGGCGAGTGCCGGATCGATAAAGGCGGCGCCTAGACCGCCCTCGGCGACCAGCGGGCGGCAGGCGCTGCCGCCACGCGCCAACGTCTCACGAAGGATTGCGCTGGCAAGTAGAGCCGAGGCTTCCGCCGGATCGGTATTGAGAGCGGCCAGAAACACCGGGCGCGAAAGCCGCTCGTACAGCGTTCCCTTGCAGTCGATGAGCTCGCCGAGTTTGCGGTCGCGCCGGAGCGGCAGCAGCCCCGTCAGCGCCAGATAGTCGGCCGGTCGTGTGCCTGGCACGCGCCTCGCCGCGGAAAAAATCCACCACGGAACGCGCCCTTTGTTCGGACGCAGCAGCCAGCGCTCGCCGGAGGCGAGGTCGGCGAAAGCGAATTCGGCGTCCTCGGGGCCTACGAGCTTCTCCTCGGCACCGATCGTTCCGAGGTAAGCGAGCGCCGCGTGGTTGGCGGACAGTAGGAGATGATTGCCGTTGTCGATCGTGAGCCCGAGATTGGGCTCGAAATAGGAGCGGCAGCGGCCGCCCGCGTGTCGTGCAAGCTCGTGCACCACGATTTTGTGCCCCGTCCCGACGAGCCCGATGGCCGCGGCGAGGCCGGCAAGGCCGGCGCCCACGATATGGACCGTTCCCTCCGCCATCACACAATGCCGTGACGCATGACCGCCCAGAGGAATTGCAGCTTCGAGGGTGGAACCTCCGCTCGCGGCGCTGTCCAGCCGCGCGCCACGAGCCCGTCGAGCAGCGCGCGATAGACCGAGGCCATCACCCGCGGCGAGCGCACGCTGTCTCGGCGGCAAAGCGCCATCACCGCGGCAGCTTCGTCGAAATGCCGTTCGGCGTGGACGGCGACTGCCGCACAAGCGATACCGAGCGCCGGATGCGCCAGCACCTTGCCGAGGTCCTCGTCGGTTATGCCGGCCTCCGCCAAGGCCTCTTTCGGCAGATAGAGACGGCCTAGCCCTGCGTCCTCATCGAGGTCGCGCAGGATGTTGGTCATCTGCAAGGCGCGCCCGAGGTGATGCGACAAAAGCTGCCCCTTGTCGTCCTCGACGCGGAAAATCTTGACCGATAGCCGCCCCACCGCCGAGGCCACGCGGTCGCAATAAAGATCGAGCGCCTCCCAATTGGGTGCTCCGATGTCGCGAAGCACGTCCATCTCCATGCCATCGATGATGGCGAGGAAATCATCCTGCCGCAAACCGAAGGTTTGAATGGGGGCGGCTAGCCCTTGCGTCCGCGCGGTCGGTGCGCCTCCGGCGTAAAGCTGCATAATCTCCGCCCGCCAGCGATCGAGCTTGGCGATGCGCTCGGCTCGTGGACCTCCGTCGTCGGCGATATCGTCGACCGCGTGGCAGAAGGCATAGACGTCGTACATGGCTTGTCGCTGCTTCGAGGCAAGGATGCGCATGGCAAGGTAGAAAGAGCTTCGCGCGACGCTGGACGCGGGCGCTTCCGCAACGTCGCTCTGCTGCTCGGTGGCGCTCATTGCGGCTTACCTGCCGAGGAAGAAGCCGGCGACTGAGTGAGCCTCGCCGCGATCGTGGCGGCCGCGCCTTGCGCCGCCACCATAACTGCGCCTGCCTTGGTCAGATGCACGCGCTCGCGCAATGGATCGCGGGTCTTAAGCAGCGCGATCAGCCTATGCGCGAGCCTCACGATGACACCGGTCTCAAGACCGAGCCGCGCGTCCCTGACCGCAAGCGGCAGTTTCGATGCCTCGGGTAAGAGTTGAGCGGTCTTGCCGGCAATGGATACGAGACCAGCCCGCAGGGCAGGAGAGGCCTCATGCGCGGCCAAAGCCTCTACGCCGATTCCTTGCGCTGCCAAATCATCGAGCGGCAAATAGACCCGATCGAGCGCGCGATAATCCTTTGCGCAATCCTGGAGATGATTGATGACCTGCAACGCGGCGCAAAGCGGGTCGGAATAGGCCCAGACGGAACGATCCTCGCCGTGCAAATCGAGCACGAAGCGCCCGACGGGCATGGCGGAATAGCGGCAATAGTCCATCAGCTCTGACCAATCGGCGTAGCGCCGCTTAGTCACGTCGGCGCGGAATGCCCTCAGCAAATCCAGCGGATGCGTCGACGGAAGACCTCTCTCCGCGAGCACGCGCCGCAACGGCAGCGCCTTCTTGGCGGCATCGGTTCTACCGAGGAGAGTGTCGTCGAGCTCGTCGAGTCCCGCGATCTTCTCGCTTTCGCTCAACGTAGGATGATCCGCGATATCATCCGCGGCGCGGGCGAAGCGGTAGAAGCTCAAGATCGGTGCGCGCAGGCGCGCAGCAATGAGAACGGAAGCGACGGGAAAGTTCTCACCGTGCTCCGTCTTGCTCGCATCGATATTCGCCGCAATCGTCATTGCCTCGCCTGAAGGGCCTGACTACGACCTTTCCATAATCCACCTTTGCCACGCCAATGCTGGTACGCCGAATCGAGCGTGAATGCCAAATACGCCGCGGCGATGAGCGGCAACGCCAGCGTCCAGAGCGGCGAAAGCCCGTAAAAGCGCAGGATCGGAAGGTATGCGAGGCTCATCAACCCCCAGGAGGCTGCGGCGATGATCGACGCCGGCGGACCGGCAAACACAGCGAGGGCGGGGCTCAGGAGAAAGGTCAGCGCCATGCCGGCAATAACGGTGCTCAGGAGCGGCGGTGAGTAGCGAAGCTGCGCAAAGGCCGACCGCGCCACCATGCGACGAATGTCCCCCACATGTGGGTAGGATCTCAAGCTGCGGACGCATCCGGTCAGTCCGAGCCAGATGGGTCCTTCGGCTTTTATGAGTTTTGCAAGCGCGCAATCATCGATCAGCGCGGACCGAATCTTGGCGACGCCGCCGGCCCGCTCGAGCGCGCGCCGCTCGACCAACATGCAGCCGCCGGCGGCCGCAGCGGTTTTGGTCGTACTGCGGTTTACCCAGGCGAAGGGGTAGAGCATTTGGAAGAAGAAGACGAAGGCTGGAATGAGTGCGCGCTCGGCGAGGCTCTGGCAATGGAGCTTCACCATCAGCGATGAAAGCACGAGGCGTTCGGCCTTTGCTCGCGTCACAAGGCGCCTGACGGCGTCAGATGCGTAGGCTATATCGGCGTCGGTCAGCAGCAGATAATCGGGTGGCGTTTCGGCCTTAGCCGCAGCGATGCCCTGATGCATGGCCCAGACCTTGCCGGTCCATGACCCTGGTGGGGGCCGGCCCTCCAAGACGATGAGCGCGCGCGCGGCCCCGGTGGCGAGCGCGCGGGCGGCGGCGGCGGTGCCGTCGCTACTCTCATCATCCACTAGCACGATCGCGAACGGCCCGGGATAGTCCTGCCGCAACAGCGAACCGAGACAGCGCTCAAGCATCGCGGCTTCGTTGCGCGCCGGGATCACGGCAACGACGCTCGGCCAGGCGCCGGCCGGCAGTGACGGATCGTCCCGATCCTCGCGCTCGCGCGCCAGCCAAAAACCGCCGCGCCAGAAAATCAGATAGAGCCAGATGGCGAGGGCGAGCGAGGCGAGCAGCAGCGACGGCGTCACGACAGCAGCCCTGCTTGCCGAAACCAGCCGATCGCATCACGAAGCCCATCGTCGACTGGCCTCGCTCGATAGCCGAGATCGCGCTCCGCCTTGGCCGAGGTGAAGTACATCCGGTGCTTCGCCATCCGAAGGCCATCCAGCGTCACGAAGGGCTCGCGCTTGGTGACGCGGGCAATCGCCTCGGCCGCGAAGGCGATAGGGTAGATCAGTGCGCGCGGCAGGCGGAGGCGCGGCGGAGCATGGCCGGTCAGATGAGCGATCCGGCCGAGTAGCGCGGCCAGCGTCATGTTTTCCCCGCCGAGTATATAGCGTTCGCCGATCTGCCCTCGCGTCAGCGCCGCAAGGTGCCCTTGGGCGACATCGTCGACATGCACGAGATTGAGGCCGGTATCGATGAAGGCCGGCATGCGGCCGGAAGTCGCCTCGAGGATCAGGCGCCCGGTTGGCGTCGGCCGCAGATCGCGCGGGCCGATGGGAGTGGACGGATTGACGATGATCGCCGGGAGGCCGTCGCCAATCATGCGCTCAACCAGCCGCTCGGCGGCAACCTTGCTGCGCTTATAGGCACCGATCGCCTCCTCTTCGGAGAGAGGCACCGTCTCCTCCGCGGGTGAGCCGTCCTCGCGGAGCTTAAGGGTTGCCACGCTCGAGGTGTAGACGACGCGCTCGGCGCCAACGGCGCGCGCCGTCTCCATCACCACGCGCGTCCCCTTCAAATTGGTCCGCATGATCTCCTCCGGGTCGGGCGCCCAAAGCCGGTAGTCAGCCGCCACGTGAAAAACGTAGCGCGCGCCCTTCGCAGCATTGAGAACTGCGTGATCATCACGCATGTCGCCCTCGGCAATTTGGATGTCGAGGCCGGCAAGGTTGGTTCGGGCACTTTCCTTGCGTACGAGTGCACGGACATTAAATCCTGCCGCGATAAGTTCTCTGGCGACGGCCGATCCGACAAACCCGGTCGCTCCAGTTAAAAGCGCGCAATCCTTTTTCGACACTGGCTCCGTGAGCCTTTCTCCGGAAGGGGTGAGCAGTCATCGTGGTCTCGATCGGGCCGCGAAGCGGCCCGATCGGCTCACTCGACGCGAGTCCAGGTCTGGCTCTTGCCGAAGATTGACCATCCAAGATACCCCCGAACGGTGAGACTGGTGCCGTTGGGGCTGAGACTCATGCGTGCGCTGTAGACCTTTCCGGTTTCCGGATCGAGTATCGTGCCTCCGTCATAGTCCAATCCAGATTGCTTCATCCCTTCAATGAAAACCAGCCCGAGAAGCGGCTGATTGCGCTTGTCGCCGGGACATTCCGTGCAAATTGGATTGGGGTCGTCGCCGGGGTCCAGGAACAGTCGGGAGAGCCGCCCGACAAAAACGCCTCCCTCCTCGGTTATGGAGACCAGCGCCCCCACTTTCCCCGCGTCATCGACTTGGCGCCAGACGCCTGCCGCGGTCGGCGTGGCCGCAGCCGGGTGGCCAATGAGGAACGCGAGCCCAGCCCCGAGCGCCAATGTCAGAACAATTCCGAGCCTGTGTTCTTGATAACCCTGCAACGCCGCCATTCACTTTGAGCAATGCCCAGGCCGAGTTTTGGCGCCAATTCGGGCGTTGTTGTGATCGATGATACGGGGAAGCCCTAGAATTCACGCGGAGTTGAGAGCACAGATAGCACAGGCGTTCCCCGAGGGGCTACCTGGGCCAGCGAACTCGGCTGGAGGCGTAGGCTCGGACCAGTGAGCAAAACCTAATCCTCGCAGCCAGACGAATGCTCGTACCCTGTCCAGGCCTCCTTATCCTGCGGACGGGGCTTGCAGGGATGGAAGGCTGAGGGCGGGGGTGCCTCGACCGGAGCCCCGCGGGGATTGACGCAGACTGCGAAGCCGGTGACGGGGTTAACCGCGGCTTCCAGGCACTTTGCCGGCGCTGCTGGCTGCTCTACGGACGGGGCGGGTGTCTCTGCCGGCTGGGTTGATGTCTCGGAACGGGCTGCCACCGGCAGCCATAATGTGACGCCCAACGCGACGACGAGCGTCTTTAGATCTGTCACGATGCCATCCTCGTATTCGCTCAACGTCTTCCGCTGTTCGTTGAACGTCTTGCTTCTCCAATTCGTTCAAAATCATTTACCCGGTCTCCGACGAGCGACATTGAAGATGTCTAATCTTCCTAATGAGCGCGACTCATGGATCATCTCTCGCGCTAAAGCACTGAACACGAGGTCAACTTTGCCTCTCACGCGCCGAACGGAATAGAAGCAGCCGGAGCGGCCACCCATCGTCATGTCGCAAATGATTTGTTGAGGCTGCTTCCCGAAATTACTCAATTTCACCGCAGTCTGGGGCCTTCATTGAGGGAGACTGTTGGGCGCTCTTGGCCCATACCTTGCCTTCTTCGTCTCTACGTAGTCCGCCGCCATGGATGCAGGATTGGGGTTGCCAGCCGCCATAGCCGTGTTTGGGCTGTCGCTGGCGTCGGGGCTCGCCGTGATAGTGTTGTTGCTCAGGCAACGGCGGCGCGAGGCACCGCAATTGGCTGCGAGCGCTATCCCGGCCGCGCCGGCACGGGGCGTCCGGACCTGGATCGGCGTCGCCGCGCTCGTGGGCTTGGCCTGGGTGGCTATTCTGCTGTCGATGAATGCGATCGTTTACAGCGATCGCTGGAACTTGCCGAACGGACGCTTGCTCGAGACCATCTTGTCCGCCTGCCAATTTGAGCATTCGAGGCGGACGGGGATCGATTCGGAGCACATGATTTGCCCAACGCGTCTCGCCGAGCATGATTTTCCGAAGGTGCTTCAAGACGCGGTGCTGGCCAGCGAGGACGAGCGCTTCTTCTCGCATGGCGCGGTAGACCTCCGCTCGATTGTGCGAGCCGCCTGGCGTTCGTCTCGGGGAGACCTGCAGGGCGGAAGTACGATCACCCAACAGCTAGCGCGGTCCCTGCTGCTGAAAAAGGAAGACAGCCTTCGGCGCAAGATGGTGGAGGCTATCGCGGCCATCAGAATCGCCGCGCTGCTCACGCGTCCCGAGATTCTCACGCGCTACATGAACGTCGTTCCGCACGCGCGGAACATGAACGGCTTCGACGATCCCGCGCGCTACTATTTCGGCGTGGGCGTTCAGGACCTCGATCTCGCCGAAGCCGCGCTTCTCGTCAGCATGCTTCCCGAGCCCAATAATCGCGATCCGCTGAAAAATCCGCAGGCGGCCCTGGACGGTGCCGTCGGCGTGCTGCAGCGCATGGCCGAGCAAGAAAAGATTACAGCCGCCCAGGCGGCGAAGGCCGGAGAAGAGCTTAAGCAGCGCGTGCTGCGGCGCCAGCTCCGCCGGGGAGACGCCCCCTATGCGCGCATCGAGTCTCGTCCGTACCGCGACTTGGCCGTGAGAGAAGCGCGCGCCAACGGGTTCGCGTTGCACGGGGACTATCGGCTGATCGTTAATATCGATCCCGAATTCCAGCGGGCGCTCGTTTCGCAAATTTGCTCGATCACGGGCGATCACCGCGCTGCCGGATTCTTCATGCGTCCCTCCGGTGAGGTGCTGGCCATGACCGGGTCTTGCGCCTACACGGGCGAGTGGAACCGAGCGACGGACAGCGCGAGGTCGATCGGGTCGACGGGCAAGCTCTTTCCGCTGATCGGCGTGCATGAGATGTCCGCTAGCCTGAAGGATCGGTACCCTACGGCGTCCGTCAGGAGACCGAACTGGCCGGCCGAACCGAATAGCCGATGCCTGGCAAGTCGGACGATCAGCCTGGATTTCGCGCTCGCCCAGTCCTGCAACCGGCCCTGGACCGAAGTGGCCATTAGCCTTGGCCCCCGGCTTACCAAAATCGTCACCAGGTTCGGTATTGCTGCGCCGCCGGCGCCGGCGCTCGTGCCCATTGGCGGCGTGCATGCTTCCCCGATGAAGGTGGCGCAGGCCTACGCGGCTCTCGGCAACAATGGGTCTCTTCCCCAGGTCCGTTTCCTGATTGCCGCGATCGGGCCGAAGGGCAATGTAATCGGCGAACCCGCGACCAAGGACCAGCGCAGGGTCATGTCACCGTCGGTTGCCTCCGCCGTCCTTCATGACCTTCGCGGACCGGTGAAGGCGGGCACGGCTCGTGCGGCAAATTCCATCCACGCCATCGTTTACGGCAAGACCGGAACCTCTTCGCGCAACGAGGACGCCCTCTTCGTCGGCCTGACCGAGGACTTCGTCGGCTGCCTTTGGCTGGGCTACGATCAGCCAGCGCCGATGCCGGGCGTCCACGGGGGCGGCACGCCCGCAAAAGCTTTCTCCAAACTGACGGACTTCTATTACGTCAGGCTTGCTCAGGCGCGCCTTCACAATGCTGAGCCCACATCGGCCGAACATTTCGATCTGAGAGGTTTCGCGCAGGGAAAACGAAAGCTGGCCATGGTGGTGGCCCTTGGCTCAGTCTTAGTCACGTGCCTGGTGCTGTTTGCCTTTTACCGCAGGAGGCAGGAGGATTTCGGCGAACGCCCGCTCGAAGCATCGCATGAAGATCGCGACCTTCAACATCAACAACGTCAATAAGCGCCTCCGCAACCTTCTTGAGTGGCTCGAGGCGGCAAAACCCGACGTGGTCTGCCTCCAGGAACTGAAAGCGGCGGACGCCGAGTTTCCGAAGGTCGAAATCGAGAAAGCGGGATACGGCGCGGTATGGCGTGGCGAGCGGTCCTGGAACGGCGTCGCCATCCTCGCCCGCGATTGCGAGCCCATCGTCACCCATGGCCAACTTCCCGGCGATCTGGCCGACAGACAGAGTCGGTACATCGAGGCCGCGGTGAATGGCGTGCTCATCGCTTCGCTCTATGCGCCGAACGGCAACCCGCAGCCGGGCCCTAAATTCTCCTACAAGCTCGACTGGATGGCGCGCCTCGTTTCGCACGCGGCGGAGCTCTACGCCGCGGACATCCCCGCCGTGCTTGCCGGCGACTACAACGTCGTCCCGACCGATTTCGATATCTACCCGACGACGTCCTACGCCAAGAATGCCCTGGTCCAGCCAGAAGGCCGCGCGCTCTTTCAAAGGCTGCTTCAGCAAGGCTGGATGGATGCCATTCGCGAGCTGCATCCCGATGCGCCGATGTACAGTTTCTGGGACTACATGCGGAATTGGTGGCCGCGCGATGCCGGACTTCGGATCGATCATTTGCTCCTGAGCAAAGATGCCGCGAAGCGCCTGATGAAGGCGGGAGTCAACCGCGAAGTGCGCGAGAAGGAGGGTGCTAGCGACCACGCTCCGGTATGGATCGTGCTCGGCGAGGATAAGCAGACAAAGCGAAATTCACGTCGAAGCGCGGTCGCGCGCAGACCGCGAGAGGCTCGCCCCAAAAGTGAACTGTTGCGAGCCCTGCATGTTCCGTCAGCAAAGGGGCGACGGCCCTACCTGGTGGACGAGGCGTCGCCCCATCCCTCATCGAGGAGCACCTCGATGAGCAGATACCGCTTGCCACGCTCGCCGGGCTCGTCCGCTTGATCCCGTATTGTGCTCTGTAACGTTGGCGTAAGGTCTATCCCAACCTTCTCCAAAATTGAACCTGTTTGGAGATGGTGATGAAACGCACTTCGCTCGTGTCTTGCGGCTTGGCGCTCGTTAATTGGTCCGGCCCGGGCCTGCAAGCCCAGATTTGGACAAACCCCGACGTCAAAATAGCCTTCATTGCCGACTATCGATTCGGACAATCGAGCTCCGAACGAGCGACCAAGGGGCGGCTGGCGACACGCAATACATCGGTTCGCAGCCACATCGAGGGCACGGTCAGCTCATCCAATGCTTGCCAATTGATATAGGGGAGGAGCGGATGCGCCTCCTGCTCATCGAAGACAACCAGCGTCTCGCCGAGTACTTGGCGACTGCTTTGCAGAATGGCGGCTTCGCCGTCGATCATGTCGGCACGACCGCCGACGCCGACGGTGCGCTCGCAACCACACATTACGATACGCTGCTGCTGGATCTCGGCCTGCCCGACAAAGACGGTCTCGTCTGGCTGAGCGACCAGCGTCGCCGCCAGATGACGCGACCCGTGCTGGTGCTGACGGCGCGCGACAGCTTGGAGGATCTGGTCGCGGGCCTCAATCAAGGCGCCGACGACTATTTGCGCAAGCCGTTCGAGCTTGACGAGCTCATAGCCCGCGTCCGCGCGTTGCTGCGCCGGCCCGGCGAAGCACTTGGCGTCAAGCTCACCGCGGGCAACGTGTCGCTCGACACCAGCGAGCGCGAAGTGTCTGTGAATGGCGTTCCAGTGGAGTTCGGGCGCCGCGAGATGGATGGGCTTGAGCTGCTGATGCGGCGGGCTGGCCGGGTCGTGCAAAAGTCTGCCATTGAAGATGCAATCTATTCGTTCGGGGAGGACCTTGCCTCCAATGCCATCGAAGTGCTCGTCCATCGAATTCGCCGACGCTTGCAGGAGGCGGGGGCGGATATGCACATTCACACATTGCGTGGCGTGGGCTACGTGCTCTCAGACAAGGCAGGCGGTGCGTAATCCGGAAGGCGTCAGTCCGTCCCTGTGGCTGCGGCTCATCATCGGGCTGGTCAGCGTCAGCCTGCTCGCCGTCGGCTCAGCTAGCGGCGCGCTCTATCTCAGATTCAAGGCCAAGAATTGGGAGTTCCGCGAGCAGACGCTGCGCAATCAAGCCGGCGTTATCGCGGACTATTTGAAATCGGCGCCGGACGGCCCGATCCAACTGCCCAACTATGTGACCGAGACCTTCACCACGAACAACGGCCGATACGCCGTCGTCGACAAGAGCAGACAGCTTTTGGCCGGGTCCGCCGGGGTCACCGCACCGTTGGCCGCGATCAACCCGTCGGAGCCCCGCGATTCTTTCGCCCTCCAGGCGGATGAGAACGAGGCCCCATATTATGGGCTGTCCGTCAGGACGCCGTTCGCCGGACGGCTGGTTTGGGTGCAGGTCGCCTTCCACGCCGGCAACATCGTGTATGACAGCGTCTTGGAGGAGTTCGTACAGGACATTGCCTGGATCTGGATCCCATTCGTCGTCGTGCTCCTGCTGGTCAATCTGCTGGTGGCGCGCATCGGGCTCGCGCCGTTGCGCATGGCCGCCAATCAGGCGGCGGCCATCGGACCTGGCGCTGTGTCCATGCGGCTGACCGAGGGCGGGCTGCCCCGCGACGTTCATGCCCTGGTGTCCGCCGTCAACCGGGGCTTGGACCGGTTGGAGACAGCCTTCGACGCGCAGAAGCGCTTCGTCGCCGATGCTGCCCATGAGCTGCGGACGCCAGTCGCCGTGCTGAAGGCGCATGTCGACATCCTCTCCAAGTTTGAGGGCCATGCCGAGCTCGTCGAGGAGATCGGCAGCCTGGAGCGGCTGGTCAACCAGCTATTCGACGTGGCGCGCCTCGATGTCTTGCAGCTCAACGTTGACAATGTCGCTGATCTGACCAGTGTCGCGACCGAGGTCGCCTCCCATCTTGGCCCATCGGCCATCGATGCCGGCCGGTCGATCGAGGTCCTCGCGCCTGACGCGCCGGTACGCATCCTGGGCGCCAGCGACTATCTCTTCCGCGCGCTGCGTAACATCGTCGAGAATGCGCTGCGGCATACGCCCGAAGGCACCACCGTCTCGATCGTGGTGACCAACCCGCCGGCGGTCAGCGTCATCGATCAGGGACCCGGTGTGCCGCTGGATCAAAGGCATGCGATCTTTCGCCGCTTCTGGCAGGGCGGCCGCGATCAAAACAAAGGCGGCGCGGGGCTCGGCTTGGACATTGCCGCCCGCACCGTCGTCGCCCATGGCGGCATCATTTCCGTAGATGATGCGCCGAATGGCGGAGCCATGTTCACCATGCAATTTGCATCCCTTCAGGCGTCGTCATCGGGGGTTTCGTCCGGCTCGCGCGAGCCGGTCCTGTGACCCCCGGCCCCGGTCATCATTGTGATCTTTTGGCGGCTGTAAGGCGTCTGTAAGCACCTCCCCCGACCGTCTGCTTCGCGTGGCTTCATCGACACGAAGGGGGACGATTCGTGATGCAGGCGGCGATCATCTCGCGCGACCATGACTTGCGGTCCGCGGCGGAACAGCTGATTGCAGAGGTCTACGCGCTTCATTATTCGGCGCGCATCACGGCCTTCCCAGGCACTCTCATTGCCATGATCGGCGACGGCGGCACGCCCCTTTGCGCTGCTGGCTTGCGCTTTGCCGCCGACGGTTTTTTCTCGGAGTGCTACCTGGACGCCCCGGTGGACGCCGTTTTGTCGGCGTTGCAGCGCTATCCCGTCGCCCGCGAGAAGGTCTTCGAGGTGACCTCGCTCGCGAGCCGCGCGCCGCACACCATTGGTTCCTTCCTGCGCAAGATCATTGCCTGTGGCGAGGCTGCCGGCTTCGAGTGGGCCTTCTTCACCGCTACGGCACCGCTCAAGCTCATTCTCGAGCGCCTCAGTCTGTCGCTATTGCCGCTCGCTGCCGCTGAGCGCTCGCGGGTGGCCAATCCGGATGCCTGGGGAAGCTACTACGAGCTCACGCCGAGCGTTTATGCGGTCCACCGTGACGTTGCGAGAGCTTGCGTCGGCAAACAGGCCCGGGTGGCGGCGCATGGTTGAGATTCTGGAGGTCTTGCGCGGTTGGTCCGGATCTCGCGACAGCGGACCGATGATGTCGGACGACAGCGGCGCCCTCACGCGCGGCGATCTCGCCACCCGTGTCGCGGGCCTGGCGGAAGAGCTCCATGATCTGCCTCCGGTCATCGGTCTGCTTGGGAGCAATGGGACCGACTGGGCGGTCGCCCAGCTCGCCGCCTGGGTCACCGGCAAGACCGTCGTGCCGTTACCCTCCTTCTTCAGCCCTTTGCAGCTCGAGCACGTCCTTCACGATGCGGCGATCGATCATGTCGTTGCGACACGCGACGCCTCCTGGCTCGCGGCCGCGCTTGGCATGGCGGCAACGCCAGTCTTGGACCGGCGCGCCGGGACCATCCCCACGCCTGTCCCCGGCGCCGGTGTCATCGTCTACACCTCCGGCAGCACGGGTCAGCCAAAGGGCGTCCGTCTCCATCTCGAGCAGATCGACCGGCAGGCACGAGCGCTCGCCGAGGCCACCGAAGCAAGTGAGCACGATCTCCATTTGTCGGTCTTGCCGCTTTCTTTGTTGCTGGAAACGATCGCCGCCGTCTGCGTGCCGGTGCTTGTCGGTGCGCGAACGCATTTTGCTTCCGCCGTCGCGCACAGCATCGGCGCCGGCCGGCCGGCCGACATGCTTGGCGAATTCGAGCGGTTGCGGCCGACGACGACGGTGCTCGTTCCTCAATTGCTTTCGGCCTGGGTTGCCCAGCTTGAAACAAGGCGCAAGCGGTCACCCGAGGGCTTACGCTTTGTCGCGGTCGGGGGCGCGCCGGTCTCCGAAGCGTTGTCCGAGCGGGCCTGGGAGCTCGGTATCCCCGTGCATGAAGGCTATGGCCTGACCGAATGCTGCTCTGTCGTCGCCGTCAACCGGCCGGGACGCCGCAAGGCTGGAACGGTAGGTGAGCCGCTGCCCGGCCTCGACGTCAGCGTCGAACAGGGCGAGGTGGTGGTGAACGGGCCCAGCGTCATGGCGGGATATCTGAGCGCCGCCCCAGCCAAGCAGCCCTGGCGGACCGGCGATCTCGGCAACCTTGACCGGGACGGCTTTCTCCGCGTGACCGGGAGGAAGGACAATTTGCTGGTTATGGCCTCCGGGCGAAACGTCTCGCCTGAATGGGTCGAAGCGATGCTGATGGGCGACCCGCGCGTCGGCGCCTGCGCGGTGCTCGGCCACGGCCGGCCTCACTTGAACGTGCTGCTTATTCCGTCGCCGTCGGGGGAACGCTGGCTGACGGAGTCGTCGCGCGCTCATATCCTCTTATGGCTTGAGCAGGTCTGCATTGAGCTGCCCGCTTATGCCGTGCCCAAGGAATTCGTCGTCTGCGGTTCGACGGAGGCCAAGCGGATTGGGCTCCTCACCTCAAACGGACGCATCGTCCGGGAGACTGCCAAGAAAGCCTGTCCGGCGCTCAAAGCCGCGCGGGGCCTGGCAGCAGCCCAAGCAAGTTCCATGCAGCCAGCAAGCAAAGGAGAGACGCCGTGTTGTTTTACGATCGGCTAGTTTCTGAAACCGAGAGCGAGCGCAACGGCTTCATATCGATTCCGCTGATTGGAGAGGCGATGCGCTCCGGTGCATCGCGCGAGCTCTACGTCGACTTCCTGACGCAGGCCTATCATCACGTGAAGCATACCTTCCCGCAGCTCGCCTTCGCCGCGGCCCGCACTAGCGACGAGACCTATCAGGACGCTCTCGTCGAATATATGGAAGAGGAACGCGGGCATGAGAAATGGATTCTCAACGACATCGCCGCCATGGGCGGCAGCGCAATCGTGGTCCGCGATGGGACGCCCGGCATCGCCTGCCAGGTGATGGTCGGCTACACCTACTATGCGATCGAATGGATCAGCCCCTATGCCATACTCGGCAGCGTGCACGTGCTTGAGGGTATGGCCACCTTGCTCGCCGACAAGGCGGCGGAAACCATCCAGCGCTCGCTTGCGCATCGCGGCAAGGATGGCTTCTCTTACCTCCGGTCACACGGCGCGCTCGATATCGAGCACGTGGCCTTCTTCAAGAAGCTCGCAAACGGCATCACCGATGCGAGGACCCAGCAGATCGTCATCGACGCAGCGAAGGTTTTCTATCGGCTGTATGGCGACATCTATCACGAGCTGGCGACGCGACACCCCGTCAAAAGCCATGCAGCTTGACGGCAAGCGCGCCCTGATCACCGGCGCGGGCTCAGGCATCGGACGCGCGCTGGCCATCGAGGCGTCGCGCCTCGGCATGACGGTTGCCCTGTGCGGCCGTCGTGCCGACGCGCTGCACGAGACCCTGTCGCAGATGACTCCGAACGCGCGGCATCTCCGCCTGCGCGGCGACATCACCGATCCGGCTGTCAGGCGCGGCTTGCGCGACTATCTGTGGCGGCACTGGGGCGGGCTCGACGTGCTCGTCAATAATGCCGGTGTAGTCATGGTCGGCCCGCTCGCGCATGTGAGCGATGGTGATCTCGAGCGGGTGATGGCGACCAACGTCATCGCTCCGGTCGCGCTCTGCCGGGAGATGCTGCCGCTGCTGCGTCGGGCGGCGCCCTCGCGCATCGTCAATATCGGCTCAATGTTCGGGGACATCGCCTATCCCCTGTTCGCATCCTACTCGGCGTCGAAATTCGCGCTCCGCGGCCTCTCGATCGCCTTGCGCCGGGAGTTCAAGGGCTGCGGCATCGGCGTGACCTATGCGGCACCGCGGGCGACCAAGACCGGCGCTGCCCAAGCCTTCGATGACCTCGTCAAACCCCTGCAAATGCGGATCGATGAGCCTGCACGCGTCGCCGCCCGGATCTGGCGGGCGGTGGGTAAGGACGCCGACAGCGTCTATGCGAAAGGGCCC
The DNA here is from genome assembly GCA_963839245.1 of uncultured Alphaproteobacteria bacterium. Taxonomy (GTDB): domain Bacteria; phylum Pseudomonadota; class Alphaproteobacteria; order Rhizobiales; family Methyloligellaceae; genus Methyloceanibacter. Next base: position 218,669 of record CAWIUJ010000012.1, on the reverse strand, counting down.
GAGCGCTTCTTCGTTCTGGTCCAGAAGTTCGCCCCGAGATTCGTCGACCGTGCGCTTGCGGCGCAAATGGCCGACCCGCGGATTCGGGACTATCTCGGCAAAAGCTACGAGGCCGCCAGGGCAACGGCGAATGATCGCCAGGATGGCGCGCCTGCGGCGCGCGGAACGCGTCCCGCAAAGCCGATGGGAATGCCGAAGCCGGCGCAGGCCGCAGCGGCGCAGTCGGCGTAGGGGGGACGGTCGGCAACGAGACGGAGGAAAGGCGTGAGGTATTTGACATTGCTGGCGTTGCTTGCGCTGCTCGGCTGCGCGCAGCATCGCGATTTGCCGTCAACGATCATCTCATCACCCGCGGCCGCGGCGGCGCACCAGTAGCGTATCCTGGACTGACCGTCCTTTCTTCTGTGCCACCGCCAGAAGGCCTGCGATGCCAAAACCGGCGTCGACGCCTTCGATGCGGATGCGATCACTTTCGAAACCAGCATCGATGAGCAGCGCCTCAAGTCTCGTCCGATCGAAGAGCCGATGCGAGTGGGGTCCGGCGAAACGCCAATTACGCATGGCTGACCGGTCGGTCGCGTAAAGCACCATGCGGCCGCCTGGGCGCAGCACGCGATGCGCTTCGCGAACGGAAGCGGAGCTGGACATGAAGTAGACCACGTTCACCGCCAAGACCGCATCGGCGAGCTCCTCGGTGAAAGGGAGCCGAGCAAAATCGCCTCGGACCAGAGCTAGGCGTCCGGCATCGAGCGCCCGCCGATTGCGGCGCGCGGCCTGCGCCAGCATGACCTCGGACCAATCAAGCCCGATCACCCGCGCGACATGCGGCGAACGCAGGAGGCCTTGCAGGGCGCAGCCCGGGCCACAACCCAATTCGAGCAAACTCTCGCCCTCTCTCAGGCTTAGAGCGGCCAGGGCCGCAGCGTTTGGCTTGGCATTGGCCAAGGCCATCACGCTGCCGGCCATCCGGCCCCAGCGACCTGACGGACTGCGCAATTGGGCGCCGATGCCCTGCCAAATTGCCCCGAGCGACGGTCGCGTCCGCTGCACTAATTCGATGCCGCTTTGGCTTCTGCCTTAGCCATCAGCTCGCGGATCACGGCCCGGCGATTCTTGTCCCAAAGCGGCCGGTTGGTCTGGGGCGGCAGCGACAGAGCATGCTTCAGAACTTTGTCGGCAGCGGCGTATTCCTGCTGGTTCATCAAAAAGTCGGCATAGAAATAATTGGCGTCCATGCCGTTCGGCGCAAGCGATACGGCCTGCACGAGCAAATCGCGCGCCTTCTCGGTGTCGCCGAAGCCAAGCGGCCATCGGGGCACGCGGGAATACAGCACGCCGAGACTGGTCGGCGCTCCGGCATCGAGCGCGGCGGGGTCCTTCGCATAGGCCTCCTCAAGAATGGCCTTCGCCGCCTTCGCATAACCGAGCGCGCTCAAGGTGCTGGCCATGCCCGCCTCTTCGCTGGTCACGATGCCTTCCCAGATCACGGGCTCAACCCGGCCGGGATATTTTGCGGCGACCCCGGCGGCAGTTTTCGCCAGCGCGTCGATGTCATCGAATTGGTTCGGCGCGCCGTCCTCATCGTATTTGATATGCTCCCAGCGAAGTTCGATCGCGTGAAGATCCGCATCCATGGCCTTGTTGTTCGAGGCCAGCGCGCTGCCACCTGTGAGGCAGGCGAAAGCCACTCCAGTGAGCATCAGTAGAAGCTTATTTGGCATCGTCTTACTCCCTCGGCGAGTTCTATGTCTTGGAAGTCAGGTAGCGCGCCTGCCTGTTAGCGGCAGGGACAAGGCGCGGGCGAGAGGGCACCCAAGCGCAGGAGCAATGAGTGAAGAAAACCCGCCCTAACGTCGCAGTCCCGCATCGCCAGAAGGCCGCGCATCCGCTTCCCCTGAGTGTGCCCGGCCCCAAGGGCTAGAAACCACGCCAACCTTACGGCTCACTTACATATTTTTCTTTTGCCGGGGGCATCCGATTGGCGGCCTTCGGCGCGTGAAAATTGGACCTGCCGGGAGTTCGCGCCCGGCTCTGGCCGGTCTAGCCCCGCATGGTGCTTTGCCAGACCGAGAGGCCGCCTTGAAGATGACGGGCGCGGGCGAGCCCGGCCTCATGTGCCATTTGCACGGCCATGGCTGAACGCTCGCCGAAGGCGCAATAGAACACGAGCGTCTTGGTCGCACCGAGCTCGCGTAGAATGCCGCCGGGCTCGAGCGCATCGGCCAGGCTGCCATAGGGCACGCGCAAGGAGCCCGAAATTTCGCCATGCTTGTCGCGTTCGCGCTGCTCGCGGAGATCGATGATGGCGACGTCGGGGCGCTGGAGCAGCGCCGGCAAGTCTTCGGCGCGAACTGCCCAGCCACGCCTTGCCACCTCGTCTTGTGCCAAGCCAACCCGCATATTGGCAGGCACCGCGACATCCATCATCTTGGGATTGGGCAGGTGCAAATTGCCCATGAGTTCGACATATTCCTCGACCGATTTGACCTGGAGCCGCGGATTGAAGGCTCTCTCTTCGCCGATCGTGCTGACCGTCTCGCCCTTATAGTCATGCGCCGGATAGACAAGCGTCTCCTCCGGCAGCTTCAGCAGCCGGTTGAAGATCGACTCGTATTGCGCCCGCGAGTCGCCATGCTGGAAATCGGTGCGGCCGGTGCCGCGAATGAGCAGCGTGTCACCGGTGAAGACGCGGTCGGCCATGGTGAAGCTGTAGGAATTGTCGGTATGGCCCGGCGTGTAGAGTACGCCGAGACTAAGACCCTCGATATCGATCCGCTCGCCGTCGGCGACGCGCATGGAGACGAGATCGGCCTTGGTCTGCTCGCCCATCACCGTGACGCACATGGTGCGGTCGCGCAGCGCCCCGAGGCCGGTGATGTGATCGGCGTGAAGGTGCGTATCGACGGCTTTGACCAGCCTGAGATCGAGCTCATTCATGAGCTGAATATAGCGATCGACCTTCTCCAGCACGGGATCGATGATCAGCGCCTCGCCGCCATGCCGGCTGGCAAGAATATAGCTATAGGTGCCTGAGACGCTGTCGAACAGCTGACGGAAGATCATTGACGTCTCCGGCAAAGTGAGAAGGGGAGCGTGGTAGCGGTTGACCCGTTTGGCAGATGATAATCAGACGAGCCGGCGCAATTGCGGCTTGCTGCCCTTGGTCGCGGTCAAGAAGCGGCTCGCCGTCATGCCGGCAAGCATGGCCGGCACGAAGACGAGCGTGCCCTTGGCGAGCAGGAGCAGCGAGGTGATGGCTGGTCCGGGGCAAAAGCCCGAGAGGCCCCAACCGACACCGAAGATGACCGGTCCGATGACCACGCGGGCGTCGATCTCTTTGGCAAGCGGCAAGCGAAAGCGATCGGAGAGGATCGGGTGTGGCCGGCGGAAGGCGAGCCGATAACCAATGAACGTGACCGCGACCGCTCCCAGCATCACGAAGGCAAGGCTCGGGTCGAAGGTGCCGAACAGATCGAGGAAGTTGAGCACCTTTGCGGGATTGATCATACCCGAGACGATAAGCCCGAGACCGAACAGCAGTCCGGCGAGCGCGTTGACGGCGAGGTCCATCGTGGTCAGCCTCCGATCAAGTGGCGAGCGACGAACACCGTAACGAATCCTGCCGCCATGAAGATTATCGTGGCGACGATGGATCGTGGCGAAAGCCGCGCCACGCCGCAGACGCCATGACCGCTCGTGCAGCCACTGCCATAGGCCGTTCCGAAGCCGACCAGGACGCCCGCGATCGCCATCAGCGCCAGATGGTCGGAGACCGTCTGCGTCACAGGGCTCCCGGTTGCCGCGACGTAGAGAAGGGGGCCGGCGACCAGGCCTGCGACAAAGGCGAGCGCGCCTCGGACGTCGGTATCCTCTGCATAGGTCGGCAAGAGGCGCGCGATAATGCCGCTGATTCCGGCGATGCGACCTTGGAACACCATCAGCAGCACGACCGCGACGCCGATCAAGACGCCGCCGATCGTCGAGGCGAGCGGCGTAAATTGCGTGACGGTCATCGGAGGATGCTACGCCGCGAAGCCGGACAGTTCAATGTGAGGCGCTTAGCGCCATACTGTCCTTGAAGCTGTCCATAGGCCGTGCGCGAGGCTCATGGCACGCTCGTGGCCACGGCCCGTTCATCGAGCGCGACCGTCTTCACCAATGCTAACACCCGATCGCCGACGTCAAGCCCGAGCTCGTCGATGGCCTTGCGGGTAGCGAGCGCGAAGATGCGGCCGTGCCCCTCGAGGTCGATATTGACCGATGCGAGCGGACCATCTCCGGTCTCGATGCCCGCCACCGTGCCGGTCAGCGTCGTGCGAACGCTGAGATTGCTGGCAGGGGCCGTGGCCAGCGTGATGTCGGTCGCCTTGACGACGACGCGCACCTCGCGCCCCACCGGCCCGGCACGACCCGTGAGCCAGACCGTGCCCGCCGGGTGCGCAATCTCGGTCAGGTCGTAGTCGGCATCCACGCCCGCAAGCCGGCCGGTGATGACAGAGGACCGGGCGAAGCGGCTGATGCTCGTCTCACTCAGCCCCGGGCCAAAGACGTCCTCGACGTCGCCCATCGCCACCACGTGGCCGTTCTCCAACACCACTACGCGGGACGCCAGCCGCGCGACCTCCTCGACGGCGTGGGACACATACACGATCGGGACGCCGAACTCATCGCGCAAGCGTTCGATCAGCGGCAGGATCTCAAGCTTGCGCTCCTTGTCGAGCGAGGCCAGCGGCTCGTCCATAAGCAGAATCTTCGGCGAGGCGAGCAGCGCCCGGCCGATCGCCACCCGTTGTTTCTCCCCGCCCGACAGCAAAGCGGGCTTGCGCTCGAGCAGATGACCGATCCCGAGCGTCTCGACCACGGAATCGAAGGCGATGGTCCGTTCGGCCTTCGGCGCGAACCAGCGCCCGAACAGCAGATTCCGCCTGACGCTGAGATGGGGAAAGAGCTGTGCGTCCTGGAAAACGAGGCCGACACGGCGCCGATGCTTGGGCACGAACACGCCCGCTTCGGTGTCCACCAAAGTGCGGCCGTCAAGCACGATGCTGCCGCGATCGGGACGGGTGAGGCCGGCGATCAGATTGATGGTCATCGACTTGCCCGAGCCCGAACGGCCGAATAGAGCGGTGATCCCGGCGTCGTTCTCGAAGACGATATCGAGAGTGAAATCGCCGAGCTTGAGCGCAACGTCGACGCGGATCACGCGAAGGCCGCCAGACGTTGAGTGCCGCCGCATTGCCCGGGTCGGAGGAGAACCATCCTGCTCATCTGCCTCTCTTGTGTGATGTCACCCTCGATGGCTCCGCCGCGGGCTTTGGGGCGCTGTACCCGCCAGGATATAGCACGGTGCGTGTAAACACTGCCGTGCAAACGAAGACGGCGCCGCAAGCGGCGCCGTTCGAGCTCAAATTGTGGCTGAGCTGATGCTTTAGTTGAAGCCCAAGAGGAGAGTGACGCCGGCTGCGGTGGCGAGGCCTCCTGCGATACGATAGACGGTGTTGCCGAAGGCCTTGCTGGTCATCCCGATGAGGAAGCCGACGCCGATGCCGAGCGCATGGAGCAGCGCGGTGGCCAGCATGAAGCCGAGCCCATAGGTCGCCCCGGCAACGGCCAGAGGCATCTCGGTGCCGTGGACATGGCCGTGGAAGATGGCAAAGAAGCCGACGGCCGCCATGGCGACGGCAAGCGGTGCCTTAACGCCCAAGGCGACGATCGCGCCAAGCACGATCACCGACATCGCGATACCGATCTCGACGAACAGTAGCGGCACGCCCATGACGCCGAGGAAGCCCCCGAGAGCTATGACGCCGACGAAGGTCACTGGGACGAGCCAGAGCGCCCGGCCGCCAAGCTGGTAGGCGAAAATGCCGACCATGATCATCGCGAGCTGATGGTCGAGGCCGCTCAGCGGGTGCAGGAAGCCATGCATAAACCCGCTGGTTGAGCCGACGCCGGTATGGGCGAGCGCCGCGGTTGGAACGAGGCAAAGCGCAAACAGCGACAGCCGCAGGAAAGACCGCTTCATTGGTAGATTCCCTCCCTGATGATTCAGCTTGTAAGCAATCTCACGCTGAACCTCATACCATGCTCTTGCATCACATATTGAGGTCTTCAGATCATAGGCGTCACGTACTGTCGCCTTTGCCGTGCTTTGGGGGGAGTCCTGTCATGACGTTCGATCCGTTTACCTTCGCCGGCATCGCCGGCGCCGCGCTCCTTGTCGCCGCATATTTCGCGAACCAAGTCGACTGGCTTAAATCCGAAGATTGGCGATACCCGCTCGCCAATCTGCTCGGCGCGCTGCTGATCATGGTTTCGCTGATCACCGCGTGGAATCTTGCCACGCTCGTTATGGAATGCTTCTGGTCGGCGGTCAGCGTCTACGGATTGATCAAGCACGCCGGCCGATCAGTGCGCACCTGACAGAAGCTCACGCCGGCGCGGACGCGGTTCTGGCCGTTCGGGAGGGCGTGGCGAGAACTCGCTCGGCGAGCACGCCGAACAGGAGGCCGAGCGCCGTCCACATCAGTGCCTGCATGCCAAGCGAGGCCATGCGGAATTTCCACAGGACCTGGGCGGGGAAGTCTGCCGGCACCTCGTTGATGTCCGGAAGTGCGAGCATAAAGATGACGATGATGGTGACGAAGATGCCGGCGCCGGCCAGCGTCGCTTGCAAGCCGCCGAGCCGGGAGGCGAGCCGTCTGCAAGCGGCTACCGCGACGGTGAGACCGCCGAGCGAGATTAGGAGCATCAGGAAGTACAGACCAGTGCGGTAGCCGATGGTCGCGCCATCGCCCACGGCCGGCGGGCTTGCCGGATATTTCAGGCTCGGCACATAATAGAGCGCTGCGAATCCCGCGCCCGCCAGCAGCAGCGCGAGAAGGCGCGGGCTCACAGCGCCGACGCGGCCATAAAGGAAGGCGAAAGCGAGCGCGAACAACCCGCCCATCGCCGCGCCATAAACGATCACCGCGGTCAGCAAGCCGATGGTGCTCTGCACCTTGCGGCTGACCAACGCGTCGTCGTCATGGCTATGCGCATCGGCCGAAGCCGTCTCTTGCTGGTCGGCCGCCGCCTCGGCATGCTGATGCATGGGCTGGGCGGCAGCCTCTGCGTGCTGTTCTTCGAAGGCAATGGCGCGGTCGACCTCCGGCTCGCCGATCACTCTCGCGACGCCAAAGGCGAGCAGCCCGGCAACCACCCCGGCGATCATGCCGCGAATGAGGAGATCTCTGACCATGGATTTTCCCTTTTAGTGACAGGGAAAGCCAAGCAGATGCCGGCCGTCATGAGTGAATTCATGCACATACATGCCGGGAATGATCGAGGTGGCGCCTTCCTCGACGCCGACGAAATAGATCAGCATCATCATGAGGCCGGCGAAGATCAGCCAGGGCAGAATCTCGCGGACGGGAATGGCAATGGGCCGGGCGACGGGTGCGGTGACGGTCTTGGCCATGGGCAAGCTCCTTGGGATCAGCGTCCCGTTTGAGTGCTTCGATCCACGAAGGAAGGTCTGACTTTCGGGTCCCGTGCCGGAAGCAGGGGCCGATCACAGTGGCGCGACCGTGCCGGACTTACACCGGCTTCCTCGCTTCGCAATGCCCCACCGTGGAGCGCGTGGCGTCCCATGTCAATTCCGATGTCGAGGGGAAAGGCCTGCGCGCCACCCGCGCCAAGGCTTAAGCGAGCGCGTCCGCGAGCCGCTGCCACGCCGCTTCGCTGCCCGGGATGCCGAAGCGCAGCCAGTCGGGGCGGTACGCAAAGCTGCGGACGAGGATGCCGGCTTGGCCGAGGCGCTGGAATAGCTCGGGCGCGACCGGGCTCTCGATCAGGCGGAACAGTGCCGTGCCGCCGATCAGTGCCAATCTTGCCTCGCGCAACATCGCATCGAGACGTGCGACGTCGCCGCAAAGCCGCCGCTTGGCCGCCGCGAGCCACGGCCGATCGCCGAGTGCGCGTATGCCGATGTCGATCGCCGGACCCGACACCGGCCAGGGGCCGAGCGCCCCGCGGAGTGCCGCCGCGATGTTTTGGCCCGTCAGCGCAAAAGCGAGCCTGAGGCCGCCAAGTCCATAAGCCTTGGAGAAGGAGCGCAGCACCACGAGTCCCGGTTGCGGCAGATGCGGCGCGAGGCTCAAGCTTTCATCTTCGAAATCGGCGAAGGCCTCATCGACGATGACCAGTCCCCCTTTCCGCCTCGCGTCCACGAGGTCGAGCAGGGTGGCGGCATCGAAGCGACGGCCGTCAGGATTGTTGGGGTTGCAAATGACGATGGCGGCCGCTTCCCTCAGTTGTCCAAGATCGTCCGCCTGCACGACTTTGCTTCTCGCCGCGGCAAAGGCGCGGGCATATTCGCCATAGGTCTGCCCGAGGATCGCGATCTCGGTTTGCGGAAAGAGCCGGGGCAGTAGGGAGAGCAAGATCTGCGTGCCGGGCGCGGCGGCGACCATCGCCGGAACCGCAACGCCATAGGCCTTGGCACCGGCGGCTTCGAGCGCCGCGACCGCCTCCGGCTCGGGCAGCCGCGTCCAAGCCTCGGTCTTGAGTGGCGGAATCGGATAGGGCAGGGGATTGATCCCCGTCGAAAGATCGATGAAGGGTTCGGGCGCGAGGGGAAAGAGACGCCGTGCCTCCTGCAACCTTCCGCCGTGGAGCGGGGCGCAAGACTCGCGCGCTGTGCTAGGCCTAGGCTGATCCATGGGCATGTCGTTCACTCTCGTCACAATCCTCTGCGCAGCTCTCATCGAGGCAGCTTTCGGCTATGCGGCTGCTCTCCTCGCTCGCGTCGGCCATCCCGTCATGTGGATGGGCACGTTGCTCGACCGCCTGGAGGAGCGCCTTAACCAGCCGAGCATGCCCGAGGGCACGAGGCGGCTCAACGGCCTGCTCGCACTCGCCGCGCTGCTGGCGGCGAGCGTCCTGGCCGCTCTCGTGCTGCAAGACGCGCTTCTGTTGCTTCTGCCGAGCCTGGTCGCTCTTGTGCTCCTCGCAGTGTTGGCAAGCACGCTGATCGCCCAACAGAGTCTTTATACGCACGTCGCGGCGGTCGCTGACGCGCTCGATGGCAAAGGGCTCGAAGCCGGGCGCGTAGCGGTGGCCAAGATCGTCGGCCGCGACACCCCGAGCCTCGATGTCGCTGGCGTGGCCCGCGCTTCTATCGAAAGCCTCGCCGAGAATTTCTCCGACGGCGTCGTGGCGCCTTGTTTCTGGGGCGCGTTGCTCGGCCTGCCGGGTATGGTGGCTTACAAGGCGGTCAACACCGCCGACAGCATGATCGGGCATGTGACGGAACCCCATGCGGCCTTCGGCTTCGCTGCCGCCAAGCTCGACGATGCGCTCAATCTTCCAGCTTCCCGGCTTGCCGCGCTGTGGCTCGCCATTGCCGCTCTGTTTCACGCAGATGCAAGCATGAGCGCCGCGCTGGCGACGGTACGGAAGGACGCGAAGCGCCACCGTTCGCCCAATGCCGGCTGGCCCGAAGCTTCCATGGCTGGCGCGCTCGATCTGAAAATTGCCGGCCCGCGCACCTATCACGGCACGCTGACCGACGATGCCTGGATCGGGGAGGGGAGCAGCGCGGCGAGTGCGGCCGATATCCGCCGCGCCCTCGCTTTATACAAGACCGCCTGCGCCGTGCAGATCGCCGTGCTCGGGCTCCTCGCCGTGCTCATCGCGCTGATTTAAGCAAGCGGTCGATATCGATATGCGCCTCGAGATGGGCGGCGAGCGCATCGAGCGTGCTTTCAATGTGCGCCTCGTGACTGTGCGGCGACGGCGTGCCGCCGAGACGTTCGATCCAGGCGCGCCGCTGCGCATCCTCGCCGAAGAAACCGTGCACGTAAGTGCCGGTCACGCGGCCGTCCGCCGAGACGGCGCCGTCGACGCGGCCGTCCTTGAACCGCACCAGCGGGCACGCGGTGGCGGGGCCTGTGCTCCGCCCCATATGCATCTCGTAGCCCTTGACCGGGATGCCATCGCCGATCGTCTCGCCGGCAATCTCGGTCAGGGTCTTCACACCGCTAATCTCGGTGTCCATGTCGAGCAGGCCCAGGCCCGGTACGCTCGTGGCCTGCCCCTCGATCCCGTGCGGGTCGGCGATGCTGCGCCCGAACATCTGATAACCGCCGCACAACCCAAGCACGCGGCCGCCCCTACGCACATGCGCGGCGATGTCGATGTCCCAGCCTTCGGCGCGGAGCGCGGCGAGGTCGGCGATGGTAGCCTTCGACCCCGGCAGCACGATGAGGTCGCACAGGGGCAGCGGCGTGCCGCGTTTCACCATGATGAGCTCAACGTCCGGCTCGGAGCTGAGCGGATCGAGATCATCGAAATTGGCGATGCGCGGCAGGAGCGGCACGACGATTCTGATGTGGCCCTCGCCGCGCGCTTCGCTCGTTTCAGTGAGATCGTAGGCATCTTCAGCGGGCAGTGCCCTCGCGCCCTCGAAGAAAGGCACGAGCCCGAGCGCCGGCCAGCCGGTCTGCTTGGCGATCTCGACCATGCCGTCATCGAACAGCGAGAGATCACCGCGCATGCGGTTGACGATGAAACCAGCTACGAGTTTGGCATCCTCAGGTTCGAGCACGGCTTTGGTGCCGACTAGGCTTGCAATCACGCCGCCACGGTCGATATCGCCCACCATCACCACGGGCACCTCCGCCGCCCGCGCGAAGCCCATATTGGCGATGTCGTTCTTGCGGAGATTGATCTCCGAGGCAGATCCTGCGCCTTCCACCAGCACGATGTCGGCCTCGCGCTTCAGCAGGGCGAAGCTCTCCAGCACCTTCGGCATAAGCTCGAGCTTCACCGATTGGAAGGCCTGCGCATTGGCTTGGCCGAACACCTTCCCTTGCACCACGATCTGCGCGCCCGTCTCGCTTTGCGGCTTCAACAGCACCGGGTTCATATGCACGGACGGAGCCACGCGCGCCGCCCGCGCCTGGAGCGCCTGGGCCCGGCCGATCTCGCCGCCATCCGCCGTCACCGCGGCATTGTTCGACATGTTTTGCGGCTTGAAGGGCCTGACCGTCAGCCCGCGTGCCGTGAGCGCCCGGGCGAGCCCGGCGACGAGCAGCGACTTCCCGACATTGGAAGCCGTCCCCTGCAGCATGATGGCCCGGGCACCCATCAGAACTCGATGCCGGCTTGCGCCTTTACCCCTTGGGCGAAGTGGTGCTTCACCAGCGTCATCTCGGTGACGAGGTCGGCGGCCTCGATCAGCTCGCGCTTGGCATTTCGTCCTGTGACCACCACGTGCAGAGCGGGCCTGCGGTTCTTGAAGGTCTCGACCACCTCGGCGAGCGGCAGATAGTCGTAGCGGAGCGCGATGTTGAGCTCGTCGAGCACGATGAGCTTGAGGTCCGGCTCGGCCATCAGCGCCTTCGCCGTCTCCCAGGCGCGTCCCGCCGCCGCCATGTCGCGCGCCTTGTCTTGCGTCTCCCAGGTGAAGCCTTCGCCGAGCGTATGCCAGCGGACCATATCGCCGAAACCTTCGAGCACCGTTCGCTCGCCCGTGTTCCACGCGCCCTTGATGAACTGAACCACCGCGCAACGCCCGCCGTTGCCGACCATGCGCAGCACGAGGCCGAAAGCCGCCGTCGATTTGCCCTTGCCCGTCCCGGTATTCACGATGAGCAGGCCCTTGCTCTCGACCGTCTTGGATGCGACCTCCGCGTCCTGAGCCGCCTTGCGGTTCGCCATCTTGGCGCGGTGGCGCTCCTGCTCGTCCTTGGTCATGTCATCGCTCATTGCGAAGGTTTTACCGTCATGGGCAGGCCCGCCACCATGAAAACGACATGTCCAGCACGCGCGGCGATGCGCCGATTGAGGACGCCAGCTTTATCACGAAAGTCGCGGCCGAGCGGCGTCTCCGGCACGATGCCGAGTCCGACCTCGTTCGACACAACGATGGTAGGTGCGGTTCGCGCCCGCAGCGCTGCCTCGAGGGTGTAAACCGCAAATTCTACGTCGTGGCCGCCAAGCATCAAATTGGAGAGCCACAGCGTCAAGCAGTCGATCACCGCCGGCGCGTCGGCAGGGGCTTCGCTGAGGGCGCCAGCAAGATCGATCGGCGCTTCCACCGTGAACCAGCCGTCGCCGCGCTCACGTTTATGACCGTCGATGCGCGCCCGCATCTCCTCGTCATGCGCCTCGGCGGTGGCGATCATGACCCAAGGCGCCGGATTGGCCCGGGCCAGGCTCTGCGCATGACGGCTCTTGCCTGAGCGGGCGCCCCCAAGGACGAGGGTCAGAAGCTGATTTTCCGCTATTCCCTGGGTTGCCATGCTCGATCAGGGTTCCAAATGCCGAGTGCAGGCGGGAACCATAGCCCGCCAGATGCGCTTTCCGAACCCATCATTGACAAGCACCATCACGGGCCGTTTTATGCGGGACGTGACGGTCTCCTTGAGGATGAGGAGTGAAAAGGGAATGCGGTGAGGGGCTTTTTGCCCGAATTCCGCAGCTGCCCCCGCAACTGTAAGCGGAAAGCTTGTCGTCAAATGACCACTGGGGTGAGCCCTGGGAAGGCGACGGCAAGCGTAACAATCCGCGAGCCAGGAGACCTGCCGTCGCGTCGTTGACCCGTGAGGCCGGGCGGGGTGCCCTGGCAATGCGGTGGCCGGTTGACCGGCCGGGCGCGGTGCTTCCCGTGCCTTTCGTGATGGCGCTTGCACCCCGAAGGATGCGTTTCGAAGTGTCTCACGGGATCGACGTGCCGGAAGCCGACCGCCCGCAGCTCTATATCTGTATCTCTTGCCGGTGCCACGGCGCCGAAGAAGCGGCGGAGGGCCAGCCGGCCGACGGCAAGCGCCTCTATGATGCGGTCAAGGCGCTGGCGGCGGAGATGCGCGCGTTGTCGCCGGTCACGGTGCTTCCCACGCTCTGCTTCGCCAATTGCGAGCGGGGCTGCACGGCCGGTATCGCGGCGCCGGGCAAATGGTCGTATCTCGTCGGCGAGTTGGCGCCCGAGCTTGCGGCCGATCTGCTGATCTATTGTGCCGCCTATGCCAAGGCCAAGACCGGGGTGGTGTTGCCGTCAGGGCGGCCGGCCTCCATGCAAACGAGTGTGATCGCCCGCTTTCCCGCTTATCTCGAGCAAGCCAAGGATGCCGCCGAATGACCGCAGCTCCCCGCATCCCCGCCACCATCATCACCGGTTTCCTCGGTGCCGGGAAAACGACGCTGGTCCGCCACCTGTTGGCGAACGCCAACGGACTGCGCCTCGCCATCATCGTCAACGAGTTCGGCAGCGTCGGCGTCGACGGCGAGACCTTACGCGGCTGCGGCATCGAGAGCTGCCCGGAGGAGAATATCGTCGAACTCTCCAATGGTTGCCTCTGCTGCACCGTGGCCGAGGACTTCATCCCCACCATGCAGGCGCTGATCGACCGCCCCGTGCCGCCGGACCACATCCTCATCGAGACCTCCGGGCTCGCGCTACCGAAGCCGCTGGTCAAGGCCTTCGACTGGCCGTCCATTCGCTCGCGGCTGACAGTGGACGGCGTGATCGCCGTGGTCGATGCGCCGGCCGTGGCCTCTGGCCGCTTCGCCCAAGACCCGGAGGCCATCGCCCGCCAGCGCGAGCTCGATCCTTCCGTCGATCATGACAACCCGCTGGTCGAGGTCTATGAGGACCAGCTCATGGCCGCCGATTTGATCGTGCTGAACAAGACCGATCTGATCGACGCCGAGACCCATGAGCGGCTGAAGCGCGACGTCGCTGCCGTCGTGCCGCGTATGGTGAAAATGATCGCCGCCCATGAGGGCAGGGTGGATGCCTCCGTGCTGCTCGGCATTGGCGCCGCCGCCGAGGACGATCTCGCCGCCCGCCCGTCCCATCACGACGCGCTGGACGGCGCGCACGAGCACGACGATTTCGAAAGCTTCGTCGTGCCGTTGCCGGAGCTGCGCGATGCCGATGTTTTGCTCGCCCGCCTCAAAGCGGTCGCCGAGGCCCATGACGTGCTCCGCATCAAGGGCTTCGTTTCCATCGCCGGCAAGCCCATGCGCCTTGCGGTGCAGGGCGTGGGCGGCCGCTTCCGCTCGAGTTTCGATCGGCCCTGGCCGAATGGCGGCGCGCGGCAGGGTCATGTCGTGGTGATCGGCCGGACCGGGCTCGACCGTGCCTCGATCGAAGCTCAGATTATAGGCTAGGCGATGCATTTGCTGGTGCGCGAGACGAAGGGGTTGGACGAGGCGGATGCCGCCATCGATCTCAGGCACTCGCGCGCCGACCTCGTCTTTCTGTCTTTCTCCGACAGTGACCTCGGCGCCGCCGCTGCTGCATGGACAGCGCACCGCGAAGCGGTTCCCTCCTTGCGCCTCGCCAATCTCGCCAAGCTCCGCCACCCGATGTCGGTCGATCTTTACGTCGAGCAAGTGATTGCCGGAGCCCGCTGCGTGGTCGTCCGCCTGCTTGGCGGGCTCGATTATTGGCGCTACGGCGCCGAGGAGCTGGCCCACGCCGCCCGCGCCGCGGGCATCCCACTGGCGCTTCTGCCGGGCGATGGCCGCGCGGATGCGCGGCTCGCCAAGCTTTCCACCGTGGGGCGGGCGATGCTCACCCGGCTCGACGGCTATTTCACTGAGGGCGGTCCCGAAAATACGCCCAGGGCGCTCGATCTCATGGCCCATCTGGCTGGGCTCGCACCCGACCATGGCCTCCCGCCGGAGCCGGTCGCTATGCACGGCGCCCATAAGCTCGGCGTGGCGGAGATACCTGGACGGCCGCTCGCCGTGATCGTTTTCTATCGCGCTTATCTGCTCGCTGCCGATCTCGCGCCGATCGAGGCTCTGGCGTGCGCGCTCGGCAAAGAAGGCCTCAGTGTCCGCGCGCTCTATGTCGGCAGCTTGAAGGACCGCGACAGCGCGGACTTCGTCGCATCGGCCTTGCGCGATTGGAGCCCGAGCATCGTATTGAACGCCACGGCCTTCTCCGCCCGCCTCGATGATGCGCCGTCGCCGCTCGAAGCCGCCGGCGCGCCCATCCTCCAACTCGTGCTGGCTGGCTCCATGCAGGACGCTTGGCAAAGCTCGTCGCGGGGGCTGTCGCAATCGGATCTTGCCATGCAGGTGGCGCTGCCCGAGCTCGACGGCAGGCTGCTTACCACGGCGATCTCCTTCAAGGCCGAGCAGAGCGAGGTCACCGGCCTTGAGTTCGCCCGCGTCGCGCACCAGCCGGCGAAAGATGGCATCGCCGCCGCGGCGCGAAGTGCCGGCGCTTGGGCGCGGCTCGCCACCACGCCGCGCGCGCTGCGCAGGCTCGCGCTTGTCCTGTCCGACTATCCGGGTGCGGCCGGGCAAGCGGCGCATGCCGTGGGCCTCGATGCCATCGCCAGCGCCGGCGAAATCTTGCGGCTGCTCAAGCACGAAGGCTTCGACGTCGGCGACGCGCTTCCCGCGAATGAAGCTCTTGTCGCCGAGCTTTGCGACGCCGAGCCTGCGCCATTTCTGCCTCTCGGCGAGTACCGGCGCCTGCTCGGCACGCTAGACCCGGACGCTTCGGCCAGGATCACCGCGACGTGGGGCGCACCGGGACAGGACCCCGCCATGCGCGATGGTCATTTCACCTTGCGCTTCGCGCATCATGGCAAGCTCATCGCTGCGATCCAGCCGGACCGCGGCAATACGCTCGACCGCAAGGCAAGCTATCACGACCCCGACCTTCCGCCCCGTCACGCATATGTGGCCTTCTATCTCTGGCTTCGCGAGGTGATCGGCATCCACGCCCTGATCCATCTCGGCACCCATGGCACGCTGGAATGGCTGCCGGGCAAGGCGATGGCCTTGTCGCGCGCCTGCCTGCCTGCCGCGCTGCTCGGCGGACTGCCGGTGGCCTATCCCTTCATCGTCAACAATCCGGGCGAAGCCGCTGCCGCCAAGCGCAGGCTAGGCGCAGTGACCATCGGCCATCTGACGCCGCCTTTGAAGGCTGCCGGACACGGCAACGACACCTTGGAGCTCGAGCGCCTGATCGACGAATATGCCGCAGCTGACGGGCTGGACCGCCGCCGCACCGCATTGTTGCGGCAGGAGATCCTCGACCGCGCCGCCGCCGCTGGACTGCTGGCCGAAAGCGGTGCGGACCGCGCACTGAGCGAGGACGATCAGCTCGCGCGCCTCGACGCCTATCTCTGCGACGTGAAGGATCTGCAGATCAGGGACGGCCTGCACGTGTTCGGCCGGGCACCCGACGCCGACCGGCGCGATGAGTTCCTGGCAGCGCTGGCGCAGTCCAATCCTGGCATTCATGCCGAGACGTTGGCAGCGCGCTTCGACGGCGCGGCCAGATCCGAGCGGGATGCGCTGATTGCCGCGCTCGACGGCAAATTCGTGGCGCCAGGGCCCTCCGGCGCGCCGACCCGCGGACGCGCCGATGTGCTGCCTACGGGCCGCAATCTTTACGCCATCGATCCGCGCGCCGTGCCCACCCGCTCTGCCGTCGTGCTCGCCGAGAAGGCGGCGCAAGAGCTTCTCCGTCGCCATTTGCAGGATCATGGTGACTGGCCACGCGCGCTGGTGATGGATGTTTGGGGCAGCACCACCATGCGCACCGGCGGCGAGGATTTGGCGCTGGCGCTTCTCTTGATGGGCGCGCGGCCCGTCTGGGATCAGGGCTCTGCCCGCGTCACGGGCATCGAGATGTTGGCGCTGCCCGAGCTCGATCATCCGCGCGTGGATGTGACCTTGCGCATCTCCGGCCTGTTCCGCGACGCCTTCGAGACGCAGATCGCCTTGTTCGACGAGGCCGTCCGCGCCATTGCCGCCCGCGACGAGCCGGACGAATGTAACCCGCTCGCGGCCTCCGCGCGCGGGCTTGAGGGCGAGGCATGGCGGCGAGCGACCGCACGCATCTATGGCGCCGCTCCAGGCGGTTACGGGGCCGGCGTCACCGAGCGCGTCGAGCGTGGCGCTTGGCAGGCCCGCGCCGACCTAGGGCTCGATTATCTCACCGCGTCCGCCACTGCCTATGGCAAAGGGATCGACGGCGTGGCGCATGCGGACGGCTTCGCCGCGCGGGTGAGGAGCGCCGATGCCTTCCTCCATCAGCAGGATCATGCCGAGATCGACCTCCTCGATAGCCTCGACTACGCGGCATATGAAGGGGGCTTTGCCGCCGCTGCCGACCGTCTTGGGGGCACGCCCACGCTCTATCACACCGACATCTCGCGGCCCGAGGCGCCGCGCGTGCGCACGCTGGTCGAGGAGATCGCCCGCATCGTACGCGGCCGGGCGGCGAACCCGGTCTGGATCGAGGGCATGATGCGCCACGGCTATCGCGGCGCCGCCGAGGTGACGCGGAGCGTCGAGGGCCTGTTCGCTTTCGCCGCCACGCTGCCGGCGCGCCTCGACCCGCAATTCGACGTGCTGTTCGACGCGACCCTGGGCAATGAGCGTGTCGATGGTTTCTTGCGGAAAGAGAACCCGTCCGCGCGTGAGGCCATGGCCGCGCGCTTCGACGAGGCCATCCGCCGCGATCTCTGGCGTCCGCGCCGCAACAGCGTGGCCGCGCTGCGTGGAGGCGCATCATGACCGCGGCGCCCACCATCAAAGGCTGGTGCCCGACGCTGCTGTCGCCGATGCAGTCGGGCGACGGCTGGCTCGCGCGGGTCAAGCCGACCGCGGCAACGGTGAGCGCCGCCCATGCGCGCATCGTCGCCGAGGCCGCACGCCGTCGCGGCAATGGCCATATCGACCTGACATCCCGCGCCAATTTCCAGATCAGGGGTCTCACCCCTCGCTCGGCCGAGCTGTTCACCGAGATCATCATCGAGGAGGGGCTGGCGAGCGCGCGGCCCTCATTTGAGGCGATCCGCAACGTCATGGCGAGCCCGCTCGGACCCGACGATCGCTCGGCTGCATTCGACTCCCAGGCGGTCGCTCGCGACCTTGAAACCATGCTCGGCAAGGAGCAGGCGTTAGCGGCGCTGCCCGCCAAATTCGGTCTCCTGGCCGATGGCGGCGGCGTGTTGCCGCTTGCCGGCGTCACAGCCGATATCATGGTTCGCGCCGATAGGGCTGAGTTCCTCGTGCTACTCGACGGCGGGAGACTTGCCGGACGCTGTGCCCCGCCAGCGCTAGCCGAAACGGTTAAGGCCTTGGCGCTCGCCTTCCTGCATGTGTCATGGGAACGCCGCGGGCCGCCGCGCCGTATGCGCACACTCATTATGACCGTGGGCGAGGAAGCAATCTTCAGCGCCGCCGGGCTGACGCCTATCGCCATGCCGTCGACGTCTCCATCCGGAGCGCCCTCACCGATCGGCTTCATCTCTTATCCATCTCGAGCCGAAGGCTCGTTGGGCGTCGGGCTGCCCTTCGGCCGTATCGAGGCGGAAGCGTTGTCGAGCCTCGCCGATCTCTCCGAACGCTATGGCGACGGCAGCCTGAGAACCACGCCTTGGCGCGCGCTTCTCGTCCCCGGCATTGCCTCTGCGAATGCTGAGCAGATTACGGGTGACATCCGCGGCCTCGGCCTCATCGCCGACAGCGCCGACCCGCGCCTCCACATCTTTGCCTGTGTCGGCGCGCCGTCCTGCCAAAGCGCGAGCGTCGATGCACGCGCCGATGCAAGCCACCTTGCCGCCACCATCCCGGCAACGCGCGACCACACCATCCACGTCTCAGGCTGCATCAAAGCTTGCGCCCATCGCGGTCCCGCCGCCCTCACTTTGGTGGGCCGCTATGGCCGCTACGATCTCGTCCGCAACGGCAGTGCCGCCGACCAGCCGGCCTTGACCGGTCTGAGCATCGAGCAGGCCGTCGCCTTGCTACAATCCGCGAAAGCGCAACAGCACGCATGAGCGCAGAGTACGACTATGCCCGCGATGGGGCCGAGATCTACCGCCGGTCCTTCGCCATCATCCGCGCCGAGGCGGACCTTGCCCGCTTCGACAAGGATGAGGCGCGCGTTGCCGTGCGCGTCATCCATGCCTGCGGCATGGTCGAGATCGCCCGCGACCTCGTCTTCTCGTGCGGCTTCGTGTCCACGGCGCGCTGCGCGCTGCTCGCCGGTAAGCCGGTGTTCTGCGACTCCAAGATGGTGGCCAACGGCATCACCCGCGCCAGGCTCCCGGCCGGCAATGAGGTGATCTGCGCCCTCGATGCCACCGGCATTGCCGAACGCGCCGCGCGGTTGGGCACCACCCGCTCCGCCGCCGCGCTCGACCTTTGGCTCGACCGGCTGGATGGCGCGCTGGTCGCCATCGGCAATGCACCGACCGCGTTGTTCCGGCTGTTGGAGCTGATCGATGCCGGCGCGCCGAAACCCGCCGCAGTGATCGGCTTGGCCGTCGGCTTTGTCGGCGCCGCCGAATCCAAGCAGGCGCTAGCAAGCCACGGCTCTTTGCCATTCCTGATCGTCAAGGGCCGCAAAGGCGGCAGCGCCATGGCCGCCGCCGCCGTCAACGCCCTTGCCAGCGAGGCCGAGTGATGACGGCGCAGGGCACGCTCTATGGCGTCGGCGTTGGACCTGGCGATCCAGAGCTGATGTCGCTCAAGGCCGCGCGCATCCTGAAATCTGCGCCGGTCATTGCCTTCTTCGCCAAGAAGGGCAACCCCGGCAATGCGCGCCGCATCGTCGACGGCTATTTGAACCCGGACGCCGAGCTCGTTCGCCTCGACTATCCCTTCACCACCGAACTCGCCGAGACCGACCCTCTCTATCGCTCGGCCCTCGCCGAATTTTACGATGAGAGCGCCGCCCTGCTAGCCGAGAGGCTGGACCGCGGCCAGGACGTGGCCGTGCTCTGCGCCGGCGATCCCTTCTTCTACGGCTCCTATGCGCATCTGCATGAGCGGCTGGCCGAGACTCATCCTTGCGAGGTGATTCCCGGCATCACCGCCATGAGCGGATGCTGGACGAGGGCCGCCACGCCCATGACCTGCGGCGACGAGATGCTGGCCGTGCTGTCCGGCACCATGGATGTCGACAGTCTCGCCACGCGGCTGGCGGCCTGCGAGGCGGTGGTGATCATGAAGGTCGGCCGCAATCTCCCCAAGATCAGGCAGGCGCTGGCTCGCGCGGGGATGCTCGACCGCGCCATCTATGT
Source organism: uncultured Alphaproteobacteria bacterium (assembly GCA_963839245.1). GTDB lineage: Bacteria > Pseudomonadota > Alphaproteobacteria > Rhizobiales > Methyloligellaceae > Methyloceanibacter. The sequence continues at coordinate 198,618 of CAWIUJ010000012.1, read as the reverse complement.
CGAGCGGGGCACCATGCCCGAGGAGCGCATTGTCCGTCTCGCCGACAAGCCCGACGACGCGGCGGCCTATTTCGGCATCGTGCTCGTGCCGGGCTTGAGGAAGCCGCTATGACCGGCCGCCTCGCTATTGTCGGCCTTGGCCCCGGCGCACCCGAGCTGATGACGCCGCTTGCCACCGAGACGCTTCGGGCCGCGACCGATCTTGTCGGCTATGCGCCTTACCTTGCGAGGTTACCGGAGCGCGCCGGTCAACGTCGCCACGCCTCCGACAATCGCGAGGAGCTTGCCCGCGCCCGCCAAGCGCTTGAGCTTGCTGCGCAAGGCAAGTCCGTCGCCGTCGTCTCCTCCGGCGATCCGGGGGTGTTCGCCATGGCGAGCGCAGTCTTTGAGGCGATCGAGGCGGGCAACACCGCCTGGAAGGACATTGAGGTGACCGTGGTGCCGGGCGTCTCGGCCATGCTGGCCTCTGCCGCCCGCGTCGGCGCCCCGCTGGGCCATGATTTCTGCGTCATCTCGCTGTCCGACAATCTGAAGCCCTGGGAGCTGGTGCTGAAGCGCCTCGAGGCCGCGGCGGCGGGTGACTTTATTATTGTGCTCTACAACCCGGCATCGAAGGCGCGCCCCTGGCAGCTCGGCGAAGCCTTGAGCCTAATCGCGCGGCATCGTGCCGGCGCCACCCCGGTGATCTTTGCCCGCGCGATCAGTCAAGCCGATGAAAGCATTGAGATTACAACGCTGGGTGAGGCCGACCCTACCCACGCCGATATGCGCACGCTCGTCATTATAGGATCGAGCACGACGCGCTTGATCCACGCATCGAGAGGGCCGTTCGTCTACACGCCCCGTCACGCGGAGCTGGTCGAGTCATGAGCGCCTTCCAGCCAGTCAATCGCCTCCGCGACGGTCTCGACGCTCGGTGCGTCAGGCATTGCGGGACGCTCAACCATCACCACGGGGAGATCGAGCGCGCGGGCGGCGGCGAGCTTGGCCGCGGTCGCCGTGCCGCCGGAATTCTTGGTGACGAGGATGTCGATCGCGTGGCTTCGCAACAGATTGAGCTCGTCGGCATAGGCGAAGGGCCCACGCGCGCTGATCGCCTCGACGCGTGGCGGCAGGGCGTCCGGCCCTGGCGCCTCGACGCTGCGCAGCAGATAGAAATGGTGAGCCGCCGCCTTGAACGGCGCGAGCTCCTTGCGCCCCGTGGTGAGAAAGACGCGCTTCGGTCGATCGCCAAGCGCCGCCGCAGCCTCATCGAGATCCGCGGCCGTGATCCAATTGTCGCCCGCCTCGGGCGTCCATGGCGGCCGGCGGATGGCAAGCAGCCTGACGCCGGTCAGAGCTGCCGCCTCGACAGCGTTCCACTTCATCCTCGCGGCGTAGGGATGGGTGGCGTCCACCAGGATATCGATGCGGTTCAGGGCGAGATAGCGCGCCAGTCCTTCCGCGCCGCCGAACCCGCCGCTTCGCGTTGGTGTCGGGCCTCCGGCCGGGTGCTGGGTGCGGCCGGCGAGCGACAGCGTCGCCGCGAAACGGTGGTCGGATTCGAGCGCCCGCGCCAGGGTCGCGCCCTCGCTGCTGCCACCGAGAATGAGAAGCTTTGTTTGCGGCATCCAAGCTCGAAGGTTGCGCCATGACCGATGCGCGACATCAGCATCAGCCAGGCCGTTGGCTTGCCATCGTGGGGCTCGGCGAGGACGGTGTCGAGGGGCTTAGCCCAGCGGCCAAGGCGCTGATCGCCAATGCCAAGCTCGTCATCGGCGGCCACCGCCATCTCGCGCTTGCCAACGGACTGCCGCGCGGCGAATGCATGCCCTGGCCGAGCCCCATCGCGGAGTCTGTGCCGACCATCCTCGCCTATCGCGGTGAGCCGGTGACGGTGCTCGCCTCCGGCGATCCCTATTGCTTCGGCATCGGCGCCATGCTCTCGGCCCATGTACCGCCGGAGGAGACGATCTGCGTGCCGGTGCCATCCTCGCTGTCACTGGCTTGCGCCCGCCTTGGCTGGGCGCTCGACGATGTGGCGGCGAATTCGCTGTGCGGCAGGTCCATCTACACGCTAGCGCCCGTGTTACAGCCGAAACGCCGCGTGCTCGTCCTCTCCGCCGACGCGACCACGCCCGCCGAGGTGGCGCGCTATCTCGCCGCGCGCGGTTTTGAACATTCCGTGCTGCATGTGCTGGAGGCCTTGGGCGGTCCACGCGAGCGGATACGCACGACAACCGCCGAGCGCTTCGGGCTCAACGACGTCGAGGCGTTGAACCTCGTGGCCATTGAGGTCGAGGCGAGCGCACACGCCAAGATCATTCCGCTCAGCTCTGGGCTGCCCGATGAGATGTTCGAGCATGACGGGCAGATCACCAAGCGCGAGATCAGAGCCGTCACGCTCTCCTCGCTCAGCCCGCGCGCCGGCGAGCTCTTATGGGATATCGGCTGCGGCTCTGGCTCGATCGCCATCGAATGGCTGCTGCGCCACCCTTCCAATCGCGCCATCGCCGTCGAGCGCGACCCAATCCGCGCCGCCCGCGCCGCCGGCAACTCCGCCGAGCTCGGTGTGCCGCGGCTGGAGGTGGTGACCGGCGAGGTGCCGGCGGCGCTCGATGCGCTCCCTCAACCGGACGCCGTCTTCATCGGTGGAGGAGGGCGCGCTGAAGTGATCGACAAGGCTTACGCCGCGCTGAAGCCCCGCGGGCGCCTCGTTGCCAACGCCATCACCCTCGACACCGAACGGGCGTTGCTCGCCGCGCAAGCCGAGCATGGCGGCACGCTGACCCGGCTTGCCATCGAGCGTCTCGACACGGTCGGCGGCAAACAAGCCTTCCGTCCCGCCATGACGGTCACTCAATGGACAGCGGTGAAGCCAATCGCGGTGAAGCCATGACCGTGCATTTCATCGGTGCCGGGCCGGGTGCTCCCGACCTCATCACGCTCCGCGGGGCCGATCTCGTCGCGCGTTGCCCGGTCTGTCTCTATGCCGGCTCGCTGGTGAATAAGGACATTCTCGCGCGTTGCCCGAAAGGGGCGCGCGTCGTCGACACGGCGCCCATGAGCCTCGACGAGATCGTCGCCGAGTTCGAGGCGGCTCATGCGGCGGGCTACGACGTCGCGCGGCTCCATTCCGGCGATCTCTCGGTATACAGCGCCGTGGGCGAGCAGCTTCGCCGCCTCGATCTCCTCAATATTCCCTATACGCTGACGCCTGGCGTTCCGGCTTTTGCCGCTGCAGCGGCCGCGCTCAAGCGCGAGCTGACGTTGCCCGAGGTGGGGCAGTCGCTGGTGCTGACCCGGACCGGCGGGCGGGCATCCGCCATGCCCCCCCGCGAGACGCTTGCTAATTTCGCCGTGACCGGCGCCACCCTCGTGCTGCATCTTTCGATCCAGGCGCTCGCCCGCGTGGTTGAGGAGCTCCTGCCCTTCTACGGCGCCGATTGCCCTGCTGCCGTCGTCGTCCGCGCGAGCTGGCCCGGCGAGCGTATCATCCGCGCCACCCTCGGCACGCTCGCAGCCGAGATCGCCAACGACCCGCCGGAGCGCACGGCCTTGATCCTGGTCGGCCCGGTGCTGGGCGCGGAGGATTTCCGCGACAGCGCTCTGTACGATGCGGATTACCGGCGCCGCTACCGCTTGGGAGGCGCGGCATGAACTGGCTTCATCGCAACTGCCTTCGGCAGGGACCTTCCGACGAGCTGCCCCTCGCGGTCGAAGATCACAATGTCGAGCACTATGTCGGCTCCCGCGAGCACGTCAGCCGCCACATCCCATGCGCCCTCCGCCACGGCGTCGCCGAGCGCGACGCGGCTCTCGGCGGCAAGGCCGAAGGCCTCGGCGGTGGTGTTGCACCCGACGATCTGCATCGCGAGCTCATCCGATCCGCCCGCCGCCCGCGCGACATCGGCCAGCGCACCGAGTTCGACTCGCCCCCGCGCGGAATGAAGATCCAGCAGGCCTTGCGCGAGCTTGGTGATCTTGGCAACACCGCCGGCAATGGTCACGCGGGCGACCGGGTGTTTGCGCAGATATTTGAGCGTGCCGCCGACGAAATCGCCCATGTCGAGCAGCGCCGCTTCGGGGAGATGGTAGAGCGCCTTGACGGCGTCCTCGGACGTGCGCCCCGTCGCACCCGCGACATGGTCCAGTCCGGTGGCCCGCGCCACGTCGACACCGCGATGGATCGAGGCGATCCACGCTGCGCAGGAATAGGGAATGACCACGCCGGTGGTGCCGAGGATCGACAGCCCGCCAAGAATGCCGAGCCTCGCATTGAGCGTCTTCGCCGCCATCTCCTCGCCATGGGGAATCGAGATCTCGATCTCGACACCGCCGGCATACCCGGCAGCATATCCAAGCGCGCTCGCAACTTGCTCGATCGCCGCGCGCATCATCTTGCGCGGCACCGGATTGATTGCGGGCTCGCCCGGCGGCACTGGCAAGCCGGGCAGAGTCACGGTGCCCACCCCCGGACCCGCCTTGAAACTGACGCCGCTCCCGGCCGCTGCTTCACGCACCGTGGCGAGCACGAGCGCGCCATGGGTCACGTCTGGATCGTCGCCGGCATCCTTGATCACCCCCGCTGTGGCGGAGCCCGCGTCTTTATGATTCGCCGCCAGCGCAAAGGCCACGCGCTGGCCTCCCGGCAAAGTGATCTCTACGGGATCGGGAAATTCCCCGGTGAGGAGGGCGGTGAAGGCGGCCTTGCTCGCAGCCGTCGCACAGGCGCCGGTGGTCCAGCCGCGGCGAAGGGGGCGTGCCTCATCCATGGCACAGGCAATAGACTTTTGCCGCCTGCCTGTCACCGCGAGGCAGCGCTGCCATGACCGAGGCGCTTAAGACCGCGATGACTCGACTGCCGCTGCTCGAGCCCGGCCATGTGTGGCTGGCCGGGGCGGGCCCCGGCGATCCCGGCTTGCTCACCCTCCAGGCACTGGCCGGCCTCGGCCAAGCCGATATCATCGTGCATGACGCGCTGGTCCATCCACGCGTGCTGGCGCTTGCCAACGCGAGCGCCAGTTTCGAGTTTGCCGGCAAGCGCGGCGGCAAGCCGTCGCCGTCCCAGGCCAACATCACCGACCGGCTGATCGCGCTGGCGCGAGCCAAGCATCGAGTATTACGCCTCAAGGGCGGCGATCCGTGCGTGTTCGGCCGCGGCGGCGAGGAGGCGCTGGCCCTTGCCGCCGCCGGCATCCCCTTTCGCATCATTCCCGGCATCACCTCGGGGATCGCGGCCCTCACAATCGCCTCAATCCCCGCCACCTTGCGCGGCGTGAACCAGGCCCTGATCCTCGTCACCGGCCATTGCGGCGACGGCGAGGACGCGATCGACTGGGGCGCGCTGGCGCGCACCCGCCAGCCGATCGTCCTCTATATGGGCTTACGCAATCTCGACCATATCGCCGGCGCTCTCATGGCGGCGGGGCTCGATCGCCATGAGCCGGTGGCAGTGATCGCCGCGGCCACGCAGCCTGAGCAGCGCATCCTGATCTCGGAATTGCACCGCGTCGTCGCCGAGACCCGCGAGCTCAAATTCGAGGCGCCAGCCATCATCGCCATTGGCGCCATCGTGCGCGTCAGGGCGAAACTTCTCGCGCTCGCCGGCCGCGTGTCGGACATGGTGGCGTGAGATGAGAGGGCCGGCCAAGGCAATTCTCGTCGCGGCGCCGCGTTCCGGCGCCGGCAAGACCACGGTGACGCTCGCCCTTCTGGCCGCCTTCCGCCGCCGGGGCTTGTCTGTGCGGGCCGCCAAATGCGGGCCCGATTATATCGACCCGGCCTTTCATCACGCCGCGACGAGCGCGCCATGCCTCAATCTCGACAGCTGGGCCATGGACCCTGAGTTGCTGGAGGGCCTCATCCACGAGGCGGCGGCGGGCGCCGATCTGGTGGTCGTCGAATCCGCCATGGGGCTGTTCGACGGCGTGGCCGGCGCGGCCATGGGGGAGGGCGCCGCTGCCGAGCTTGCCATCTGCTTCCAACTTCCGGTCCTGCTGGTGCTCGATGTATCGGGGCAGGCGCAGTCGGCGGCCGCGGTAGTGCACGGCTTTGCCAGCTTCGATCCGCGTGTCCGCATTGCCGGCGTGGTGTTGAACCGCCTCGGCAGCGACCGCCATCGCACCATGATTGAGCGGGCCATCGCCACGCTCGGCATCCCCGTCGCCGGCGCCTTTCCTCGCAACGAGGCCGTGCATCTGTCAGAGCGCCATCTCGGCCTGGTGCAAGCGCTGGAGCATGACGATTTGGCAGAGCGGCTCGATGCCCTCGCCGATCTCGCCGAGCGCCATTGCGATCTCGACCTTATCCAGGCGCTGGCCTGTCCACTTGAAGCCCAGCCTCACCCCGTCGCCGCCTTGCCCCCTCCGGGCCAGCGCATTGCGCTCGCATCAGATGCCGCCTTCGCCTTCATCTATCCGCATGTCTTGAGCGGGTGGCGGCGCGACGGCGCCGAGATCGTGCCCTTCTCGCCGCTTGCCGACGAGCCGCCGCAGCAGGACTGCGATGCCTGCTGGTTGCCGGGAGGCTATCCGGAGCTGCATGCCGGGACGCTTGGCACCGCCGAACAGTTCAAAGCGGGACTTGCGCGCTTCGCTACGGCGCGGCCCGTGCATGGCGAGTGCGGCGGTTACATGGTGCTCGGTGCCGGCCTTGTGGATGCGGGCGGCGTGAGCCACGCCATGACCGGCCTGCTCTCCCATGTGACGAGCTTCGCCGAGCGCCGTCTGCATCTCGGCTATCGGACGGCGAGGCTCTTGCAGGATTGCCCGATTGGGCAAGCGGGCACGACTTTGCGCGGTCATGAGTTCCATTACGCCTCACTCACGGAGCCGGGCGCCGACGCCCCGCTCGCCGAGCTGTTCGATGGCGAGGGCAAGGCGCTTGGGGAGAGCGGCGGATGGCGCGGGCACGTCACCGGCACGTTCTTTCACGCCATCGCTGTTGCCGACAGTCTTGCGCAACACCCTCGGCAGGGCATGGCAGCGCTGGCATGAGCTTCATTGCCAGCCTCGCCGATTTGCGCGCATCGCTTGAAGGTCTGCCGGAGGGCGACGAGGGCGCCGCGGCGGCAATCGTCTATCGGCAGTCGCGCCTGACCAAGCCGCAAGGGAGCCTCGGGCGGCTCGAGGAGCTTGCCGCCTGGCTCGGGCGCTGGCAGGGGCGCCAGGCGCCGCGCCTCGACAGTGTCGAGGTGCTTGTCTTCGCCGGCAATCACGGCGTGACGGCGCGCGGCATCTCTGCTTATCCAACATCGGTCACCGCCCAGATGGTGGCCAATTTCGAGCGTGGCGGCGCCGCCATCAACCAGATTTGCAAGAGCGTCGGCGCCGCGCTCCGCGTGATCCCACTGAAGCTCGACACGCCCACCGCGGATTTCACGGAAGTCGAAGCCATGAGCGAGGCCGATTTCGTCGAGGCGGTGGCGGCGGGCTTCGACGCTGTATCCAAAGACGCCGATCTCGTCTGCCTCGGCGAGATGGGGATCGGCAACACCACATCGGCATCGGCTTTGGCGGCGGCGCTGCTTGGCGGCGACGGGAGCCGCTGGGCCGGTCGCGGCACCGGTCTCGACGATGCCGGCTTGGCGCGGAAGCGCGAGGCGATCGACGCAGGGCTCGAGCGCCACCGGCCGCGCCTGTCTGACCCGCTTGAAGCCGCCATGGCGCTTGGCGGCCGCGAGCTCGCCGCCATTCTCGGCGCGACGCTCGCAGCACGGCGGCACGCGATCCCGGTGGTGCTTGACGGTTTCATTGCCACGGCGGCCGCTGCGCCGCTTGCAATGGTGTGCCAAGGCGGGCTCGATCATGCCCATGTCGCGCATTGCTCGGCGGAAGCCGGCCACCGCGGACTGTGCGCCGAGCTCGGCATGCGGCCGATCCTGGACCTCGACATGCGACTCGGTGAAGGTTCCGGTGCTGCGCTCTCGGTCTCGGTGCTTAAGGCTGCGCTCGCCTGCCATGTCGGCATGGCCACCTTCGATGAGGCAGGTGTCGATGAACGCGAATGACGCGAATGAAACGGTGCGGGAGAAACTTGGCGAGCTTGCAGTCGCCTTCGGGCTGCTGACCCGCTTACCCGTGCCGCGCCTGCTGCTCCCCGCGGCCGGGGCGCGCTCCGACGCGGTCTGGGCCTACCCGGTGGTCGGCGCCACGGTCGGCGCATTGGGCGGCGCCATCTACTGGCTGGCGCACGCGCTCTCTCTTCCGCCCGCCCTTGCTGCACTATGCGCGCTCGCTGCCATGATTATCGCCACCGGAGCGATGCATGAGGACGGCATTGCCGATTTCGCCGATGGCCTTGCCGGCCGCACGCGGGAGCAAAGGCTCGCCATCATGCGCGATCACCAGATCGGCACCTACGGCGTCGTCGCCCTGATGCTCACGCTCGCCATGCGCGCGACCACCGTCGCGCTCATCGCCGAGCCAGGCACCTTGATGGCGGCGCTGATCTCTGCCGGCGCCGCAAGTCGCCTCAGCGCCGTCCTGCTCATGGCCGCGCTTCGGCCTGCGCGTACCGACGGGCTGTCGGTCTCGGTCGGGCGCCCGGACGCGCGCCTCGCGGCCATCGCTCTCGGCCTGACTTTTGCCATCTGCTGGCTGCTCCTGCCGTTCGGCGTAGCGCTGCTCGTGGTCTTGAGCGCGGGTTTTGGCGCCGCTGCCATCGGCCGCGTGGCGCTCACCAGGCTCGGCGGCCAGACTGGGGATGTGTTGGGCGCCAGCTCTCAGCTTTGCGAATGCCTCGCTTTGACGGTGCTGTTGATCGCCTAGCTTGGTGAACTTGACCGGCATCAATTCGGACACGCGCATCTTGCGTTGTTATAGAGTCCGCAATCGACTGGCGCTCGGCCGCGAAAAAACGTTGAGGAAACCAGGAGGTCTCGCATGAAGCATCTGTTGTTGGGCGTGCTGGGGGCAAGCTTCGTGTTGGCGGCCGCTGCCGCCGCACACGCCGGCGAGTTGGCTAAATCCCAAGCGGGTTTCGTCTACGCCAAACAGTTCTGCTCGAAGTGTCACGGCATCTCGAACGAAAAATCGCCTCTGCTGCAGGCCCCGCGTTTCAAGGTCGTGGCCGAGCAGCGTGGGATGACAGCGACGGCGCTGACCGTTTGGCTGCAAACCTCGCACCCGACCATGCCCAACATTATTGTCGAGCCTCAAGACATGCGTAACGTCGTCGCCTATATCCTGAGCCTCAAGGGCCGCGAGTGACCGGCGCCCGGTCGATGGCCATCGGGACGGTGCCGCTATGAAGCTTGTCAGGATCTTGTTGCCCATCAATCAGCAGGGAACCACCGAGGACTGCCGGAAGACGGCGTTCGGTCTGGCACAGCGTTTCGGCGTGCGGCTCGAAGCCTTGCATCTCTGCGCGGCGCCATGGCAGCGGATGGCCTATTCGACCGAGCTCAGCCCCTTCTACTCGCAAGAGCTGATCGACATCGGCCGCGAGCAGGTCACCCTCGAGCAGAGCGAGGCGAGGAAATGGTTCGACCATGCCTTAGAGGCGCATCCCAGGGTGGCCGCCGATTTCGTCACCGTCGAAGGTCCGGCCGCTCCCATCGTGGCAAGCCGCGCGCGGGTCGCCGATGTGAGCGTGGTGCCGACCATCGGTGCTGAGGACGAAGCGTTTTGGGGAGCAGTGCGGGACGGCGCCCTGTTCCAATCGGGGAGGCCGATGCTCGCGGTACCTCCCGTAGCGCCGCTGCATTTCGGGGAGACCGTGGTCGTGGCCTGGAAAGATAGCGTCGAGGCGGTCCGCGCGGTGACGGCGGCAACGCCCTTCTTCGCCGCTGCCAAACGCATTTGCCTCGTTAGCGTCGAGGATGGCGATCATTTCGACCAGACCAATGCGGCCATGGCCGACTACCTCACCGAGGCGGGGCTAAAGGTCGAAGCTCCCAAGATGCTGCCCAAGGCGGACAATGTGGGTGAGACGCTGTTGCTGGCAGCTGCGAGCAAGGAGGCGCCTCTGCTCGTCATGGGGGCTTACGGCCATTGGCGCTGGCGCGAATGGGCCTTTGGCGGCGTCACCGAGCATGTGCTCCGCAACGCCACGATGCCAGTCTTGATGGCGCACTGACGAGATTGAAAATGGCGCCGGTCAGCGCCGCAAGACTCCAAAGAGGAAGCCCGCGCCCGCGGCGATAGCGAGTGCGGTGAGCGGGTTGCGGCGCACGGCCTCCGCGACCTCGGCGATGGCCGCGTCGGCCGCGCTTTGCATATTCTCGATCTGATGCCTCCCAACGCGGCGCGCATCGCCGGCGAGGGCCTCCAGGTCCTCGCGAAGGCTCGCGACATGCTTTGAGATCTCCTTCAGGTCCTCATTAAGCCCCTGCGCAGAGGGCATGTCGGCGTCGTTCGGGGCCATCTGTGAGTTTCCTTGCTAAAGCGTGCTCGACAAAAGGGGAGAGCGAAATCCCGCCTCCCATCCTAAACGATAGCGCTCGACCGGTGCACCCGGTTCCATATCTTGCCAAACACGAAGCCGGTAATGTAGCCGATCCCGGCCGTGACGAGGACCAGGATCGCCGCCCTGCCGATGGCGAACGGTTCGATGACATAGACTGGCTTGATGAAATGAATCCAAAATAGAAAGTCTATCAGCGGTTGCGCCACGCCGAGCGCAACCATGAGCGCCCACAGCAAGTGCCAGCCCCCGAGCAGGGCGCCCAGCACGAGACCGGCTCGGTTCGGATCGATATTGCCCATGGGAAAGCCTCTGCAGGGTTGGGTTGGGGGCGGGCGCGCGCGAGCCTCGACAATTGACACTCATCCCAGGCCGGCGCTTTGATTTGCCTCAATCAACCGGGTAGCCCTGCGGACCACGCCCACAAGGGTGGCGTCGTATCGGTTTGAATGGTGTCCTCATTGAGTTTTCTCCCCGAAGCCGGCCACTTTACAAGACTGAGACAGGCGATCCTCGATCGGCCGACCGCCACTGGCCCTTACTGGCTGGCGCTCGCGGCGGTCAGCGCCTTGCTGCTCTTTCGGATTGGCCTCGATCCATGGCTGCACGGCCACGCCGCCTTTCTCCTCTTCATCCCGGCGGTTTTGCTCGCCGCCGGCGTTGGCGGATTGGGCCCGGGGCTGCTCGCCACCGCCCTTGGCTTGATCGCGGGGGTTCTCTTCGTCGCCCACGGCGAGGGATTGACCAACCCCGAGATCATCGAAGCCGCGATCTTTGCGTCTGTCGGCGCCGTGATCGCCTGGTTCGGCGAGCAGCTTTGCCGTACCCGCATCCACGATCAGAAGACCGAACGCGATCTCCGGGCCCGGGAAGCCCATTTGCGGTCGGTACTCGACACCGTGCCGGACGCCACCATCGTGATCGACGAGCGGGGTGTCATCCAGTCGTTCAACGCCGTCGCCGAACGCCTGTTCGGGCATCGGGAGGCCGCGGTGATCGGACAGAATGTGAGCATGCTCATGCCCACCCCGTTCCGGGAAGAGCATGACGGCTATATCGCCCACTACCTCACGACCGGCGAGAAGCGCATCATCGGCATCGATCGCGTCGTCACCGGCCAACGCCACGACGGCTCGACCTTCCCCATGAAGCTCGAGGTCGGCGAGGTGCGGACCGGCGAGCGGCGGTTTTTCACCGGTTTCGTCAACGACCTGACCGAGCGTCAGGCGACCGAGCGTCAGTTGGAAGAGCTGCAATCCGAATTGGCAAGGCTGTCCCGCCTGACCGCCATGGGCGAGATGGCCTCGACGCTGGCCCACGAGATCAACCAGCCGCTCTCGGCGATCGCCAATTATCTGCAAGGTTGCGGGCGGTTGCTCCAAGGCATCGAGCATCCCAGCGTGCACAAGATCAAGGACGCCTTGGGAGAGACTACCAAGCAGACGCTGCGCGCCGGACAGATCATCCGCCAGCTCCGCGAGTTCGTGGCGCGCGGCGAGACCGAGAAGCGGCCCGAGAACATCAACAAGCTGGTCGAGGAGGCGAGCGCGCTCGCACTGGTGGGCGCCAAGGAGCAGGGCGTCAAGACGATCTTCCGCTTCGATACGCGTGTAGGGCCTGTGCTTGTGGAGAAGGTTCAGATTCAGCAGGTGCTGTTGAATCTGATACGCAACGCCGTCGAGGCCATGCATGGTTGCGAGCGGAAGGAACTGCTGGTCAATACCGCATTGTCGGAAGACGGCATGGTCGAGGTCAGCGTGACGGACACTGGCTGCGGCCTTGCCGAGGAGATCTTGCCGCGCCTGTTTCAGCCCTTCGTCACCACCAAACCCGCCGGGATGGGCGTCGGCCTGTCCATCTCCAAGCGCATCATCGAAGCCCATGGCGGAGAGATGTGGGCGGAAGCCAACCCCGCGGGCGGGACGCTGTTCCGCTTCACCCTGGAGCCCTCGAGTGAAATGAGCGGCAGCGATGCAAGATAGTTTCGTGGTGCATATCGTCGACGATGACGAGGCGGTGCGCCAATCGCTTTCTTTTCTGTTGAGCACCGCCGGCGTACCGGTTCGCGTGTACGAATCGGCGACGTCATTCCTCCACGCCCTGCCGTCGCTCCAAGCGGGCTGCTTGATCACCGACGTGCGCATGCCCGACCTCACCGGCATCGAGCTGTTGCAACGCCTCAAGGCCAAATCGATCAACCTTCCTGTTATCGTCATCACCGGGCATGGCGACATCCCTCTGGCCGTGGAGGCGATGAAGTCTGGCGCCATCGATTTCATCGAGAAGCCCTTCGCCGAGGAGGCGATTCTGCGGGCGGTTCGATCGGCCGAGGAGCGGGTCGGCAGGCAGGGGCATCGATCTGAAGTCGAGACGGTACTTGCGGGAAGATTTGCATCCTTGTCGGAACGCGAGCGCCAGGTGCTTGACGGGCTCGTGGCGGGGAGCGCGAACAAGACCATCGCCTATGATCTCGGCATCAGTCCCCGCACCGTCGAGGTCTATCGCGCCAATCTGATGAATAAGATGCAGGCTAAGAGTTTTTCCGAGCTCATCCGCATGGCTCTGACGATTCGTCCCTCCGATTGATCGGTCGGCGGGGCTGAGGCTCCCGGTCAACGCGGCAAACGCCTCCCCGGTCTTGATTCAGCTCAATGCTGCCCGTGTCCGGCGCCCATACCCTACCTCTGATTGTAGCCCAGGCGCTGCCCCGTGAGGGGCCGCGCGAGAGCGGGGACAGATAGGTGGCGGACGCTGGCACGGTCCTCATCGCGGTCAGAGACGCGGTTTTGGCGGACTCCTTGCGTTTCTCGCTGGAGCTTGAGGGCTATGCCGCCAAGCTCTGCGATTTGCCGTTCAACCCGGCGAAGAGCGTCGAGCCCCACGCCTGCCTACTGCTCGATCAGGACGTATTTGCGACATTGATTGGCAGGGGCGACGGGGCGGCATTGGGCCGGCTCGGTGTGCCGACCGTGTTGATGGTCAACCAACGAACCCAGCGTCTGTTGGAGCATGCCAAGGCGGCGGGGGTCACCTCCATCGTCGAAAAACCGCTGCTTGGCGGCGTTCTGTTCGAGACCATAAGAAAGGTGCTTGAGGCGGACGGCGGGTTGCGCAAAGACTAGGCGTCCATCCTGGCGGCCAAAGGGCGGAGCGCCGATGCTCTCTTACAAGGAAATGGACAACCTCGTCGCGGTCGAGATCGAAATTTCCGCGCGGGTCTCCACCGACGAGTTCGACAAGACGGCGCGGAAGCTTGAGGACTTCATCGCGCGGCATGGCCGCGTGCGCGTGCTTGAGATCGTCCATGACTTCGAAGGCATGGATGCAAAGGCGTTCTGGCACGATCTGAAGTTCAGCCTCCGGCATCTCAACGACTTCAGCCGCTGCGCGATCGTCTCCGACGCCAAGTTTCTTTCGCTCTGGTCGGCCATCGCCGAGCCGTTCATCGACTGCAAGGTCTCGTATTTTCCCCCGGGCGAGGTTGAAGCCGCGCGCGACTGGCTGTTGTGGCCGGAAGGGGCCGCCGACGTCGTCTGAAATTCCTTGAAAACGTGGGGTCACAACCCGTCCGCCTACGTAGTTTCCCGTAGGGAGGTGGCCCGAATTTCCGCAAGCCCGCGATCGGCATAGTCAGGAGGTCAGACAGCCCGAGACCTTGGGAGGATGAATCATGCTGACGCCGGTCGCCCACGCTCCCCGCCTACAAAGCAAGCCAGATTTTGCCCTTCCACGCCGCGGCAGGCCCACCGATGAGAATTCAGGACTCGGCCCCGTCGGCATTCCCATGAGCTTCGCCCGCAACACGGAAATCTTTGCCGAGGGCGAGCCTGCGCGTCACGTCTACAAGGTCGTCTCCGGCGTGATCAGGATCAGCAAGCTCCTTCCCGACGGACGCCGTCAAATCAGCGCCTTCCATACCGCGGGTGACATGTTCGGCTTCGAAGCCGACGATCTGCACAACGCCTCGGCGGAGGCCGTCGTGCCGGTGAAAGTCGTCGCCTATAAATGGCAGAGCCTTTTGACGACGGGCACATATTCCATGAGTCTCGTCCGCGATCTGCTCAATCTGACTATGATCGGGCTGCGTCGTACGCAGGAGCATCTCCTGCTGCTCGGGCGCAAGAACGCGCTTGAGCGCGTCGCGGCGTTCCTGATCGAGATGGCGGAGCGCACCAATGCGGGCTCCGTTCTCGATCTCGCCATGGCGCGGCATGATATCGCGGACTATCTCGGCCTCACGCTGGAGACGGTTTCGCGCATGTTCGCCGAGCTGAAGGAATTGGGCGCTATCAGGCTTGAAGGCGCCCGGCGGGTCCATTTGCTCGATCCCGAGCGGCTTGCGTCTATGAGCGCCTGAAACGGTGGGCAGCGCCCCCGGGTCTGGTGAGGGGGCTTGCGCGAAGCCCGCGCTATGCGCCATAGCTCGGCGCGGAAGCAGCTCGATCGGCAAAGGCTCACATGACGCAAGCAAACATCGCCGTACGCATCGTCGTTTTCCTCCCACTCTTGCTGCCGGCGGGCCTTGCCGTTGGCGCGCCCCTGCCGGGCCAGCCGGACCCCGCGAAGGGCCAGGCGCTGGCCGAGCGGTTCTGCACCAACTGTCACCTCATCGGCGGCACCGCGCAAGGCCACGCCAACGCCGATGTGCCGAGTTTTCACGAGATCGCCAACATGGAAGGGCAAACGGCCGGCGCCATCACGGGGCACATCATTCTGCCCAAGCATCCCATGCCGCAAATTTCGCTCACCAAGAGCGAGCTTGCCGATCTCAGCGCCTATATTCTCAGTCTGCGTGATGCCGCCCGGCAGCCGTAGATGAATCGCAGCACGCCGGCGTGGCGGGGAGCAAAGTCATGAAGAAAACAAGACTGTGGTACGTCATCGCCGACGGCGGGCGGGCGCGTTTTGTCGAGCGCGACGAGGCGGGAACCTTCCGGACGGTGTCGAGCTTCGTCTCCACGGAGATTCACAAGACCTCCCACGAACTCGGGCTCGATCATCCGGCGCGCGTGAAGGAGAGCATGTCGATGTCGCGGTCGGCGATTGAACCCCGGCGCGATCTGCACGAGGCCGCCAAGGAGGATTTTGTCCGCACCGTCGCGGCCGAGCTCGCCGCGCTCCATGGCGAAGGGAAATTCGATGAGCTCGTCATCGTCGCGCCGCCGCGCGTGCTTGGCGAGTTCCGGGACTGCTTGAGCAAGCCGACCGCCAAGGCCGTCGTCAAGGAGCTGGACAAGGACCTCACCAAAGTCCCGGACCACGAGCTCGCGAGCCACTTCCCGCCGTCGACGTAGTACAGCCGGCGCTAAGCCGAAGGCGCCGTCGCCTTCGCGGCGGTGACCGGCAATTTCAGCCGGACCTTGCACAGGCCAGGGTCTTCGGGGTCGGCGGCAATATCGAAGCCGAGCGTCCGGCACATCGCCAGCATGCGCTCGTTGGCGGCCAGCACGTCGCCATGCAAATCGTGCAGTCCCTCGCTTTCGGCATAGCGGATCAAATGCTGCATCAGCGCAAAGCCGAGGCCGTGCCCCTTGAGATCGCTGCGCACGATGATGGCGTATTCGGCCCGCGTATAATCGGGGTCGGCGGCAAGCCGCGCCACGCCGAGCAGCTCCTTCTGGTCCGGGCTCAAAGCCACGAAGGCCATGGCGCGCGCATAATCGATCTGCGTGAAGCGGGCGTTGGTCTTGTGCGAGAACTCCTTGCGCGGGGCGAGAAAGCGAAAGCGGATGTCCTCCGGCGACAGTCTGGCCTGAAAGGCGGCAAGGAGCGGCTCGTCGGTCGGGCGGATCGGCCTGATCAACACCGCCCCTTCGGGCGTTTCGGTCATTGCCTCCCAGTGGTTCGGATAGGGGCGTATCGCCAGCCGCGGATTGGGGCCTGGCATGTCGAGCTCGGAGGGCTCGATATGGATGCGGGCATCGAGCGCGATGACACCGGTCTCGTCGGCGAGCAACGGGTTGATGTCGAGCTCCCTGATGGCGGGGCAATCGACGACGAGCTGCGACAGCCTGACCAGCGTGCCGGCAATCGCCTCGAGATCCGCGGGTCTCCGGTCGCGATAGCCCTTGAGCAGCTTGTAGATGCGCGTCTGCTGCATGAGGTCGTGGGCGAGCTCGAGATCCAAGGGCGGCAAGGCGACGGCGGTATCCTGGATGATTTCCGTGGCCGTGCCGCCTGCGCCGAACAGGATCACCGGGCCGAACAGGCGGTCGTCGAAGACGCCCAACAGCAGTTCGTGCGCGTTCGGCTGCACGATCATGGGCTGCACGGTGAAGCCCTCGATCCGCGCATCGGGGCGGTATTGTGCGACCCGCTCACTAATCGCCTCTGCCGCAGCCCGGGCGTCAGCCACGTTGCGTAAGCCCAGACGCACGCCGCCAACGTCGGATTTATGGGAGATGTCCTCGGATAGCACCTTGATCGCCAGTGACGGCGCCTGCTTGAGCAAGTCGCGCGCGATCTCCTCGACCTCTTGCAGCGAGGCCGCCACGCGCGTCGGCACTGTGGGGATGCCGTAAGCAGTCAGCACCGCTTTGGCCTCCGGCTCGGTCAGCATGGCGCGTCCGCTCCGGCCCGCAGCCCGCATCGATTGCCGCGCGGCCTCGGTGTCGATCTGCGAAAGATCCGCCTCGCGCGGCGGCGTCCGCATCAGCGCCTCTTGCGCCTTGGTGTATTGCCAGAGAAAGCCGAAACCTTTGATCGCGTCCCTCGGTGACTTGTAGGTGGGGATGCCCGCCGCTTGGAACTTGGCGCGAGCCCCGGAAGCGGCCTTCTCGCCAAGCCAATTGGTGAGAATGGGCGGCACGCGGCCCTGACCCTGATGTTTCGCGATGGTATCGATCACCGCTTGCGCGGCGTCGCTCGACGAGGCGAGCGCCGTCGGGCAGTTCATCACGAGAATGGCGCTCGCCTCAGCGCTGCCGAGAACGGCGTCCATGGCCGCTGCGTAGCGGTCGGGGGTCGCGTCGCCGATAATGTCGATCGGGTTGGCCCGCGACCAAGTCTTGGGCAGGATGGCGTCGAGCTGCGCGGTGAGGTCGGGGGAGAGCTTGGCGAGCGAGCCCCCCGATTGGATCAAATCGTCGACCGCAAGGACGCCCGCGCCGCCGCCATTGGTGAGGATCATGAGCTCGTTGCCCGAGATCGGCTTCAGATTGGTCAGCGTCTCGGCCGCAATGAACAATTCCTCGAGGTCGTCGACGCGCACCAGACCCGCGCGGCGGAAGGCGGAGGCGACCGCCGCGTCGCTGCCCGCCAACGCCCCGGTATGCGTCGCCGCGGCGCGCGCCGAATCCTTGCTGCGCCCGGACTTGATCACGATGACGGGCTTGACGCGCGCAGCCAGCCTGCTTGCCGACATGAACTTGCGGGCGGAAGGGATCGTCTCGAGATAAAGCAAGATGGCGTCCGTGGAGATATCGGCGGCGAGGTAGTCGAGCAGGTCGCCGACATCGACATCGGCCATGTCCCCCATCGACACCACGGCCGAGAAGCCAATGCCGCGCGAGGCGGCCCAATCGAGCACGCCACCCACCAGCGCGCCGGATTGCGACAGAAAGGCGAGCTTACCGGGCGCCGGCCGCGCCATGCCGAAATTGGCGTTGAGGCCAATGCCGGGCACCCACAGCCCCAATGAGTTGGGGCCGATGATGCGGAGGCAATTGGGCCGCGCCGCGTTCAGCATGGCCTGCCGCAGCTCCGGTCCGAGACCGGCTGTGATGACGAGCGCGGCGCGGGTGCCCTTCGCCCCCAACGCCCCAACGAGCGCGGGGATGGTGTTGGGCGGTGTCACGATCACCGCAAGCTCGGGCACCTCCGGCAGATCGTCGATGCTGGCGAAGCACTTCCGGCCGCCGATCACCCTGTGCTTCGGATTGACGAGATAGACGGGGCCGGCGAACCCATTCGCGAGCAGGTTCTCGGTGAGCTTGTGGCCGACCGAGCCCACCTCGTCGCTCGCCCCGATCACCGCGAGCGAACGTGGGCTAAGCGCATGCTCGAGATTCCGAATGGTCATGCAAGCTCGCGACGTCCGAACGCTGCGATGGTGTCCTTACGGCACCGGCTGGATCGCCACCACTTTGAAGGTGCGCAAGACGTCATCATGCTCCTTGATCGAGACGTAGTCTCCGGCGAGAAACTTATGGTCGCCGAAACGATATCCCGTCTCTTCATCCTCAGGGTCGCCGAGCAGGTCGTAATGAAACGCCCAATTCCCGCCGGGTTTGCGGATGAGGTGTCCGATCTCGTCGGGATCGCCGTTCCAGAAACGGCGCACGCGGCAGCGGTCGCGGTTATACAACCACTCCGCCTCCAGGATTTGGCCATCCGAGCCAAGCGGGGCGATGAACTCATAGCCTCGCTCGCGGCTTCCTTCCGGAAAATCGTGATCGCGAGCAAGCTCCAAACGAACATGGCTTAAGCTCATAGATGTCCTCCGCAAAGGTTAAGGCCTGATCCTCTCAACCCTATGACACAGGCGAACAGAATAGGAGGATGGCGGCCTTGATGGAAATCAACCCGATGCAATTGGCGAAAATTACCTTTAGCCCGGCATGACGGCCGCGTCGCACCTACATTCCGCCGGCGGGAGTTGGCGCTCGATCCTGGCCAAGCTCCGCCTGGGCCTGTTCACGCCAATCCGCGCCATGCGGCTCCGCTATTTGCCGCTGCTGATGATCTATTACGCCTATGGCGCGCTCGGGCTCGTCTCCATCGCCGAGACCTTCTGGATCAAGCAAGCGCTGACGCTGACGCCGTCGGATCTTGCGGCCATCGCCGTCTGGCTCACGCTGCCATGGACCATCAAGATGGTGTTCGGCCAGCTCGTCGATTCCGTGCCGGTCTTGGGCTCCCAGCGCCGGGGCTATGTCTTCATCGGGGCGGCCCTCGTCGCCACCGGGCTGATCACGCTGGCCGGCGCCGCCGGCGGCTGGATCAATTTCGCCAATCCCAACGCCCTTTACGTCGCGGCCCAACTTCTCGTCGTGCTCGGCATTGTGCTGCAGGATGTCGTCGCCGACGCCATGACCACCGAGGTCGTCGAGCGCAACCGTCCCGACGGTTCACCGCGCCCGCCGCACGAGGTCGAGCGCGAGCTCGGTCTCGTGCAGGTGCTGGGCCGGCTCGCGCTGTGGTCCGGTATTCTTTCCGTGGCTGGCCTGTCGGGGTGGCTCGCCCATGTCTTCAGCTATCAGACCGTGTTCCTGCTCGGGCTGATCGTGCCGGCCATCTCGGTTACCGGTGCTGCCCTCGTCCGCCTCGACGGCACCATGCCGAGGCCGATCGATTGGCGCATCTTGGGCGGGGGACTGTTGTTCGGTGTCGCAGTGCTCGCCATCGGCCTCGGCGGCGTGCCCCTCGGCCAGGAGCTCATCTTCGCGACCTCGCTCACCGTCATTGCGCTGATGCTGGTCCGCGTCGCCGAGAGCGTTGACGAGCAACATCGGCGGAAGATTTTCTTCGCGGCGATGGTGATCTTTCTCTATCGCGCCACTCCGGGGGTAGGCGAGGGTTACCGCTGGTTCACCATCGACGTGCTCGGCTTCGACGAGGCCTTCTACGGCACCCTGGCGCAAATCGGCGCAGGCCTCAGCCTCGCTGGCGCTTGGCTCTTCTCCGACGTCATCACGCGCCAGCCGATCCCCAAGGTGCTGCTCTGGCTGACCATCGTCGGCACCATTCTGTCGCTGCCGACCTTGGCGCTCGCGCTGCGCTGGGACGAGTGGACGAAAGAGATGTTCGGCTTCGGCGCCCGCACCATCGCGCTGGTCGATACCACCGCCGCCTCGCCCTTCGTCGAGCTGAGCATGATCCCGGCTTTGACGCTGGTCGCGCTCAACGCCCCGGCCGGTCAGCGCGCCACCTGGTTCGCGCTGATGGCCTCGCTCATGAACGTGGCACTCGTGGCGGGGCAATTGCAGACCAAATATCTCAACTGGATCTTCCACGTCGATCGCGGCTCTTACGCCAATCTGCCCGCGCTTGCCGCCGCCGCGCTGTTGATCGGCTTCATCGTGCCGATGATCGGCGTGCTCGCCTTCGGCAAGCGCGCGACCTGATTAAGCGTCCCTTTGCCGCGGGAAGGAGTGAGCAGTCCTGACCGCCAGAGCAAGCTCTATGCCGCGAATGGGCTCACCAACGACATGACCATCGTCGATATCGCGTCCCTCAAAGCCGAGAAGTCGGTGCCGGTCGGACGGCTGCCTTGGGGCGTTGCCGTCATTCCGTAGCGAGACGGAGACAAAGGTTTGGGGGTGCAGCCTGCGCCGCACCCCCACCCTCGACGGCAAGCAGCGCAAGAGCGCCTTAAAATCGTAGCTCCATTGAAGGAGACGACCCCAGAGCTACGGTTTTGCCGACCGAGATCGAGCCTACGCCCTGACGTTTGCTCGCCGCCGAAGGGTAAGCCTCGCTAGGCAGCGCCTTCAGCGTACTCCGTCATTCCGGCCGCGCTTCCCAATGTTGGCCGGGAAGATTCGGCAATTGTTTTGCCAACCTTGACCTTGCTATTTGGTGGCTTCCGTCATGCACTGCAGACGTGGTGGAACGCGCTGCATCTAACCCCTGCATGGCAACGTATTTGCAGGCAGAGTGGTTGATTGGAGCGCTATTGGCAGTAGGCCCTACTGCCTGCCCCTACAAGATGTGGCGGGCGGCCTTGCGGGCGCATTGTTCGGAGCTGAAACGTGCTGCAAAAGCTTTGGTATGATCGGCCGGTCCGCACCCAGCTTCTCGTCGCGGTTGGGTTGATCAACCTCGTCGCCGCGCTGGTGGCCGGGGCGGTCACGATCCTCAATACCCGCACGGCGACCCGCGTCGAGATCGAGGCGTCGCTCGAGATTGCCCAGCGCTTTGTCGGTGCCACCGTCAAGGACCTCGCCGCGCAGGGCAAGCTCGATCAGCTCCAGCAGGAGCTTCCCCTGGAGCTGAAGCATCTGCGCCACGTCCGCATCCTGTTCATGGACGCGATGGGACAGCTCACCGTGGTCTCGCCGCAGACCGATGCAACGGGCGCCGATATTAGACCGCGGGCGCCGAGCTGGTTTGCGGCCCTGGTTCGTCCGCAACTGGTCGGCCGCGCCGTGCGCGTGGTCGCCGCCGAACACGCGAACCCCGTGGTCATTGTCGGCGAGCCGGCCGACGAGATTGCCGAAGCTTGGCAGGATTTCTCCTCGCTCGCCTTGGTTTGGCTCGCGCTCGATATCCTGATCCTCGGCGTGCTCTACGTGGTGCTCGGCCGTGTCCTCGATCCCCTTGGCAGTCTCTCCCGCGGCATGCTGCAGCTCGAGGATGGCCATTACGCCACGCGTCTGCAAGCCCCGAAGGTGAAGGAGCTCGCCGTCATCACCAACCGCTTCAATACGCTCGCCGAAGCGCTTGATGTGGCACGTGAGGAGAACGCCGGCCTCTATCGGCAATTGATCTCCGTTCAGGAGGAGGAGCGGCGCGAAATCGCCAACGAGCTGCACGACGAAGCCGGCCCCTGCCTGTTCGGCATCACCGCGAACGCATCGTCGATCCAGACCATCGCCGATCAACGGGGCGGGGCGCGGACGTCAGAGATCGCGCACCGCGTCGGCGAGATTCTCGCCATCGTCGAACGGCTGAAGCTGATGAACCGAGCCCTGCTGAAGAAGCTCAGGCCCGGATCGCACGGCCGCGTCACCCTGGCCGAGCTGATCGACGAGCTGATCGCGGGCTTCGAGCGCCGCCACCCCGGCACGCACATCTCCTATTCGGCGGGGCGGCTCGCCAAATCCTATGGCGAGGCCATCGATCTCACCCTTTACCGCTGCATCCAGGAGGGCATCATCAATGCCATCCGCCACGGCAAGGCGAGCAACCTCAACATCGATCTCGTCGAGGAAGCGGGTCACCGCCGTGACGGAGCCAAGCGGCAGCGGGCGGCGCTGCGCTTGACGCTGAGTGATGACGGCAAGGGGATCGACCCTGCGACACCGAAGGGCTTCGGTCTCACCACCATGTCCGAGAGGGTGAAGTCGCTCGACGGCTCCTGCGTCATCGAGGGCGAGCCGGACAAGGGCACCACCATCCGCGTCGAGATTCCGGTGCAACGGGAGAAGGCCGATCGGCCTCGCTCGCTTGAGCTCGTGGGAGGCGTGTCGTGACACGGGTTCTCGTCATCGACGATCATCCCATCGTGCTGCAGGGCTGCCGGCAGCTGCTCGAGGACGCTGGCGTCGAGAACATCGTCCAGGCCCAGACCCTGGCCGACGGGTTTCGTCTCTATCGGATGCAACGGCCCGACGTGATCATCGTCGACCTGGCCATGCGCACCGGCGCTCTCGGCGGGCTGTCTTTCATCCGCAGGCTGCGTTTGCACGACACGCGCACGCCGGTCCTCGTCTTCACCATGCATAGCGATCCGGTCATTGTCAGCCGCGCGCTCGAGGTCGGCGCCACCGGCTACGTCCTCAAGGACACGTCCTCGGACGAGGTCTTGAAGGCCTTCCAGAAGGTCCGCGAGGGCAGGCCCTATCTCAGTCACGACCTCGCTTCGGAGGTCGCCTTCATGGAGGCGAGGGGCACGACCAATCCGCTGAAGCGGATGACTGTGCGCGAGCTACAGACGCTCGCCCTGGTGGCCGAGGGCAAACCCTATGGGGTGATCGCCGAGCATTTGCACGTGAGCTACAAGACCGTTGCCAACACCTGCACTCAGCTCAAGGTCAAGCTCGGCGTCCGCACGCTGCCCGAGCTGATGCGGATTGCCATCCAGCATCTCCCTTCGACAACGGCACGGCCTCCGCGTTAGCCCCGGCAGGTATGTCGAGACGGTTCCAGCCCGCACCCTAAGACGCGGGTGGCCGCTAGACCGGCACGATTCGGTCCGTCCCCGCCGGCGCGTCCGGTACAGCCACGAATATTTGCGTGCAACGGTCGCGCGACACACGAAACGTGGTGAGGGGCTGCTGTCCGCGACGGATGCGGTGCACAATTCTGATCATTCTTTGTGCAAGCCTGCAGTCCAGAGAGTTGAGACCTCACAGCGGCTTGGCAGATTTCGTTGCCACGAGAAATTTTCACTTGCAAAGCGGAGACATTTGGCAATTATGTGCGGGCAGCTTGGCAAGGAGCGCGCCGTCACTTTGCAACGGGTTTTTGATAACCCTTCCGGCACGCTCTGAGATAGGCTGCGGTTCCTCGTGAGGTGTCACTAGCGTGATGTGGTCATCAGAGAACCCGCCATCTGGGGCGGGCGCGAGGCGCGTTAAATTGCTTCGGCGCTTTAGGGCAGCCTCCCATCACAGTGACATTTGGCAAACTCGCAAGGGCTTCGGTGTCCCCTGAGCAATCCGTTGCTGAGGGCGAACTAAACACACCACCAAAACAACTCAGCTTTGATTTCGGTGAACTGAGTAAGCTAGGGAGAGGAGAAGGAAATGAACTACCTAAAGTGTAGTCTTGTAACCGGAGGCCTCATCGCGTTGATGATGGGCATCTCCGGTCAAGCTATTGCTGGCTCCGATGAGGAGCAGCTCAAGAGAATGGCCGATCCGGACCAGTGGCCGGCCCCCGGTCGCGATTTCCAGCTTACGCGCCATAGCGCGCTGGCTGACATCAACACCAAGAACATCAGCAAACTGCAGATAGTTTGGCTACAATCGCAGAACAACCTCCGCGGTCATGAAGGTCAGCCCCTCGTGATCAAGGATGTCGGCGGCAAGACCATGTTGTTCATGGTCAGCGGCTGCGCGGCGATGGTCACTTGCAACGAGGTGCAAGCCCTGGATCTTACCGATCCTGACAATCCGAAGGTCGTTTGGAACTACGTCAAGTTGACCGATCGTGACGAGACCGCTATTCCGCGCGCTTGCTGCGACACCGTCAACCGCGGCGGTTCCTATGCCGACGGCAAGTTCGTGTATGGTACCCTCGACGGCTTTTTGATTGCCCTCGACGGCCAGACCGGCAAGGAAGTCTGGGTTGTCAAGCATGCTTGGCCGGAGCACGGTGAGACCATCACCCCCGCTCCGCTGATTGCTGACGACAAGGTGCTCGAAGGCTTCGGCGGTGACGAGTTCGCCGCTCGCGGTCGGATGGTGGCCTACAACCTCAAGGATGGCTCGGTGGCTTGGACTTGTCAGAGCACGGGTTCCGATGCGGACGTGTGCCTGACGGCCGACACCAACAAGGCCAATCCTCAATACGGCCAGGCTGGCAAGGATCTCGGTATCAGCACCTTCCCGGGTGAGGATTACAAGATCGGCGGCGGCGCGGCTTGGGGCTGGTACAGCTACGATCCCGAGCTCAAGATGGTCTACTACTCGACCGGTAACCCCGGCCTGTGGAGCCCGGCCTATCGTTGCCCGGACAAGACCCATGAGGAATGCAACGCTGGTGGTTTCGACAACAAGTGGTCGATGACCATTTTCGGCCGCAAGGTTGAAACCGGCGAGGCCGTGTTTGCCTATCAGATGACCCCCTTCGATCAGTGGGACTATGATGGCATCAACGAAAACATCCTGACCGACATGGATGTTGACGGCAAGAAGCACAAGGTCCTCAGCCACTTCGATCGTAACGGCTTTGCCTATGTGCTCGATCGCACGGACGGCACTCTGCTCCGCGCTAACAAATATGTGACCGTGGACTGGGCCGAGAAGATCGACATGAAGACTGGACGTCCGGTGAAGGTGCGTGAGCACTCTCCGCTGGAGCGTGGCCGCAACGTCGAAGCCTGCCCGTCAGCTATGGGTGGCAAAGACCAGCAGCCGGCTTCCGTCGATCCCAAAGAGCCGAACATGTTCTATGTGCCCACCAACAACTGGTGCATGGAGCTTGAGCCGCAGGAGCGCACGCACACGAACCAGGGCACGGTCTACGTGTTCGCGAACGTGTACATGTATCCTGAGAAGCCCGGCACGACCGGCAAGATCAAGAAGTTCGACGTCTTGACCGGCAAGACCGCATGGGAAGTCCCGGATCCTTATCCGAATTGGGGCGGCACCATGAATACCGACGGTGGTCTGGTGTTCTACGGCAGCTTGGGCGGTGATTTCCGCGCTCTCGACCGTGCAACGGGCAAGGTGCTTTGGAGCCGTAAGCTTGGTTCCGGCATCATCGCCAACCCGGCCACGTGGAAAACCGGCGGTCATCAGTATGTCGGTGTCTATTCCGGCATCGGTGGCTGGATCGGCGTTCCGGTCGCGGCCCATCTTGACCTGACCGACAAGTTCGGCGCCATCGGCGCGACCGCTATGACCAAGGCCGCTGGCCTGGCCACGGTCCCCGCGGGCGGCGAGCTGAACGTGTTCCGCGTTTTTGAATAGCGGAATCTTTGAACTGACGGGGCGCCCGATGCTCTTGCGGCATCGGGCGCCCTTTCCTTATATAACGCTTGTTCGTATATAAGGACGTTCGTACCGCCGACGCGGGCGAGCCAGGGTGAGAAGCCTCCGCGCTTCCCCCATAACCAAGCAAATGCCCCGCGAAACAGGAGCCCCCAATCCCATGTTCGTGCGCATCCTGACTTTCGCGCTCTGTCTTGCCGTATCCGGTTTGGCCTTGGAGCCGGCTTTCGCCGCCAAGGAAATGCGGCGCGATCTCAGCAAGGACTTCGACGACCTCACGCCGAGCGAGAAGATTGCCATCCGGGCCGCGGCCAAGGCTGCCTATAAGGCACAGAAGCTGCGATCGATCACGGTCTGCGCCGATCCCGGCAACATGCCCTTCTCCAACGACAAGCTGGAGGGCTTTGAGAACAAGATTGGCAAGGTTCTTGGCGAGGCCATGGGAGCGGATGTCAGCTTTTATTGGCGTCCCTTCCTCGAGCGTGCCCTGACGCGCGACACCTTCGACTCGGGCATGTGCGACGTGATGATCGATGTGCCCTCCAATTACGGGCGCCTGCTCACCACCAATCCGCTCTACCGGTCGACCTACGTGCTGGTCACCCGCACCGATAAAGGCCTTGATATCAAGAGCTTGGACGATCCTCGACTCAAGGATCTGAAGATTGGCGTGTTCCAGACGTCGGGCATCCGCGAGGCGTTGGCCAAACGCGGCGTCGTCAACAATGTGCAGCTCCACGTGGTGTCCCACGACGCCGATCTTAAGGTCGAGCATCAGCCCTGGTACCAGGTTCAGCAGGTGATCGACGGCGATCTCGATGTCGCCGGGGTCTGGGGTCCGTTCGCCGGCTGGCTGAAGACCATGAAGGATGCGCCCATCACCATCACGCCGGTCAATTTGATGGACGACAACACTCCGCTCGAGTTCGACCTCGCCATCGGCGTACGCAAGACCGATGCCTTCCTGAAATACATGCTCGAATTCGCCATGGAAGATAAGAAGGACGAGATCGAGAAGATCCTGAAGGACTTTGGCGTGCCGCTAGTGCAATGCAGCCGCTGCCTAGTCCCGGGCGACATTCCTGCCCATGGCTACTACAACGAAGTGACGCAGCAGGACTTCAAGCCGCGCCCAGATCTCGCCTCGCCGGATCAGGTTGTCACGCAAGAGAAGGTCGAGAACTGGCTCGCCGAGGGGGCCGACTTGACCGAGGAACTTAGCAACGCGGTTAATGCCAACGACGTGGCCCGGGTCAAATTCCTGATCGGCAAGGGCGCCGACGTCAACAGGCTTAACGCGCAAGGCGCCGGGGCGCTCCACATTGCCGCCCGCCAGAAGCACCCGGAGATGGTCGATCTGCTCATCTCCCTCAAGGCCGATCCCAACGAGCCCGATGGCGACGGGCTGACGCCGCTGCTCCACGCCGCGCTCCGCGACGATATCCCTTCGGTCAAGCTGCTGCTCGCCCACGGCGCTAACATCGAGCAACCCGGACCCGAAGGATTTGGTCCCTTGTCGATCGCCATCGCCGAGAACCGGTACGAAGCGGCGAAGGCGCTGATCGAAGCCGGCGCCAACGTCAACGCGGCCGGGGGGAATGACAAGCTGACCCCGCTGATGATCGCGGCAAGCCAGACCGCGCCGGCCGAAGGCGCCGTCTTCCTCCCCGACAGCACGCGCCCCATCGACATCGCCAAGGCGCTGATTGACGGCAAGGCCGACGTGAACGCGAAGTCGGCGCAGGGCGTGACGCCGCTGATGGTCGCGGCCGCCCACAACAATCCTCCGATAATCGGGCTCCTGATCGAAGCCGGTGCCGATACGACTGCCAAGGATAATGAAGGCAAGACGGCGCTCGATGTTGCCCAGCAGAACGGCAATACGGAATCGGCTCAAGCCATCCAAGTGCTCGGCGTAGCGAAGTCGGCAAGCGACGCGCCGACACCCGGAACTGGGCAGGGAACAACCAGCCAATGACCCTTGGTCGCTCGAGGCGAGGGGGACTTGGCATTGCGCAAGCCGCGGCCACAGCCTTCGCCTTATGCGGTCTCGCGGTTTCGCCCGCATGGGCTGAGGACGCCGCTCCGGCCGCGCCCGCAGTGGCGGCAACGCCCGCGGCGGTCAACGGTCAGTTCGACGATTACTGCGCCATGGGTCTGGCCGAAGGGCAGGAGGTGAAGACCGACTGCTCGATCAATTGGACCGCCGAGGACGGCAAGGTCTATTGCTTCTCCTCCAAGGCATCGAAAGAGACCTTCCTCAAGAACCCCACCGAGAACATCCAGAAGGCGCGCGAGTTCTTCATCGCCAAGGACAATGCGGCTCCGGCCGCGCCTGCCGCCGAAAACGTCTCTCCGAGCGCGGGGCCTGCCAAGGAATTCACCGAGGATGACGTCAACGCCGCGGTGAAGCAGGTCGTCGATGCGCGGAGCAAGGACGGCACCTTCGTTTTCCATGATCCCAAGCTCAACGCCGACCTCAATCTAGTGTTCGAAAGCATCAAGATCGTGCGCGGCATGGAAGGCTATGGCTGGTTCGCCAATTCATCTTCCACGACAAGGACGAGCCCAAGAAGCAATATGCCATCGACTTCTGGTTCAAGCCCGAAGGGCAAGAGCTGAAGCTGATGGACATCCGCGTGCAGAAGGGGCCGAAGCAAGACGGCGACAGCTGGTACATGGTCACTCGTCTGCCGATCGCCTGGTGGTGGCTGCCGGTGCAGGAGCATCCCGGCGACATGGAGATCACCCGCGCCTGGCAGGTAATGGGCGCGATCCACAGCTATATCGCCACCCACAAAGACGCGAGCGGCGCCCTTGACGTCAAGGACGACAAGACCGGCGACACCGTGCCGCTCGAATTCGTCGAGATCCACCAGCCGGTGCGTCATCTGAAGAAGGACGGGCAGTATTTCGTGTGCACCGACTTCCGCAAGCCGGGCAGCCAGGACGAATATTACGACATAGATTTCTGGGTCGATCAGAAGTCGGGCAAGCTCGAGGTCAAGGACGTGAAGATGCACAAGGTGCCGGTCTTGGAAGACGGCATCTGGACGCAAGTTCCCCGCTATACCTTCGACGGCATGGATTTCGACGTCACCAACTGATCGCCCGCCAACCGATCCTCACGATATCGCCAATGTGGTATCCGCGTTCGCTCGCTCCCGCCCCGCTCTTTTCTTTAGGGGAAGCCCCTGGCCTGGGGCGCGCAAGCGATCGGCATTCTCAACTTAAAGCTGAAAACCCAACGTGCTTTGCCTACTTGCCGGCCACGGGAAACAGGCAAACTGCGATAATGTGGCGCGGACCTGCGGCGTCATGCCTTAGTTATATTCCTGCGCTTTTGGGTCGCGCGATTTCGTTTGCACGGCCTTCGGCAAGGTATCTATATCGGTTTCGGTAGGAGGGGTGGGGCCTTGCCGAGCTCCGCTCCAGGAAAAGGTGAGCCGTAAGGTTCCCACGCCCTTCCGCCTTTTTGGACGTGCGTGACTAAAAAGTTCAACGAAAAGGCAACCAGGGTAAGGAAACCAAACTGTGCGCAAAATCATCACCGGTCTTTTAGCGTTAGGAGTTGTCGTGATCGGCGTGGGGCTCTGGCAGTGCCAGGCCGCTGACGAAGCCGCGCCTCCGCCAGCATCGGGTGCAACTCCTCCGGCCGCTGCCGGGGCGCCGTCGGCAATGCCCGGACAGGCAGGTGGGGCTCCCGCCCGTTCCGAGACGCCGGAGGCGGCGCCGCAACCGGCCGGCGGGGAAGCCGCGCGGGCCGACATGACGCCGTTCGATCTCGTCAAGGCCACGCCCAAAGGGCAACTCAAGAACCCCTTCAACGACAAGATCCCCGAAGTCGCTGACGAGGGTCACAAAAGATTTATGGGCACCGGCTGCAATGGCTGTCACGGCGGCACTGGCGGCGGCGGAATGTGTCCGCCCATTTCCAATGACGTGTGGAACTACTATCCCAACGACGACACGCTGTTCCGCTTGATCGTTCTCGGCAGCAATTGCAAGGACTACGCCGACTGCATGGAGAAAGAGGGTTTCCCGCGGCATGCGCGCGAGACCGTCAGCTTCCCGATGCCGAGCCAAGGTCAACGGTCCATTTCCCAGCCTAACAGTCCGGCGCCGTTGACCAAGGTCGACGACGTGTGGAAGATCATCGCCTGGATCCGGACCATCAACCCGAATTCGCTGAAGGCGAATACCGCGCCGCCGCCGGCCGAATAGTCTCACCGAGACATTTGACTGGCGTTCGTTAAGGCACTCGGCCGCCAAGCTGCTCATCAGCTTGGCGGCCGTGTCGCGTTCATGGGGACGGTTTGCCGGACGGTCCTCCCATTTCGGCGAGGCATCTTTCAAATCCGCGTCACGCACCGTCAAGGTTGCGATTGTTTAACTTGGCAAAAAGATTGCCATGGTGTGCAGTACGCATTGCCTTAAGTTCGCATCTCTGAAAGATAGTGTTCCCGACGGTGCGGGCTTTGCCGCCAGCTCTACCAGCGTTATCGGCGGCCGAGCTTCCGAATGTAAAAGACGTCATGGGAGCAACGCCTACGCTTATGTCTAGTGTGCCGATCTTTACTTTGCGGCGTGGCGCGAGAGTGCTCACCGGCGCCCTCGCAATCCTCCTCACGGTGTGGATGTCGAGCGGGGCGTCGGTCGCCGAGGATGCGAAAGCGCCGGCACCGGCGGCAGCGCCTGTCGCCGCGCCCGCAGCAACACCTGCGGCCCCAGCAACGCCCGCCGCCGCGCCGGAGCAGCCAGCCCTAACCAAATTGAAGGTCTATTATCTCGGCAAGGAATATCCCGAGCCGCTGCCGCTGTCTTACGCCGAACGGCCCGTCACCAACAAAGGCCTCGAAGGCGCGCGCATGTACATCAAGGAGGCGAACCAGTCTGGGGGCTTCGTCGGCCTGGGCTTCGATCTCGTTGAAGCGATCGTTCCTGCGAAGGGCGACGTCGTGGCCAAAGCCAAGGAAATTCTCAAAGGCGGCGACGCCCTCATCATCGCCGATCTCGAGCCGCAAGATCTGCTGGCGGTGGCCGATCTCCCCGAGGCAAAGAATTCGATCCTGATGAATATCCGTTCCAGCGCGGAAATTCTGCGTCAGGAGGAGTGCCGGCAGAATGTGTTCCACGTCATTCCGGACTGGGCCATGCGCGCCGACGCAATCGCCCAATATCTCATCCTGAAAAAGTGGCCGAACTGGCTCATCGTTCGCGGCGATTCGGCGGAGGACAAGGACTATCTCGCGCAGATCGAGCGGTCGGCAAAGCGCTACGGCGGCAAGATCGTGCAGGAGACCATCTATCCGTTCCCACCCGGGTCTCGCAATACCGATTCCGGTTACCAGCAGGTGCAGGCTCAGATTCCGACGGTCACCGAAAGCGCCCCCGACCATGACGTGGTTTGGGTAATCGATACCGACGACTTTTTCGGCGACTATTTTCCCTACCGCACCTATCGCCCCGATCTCGTCGTGGGGACACAAGGGCTGCAGGCCTTGGCGTGGGATAAATCCTATACCGAATACGGGTCCATGACCTTCCAGGACGACATATACAAGCTCGCCAAGCGCGACGCCGCCGAGCGCGACTACACTGCTTGGATTGGGCTGCGCGCCTTGACCGACGCGGCGATGCGGTCGGGCAAGACCACCGTGCCGGAGCTCAAGGCCTATATCCTGTCGGATGACTTCAATCTCGAGGGTCACAAGGGGATCGCGCTGAACTTCCGCCCCTGGGACCATCAAATGCGTCAACCGGTGATTCTTGGCGGCGGCACCCGCACCATCGTGTCGAAGTCGCCGCAAGAGGGATTTCTGCACGAGAAGAACCTCACCGACACGCTCGGCTACGACGAGCCAGAGACCAAATGCAAATTCAAGTGATCCCAGACCGAAGGTAAGTCCATGATCCGCTTCACCGCAACCGTTAGCATTCGCCGCCGCGCTGGTTGTCCTTGCTTCACCTTGCTTCGCGGCCGGGAAGATTTTCGTCTCCAACGAGAAGGACAATACCGTCACCGTGCTCGATAGCGACACGCTGCAGACGATCAAGACCATCCCCGTCGGCCGGCGCCCCCGAGGTGTCATTCTGAGCCCGGACTTCAAGGAGCTGTTCGTCGCGGCTGGCGACGGCGACATCATGGATGTGATCGATACCACGACGCTCCAGAAGAGCCGCGAGCTCGAATCCGGACCCGACCCCGAGCTGATGGCCGTCGATCCCAAGGGTGAGAAGATCTACATCGCCAACGAGGACGATTCCCTCGTCACCATCATGAACGTCAAGAGCGGCGACGTGTTGGGCGAGGTTCCCGTCGGCGTCGAGCCCGAAGGCATGAGTGTCAGCCCCGACAACAAATACACGGTGGCAACGTCGGAAAGCACGAGCATGGCGCATGTCATCGACAACGAGAAAATGAAGCTCATTGCCAACGTGCTGGTCGATAGCCGCCCGCGCGAGGCGAAATTTACCGAAGATGGCAAGGAGCTCTGGGTGTCCTCGGAAGTTGGCGGCTCGATCTCGGTGATCGATCCCACCACTTGGAAGGTCACCAAGAAGATACGTTTCGAGGTGCCAGGCGTGCGGCCCGAGCTGCTGCAACCGGTCGGCATGAATTTCACCAAGGACGGCAAGCTCGTCTTTGTGGCGCTCGGTCCCGCCAACCGCGTGGCCGTTATCGACACCGCGACCAAGGAGGTGAAGGACTACATCCTGGTGGGGCAGCGGCCGTGGCATGGCGAGCTCAGCCCAGACGGCAAAAAGTACTATGTCGCCAACGGCCTCACCAATGACTTGACGGTCATCGATGTCGGTTCGCTCAAGGCGGAGAAGTCCGTGCCGGTCGGGCGTCTGCCCTGGGGCGTGGCGGTGATGCCCTGATCAAGCGCCGTCCGCGCCATTCCGCTTCGCGACGCGCCACACGAACGCCTCGGACATGAGGATGGCGCCGAGCGAGATCGCCACCGAGATGAGCGTCAGCCTGAGCGCGCCGGCGTCCCCGCCTGGGACTTGCGTGAGGCTGTAGATCAGGGTCGGCAGCGTCTGCGTCTCTCCCGGAATGTTGGAGACGAAGGTGATGGTGGCGCCGAACTCGCCCATGGCGCGGGCAAAGCAGAGTATGGCGCCGGCGACGATGCCGGGCGCGGCGAGCGGCAGCGTCACCGTGAGGAACACGAAAGCCCGGTTGGCGCCGAGCGTGCCGGCCGCCTGCTCGAGCCGCCGGTCCACTGCCTCGAGCGAGAGCTGGATGGCGCGGACCATGAGCGGAAAGCCCATCACCGCGCAGGCAAGCGCCGCCCCGGTCCAGCGAAAGGCGAGCACAATGCCGAAATGCTCGGCGAGCATGCGCCCGAGCGGCCCCTGCTTTCCGAACAGCAGCAACAAGACATAGCCGGTGACGACGGGCGGCAAGACCAGCGGCAGCAGCACCAGCGCGTTGAGTAGCGGGCGCCCCAAGAAACGGCCGCGCGCGAGCACGTAGGCGACCGCCACGCCGACCGGCAGGCTCGCCGCCGTGGCGAGCGCCGCGACGCGCAACGAAAGCTTGACGGCGGTAAGCTCTTCTTGTGTCAGCGTGAACACGACGGCGGAACCCCCCGAAAAGCCTCGACGCGCTTCGGGTGAGGGCGTTCGGGCTAGTAGCTCAATAGCACCTTGAAACCCTGGGCCTCAAACACGCTCTGGGCCTCGGGCGACTTGAGGTAAGCCAGGAAGGTCGGTGCGTCCGCGTTGGTCGACGCCGCGATCTGCGCCGCCGGATAGAGGATTGGCGCGTGCGTGCCCTCGGGGAAGACATCGAGCACCTTGACGTTGGGGTCTGCCTTGGCGTCGGTGGCATAGACGATGCCGAGCGGCGCTTCCCCGCGCGACACGAGTTGTAGCGCCGCGCGAACGTTCTCGGCCAGGGCGAGCTTGTCCTTCACCCCGTCCCACACGCCAAGCTTCTCGAGCGCCGCCTTGCCATATTTCCCAGCCGGCACGGCCTGCGTGTCGGCCATGGCGAGGCGCCCGTCGCCCAGCAGCGACGCGAGCGGGAAGGACGCCGTAATGCTGGCCGTGAGTTTCGAATCCTTCGGCGCGATCAGCACCAGCCGATTGCCGGTAAGATCGAACCGCGTAGCCGCCTTGATCAGCTTGCGCGTG
Source organism: uncultured Alphaproteobacteria bacterium (assembly GCA_963839245.1). Lineage (GTDB taxonomy): Bacteria > Pseudomonadota > Alphaproteobacteria > Rhizobiales > Methyloligellaceae > Methyloceanibacter. The sequence continues at coordinate 164,764 of CAWIUJ010000012.1, read as the reverse complement.
GCGAGATAGTCCATCCAATCCTCGTCCGCCGAGATGAACAGATCTGCCGGTGCGCCCTGCTCGATCTGCTTGGCGAGCGCCGAGGACGCTGCGTAGGAGATGGTGGCCTTCTTGCCGTTGGCCTTCTGCCAATCGGCATTGATGGCGTCGAGCGCGTCCTTGAGGCTCGCCGCGGCGAATACCACCGGGCCCTTGTCCTCGGCGCGGGCGTGCAGCGGAACAATGACAATGCCGATCGCCAAAGCGGCGAACAGCACACGAAGCATTTCCCTACGCGTCGTCTTCATCATCACCTTTATCTTGTTACGTCCCTTGAAAGCTCGTTTCGGCGATAATCGTGGCGTCGCCTGGCCTTTTCGCCTCATCCTTAAGCTTCAGCAGCGCCTCGCGCACCGGCGGGTCGATGCCTTCGCCGCCCGCATCGATATAGGCGAAGATCGCCGTCCGCATCCGCGGGTCCCAGAACTTTTTGATGTGGTTGGCGATTCCCGGCACGACCTCATCGGTGCGCTGCACCTCGAAGAATTTGCCGATTTGGTTCGCCATATAGACGAGACGGTCAGGCGACATGGGTGGCACGCTCTCCTTGCACGCGATTGGAATGGGTGAAGACTTCGAAACCGTCGGATCGGGCAATGGCCACCAGCGTGATCCCCGCTTCCTCGGCTATGTTGAGCGCGAGCGCCGTCGGCGCCGACACCGCGACGATGATCGGCGCGCCTATTGCCGCCGCTTTCTGCACCATCTCGACCGAGACTCGGCTGGTCAGCAGGAGCACGCCTTGCTCGGCCGAGTCCTGGCTCCGCGCCAGCACGCCGGCGAGCTTGTCCAGCGCATTGTGGCGGCCGACATCTTCCCTAAGCGCCACAAGGCCGCGTCCGGGCTCCCAGAAAGCCGCGGCATGCACGGCGCGAGTCTCCTGGTTCAGCGTCTGCGCGGGTGCGAGCGATCCGACGGCTCGCATGATCTCTTCCGGCGTGAAGCTCCGGCCGTTGCTGACCGGGCGGGGAGGGCGCATGGCCTCGGCCAAGCTCTCGATGCCGCACAGCCCACAGCCCGTTGGGCCGGCATGCTGCCTGCGGCGTGAGGCCAGCGTCGCGACTTCAAATTCGCCGAGCCACAGGCGAAGCTCGATGCCAAGCTCGGGCTCCACGATCTCGAGCTCGCGGATCGCGTCCGCTTGCCTGACAACGCCTTCCGTCAGGCTGAAGCCGACGGCGAAGTCCTCCAGATCCTGCGGCGTCGCCATCATCACCGCGTAGGTGGTGCCGTTATAGGTGAAGGCGACCGCGGTCTCTTCCGGCATGGCGCGGGTGCCATGCGTAATGCCCGTGCTGCGCCAAAGCGCACGCGGGACGCGGACAACGGGCAGCGCCATGGAGGTACGCCTACTCCGCCGCTACGAGCGGCTCCGCGATCCGGCGCGCCTGCCGGCTGAGCTCTTCGTATTCCTCCTGCCACTCGGACGGCCCGTTGGACGGCATCACCTGCACGGCCGTCACTTTGTATTCCGGGCAGTTGGTGGCCCAGTCGGAGAACTCGGTGGTGACCACGTTCACCTGGGTGCTCGGATGGTGGAAGGTCGTGTAGACCACGCCGGGAGCAACCCGCTCGGTGATATGGGCGCGGAGTGTCGTGTCGCCGGCGCGGCTCGCGAGGTTCACCCAGTCGCCGTCGCGCACGCCGCGCTGCTCGGCGTCGTGCGGATGAATCTCCAGCACATCCTCCTCGTGCCAGACGACGTTGGCGGTACGCCGCGTCTGCGCGCCGACATTGTATTGGCTGAGGATGCGGCCGGTGGTGAGCAACAGCGGGTAGCGCGGGCCGGTCTTCTCGTCGGTCGCCACGTATTCGGTGATGACGAATTTGCCCTTGCCGCGCACGAAGCCGTTGATGTGCATGATCGGCGTGCCGTCCGGCGCCTTCTCGTTGCACGGCCACTGCACCGAGCCGAGCTCGTCGAGCTTCTTGTAGGACACGTCGGCGAAGGTCGGCGTGAGTCGGGCGATCTCGTCCATGATCTCGGAGGGGTGATTGTAAAGCATCGGATAGCCGAGCGCGTTGGAAAGCAGCTCGGTGATCTGCCAGTCCTCGTATCCGTTCTTCGGCGTCATCACCTTGCGCACCATCTGGATGCGCCGCTCGGCATTGGTGAAGGTGCCGTTCTTCTCGAGGAAGGTCGAGCCCGGCAGGAAGACATGGGCGTAGTTCGCGGTCTCGATCAGGAACAGATCCTGCACCACGACGCATTCCATGGCGGCGAGCCCCGCCGCCATATGCTGTGTGTTCGGATCGGATTGGAGGATGTCCTCGCCCTGGATGTAGAGGCCCTTGAAAGAGCCGTCGACCGCGGCATCCATCATATTGGGGATGCGCAGGCCGGGCTCGGCGTCGAGCGACCTGCCCCACAGCGCCTCGAACATCGCGCGCGTGGCGTCCTCGGAAACGTGCCGGTAGCCCGAGACCTCATGCGGGAACGAGCCCATGTCGCAGGAGCCTTGCACGTTGTTCTGCCCGCGCAGCGGGTTCACGCCCACGCCTTCGCGGCCGATATTGCCGGTGGCCATGGCGAGGTTGGCGATCGCCATCACCGTGGTCGAGCCTTGGCTGTGCTCGGTGACGCCGAGGCCGTAATAGATCGCGCCGTTGCCGCCGGTGGCATAGAGCCGGGCCGCGCCGCGGATCAGCTCGGCGGGCACGCCGGAGACCTTCTCCACTTCTTCCGGGCTGTGGCGCTCGCCGGCGACGAAGGCGGCCCATTCCTGGAACTCGTCCCAATCGCAGCGCTCGCGCACGAATTTCTCGTTCACGAGCCCTTCGGTGACGATGACATGGGCGAGCGCCGTGACCACCGCGACATTGGTGCCGGGCTTGAGCGGCAGATGGTAGTCCGCCTCGAGATGCGGCGTGCGCACCAAGTCGATGCGGCGCGGATCGAGGATGATCAGCTTGGCGCCTTCGCGCAGGCGCTTCTTCATGCGCGAGGCAAACACGGGATGGCCATCGGTCGGATTGGCGCCGATGATCATGATCACGTCGGAATATTCGACGGAGTCGAAATCCTGCGTGCCGGCCGAGGTGCCGTAGGCCGTCTTCAGGCCGTAGCCGGTCGGCGAGTGGCAGACGCGCGCGCAGGTGTCGACATTGTTGTTGCCGAAGGCGGCGCGGACCAGCTTCTGCACGAGGAAGGTCTCCTCGTTGGTGCAGCGCGACGAGGTGATGCCGCCGACCGAGCTCTGCCCGTATTTCTCCTGGATGCGCTTGAACTCGGAGGCCGCGTAGCCGATTGCCTCCTCCCAGGAGACCTCGCGCCAGGGATCGGTGATCTTGGCGCGGATCATCGGCTTTAGCATGCGGTCCTTGTGGGTGGCGTAGCCCCAGGCGAAGCGGCCCTTGACGCAGGAATGGCCGCGATTGGCCTTGCCGTCCTTGTAGGGGATCATGCGCACGACTTCCTCGCCGCGCATCTCGGCCTTGAAGGCGCAGCCGACGCCACAATAGGCGCACGTGGTGACGACGGAATGCTCGGGCGTACCGATCTCGATGACCGACTTCTCGTTGAGGGTGGCGGTGGGACAGGCCTGCACGCAGGCGCCGCACGATACGCATTCGGATTGGAGGAAGGACTCCTCCATGCTCGGCGACACCACAGAGTCGAAGCCGCGGCCGGCGATGGTTAGGGCGAAGGTGCCTTGCACCTCCTCGCAGGCCCGCACACAACGCGAGCAGACGATGCATTTGGCGGGCTCGTAGGTGAAATAAGGATTGGAATTGTCGATGCCGGGATTGGGATGCCGCGCGCCGTCATAGCCGTAGCGCACCTCGCGCAAGCCGACCGCGCCCGACATGTCCTGCAATTCGCAATCGCCATTTGCCGAACAGGTCAGGCAGTCGAGCGGGTGCTCGGAGATATAGAGCTCCATCACGCCCTTGCGGAGCCGCTTCAGCCGATCGGTCTGTGTATGCACGACCATGCCCTCGGCCACTGGCGTGGTGCAGGAGGCTGGCGTGCCGGCGCGGCCCTCGATCTCGACCAGACAAAGCCGGCAGGAGCCGAACGCCTCCAGCATGTCGGTGGCGCAGAGCTTGGGGATCTGCGTGCCCATCTCCATGGCCGCGCGCATGATCGAGGTGCCTTCCGGCACGGCGATCTTCACCCCGTCGACGGTGAGCGTCACCGTCTTCTTCGATTTGGACGCCGGCGTGCCGTAGTCGATTTCTTGGATCAGCGACATTGGAGTTTCCTCATTCAGCAGCTGCGAGGCGCTTCTTCGAAACGCCGAAATCCTCGGGGAAATGGGTGAGCGCGCTCATCACCGGGTAGGGAGTGAACCCGCCCAGGGCGCAAAGCGATCCGAACTTCATGGTGTTGCAGAGGTCCTCGAGCACCAGGAGATTCTCCGCCCGGTCCTCATCTGCCAAGATCTTGTCGACGAGCTCGACGCCGCGCGCCGAGCCGATGCGGCAGGGTGTGCACTTGCCGCAACTTTCAATGGCGCAGAACTCCATAGCGAAGCGCGCTTGGCGTGCCATGTCGACGGTGTCGTCGAACACCACGATGCCGCCGTGGCCGATCAGCCCATCTTTGGCGGTGAAGGCCTCATAGTCGAAGGCGGTGTCGAACAAGGCAGGCGGGAAATAGGCACCGAGCGGGCCGCCGACCTGCACGGCGCGCACGGCGCGTCCGCTCCGCGTGCCGCCGCCAATATCGTTGACGAGCTCGCCCAGGCTGATGCCGAAGGCGGTCTCGAACAGTCCGCCATATTTGATGTTACCGGCGAGCTGGATCGGCATGGTGCCGCGCGATCGGCCCATGCCGAAATCACGGTAATAGGCGGCGCCATCGCTCATGATGATCGGTACGGAGGCGAGCGACAGCACGTTGTTGATCACGGTCGGCTTGCCGAACAACCCGATATGGGCGGGCAGCGGCGGCTTCGCCCGCACCTCGCCGCGTTTGCCTTCGAGGCTTTCGAGCAGCGAAGTCTCCTCGCCGCAGACATAGGCCCCGGCGCCGACCCGCACCTCCGTGTCGAAGGCGTAAGGTGAGCCAGCGACATGCGCGCCCAGGAAGCCGCCCTGGCGGGCCTCGCGAATGGCGATTTCCATCGCCTCGACGGCATGGGGATATTCGGAGCGGATATAGACGTAGCCGTAGGTGGCCCCGGTGGCGATGCCGGCGATCGTCATGCCCTCGATCAGCACGAGGGGATCGCCCTCCATGATCATGCGGTCGGCGAACGTCCCGCTATCGCCTTCATCGGCGTTGCAGACGATGTATTTCTGGGCGTTCACCGTCTGGGCGACGGTGCGCCATTTGATGCCGGTCGGGAAGCCGGCGCCGCCGCGGCCGCGCAAGCCCGAATTCACCACCTCCTCGACGATCGCTTCAGGTCCGCTCAGAAGCGCCTTCTCCAACCCTTTGTAACCGCCATGCGCCCGGTAATCCTCGAGCGAGCGGGGATCGATCACGCCGACGCGGGCGAAAGTGAGCCGCGTCTGGCGTCTGAAGAAGGGGATGTCCTCGACGAGGCCAAGCCGCAGGCGATGCTCGCCACCGTCAAGCATGCCGGCGTCGAGCAGGCTGTCGATGTCGCTTGGCTTGACCGGGCCGTAACCGATGCGGCCTTCCGGCCGTTCGACCTCGACCAGCGGCTCGAGCCAATACATGCCGCGCGAGCCCGTGCGCACGATGGTCACATCCAAGCCCCGTTTCTCGGTCGACTTGAATAAGGCGCGTGCGACTTCCTCGACGCCGACACACAGCGCCCCGGAATCGCGGGAAATGTAAACTCGGGCGGTCACGCTTGCGCCTCCTTGAGCAGGGCGTCGAGCTTCGCCTCGTCGAGCAGCCCGAACACGCGATCATGATCGAGCATCGCGGCTGGCGAGCTATGGCACAGGCCGAGGCAATAGACCGCCTCGAGCGTGACGCGGGCATCCGCCGTGGTGCCGCCCATCTCTACGCCGAGCTTCTCTTGCGCGCGCGCCGCAAGCGCGTCGCCGCCGGCGGCCTGACAGGATTCGGCGCGGCAAAGCTTCAGCACGCGGCGTCCCGGGAGTTCTTTGCGGAAGTCGTGATAGAAGGTGACCGTCCCGTGCATCTCGGCGCGCGACAGGTTGAGCGCGTCCGCCACCATCGGGATCGCCGCTTCCGGCACATAGCCGAAGGCATGCTGCAAGGCATGCAGGATGGGGAGCGCCGCACCCTCGCGCTGCTGATTCGCCGCGATGATCACGCTGGCGCGCTCGGGGTCCCAAGGCTCATATCTCGGCATGCGCAAGCGGCCTCTCTAAGTCGGTGGCAAACTGGAGATCTTCAGGAATCAACATCGCGGTACCATGATCCGATCGGGATTTCTGACCGGTTTCCACCGCTCGGCCATTCCCTCTCATGGCCGCCCCTGACCGAAATCGAAAGATATTATGCCGCTCCTTGCATCGCAAGCGCCGGGGCCGATTTTTCCTTTAATTACAATATTCTATCGTACGATCGGTATTTCGGATCGTGGCCCCGGCGTCCGAAGACGACTATCCGGCAATCGGCGCCTTGCGCCTCGCCGGGCGGCCGCTGATCGGGGGCGGGCCGTCGCCGGCCAGGATCGGCGCGAGCTGTTTCGCCTCGCTGACCAGCGCATGGATGAGCGGCGTGAGCGGATTGCGCTGGGGGACCACGAGCCCGATCGAATGCGTCACCGTCGGCTCGACGATGGGTATCGCCCGCACCGTGTCGGTCAGACCGAGCACCGCGGCGAGCTTCGCCGGCATAACGCTCGCCCATCGCCCGGTGCGTACATGGGCGAACAGGACGATGATCGAGTCCGATTCCAGCGTCGGCGCCACCTCCGCGCCGGCTTCCCGCAACAGGCCGTCGATGATGCGCCGGTTCTGCATGTCGCGGCTGAGCAGGCAGAGCGGCACCTTGCCGACCTCGGACCAGGTCACGCTATCGCGATTGCCGAGCGGGCTGTCCGAGGCGATCAACAGCCGGTATTCCTCACTATAGAGCGGCACGGTCTGCACCCGGCCTAGCGGCTCGTTGTCGAGATAAGTAAGCCCCGCGTCTACCTCAAGATTTTCGAGCAACCCCAGCACCTCGATGGAGTTTCGCGACAGAATGGTGAAGCTCACGTCGGGGTGCTTCGCCCGGTAGGGGGTGGTGAGGATCGCCATCATGGCGAGTGCCGTGGGGATGGCGGCGATGCGGATATGGCCGCTCAGGCCGTGCTTCAGCGCGTCGATCTCCTGGTGCATGGCGCGGGTGTCGCCGACGATGCGGCGAGCCCAGTCGAGCACCCGCTCGCCTTCCGGAGTGAAACCCTGGAAGCGCGATCCGCGCTGCACCAGCAGGACCCCGAAGGAATCCTCGAGTTGCTTGATGCCGGCGGAGAGCGTGGGCTGGCTCACGCCGCAGGCCTCGGCGGCATGGCCGAAATGCCGCTCGCGGGCGAGCGCGATGATGAATTCGAGCTTCTCGATCATGCCGGTTTGCCTAGGCTCCGACCTGTATCTTCGCAAGAAGACCTGACGAGCGCCAGAGCGTGGCGCGGAGGGTAGGAATGCATTGTGACAAGGCCGCGGCTGGCCAGCTCGCGCGAGCTCAGTCGGGGCCGCTATTTTGCTGCTCGGACCGCTTTTGCTCGGCCGTGACGCGGGCAAGGCCTTCCTTGGCGCTTTCGAGCCCCGGATTGCTCTCCAAGGCCGCGCGGAAATCCTCCAATGCCGGGCCCTTCTCGCCAAGCGCCTCATAGGCTTGGCCGCGCCGGCTCAAGGCGTTGGGCTCCCCGGGCTTGCCGGCCAGCGCCTCAGTGAGGTCGTCGATCGCCTTCCGGTACTCGCCCAAGGTGAGATACAGGCTGCCGCTATTGAAAAAGCAGTAACTGAGCTTGTGATTGTGACCGAGCCCCGCCGCGTAATCCTTGAGAGCTTCGTCGTATTGGCCGAGCTGAACGTTTGCCAAACCCCGGTCGCAGTAAGCGACCGCGAAATCGGACTTGAGCCGGATTGCCTGGGTGAAATCGGCGATGGCGTTGTCGAAGCGGCGCATATGCGTGAAGGTGTTGCCGCGCTGGTACCAGGCCTCGCTCAGATCGGGTTGCAGGCTGATGGCGACAGTAAAGTCGCTGATGGCAAGCGCCACCTCTCCGACGTTTGCTTGGGCGATGCCACGATTGAGATAGGCGGCGGCATCGGTTGGATCGGCCGCTGCTCCTTGTCGCCGCCCAAGGTCTCAATGGGCACCGCGTTGTTGGCGCAAACCGGAGTAGGCCCTCCCTGCGCGGCGGCGTCACCCATGCCCATCGCCAGAGCGAGCAGCGCTGCCATGCCGGTCCGGCGCATGGCACGGCCGTTCGGGCGGGACGCGGTCATGACGGCTGTGGCGACATCATTGTCAACGCGAACCATAAGGCCAAGAACACTGCTCGTATCATTATGCGCTCCTGCTAATTTGTGGCCGACATCTTACGGCGAAGCTGCCACGATCCTGGATCGTCGACGCCCTTGCGCGTACTGCAAGGGATCACAGAATCATATGGAAAAACTGAGACCAAGCCTCTGTCCGATCCAATGCCGTCCGAGCCGCAAATGAACAGTCGAGGCGCGCGCGCCATCGTCGCCGATATCGGCGGCACCAATGCCCGCTTCGCCGTGGCCGACCTCGAAACGCTCGAGCTCTCCGAGATCGGACATTTTCTCTGCGCGGAGCATCCGAGCCTCGCCAGCGCCGCGCGTGCCTATCTCGATGGCCTGATGCATCCCCCGCGCCACGCGGCCATTGCGGTCGCGGCGCCGGTGGTCGGCGAGGCGATCAAGCTCACCAATTCACCCTGGTCCTTTACGCGGACCGAGCTTTGCCGCGCTGTTGGCCTCGACGGCGTCCTCGTCCTCAATGATTTCCACGCGCTCGCTTTGTCGCTTCCCTTTCTCGGCAAGGCGGAGCTGCATCGGCTCGGGGGCGGCGAGTCTGATCCGCGCGCTCCCAAAGTCGTGCTCGGCCCGGGCACTGGGATCGGCGTCGCCGGCCTCGTCTGGGGCGGGTCGGACTGGGTCGGTGTGCCAAGCGAGGGCGGCCATGTCTCGCTCACCGCGAACAGCGTGGAGGAATTCGCGCTTGCGATGCGGCTTCGTTCCGGGCGCCCGCATCTTTCCGCGGAGCGCGTCTTGTCGGGGCCCGGCCTTGCCGAGCTCTACCGCGTCGTGGCGGAGTCGCATGGCGAGACCGCGGCGCCGCCTGTACCGAATGATGTGCTGGTGCGGGGGCTCGCCGGCAGTGACAAGATCGCCGCGGAGGCGCTTCATCTGTTCGTCGTTTGGCTCGGAGCCTTCGCCGGCGATGCGGCACTTTTCTTCGGCGCGCAGGGTGGCGTCTATCTCGGTGGCGGCATCGCGCCGAAGATCCTGGACGCGTCGTCGGATGCCTTTCGCCACGCCTTCGAGGAGAAGGGGCGCATGCGGAGTTACCTCGCTCCGATTCCGGTCTCCGTCATCCTTGCCCCATTCGCCGCGCTAAAGGGCGCCGCGGCAGGCTTACGCTCTTGTCTCGCCACCGGTGCCACGGACCTGACGACGGCCTGACGGCTAGAACTTTCGCGTCGGTGGCTCTACCTCGCCGAAAGAGCCGGCTTCGCCGACTTCAAGGAACTTGAGGTCGAGACCTGTGGCGACGTCGCGGTCGTCGGCGAGATCACGGTGGGCGGGAGCGCTTGCAGCGGTTTGAGTGCGGCAAGCACTCGATTCGACGCGTTGCCAGGGCCGTCAATCTAGCTCAGGATCGACGCGTCGAGGTGTCCCTCGGCGCCAGTCCTTGTTAAGGCCGTGCAAGAGACATCCGGAAGTCAGTCCGAGGCCGCCAAAACGCCAGTCGGTCCGCGGCCGCTACTGGTCTATGACGGCGATTGCGGGTTTTGCGCCTATTGGGCGCGTTACTGGCAGAAGCTCACCGGCGACCGCGTCGATTACCGGCCGTATCAGGACGTAGCGGCGCAATATCCCGAAATCTCGCAGGCCGATTTTCAGCGCGCGGTGCAGTTCATCGCCCCAGACGAATATCATGCCAGCGCCGCCGAGGCCAGTTTTCTGACCCTGAGCTACGCGCGGGGCAAGGGAGCCTGGCTCGCTCTCTACAGACATCTACCCGGTTTCGCGGCCGTCTCGGAATGGGTTTACGCGTTCATCGCCGCGCACCGCCCGGCCTTCTTCCGCATCAGCCTGCTGCTGTGGGGCCGGAACCACGAGCCGCCGCGCTACGATCTCGTCTCGTTCCTGTTCCTGCGCCTGTTCGGACTGATTTATCTGTCGGCCTTCGTCTCCTTCGCCGTGCAGGCGCAAGGGCTCATCGGCAGTAATGGCATCCTGCCGGTGGCCGGGCTGGTCGATGCTGTCGCGGGGCGCCTCGGGCCAGAGCGTTTCTTCCTGGCGCCGATGGTGTTCTGGTTAAACGACAGCGATACCGCCATTCAGGCGGTGTGCTGGGCGGGGGCTGGGCTCTCGCTGCTGCTGGTCGTGAATCTGTGGCCGCGCCTCAATCTGTTTCTGCTCTATGCGCTCTACCTTTCGCTGTTTTATGGCGGGCAGGTCTTTATGAACTACCAGTGGGACACGTTCCTGCTGGAAACCGGGTTTGTCGCGCTTCTGTTGAGCTTCGCCACGATGCCGGGCATCTGGTTGCTGCGCTGGCTGTTATTCCGCTTCATGTTCATGTCGGGCGTGGTCAAGCTGCTGAGCGGCGATCCCAACTGGTGGAACCTGTCGGCGCTGTCGGATCACTTTCTGACCCAGCCGTTGCCCACGCCGCTCGCGTGGTACGCCGCGCAGCTGCCGCCCGGCCTATTGCAATTCGCCACCGGCAGCATGTTTGTCGTCGAGCTGATTTTGCCATTCTTGATCTTCTGCCCGCGTCGCTTACGGTTTTGCGCGGGTTTCGGCATCCTGCTGCTGCAAAGCTGCATTCTCATCACCGGGAATTACAACTGGTTCAATCTCCAGACCATGTTGCTGTGCCTGCCGTTGTTCGATGACGCGGCGATAAGAAAGATATCGCCACCCCGTCTGGTCCGGCCGCTGCCGGTGAGACATCAGGCGCCGCCACGGACGGTGACGGCCGTCGTCAGCGCATTGGCGGTGCTCATCGTCTTCTGCAGCTTGGTGCGGATGGATGAGCGTTTCGGCGGTAACCCGCCGATGGTGGCGCAGGCGATCGACGGTTTGATCGAGCCGCTGCATATCGTCAGTGCTTACGGCCTGTTTTCGGTCATGACCACGAAGCGTGACGAAATCGTCATCCAGGGCTCGAACGACGGATCCGAATGGCGCGACTATGAATTCCGGTACAAGCCCGGCGATGTCGCGCGCGCGCCGCTCTGGAATATCCCGCATCAGCCGCGCCTCGACTGGCAGATGTGGTTCGCCGCGCTCGACGACCCGCGGCGCCTGCCGTGGTTTTCGCGTTTCCTCGAACGGCTGCTCCGGAACGAGCCCACGGTGACCGCGCTCCTGGAAAAGAATCCCTTTCCGGACAAGCCGCCGATCTATGTGCGCGCGGAATTTTACGACTACACCTTTGCCGGCAGCGAGGAAAAGGCGAAGGGCCAATGGTGGGACCGGCAATTGTTGGGACTGTACTTCCCCGCGGTGCATCTGAAAGGCCAATGAGTCTGTCCGCGGCTTCAACGGGTTCACGGCCTAGATGAAACTCGACCGGTTTCCGCAACAGCGCGCTCAGATCGATCACGGGAAGCGCTCCGTTGAGGACGCCGAGCCGAAAGTCGAGGAGACGGCTCGCGTGGCGTGAGCGGTGGACAGGCCTATTTGTACTCGACCTTGACCACCTTGTAGGACTTGCCGCCGCCCGGCGTCGACACCTCGACGATATTGTTCTTGCGCTTGCCGAGAAGCGCGCGGGCAATCGGCGAGGTGATCGAGATCTTGCCCTTCTTCACGTCGGCCTCGATTTCGCCCACGATCCGGTACTTGGCCTTCTCGTCGGTATCCTCGTCGATCAGGGTGACGGTCGCGCCGAACATCACCTGGTCGCCTTTGAGCTTGGATGTGTCGATGACGTCGGCACGCGACAGCTTGTCCTCGAGGTCGGCCATGCGGGCCTCGGTGATGCCCTGCTGATCCTTGGCGGCGTGATATTCGGCGTTCTCCGAGAGGTCGCCGTGCGCGCGCGCCTCGGCAATCGCCTTGATGATGCGCGGGCGTTCGACGGTTTTGAGATGCTTGATCTCGGCCTCGAGCGCAGCGAATCCCTCCGCGGTCATCGGCACCTTGTCCATCTTTTGTCAAAGCTCCCTTGGGGCTCCCCGGACCACTGTCCAGGAACTGCCCAGTCTAAGTCAAGAATTGGTTGAATTGCCTAATAAGGGTGCGATCGGCTACCCCTCGCGGCGCCCAGCATAGCTCTGCAAGGGCGCAACCTTGAGGTTTCCGGCTCTGAGCGCCTTGATGGCCTCGGTGACGGCCGAGGCGCCCGCCAGGGTTGTATAATACGGAATGTGGTAGAGCAAGGCCGAGCGCCGGATCGAGAACGAATCGGCGAGCGCCTTGGCGCCTTCGGTGGTGTTGAACACGATATCGACCTCGCCATTGGTGATGGCGTCGACGATATGCGGCCGGCCCTCCAGCACCTTGTTAACCCTTTCGCAGGCGATGCCATGGGCATCGAGATGGCGCTTGGTGCCGCGCGTGGCGATGATGAGGAAGCCCATATCGACCAGCTGACGGATCGGCGCCACTGCCTTGTCCTTGTCGGAATCCTTGACCGAGACGAACACCGTGCCGGTGAGCGGCAGCTTGCAGCCGCCGCCGATCTGGCTCTTGGCGAAGGCGATCGCATAGTCCCGGTCGATGCCCATCACCTCGCCGGTCGAGCGCATCTCCGGACCGAGCACGGTGTCGACGCCGGGGAAGCGCGCGAAGGGGAACACCGCCTCCTTGACCGCGATATGATCGAGGCGCGGGCGTTGCAGGCCGAAGGTGGCGAGGCGCTTGCCGGCCAAGACTTGGCTGGCGATGCCCGCGATCGGCAGCCCGATCACCTTGGCCACGAACGGCACCGTGCGGCTCGCCCTGGGGTTGACCTCGAGCACGTAGATATCGTCGTTCTGGATGGCGAACTGGACGTTCATCAAGCCCACCACATGAAGCGCCCGGGCGAGCTCCTTGGTCTGCCGCTCCATGTCGGCGATCAGATGCGGCTTCAGCGAATGGGGCGGCAGCGAGCAGGCCGAGTCGCCGGAATGCACGCCAGCCTCCTCGATATGCTCCATCACACCGCAGATGAACACGTCCTCGCCGTCGGCGATGGCGTCGACATCAACCTCGGTCGCGTCGCGGAGATAGGAATCGATCAGCACCGGACTCTTACCCGAGACCACCACGGCTTCGGAGATGTAGCGGACGAGCTGAGCATCGTCGTGCACGATCTCCATGGCCCTGCCGCCGAGCACGTAAGACGGGCGGATCACGATCGGGAAGCCGATCGTGCTGGCGATGGCGCGCGCCTCGTCCGGCGAACGGGCAATGCCGCTATTGGGCTGGCGCAAGCCTAAGCGCTCGATCAGCGCCTTGAACCGATGCCGGTCCTCGGCGAGGTCGATGGCGTCGGGCGACGTGCCGAGGATCGGCACCTTTGCGCCCTCCAGCGCCTGAGCGAGCTTGAGTGGGGTCTGCCCGCCGAACTGGACGATGACGCCCTTGACCGTGCCGTTCGACTCTTCTGTCCGCACGATCTCGAGCACGTCCTCCTCGGTGAGCGGCTCGAAATAAAGCCGGTCGGAAGTGTCGTAGTCGGTCGAGACGGTCTCTGGATTGCAGTTGATCATGATGGTTTCGTAGCCGGCCGCCGACAGCGCGAAGGCGGCGTGGCAGCAGCAATAGTCGAACTCGATGCCCTGGCCGATACGGTTCGGCCCGCCGCCGAGAATGATGATCTTCTCGGCGGATGTGGGCCGCGCCTCGCATTGCGGTGGTCCGGCGAAGCCCGCCTCATAGGTCGAGTACATATAGGCGGTGGGCGAGGCGAATTCGGCGGCGCAAGTGTCGATGCGTTTATAGACCGGGTGCACGTCGAGAGCGCGGCGCCTACTCGACACCTCGTCCGCCTCGATCCCGGCGAGCTTGGCCAGACGCTGGTCGGAAAAGCCCATCGCCTTCAGCTTCCGGAACTGGGCGGTGCTCTCCGGCAGCCCGTGCTGGCGGACGCGCTCCTCCATGTCGACGATGTCTTGCAGCTGGCGGATGAACCAGGGATCGATGGCGCACGCCTCGAAAATCTGCTTCTCGTCGAAGCCGAGGCGGAGCGCCTGCGCCACTTTGAGCAAGCGGTCGGGGGAGGGGGTGCCGAGTGCCGCGCGGATCACGTTCTTGTCGTCGCCCTGGCCGAGCCCCTCGAAAGTGATGTCGTCGAGGCCGGTCAAGCCCGTCTCCATCGAGCGGAGCGCCTTTTGCAGCGATTCAGCGAAGGTGCGGCCGATGGCCATGACCTCGCCGACCGACTTCATCGAGGTGGTGAGCACGGGCTTCGCGCCCGGAAACTTCTCGAAGGCGAAGCGGGGGATCTTGGTCACCACATAGTCGATGGTCGGCTCGAAGGAGGCCGGCGTCGCGCCGCCGGTGATGTCGTTGGCGAGCTCGTCCAGCGTGTAGCCAACGGCGAGCTTGGCTGCGACCTTGGCGATGGGAAAGCCGGTGGCTTTGGAAGCGAGCGCCGAGGAGCGCGACACGCGCGGGTTCATCTCGATGATGACGAGGCGGCCATCCGCCGGGTTCACCGCGAACTGCACGTTGGAGCCGCCGGTCTCCACCCCGATCTCGCGCAGCACGGCGATCGAGGCGTTGCGCATGATTTGATATTCTTTGTCGGTGAGCGTGAGCGCCGGAGCAACCGTGATGGAATCGCCGGTATGCACGCCCATCGGGTCGATATTCTCGATCGAGCAGACGATGATGCAATTGTCGTCGTGATCGCGGACGACCTCCATCTCGTACTCTTTCCAGCCAAGCACCAATTCCTCGATCAGCACCTCGCAAGTCGGCGAGGCGTCGAGCCCGCGCTCGACGATCTCGAGAAACTCCTCGCGATTATAGGCAATGCCGCCACCGGTGCCGCCGAGGGTGAAGGAGGGGCGGATGATGGCCGGCAGTCCGATATCCGGCATGGCCTCGAGCGCCTCGATCAGACCCTTCTCGACATAGCGCCGCCGCCTGGCGCTTTCGCCTTGCGCCCAGGAATGCTCGAACTCGGCGAGCGCCTTCGCCTGCGCGTCGGGGTCGGACGCGGTCTCCTCGATCCGCGCGATCTCGCTCTTGTATTTCTCGCGGTCAGCGCGTTTCAGGGTGGCGGCATCGGCGAGCCGCGAGCGGGGCGTCTCCAATCCGATCGTCTTCATCGCCTCGCGGAACAGTTCGCGATCCTCGGCCTTGTCGATCACCTCGGCGCGCGCCCCGATCATCTCCACGCCGCACTTCCCGAGCACGCCCGAGCGGTGCAGGCTCAACGCCGTGTTGAGCGCGGTCTGCCCGCCCATGGTCGGCAACAGCGCATCGGGCCGCTCGCGCTCGATTATCTTGGTGACGAATTCCGGGGTGATCGGCTCGACGTAAGTTGCGTCGGCCACGTCGGGATCGGTCATGATCGTGGCTGGGTTCGAGTTCACCAGCACGATCCGATAGCCTTCTTCTCTCAAGGCCTTACAGGCTTGCGTGCCGGAATAATCGAACTCGCAAGCCTGGCCGATGACGATCGGGCCGGCGCCAATGACGAGGATTGATTTTATGTCCGTGCGTTTGGGCATCGACGATGGATCTCGTCCCTTGAAGGGAGGGGCGGGGAAAGGTGAAACGGCGCTCGCTTACTGAACCTTTGGCGTGGTGCACGCAAGACTCTCACGCGCCGCCCTTCGCGCCCTGCTTGTGTGCTTCCATCAGCGCGACGAAGCGGGCGAAGAGATAGTGGCTGTCTTGCGGGCCGGGTGAGGCCTCTGGGTGGTACTGCACCGAGAACACGGGCTTGTCCTTGACCTTCAGCCCGCAATTGGAGCCGTCGAACAGCGACACATGGGTTTCCTCGACGTTCTCAGGCAGGCTGTCGCGGTCCACGGCGAAGCCGTGATTCATCGAGGTGATCTCGACCTTGCCCGTGGTGAAGTCCTTGACGGGATGGTTCGCGCCGTGATGGCCCTGATGCATCTTGACCGTCGTGCCGCCAAGCGCGATGCCGAGCATCTGATGGCCGAGGCAGATGCCGAATAGCGGCAGGCCGGAAGCGACGAGCTTCTTGATCTCGGGCACGGCATAGGCGCCCGTCGCCGCCGGATCGCCCGGGCCGTTGGATAGAAACACGCCGTCAGGCTTCCGCGCCAGCACCTCTTCTGCGGTCGCCGAAGCCGGCAGCACGGTGAGCCGGCACCCCGCGGTTGCGAGCTCGCGCAGGATGTTGCGCTTCAGGCCATAGTCGATCGCCACCACGTGGAAGCGTGGGCTCTCCTGCCGGCCATAGCCTTGGCCCCAATGCCACTCGGTCTCGTCCCATGCGTAGCTCTGGCCGCAGGTCACGTCCTTGGCGAGGTCGAGGCCGACCATGCCGGGGAAGGCGCGCGCCTCGCGCTTCAGCGCGTCCAAATCGAACTTGCCGTCCGGAGCATGGGCGATCACCGCGTTCGGCATGCCCTTCTCGCGGATCAAGCTGGTCAGCGCGCGGCTGTCGACGTCGGTGATGGCGATGATGCCGCGGGCGGAGAGCCAATCGCCGAATTCCTGCACCGCGCGATAATTCGAAGCCCGGGTGATCGGCGCCCTGAGCACGCAGCCCCGCACGCCGGACGCCGCCGCCAGGCTCGCGGTTTCGATGTCCTCATTGTTGGTGCCGACATTGCCGATATGCGGAAAGGTGAAGGTGATGATCTGCCCGGCATAAGACGGATCGGTGAGGATCTCCTGATAGCCGCTCATGGCGGTATTGAAGCAGACCTCGCCGACCGCGGTGCCGGTCGCGCCCGCGCCATGGCCCTCGATGACGGTGCCGTCGGCCAACACGAGCAGCGCCGTGGGCCGCTCCTCGCGCCAGGCTGGAATGGCCCGCGCGCATGGGCTTAGGGCTTCTGCGGCCGGACGTTCGGGATGATCGTTCATCGGCTTTCGTTGTTGCCGCCAGGGAGAGGTGGCCAGGGCTCAAGTCGGGTGCACGTCTTGCGGCGTCAAGGCCGACGCCTACGGCACGCTATCCAACGAGCGCGACTCTTATGTCATGGCCTGACCGGGGTCAAGCTGAGGCGCTAAATATTTTCTTGTGAAAACAATAGGTTACATCCACGAAATCCCTTGCTTGCGAAGATGCTCTCAATTACTTTGGAAACTTCTTCCTCAATTCCTCACCCCACTATTCCATGCGCGAGACTATCAACGCCGCCTTGAAAGAGGCCATGAAGGCGCAAGACAAGCGCCGCATCTCGACGCTTCGGCTGATCTCTGCCGCCATCAAGGATCGCGACATCGCCGCACGCGGTGGCGGCAAGGGCGCGGCGAGCGACGCGGATCTGCTCGATCTGCTCGCCAAGATGATCAAGCAGCGGGAAGAGTTTGAGAAGATCTACGCTGAAGCCGGCCGCACCGAGCTAGCGCAGCAGGAGGCGGAGGAAATCGCGATCATCCGCGAGTACCTGCCGAAGCAGTTGTCCGAGGCTGATACCGAGAAGGCCATTGCCGAGGCGATTGCCGAGGCCGGCGCCACGAGCGTCAAGGACATGGGCAAGGTCATGGCCGCATTGAAAGCCCGCTACGCCGGCCAGATGGATTTCGGCAAAGCGGGCCAACTGGTGAAGTCGAAGCTCGGCTAGTCAAACATCGAGAAACATCAGCCCTCATGCTGAGAAGCGGCCGAAGGCCGCGTCTCGAAGCATGAGGCCTCGCCTTCGAGACGGCGCGTGCCGCGCCTCCTCAGGGTGAGGACAGAAGTTACTCCTGGTCATGGCCGGGCTTGTCCCGGCCATCCACGTTTTTTGAGACGCGACTGGGAAGACGTGGATGCCCGCGACGAGCGCGGGCATGACGAAAACCGGTTAGCTCTGCACGGTAAAGGTTGCGTTCGTCATTTGTTCTGTAGTGAAT
Organism: uncultured Alphaproteobacteria bacterium; assembly: GCA_963839245.1. Taxonomy (GTDB): domain Bacteria; phylum Pseudomonadota; class Alphaproteobacteria; order Rhizobiales; family Methyloligellaceae; genus Methyloceanibacter. The sequence continues at coordinate 146,656 of CAWIUJ010000012.1, read as the reverse complement.
AGCGGTGATGATATGAACAGGCAGGTGGCCTTATGGGCTGCGGCGGCGCTCACTCCGATCAATGAAGTTCCCCAATTCGTTCCTCGATGAGATCAGAGCCCGGCTGCCAGTCTCGGCGGTCGTCTCCCGCCGCGTGCCGCTGAAGCGCGCCGGCCGCGAATGGAAGGGGCTCTCGCCCTTTAATCCGGAAAAGACCCCGTCCTTCACCGTCAACGACCAGAAGGGATTCTATCACTGCTTCTCCTCCGGCAAACATGGCGACATTTTCGGCTTCGTCATGGACACGGAGGGCCTGAGCTTCCTGGAAGCGGTGGAGAAGCTCGCAGGCGAGGCCGGCCTGCCGATGCCGAAGCCAGATCCGCAATTCGAGCGTGTGGCCAAGGAGCGCCTAGGGCTGTTCGAGGCGCTCGAGGCCGCCGCCGTATTTTTCGAGGAGCAGCTCAGAAGCGGCGCGGGGCGCGAGGCGCTGGCCTATGCCGAACGCCGCGGCCTCTCGCCTGCCACGCTCAAGGAGTTCCGCATCGGCTTCGCGCCGAGCTCGAAGGATGCGCTGAAAGTGACTCTGATCAAACGAGGATTCACCGAGGCCCAGCTGCTCAATGCGGGCCTCGTGGTGAAGCCAGACGACGGCCGCAGCCCCTACGGCCGCTTCCGTCACCGGCTCACCATTCCCATTACCGATAGCAAGGGCCGGATCGTCGCCTTCGGCGCCCGCGCGCTTGATGCCGCGACCGAGCCGAAATATCTGAACTCGCCGGAGACCAGGCTGTTCGACAAGGGCTCCATGGTCTTCAACTTCGACCGCGCCCGGAACGCCGCCTTCGATAAAGCCGAGCTGATCGTGGTCGAGGGCTATATGGACGTGATCGCGCTGACCCAAGCCGGCTTCCACCATGTGGTTGCCACGCTCGGCACTGCCTTCACCGAGCGGCAAATGGATCAGCTCTGGCTGCTCGCGCCCGAGCCTATCATCTGCTTCGACGGCGACCGGGCCGGCGAGGCGGCCGCTACCCGGGCCATCGACCGCATGCTGCCCAATTTGCGCGAGGGTCATTCCTTCCGTTTCGCCTTCCTGCCCGCGGGCTCTGATCCTGACGACCTCGTGCGCAATGAGGGCCCGGGCGCCTTTGCGCAATGTCTCGCCGAGGCGCGGCCATTGATCGATGTATTGTGGCGCCGGGAATGCAGCGCGCAGACCCTCGACACGCCGGAGCGCCGCGCCGCGCTCGAGGAGCGGTTCGAGCATCTGCTCGCGACCATCGGCAATGCGCGGGTGAAGGATCACTACCGCCGCGAGGTCAAGAACCGGCTCTGGGCGTTGTGGCGCGAGACCGGCAAGCGCGGCGGGGCTCCGGCAAAGCCGTCCACCTCATTGGCTGCCAAGCCCGGCGCGAGGTCGCTACCGTCGGCACACGGCTTCGCTATCACCATCATTCTGGCGCTCGCCCATCACCCTTGGCTGCTCCACCATTTCGCCGAGGAAGTCGCACACGTCGAAATCAGACAGAAGCAGCTTGCCGAGCTTCTCGCCGCGCTCACGCAAAGCATCTTCGGCAACCACGGCATCACGCGGGAGAATCTCGCCGCGCTTATGCGCAGGAGCGGCCATGCGGGGCTGTTCGACATGCTCGACCGCTCGAGCGCCTTCAAGCGCGTCGCCTTCCTCCAGCCTGACATCCCAGCCCACGAGGTCGAGGAGCATTTTGCCGAGCTGCTTTACCGCTGGACCACGCTCAAGAGTCTCGACAAGGAAGTGCAGGAACAGGCGCTCGACTTGGCGGAGGTCTCCGAGGCGGAGTATGAGCAATTCGTCCGGCTGCAACAGCAGGTCGCCAATGCCGGACTGCGCCATGCCTCCGACGATGCCGGCGAGCGCGACAGCGCGCGGCGGTTTCACGAGACCATCGCCAGGCTGAAGAGCGAGAATATTGGTCGCCACCGCGGCTCCCGGTCCCAGCGCCGCCCGGATCGCCGCTAGTCGAGACCCCAACCGGCACTCTTATTGCAAGGGAAATTTCGCCCCTATTTCAGGGGTCTCGAGATGGTCAAGAATTGTGCTTGAGGAGGCCTCGCGGCCTTGACACAGAGGGCTATTCTAGCCAATTCCATGTCAGCATCTTAAGCGCCCGGGAAAGCCACGAGGCGACCTTCTAAGGAGGGTCAAGTCCTGCATGGTGATATGGCGTTCGCGCAACGGGTTTATGCCCATGGCGCTCACAAAGCGGGATCGGCCCGCGACATGGCTCTTAGTCCGGAACGTTTGCGTTCCATTCGTTCGGCCCTCATGGGCGCGTTTGGTTGGGGGGAGCGAAGTCGACCCAAAGCTTAGCGTCAGCCTTAAGGAGACTGGTCGCCGGCCGCGGGCCTAAGTCATGTTTAATCGTCGATTAACGGGTGACGCCGCTAATCGTGAGAAATGTTCGCGAGGCCCCCGCATCAGGGACTGTCGCGCGGGCGCGTCCTTCAAGCCCGCTTAGCCACGTCTCTAGGGCGCGAGCCCGACCCAAGCCTTCGGAGTAGATGAATGGCGACCAAGACCGCTGAAGCAGAGGACCAGGAGCAGCCGCAAGCCGAGGCTCCGGACGGTCCCGTACTCGATATGTCGGATGCCGCCGTCAAGAAGTTGATCAAGACGGCGAAGGCCCGCGGCTTCGTCACCTATGACGAGCTGAACGCGGTGCTCCCCTCCGAGGAGGTCTCCTCCGAGCAGATCGAAGACACCATGTCGATGCTCTCCGACATGGGCATCAACGTCATCGACACCGACGAGGCTGAGGAGGCGGAGGAGGGCGCCAACGCCGAAGTGGCGCCGCACCCGGTGGCCACCGTCACGCCCATCGCCAAGGCCGAGCGCACCACCGAGCCGATCGAGCGCACCGACGACCCCGTACGCATGTATCTGCGCGAAATGGGCTCCGTCGAGCTTCTCTCCCGCGAGGGCGAGATCGCCATCGCCAAGCGTATCGAGGCCGGCCGCGAGGCGATGATTGCCGGACTGTGCGAAAGCCCGCTCACTTTCCAAGCCATCATCATCTGGCGCGACGAGCTGAACGAAGGCAAGATTCTGCTCCGCGACATCATCGATCTCGAAGCAACCTATCAAGGCCCCGACGCCAAGCCCGCCCCCTCGCAGCCGCTCCCCGAAGGCGCCAATGGCGACCCGCAGCCTGGCCACGGCAGCAACGGCCACACCGCCCCGCAAGCAGCCACCTCCGACGACGAAGATGGCGAGCGCATCGCCCGTGAAGAATTCGACGATGAGGAGGACGATCTCGAGAACTCGCTTTCGCTCGCCGCCATGGAGGCCGAGCTCAAGCCCAAGGTGCTCGAGACCTTCGACCTCGTCGCCACCAACTACAAGAAGCTGCGCAAGCTCCAGGACCAGCTCGTCGAGCGCGCGCTGAAGGCCGACACGCTCTCCACCGGCCAGGAGAAACGCTACAAGGTGCTGAAGGACGAGATTGTCGCCGAGATCAAATCGCTCTCGCTCAACGCCAACCGCATCGAGTCCCTGGTCGAGACCCTCTACGACATCAACAAGAAGCTGATCGGCTGGGAGGGGCGCCTGCTTCGCCTCGCCGAGAGCTACGGCGTCAAGCGCGATGACTTCATCAACGAATATCAGCAGAACGAGCTCGACCCAAATTGGCTCCGCCGCGTCGGCCGGCTGAAGAAGCGGGGCTGGGCCGAGTTCATCCATGACGAGCGCGGCATGGTGAAGGAGATCCGATCCGAGATCCACAATCTCGCCGCCGAGACCGGGCTGCAGATCTCGGAGTTCCGCCGCATCGTGCACATCGTGCAGAAGGGCGAGCGCGAGGCGCGCCAAGCCAAGAAGGAGATGGTCGAGGCGAATTTGCGCCTGGTCATCTCCATCGCCAAGAAATACACCAACCGCGGCCTGCAATTCCTTGATTTGATTCAGGAAGGCAATATCGGGCTGATGAAGGCGGTGGACAAATTCGAATACCGCCGCGGCTATAAATTCTCCACCTACGCCACGTGGTGGATCCGCCAGGCGATCACCCGCTCGATCGCCGACCAGGCCCGCACCATCCGCATCCCGGTGCATATGATCGAGACCATCAACAAGATCGTTCGCACCTCGCGCCAGATGCTGCACGAGATTGGCCGCGAGCCGACGCCCGAGGAGCTCGCCGAGAAATTGGCCATGCCGCTCGAGAAGGTGCGCAAGGTCCTCAAGATCGCCAAGGAGCCGATCTCGCTCGAGACGCCGATCGGCGACGAGGAGGACAGCTATCTCGGCGATTTCATCGAGGACAAGAACGCGGTGCTTCCCATAGACGCCGCCATCCAATCCAATTTGCGCGAGACCACCACGCGCGTGCTCGCCTCGCTCACGCCGCGCGAGGAGCGCGTGCTCCGCATGCGCTTCGGCATCGGCATGAATACCGATCACACGCTGGAAGAGGTCGGCCAGCAATTCTCGGTGACGCGCGAGCGCATCCGCCAGATCGAGGCCAAGGCGCTCCGCAAGCTGAAGCACCCCTCGCGGTCCAGAAAACTGAGGAGTTTTCTGGACAACTAGCCTTTAGCCCCAGAGCTTGACCCGCGGGTTCTTCGACAAGTAGCCCTGCGCGTCATCCTGAGGTGGCCGCGCATAGCGCGGCCCCTCGAAGGACAGCGGAACGCGCCGGGTAAGGGGAGAGTTCTACCTCTGGGGTTATGACGTCCTCATCCTGAGGAGGCCGCGTAGCGGCCGTCTCGAAGGATAGCCGAAACGGAAGGACCAAGAAGATGCGCCTCTCTCTCATCTCCAGCGTTCTGATTGCAGCCATAGCGTTGCCGGTCGCGGCACAAGCCGGGCCGGTCAGAGCAGTAGCCGCCGGCACGACGACCGCCGTCGCCGTCACCGGCAAGACCGCGGTGAGAGGCACCGTCGTCGTCGGCACGACCGCGGCGAAGGGGACGGCCGTGGTCGGCAGGACCGCCGTCAGAGGCACCGCGACGGCGGCGCGCGCATAGGCCGCGGCGTCGTCTGCGTTGCGACCCTCTTCCACCGCTGCTAGGCGTCCTAGCGGCCCAGCCGCGCAAAGCCGCTCGCCCTCGTTCGTGGAAGGACGCTTAGCCCAGGGCATCACGGAACATTCGGCATCCGCTGCACGTTCTCTCCTCACACCCCTAAACGCCGGTTCCCCCTTGCCGGCTCATCCCATGAGAGGACTAAGACCGATGACGACTGCCAACCAAGCCTACCGCCAAGCCGCCAATTCCCCCGCCGCGCGTCAGGCCGCGGAGACCGCCAAGTCGATCGGCGAGGAGGTGAGCGATTTCGCCTCCGATGTCTCGCGGAAAGCTGGCAAGCAGTTCGAGCGCGCCAAGGACCGGGCCGCCGATCTCTATGAGGAAGCGCACGAGGCGACCGTGCAGAACCCGCATATTTCGCTGGCCGTGGCGCTCGGCCTCGGCTTCCTGCTCGGCATGGTGCTGGTCGGCCGCCGCTAGTCGAACCTCTTCATCCCTCCTCTTGGCCGGGGAGGGGTGAATTTTATCCCCACCCGCCCGCGCCGCCCTTACACTCCGCATTGCCGCCTCGGTTAAGGGGCGCTGTCGCGGGACGTGGCACTGTCCTGGTCGCCAATCGCCTTTCAGAGGATTACAAAGGGCGGGAAAGGACCAAGGGACATGAAATATTTCGCGAAATATTTCGCGCCTGCTGGTGCTGTCGTCCTGTGCCTCGTCGGGGCCTCGCTCGCTTTGGCGCAAGACGGCTTCATGCCGAAGCTCGCCGACCTCATGGGGCAGACGCAGTTGCGGCATATCAAACTGTGGTTCGCGGGCAAGCTCGGCAATTGGCCGCTCGCCGGCTACGAGGTCGGGCAGATCAGGTCGAGCCTCGAAGACGCGGCCGGGCTTTATCGCAGCATCCCGGTCGAGGCCATAACGATCACGGCGGACCCCTTGCAGAGAATCACGGAGGCCATCGCCGCCAAGGACAGCACGAAATTCGTCAAGGCGTATGAGGGGCTGACCGCCGCCTGCAATGCCTGCCACGTGGCGGTCGACCGCGGCTTCATCGTCATCCAGGTGCCGACGGCGTCGCCCTTCGTCGACCAGTCGTTCAAGCCGGGCGGCAAGCCATAGCGCACACGAGGACCTAAAACAGGCTCTGCGTCTTGATGTCCTTGGTGCCCGTGGGCAGCGTGATGAGCAGCCCGTCCTTGGCGAGCATGGTGTCGCCGGGGCCGCGCGCGGTCTTCACGTCCTCCAGGAACATGTGCCGCATTAGCGCGTTTGGCAGCGGCGGCACGAGATGGGTGAGGACGAGGAGCGGCACACGGGCCTCGTCGGCGATGCCTGCGGCTTCGGCCGGCGTCGTGTGATAGTCAATGGTGTCGCGGGTCATCTTCGCCTGCCGCGCCTTGCCGTCCTGCTCGAGCGACGCCGCCACCATCTCGATCATGCGCGCGTTCAGCGCCTCATGCACCAGCACATCGGCGCCCTTGGCAAAGCGCACCATGTTCTGCACCTTCTTGGTGTCGCCGCTGATCACCGCGGCGCGGCCCTTATAGTCAACGCGGTAGCCATAGGCCGGCTCGGCCGGATCGTGCGCGACGAGGAAGGCTTGGATCTTGAGCCCGTCTTTGTCGTAGACGGTCACAGCCTCTTCCGGGCCGGGCTTGGCGATGTCGTGGCCGATCATGCGCGCGCCCTCAGGCGGCATGTATTCGGGCAGGTGATGCACGATGCGGAAGGCGCCATCGGCATTGTAGGCTTGCGCGAAGCCCTTCACGACCTGCTCGGTGCCGGAGGTGCCGAAACTCTCGCTTTCGGCGTCCTTGGGCAGCGTGTAGGCATCTGGCGCGGGCGGGCCATAGACCTCGAGCGGAACCGTCCGACCGCCGATCCAGCTCTGCGTGGCGACCTCGCCGAGATCGCCGATATGGTCGGAATGAAGATGGGTGAAGAGCACCGTGTCGATCTTCGCCGCCGGCACATTGGCGCGTGCGAGCTTGGCCCAGGCGCCAGGGCCGGTATCGATGATGATCACATGGCCGCCGGCGATGATGGCGGTGCAGGCGCTGGCGCGGGTGGGGTCGGGCAGTGGCGAGCCGGTGCCGCAGAACAGGATGTTGAGCGAATCGGCCTTGTCCGGCCAGGCGTGATCGGCCTTCAAGATTTGCGCGACGAGAATGCGCTTGACGATGGCGTCTTGTACCCCTGGCACGAACCACACGGCCGCAAACGCCGCGGCAAAGAGGGCCAGCACCGCGCCGACGACGATAGCAATGCGTTTCATGGATGATGGCTCTCCCTGTTGCCGGTGCCTGCAATACAGCAATCCTGTTGCTCACTCCATCAAACACGCGCGGTCTAACCGCGCGCGTGGGCATCAGAGCGGCGCGGAGCCGGGCGGCGGCGTCGGATAGGTCGGACCGGGATGCAGGATGGTGATGGTCGCATAAGCGCCGATGAAGGAACCAGCCGCCGCGAACAGCACATAGACCCAGTGGTTGGTGTAGCTGATGACCGCGAAGGACGAGAGCAAATACCAGATGCTGCTCCAGCTCGCCGCCGGCAGACGCTTCCGCTTCACCACCGCATTGGTGAACATGACATAGACGGCGTCGGTGCAGGCCGTGGCGGCCATCACGGCGACGGCGATCAGCGGGTCGATCTGAACTGGCATAAAATTATGCTCCTTGAGAGGGGGAGGCGTTATGCTTCGGCGGGAACATAACCCAAGCAAGAGGGGCAGGGCATGAGTTCAGAACAGCCGCCGGATAGACCGGGCGTCGTTATCTTCCCGCCGCTCATCGGCCTGGCCGTCCTCGTTTTCGGGCTCCTGCTCGACTACCTCTTGCCGCTTGGCGGGGTCTCAAGCCTCGCCTTCCTGCCGCGGGTCGTGATCGGTGCGTGCCTGCTCGCAATTGGGATTTCGCTGGCCGCGCGAGCCCGTGCCACGTTCGTCGCCTCGGGCACCAACGTCAATCCGATGCAGCCCTCGCTCACCGTGGTGGCCTCTGGGATTTTCGCCCATGTGCGGAATCCCATGTATGAGGGGGGCACCATAGGTCTCATCGGCCTCGCGCTCATTTTCGGCTCCGACTGGATGTTGCTGTTGCTGATCCCCGCGCTGCTCATCTTGCACTTTGGCGTGGTGTTGCGTGAGGAGCGCTATCTCGAGCGGAAATTCGGCGAGCCTTACCGCCGCTATCTGCGCGACGCGCCGCGCTACGGCTGGAAATTCTGACGCATCGCGCGGCGTTGCCGCATTGCAACGACGGCGTGCCGGCTCTATATGGGCGTATGCGCGCCGATTGTTTCTTGGACTTCGAGGTGACGACGACCATGCTTCTCACCATGTTGAAGGCGAAGCTGCACCGGGCGACGGTGACTGGCGCCGATCTCGATTATGAAGGCTCGATCGCCATCGATCGCGATCTCCTCGATGCCTCCGGCATGCTGCTCCATGAGCAGGTCGACGTGCTCAACATTTCGACCGGCGGGCGCTTCACCACCTACACAATCGAGGCGCCGCGCGGCTCTCGCCAGATCGCCGTCAACGGCGCGGCGGCACGGCTCGTGCAGACTGGCGACAAAGTGATCATCGTCGCCTATTGCCAGCTGCCGGCGGAAGAGGCGCGCAATTATCGCCCGTCTGTCGTCATCCTCGGCGAGGGCAACGAGATCGAGCGCGCCAATTAGGCGTCACTCATATCTCAGCGCGTCGATCGGGTTCATCATCGAGGCGCGCCGCGCCGGGTAATAGCCGAAAAACACCCCGACCAGCGCGGCGGCCAAGAGCGCGATCAGCACGAGACTGGGCGAGAGCGCGATCGGCCAGGCGCCCCATTTTGCGAGCGCGAGCGCGCCGCCGCCGCCGATCAGAAGCCCGATCAACCCGCCGGTCAGGCACAATGTCACCGCCTCGATCAGGAACTGCGTGAGGATGTCGCGGCGCCGGGCGCCGACCGCCATGCGCAGACCGATCTCCTTGGTGCGCTCGGTCACCGAGACGAGCATGATGTTCATGATGCCGATGCCGCCGACGATCAGCGAGATGGCGGCCGTGGCGCCGAGCAGCACGCTCAAAATGCTCTGCGTCTCGCTGCGGGTGCGAATGAACTCGGCCATGTTGCGCACCTGGAAATCGTCTGTTCCCCGCACATGCCGTCTTTGCCGGAGCAGGGTCTCGATGTCGCTTTGCGCGTCGTTCATCTCCTCGGCCGAGGCCACCTCGACCATGATGCGCTTCAGGCTGTCGGGCACCGTCTGCTCCCCGCCGAACAATTGGCGGCGCGCGGTGGTGACCGGCACGACGGCGGTGTCGTCCTGATCGGTGCCGAAGCCTGACTGGCCCTTCGTCGACAGCAAGCCGATCACGGTGAAGGGCACGTTCACGACGCGGATCTGCTGGCCGACGGCCGGCGCCTCGCCGAACAGCTCCCGCGCCGTGGTGGCGCCAAGGATGACCACCTTGCTGCCGCTCCGGATCTCCGCCTCGGTGAAATTACGGCCCTCGGTCAGCGGCCAGTCGCGCACTTCGAAATAATCCCCGGTCACACCGTCGATCGGGGTGGTCCAGTTGCTGTTGCCGACGATGATCGGCGCCGAGCCGCTGACCACGCCGGTGACCGCGGTGACGCCGGGCACCTTGTCTCTGATCGCCGCGAGGTCTGCCTCCGACAGGGCGATGGCGGTGCCTTCGCCGGCACGCCGTCCGCCCGACGTGTAAGATCCCGGTTGGATGACCAGCATATTGGTGCCGAGTGCCTTGATCCGCGCCTCGATGGCTTGACCCGCGCCGCTCGCCACCGACACCATGACGATCACCGAGGCCACGCCGATGATCACGCCGAGCATGGCGAGGAAGCTCCTGAGCTTATTCAGCTGCAACGCGGCAAGCGCGGCTTTGAAGGCGGCAAACGGGCTCAATGGCTGTCCTCAACCATAAAACCGTCACGGAAGGTAATGCGTCGGCGGGCTCTCGCCGCGATGTCGAGCTCATGGGTGACAAGGATCACGGTGATGCCGGTCTCGTTCAGTGCCTCGAACAGGGCGATGATCTCGTCGGTGGTGCGGCTGTCGAGCGCGCCGGTGGGCTCGTCGGCGAGCAAGATGTGCGGATCATTGGCGAGCGCCCGGGCGATCGCTACCCGCTGCTGCTGGCCCCCCGACAGCTCGGATGGCTGATGGCGTACTCGCTCGCCGAGCCCAACCTTGACCAGGCACTCATGTGCCTTCTCGCGCGCGTCGCCTTTGCGCCGATGTGAATAGAGCAGGGGGAGCGCGACATTGTCGAGCGCGCTCGTTCGGGCAAGCAAGTTGAAGGTCTGGAACACGAAGCCGATCTTCTCGTTGCGGTATTGCGCGAGAGCGTCCGAGCTGAGGCCACCGAGCTCACGCCCTTCGATCTTGAGAGAGCCGCTGGTCGGCGTATCGAGCGCCCCGACCAAATTCATGAAGGTCGATTTGCCGGAGCCGGAATGGCCCGTGACCGCAAGATATTCGCCGCGCGCCACCTCGACATTGATGCCTTGCAGCGCGCCGATGAGGCTATCGCCCATGCGATAGGTCTTGACCAGGTCGCGCGCCACGATCTGCGGTACGAGGGAGGGGACTGCGGCAACGCTGCTTGCCGTCCGCTCGACAGGAGAGGGCGTCTCCGGGGTCACGGTGCGGTCTCGCGGGCGCGCAGCACCACGCGCGCCCCTTCCTTCAGGCCGTCGGCCACCTCGGTTATGTTGGCGTCGGCGAGGCCGAGCCGAACCTGGTGGGACACGAGGCCTCCGTCTTCATAGGTCCACAACGTGCCGGATCGAGGGCTGGTCGGCCGCGCACGCTGCAGTTCCTCGTATTTTTTGTATTGCTCCGACGTCAGCACAGTGCGGAGAACTTTGGCGACGCGCATACGCGCCTGTTCGCGTGCGTCTTCTTGGCTTGGCGCCATTCCCGGGGGCCCGGCGCTTTTGAGCGCGGCGAACTCGGTTTCGATGCCCGCCCGCACCTTGTCCATCTCTTCCGGGGTGAGGCCAAGATCGCTCTTCAGTTTGTCGAGCAAGCGGGCGGTCCTATCGCCAGGAGCCGACGCAGATTGCGTGGCGCCAGTCTCGGCATTGTCGCGAATAAGCGCTTCGGCGGGCCCGCGCGGCTGGAAGCGCAGGGCCTCGTTGGGGACCACCACGACCCCCGGATGCTCGCCGGTGACGATCTCGACATTGGCGGTCATGCCGGGGAGCAGCCGCCCTTGCGGATTGTCGGCGGCGATCACCACGGTATAGGTCACCACGTTCTGCAAGGAGACGGGTGCCAGCCGGATCTGCTCGACCTTCCCCTCGAACTTGGCGTCGGGATAAGCATCGACGGTGAAGCTGACCGAATTGTTGCTGGTCACCTGGCCGATATCGGCCTCATCCACCTGCGCCTCGATCTGCACGTGGGTGAGGTCCTGGGCGATGGTGAATAGTTTCGGCGCCTGAAGGCTCGCGGCCACCGTCTGTCCCACCTCGACGATCTTGTCGATGACCACGCCGTCGATCGGCGAGCGGATATAGGTCCGGTCGAGATCGATGCGCGCGCTGTCGAGCGTCGCCTCGTGCTGGGTGAGCGTGGCCTTGGCGTTCTCGACATTGGCCTTGGCGACGGCGACGTCCGCTATCGCGCCCTGCTCGGCGGCAATCGCGGTATCGAGCGCGGATTGCGAGGTCGCGCCCTTGGTGACGAGCTCCTTGGCGCGGCTGAGATCGAGCTCTGCCTTGTGAAGATTGGCATCCGCCCGCCCAATGCCCGCTTCTTGCAGGTCTACATTCGCCTTCGCCACGGCGACGGCTGCTTCCTCCTGGCGCACGCGCGTCTCGAAGCTCGACGGCTCGATGCGGGCAAGCGCCTGGCCTTGCTTCACCTCGCTCGAGTAATCGACATTGACGGCGCCGATATTGCCCGAGAGCTGCGATCCGATGTCGACGGTGACGAGGGCGCGCACGGTGCCGGAGGTTGAGACCACGCGGCGGACGTCGCCGCGCTTGACCTCGGCGGTTTGGATGTCGAGCGGGCCGGCGCCCTGCTGCTGCCAATAGTAATAGGCCCCGGCGCCCGCCGCGGCGGTCAAAACGAGTATGAGTAGCCAACGATTTGCCATGGTCCCCTGGCCGACGCCGATAGCACGAACGACGCCCGGAAGGGCGTTACAAAACGGCAATGATGAGGAGGTGCTTGGCGCGCGCTAGAGGCCAAAGGGATAGGTGTCGTCCGGGCCATGCACCCGCAATGGCCGGGCCGCCACGGCCTCGGTCTCCTCGAACCAGATCCAGGCATCGAATTGCCGCGACAGCTCGGCTTGGAAGTAGTGCGACAAAAGTTCGCTCTCCGGCCGGTAGATGACGCCGATGGCGCGCTCGAGCAGGGGCTCGGCCAGCGCGTCCCGGATCAGGGCTTTTTGTCCGGGACCGGTCTCGAGCATGAAGGCGGCGATGCCGGTGTCGCGCGAGCGGCCTTCATAGGAATCGTTGCGCGCCGGACGCACGCGTTTGATCTCCATGAGCCCATCCCAGTCCGACGCGGCAGCCACCGTGCCGCGGTCGGTGCCGAAGCCGATCAGAGCGGCATCATCGCCGAAACGCTGGCGCGCGAGTTGGCCGATATTGTACTCGCCCCTGACCTGGCCCATCTCGGTGAAGGCGGCATTGCCGATATGAGAGTTGTGGGCCCAGACCACGGCCTTGGCGTCAGGCCCGCGATGGGCGAGCAGGCGCTGGAGCGTGTCGAACATATGCTGGTCGCGCAGGTTCCACGACGCCGCGTCGCCGTAATACATCGCACGGTAATATTGCTCGGCGCTCGTCACGATGCGCGCGTTCTGCTCGGCGGCAAAGAACTCCTCGCCATCCTTGTGGAGGTAGTCGAGGCGCTTGCGCAAAAGATCGACCAGCGCATTGGCGACCGGCTTCTCGCAAATCGCGTAGCCCCGGCTCAACGCCATGCGGCCATAGCGCGCGGGCTCAGCCCGCCAAGGCGCGAGGCAGCCATAGCGCTCGCGCGCGACCTTCGCCGCCTCCGGATCGACTCCGTCCAGATAATGCAGCACCGCCTCGATCGAGGCGCCGAGGCTGTAGACGTCGAGCCCGTAGAACCCGGCCTTGCGATGGGGATCGCCGATCGTGGCGTTGATCTCCTTCAGCCGGTTCAGGAATTCGGCGACCTGGCCATTGCGCCACATCCAGGTGGGGAAGCGCGTGAAGGTGGTCTTCGGCACGATGGGCCTCGGTAGGTCCCGCACGAAGGCATCATAGACCGCGGCATCCGGCCAGTCGGCCTCGACCGCCACGATGTTGAAGCCATGCCGGTCGACTAGCATCTCGGTGATCCGCGCCCGGGCCTGATAGAACTCCGCCGTACCATGCGTCGCCTCGCCGAGCAGGATCACGCGCCGGTCGGCGAAGCGCTCGACCAGGCCGCACAGCTCGTGCAGATCGCCGAATGGCAGGGCGGCGTCGGCCATGAGCCCGCTAAGGCGCTGGCGGATGCCACGCGCGCGCTTCTCCGGCACGAGCAGCCCGGCGGCGAAGCCGGAGGTTTGCGCGTCGACTTGCGGCTCCTTGGCTTGCCCGGGCTCGGCCCAGCCTTCTTCCCCGATCAGGGGCACGAAGGCTACGCCGCCGAAGTCTTCCTCCTCGAAGCTGTCCGCACCTGTCCGGCGGACGCGCATCAGCGTCTGGGAGCCGCGCCCGCCGACGGGGATGACCAGCCGTCCGCCCGGCGCGAGCTGGCGCTTCAGCGCTTCGGGAACTTGTGGACCGCCGGCCGAGACGATGATGGCTTGGAACGGAGCTTCCTCTGGCAAGCCCTTCGTGCCATCGGCGTAAATGATCTCGACATTGGCGTAGCCGAGCCGCTTCAGCCGCGCCCGCGCGAGCCCCGCAAGCTCCTCATGACGCTCAATGGAATAGACTTGATGCGCCATCCGGCTCATCACCGCCGCGGCATAGCCCGAGCCCGCGCCGACCTCGAGCACCTTGTCGCCGGGCTTGATTTCGGCGAGCTCGATCATGCGGGCGACGATATAGGGCTGCGAGATGGTCTGTCCCGCCTCGATCGGCAGTGGCGAATCCTCATAGGCGAATTCTTGCAGATGCTCGGGGACGAAAGTTTCGCGTGGCACCGTGCCCATGGCGGAGAGCAGCAGCGGATCGGCGATCCCGCGGGCGCCTAGGTGGCGCGTGACCATGAGGGCCCGGTCGCGGATATAAGCGTTATCCAGAAGGTCGGCGCGTTGTGTAGTCATGAGATCGCAGCCTATCGGCGGGCCGTTTGCTCGGCGTTGATTTGGATCAGAAATAGGCTTCCGCAGTGTCGCCTGCAACGCTTCCGTCGCATGACGCTTGAGACCTAATTTTCCAAACGATCTCCGCTCATTCCAGCTCGAAACTGACATGTACCCGCATCTCGACCGTGGCCGTGCCGGCCTCGATGGGAACGGCCTTGGCCGCCTCCATCCTAGCCGAAGGCGCGGCGTAGCGGGCGACGTAGCCGCCCTCGTCCTCGCTGATGGTCAGCACCTTGCCGAGCTTGCCGCCGGCGGCTTCGGCGTAGAGCTTGGCATTGGCGATGGCGTTGCTCACGGCGAGCTTCCGCGCCTCGTCCTTGAGCGCCTCGGGCTCGGCCACGCCGAACTCGATGGAGCCGACGTCGTTGGCGCCGAGGCTCACCACCTTGTCGAGGATCTGGCCAAGCTTGCCGATGTCGTGGAGGCTGATGCGCACCGAGTTGGTCACCTGATAGCCGGCGATGGCGGGCGGCCGCCCCTCCTTCCGCTCCTCGTAGACCGGCTGCACCGAGAAATTCGTGGTCTGAATGTCCTTGGGGTCGATTCCTTCGCCTTTGAGCGCGTCGATCACCTGGCTCATGGCGGCGCTGTTCTTGGCGAGCGCGTCCTTCGCGGTCGGCGCCTGGCTCGTGACGCCGGTCGAGATGTCGACCTGGTCGGGCGAGGTCTTGATGGCGCCGGTGCCGGTGAGCGAGATGGTGCGCTTCGGCGCCTCGTCATCGGCCCATGCCGGATAGGCCGCAAGCTGGACCAAAGCGAGGAACGCAAGCGACACAGTCTTGGCGATGAACGTCATAGAGATCCTTCCGATCGTTGGCCGGCCGGCGGAGGCGAGCATCACGCGGGGAGGGCGCGCGAGGTCAGCCGAGCCGTTTCGCGGGCCAATAGAACTCTGCTAATGAGGCAGAATTGCGCTTAACCAAAGAGCGGGCCCGTAGCTCAACTGGTTAGAGCCGGCGGCTCATAACCGTCTGGTTGGAGGTTCGAGCCCTCCCGGGCCCACCATTAAATCAAGACTTAGCTGGTATTTGAGGTTATGGTTGGAGATGGGGACTGCGCTGGGGCTCTGTTGGTCCTGGCGGGTGTTGGGACTTCCTGGGTAACGACCTGGGTAACAAGTCGGGGGGAGAGCAACAGGAGCAGGTGCAGATGGCATCTTCACCCACCTAACGTATCGCGGATCCGCGATATCCTCGGTGGCCGCGCGGCGAGCCCCGGATCGCCACCACGGTGAGGGGGGGTGTGGGCTCATAAACGGAGGTCAGGGGACCTTGGCTCCAGGAGAGCTTCCCGCCCACGGGCCGCGTGTGGCGGCTCAGAAGGCGGGTAAGGGTCAGTTGTGTGGCTTGAGCCCCTGTCTCCACCAGGTCAGCCGCTATCGGTTTAGCGGACCACGTGAGCGAAAAGGCCCCTCCACAACCAATTCATGGATCGCCCATATGGCTAGTTTGCTCACGGAGGACGAGGCGCGGCGCATAGCGAACAACATCGCCAAGCTGCCAAGCCTGCTCGGCAAAGGAGACTGATGGGGACGGCGCGCGGCCTAAGCAGCTCCGAAGACCGCCTTCTCTAGGTCTCTGGCGGGCGAGGCGACAAACTCGGTGTCCAGGTGGTCCTGCCCATCAATTTCGTCAGCCAGCGGCTCGCTAAGGCGAATGTTCAATAGATTTGAGACATCGACGATGTGTGCTAGCGCGTACATGATTGTCCCCCATTGGCGAATCCCAATTTTTATCAAGCACGGGCTGCCAAGGCTGTGGCCGGATCGTCACATGTGCTAGGAAATCTGACGGGCCTGGAGCAAGCCCCTGAAGTTGAGATCGACGCTATTATAGGGGAGATTGCGCGGGTCGAGGATGAACTCGCCTTCGAGATGGCCAAGGAGGCGCGGCGCAGCGCGAGGCAGCCAGCGCTGTTGTCACCTCCATCCGGCGCGTAGTGAGCCCGTGTCCCTTTCTCGCGGGCTCGAAGGGCGGCCGTGACCCTCATGCCTTGGCGCCGCCGCCCTTCTGGTGAGAGGTGCTGAAGAATATTAGCACTCCAAAATCTGCTATCTTTAGAGTGTGAAAGAGTTACCCATCACTCGCGAGCGCATTAGGCTGCCACGGCCAAGAGTGGGCGTAGCGGTGCTGGGTTTGACGCTTTTATCGAGCCTTGCCAGCGCTGCGGAATATTGCACTAAGGAACAGTACGAGAGCGATCGGGCCCTTATCGAGGACGCGATCAATGCAGGCACGCTTGTAAAAGGTCCGAAGGGCCTCCGTGACTCGATCCTTGTTCAAGAGAGTATGTGGTTCGGGATGAACTACCCGAAACAGATCGCCTTCATGCAGTCTTTTGAATGCGCCATGGGCGGAGCTGGTGGCAAGCATTTGCTGTACATGGATGTGAGGTCGCTTGCCACAGGCCGCTTGCTGGCGACTTCGACACTCGGCGTATTGAAGCCAGCCGAGGAACCCCACGATGTGACGGTTCCTGGAACGCCAGAAGTTATGGGGGATGAGAACCGCATTGGCCTAACCGGGCAAGCCCGTGCGGACTTCATCAAGTTCACCATTGACGCATGCATGGCGGGAAGGCCCCGCCGGACCTACTGTTCATGCTACGCCAACGCCCTGGCGGATAGCGTTTCCGTCAAAGAGCTGAAGGAGCCCGCTCCCGAGAACCGAGAGGCGGCAATAAGCGCGTTGCGGCCGAAAATAGACGCAGCCGCAAAACGCTGCCTGACAAACTAACCCCCGACGCCGAAGCGAGATAAGGGGAACTCCGAAGCAACTCGCCATCATTGAACGTGCAAGGCAAACTCCCGCTCGTAGAAGGGTCCCCAACGTCACCGGCGCCGAGGTCGCGGTGGGCCCACCTCCGTCGCTACCGCCTCGATATGGTCTCGCCACTCTCGTTTGGGCTCTTTCTGGAAGCTCTCCCGGATACCCTTGGCTAGGGTCGCGGCGCTCGGCTTTGCGATCTTCTTGATGGCGGCCTTGACCTGACGGTCGAGACCGGCCTCACGCAGGATGCGCTCGGTCAGTGCGGCGCGAACCTTCGTTTCGATGCGCTTGGCCAACTCAGCTTCGAGCACGTCCGCTGGCGGGATTAGCTTGCCGTTGCCATGCTCGGCCATCTTGCGGTCGAGCCACGCAATGAACTGCGGCGTCGTCATCGCGTTCAATTCAACGCGACGGGTCTGCAGCCACTCTTCCCAGCTTCTCGCCGTCGGGAGCCTCGCGCACGTAATCGGCGACCGCCTTCCGCCGATCGCCCTCTTTTACAGTCTCGATCTCAAGGCCCATGGCGATCGCCTCCCACGGCTCCAGACCGAGATTGATGATCTCGATCTTGCGAGCGCCGCGCGCCTTGGTCGCTTCCTGCAGCGTCTGATAGATCATCGTCCCGTACCCATCGGCGTCGTGCACGCAGAACACCTGCACGGGCTCATCGTGCTCGGCGAGATAGTCGATCAGATCGCGTGCCGCCCGCGTCGAGAAGCCCTTCGACGACATCACCGCAGCGTCATGCCGCTCCGGCCAGCCAACCGTTTTCAACGCCAAGAATGGCACCGAGGCGATCGAACTGGCGGAGGCTGGCCTGCAAGCGCCCCACTTAGCCTTCCCTTGCCAGAAGAGGTGGCCGAGTGGTCAAAGGCGCAGCGCGGCGCGGCCCTCTGATTTGCTGCGGCGGTTCAAACGCAAAAGAGAAAGGCTCGGCTAGAGACCAACCGCGGCGAGGAACGAAGTCACGTGTTCAATTCGCGTCGCGAAGAGAAAACGATCGCTGGTATCCCAGCCCCAAACGATGCCGGTCAGTCGCGCGACGCCGGGCGACCACTCTTCGTCGCGTTGCGCGAACTCGACGATCCGCGTGTTCCAGACGAAGGAGCCGCTCATCCCATGGGGATCGAGCGGTACCGAGCGGGTCCTCCCGTCGGTGGGCGTCGTCGCCTCCGGATGCCAGTGCATTGCGAAATGATACGCAGGATCGAAGCCGGGCGACTTGATCGCGCGCCGAGTCTCTTCGGCCTCAAGCGATGGATCATATTCTTCGGTGAGATAGGGTGAGCCCGTCGTAAACAGCATCTCGAGCGATGGTGAGTAATGGCTCTTCTCCCCGGTGAAGCCGATGACGAAGAGATACTCGGCCGGCAGCGGTGAGTGTTTTTTCTCAATCGATAGTCCGGAAAGGCCATACCGTTATGGGTCACTAAATTCCAGCGGTCATCGACAGGGCTGACCGCGAGATCCTGCGGAGCCCCGATGGTCGTATAGGGATTGTTGACGTGGATATAGTCTGGGGCGTCGAAGAACTTGCGCGCCAGGGAGTGGTCGTGAACCTCCCGCGCGACATGCTCATTCGTCAATAGGAGCCGTCGTCGATCCCACTCAATATATCCACCTGTTCCAACGTGTTTCGCCGTCCCGTCTGAAAGCGCACCGGAAATTGGCGTCACAAACGGCTGCATCTGAAAACTCATCAAGTTGCTCACGACCGGGAGGCGTTCTTCCGAGGTCTGCTGCGCATCCATTGTTATTGGGGCACCCGGGTTAAATTGCGGACATAGAGCGATATAATCGGCGGTGGCCTTGTCGGATGGCAGAGCGCCGATGTCAGACACTAGTCCCGCGTACACGGCAGGCTGTGCTTGTATTTGACCAGGTGCCTTCGAGCATCAAGCTCTGGCTACTGCCTGTTTTCCTTGCGCAGCAAATTCGCTAACGACGCGATTGCAAGGCTTGCTGCCGCCTGCGCACGAATTTCAATTCTCAGAAGGGCGGCAACTCGCTTCCGCAGGTGTCGGCGGTCAAGCCATTCCTTGAACCACGTTGCTACTAGAGAGGCAACAGCACCTACCACGGCGCCGAGAAGCACGTAGAAAGCCTCGCTTGGCAGCCCTAAGACTGTCGTCACTGCGCTTACCCCGTTTCTGCCGTCCTGGGGCTTCCCATGCGGCTCCAGGCCAACCTCTTTGTAGGAGTTCTGTACGGCTCCTCCTCCGCGCTCGCGCCCTTGCAGGATGGCGATGTGCGCTAAAGACCCAGAGTGTGTTGGCCCAAGACCGGCGGGCGCGCGTCCTCAAGCTCACAGTGAACACCAGCCCCGAACTTCCAGCTCACTGTACCCTCGCAGGCTCCCCAACGACAACGAAAGGTGCCCAGACGCGAGGGTGGGCTTCCTCGTCGGTGGTTGCGGAGTTGAGGAGGTTCAAGGTCGCCTGCTGCATCATCTCGCCATGCGATAGATCAGGCTTGGTTCTTGGAGATCTCGAAGAGGTTGGACATCAGCTTGGCCGTTGCCTCGTCGCTGACGTCCCAGTTCGATACGACGAGGGACTTGCCGCCAGCATAGATGAAAGCGCGTGCAAGTCCCGATAGTGGCTCTGCCCCGACCGCTTCACTTGAAGCGGTGTTGCAGGCAGACAGAACAACCCAGTCCGCATTGAGCCTAAGCTCGGCAGCTTCGCTCGCCGGCAGCAGGCCGTCATCGAGGTCGGACGGCTTCTCTGCGATGGTGAAGACCAGGGCTGGCTCAGCCTTCGCCTTGGTGAACGCTTGTAGGTCCCCAGCCACGAGCGCGTGGGTGGCAAAATAGACGATGCGGTAATCGTCGAGCTTGGACGTGCTTCACCGCCGTCACGGTCGCGTCCGGTCCGAGCTTAATGTCCCCTGCACCAACTCCTAGGCTCTTAGCGATTGTCTCCACCTCGATGCGCGTTCCGGGGAGCGGGGGAGGCCCTCCGCAAGGGACCTCAGGTCAAGCTCGGACCCACGATAGAAACTCGACAGGCTCCGCATGGCGACCTGCTCCGCCTTTGCCTCGTCATAGGTTTTTTTGGAGAAGACGGGGTCGGCAAAGGCGATCATCGGCTTCTTGGCCTCGCCGGTCGCCACCTGCGCCCGCATCGTCTTTAGGCTGTAGATCGAGGGCAGGATGGTGATGGCATAGGACTTGATCAGCCAGTCCTCGTCCTTGAGCTTTTTACCTTCCGGGTCTGACGCGATGAGGATGCCGAAGGGGATGGAGGTGAGTGCTCCGTTGGCCAAGACGGACAAGCGGTCTTGCCAACAATCTTCTCTGAAATCGGGGCGAAGGTCTGCTGGTAGACCGCATAGGACAAGGCGGCGTCGAAGAGCTCGTCCGTTTCAAATGTGAGCGACTGCCTAAGCTTCTTTATCTCCTCGTCCAACATCTTGGCGTCGGCCAGTATCTCCACCCAGTCCTAGTCCGTCCTCGTCACCACCCACGCATAGCTCTTCTTGTCCCCGATGTTGAAGGCCACGACTGCCTCGTCGTCGGCAAGAAGGCCTTGCGTCTCCTGCAGCATCAGGGGCTTGGGGTTGGCCAGGGCCACATAGTCGGGGAACCGATGCCGTCGAGGCCGCCGGCGCAACGCTCCTCTACCTGCCGCCTTACAGTCCGGACTTCAACCCGATCGAGAACGCCTTCGCCAAGCTGAAGGCTCTTCTGGAATGCCGTTCAGAACCGTCAATGCATCTGTCCACCATCGTCGCTCATCGGCCTCTTCGACACATGGGTCTGCGTAACTACTTCAAAGCCGCCGGATACGACCAGGAATAATACGAATCCGCTCTAGCGCAGAAGAGTGAACAGAGGCTTGAGTTAGGTCAAGGACGGCACCGGTAATTTTTGTAACGTAGCCACTCTCCTGAAGAGCGCCCCAGGACGTCGGGATATTTTACGAAGGAGGAACTGCGGGAGACGTTCGATGAATTTTTCATTTTATCGGCAATACGGTTGCTGTGTCCGGACTTCTCGCTGCGACTGCAATCCCACTGCTCAACAGCGCTGAGGCAGCGAACCCTGATCAATCCGGCCTAATTGTAGAGAGAATAACCCTTGATAATTACAAGCTTTTCTCCAGCGTCCGCCGGAGGTCTCTGTCGTCATTCAAGTGCGAAAATAGCGATTATCAGAACATGATTGTTTGCAATAAGGAAACTATAACACGGCAGCTAAGAAATAGATTAACTATTACCTTTCAACAAGATTCAGGTTCTTTATGGTATATATTTACATATCAGTCTAACCGGTTTGTCTCACTGGCTTCTAAGTTTACTAACGATGTCATGCGTATTTCTCGATCTATTGGTCCTCCAAGACAGCATATTGTAGTACAATTGCCAGGAGATCAGCATCAGAGTCATCTTGTTTATTGGGGATTGATTGACCTAATACAGCTTTCAGAAGAAGACAGGCTGAAATTGCTGTCTGGTATTCCGACAGGGAAAGGATATTTGGTCGATTATTCCTTAAGCCTACGGTATTCAGCGGAACAGAATTATCCAGTCTACTCCCTGACAGGCAACCCGGTCTCATCCTCAATTATCGAGTCGACAACGATCGGAACTCAGCGTCTCGCAACTCGCCTCGTGGCTCCCGAAGCCTTCTCCCCGAGCAAAACTTCCCCGCAAATAGCGGCCAACAACTCACCGGGCCAGAACCGCCGGAAGCGAGAGCCGTCTCCGCGGACGCTGCCGAGTGGCTGGACGACTATCTCGCGCGGGCACACGAGACGAGCACCGAGGACGTTCGCCGACAACGTTAAGGAGGTCCCTAGCACGGTGATAAACGTCTACGAACAGCAGCTTTGCCGTTACGATTGGCTGGTTGAATAAAGAATACGGGAGGCCCCTGAAGGACTCACTGATTTCACGGAGCTCAATCCCGGCTGACTCGTTTCTCAGCAGCGGGGAAAAATTTGAGACGCTGATCTGGTCTGTTGACGGGGATAGGATCGGGTCCAGCTCCGACCTTCTGCGCTACGCTCTCCTCCGCACTACACCGGCTAACGGGATCATTGCCGGTTTCCGAGGTCAAGTTAGAGGACTGTCGGACCCCAGCACTGACTATCTCAGCCTGAGGACAGGTCCGTCAACCTCGTCAAAGGAACTACGACGGCTTCCTGAGGGAACACTGTTGAAAGTCGGTCAATCAAAGGACAGATGGCAACAGGTTGAGCTGTTGAACGGAATGCCCGGGTGGGTTTCTGAAAAGTACGTTGACGTCCCGCCTGAGCCGATCCCCCCGGTCGAGCGCGCCCGGATCGTTGATGAGGGGAAGACATTCGTCGACGATGTGGATCTCTATCTGAAGCTCCATCCTGAGACACCGGACATTGCGTCAGTTGCCCAAGAGGGTTTGAGGCTCAGGTCAGCGACCGACAATGATGACATTCCCGCGATCCAGACCACCACACAAGCACTCAAGCGCCGAATGGATACAGTCTCTGGCTTCCCCGACTTCCTCCAGACCCAGATCGATAAGCACAAAAAAGATGAGATTCAGAAACTCGACAAAGCAGTAAGCCTCGCAAAAAAGCATCAGCGGTTTCTTCGAGATCAGATCGCCCAGAACGGGACTTTGCCGAGCACCGAAGCCCTTGCGGCACTACTACAAGAGTACGAGAGCGCGCTCGCGCCGCGAGATCCTGATCTGTCGACCCTGACTAACCTCAACGATCGCCTCAAGAAGATCGTTTCCGAAAGGGGCCTTACGGACACCTACAACGCAGCCATAACAGAACTCGTCAAGACGGACCGGAATCGCTTTTTGTTGGACGGCGAGTCGACCGACTGGATCTTGGTCTTCAACGCGAGTGGGAAGGCACCACACGTGGCGCGAAATATTCACGGCGACATCGTATTCGAGGGGCAACAGGCTGATGCATGTGTCCTGCATTCAGCGGCCGGAAAGATTGAGGCGGCACAGGTAGAGGACATCTTGAGCGGCTATAAGCTGGACACGGTTCGCTTGGATCCATCCCCTTGCCCAGAAGCCGACCTACAAAGCCGGACGTGCTGATCGCGATGCGCGGCGAACTGTTGAAACAGCCGCGGAGCTACTTGGCGCCGCTGCTAGACCTGGTCGAGAGCGGCACTTTTCAGGAACTCAAGACCCTAACTAACGAAGAGTTTGAGAAATCAACAAAGGCTTGGGAGGTTCGGGCTACCGAGATCGAGAATAATATGCTGGCTGGAACCTCAGAGGGCTACGGCTTGATCAAGATCGACAACGGTTCAGCCGTGATCTGTATGACCACCGCGGAGCAAGAAGACGCCCATCGAGCACTAATTAACGACCAGAGGAAGGTACTTCTTCGATTCCTCAATGCGGCACCTGAGGTCCTTAGAACGACGGTCGGAGACGGATTCATCGCTGCGAAGCGCGGCCAGTGCGGCGCGATCTATGCCCGTCGATCGGACCTTTCCGATGCCATCCAGAGTTTCCGGCGGGACAACGTTCCCGTTTCCGTCGTCCCTCTGTGGTTCGAGCCCAAACAGGTTGCGGATCGAGCTGACGAAATCCGTCGTGAGAAGGACAGGCTAGCCCGGCTAGCACAGGATTAGGCGCAACAAAAGGCAGAAGCTGACGCCGAAAAAAGAAGCAGGACCAGGCCGACCGCGAAAAGAAGGAGCGGCGGGAGGCTGAGCTCAGAGCCCAGCATGGGCCACAGGCACGAGCTCGGGCTGAGGAGATCGAGAACGCGATCAAGGTACTAATCATGACAAGGAGACTTGGGCGCAGACTCGGAGGAGCTGCAGTACAAGCTGGTTCGCGCGGCACCCCGCCTGCAGGAGCTCAAGGGGCCTTAGATGACAAGATCGCAGACTATGGGACCGCCGACTGGAAGGGCCGCCCGCTTGAGGTTGTCTTCGCGGACATCTCGATTTCGATGAAGAACCGCCTACTGGGAGAGAAGAAGACCTTCTGCTGGAGCCTGGGCCTGATTTTCGACGCAGAGTTCCAGATGCTCCGTGACCCATTAGAAGCGGAATGCGAGAATGCAGCGGAACCATCACTTGTATGGAAGCAGGAGCGGGGATTTCTTAGTCAGTGGGTCGCCGAATAGGAGGCATCCCCGACTTTGACTTGCTTCAATTTGCAGCGAGACCCCACTTCAAATTGCAGCGCACAACGACGACATTGCCGCAGTCCTCGATAACGACAGCATTGCTACATTGATGCTTGACCGCAGCGCTGGACGCGAATGCGCGGGCGTACCGGCTCTTCATCGCGCCACGTGATCCACCCGTCAACACCGATGGCACTAACCTGCAGCCTTGACCTCTTCGCCACAGCCAGTACCCTTCTGACGAGTGGAGAAGGAGTTATCGCCGCGTATTGGGACCTTTGGTCTGACTGGCACGCTCGGCGATCTTATCGATCGCCCTTCGCCAGCCCTGCTCAGCCTCTTTCATGGCCTTCAGCGTGGCATCCCTGGCTTTGGCTATCTCGGGCGAGACGTTCTGCTCGACCGGATGCTTGGCCATCGCAAGCTCTACCGTCTCACGCGCACGCGCCAGCGTTTTCGATGCCTCGAAGTCGGCAATCGCTTGAGCCGCAGTCTTACTGCGCTGGCGGTATTTGCCATCGCGGGAAAGATCGGCATCGCGATCGATCTCGTCCATCTGCATGTAGCTTTGCTCACCCGCTCACGCGCTTCGTTGGCGGCCGCGTGCAGGCGCTGCCAGTGCAGATACTCGGGGGCGGGCCAGCCCAACCTGGTGCGGCACGATCCTCATTCGCAGCTGAAGCCCAAAAACTCTTTGTCATTCATTTTGCATTCCTCTCACGAGATCATTGACCTCAGAGAAGACCCCTCCGCCGAAGATCTTCTTTCTCAGATATCGTGACGATGCGGAGGCGCGGGCGCTCCGGCTCCTCATCGCGGTAGTGAACGAAGCCATGTACATCGATGGTGCCTTGCCGGATCCTCGGCTTCTTCGCCGTCGCCGCGAGCAAGGCACCGGCTGCGGCGTTCGCCACGTCGTCATGAGCATCTCGGGCGTGGTCGATTGAGTCGCGTCCGCCTCGTGCTGTGTTGCGCTCCAGGCCGATCAGTTGGGCAACCAAGACGCTTGTTGTCGAGCAGCCTAATCTTGCCCGCTGTTCAGCAATGGTAGTATGTTGAGATAGAGCACGCCCTTGGGGTCAGGGCGACGGTTCATATTTGATACCGCGCTTGGCGAACTGCTCGGCTGGCCAGGAGCCTGCGTAGCGGTCGCCTCGGATCTTTCGGACGTGATAGCTCTTGGAGGAGGTCGCAGAATTCCTGCACGACGCCCTCGGGGCTGAACGGAGGTTTGACCTCGCGGATCAGCTCGAGGATGGCGGTCCCTTGTTCATTGTGAGCGATGGCAATCGCCATGCTGTCGCTGCCGGAACCGCCAGCCGGATCGACAAAGGCAGAGTAACTAGTTGCCGCTAAGATATCCTCGCTCGTGAACGCCCCGGACAATGCAGGCCTCGACCGCCTCGCGGGAGACGAAGGACTCGATATCGGTTCTGAACTGAGCGCCGTACTCGGCCGCGGCAGAGGCTGGGTCCTTCTCGTATTCGGCGTCGATGTCGGTTTGGCGCACAGTCGGGTTCATACGCCGCGTGTCCGCTTGCCAAACGAGAGCCGAGCCTTCTTGCCCGAAGTAGCGGTGATAGTTCTCCCAAAGCACGCCCTTCCTTGACGTAAGGCGATGCTTGCGCATAGCATCATCGCGCCGGGAATCGTCGTCATGCAGGCTTGATGGCGCGATAATCTCGTGGTCCGGATCGGAACCGGCTTCGTCGGTTTTCCAAAAAGCCATCTCGTCGAAAGCGCCGCGCCGATGCTATAACCGCGCACTGTTCTGAAGAGGCGGTGTGAACTTCGATGACGACATTGCCGGTAAGCTCGACCGCCTCGGCGCGCTCAGCTTCTACCGTCTGTGCCAACATTGGGACAGAGGACAGGATGCCTTTGATGATCGCAGGATCACGCGCGCTTGCCGTCTGTCGGCGGCGACGATCATGATCGTCGCTCGCTCGCCGGGGGCGAGATACGGACGCCATTTAGCCAGTTTAGGGCGTGATGAGTTTCTAGCTCGGGTGTGAGACCAGAAGCTGTTGTGTCGTGTTGAGGTTCACACGCCCATTTTGACGTGCGACATTATGCGGGCTGAGGTCCGCTTCGCGCCGTTTAGCGGACATATCCTGTGGAGGCGTCTGACTTCCGCTTCGTGCCAGAAGCAGACATTTCGCTTACCCCAAACTGATGCCTGCACGCTACAATTTATTGGCCAGCACGAATTATCCGGATAGGCGCACCGAGGCCCCCCGGACCTTCAATTACTGAGGCAAGCGTTCCTTGCCCTTTTACAGATTGCCCCTCAGTCGCAACACCCCCTTCCAAGACCTGCCTCATCTCTGGTGCAATCTCGGCGAGTTGTGCAAATTTCGCGTGGTTGCTGGGATCGTTGGCTTTGACGTCTGTTAGATCGATAACGATCGCGCCGAGCGCCGTAAGCTCCGCATCGTTGGTATACGATCCGAGGCGCGCTTTGCCGCCCGCAATAAAGTCAGAAAACCGTAGTGCTTTATCGTCGCGGGACACGATGACAAAAAAGGGCTTTCGTGGTTTGCCGAACCGACGCATCTCCGATTTGAACACATCGATGTCGATATCCGGGGCAGCCAGGACGACCGCCCCTAACTTACTCACAGCGGGTTTGTTGGCGGAGATCTTGATCTGGCGAAGAGCCTCGACTGTCACCCAGTTGCCCATGGAGTGCGCGAGAATGTTGATTTCGTCGGCATTACTTGCAAAGACCAAACGCAGAGTATGCTCGAGTTCATCGCGTGCCGCCGTCGCACTGTTGGAGTTGTAGACATAATCCGTCAGGTGTCCGCGCGAGGCCCAGGTGAAAAGGACGGGAACGGCAGGCGCATTTGCGTCATCCACGATTTGCGTGAAGCGATACAGCCCTTCCGGGAACGTCGTATTGTAACCATGGATGAAAACGAGCACCTTGCGCCGTCCGGGCGGACGCATGGCCAATTGTGCATTGAGGGCTTTGACGAAGCCCCTTTCGCTATCAAGATATGAACCGTCCCGCACGACGAAATCTGTCATCGGGTTACCTGGTGCCCGAGACGGCCATTCAATCTTGCCCGGCACATGAGTTGGCGGCACAGCCACGGTCAACGTTGCATAGTTGACGGACTGGGATCTTTCGCCACCGAAATACGTCCCTGGTCGCGGGTCTCTCGCGCGAGTTGTTGCCACTAGGATGGTATGGTTCTTGGCTCCTGCGCTCACTTGATAATTTGCGAGCAGCGCACCGACTGCGGGGCGTGAAGCGCAACCACTCAGCAAGGAGGCTAGTGAAAGAAGCGTGACCGCCACCGGCCAGACTTGGCGGCCGCGAAGGCCAAGCCTCGCGAAAATCAACATTCGCCCCTTCCCCCTACAGGCGGTCTGCCGATTTTCGCCCAAATACGAAGGGGCAAGCTCGGCAGCGGCGGTTCCCAACCGCTCTGCGGACCAAAGCATGACTTTTGCCGCAAATTAAGGCAGGTCATTCGCCTCAACTGAGCCGCTGGGTTAGCGGATGTGGGGTGAGTACGCGAAGGAACATTGATGCGGGCCTTGATCCTCAGTTGTCTCCTGTTGCTGACGACGAGCCTTGCGCGCGCCGCCGAGCCGTCCCTCGATATTGCTGTCGGCGGGGAGGCTAGGACCTTCACGCGGGATGCGATGTTGGCCATGCCCGAGGCCCACGATCAAGGTGGCGAAGGACGCCACCTATGGCGGTCCGATGACCTATCGCGCCGTGCCAGTCGCTTCGCTGCTCGCCGGTCTCACAGTTCCGCCGGACAGCGTGATCGAGGCGGTTGCTGTCGACGGCTTCGCCGCGCAACTGCCGCTCGACCTCGTGCTCAACACCGATCCAGGCAAGGGGATCGCTTGGCTTGCCATCGAGCCGGCCGATAAGCCTTGGCCCAAGATCTCGGGCAAGGACTATACCGCCGGGCCGTTCTACATCGTTTGGACGGGCACCGATCTTAAGAACGTCAGAAGCGAGTATTGGGCCTATCAGGCGGCGAAGCTGGTGAGCCGGGAGCAGCCCGCGTCGCGCTGGCCACAGCTTGCGGTCGATGCGAGCTTGGCCGTGGACGACCCGGCCCGTGCCGGCCAGGCCGTTTATGTCGCCCAGTGCCTGCCCTGTCACAAATTGAATGGGGCCGGGGCGTCCGACGTCGGGCCCGATCTCAATCTGCCTATGAACCCGACCGAGTACATGACGGCGGTCGCGCTGCACAGGCTGATCCGCGATCCGAAATCGGTGCGGACCTGGCCGGCGCAGAAGATGACCGGCTTCGGGTCGGACAATTAAGCGACCACGACATCGACCTCATTGTCGCCTATCTCAAGCACATGGCCGGGCGCAAGGAAGCCCAGTGACACTGAAACGCGTCGTTGCCGGGCTTTGACCCGGCAATCCATTCCATTGGCGCTTCAACACGCGGCTCCGTAGCGGCATGGATGCCCGGATCAAGTCTGGGCATGACATGGGTAGGCTGCAGGGCGCTAAAAACTGTAGCCGAGCAGCGCGATCTCCGGCGCATACCACTCAGCGACCAGCGCCGCGGTCTCGGGCGTGTAATAGCTCCGATAGTCTTGCCGCTCCGCCTTGTGGGGCGTGACGTTCGACTGTGGCACCGACAATTGACGGCCGACGTCAATCATCTGAAGCGCCTTGTTCAGATCCGCGTCGAGGTCTTCGTAGCGGCCGAGGAAATCGACCGCGAGCGCGCCGTCCAGCATGTAGATCTCGTGATTGTCCACGTAGGCGCGGCGGCGCATCTTCATGAAGTGCTCGAAGCTCGGGCGCCGCCCTTTCGACTTCGTCTTGTAGAAATACCAGGAGACCTGCCGGTCCCAAGGGTTGCGGTCGAAGGCGAATTTGAAATAGCTCCGCCAAATCTCCTCGCCGGCATAGGCGCGCACCAGCGCGGCAGGCATGTGCTCATAATAGCCGACGCTTGGGTGGTAATAGCGTTCCGGGCGGCCGAGCAGCCTTCGCCACAGCGGCCGCTTCGGCTTCAGCGGATGATCGATGCGATAATTCTGCGGCGCCCGGCCTTTGCGGTCCTCTTCGCTTTCCGCGCGATAGGGCGTGATCACGTCGAGAGGCCCGCAGAGTTCCGACAGCGCCGCCTCGATGGCCGTGCCGGCCGTCTTCTTGGTCTTGAGGAAAATGAATTTATGCTGATGCGAGATGATCATGTGGCCGGCGTTCAGAACGCATAATCGAGGAGTTCGATCTCGCGCGCGTACCAGCGCGCCACGATATCGGGGGTGGCCTCATCGTAATACTCCCGATAAGGGGCGTTGCCGCGGCGGAAAATAGTCTTAGCCCGCGGCAGCTCCGCGGCCGGCTTAAGCCAGACATGGCCGAGCGCGATCTTGAGGTCGTCGGCGAGGCTCTCGTAGCGCCCGACGAAATCCACCGAGACGTCGCCGTCGATCGCATAGATGTCGTAATTGTTGATCCGCGCGTGGCGGTCCTGATGCATGAAGCTGGCGAAGGAGGGCGGCGCTTTCTCGTGCCGGTAGCGGTGATGATAGAACGAGACTTGCCGGTCCGGTTGCGGTCGAAGGCGAACTTGAAATAACTCCGCCAGATTTTCTCGTCGAGACGCGCGCGGGCCTGCGCCGCCGGCATGTGGCTGTAGAAGCCGTAATCCTCGGCGGTGAATTTGAACCAGCGGCGCTTCAGGAGCGGCCGCGGGGAACCCCACCAGCCATGCAGCCGCAAATTCTGCGCGCCGCGTCCGCCCACGCGGAGCGCCTCGTCGATTTCAGTGAGCGGCGTGATGATGTCGTCCGGCCCGCACAGCTGGCTTATGGCAAGCTCGATGCTCGTTCCAGCCGTCTTCTTGGTCTTGAGGAAGATGAATTTGTGCTCGTGAGAAACGATCATCTCGACTTCTGTCCCGCCAGCCAGATAGCGAGGTCTTCCAGGATCGCCCCGAAATGGATCTCGGGCACGCTGAGCGCCGCGGCGATGTCCTGGAGCTTCTTGCGCTCCTCGCCGGCGATGCGATCGTCGGCCAGCAGCACCAGGTAGGTCGCGCGGATGATCTCCTCCTTGGTCTCGCGGTCGAGACTGGGAGCCGCCGCCGTGAGCTCCGCCAAGATGCCGCTTCGCGCATTCGCCTCGGCGGCGCGGGTGATCTCGTCGGCGGTGATCGGCTTCCCCGCCTGGTCCTGATAGATTTGCTGGATGAGGCCGATCTCTCTTTCGTCGAGCGCGCCGTCGGCGGCCGCCTCGGCGATCATCGCCTTCAAGATGAGATCCGCCCGCAAATTTGCCGCCTGTTCCGCCACGTCCAGCTCCTTGTCCTGTTAGCCGGCAATTGTGCTGAGCCAATCCGGCTTTGCCAAGCGGCAAAGGACAGTTGGAACGCGGACAAGGCCTGCGCTATGACGCGAGGCACGCTTCTCATCAGCCGCGACCAGCCAGAACCCAAGCACTGTGACGCCGCTTAAAGTCATTCTCCTCGCCGACACGAGGCCTGGTCATTACCACCTCGCCGAAGGCCTCATCGCGGCAATTGAGCGCCTGCGCGCCGTGGAGGTCACGCGCCTCGCCGTCAAGCGCCGCTGGATCGCGCCGACCCGCTGGCTGCGCCGGCGCATCAACGCCGAGAGCTTCTATCCGCCGCGCATGCTGCGCATGGCCTATCGCATTGACGCCGAGGCGCTGCCGCGCGCCGATCTCGTGGTCTCCGCCGGCGGCGAGACGCAAATGCCTAATATTTGCGTGACGCGGCTGCTCGGCGTGCCGAACATTTATTGTGGGTCGCTGCTGCGGGGATTGGAGCCTGAGAATTTCAGCCTCGTCATCTCGTCCTATGACCGCGATGCGGGGAGCCAGAGACACATGGTCGTGCTCAAGCCTTCGGCCATCGACCCCGATGCGCTCGGTCGTCCCGCGAGCGTGCCGCGCTATGGGCCTGAACATAGGCCTCGCCTTGGCGGGCTGCTGATTGGCGGCAATGCCGGGCCCTTCCGCTACCGGCGCAATGAATGGGAGCGGCTGCTCGATTTTGCGAAAGCGGTGTCCAAGGATTGGGGCACGCGCTGGCTCATCTCCACCTCGCGGCGGACGCCCGACTTCGTCGGCGATATGATCGGTGAACTCGCCAAGGATCAGAGCGTGGTTGGCCGCTTCATCGATTACCGCGGCGCCGGTCCCGGCACGCTGCCGGAAGTCTTTGGCAAGGCGGAGGTGATCGTCTGCACCGAGGATTCCAGCACCATGATCTCCGAGGCCGTGTCGGCGCGGCTGCCGGTGGTCGGCGTGGCGCCCGCCGCTCATCGCTTCACCGATGAGGAGACAGCCTATCGGAACTTCCTCGTCAACAAGGGTTGGTGCCGCGTGCTGCCCATCGCCGCGTTGACGCCGGAGAGCTTCGCCGCGGCGCTTGCCGAGATCGAGCCGATCAAGGAGAACCCGCTCGATGCGTTGGCCATGCTCCTGAAAGAATGCCTGCCGCAGCTCTTTTAGTGCAATGGGTTTGTCGGCTTTCTCGGAGGGGAAGACCATGAGCGCGCCATTGTTCAAGAAAGACATTCTATTCTTGCAACGCATCCTCAAGACTAGCGGCTTCTACAACGGGCCTCTCGACGGCAAGTGGAACAAGGCGATGGACGAAGCAGACGCCAAATTCGATGCCGAGTTAGAAAGGATCAAGGCGAGCCTGGGGGCGTTCGACAAGCGAACCGAAGACAACATTGCGACTCTGCTCCCCGCTGCACAGTCCAAGGCGCGGGAATTCATGAACGCAGTCCCGAAAGGGAACCTGACATATCGAATCATTTCGGGGACGCGCACCTACGACGAGCAGAACGCGCTGTTCGCAATAGGCCGAACCGTGGAGATGAATCGCAAGCCGGTGACGAAAGCCCGGGGCGGACAGAGCAATCACAATTTTGGAATTGCCTGGGATGTCGGCATCTTCGAGAACGGACACTACTACGCAGGCAACACGAAAAAGGAACGACAGGCCTATGCGGACCTCGCTGGGGTCGTAAAAGCTCGGGTGCCTAATTTGGAATGGGGCGGCGATTGGTCGTCATTCCCCGACGCGCCGCACTATCAGCTGCAGACCAAAAAATCGACCGCTCAAGTGCGTGCACTTTTCCAACAAGGCAAACCATACGTTTGAAGGTGCTCCCTCGCCAATCTGAGATGCGCTCGGCGAGTTGAACCCTCCGCTGCCGCCGCGGATTGAGTTCCGCGCGCCAATTGACTAGAAGCTCAACTTAACTTCCAACACCGAACCCACGCGACCTCGGGAGACCCATGGCCAGCCCGCAATATGTCTATGTGATGAACAAGCTGTCCAAGACCTATCCGGGCGGCAAGCAGGTACTCAAGGACGTGACCCTCGCCTTCCTCCCTGGCGCCAAGATCGGCGTGGTCGGCGTCAACGGCGCGGGCAAGTCTACGCTATTGCGTATCATGGCGGGGGAGGAGACCGAGTTTCTGGGCGAGGCCTGGGCCGCCGCCGGCGTCAGCGTCGGCTATCTGGCTCAGGAGCCGAAGCTCGATCCCGCCAAGGACGTCATTGGCAACGTCATGGAGGGCGTCGCCGAGAAGAAGGCGAAGCTCGACCGCTATAACGAGCTCGCCGTGAACTATTCCGACGAAACCGTCGACGAGATGGCGGCGCTCCAGGACGAGATCGACAGCCAGGGACTGTGGGACCTCGATGCCCAGGTCGAGCAGGCCATGGAGGCGCTCCGCTGCCCGCCCGGCGACGCCAAGGTCGATACGCTCTCCGGCGGCGAGAAGCGCCGCGTGGCGTTGTGCCGCTTGCTGCTGTCTAAGCCCGACATCCTCCTGCTCGACGAGCCCACCAACCATCTCGATGCCGAAAGCGTGGCGTGGCTCGAGCATCACTTGCGCGCCTATCCCGGCACCGTGGTCATGGTCACCCATGACCGGTATTTCCTCGACAACATCACCGAATGGACGCTCGAGCTCGATCGCGGGGCCGGCGTCCCCTATCACGGCAGCTATTCCTCATGGCTCGAGCAGAAGCAGAAGCGGCTCGCGGTCGAAGGCAAGCAGGACGCTGCGAAGGAGCGGACGCTTCAGCGCGAGCTCGACTGGATCAGGGCGAGCCCCAAGGCGCGCCAGGCGAAGTCCAAAGCCCGTATCCGCGCTTATGGCGAGCTGTTGGCGGACGCCGCCCGCGATCAGACCGGCAAGGCGCAGATCACCATCCCGCCGGGCCCCCGGCTCGGCGACATCGTCATCGAGGCCGACCACATCGCCAAGGGCTTCGGCGATACGCTCCTCATCGACGATCTGTCCTTCAAGCTGCCGCCCGGTGGCATCGTCGGCGTGATTGGACCGAACGGCGCCGGCAAGACCACGCTGTTCCGCATGATCGCTGGCCAAGACAAGCCGGACAACGGCGCGATCCGCGTGGGCGACACGGTGAAGCTCGGCTATGTCGATCAGTCCCGCGATACGCTCGACGGCAAGAAGACCGTTTTCGAGGAGATCTCCGGCGGCAACGACGTGATCAAGCTCGGCGCGCGCGAGGTGCCGTCCCGCGCCTATGTCGGCTCGTTCAACTTCAAGGGGCCCGACCAGCAGAAGAAAGTGGGTCAGCTCTCGGGCGGTGAGCGCAATCGCGTCCACCTCGCCAAGATGCTGAAATCAGGGGCCAATTTGATCCTGCTGGATGAGCCCACCAACGACCTCGACGTCGAGACTCTGTCCTCGCTGGAAGCGGCGCTTGAGGACTTCCCCGGCTGCGCCGTGATCATCAGCCACGATCGCTTCTTCCTCGACCGCATCGCCACCCACATTCTGTCTTTCGAAGGCGACAGCCACGTCGAATGGTTCGAGGGCAATTTCGAATCCTATGAGGAGGATAAGAAGCGCCGTCTCGGCGACGACGCCATCATCCCGAAGCGCATCAAGTACAAGAAATTCGCGCGCGGGTAGGGGCTCGGCTCAGGCGGTCGTGTAGCTGATCGCGCCGCAGAAGCGTTGCCGTAGTCGGCAATCTGCGGCGCACAGTCGAGTCCGTTGATGATCCTGCGAGCGTTGAGCCAGTCCTCGGCCGTCTTGTTGAAATAGTCGCCAAACTTCTTGGTGGTGAAGAGGCCCGTCTCCATCCCGGTGAAAAGAATTTTGCCGGCGATGGCCGGATTCAAGGCCAAGTCCGGCGTGCCCACCAAATCCGCGCCCACAAGCGTCTTGGCCTTGCCGTAGTTGCTACGGCCGGTTAGCTGAACGTAGCCGCGCCCGTGAAAGCGAATGCCGTCGCCCTTCTCGGTATTGCCAAGCTTCGCCGCCACTTTGGGCCGATCGCCGTCTTTGTCGTACCTGGAGAAGAAATATTTCGGACCGCCCTTCTCATGGATCGGCAGCATGGTGAAGGCAGTCTCGTGATGGCGGTGGCGAGCGCGTATGCGAGCCATCGGTCGTCCTTCGCGGCGTAGTCTCTCTCCCAGACATCGAGAATGGTGTTGAGCCCCTCGACTTGGGGAGCCGAGAACTTACTGCCAAAGAGACGGGATCGAGTTTGGTCGAAGAAAATACTTGCGATTGATCACGCCCATTCCCCACCCCGAGAGCCGACCATGAGACTACAACCAAGCAAATAGGTGTGGAAAATTTACAAGTAATACGTGCATATGACCAGTCCGCTTAGCGCTCAGCGAGTGCACGAAGGTCGGCAACCTTGCCAAACCTGTGAAAGACGTATAAACATATCTTTATGTCAGATGTGGGTGCCAAAAACCCGGCTGCATCGGGTCTCTCTCGCTCGCAGGCCTTGAGCGTCCTTCGAGCCGCGGGCGAGGCCACGCGGCTCCGCATTCTCGCGCTGCTGGCCAAAAGTGAGCTGAACGTCAAGGATCTGACCCAGATCCTCGGCCAAAGCCAGCCGCGCATCAGCCGGCATCTCAAGCTGATGGCAGAGGCGGGCCTGATCGGACGCTTCCGCGAGGGAAGCTGGGTGTTCTTCCGTCTGGCCGAAACAGGCGGCGAGGCGGCGCTCGCCGCCGCCATCGTCGAGAGCCTCGATCCGCAAGACCCCGTCTTCGCCCGCAACCGCGCGCGGGCCGCCGCCGTGCAGAAGGCGAGGGAAGAAGCGGCGCAAACCTATTTTCGGGAGCATGCCGGAGAATGGGACAAGATCCGCGCGCTGCATGTCGCCGAGAAAGAAGTCGAGGCCGCCATGGACGAGGCGCTCGGGCCCGGTCCCTTTTCGCTTCTGGTCGATCTCGGCACCGGCACGGGGCGCATGCTGGAGCTGTTCGCTCCCCGCGCATCCCGCGCGCTCGGCTTCGATCTCAGTCACGACATGCTGACTTATGCCCGCATGAAACTCGAGCGCGCCGGGCTCGCTCACGCCCAGGCCCGCCATGGCGATCTCTACAACGTGCCGCTTCCCGACGGCAGCGCGGATGCCATACTCCTGCATCAGGTCTTGCATTTCCTCGACGATCCGGCCGGGGCAATCGCTGAGGCGGCGCGCTTGCTCAAGCCCGGCGGTAAGCTGCTGGTGGTCGACTTCGCTCCCCATGAGCTCGAATTCCTGCGCGAGCAGTCGGCGCATCGCCGCCTTGGCTTCTCCCGGGATCAGCTCAAGCGCTGGCTGGCCGACGCCGGCGTGAAGGTCGAGCGCCAGCGTGACCTGGCGCCTTCTGCCGATGTCACACCTGACAAGCTCACCGTCTCGCTATGGCTGGGCGCCAAGCCCGGGGCGGCAGGCGAGAAGAAGAAAAAGGCCAATGTGGAGTTTGCTGCGTGATGCTCACATCCCCCGACCGCAAGAGCCGCTTCCTAGGGTCTGGCGACATCGACGTATCGTTCGAGTTCTTTCCGCCCAAGACGGCAGCCATGGAAGAGACGCTGTGGCGCGCCATCCGGCGCCTCGAGCCGCTGCATCCGAACTTCGTCTCGGTGACCTATGGCGCTGGCGGTTCCACCCGCGAGCGCACCCACGCGACTGTTGCACGCGTCCTGAAAGAGACCTGCCTTACGCCCGCCGCCCATCTCACCTGCGTGGACGCGACGCGCGATGAGGTCGATGCCGTCATCCGGGATTATTGGGCGATCGGCGTGCGGCATATCGTGGCGCTGCGCGGCGATCCGGCCGGCGGCGTAGGCGCCCGTTACACGCCAACACCTGGCGGCTATATCAACGCCGCCGATCTCACGGCCGGCATCAAGGCCATCGCTCCTTTCGAGATCTCCGTGGCGTGCTATCCCGAGAAGCACCCGGAATTGCCGTCGGTCGATGCCGATATCGACATGCTCTGGGCCAAGATCGACGCTGGCGCGACCCGCGCCATCACTCAGTTCTTCTTCGACAATGAGGTGTTTCTCCGCTTTCTCGACCGGGTGCGCGCGCGCGGCATCACCATCCCGATCGTGCCGGGCATCATTCCCATCCATAATTTCAAGCAGGTGTCGGGCTTCGCCACGCGCTCAGGCACCAGCGTGCCCGACTGGCTCGGCCACCGATTTGAAGGCCTCGACGATGATCAGGACACGCGGTATCTGGTGGCCGCGGCGGTCGCCGCCGAACAAGTCTTGGCCTTGGTCGACCGTGGCATCACCGAGTTTCATTTCTACACGCTGAACCGCGCCGACCTCGTCTACGCCACCTGCCATCTGCTGGGGCTGCGGCCCGTCGCGACCGAGGCGCCGACGAAGGTAGAGGTCGCGCAATGACCCGCGAAGAACGCATTGCCGCGCTGAAGAGTGAGGCCAAGCAGCGCATCCTGATCCTCGACGGCGCGATGGGCACCATGATCCAGCGCTACAAACTCGACGAGGCAGGTTATCGGGGCGCGCGCTTCAAGGACCATGGTCACGATCTCAAGGGCAACAACGATCTCCTCGTGTTGACCCAGCCGGAGATCATCAGCGCGATCCACAACGCTTATCTGGAGGCCGGCGCCGACATCATCGAAACCAACACCTTCAATTCCCAGTCGATCTCGCAATCCGATTATCGCTTGGCGGACATCGCGCGTGAGCTGAACGTCGCTGCCGCCAAGCTGGCGCGCGAAGCGGCCGACGCCTGGACGGCGAGGACGCCGAACAAGCCGCGCTTCGTCGCCGGCGCCATCGGCCCGACCAACCGCACTGCGTCGATCTCCCCCGACGTGAACAATCCGGGCTTCCGCAATGTGAGCTTCGATGCGCTGGTCGATGCCTATGCGGTGCAGGCTCGCGGCCTGATCGAGGGCGGCGTGGATATCATCCTGATCGAGACCATCTTCGATACGCTGAACGCCAAGGCGGCAGGTTTTGCGGTGGAACAAGCGTTCGACGAGATGGGTGTGCGCCTGCCGATCATGCTGTCGGACACCATCACCGATCTCTCCGGGCGCAATCTGTCGGGTCAGACGCCGGAAGCCTTCTGGTATTCGCTCAAGCACCTCGAGCCGTTTTCGGTCGGCTTGAATTGCTCCTTCGGCGCCGAGCAGCTCCGTCCCTCCGTCGCCGAGATCGGCGCGGTGGCCGATACGCTGATCAGCGTCTATCCGAACGCGGGGCTGCCCAACGAGATGGGTGAATATGACGAGACGGCGGAGCACATGGCGGGGCTGCTTGAGCAATGGGCCAAGGATGGCCTCATCAATATCGTCGGCGGCTGTTGCGGCACCACGCCGGAGCATATCCGCGCCATTTCCGACGCCGTCGCCAAATATCCGCCGCGGCGCGTGCCCGAGGTTCCGCACAAGATGCGCCTCTCCGGCCTCGAGCCCTTCGTGTATGGGTGAATGACGTGACCAACGGCGCGCAAAATTTCGTCATGGTGGGCGAGCGGACCAACGTCACCGGGTCCGCCAAGTTCCGCAAGCTGATCGAGGCAAACGACTACGCGGCCGCGCTTGAAGTCGCGCGCCAGCAGGTCGAGAACGGCGCCAACATGCTCGACGTCAACATGGACGAGGGCATGCTCGATTCCGAAACCGCCATGGTGACCTTCCTCAATCTGCTCGCCGCCGAGCCCGATATCTCCCGCGTGCCGATCATGATCGACTCCTCGAAATGGTCGGTGATCGAGGCCGGGCTGAAATGCGTGCAAGGCAAGTCCGTGGTCAACTCGATCAGCATGAAGGAAGGCGAGGGGCCGTTCCTGGAGCACGCCAAGAAGGTTCGCCGCTATGGCGCCGCCGTGGTGGTGATGGCCTTCGATGAGCGGGGCCAGGCCGAGACGGCGGAGCGCAAATTCGAAATCTGCAAACGCGCCTATAAGCTCCTCACTGAGAAGGTCGGCTTCCCGCCCGAAGACATCATCTTCGATCCCAATATCTTCGCCGTCGCCACCGGCATCGAGGAGCATAGCGATTACGGTCGCGCCTTTATCGACGCGACAAGGCGCATCAAGGCCGAGCTGCCGCATGTCCATGTCTCAGGCGGCGTGTCGAACCTTTCCTTCGCCTTCCGCGGCAATGAGCG
The DNA here is from genome assembly GCA_963839245.1 of uncultured Alphaproteobacteria bacterium. Classification (GTDB taxonomy): domain Bacteria; phylum Pseudomonadota; class Alphaproteobacteria; order Rhizobiales; family Methyloligellaceae; genus Methyloceanibacter. The sequence goes on along the minus strand of CAWIUJ010000012.1, from coordinate 108,088 downwards.
GGTGCGCGAGGCGATGCATTCGGTGTTCCTCTATCACGCGATCCGAGCCGGTATGGATATGGGCATCGTCAATGCAGGCCAGCTCGCGCTGTATGACGACATCGACCCGGAGCTCCGCGATCTCGTCGAGGATGTCATCCTCAATCGCCGCGCCGACGCGACTGACCGCTTGCTCGAGGCGGCGGAGCGTTACCGCGGCGGCGGCGCGCAGAAGCGCGAAGTCGATCTTGCCTGGCGCGACAAGCCGGTCGAGGAGCGCTTGACCCATGCTCTCGTGCACGGCATCGGCAGCTTCGTCGAGCAGGACACCGAGGAGGCCCGCGCCAAGGCCGCGCGCCCCTTGCATGTCATCGAAGGCCCGCTGATGGCGGGCATGAGCGTGGTCGGCGATCTGTTCGGCGCCGGCAAGATGTTCCTGCCGCAGGTGGTCAAGTCCGCCCGCGTGATGAAGCAGGCGGTCGCCTATCTCATGCCCTTCATGGAGAAGGAGAAGCAGGATCTCGGACTGGCGCAGGGCGAACCCGCCGGCCGGATCGTGCTCGCGACCGTCAAGGGCGATGTGCACGACATCGGCAAGAACATCGTCGGCGTCGTGCTCCAATGCAACAATTACGAGGTGATCGATCTCGGCGTCATGGTTCCGACGCAGAAGATCCTCGATACCGCCCGCGAGCGAAAGGCCGACATCATCGGCCTTTCCGGCCTGATCACGCCGTCGCTCGACGAGATGTGCCATGTCGCGGCCGAGATGGAGCGCGAGGGCTTCGACTTGCCGCTCTTGATCGGCGGCGCCACCACGAGCCGCGTGCACACCGCGGTGAAGATCAGCCCGAACTATCACCGCAGCCAGGCCATCTATGTCAATGACGCAAGCCGGGCGGTGGGCGTCGTCTCGGGCCTGATGTCGCCCGAGGAGCGGCCCAAGGCGATCGCGCGGGTGCGCGAGGAATATGCGAATATGGCTGCCTCGCACGCCCGCGGTCAGGCAGAGAAAAGCCGTACCACGCTGGCGCAAGCCCGCGCCAATCACCTTAAGCTCGATTGGGCGGCCTACGCGCCGCCGCGCCCGACCTTCCTCGGCACGCGCGCGTTCCGCAATTACGACCTCGCCGAGCTTGCCCGCTATATCGACTGGACGCCGTTCTTCCAGACCTGGGAGCTCAAGGGCGCTTACCCGCGCATCCTGCACGACGACAAATATGGCGAGGCCGCGCGCCATCTTTTCAACGACGCGCAAGCCATGCTGAAGCAGCTCATCGCCGAGAAATCGCTGAAGGCCAATGCGGTTGTCGGCTTCTGGCCGGCGAACAGCATCGGTGACGACATCGAGCTTTATACCGACGAGACGCGCACCAAGACGCTCACCACGCTGCATACGCTCCGTCAGCAGATGGCGCGGGACGGGACCCGCGCCAATCTGGCGCTTGCCGATTTCATCGCGCCGATAGAGTCGGGCGTTGCCGACTTCATCGGTGGCTTCGCCGTAACCGCCGGTATCGGCGAGGAGGACGTGGCGAGGCGCTTCGAGCTCGCCAATGACGATTACTCAAAGATCATGGTCAAGGCGCTCGCCGACCGGCTGGCCGAGGCGTTCGCCGAAGCGTTGCATGAGAAGGTGCGCCGCGGGCTGTGGGCCTACGCGCCTGGCGAGAAGCTCTCGAACGAACAGTTGATCGCGGAAGACTACGCCGGCATCCGTCCCGCACCCGGCTATCCGGCCCAACCGGACCACACCGAGAAACGCACTTTGTTCAAATTGCTCGATGCCGAACACGCGACGGGCATCAAACTCACCGAGAGCTGCGCCATGTGGCCGGCCTCGGCGGTCTCGGGCCTCTATTTCGCCAATCCCGAAAGCCGTTATTTCGGCCTCGGCAAGATCGCGCGCGATCAGGTCGCCGATTATGCGGTCCGCAAGGGCTGGACAGTCGACGAGGCCGAGCGCTGGCTCGGCCCCGTGCTCAACTATGACCCGAAGCGGATCGCGGACGCCGCAGAATAATGGAAGCGGATGCGCTCAGATCATCCCGAGGATGATCGCTGCGACGAGCCCAAATGACGCCAAAGCCATGATGGCAGTCACGGCACCGGTAAGCTCCATGGGAAGCCTCCTTTCCGATCGGTGCGGCTCTTAGGCTCTTTCAGGGCGATTTTAAGGACTCCCTGTGGCGACCGCCAAGCCCTATTTTCACCGCCCTACACAACCGTGTGCCGCAACTAGACAACCGAACTCCTCGGGGAGCCGCTCGGTTCCGGGTCGATTGGAGCTTTGTGCCGAGCGGTCGTGGCAAAACACTTGTGGCGCACCGCCGCCAGGGTGGTAAATAAAGGCCGATTCGAAGGGATCTCGCTGGCCGAGCGGATGCCGAAGTTCCATGCGCTGTCTGCCTCATTTTTTGGCCGCGGCGGCAACAAAATCCGAGCGCTCCGCTAGGCTAATAGATGTTCGCAGGAGGAACAAAGTGCCTGAACGGCATTGAAGGTTCGGCTTGGGAGGAAGATCGGGATGAGATTCGTCGCCATCGCGGGGCTTGGCGCCCTCGGATTGCTCTACGGCGGTTCGGCGCAGGCGCTAACCATCTCGAATGAGGACGCCAATCCTCACACCATCACCGTGACCGCCGGCAGCGACTCCAAGCAGCTGACCGTCGAACCCGAGAAGGAAGTCGATGCACCTTGCAGCGATGGCTGCAAGGTGAAGCTCGAGAATGGCGAAGAGTATGATTTGAAGGGCGGTGAGGGGGTGTCCATCGAGGATGGCGTGATCTTTGTCGACTCCTCGCCGGATGCCAATATCGGCGATGCTCCCGACATCGACCCTGATTCCCCTGGGGCCGGCGAAGGCCCCCCGGCGGCTGACGATTCCGCCGGCGCCAAGCCGCAATAGCGCTCTCCGCATCGCCCGCTGACCGGGCGATCCAGTACCATGCGCCTGGTAATCGCGACCTTCAGGAGCGCTTCCGGGCAGAGCTGATCTAGTGAGCTCGAGCGGATATTTGCGCAGCAAGATCTCGTCATAGCCGTCGGCGACGAGGCCTGGCAGCGTCGCCGCCGGACGAAAGCCGTGGCGCTCGTAGAAGCGCAAAGCGCGGATGTTGAACGACGAGGCGCAAACCCAGAGATTGTGCGCCTGATGCTGCAGCGCCTCGCGCTCGAGCCAGGCGAGGATGCTCGACCCGATCCCCTGATTTTGCGCTATCGGCAGCAAGGCGAGCAGCTCGAGGTAAGGTCCTTTGAGCCAAGGGTAGCGCACCGAGACGATGCCGGCCTCGCTGCCGCCTAGGCTGACCAGATAGCGGCTGACGCCTCCGTCCCGGCTCGCAAGAAAGGCCGCAAGCGTCTCGGCCGGATAGTTCATCACCGACCAGGGCTCCATGGCCGCGATCGCCGCGGCGAGGGCGACGCAAGAGCCGGACTGAAGCGGCTCAAGACGCGCCGGGCCCTGACGCCGATCCCCAAGCTCAATTGGGCTCGGTGAACTCGTTGAAAATGGAGATGAGGTCATGGCTGCCCTTGCGCGGCACGGAATGGGCGACACGCGTCGAGTCGCCCGGCCGGTTCTCATAGCAGCTTTGCGCGATCACCGGCTTGCCCGCTGCGATCAGCTCGCTCACGGTGACGAAATTATAGCCCTGCTCCTTAAGCTTGGGCAGCGCGGCGGCAAGCGCCTCCGCGGTATTGCGCCCGCGGCCGTTGGCATGGGCAACGATAATGGCGCCGGGATGCGCCTGGGCAAGAATCCGCCTGGCGATTTCCTTGGCCGAAACGAGGGGATCGGGGTCGCCGGTGACGAGGTCCCATTGCACCGTGAGCAATCCCGCATCGGCCGCGGCGGCGAGCGACTTCGCGCTGCAGCGGCCGTAAGGAAACCGGAGCAGCGAGATTCGCTCCGGCGGCGCCGCGCCCTTGTCGCCGATCAGGCATTGGCGCGCGGCGAGCTTGTCTTTGGCGCGGACGTAAGCGGCCTCGGTGAGATTGATCTCCTCGCCTAGGGTGGCATCGTTCACCTGGGAGAGATCGTAATGGCGCAGACCGTGGCTGCCGACCTCGAATAGCGGGTCGGCGATCAGCTGCTCGGCGCGCTCCGGATGCGTCTCCATCCATTTGCCGCCGGCGAAGAAGGTCGCCTTGACGCCTTGCGTGCGCAGCAGATCGACGATGCGGCCGTCATAGCCCGCGACATAACCGTTCTCTTCGCAAAGATCGAAGGTGAGCGCGATCAGCTTCTCGCCGGTCGGCAGCGCGACGCTGCGGATTGAGCCGCGCATTGTGGGCGGCACCGGCGTCGCAGCCGGCAGCGTGACCTGCTTGAGCGGGGTCAGATCAAGCGGGTGAGGGGAGCGCACATGCTGCAACTCCACCGCCGTGCCGGCCAGCGCTTGCGGCGTCCAGCATTGTGGCGGCTGCGCGGGTTCTTGCCCGAACGCGGGCAGGCTGCCGGCGAGCAACAGCAGCGCGAGACCGAATATGCGAGCAAGAATCACTGGTTGCACCGATGAAAGCCTCGCCAGCTTGGTCATGGGGTTGTGGCGGGTCAATGACGTAGTCTGCGGCCCTTTGGCCTATTTTTTCTTCGAGTTGGCCTCGAATACAGCGGCTAACCGCCTGCCGTTCGCTCAGGCCATCTCCCCGCTACACTGTCGCCAGCGCGGGATACCGATAACGGCGCGATCCATCGGGAAGGAGTTTCGATCATGCGGAACGAGCGGCAGTTCTCTTCGCGCTGGCGACACTCGTTGCGTCGAGCGCTGGCGCGGGAACTACGGCGCCGACGCCCATGCCGGCGGCGGTCGAAGCGGAGCCCGAATTACAGGTACCGTCCGTCGATTACCGCAAGGAATGGGTCCAGCTCGGCACCTACGCCCTACTCGCCGACACACCCGCCGACGACGCTAAGAAGCTCCAATACGTCTACACCGAGCGGAAGAACCTCGAGGCCTATCTCAAATCCGGATCGTTCCTGACGGCACGGTTCTGGTGAAGGATGTCTACGCGGGCAAGACCAAGACGCTCACCTGCGGCACCGTCAGCTACGCCGGCGACCTTGTGGGCCGATTTATCTTGTTTCGGGATTCGTCCAATGCGCGGACAGCCTCCTCGCCGCGCTTCGGCGACGGTTGGGGCTGGGCCTATTACGATGGCTCCGAGACCAAAATGACCGTCACCACCAACTACAAGACCGACTGCCTCGGTTGCCACTTGCCGGCGAGAGCGACGGATATGGTTTATGTGCAGGGATACCCTCTGCTCCGGAAGTGAGCCTGACCGCACCAACTGATTGCGCGGCAGCGTCAGTCCTCGGCGGCGCATTTCGCGATGTTGTCGGCCCGCTCGATCCCGGTCGGATAGTAGGCGCCGGTGGGCGACGTGCCGAAACCCAACATCGTCTGCCGCGCGGCCTCGATGGCATCGGGCTCGTGGGTGAGCTTGAGCATCTTCACGGCGCAGCAATCGGCGTCGAGCTCCATGTGCTTCAGCGCCGGGCGGATGTAGTAGAACGGCTGGGGACCGAGATGGCCGAGCCCATCATAATAGTGCCGCACATGGCCAAGGGTGTGATGGCAGCATTCATGCGCCATCAGAAAATGAGCATAAGTGGGTGAGTGGGCGAGCGCCGAAGCGCTCACCATGACGACCGGTTGCCCATCGGCGTCGAGCATGGACGTCGCTTGCTCGGGGAAGTCCGGCAAGAGATAGGTCGAGATCGCGCAATAGGGATTATCGACGGTCGGCAGCCGGGGCTTGTGGATCGGATCGCTCGCGGCAAACAGGTCGCCGCACAGCAGTCCGAGGCCCGCCACAACAGCGAATGTGAAGATCGGAAGTCGAATGATTGAGGCCTCCACAAAGGGTCAATCCGACTTGCAAGTCTAGCGTCCCGCGGCGGGGACGAGCATTAGAATTCTTCAACGCTTTCCGTGCCATAACGCAATCGTGATGGGGCCGCAAACGCCAAATCCAGGCATCCATGCAGCTGTCCTGTCCAAGCCGCGGCTGCTGGCGAGAGGTTCTTTCCCGAACTAACATTCTGAGCCCCTCGATTCGGTGAGTCCCTAAAAGGTGAGAGAAGGCGAGCGAGCGCATGCGTCAGCGGATCCTGCTCATTGTGCTGCTCTCCTGGGCACTCGCCATGATCGTGCCGGATCTGGTGCGGGTCGCGCTGCCTTTGGCGTCCTACGGTTTCTTCGCCGACAATGACGGGGTGCTCTACGACGTCATAGGCGCCTTTGATGTGGAAACCGCTTCGCCGGCCTGGAAGGCTGGCCTCCGTAAGGGTGACCGGCTCGACCTCTCGCATCTGCAATGTATCCCTTACAACGAGAAGAACTGCGACGATGCGCTTGCCGTGCTGGGTGGGCGCCAACTCGCGCTGCCGGGTCGGCCCATCACCCTCCATATTCTTGCAAGCGCCGATCAGCCGGCACACCAGGTCACCCTCGTGGCCGAACCCGAGCCGGCGAATCCCTTCAAGCGCTTCGTTGTGGGGCTCGACCAAATCGCCGGAATACTCGTCGTCGTGGCGGCGGCATGGCTGGTCTGGACGCGGCCAGGCCCGATGAGCTGGGGCTTCTTTCTCTATGTGATGTGGTTCAACCCAGGGCAGATCTACGCCTTCTACGCCATGTTGTTGCAATGGCCCCCGCTGCTGCTCACGCAGAACGCTCTCGGCTGCATCGCCGAGGCCGCGGGCTATATGGGGCTCATCCTCTTCGTCCTGCGCGCACCCGAGGACCAGTCCGACCCCAAATGGCAATGGCTCGAGCGCGCTCTGCCGGCGATCGGCGTCCTTCTCGCCTTCGGGCTGATTATGTCCTACGGCGACGTGTTCGACTATCGCACCGAGACCGGCACGCGAGCCGCTATCCTCACCGGCCTCGTCGTCTCCGCCTGCGCCGTCGCTTTATTGCTGGAACGCCGGCACAGGCTGCCGCCGGAAGACTATCAGCGCCTGCGCTGGGTGATCTGGGGATGTCTGATCGGGCTCCCGAGCTTTATCCTCGCCGAGCTGGGATCGAGCACCACTATCTTCGAAACGCGTTGGGGCGACTTCACCCCCTCGGAGGATATTTTCGGCCTGCTCTATCTCGTGAACGGGGTGTTCTGCCTGTTCGTGTTTGAGGCGATCCGCCGGGAGCGGGTGGTGAGTGTGGCGATCCCGCTCCGCCGCGTCACCATACTCGGGCTCACCCTCAGCATCCCCGCGCTTCTGCTGCATCACGAGGTCGAATACATGCAACAGCATCTCGCCATCCCGAACTGGGCGTGGCTCATGATCGGTGGCGTCGCGCTCTATCTCATCTCCCGACTGCATGAGGCGGCAACCCATCTGACCGACCGCTATTTCAACCGAGCGCTCGATGAGGCGGAGAGGGACGTCGGCCGGGCAATCCTCGAGGCGAAGGAGCCTGCCGAGGTCGACCGGCTGCTGGCCGACGAACCATTCCACCGGCTGAAGCTGACCTCGGCAGCGTCCTTCCGCCGGAACGGCGCCGTGTTCAGCCGGGACGGAAGCGGCAATGGTTGGGACGAGACCACCACAAGGACGCTCTTGCTCGATGCGCCACTGCTCGCGCCCTTGTCCAGCGGAGCGCCTTTCAGCGTGGGCGATGAAGGAGAAGGCGAGCGGTCGTTGCCTTCGGGGCTCAGCCGGCCCGTCCTCGCGGTTCCCGCTGCAAACCCGCTGCGCTGTTTTGCCTTGGCGCTCTATGGTCCGCACGCCTCCGGCACGGATCTCGACGCCGATGAGCGGGCCATGCTCGGGCGCATCGCCCAGGACGCCGCCGCAGTCTACGCCGAGCTCGAAAACAGCCATCTTCGCGAGCGGGTCGCCACCCTCGAACGCGTGGCGTCCACCGCCGGCTCGCCGCGATCCCGGCGTCCAAGGTCGAAAGCATAGCGGCCGGGCGCCGTCGGATCCGAAAATGCTTTCGCAGGCCTTCGAGTGAAGGCTCGTTTCTTGTATGGTCGTCGATAGGCGCCAAAAGGCGCTTATCCAAAAGCCGGAGGCAGCAGGAGATGAGCCAGCGAGGCAATTGGGACGGCGAGCCCGACACACTCAATCCGCTGAGATTTTTGCTCCTCCTCGCCTTTATCGGCGGCATCGTGTTGCTGATCTGGTGGGGCTACGCGACGGGGCACATCAAGCATGTGGACACCGTGCCGCCGCCACCGACCGCGCCTGCGACGGCTTCCGCGCCACGCTAGTCTGGAGAGGGTGCCGGCAGGAATTTGAAAGCAAGGATCGGAGTGCGCGGGGGAGGAGAGGGAGAGTATTCCAGGGTCAATCTACGATCCTGAAGGAAAACGAGCATGACCCGCGCCCTGCAAAAAGAGCTTCCCGTCTCCCTTGGCGATGACGCCCGCTGGGAGGCAGTGGCCGCGCGGGACGCCGCATTCGACGGCCAATTCTACTATTCGGTCGAGACCACGGGCGTTTATTGCCGCCCCTCCTGCGCCGCGCGTCTCGCCAAACGCATCCATGTCCGATTCCACGATACGCGGGCCGAGGCCGAGCAAGCGGGCTTTCGCCCTTGCAAGCGCTGCAAGCCGAATGAGCCATCGCTCGACCAGCGGCATGCCGACAAAGTTGCGCAGGCCTGCCGCCTGATCGAGAACGCGGACGAGACTCCGAGGCTTGACAACCTCGCCAGGGCCGTGGGCTTAAGCCCCTATCATTTCCACCGCATTTTCAAGGCGGCGCTAGGGGTGACGCCGAGGGCTTATGCCACGGCGCACCGCCACAAGCGCGTGCGCGCGCATCTCGGGACGAGTGAGACCGTGACCGGGGCGATCTATGATGCGGGTTTCAACTCCAATGGTCGCTTCTACGCCAATTCCACGCAGCTTCTCGGCATGACGCCAACCGACTTCCGCGCCGGCGGCGCCAATCAGGAGCTAAAGTTTGCCGTCGGCCAATGTTTCCTCGGCTCCATTCTGGTCGCCGCGAGCGCGACGGGGGTTTGCGCCATTCTGCTCGGCGACGATCCCGGGGCACTCTTGCGCGATCTCGAAGACCGGTTTCCGCGCGCCGAGCTGGCCGGCGGCGATGCGGCTTTCGAGCAACTCGCCGCCAAGGTGATCGCCTTCGTCGAAACTCCCGGCATCGGGCTCGACCTTCCGCTGGATGTTAGGGGAACGGCATTTCAGCATCGCGTCTGGGACGCGTTGCGCCGCATCCCGGCCGGCGCGACGGAGAGTTACGCGGAGATCGCCAAAAGCATTGGCTCGCCCAAATCGGTACGGGCCGTGGCCCGAGCCTGCGCCGCCAATTACCTTGCCGTGGCGATTCCCTGCCACCGCGTGGTGCGGACGGACGGGTCGCTGTCCGGTTATCGCTGGGGCGTCGAGCGGAAACGCGCGCTGCTCGACAAGGAGGCCAAGTCATGAGCGCAGTCAGGGCGGTAAACATCAAGTTGAAGCGGGCCTACGCGCGTCCCTCAGCCGATGACGGCGTGCGGATCTTGATCGATCGGCTATGGCCGCGCGGGGTCAGGAAGTCCGATGCAGCCATCGATCAATGGGCCAAGGACATCGCGCCCAGCACCGCTTTACGGCAATGGTTCGGGCACGATCCGGCCCGCTGGGAGGAATTTCGCCAGCGCTACGCCGCCGAGGTGCGGCAGCATTCTGAACAGCTGGCGCAGCTCCGCGCACTGGCGAGGCAAGGCCCGGTCACGCTCGTCTATTCGGCCCATGACGAGCTGCACAACGATGCCGTCGTGCTGCGGGATCTTCTCTTGCGGCGATAAGTCTGGGGCATGCGCTAACTACGGCCCCGGCCCAGATCCAGCCCGGCCTCACTCTATTGCGCCGCCTGCTGCTCCATTGCCAGCTCTGCTTCCAGGCTCTCGACGTCCCGGAAAATCGTAACGACCGCGAGCACACGCCCCTGGCGCTTGAAACGCAGCAGGCAGTCCTTTCCGGCGATATTGCCCTCGATCGCCAGCTCGTCCCATTGCTCGGCGTGGCCGACATAGTTGATCGAGACGTCGTAGTGCTGGCTCCAGAAGAACGGAACGGCAGCAAATTTCTCGCGATGCCCGAGCATATTGAGCGCCGCGGTTTGTCCTTGGCGCTCGGCAATCACCCAATGCTCGACGCGAATCTTCTCGCCGCTATAGGGATCGGGCCACCGCGCGATGTCGCCGGCAGCCAAAATCGTCGGTTCGCTCGTTTCGAGATAGGCGTTCACGGTGATGCCGCGATCGATGGCCAGCTCGGCAGCTTCGGCGAGCGCGATCCGTGGCCGCACGCCGATGCCGGTGACCACAAGATCAGTCTCGAGTTTTCCACCGCTCTTCAGCGTCACTTGCTTGCCGTCGATGGCGGTCGCCATGTCCTCGAGGTGGAAAACGACACCATGCTCTTCGTGGAGCGAGCGGACGAAGTCTCCCATTTGCGGCCCTAGAACACGCTCCATCGGCCGCTTGTCGGGCGCGATCACATGCACCTCGGGTCCACGGGTGCGGAGAGCCGCCGCAACCTCCAGCCCGATGAAGCTTGCGCCCATAACGACCACCCGGCGTGCCGTTTTGGCGTCCTCAATGATCGCGCGGCTGTCGTCGAGCGATCGCAATGTGCGCACATGCGGCTGGTCGGCGCCGGGGATGGACAGCCTGACCGGCTCGGCCCCGGTTGCCAGCAGTAGCCGATCGTAGGCGACGGTGCTTCCGTCGGCGAGCCGTACCTTCCGCCCCTGCGCGTCGATGCCCGTGACCTTTGTTTTGAGCCGTAAATCGATGCCGTTCTCGGCGTAGTAACCGTCTGGCCGCAGCGGTACCCATTCCTCCGGTGCCGTGCCGGCGAGGTAGTCTTTGGAGAGGTTCGGCCGGTCGACCGGAGGGGCATCGTCGTCGCTCAGCATGACGATGCTTCCCTGGAAGCCCTCACGCCGGAGCATCTCGCTTGCCGCGAAGCCGGCGGCTCCGCCGCCAACGATCACGATCCGATCCGGCGCGGCACCAGTCGGCTTGCCTCGCGGCGCGGGTTTCGGCTGCGGCCGCTTCTCTCGCACAAAGATCTTGCCGTGGCGCTGTTCGACGGACCAGCACGCGATTGGACTCAAGGCCGGCGCGCGTAGGGCTTCACCAGTGCGCAGATCGAAGCAGGCGTGATGCCACGGGCAGCGGACGGTATCGCCGACGACGAGCCCATCGACCAGAGGACCGTTGTAATGCGTGCAGTGGGCTGCAACCGCGAAGACCTCGTTCCCGCGGCGGACCAGCAGAATTGGGTCATCGCCGACATGGCCGACGAGCTTGCCGCCGTCGGCGAGGGCGGCGAGGGGAATGCCCTCGGCCAGATCGGGGCCGCTTGGCTCGGCGGCAGTCTCAGCCATCCACTTCTCCCTTGACGACGATCCTATAACGATAGGAGCTGGCTTACCGTTCCGGCCTGCCGGTCTTGCAGACGCCGGTCAGCCCTTGCCCTTGGTGCGGGTATTGCCGTGGGGCGCGTTGCGCTCCAGGAACTCGATCATCAAGTCGGCCACATCGACGCCCGACGCCTTCTCCAGCCCCTCGATGCCTGGCGAGGAATTGACCTCCATCACCAGCGGCCCGGTCTTGGAGCGGAGCATGTCAACGCCGCACACATTGAGGCCGAGCGTGCGGGCCGCCTTTACCGCCATCGCCCGCTCTTGCGGGGTGATGCGCACATTCTCGCCCAAGCCGCCGCGATGCAAATTGGAGCGGAACTCGCCAGGTGGTCCGCGCCGCTGCATCGCCGCCACCACGCGGTCGCCGATGACCAGCGCGCGGATGTCGGCCGCGTCGGCCTCCTTGATGAATTGCTGCACCAGGATGTTGACGTTCGCGCCCTGGAACGCCTCGATCACCGACTTGGCCGACTTCACCGTCTCGCCGAGCACCACGCCGATTCCTTGGGTGCCTTCGAGCAGCTTGATCACCACCGGCGCGCCGCCGACGAGGTCGATGATGTCCTCGGCCTGTTTCGGGTCATTGGTGTAGGCAGTGACGGGCAGCCCGATGCCGCGGCGCGCGAGCAGCTGCAGGCAGCGGAGCTTGTCGCGGCTGCGGCCGATGGCGACGGACTCGTTCAAGGGATAGACGCCCATCACCTCGAACTGACGCAGCACGGCGAGACCGTAGAAGGTGATCGAGGCGCCGATGCGCGGGATCACCGCGTCGAAATCCTCGAGCCGCCGCTTGCGGTAATAGAGCATCGGCCGGCGCGAGGTGATGTTGATCGAGACGCGCAAGGTGTTGAACACCTCGATCTCATGGCCGCGTGCGCGCGCCGCCTCGCAGATGCGCTGATGGCTATAGAGATGGGGATTGCGCGCGAGCAACGCGATCTTCATGGGCCTTCCAGTCTTTGGGCGATAAGGGTCTAGGGCAGCGCCTTGCTCGGCTCAAGCGCTGGCCGCGCCTGCCTGGCGCGGCGCGGCCGCTGGCCCGCCACAAACGAGCGGCCCGGCTCAATCAGCGCCCGGCCTTCCAGCGCCGTGCGTCCGAGCAGCATGCGGAAGCCCATCTGGTCGCGATTGGCGAGCGCGAGCTCGATCGGCCAGGAGCGGTCGCCGAGCATCAGATGCGTCTCGATGATGTAGCGGCGCTCCACCTGGCCGCCGGAGTTGCGCACTGCGCGCTCGTCGATGGCCGGCGCCTCGCATTTGATCTTCACCGCGTTGCTCCGCTGTACCGGATGCACCTCGAAGCGCACCCACAGCGCTCCGGCCCGCCGGAACGGTTCGACGGCGAAGGCGTGCAGCGCGCTCGTGCGCGCCCCGGTATCGATCTTGGCCTTGATGGCGGCGACGCCGAGATCGGCAAGCCGCACCCATTCGCGCCAGCCGATCCGCAACATCTCGCTCGAGCTCAGGCGCCTGTCCGTCATGTCGCTTTAGAACTCTGCCGCATCGCGTGGCCACTCTAGGGCGCGCAAGGCCCTGCTGCCAATGGTTTGCGCGCTGCCATGGCCGGTTCGTCTTAACGCCAAGCGGGACTATAGTCGGGCTGCGGATCGCGGGGAGGGGAGCCATGGGCAGGAAACAGCACGTGGTCGTGCATGACAATGGCTGGGCGGTGACGGCCGAGGGCGCCGGTGCTCCCACCGTGATCTTCAAGACCCAGGACGAGGCCTGGGAGAAGGCCAAGTCCATCGCCCGCAAAGAGCGATCAGAAGCGTTGCTTCACGGCAAGGACGGCCATTTGCGCGAGCGCAATTCTTATGGCCCCGACCCCCGCCGAGTTAAGGGCTGAAGATGAGCGCGATATAGACCACGAACAGCAGAAGATGCACGGTGCCCTGGAGCACATTGGTCCGGGTGCCGCCGAATGTGAGCGCGCTCACGAACAGGGTAAGGACGAGAAGCGAGGCGTCGACGCGATCAAGGCCAAGATGCACCTCATAGCCGGTATATAGCCCGATGGTGAGCACCGCCGGAATGGTCAGCCCAATGGTGGCGAGCGCCGAGCCAAGGCACACATTCACTGCCCGCTGCAATTGGTTGGCGAGCGCCGCGTTGAAGGCGGTGAGGCCCTCCGGCGAGAGCACGAGAACGGCGACGAGAATGCCGCCAAGCGACGCAGGGGCGCCAAGATGCTCGATGCCGAAATCGACGATGATGGCGAGAAATTGCGAGAGCAAAACGACCGGCGCGAGTGTCAACAGGAGCATGACGACGTGGAAGCCGAGCGGCCCTCTCTCCTTGTGGCGATGCGCGGCATAGGCGGCGGCTTCACTGTTGCCGTTGACCGGCTGAGCGAAGAAAGCCCGATGCCGCATGGTCTGAATGGCGAGAAAGACTGCGTAGAATAGAAGCGTGATCGCGGCGAACAGAATGGCCTGGAACGGCGAGAGGCTGGGATCCGGCTGCGTCTTGGTGAAATCGGGAAGGATCAGCGCAAACACGGCGAGCGAGGCGATGACCACGAGAAAGGAGCGCGCCCCTTCGAGATTGTATTCCTGCTCCCAATAGCGCAGCCCCCCCATGAGCAGCGCCGTGCCGATCATGCCGTTCAGCACGATCATCAAGGTGGCGAACATGGCGTCGCGGGCGAGCGTCGGGTTGTTCTCGCCATGCAGGACGATCGATGTCATGAGCGAGACCTCGATGGTGATCACCGAGATGGTGAGCACCAGGGTGCCGTAAGGCTCGCCGAGGTGCGCCGCCACGGCGTCGGCGTGGCGCACCACGGTGAAGGCGCACCACAGCATCACCCCGAACAGCCAGATGAAGACCAGGATGGTGAGTGGATAATTGTCGAGGTGGCCGAATAGCGGCCCTTGAAAAGCGAAGGCCAGGATGCAGCTCGCAAGTCCGGCAAGGGTGGAGGTGAGAGGGGAAAGGCTGCGCCAATGGCTTGGCTGGCGCGCCGCGACCGGCGCGAACGGTTCGTGCTTGTTCATGGGGCCCTCCTCCGTGCCCCCCTAAAATCATTCTCAGCATCCGCTCAAAGGCGCGGCTGAGGCGAAATCGGCCCCGGCGTCAATTCGCCGCGAGGGTCATGGCGGCGAAGCATGACGACCGGCGAAAGCCCTTAATGGCTGAAAACGATCGCTCTTCTCTCATCCTGGCAGGGATGGGCGGTTTCATGTAAAAGCCCTTCACATGGGCCCCGATGATCAGCGCCGGCCGCGCTCCTATCACCACGGCAACCTGAAAGAGGTCCTGCTCGAGGCCGCCCGCAAGCTCATCGAGCAGCATGGGCCGATCGGGTTCAGTCTCACCGAGGCGGCGCGGCTTGCCGGCGTCAGCCCCGCGGCGCCCTACCGCCATTTCCGCGACCGCGACGCGCTGCTCGCCGAGGTCGCCCGCAATGGCTTCGCCCGCTTCGCCGCCAAGCTCGACGCGGCCTGGAACAATGGCATTCCCACGCCGCTCTCGGCCTTCGAAAATCTCGGACACGCTTATCTCGCCTTCGCCCGCGATGAGCCTGCGAGCTACTCTGTGATGTTCGAGGCGCGGCTCGGTCCGAGCGAGGATGCCGAGCTCAAGGCTGCGGCGGACCGCGCCTTCGACGTTCTCCGCCGCGCGGCGGCGTCCCTCTGTCAGGGGATGCCGCTCGACCAGCGGCCACCGGTGCGGATGATGAGCCTGCATGTATGGGCCCTGTCGCACGGCGTCGCGGATTTATTCGTGCAGAAAAGGCCCGGTGCCGCCAAACCGCCGCTCAGTCCCGAGGAGATTCTCAAATCGGCGATGCTGATCTATCTGCGCGGCCTGGGGATCCTGCCCGACGACAAGGCCGTCGGCGCCCCCTAGTTTCTGGGCCCCTCCGATCACATTTTATATCCTCCCTTGACTCTGGACAGAGCGAGGCCACCTATGTGAATGTGAATAACATTCACACTGAAGGAAGGGTCTTCAATGCAGCTGGTTTCGACCTTGGACGATTACGGGAAGCCCGCCTGGATCATCGCGATGATCGTGGGCTTCCTGCTGTGGTGGCCCATCGGGCTTGGGGTCTTGGCCTATCTGATCTGGAGTGGTCGCATGGGATGCGGAAATAAACTGCAGTGGAAGCAGCACTTTATGCAGGAGGCGCGGCGCTTCGGAGGCGGCTTTGGTCCGCTCCGCTCGACCGGCAACGCGGCCTTTGACGAGTATCGCGAGGAGACCTTGCGGCGGCTGGAAGAGGAGGCTGGTGAGTTCCAGTCCTTCCTGCAGCGTCTGCGCAAGGCGAAGGACAAGGCGGAGTTCGACCAGTTCATGGCCGAGCGCGGACAGGGCTCAAAGCCCGCGAGCGCTTAAGCCAATCCAACGAGTAGTGAGGCAACGCGTAAGAGGGCGCGGGAGCAATCCTGCGCCCTTTCTATTTGCGAGGATCGCCGAAGCCGCCGCCAGTCGGCGTCTCGATGATGATGGCCTCGCCGGGCTCGAGCAGGACTTGCGCGCAGGCGTCCAAGCTCTCGATACGTCCGTCACTCCGCCGCACCCAATTCGCTCCGGTCTCTCCGGGCTCGCCGCCCTTGAGCCCGAAGGGATGAACGCGGCGGAAGCCGGACAGGATGGCGCACTCCATGCGTTCCAAAAATCTAATAACACGAAGTGTCCCGTCGCCGGCGTGCCATTGGCCCTTGCCGCCGGAGCCGCGTCTGACCTCGAAGCGCTCGAGCAGTACGGGATAGCGGAGCTCCAGCACCTCCGGGTCGGTGAGCCGCGAATTGGTCATGTGGGTTTGCACCGCCGCGACGCCGTCAAAGCCCGGGCCTGCCGGCGCGCCCGAGCAGATCGTCTCGTAATATTGCGCACGCGCATTGCCGAAGGTGAGATTGTTCATGGTGCCTTGCGCGGAACCGAGCGCTTGAAGCGCGCCATAAAGGCAATTCACGATGGTCTGGCTCGTCTCCACATTGCCGGCGGCGACCGCAGCGGGGTAACGGGGCGCCAGCATCGAGCCTTCGGGAATGACGATCTCGATGTGCCTGAGGCAGCCCGCGTTCAGCGGAATATCGTCGTCGACCAGGGTGCGGAACACGTAGAGCACGCAAGCCCGTGTGATCGGCTCGGGCGCATTGAAGGTGTCGGGCTGCTGCTCGCTCGTGCCGGTGAAATCGACGATCGCTTTGCGGGCTTCTCGGTCGATGCGGATCGCTACCCTGATCCGTGCGCCGGTGTCGGTCTCCACCGCGAAGCTTGCCGGCTCGAGCCGGTCAATTACCTGCGCCACGCTCGCCGCGGCGTTGTCCTGGACGTGGCCCATATAGGCTTGCACCACATCGAGCCCGTAACGGGCCACGATCTTGCGCAGCTCGTCGACGCCTTTTGCATTGGCCGCGGCTTGCGCCTTCAGATCGGCGATGTTCTGCGCAGCGTCGCGGGCCCGGTAGGGGCCTTCAGTGAGCAGCGCCAGCACTTCCTCCTCGCGGAAGCGGCCTGCCTCCACGAGCTTGAACGGGTCGATATAGACGCCTTCCTCCTCGATGCGCTTGGCCTTCGGGCTCATCGAGCCAGGCGCGATGCCGCCGATATCGGCATGGTGGCCGCGCGCTGCGACGAAGAAGAGGATCTCCGCGCCATCGTCGGCAAAGACCGGTGTCACCACGGTGATGTCGGGAAGATGCGTGCCGCCGTTGTAGGGCGCGTTGAGCATCCACACATCGCCAGACGTGAGCTCAGCGCCCACCTCGCGCCGCACCGTCTCGACGCTGCGGTCCATGGAGCCGAGATGCACCGGGATGTGTGGGGCGTTGGCGACGAGGCGCCCGGCCGAATCGAAAATGGCGCAGGAGAAGTCGAGCCGTTCCTTGATGTTGACCGAGCGCGCTGTGTTTTGCAGCGCGTAGCCCATCTGCTCGGCGATTGCCCTGAACAGGGTGTTGAACACTTCGAGCAGCACGGGGTCCGGCTTGGTATCGAGGACCTCGCGCGTCTCGCGCTTATGGGCGCGGGTGAGCAGCAGGTGATCTTTCCGCGTTACCTCTGCCTGCCAATGCGGTTCGATCACCACGGTCTGATGCGGCTCGATGATCAGGGCCGGCCCGCCGACAACCTGCCCGGGCTTCAGCTGCTCGCGCAGGAACGCCGGAGCCTCGTGCCACGCGCCGCCGGTGTAGAGCCTTGTGGTTGTCACTGGCTCCGGGAGCCTGTCCGTTGAGATGGGCAGATCCGGCTCATGCGGATGCTCGCCGCCGCCAAGCGCCTCGACCTCGATCGCCTCGATCTCGATCGGCTTGTCGGGGCTGACAAAGCCGAAGCGCTGAAGGTGCATCGCCTCGAATTGCGCTCGCATATCTTCAAGAGTTTTCAGCGGCACTGGGAGCGAGCTGTCGGTGCCGAGACAGCGGAGATGCGCTTGGCGCGACACGCGAACGCTCGCGCGGCCCACACCTTGGCCCACAAGCTCCTCGGTCGCGTCCGCTGCCAGCGGCGCCGCCAAAGCCTCGGCTGCGGCGAGGCCGTCCGCGTCGAGCCGGCGCAGCACCGCTTGGCTGCGGGAGGCCTTAAACTCTGCGAGCCCCATGCCGTAGGCGGACAGCACCCCCGACAGAGGATGGATCAGCACGTGCTTGAGGCCGAGAGCGTCGGCGACAAGGCAGGCATGCTGGCCGCCCGCGCCGCCGAAAGTGTTCAGCACATAGTCCGCGACGTCGTAGCCGCGCTGCACCGAGATGGTCTTGATCGCGTTCGCCATGTTCTCGACCGCGATCCGGATGAAGCCGTCGGCGACCTCCGCCGGCTTGCGTCCGTCGCCGATCCCGGCAGCAAGCGCGGCGAAACGCGCCTGCACGATCCCAGCGTCGATAGGCTGGTCCTGACTAGGACCGAAGATCTTGGGGAAGTACGCGGGCATGAGCTTCCCCACCATCACATTGGCGTCAGTTACGGTGAGAGGGCCGCCGCGGCGATAGCAGGCCGGTCCCGGTACCGCGCCCGCGGAATCGGGACCAACACGCAAGCGCGCGCCGTCGTAATCGAGGATCGAGCCGCCGCCGGCAGCGACGGTATGGATAAGCATCATCGGAGCGCGCACGCGCACGCCCGCGACCACGCTGTCGAAGCTTCGCTCGTAAGCGCCGTCGAAATGGCAGACATCGGTCGAGGTGCCGCCCATGTCGAAGCCGAGCACGCGCGGGAAGCCGGCGAGCCGCGCGGTCTCGACGGCGCCGACCACGCCGCCGGCGGGACCGGACAGGATCGCGTCCTTGCCCTTGAACAGCTCCGCCGAAATGAGCCCGCCAGAGGACTGCATGAACAGCAGCTTGGGACTCCCTCCCCCTGGAAGGGGGAGGTCGGTCGGCATCGCCGACCGGGTGGGGGTCAGAACCCCCGACCCCTCCCCGGGCTGCCCTTGGTAGTCCGACCCTGCCCTTTCAGGGGAGGGAAGCAGCGCGGCGGCGACGCGGTCGACATATCTCCGCAGCAGGGGCGAGAGATAGGCGTCGACCACTGTGGTGTCGCCGCGCCCGACGAACTTCACGAGCGGGCTTACCTTATGGCTCACCGAGATTTGTGCGAACCCCGCCTCGTGGGCGAGGCGCGCACCCTGAAGCTCATGGTCCGGAAAAGCGTAAGCATGCATGAAGACGATGGCGACCGCATCGATGCCTTCGGCGCGCGCAGCGTCGAGCGCATCACGCGTCGCCTCGAGACCAAGCCGCGTCTCGATCGTGCCGTCGGCGCGCACCCGCTCCGGCACCTCGGCCACGCTTGCATAGAGCATCGACGGCTTCTCTACTCTAAGCGCGAAGATCTTGGGCCGCGCCTGATAGCCGATCTCGAGCGCGTCCCGGAAGCCTTGGCTCACCAGCAAGAGCACGCGATCGCCCTTGCGCTCGAGCAGCGCGTTGGTGGCGACGGTGGTGCCCATCTTGACGCTGCCGACCAGCTCGGGCGGCAGCTTCTGTCCGCGCGGGCAGCCGAGCAGATCGGCGATGCCGGCAATGGCTGCGTCGTCATAGGCTTCCGGATTGTCTGAGAGGAGCTTGTGGGTGAGCAGCCGCCCGTCGGGCGCCCGCGCCACGATGTCGGTGAAGGTGCCGCCGCGGTCGATGCAGAATTGCCAGGTGCCGTTGCGCATCATCCGAGGCGCGTGAGGCCCGCGGCGTAGCGCTTCCATCGGTGCACATAAACGTCGGCCGCGCGCGCCGTCATCGCCCGGGTCTTGTCGTCAGCTTCGCGTACGAACTTGGCGGGGGAGCCAACGATCACCGAATTCTCCGGGAACTCTTTGCCTTCGGTGATCAGCGCGCCGGCGCCGACAAGCGAGTTGGCGCCGATCTTAGCGCCATTCAGGATGATTGCGCCCATGCCGATCAGGCAGCCATCGCCAATCGTGCAGCCATGCAGCACGACGTGATGGCCGATGACGCAGTCGCGACCGATGGTGAGCGGAAAGCCCGGGTCGGTATGCAGCGTGCCATTGTCCTGGATTTGCGAACGCTCCCCGATGTCGATCCACTCATTGTCGCCCCGCAACACCGAGCCCCACCAGATGCTGACGTTGGAATGGAGCCGCACGCGCCCGACCACGGCTGCGGTCTCGGCGACCCAATAGAGGCCGTCCGCCGGAAGCTCCGGTGCCTCGCCGTCGAGTGCGTAAATGGCCATTGCGGTGACTCCTCCCCTTATTGTCTTAGCCTAAACTGGCCACATGGTTCGAGACGCGCCGTTTATACGGCGCTCCTCACCTGAGGAGCTTAATCTTCAGCAAGGGCCTTGATCCTCACCATGAGGAGGACCGAAGGTCCGTCTCGAAAGGTGAGGGCAGACGGGGAGGGGGAGATGGCAAAGGTAACGCTAGGGGAAAGCAAAGCTCCGGCCCAGCAGCCGTCTGCGGAGGCGGCCCCACCGCTCAGCCCCATCGACCGCTATTTCGGCCTCACCGCTGCCGGCACCAGCGTCGCCACAGAACTCCGCGCCGGCCTCGCCACCTTTCTCACCATGGCCTACATTATGTTCGTGAACCCGGCGATCCTGGAGAAAGCCGGCATGGATCATGGCGCCGTGTTCGTGGCGACCTGCCTCGCCGCCGCCTTGAGCACCGCGATCATGGGGCTCTACGCCAACTACCCGATCGCCCTCGCGCCTGGCATGGGGCTCAATGCCTATTTCGCCTTCACCATGGTGCCCGAGCTGCACGGCAATTGGCAGCTCGCGCTCGGTCTCGTGTTCCTGTCCGGGGGGCTGTTCCTGGCGATCTCGCTCACGCCGATACGGGAATGGCTGATCAATGCTCTTCCCTTAAATCTGAAGCTCGGCATCGCCGCCGGCATCGGTTTGTTCCTCGCGCTGATCGGCTTGCAGAATGCGGGCCTCGTAGCCGGCGATCCCATCACCCTCGTCAAGCTCGGCGATCTCACCGAGGCCAAGGTGCTGCTCGCCGTCGGAGGGTTTCTGCTTATCGCCGGGCTCGCGGCGCGGAAGGTCCCTGGCGCCATCATCTTCGGCATGCTCGCCGTCACCCTTGCCGCGGTCTGGCTCGGGTTTGAGCCCTGGCATAGGATTGCCGCGGCCCCGCCGTCGCTCGCGCCGACCTTGCTCAAGATGGATCTCGCCGGCGCCTTCCAGTTCGGCCTCGTCACCATGGTGCTCACGCTTCTGCTCGTCACCCTGCTCGACACCGCGGGCACGCTGATCGGCGTGGCGCGCCAGGCGGGGCTGCTCGATGGCGAAGGGCGCCTGCCGCGACTCCGCCAAGCGCTTCTTGCCGATTCAGGCGCCACCATGCTGGGCGCCGCACTCGGCACGTCCACCACCACCGCCTATATCGAGAGCGCGGCGGGCGTCGAGGAGGGCGGCCGCACGGGGCTCACCGCGCTTGTCGTGGCCGCGCTGTTCCTGGCGAGCCTGTTCCTTGCCCCGCTCGCCCAGACCGTACCGACCTATGCCACGGCGCCGGCGCTGCTCTTTGTCGCCTGCCTGATGGCGACGAGCCTCGGCGCGATCGCCTGGGACGAGCCCACCGAATACATTCCGGCGCTGATCATCGCGCTGATGATCCCCTTGAGCTATTCCATCGCCACCGGCATCGGCCTCGGCTTCATCGCCTATGTGGCGCTCAAGGCCCTGGCCGAACGGTTCCGCGAGATCAACGCCGCGTCGGCGGTCATCGCCGCGGCCTTCCTGCTCAAGCTGATCTTCGCCTGATCCAGACTCCAAACGAATAAAGGAGACTTTCCGGTGACGACATATGTCTAATCGCGCCTTATATTTCAATGACTTCGATTTTAGTAGTAACAATTTGGTAACACTTTCACCCTTTCAGCCGCACCCTGGCCGCTGGCCGCTTATAAATACTATTCCGGCCTTCTCTAGCGCCTTTTGATGACTGCAAGGGTTTCCGGCACCGGCAGGCGAATAGCGATTTTGGACTTACAGTTGATTTAATCTTGAGATCAAATCCACGGCGAACAAAGGATCGTCCACAAGGAACACCTCCGGTTTGGCGTTGGCCCCGTCGCGCATAATCTCGATCCCATCAGAGTGAGGGTGAATGCTAATAATCTTTTTAGACGGAATGCGAACGGTGCGTGTTGGCGATTTAAAGTAGAGGTTATGAGTGGCGATGATTAAGTCGCCAGTGCCTTCTTCGGAAAGGGCTTGGGTCTGAACCGGCTCGCTTTGAAATGCCCCCGTGTGAAAATACACGCCTGTCATCACCCGCACCGAAAAGCCTGACGAACCTCCAACGCGCTGGGTGTGCGTGCGAAGAGTGTAATATTTGACCTTCCTGAACGCCAAAATCGGGTGCTCCTCCCGCTCGAAAATGATTCCAGAGCCTTCGAGTTTAACGACGCTTGGGAGTTCTCCCTTCTCAATCCGATGCAGAACCTCCGCCTTAGCAAACTTAATTCCGCTAGGTCCAAGGTCGCCGCCGCTAATTCCATATTCGGTGCACAGAGCGCAGATGCGAGCGTCGTTTTCTTGGCTCAACAGGGCATCGGCCATCCAAAATATGGGGCACCATAATTAGCGGTGTTCGGCCGACAAACTGCTCACGCGCGACGAGTGCGTGAATTGGAAGGGCAAGGGCGACCAAATCAAGCCTGCAAACTGAGGGTGCTTAGCCCGATGCGCCGCTTCCCCAGCACCATGGACTGTTGGTGGTGGCGCGATACGGGGTGAGCCGGGTTGGGAATAGTTGCGCAACAGTCGGACACAAGACGGAACAAATCGCCCCTATGCAGCCGCAAGTCAGCCTCGATTACACCTCGCGCGCGTCGCAAGCCCTAGGGATGATTCGATTCATTCTCACTCTCCTTTGCGCCACCGCGTTGACCGGGGCCAGCCTTGTCCATGGAGAATGTGCTGAGGCCAACAACACGCCGACCAATCTCTACCTGATCGCCCTTATGGGGCAGTCCAACATGGTTGGACAAGGCGAACTGTCTGATCTCCCCCCTGGGTTTCCCTCAAATCCCACGAAGCTTTGGAACTTCACCAACGCCTATAAGTGGGAACCGGCAAAGGAACCCATCGACTTTCCCGTAGGTCAAGTCGATGTCGTTTCGCTTGATCCGCACGCGGGTGTAGGTCCGTCTTTAGCAGCCGCCGACGCCTTTGTGTCCGCTCATCCGTCAACGTCCGTTGGCCTCATTCCCTGCGCGAAGGGCGCGACGTATATCGCTGACTGGCAGAAGCAGCAGACCGCGCAACCACGCAGCACCTTGTTTGGCTCGTGTGTGAATCGCATTAAGACGGTTTCTCCTGCCAATGGCACG
Organism: uncultured Alphaproteobacteria bacterium; assembly: GCA_963839245.1. Classification (GTDB taxonomy): domain Bacteria; phylum Pseudomonadota; class Alphaproteobacteria; order Rhizobiales; family Methyloligellaceae; genus Methyloceanibacter. The sequence goes on along the minus strand of CAWIUJ010000012.1, from coordinate 84,958 downwards.
ATCAGGGTGGTTATCTTCTGGCAGGGAGGCGACGATGCGAAAAAGCAAAAGGAAGCGGTGCTCTGGAAGGAGCGTTTCACGACCTTCGTTGCCGATCTTCGCGCTGACCTAGGGGATCCAAATCTGCCAATCGTGTTGCCGATTATCGAGTTGCACACCAAGGAGGCCAAGAAAAGATGTCCGTACTGGAAAATCGTGAGAGATCAGCAACGCTCGGTCGATATTCCGGGAGTCATCAAGACCGAGGCCGATGGAGATCGCAGGGACGGAATCCATTTAACCACCAAGGGACAACTGGCCTTCGGGAAGCGGCTTGCACGGGTTCTGCCTGCCCCGTGAATGAGAATAGGGCATCCCTGGCGCGCCGTTGCGTTGGGCTGATAATGGTTTCCCCCGTAGATACCAGTTCGCGCAAAACTCGTCGTCGTTGGCAAAAATGAACGCTATCACCGGAACCTCTCGGCATTTTCTCAGTACCAAATTCATTGCTTCCGCGACTCCCTTGCTCGGATGTCGAAGGTGCTGCTGAGAGCCGCAGAGAGAGGCACTGAGCTGGTGGGTTTGCTCCTTCTGCTCGGCCTCGGTAAGCCCGCGAGTCTCCTATGACCGCCGCTTTTCGTATCTTTGCGCAAAGTTCCCGGAGGTCCGAAAATGGTTCGTTTGCGGCTAACGATATAAGCCTCACCCCTGGCCGCTAGCCCTGTCTAGGCCACCAATTTCTTCGAGCGCATTTCGGAGACAGCAACAATGCGTAATTTATTGATCGCCGTGGTGGCAACGCTCGCCCTTTCCGCCTGCGCAGCGCCAAGCACCTCTGATTTTGTGCAAAAGGCGGCCATGATCGACATGTGTCTGATTGAGGCTGGCAAGCTTGCGACCCAGAAAGGTCAATCAGAGGCCGTGAAGCAATTTGGGCGGCAGATGGTCGATGCTCATAGCAAGACGACCGAGGAGCTGAAGGGCATCCTTCAAATCAAGAACATCAAGGCCGAGCTGCCGACCAAGCTCGATTCTAAGCACCAAAAGCTAAACGACGACCTGAACAGCGTCTCGGCTCGGGATTTCGACATAGCTTATGCCAGGCAGCAGGTTGACTGCCTTAAGGATGCCAGGAGACCATTCAAAAAATATGCAGAAAGAGGCCGCGATGCCTATTTGAGACAGTTCGCTGGCAAGACGCTGCCGACAATCGAGTATCATTGGGAGGAGGCGAAGAAGCTACTTCATCTAGAAATGCACGCCGCAGCATTGGACCTTAAAGGCTAGTGAGCTTTCGCCCATCAGCGGTGCCTCCCAATCCCCACTGTCTGCTTAGCGTAGTGCGCGGGCGAAGTTAGAGCCCCTCGGAGTTGCACCTTCGGGGCCGACGGCACAAAGCAAGGTTGGGAATTGGTAACCGCACGGCCCCTTAGCGGCCTGAATGGCGCTGTAGCCAAGTTCTGCGTCTAACTCCTCCGATGGGCAGCTAGGCCATGGAAGGGCGGCAGGCCGTCAGGCTCGTCGCCCTTCTCGACCCGCCGCCAGCTATAGGGACGCCTAACCTTATGGCGAGGCCCAACAAGCGCGGCTCAGGTTGGCGCCACTGGTGCGGCGTCTTGAAATCTACGCCACGGCCTTGTCATCGTCTCCCGGCATGGTGGGCAACACTAGGTCCTCTTCGCCAGTGTGGGGGCGTTCTACTACGGTCTCACGGAACCTCACGAAGCGAGGTCCATAAGGACCCTCTTCGGTTCTGAGCTTAGCCGCCGCCTCGATATTGACTGTGGTGCGGTGTTTGCCGGTACTGGCATCCATCACCATGACCGTGCCGGTAATACCCTTAGCCAGCAGGGCGCGAGCTAGGTCTGTTTCAGGGTCTCGACTGCCCTTAACCACGGTCTCGCCGTCAAAATGCACGTCATAACGTCCGGTGTATGGGACTTCGGCTTTGCGAATTGGAGGGCGAAGGTAGGCGAAAATCACTTGGGGTAGCTCTTCGAGCCGCCCTTGCCGGTGTACGTGTTCGGCTTAGCCGCTGAGTTTATGTCGGCCCAGCCGCGCCGCCCCTTGTCTGCAATGGCATCGCCAAGGTGGCCGTCAGCGGCTCCAGGCCGAGAGTCCGGGGTCGGGGTGACCTCTACGTGCTTTGCGGTCCGCTCGAAAGTTCCGCTGCGCTGTGCTTGAGCTATAGGATCGTCGGAGTATTTGATTTTGCTTACCATGGTGAGATTCTTCCACAATTTACTGAAAGAGGCAATAACAACAAATATACTCACCTAATTATACAGAACGTCTACCGCAAATATCAGAATTTTCAGTCTGATGGAGGCGAGCTTATAGGTAGATACCCAGGAGTTGTTGCATCCTAACCATAGGAGCACACGACCGTACCGACGTACTTGAAAATTTGCCCTCTCTGAAAGACACTCACCAAGCCCTAAAATGAATGCTGGGAGGACGAAATGCGCACGCTTCTGATTACGATTGCCGCATCCGCCGCCATCCTCTTCCTGATTCTCACAGGCTGGAGCGCCAACGCCGTGACCGGCCCGGGACCATCGAAAGCTCTCCCCGACGCCAATTACACTCTGAGGCACGAGGTCGGATGCCGAGGGGGCTGGGGCCGCTACGGTTGTGGGCCAGGATTTGTTCGTAGGTGCAACGGTTGGCGTTGCTGGTGCGGTCCTTGCTGATGACCGGCGAAGCTTCCTAACAGATTCACCTCTGAGGAAGGCTCGAAACGTCGAGCCCCTGTTTACTGCGAACTAAAAAGGCTCGACTTTCGGTCGGGGCTTCACTGGGATAGCGTTGTCGGACAAAGCCATCTGAATGGTCTTTGCTATGACGTGAATGCTTTGCTGGCAGATGAGATTGCCAAAGAACTAGAAAATAGAAAATTTAGGCCAGAAAAAATTATGGGAAGGGCGAATTTATATATGGGCCTTGTGCGTTGGCTCACTTCCTTGCGTACACGTTTAAGGAGGTAATTCTGCTCAGGGGTGTACGGGGGGGTTTAAGGGTCTCTTTTGGGAATGGTTATCGGTTCGCGCCAAGGGGCGCGCGGCGGGAAGGCCTGGAGCGGCGGAAGCTCAGTGCTGCGGCACTTGCCTTGAGCGCGTCCTCGCTTGGCAACACCCGATCGGAGACCCTACGGGCCTACTCGTTCGAGGACATGAAGCGGATTCAAAGCAAGATGGTCTGAGACCATCGAGGATGAATTGGCCAGACCTTGAGACCGTCACAGTCGCGCCCTACGGTGAGCCCAAGAACACGGGGGCCTGGATGCGAAGCTATCATTGGAGCCTGATTGCTGGGCTCGTATTGACTTTGACTCCGATGCAGCCCGCAGCCGCGGCGCCGCTTGCGAGCAAGCCGCTTCTGCCACCGCTGGTGGTGCCGGCCTGGGGCCTCCTCGGCGAATGCTATCCCATCGATTTCACTGATATCGACATCGAATGGTACGCGGGCGAGGGCGCCTATCAGCTCACCGTGAGCGGGATGAAGCCCTACGCCAACATGGATGTCTCGCTGAGCCACGAGGCCTATAGCAGCCGGCCCGCATTTTGGCGGACGGCGGTCATCGGCTGCGTGAAGAACGGCCTCGTGCTGCCCATCGCCACGCCCTATTACGTCACCATGCTGCTCGACCAGTTCGTGGGTACTAAGGGCATCGAGATCATCGGCGCCTCGCGCAGCATCCGCCGCGGCGTGCCGAAGTCTTGAGCGGAGTTTCGGGCGCCATCCTCCGAGACACGCTCTGCGAGCGCTCCTCGGGATGCAGACCCTCATGGTGAGGAGCGGCCAACGGCCGCATCTCTCACCATGAGGCCCCTTGTCCTCCCCACGTCGCCTCGGCTATTAGGGTCGCCCATGGACACCGAAGCTCACCCCCATAAGCGCCGCACCGGCGGCAACCCAGTCGGGATGTTCATCACGTCCTTCAGCGCCGCGATCTGCGTGGCCGGCGGCTTCGGTATTATCATCGAGGCCTTCATCGTGGCCGGCGCGGACCTGTTCCAACTTGGCCGCACCGTCATCATGGTGGCGAGCGTCTTCGTGGCGCTGCTCACTTTGTGGCTGTTTGTCTGGTGTTTTGCTCGTTCTCTTCATGTCGAGCGGCGGCTCGGCGAGGGGCTCGACATCGACGAGCCCAAGCTGTCCATTCTCGCCAATTTCCGGAGTTTGGGGCCGGTTCCGGCCAAGTCCTGAGCCGCCCGGGGTATCGCCCATCGCGCGACCCGAGGCGATTATCCACATGCGGCCTCGGGCAAAAATCCTTATGCTCTAGCGAGGCTTCAGTCTGGGGGTTTCGACAATGTCGATTTGGGGAAAATTGGCCGGTGCCGCCGCCGGGCTTGCTGTCGGCGGCCCAATCGGCGCTTTGCTCGGGGGCGTTGCCGGGCATTACGTCATCGATCGTGACAAGGAGGAGGAGGAGGGCCCGGCGGAGAACCAGGTCGCCTTCACCGTGGGCGTGATCGCGCTCGGCGCCAAGATGGCCAAGGCCGACGGCGTCGTCACCATGGATGAGGTCAACGCCTTCAAGGAGGTGTTCAAGGTGCCAGAGGGCGAAATGAAGAACGTCGCTCGCGTCTTCAATCTCGCCAAGCAGGACGTCGCCGGTTACGAGGCCTATGCCGAGCAGCTCGCCGCCATGTTCAAGGGCAACCGCAAGCTGCTCGAGGACGTGCTCGAAGGCCTGTTCCACATCGCCAAGGCCGACGAGACGCTGCACCCGAACGAGGAGCTGTTCCTGAAGCAGGTCGCCAAGCGTTTCGGCATCACCGAGACGGAGTTCGCCTATATCAAGGCGCGCCACGTCGCAGCAGCCAAGCGCAATCCGTACGACGTGCTGGGCGTCAAGCCGACCATCAGCAATGAAGAGCTGAAGGCGCAATATCGCAAGCTCGTCACCGAGAATCATCCCGACAAGCTGATGGCCCGCGGCGTGCCCAAGGAGTTCGTAGCCATCGCCACCGAGAAGATCGCCGCCATCAACGAATCCTACGGCCAGATCGCCAAGGAGCGTGGGATTTAGCCCGCGGGTTGCGAATCCAGGCGTATGACGTCATTCCCGCGAAGGCGGGAATCCAGTAAACACCGCCTTCAATCATGCACGAGTGCGCGGGTTACTGGATTGCCCGGTCAAGCCGGGCAAAGAAACCGAATTGGAATCATGCGCAGCCCATGACCATCGCCCCCGATAGCCCGCTTGCCACGCTGTGGTGCCCGTCGCCGAACGTCGAGCCGCGCCGGAACGGCCGCGCCGCCGATATGCTGCTGCTACACTACACCGGCATGGACTCCTCCGACGCGGCGCTCGACTGGCTGACGCGGGAAGAGTTGAAAGTGTCATGCCACTATCTGATCGACGAGGAGGGGCGCATCGCGCAGATGGTGTCCGAATCCATGCGCGCCTGGCACGCGGGTCAAAGCCTGTGGGCCGGCGAGACCGACCTCAATTCCTGCTCGATCGGCATCGAGATTCACAATCCAGGCCACGAGTTCGGTTATCGCGATTTCCCGGACGCGCAGATGCAGGCGGTCGAGGCGCTGAAGTCTCGACGTTTTGGGCCGCCACCCCATCCGGTCCGAACGCGTGCTGGCCCATTCGGACATCGCTCCGGGACGGAAGCGCGATCCGGGCGAGAAGTTCGATTGGGGGCGCTTGGCGAGATCCGGTATCGGTCTCTGGGTGCCGCCCATGCCGGCGAGCGACGCGCTAGGGTTGGGGCTTGGCGATGAGGGCGAGGCCGTTGCCAAGCTCCAGCAAGATTTTGCCGCCTTCGGCTATGGCGTGGAGGTGACGGGGACCTATGGCTGCGGAACGGAGAGCATCGTCGAGGCCTTTCAGCGCCACTTCCGGCCCGAGCGCATCGACGGCCGCGCCGACGCATCAACGCGCGACACGTTGCGGCGCCTGCTCGGCGCGATGCAAGGGAAGCGAGTGGCGTGAGCGTCGCGGTTCCTTGCGATCCAAGTTCATTGAGATGAAGGTGGATGGCCGGGACAAGCCCGGCCATGACAAGCGCATGTCCGCAGTTAATGCTTGCTCGAATAATATTGCTGCGCCTTCGCGAGGTTGCCGTGCGGGTCCTTCATGAACAGCGTCTTGGCCGTCTCATTGCCGAAGCAATAGGTCTTGCCGTCGATCGTCTCGCTGACGGTACAATCCGTCTTCACGTCCTTGCCGAGCGCAAGGCCCTCCGCGCACATATTGTCGAACTCGCCGGTTGCGGCCATCGCCGCGGTCGCGAGACCAAGCAGCAAAGCGCCCGCGATCGTGGAGAGGAAGATGGTTCTTATCATTGGTCGTCTCCTGTGGGGTTGTCCCCCCGATATTGGGCCAATCTGGGCTACCGGCACGACACAATGTCGTTACGGCATGTGAGCTTGGCGGGGCGCCCAAGTTTTACCTCGGATAGGCCCCTCGACCCGCACGGCGATCACAGAGACGCGATTGGACAGACGGCGACTTCGGTCACATACCGGCGACTAAATAATCCGCCAAGAAACCGGCATTCGAGGTGCCGCTCTTGAGCAAGATTCAAGACACCATTTGAGGAGAAACGCCATGACTAGGGCTCCGATCCTGTCCGCCGTGGCAGCCGCACTGCTACTTGGCCTAGCCATTGCGGGTCCTGCGGCAGCGGAGGACGCGGCCACCCCCGCCACGCCGGCCGCACCGGCGATGACGCCTGCGCCGATGACGCCGGCGCCCACTGCGACCGCGACGCCGGTCAAGGGCGAGTTCGACAATTCTTGCACCATGGGCTTGGCCGAAGGCCAGACGGTGAAGACCGATTGCTCGGTCAATTGGACGGGCACCGACGGCAAGGTCTACTGCTTCTCGTCGGAGGCCTCGAAGGAGGCCTTCCTCAAGAACCCGGCCGAGAACATCCAGAAGGCGCGCGAGTTCCAATTGTCCAAGGCGAATGCCGCGGCGGGCGGCAAGGCCAAGGACTTCACCGAGGACGACGTCAACGCCGCGGTGAAGCAGGTCGTCGATGCGCGGAGCAAGGACGGCACCTTCGTTTTCCATGATCCCAAGCTCAACGCCGACCTCAATCTAGTGTTCGAAAGCATCAAGAGCGTGCGCGGCATGGCCGGCTATGGCTGGTTCGCCAATTCCATTTTCCACGACAAGGACGAGCCCAAGAAGCAATATGCCATCGACTTTTGGTTCAAGCCGGAAGGGCAAGATCTGACGCTGATGGACATCCGCGTGCAGAAGGGGCCGAAGCAAGACGGCGACAGCTGGTACATGGTCACGCGTCTGCCGATCGCCTGGTGGTGGCTGCCGGTACAGGAGCATCCCGGCGACATGGAGATCACCCGCGCCTGGCAGGTAATGGGCGCGATCCACAGCTATATCGCCACCCACAAAGACGCGAGCGGCGCCCTTGACGTCAAGGACGACAAGACCGGCGACACCGTGCCGCTCGAATTCGTCGAAATCCACCAGCCGGTGCGTCATCTGAAGAAGGAGGGGCAGTATTTCGTGTGCACCGACTTCCGCAAGCCGGGCAGCCAGGACGAATATTACGACATAGATTTCTGGGTCGATCAGAAGTCGGGCAAGCTCGAGGTCAAGGACGTGAAGATGCACAAGGTGCCGGTCCTCGAAGACGGCATCTGGACGCAAGTTCCCCGCTACACCTTTGACGGCATGGATTTCGAGGAAACCAACTGATCGAAACGATTTGAGGCGAAGGCGCCCCGGCTTGGGGTCGGCTTCGCCTCAATGTTTTCTGACGCGCTTAGGCGCCGAAACCGCCATCGACATTGAGCGAGGTGCCGGTGATGTAGGCGGCGGCCGGACTGGCGAGGAAGGCGACGGCTGCTGCCACCTCTTCAGGCTTGCCGTAGCGCCCCAACGCCGTTCCCGACTTCAGCAAGTCCGCCATGGGACCATCCTTGGGCGCCATCTCGGTGTCGATCGGTCCCGGCTGGACATTGTTCACGGTGATGCCCTTGGGACCAAGATCGCGCGCCCAGCCGCGCGTATAGGCAGCGACCGCGGCCTTTGTCGCCGAATAATCGGCGAAACCCGATACTGGCGACATCTCTCCGGCGACCGAGCCGATGGTGATGATCCGCCCGCCTTCATGCATGAAGTTCACCGCGGCGCGGACGGTGGCAGTGACGCCGGCGACATTCACGGCAAACAGATGCTCGAGCGCCTTGTGGTCGACAGCGGCGTCAGTGATTGCGCCACCAGCGAACACGCCGGCATTGTTGACGAGGATGTCGAGCCGCCCGAACTGTTTGGCGACGTTCTGTACGAGACTTTCGACGGCCTTGGCGTCGGCCTGATCGGCTTTGAATGCGGCGGCGCGCACGCCCTTCTCCTCTAGCTCTTGGGCGACCGCTTCTGCCTTCTCGGCCGAAGCGACATAGCTCACGGCAACGTCGGCGCCCTGATCGGCAAGTGCCCGGGCGATCGCCGAGCCAATGCCGCGCGAGCCGCCGGTGACGAGCGCGACCTTGCCGGCGAGCGGCCGGGCGTTGACGGCCTGGAAGTCTCTTGAGGCGATTGGTTTCGACATGATTCACTCCTTTAAGAGATATATAGCGACAACTACACATCTGGGAGCTGGACGCCGCATGTCAAGGCAATTATATAGCGTCTAATAAAAAAGTGAGGAGATCAGGCTGTGGCAATGGGACGCCCCCGCGCCTTCGATAAGGACCAAGCCCTCGACCGGGCGCTGCATGTGTTCTGGGAGAAGGGCTACGAGGGCACGTCGATCGCCGACTTGACCGCGGCCATGGGCATCAATCCGCCGAGCCTTTACGCCGCCTTCGGCAACAAGGAGGCGTTGTTCAGGAAGGCGCTGGAGCGCTACGAAGCAAAACGAGACGCATTCTTCGCGGTGGCTTTCGCGGCTCCCACGGCGCGCGAGGCCATGACGCGTCTGCTCGAGGGCACCGCCGACCTGTTGAGCGACAAGCGCACGCCGCAAGGCTGTCTCATGGTGCAGGGCGCGCTGTGCGGCGGCGAGGCGTGCGAATCCGTGAAGCAGGATCTCGCTTCGCGCCGGCAGGCTGGGGAGGTCCTGATCCGCGATCGCTTGAAGCGTGCGAAACGAGAGGGCGATTTGCCGGAAGAAGCCGACCCGGCGGGGCTCGCGAGTTACGTCGCGACCGTGATGCAGGGTATGGCGGTGCAGGCTGCCGGCGGCGCTACCGCCAAGCAATTGCGGGAGATCGCGCGGCTCGCGCTCCGCGCTTGGCCCGAGTGATAGTAGCCGCTTGACGTCACGGCGCCCGCGCCCCTTATTACGAGTGTCAGCAGGCCGGATGGCCGCTTCGCCAGTGCCAGCGTATCGGCAGGCGGGGAGGAAAGTCCGGGCTCCATGGAGATACGGTGCCGGATAACATCCGGCGGGGGCGACCCCAGGGAAAGTGCAACAGAAAGCAAACCGCCTCGTCCGCCGGAAACGGCGGCGTGAGGTAAGGGTGAAAGGGTGCGGTAAGAGCGCACCGCGTTCTTGGTAACAAGGACGGCACGGTAAACCCCACCGGGAGCAAGACCGAATAGGGGCGGTGCGGCGGCCTCAAAACCGCCAGTCTCGTTTCCAGACGAGCCGCCCGGGTTGGTCGCAGGAGGCGCCTGGCAACAGGCGTCCCAGATGAATGGCCATCGCCGTGCCCCATGCGGGGATGCGGTACAGAACCCGGCTTATAGGCTTGGTGACATGACTATGGCTGGCGCGGCGGAGCTCCACCGCGCCAGCCTCCAATCCTCTCGGATCTCGCTGAGCCACTTAAACGATTGGTCATGGCCGGGCTTGTCCCGGCCATCCACGTCTTCCTGTGTTTTGCTGCGGCTAAAGACGTGATCCCCGGCACGCCGGGCATGACGAGCTAGGCCGGCGAAAGCCCCTCACCCGGCCGCACGCGTGTCGCGCGTCACCCGCCCCGCGAGGGGAGGGATGGTGCGCGGCGAACACGCGAGACAGTGAGCCGGTTACTCGGCGGCTTCGACGCCTTGCGGCATTTTCCGCTGCTCAGCGATCTCGACGCTTTGGCGCGCGTCATTTTGTCGAGCTCGCGGCGCACACCGGCTTCATAGTCGGAGTGCACCGTCTTGAAGTGCGCGAGCTGCCGCTCGACGATCTCCTGCCGCACGCCCCACATCGCCTCAGCCGCATTGAGATAGAGCCGGGCCGTCGAAGGAAGCCGACATCAGGCAAGGCCGAAGCGATCAGCGTTCATCACCTTGTTCCAGGCCGCCACGAAGTCACGCACGAACTTCTGCTTCGCGTCTTCCTGAGCATAGACTTCGGCAAGGGCGCGCAACTGCGAGTGCGAACCGAAGATCAGGTCGACACGCGTGGCGGTCCACTTGACGTCGCCCGTCTTGCGGTCGCGCCCTTCAAACACGTCCTTGGCGTCCGATACCGCCTTCCACTCCGTGCCCATGTCGAGCAGGTTCACGAAGAAGTCGTTGGTCAGCGTCTCCGGACGCTTCGTGAAGACGCCGTGCTGGGACTTGCCGAAATTCGTGTTCAGCATGCGCAGGCCGCCGACGAGAACCGTCATTTCCGGAGCCGTCAGCGTCAGCAATTGCGCCCGGTCCACCAACAGCTCCTCAGCGGACAAGCGCTGCTTGTCGCGGAGATAGTTGCGGAAACCGTCAGCGGTCGGCTCGAGCGGCGCGAAGGAGTTGACATCGGTTTGCTCCTGCGACGCGTCCGTGCGCCCCAGCGTGAAGGGAACCTGCAGGTCGTGCCCAGCGTTCCTCGCGGCTTGCTCGACCGCCGCGCCGCCGCCGAGGACGATCAGGTCGGCAAGCGAAACTTTCTTGCCGCCGGACTGCGAGGCGTTGAACTCCGTTTGGATCGCTTCGAGTTTTTGAAGGACCATCGCCAGCTCCGCCGGCTCGTTGACTTCCCAATCCTTCTGCCGCGCGAGGCGGATGCGCGCCCCGTTCGACCCACCACGCTTGTCGGAGCCGCGGAACGTCGAGGCAGAAGCCCAAGCCGTCGAGACCAATTGGGACACGGACAGCCCAGACGCGAGGATCTTTTTCTTGAGAGCAGCGATGTCCTCCGCGTCGATCAGCTCGTGATCGACTTCGGGAACGGGGTCCTGCCACAACAGCTCCTCCGCGGGAACGTCCGGGCCGAGATAGCGCGAGCGTGGGCCCATGTCGCGGTGCGTCAGCTTGAACCACGCCCGGGCGAAGGCATCCGCGAACTCATCCGGGTTCTCGTAGAAGCGCCTTGAAATCTTTTCGTAAACAGGGTCGAACCGCAAGGCGAGGTCAGTGGTCAGCATGGATGGCGCGTGACGCTTTGAGGGGTCGTGCGCATCCGGCACGGTGCCGGCGCCTGCGTCGTTCTTCGGTTTCCACTGATACGCACCGGCCGGGCTCTTGGTCAGTTCCCATTCGTAGCCGAACAGGTTCCAGAAGAAATTGCTGCTCCACTTCGTCGGCGTCGTGGTCCAGATGACTTCCAGGCCGCTTCCGATCGTGTCGGCGCCCTTGCCGCTGCCATAGGTGTTCCTCCAGCCGAAGCCTTGCTCCTCGATGGAGCAGCCTTCTGGCTCGGGGCCGATATACTTGCTCGCATCGCCGGCGCCGTGGGTCTTGCCGAAGGTGTGACCGCCAGCAATCAGCGCGACGGTCTCCTCGTCGTTCATCGCCATACGGCCGAATGTGTCGCGAATATCCTTGGCCGCCGCGAGGGGATCTGGCTTGCCGTTCGGCCCTTCCGGATTCACGTAGATCAGACCCATCTGGACGGCGGCGAGAGGATTCGCAAGATCACGGTCGCCAGAGTAACGCTCGTCGGCCAACCAGGTGCCTTCGGGGCCCCAGTAGATGTCCTCTGCGGGCTCCCAGACATCCTCGCGCCCGCCACCGAAGCCGAAGGTCTTGAAGCCCATCGACTCGAGCGCGACGTTACCAGTAAGGATCATCAGGTCGGCCCATGAGATCTTGTTGCCGTACTTCTGCTTGATCGGCCACAGCAGCCGGCGGGCTTTGTCGAGGTTCACGTTGTCCGGCCAGCTATTGAGCGGCGCGAAGCGCTGCCGGCCGGCGCCGGCGCCGCCGCGGCCGTCGCCGATACGGTAGGTGCCCGCGCTGTGCCACGCCATCCGGATGAACAGCGGCCCGTAATGACCAAAGTCGGCCGGCCACCAGTCCTGCGAGTCCGTCATCAGCGCGTGGAGGTCCTTCTTCAGGGCCTCAAGGTCGAGCTTCTTGAACTCCTCCGCGTAGTTGAACGCCTCGCCCATGGGATTGGACAGGGGAGAGTTCTGGTGAAGGATGTTCAGGTTCAACTGGTTGGGCCACCAGTCTCGATTGGCCCTGGCAAGGGTCGTGTGCATGACCGGGCACTTGCCCGCGCTCTCGGCAGTCTTCGCGTCCATGTTTCTATCCGATCGTGTTCTCTAATTTTCTTCGAGTTGTTCCGTACGGACTATTTTGCGCCCGGCCGCAGCGCCTTGGCCTTGGTGTATTTCGAGGTATCGCCGGTGATGGTGAGGGTATCAAAAGTGCCCCAGCCCTTGGCGTGAACGGTGCGCTCAGCGAGGCGCTTCCCAATCAGATGGGCAAGCTTCTCGATCAGCGCTCCTGCCGTCGTCGTCAGGATCGGTTTCTTCGATATTCGCGTGTCCTCATCTCCTCAAAAAATCCCACGCTTTTGTCTACATTCCTTCAAAGTCGAGCGGGATCGGCGCCTGAGCCGTCCGGCGCGGACGTCACGCGAGTTCCGGGCCGGAGCCTGAGTGCGCTGCACCATAAAGGCAAATCGGTTTTGCCTATAGGAGCGATAAGGAGAGCTTATTCTACGGCCGGCGCGCCGAGAAATTCGCGGATTTGCAGCAACGTCGCCTCTGGCTGCTCCTCCTGCGGCATGTGCCCGCACTCGTCGATCAGGCGGAAGGTAGCATTCGGCATAGCGCGTTTGAGCTTCAGGCCGACCCCGAGCGGCACGATGCGGTCGTGGTCGCACCACAGAATGAGCGTGGGCAGCGTGATCGATGAATAGCGCGCCGAGATTTGCTCCGCGTCTGCCGGCAGGATCTGCCGCGCGCTAAAGATGATGGCGTGCTTGCCCGCCGCGGTTTTCATCGGCTCGGCATAGGCCGCGATCTCGTCGCGGCCGATCTTGCTCTTGTCGTAATAGGCGATCCTGAGCGCCATCTGGATCTGCAAGGCGGGCGGTGCCATGCGCATGCTGAGCTGCGAGACGACGGGCATGTCGAGCAGCTTGAAGAACACCGGGACCGTTTGCGGGTAGGCGATGGTGTCGAGCAGCACGAGCTTAGCGATGCGCCCGTCGAGCCGCTTATCGGCCTCAAGCGCCAAGAGCAGCGCCACCCCGCCGCCATAGGAGTGGCCAACCAAAGTGAGGTCGTGGAGGTCACGGTCGAGGATGAGCTGGACGAGAAGCTCCGCCTGGTCGGCCGCCGAATAGCGGTCATCGAACGGCTTGTCGGATTGGCCGAAGCCCTTCAGGTCGACGGCGATGACCTTATGATCGCGGGCAAGGTCGGGCGCGATATGCCGCCAAGTGAAAACGTTCGTGCCGAAGCCGTGAATCAAAAGGATCGGCGGACCCTCGCCGCGCTCCACCGCATAGAGCTTGACCGGCGCCTCCGGGGGGCCAAGCCGGGCGAAGGGGCCTTGGGTCCCGTCGTCGCCGGCGAAAGCTGAGGCGCAGAGGCCAAGCAGAATCGCCGCCACGCTAAGCGTTGCGATTCGCCTTTTGCGCATAAACCCCGACGCCAAGCCGATGGTCCGCATCCCTCTGTTGCGCGGGCGAGGTGCCGCTAAGTCCGGCCGGCCCACTCTTTTCAGCCCGTTGTAAGTGCTTCGCGCGCCGGCGGCAATTCAAAGCCGCTCCGCTCCGCGCCGCGCCGATCGTCGCCGGTTACGCACAGGAATACTACGTTCATTAAGCCTTTTCCCATGAGATTCCTTGACCACCCATAATATCCCATGCTATCCCATACTTGCCCGTTCGGTGACGGGTGGGGGAGGATCGGCAGCGCTCCTTACGAGGCCACGGGGGGAACCGCGCCGCCTCTCCCACCCAATTCTCCGGTCGAGGCGTCTCGCACCCGAGCGTGTCGAAGTCTCGCGTTGGCCCAGGTGCCCATGAGGGGGAGATGGACCAGTTTGTCTCGGCATTCACCAATAAGATCGACACCAAGGGCCGCGTTTCGGTTCCTGCCTCCTTTCGCAGCGTCCTCGCCAAGGACGGCCTTGACGGCATTTATTGCTATCCGTCGCTCGATGCGCCTGCGCTTGATGCAGGAGGCCAGCGGCTGGTCGACAAGATCAACGGCCTTGTCGAGGATCTGGCGCCCTATTCAGACGAGCGCGACCACCTCGCCACCGCTTTATTCGGCACCAGCGAAATCCTTTCTATCGACCAGGATGGGCGCACCATTCTGCCGGAGCGACTCAGGGAGCACGCCGGCATCACCACCCACATCACCTTTGTTGGCCTCGGCGAGAAATTCCAGATGTGGGAGCCTGGACGTTTTGCAACGCATTTGGCGGAAGCGCGCCAAAAGGTCCGCGATCTCCGCAAGTTGCTCGGCGCGGGGCGCCGCGGAAGCGGCGGGCCAGAGGGAGCACGGGAATGATGGCGGGTCGCGGCACGGGCTTTACGGCCGCCGGCGGACCGGCCCGCCACATTCCCGTGATGCTCTCTGAAGTCATTGAGGCGCTTAGCCCAAGCGACGGCAAGATCTTCATCGATGGCACCTTCGGCGCGGGCGGCTATAGCCGCGGGCTGCTCGAAGCGGCGCAGTGCACCGTGCTCGCCATCGATCGCGATCCAGACGCCGCCAATATCGCCCGCGCGCTTGAAGCCAATTTTCCCGGACGCCTGAAATTCGTTCTCGGCCGCTACGCTGAGATGAAGGAGATCGCTGAACGCGAAGGCATTCCCGCCGTCGACGGCGTGGCGCTCGACCTCGGCGTCTCCTCCATGCAACTCGACACGGCCGAGCGGGGCTTCTCGTTCATCAAGGACGGTCCGCTCGATATGCGCATGGGAGGCGAAGGCCAGACCGCGAGCGATCTGGTCAATACACTTCCCGAGCGGGAGCTTTCCTTCATCATCGGCACCCTTGGCGAGGAGAAGCGCGCCCGCGCCATCGCCCGCGCCATCGTGGCGAGGAGGGATGAGCAGCCGTTCTCGAGGACGGGGGAACTCGCCGATATCGTCGCCGAAGTGCTTGGCCGCCGGCACGACGACACCAAGCACCCCGCGACCCGAACTTTCCAAGCGATTCGCCTCTACCTCAATGACGAACTTGAGGAGCTTGCGCGGGGCCTGAGCGTGGCCGAGCACGTGCTCCGGCCGAAAGGTCGTCTCGTCGCCGTCACCTTTCATTCGCTTGAGGACCGCATCGCCAAGCGTTTTTTCGCCACGCGAAGCACGCCGGCGCCGCGCGGATCGCGCCATTTGCCGCTTCAAGGGCCGACACATTTTGCGCCAAGCTTCCACCTTCTTAACCGGCGTCCGGTATCACCATCGAAGGAAGAGATCAGGCTGAACCCCCGTTCCCGCTCGGCGCGCCTCAGGGCCGGCGAACGCACGGAGGCCCCGCCGCACGCTCTCGACCTCGCTGCTTTGGGGGTGCCTCGCATCGCAATGTCTGTCTGACGACAGCGTTTAGTTACGGGTTTTCAGTATGTTGCGTTTCGTCAATATCTGCCTCGTCCTTGGCCTCGTGGCGCTCGCCTATGTCATCTACGAGGTGAAATACCAAGCCCGCGGCCTCGATGAGGAGATCGCCGGGCTCAGCAAGGACATCGAGGCGGAGCGGGATGGCGTCGCGGTGCTGCGCGCCGAGTGGAGCCTGCTCAACCGGCCCGAGCGGATCGAGCGCTTGGCCCAGAAATATCTCAAGCTCGCGCCCGCCCGAGCGAATCAGCTCGTCACCCTCGATACGGTGTCGGAAGGCGACTTCGCCCTGGCCCGGGTGAAGGCCGCGGACCAAACGGTGGCCGCCGCCTCTCCAACGGGTGCTGTCCCTGCCAAGGCTGCTCAAGCCCAGACGGCTCCAGCCGCGACTACCTCCACGGAGACTGTCCTAGCCGCGACGGCCTCTACGCAGCCTGTCCCAGCCGTGACGGCTCCAGCCGAGAAGGCTGCTCCAGCGACGGCTGCTCTCGCTGACGCGGCTCCGGACAAGACCGCCACGGTCGAGACCGCGACCGTCAAGACCGCTACAGTCAAGACTGTTCTGGTGAAGACTGCCCCGGTCAGGGCCGGTCGCGTGAAGACCGTCAAGACCGTTCCGGTCAAGACTGTCAAGACCGTCCCGGTCAGGACCGTTCAGGCTGAAGCTGTTTCGGCCGCCTCGGGTCCAGTCAAGGCCATTCCGGCGGCGGCTCTTCCGCCCGTGACGGTTTCGGCGCCCGGCGAGTAGACTTTTGCGACTCTTCACCCGCAATCCCGAGACCCGCCCCGCCCCCTCCCGCGCCGAGCGCGTCTATTTGGCGAGAAGCCGCGGCCGCTACCGCCTCACCTGCCTTGCTCTCGCGGTGAGCTTCCTGCTCGTTGGCCTCCGCCTCGTGAGCCTCGGCTTCACCCCCGTGGAGACTGGCCAGGGCGGCATCCGCGATATCTCGACGACCGTCCACCGGCCCGACATCCTCGATCGCAACGGCAGGCTGCTCGCCACAGACATCAAGGGCGCGACGCTCTATGCCGACCCCGCGCACGTCATCGACCGGGACGAGCTGATCGAGCAAGTCTCGAGCGTGCTTCCCGATATCAACGCCGCCGAACTCCGCGAGCGGCTGAAGCAGGGCGGCAGGTTCGTGACGATCCGGCGTGAGCTCACGCCGAAGCAGCAGGCCGAGATCCACGAGCTCGGGCAGCCCGGCCTCGGCTTCATCGAGGAATATCGGCGCGTCTACCCCGTCGGCGCCACGGGCTGCCACGTGGTTGGCTATGTCAATGTCGACAATAAAGGCCTCGCCGGCATCGAGAAGTTCATCGACGACAATCCCCAGCTCGCCATGTCGAGCCCTGACAACGCGCCGGGCGGAGAGGCCGTGACGCTCTCGCTCGATCTCGGCGTGCAGCACGTCGTCCGCGAGGAGCTGGTGAACGCCATGGCCTCCTACCACGCCAAGGCCGCGGCCGGTGTCGTGATCGATGTGCAGAGCGGCGAGGTCATGGCGCTCGTCTCCTTGCCGGATTACGACCCAAATTACCGCGAGCAGGCCCTCGACAAGGACCGGCTCAACCGCATGACCTCCGGCGTCTATGAGATGGGTTCGGTGTTCAAGGTCTTCACCGCGGCCGCGGCGCTCGACGCCGGCAGCTCGACCATGCGCTCGAGCTATGACGCGAGCCAGCCCCTCCACGTCGCCTCCTTCACCATCGAGGATTTCCACGGCAAGAAGCGCAGACTGACCGTGCCGGAGATATTCATCTATTCCTCCAATATCGGCGCGGCAAAGATGGCGCTCGATCTCGGCATCGACCGCCACAAGGAATTCCTCCGCAAGCTCGGTCTCTTGAACCGCCTGTCCACAGAGATTGGCGAGGGCGCCGCGCCAATCGTGCCGTCGCCCTGGGCGAAGCTGAACACCATCACCATCGCCTTCGGCCACGGCTTGTCGGTCACGCCCTTGCAGGTTGCGTCGGCGGCGCTCCCCCTGGTCAATGGTGGCTTCGCCGTGAGCCCCACCTTCCTGCCGCGGCCTCGCCTGGCAGCTCTTCGCAAGAGCCCGAGCGTGCTCAAATCCTCGACCAGCCAGGAGATGCTTTCGCTGATGCGCCTTAACGTGCTGAAAGGCACCGGCAAGCGCGCCGACGCCGAAGGCTACCGCGTCGGCGGCAAGACGGGGACCGCCGATAAAGTGGTCGGCCGCCATTATGAAGGTTCAAAGGTCCTCACCTCGTTTCTCGCCGCCTTTCCCACGGACGCTCCGGAATATCTCGTGCTGGTCATGCTCGACGAGCCGGAACGCCTCCCCGAAACCGACAATCAGCAGACCGCCGGGGTGAATGCCGCCCCCACCGTCGGCCGGATCGTCGAGCGCATTGCTCCCATTCTCGGCGTGGCGCCGAAGCTCGACGGCGACCAGCGCAAGTTTGACGAGAAGGTGCTCGCCTCCTATTAAAAGACGCCGGTTCCGGGGCCCTTCGCCGGTCCTGTTTGGGCGCTCTGGAGTCCGCCGGCTTTGAGGGGCGGATGTTCAGTGATGACCCTTGGTGAGTTGATCGGGCCGGACGCTTCGTTGCCCGCGCCATGGCGGCAAGTTCCGATCATGGGGCTTACCGCTGACAGCCGCGCGGTCAAGCCCGGCTATCTCTTCGCGGCGCTCCCCGGATCGCGCACCGACGGCGCCCGCTTCATCGCCGACGCCCTGGCCCGGGGAGCCGGGGCAATCCTGATGCCGCAAGGCGGCGCGCACGCCTTCAACGGGACGCCATTCAAGGGCACGCCTGTCGTCGAGGACGCCGATCCGCGCCGCCGCCTTGCCCTGATCGCCGCTCGCTTCTTCGGCGTCCAGCCGGACATTGCTGTGGCCGTCACCGGCACCAATGGCAAGACGTCGGTCGCTTCTTTCGTGCGCCAGCTCTGGGAGCAGCAGGGCCTCGCCGCCGCGAGCCTCGGCACTGTCGGCGTGGTGGGACCGTCAGGCACCGAGACGTTGGCCCACACCACGCCGGACCCGATCGAGTTGCAGCGCATCCTGGCGAGCCTCGCCACGTCGGGCGTCACCCGTGTCGCGCTCGAAGCTTCAAGCCATGGCCTCGAGCAGCGCCGCATCGACGGCGTGCGGCTCGCCGCGGGCGCCTTCACTAATATCTCCCGCGACCATCTCGACTACCATCCGAGCTTCGAGGCCTATTTCGTCGAGAAGCTTCGCCTGTTCGGCGAGCTCTTGCCTCCCGGCGCTGGTGCCGTGATCGATGTCGACAGCGAAGGGGTCTTGCGCGTGGCAAGGGTCGCCAAGGCGCGAGGGCTCAAACTGATCAGGGTGGGCAGGGGCGGAGAAGATTTGCGGCTCGTCTCAGCCGACCAGGACGGCTTCGGCCAGCGCCTGGTGGTGGAGCATGCTGGCGGCAGAGAAAGCTTTCGCCTGCCGCTGGTCGGCGCCTTCCAGGCCTCCAATGCGCTTGTTGCCGCTGGCCTCGCCATGGCGACCGGGGCGAGCGCCAAGACAGTGCTGCCGCTCCTGGAGACTCTTCGCGGCGCGCGGGGGCGCCTCGAGCTTGCCGGCACCGCACGCCCCGGCGCTCCTGTCTTCATCGATTACGCCCATACGCCCGATGCGCTCGCCAAGGCGCTTGACGCACTTCGCCCTTATGTGCGGGGCAGGCTCGCGGTGGTGTTCGGCTGCGGCGGCGACCGCGACAAGGGCAAGCGGCCTGAGATGGGGGCCGTGGCGGCGGAAAAGGCAGATCTGGCCATCGTCACCGACGATAATCCGCGGAGTGAAGAGCCTGCGGAGATCCGCAGCGCGATTTTGACAGCGGCACCCGGCGCGATCGAGATTGCCGGCCGCGCCACCGCGATCGCCGAGGCAATTGCCGGGCTTCGGCAAGGCGATGTCCTCTTGATCGCGGGCAAAGGCCATGAGACGGGACAGATCGTCAAAGGCGCGATCATTCCCTATTCTGATCACGACGCGGTTCTAGCCGCGCTGAAGAACGAGGAGAAGCGTGACTAAGCCGCCCTGGACCATAGGCGAGATGGTGAAGGCCGTGCGGGGCAAATGCGCGGCTCGACCCAACACTCCGGTCAGCGGCATCTCCATCGACAGCCGGAGCTTGGCGCCGGACGAGGCCTTCCTCGCGCTCCGCGGCGCTAATCGCGACGGACACGCCTTCGTGGCCGCTGCGCTCGCCCAAGGTGCCTCGTGCGCCATCGTCGAGCAGGGCTATCAAGGTCCGCGGGGCGAGGTCCGCCTGCTACGCGTCGCCGATGCGCTTGCCGCGCTCAACGACCTCGGCGCGGCGGCACGAGGGAGGGCCGCCGACGCGGTGGTCATCGCCGTCACCGGCAGCGTCGGCAAGACCGGTACCAAGGAGGCGCTGAAGCTCGCACTCGCACCCTCCGGCCCGGTGCATGTCTCGTCCAAATCCTACAACAACCATTGGGGCGTGCCGCTGTCGCTCACCAATATGCGCGAGACCACGCGGTTCGGCGTGTTCGAGGCGGGCATGAACCATGCTGGCGAGCTCAGCGACCTCACCAAGCTGATCCGGCCGCACATCGCCATCATCACCACGGTTGCGCCGGTGCATCTCGGCTTCTTCCGCTCGGTGGAGGCGATCGCCGACGCCAAGGCCGAGATCTTGGAGGGGCTGGTGCCCGGCGGCGCGGCGATCCTCAACCGCGACAACGCCTATTACGAGCGCCTCCGGCGCCACGCGCTCCAGCGTAAGGCACGGATCGTCGGCTTCGGCCAGATGCCAGGCGCCGAGGCGCGGGCTTTGAGCGTCGAGCTTGGTCCCGACGGCTCCGATGTGAAGGCCGACATCATGGGCGAGATCATCAGCTATCGTATCGGCGCGCCCGGCGCGCACCTCGTGCAGAATTCGCTCGCCGTCCTCGCCGCTGCCAAGCTCGCCGACGCCGATCTCAAAGCCGCGGCCCGGGCACTCGCCGGCTGGCGCGCTCAGACTGGCCGAGGCGCGCGTATTGTCATCGGCGGCAAGCAAGGCCGCGTCGCCATCATCGACGAGAGCTACAACGCCAACCCGGCATCCATGCGCGCGGCGCTCGCCACGTTGGGGCTGACGCCGCGATCCGAATTCAAGCGCCGCGTTGCCGTGCTGGGCGACATGCTCGAGCTTGGGGGCCTCGGTCCGAAGCTCCATCAGGAGCTGGCCGAGGACATCGACAAGGCCGGCGTGGATATCGTCTTTGCCTGCGGCGAGATGATGCGCGGACTGTATGAGGCACTCCCGCCGGCCCGCCGCGGCGCCTACGCCAAGACGTCCGACCAGCTCGTGCCCCTGCTGACCAGCGGGGTCGGCGCCGGCGACGTGGTAATGATCAAAGGGTCGTTCGGCAGCCGAATGGCGCCTTTGGTCGAGGCCCTGCAAAGCCATTTCGACACAGCCGGGGCACCCGCCTAAAGCGCGATTCCCCAGGATTTCCAGGCTTTCCCGATAAATTCTTGCGCCGAAACAAGGGGTCCGCGCGAAATCGCGATTCCCTTTCGGGCGCTTTCGCCCTAAACGAGCCGGAAGGGGGACGACCATGCTCTACTGGTTGACCGAGCTCGCGGGCGAACTCAGCGCCTTCAATATCTTCCGCTACATCACCTTCCGCACGGGCGGTGCCCTGATCACGGCGCTGTTGTTCGTGTTCCTGTTCGGCCCGCAGATCATCAGGGCGCTGCGCGTCCGCCAGGGCAAGGGTCAGCCAATCCGCACCGACGGACCCGAGCGTCACCTCATCCAGAAGCAGGGCACGCCGACCATGGGCGGGTTGATGATCCTGTCGGGCTTCACCTTCGCCACGCTGCTTTGGGGCAATCTGCGCAATCCCTACGTCTGGGTGGTCCTGCTTGTCACGCTCGTCTACGGCGCCGTCGGCCTCTATGACGACTACCTCAAGGTGACCCGGCAATCGGCGGCGGGCTTCCGGGGACGCATCAAGATCGTCATCGAGGCAGCGGTCGCACTGGTGGCGACCTGGGCCATCGCCTCTGTCGGAGAAGCGCCGCTGTCGACCGCGCTCGCCATTCCGTTCTTCAAGAATGTGCTGATCCCGCTCGGCTGGCTGTTCATGCCCTTCGGCACCTTCATCATTGTCGGCGCCGGCAACGCCGTGAACCTCACCGATGGGCTCGACGGGCTTGCTATCGTGCCGGTGATGATCGCGGCCTCGACCTTCGGCTTCATCGCCTATTTTGTCGGCAACGCGCTATTCGCCGAATATCTGCAGATCCATTTCGTGCAAGGGACCGGCGAGCTCGCCGTGGTGTGCGGGGCGCTGGTCGGCGCGGGGCTGGGCTTCCTCTGGTTCAATGCGCCGCCGGCCCAGATCTTCATGGGCGATACGGGATCGCTTGCCCTTGGCGGCGCGCTTGGCACCATCGCCGTCGCCACCAAGCATGAGCTCGTCCTCGCCATCGTCGGCGGATTGTTCGTACTGGAGGCGGTGTCGGTGATCGTGCAGGTCGCCTCGTTCCGGCTCACCGGCAGGCGCGTCTTCCGCATGGCCCCGTTGCATCATCATTATGAACAAAAGGGATGGGCCGAATCCACGGTGGTGGTGCGCTTCTGGATCATTGCCGTGGTGCTCGCGCTTGTAGGCCTCGCGACCCTCAAATTGCGCTAGATTCGACCGAGCATGATTCCCGTCACGATCTTCGCCGGCCGCGACGTCGCGGTCTTCGGTCTTGGCATGAGCGGCATCGCCGCTTCGCGCGCGCTCGGCCTGGGCGGGGCGCGCGTGCTCGCCTGGGACGATACGGCGAAGGCGCGGGATAATGCCGCGCCGCAAGGCTTGACGGTGCATGACCTCGTCGCCGCCGACTGGACGAAGATCGCGGCGCTCGTGCTCGCTCCAGGCGTGCCCCTGACGCACCCCGAGCCGCATTGGACGGTAATCAAGGCGCGCGGAGCCGGGGTCGAGGTGATCGGCGACACCGAGCTGTTCTTCCGCCAGCGTGCCAGCCAAGGCTCGCGCGCCAAGGTGATCGCGATCACCGGCACCAACGGCAAATCCACGACCACGGCCTTGACCGCCCATCTACTCGAGACTGCCGGGCGCAAAGTGGCGCTTGGCGGCAATATCGGCCGCGCGGTGCTCGATCTGCCGCCCTTCGCCGACGACCTCATCTATGTGCTCGAGCTCTCGACCTTCCAAATCGACCTCACGCCGTCCCTTTCCGCGGTCGCCGCGGCGCTGCTCAACATCACCCCCGATCACCTCGACCGCCACGGCACCTTGGAGAACTACGCCGCTATCAAGGCCCGCGTGTTCGAAGGCTTGCCCGCAAGCGGCACGGCCGTCATCGGCGTGGACGACGCAGAGACCCGTGCCATCGCCGATGCGCTTCGTGGGCCCTTCGCTGTCAAGCGCATCGCCGTCGGCCACTCTGTCGAGACCGGTGTGTGGGCGGACGAGGGGGTTCTGATCGAGGTCGAGAAGGGGATAGAACGGGCGCGCGTGAGCCTCGCCGGCATCGGCTCGCTGCGCGGCGCGCACAATTGGCAGAATGCCGCTTTCGCCTATGCGCTCGCCCGCGCGCAAGGGCTCGATGCCGCAAGCATCGCACAGGGGCTCGCAAGCTTTGCCGGTCTCGCCCATCGCATGGAGCAGGTGGCGCGGCGCGGGCCCGTGCTGTTCGTCAACGACTCGAAGGCGACCAATGCCGACGCTGCCGGCAAGGCACTGGCGAGCTTCTCTGACATCTATTGGATCATTGGCGGCAGACCGAAGGCCGGCGGTCTCGCCGGGCTCGAGCCCTACTTCCCGAAGATCGCCCGCGCCTATCTGATCGGCGAGGCGGCGGACGAATTCGCCGCGCAGCTCGGCACCGAGGTCGACCATGTGCACTGCGGGACACTCGACCGCGCGATAGAGCAAGCCGCCGCCGACGCCGGCCGGTCTGACGCCAAGGAGCCGGTGGTGCTGCTGTCGCCGGCTTGCGCGTCCTACGACCAGTTCATCAATTTCGAGGCGCGCGGGAAAAGCTTCCGCGACATCGTCATGCGCCTCGACGGCGTCGAACCGGTGCGGCGGGATGAGGGAAGGGCGGCATGAGGATCACCCGCGCCGACCGCAGCGTGCTCTCCGACTGGTGGTTCACCGTCGACCGGTTGATGTTCTTTGGCCTGCTGTTGCTGATGGGCCTTGGCATCGTGCTGTCGCTCGCCGCGAGTCCTCCCATCGCCGCCAAATTCAATCTCGAGCCCTTCTATTTCGTGCGCCGGCAGGCGGCGATGCTCGTGCCTGCTATCGCCATCATGTTCGCGGCATCGACGCTCACCCCGAAGCAGATCCGACGCGCCTGCCTCATCATATTCGTGGTCGGCATCGCGCTGATGGCCGCGACCATGTTCGTCGGTCCGGAGATCAAGGGCGCCAAGCGCTGGCTGCAATTCGGCTTCTTCTCCATCCAGCCCTCCGAATTCGTCAAGCCGGGCTTCGTCGTACTCACCGCCTGGCTGTTCAACGAGAGCCAGAAGCGCTCCGATGTGCCGGGCCACGAGCTCGCGATCGTGCTGTACGGGGTCTTCGTGTTGCTCCTCGTGCTCCAGCCCGATTTCGGTCAGACGCTGCTCGTCAGCATCGTCTGGGTCGCGCTCTTCTTCATGGCCGGGATCAATCTCCTGTGGATCGGAGCGCTCGGCGTCGCCGGCCTTGGGGGAGTGGTGAGCGCGTATTTCCTCGTGCCGCATGTCGCCTCGCGCATCGACCGCTTTCTAAATCCGGCCTCCGGCGACACCTATCAGGCCGACCGCGCCTTTGAATCCTTCCTGCATGGCGGCTGGTTCGGGCGGGGGCCGGGCGAGGGCACCGTCAAGGACGTGCTCCCAGATTCCCATACCGACTTCATCTTTGCCGTGGCTGCCGAGGAATATGGTCTGATCGCCTGCTTGATTTTGCTTGCTCTGTTCGCTTTCATCGTGCTGCGCGGGCTATCCAAGGCGTCTCAGGAATCCGATGGCTTCATCCGTCACGCGGTCGCCGGTCTCATCATGCTGTTCGGCTTGCAGGCCTTGATCAACATGGCGGTCAATGTCGGGCTGCTACCCGCCAAAGGCATGACGCTGCCGTTCATCTCCTATGGCGGCTCGTCGCTGCTCGCCATGGCGCTGACTATGGGCCTTGCGCTCGGGCTGACGCGGCGAAGACCGAAGGCCGGACGCCTGCCGCGCAGCCGGACGAGCCAGGCCGGCGAGGCGAGCGAGGCAAGCGAAGCCGGCACGACCGGTGAGGCGGCCGCCGGCACAAGGGCAGACAAGAACGCCTCGGAGCAGACAGCGTGAAGCCGCGCCGCATTCTTCTCGCCGCCGGCGGCACCGGCGGCCATCTCTTCCCGGCGGCGGCTCTCGCCCAGGAGCTTCAGCGCCGCGGCTACGTCGCGGATTTGGCGACGGACCTCCGCGCCGAGAAATATGGCGGCGACTTTCCCGCCCGCAAAATTCACCGCATCCCGTCGGCGACGCTGACGAGCCGCTCGCCCCTCGCCGTGGCCGGAACGTTCGGCCGGCTCGGCCTCGGCTTCGCCCACGCGCTTGCCTTGTTGCTGCAAGTGCGGCCTAAGGCCGTGATCGGCTTCGGCGGATACCCCACGCTGCCGCCCATCATCGCCGCTAGCACCTTGCGCATCCCTACCGCCATTCACGAGCAAAACGCCGTGATGGGCCGGGCGAACCGGCTTCTGTCGCGCTATGTCGACAAGATCGCGCTCTCCTTCATGCCGACCAAGCTGCTCGAGCCAGCGGCCGAAGCCAAAGCGAGGCTGACCGGCATTCCGGTGCGCGATTCGGTGCACAAATTCCGCGGCGTTCCCTACGCGCCTCCCTATGCCGACTCTCGTCTGCTGTTGCTCGTCTTCGGTGGCAGCCAAGGCGCTCGCTTCTTTTCGGAAATCATGCCGTCGGCCCTGTTGCAATTGCCGCCGGAGATCCGCTGGCGCCTGACTGTGGTGCAGCAGGCGCGCGAGGAGGATCTCGAAGGATTGCGCGCGGCCTACGCCAAGGCGCGCATCGCCGCGCATGTCGCGCCCTTTTTCAACGATATGCCGGAGCGGATCGCCACGGCCCAGCTCGTCATCGCCCGGGCCGGCGCCTCGACCGTGGCGGAGCTGACCGCGATCGGAAGACCTGGCCTCCTCGTGCCGTTGCCGCACGCCCTTGACAATGATCAGCTCGAAAATGCAACACGGCTGGAACAGGCGGGCGGCGGCTGGTGCGTGCGCCAGTCCGAGTTGACGCCTGAGCGTCTGGCGGAATTGCTTAAGGTGCTGATGTCGTCGCCTGAGCGTTTGACGGACGCCGCTAGAAAGGCGCACGCCATGGGCGCCATCGACGCGGTGGCGAGGCTCGCCGATCTTGTCGATGAGCTCGCGGGGCCGAAGGAGTAGGCGCCTCATGCACATGCCGGACCCGGACAAAAGTGGCCTCGTGCATATCGTCGGCATCGGCGGCATCGGCATGAGCGCCATCGCCGAGGTCATGCATACCCGCGGCTATCAGGTGCAGGGCAGCGACCTCAAGGACAGCGCCAATCTCGAGCGCCTGCGCGCGCAAGACATTCGCTGCCTGATTGGCCACGATCCGGCGAACATCGACGGCTGCACCTATCTCGTCATCTCGAGCGCGGTGAAGGCGGGCAATCCGGAGTTCGAGGCGGCGAAGGAGCGCGGCATCCCCATCATCCGCCGCGCCGAGATGCTGGCCGAGCTGATGCGCCCTCGCGCCACCGTCTCTATCACCGGCACCCACGGCAAGACCACCACCACGTCGCTAATCGCCGACATCTTCAAGGCGGCCGATCTCGATCCGACCGTGATCACCGGGGGCATCATCAATGACTGGGGCAGCAATGCGCGGATCGGCAAGGGCGACTGGATGGTGGTCGAGGCCGACGAGTCCGACGGCACCTTCCTGAAGTTGCCGACCCAGATCGGCGTCGTTACCAATATCGACCCCGAGCATATGGACTATTGGCCGTCGGTCGAGGCGCTTCATCTAGCCTTCCGCCAATTCATCGAGGCGATCCCTTTCTACGGCCTCGCCGTCGCCTGCATCGATCATCCCGTGGTGCGCGAGCTCTTGGCGAAGCTCGGCGGCGCCGCCAACGGGCGCCGGACGATCACCTACGGTGCGGCGCGCGATGCCGATATCAGGCTGTTAAATCTGCGTCCCGATCACAACAGGATCACCTTCGATGCCCGTCTCGGCGTCGCGGTCAAGGGCGGGTCGCGCAAGCTCGAAGACCTCACCCTTCCCGTGCTCGGCCATTACAACGCGCTGAATGCACTCGCCGCGCTTGCCGCAGCGGTCGAGGCCGGAGTGAGCGATGAGGTGATCCGCGCTGCTTTAGCTTCATTTTCCGGCGTCAAGCGCCGCTTCTCACGCGCCGGCGATTGGCGCGGCGTCGCCGTCTATGACGACTATGCACATCATCCCGTCGAGATCGCTGCCGTGCTGCGGGCGGCGCGCATCGCCGGCAAGGGCCGCATTCTCGCGGTGATTCAACCGCACCGCTATACGCGGCTGCAATCCCTATTCAACGAGTTCTCGGCCTGTCTCGACGACGCCGATATTGTCGTCGTGACACCGGTCTATTCGGCTGGCGAAGTCCCGATCCCCGGCATCGATCGCGATGAGCTCGCCGCTGGCTTGCGCCGGCATGGTCACCCGCACGTGCTGACCGTCGACGACGAGCAAGGGCTCGCCGAGACTATTGCTTCGGTGGCGAAGTCTGGCGATCTCGTGGTCGGCCTCGGCGCCGGCACCATCACCGAGTGGATCAACGCGCTGCCCAAGCGCCTTGTCGAGCATGTGGGACGCCAATGAGCGACGTCCGCGCCAGCAGCGAGAAGGCTGCGCCTCGCACCGGCCTCGCCGGCAAGCTTGCCCGCTTCCTGCCGGCGTTGCGCGGGCGGCTGATGCCGCAGGTGAGACTTGCCGACCTCACCTGGTTCCGCGTCGGCGGTCCAGCGGAAGTGCTCTATAGCCCGGCGGATGAAGCGGACCTCGCTTATTTCATGGCGAATACGCCGCCGGAGATCCCCGTCACCATCATCGGCCTTGGCTCCAATCTGCTCGTGCGTGACGGCGGCATTGGCGGGGTGGTGATCCGCTTGGGCAAGGGCTTGGGCGACATCAAAGTCGAAGCTCGATCGCGGCTCCGTGCCGGCGCCGCCGTGCCGGACGTGAAGGTCGCCCGTGCCGCGGCGGATGCCGGAATTGCCGGCCTCTCCTTTTATCGCGGCATACCGGGCTGCGTCGGCGGCGCGCTCAGGATGAATGGCGGCGCCCATGGCCGCGAGACCAGAGAGGTCGTGGTTGAGGCCCGCGCCGTCGACCGCCAAGGCCGCGTGCATGCGCTGCCAGTGGCCGAGCTGCACTACGCCTATCGCCATTGCGGCGCGCCCGAAGACCTCGTCTTCACCGAGGCTCTGTTTCAAGGTGAGCCCGGGGAGCCGGAGCGCATCCTGGCCGAGATGGACGACATCGCCGCCTATCGTGAGCAGGCGCAGCCGATCAAGAGCCGCACCGGCGGCTCGACTTTCAAGAACCCGCCCGGCAACAAGGCTTGGCAGCTAATCGACGCCGCCGGCTGCCGTGGCTTGAGCGTCGGCGACGCCCATGTCTCGCAGATGCACTGCAATTTCCTCATCAATGAGGGCAAGGCGACGGCCGCCGACCTGGAAGAGCTCGGCGAGACGGTGCGCGCGCGGGTGAAGGCTTCGAGCGGAGTTCGAGCTCGAATGGGAGATCAAGCGCCTTGGCTTGCCTCAATAGAGCGCCCGAATAGGTCTCGTCATTGCTGGGCTTGGCCCGGCAATCCATTCCAAATGCGTTTCAACGCGCTAAGCCGTAATGGCATAGATGCCCGGATCAAGTCCGGGCATGACGAGTTTTGCCGAAGCAGGTAATCCAATAGCCACCGCCGCGCGTGGCAGATGCTTGGGTCAAAGGCGGACGCATCAATTTGGGCTTCAGTCCTTCTGCCTCAGGGGAAGACGCATGAACAACACACAAACCCACGTCGCTGTGCTGATGGGCGGCTGGTCGTCGGAACGGGAAGTGTCGCTGCGCTCGGGCGAGGCCTGCGCCGCGGCGCTCGAGGCACAAGGCTACCGCGCGAGCCGCCTCGACGTCGCCCGCGACGTGGCGACCCGGCTCACCGAGCTCCGCCCCGACGTGTGCTTCAACGCGCTGCATGGCCGCTTCGGCGAGGATGGCTGCATCCAGGGCGTACTCGAGACGCTCGGCATTCCCTATACCCATTCAGGCGTGCTCGCTTCGGCGCTCGCCATGCACAAGGAGCGGGCCAAGACGGTCATGCGCGCCGCCGGCGTTCCCGTGGCCGAGGCGGTGGTGCTCACCCGCGCCGAAGCGGCGCGCGCGCATGCCATGCCGCCCCCTTACGTCATCAAGCCGGTCGCCGAAGGATCGAGCGTCGGGGTGTTCATCGTGCGCGAGGACCAGCGCCACCCCCCGCAAGAGCTCCACGCCGCCGATTGGGCGCTCGGCGAGGAGGTCATGGTGGAGCGCTATATCCCTGGCCGCGAGCTCACATGTGCCGTCATGGGGGAGGAGGCGCTGGGCGTGATCGAGATCCGTCCGGCCGAGGGACTGACCTTCTACGACTACACGTCGAAATATGCCCCAGGGGGCTCGATCCACGTCCTGCCGGCGCCGCTTTTACCAAATGTTTACCAATTGGTACAGAAGCTGTCCTTAGCGGCCCATAGGGCACTGGGCTGCCGTGGGGTCAGTCGCGCCGACTTCCGATTCGACGACCGACCGAGCGGTATGGGGGAGATGATCTGTCTCGAGGTCAACACCCAACCCGGAATGACATCGACGTCGCTCGTGCCCGAGCTTGCGGCCTATAGCGGCCGCTCGTTTGGCGAGCTGGTGCGCTGGATTGTGGAGGATGCGTCGTGCAATCGCTAGGCCCAAAAGGGCGAGGCAAAGCAAGGGGATCGAGCAGCGGGCTGCTTGCGCGCGGCATCGCCGTGCCGTCCCATGCCTTTAGCGGTCTCACGCTGCCGGGGCTTGGCCGTGCCAATTATAGCCCGAAGCGGATGCCTGGCGGGGCGGCGCTCAACCGCGATAGCGGCGCCTGGCGAGTCGTTGTCTTTGCCTCCATCGTCAGCGCCGCTTGCTACGGCCTGTGGGTGAGCGGCAAGAGCGAGCTGCTTTATGGCGAAGCCAAGGGGGCCGTCGTGGCGCTCGCCATCGTCGCGGGCTTCGGCGTGAAACAGATTACCGTGGAAGGCCAGCAGCATATCACCGACGCCGAGCTCGCCACGGCGCTTGCCGCGGGCCCCGGCACCATGATGCTCGGTTTCGACACCGATGCCGCCAAGGCGCGATTGGAGCAGGTATCCTGGGTCAAGCACGCCCAAGTGATGCGGCTTCTGCCATCGACGCTCCAGGTGGTCATCGAGGAGCGCGTCCCCTTTGCCGTGTGGCAGTTCCACGGCCAGACCTATGTGGTCGACGCCGAGGGCGCGGTGATCGCGCCGGCCGTGCGCGAGGCCTATGCCGACCTTCCTCTGGTCGTGGGTGAGGGCGCCGGCCAGAACGCCGCCGATCTGTTCGAGACGCTTCAGCCATTCGACGCCGTGACCAAGCAGCTCACCGCCGCCGTGCGGGTGGGCGACCGGCGCTGGACCCTGAAGCTTGCTTCTGGCGTCGACATCATGCTCCCGGACGATGGCGTACCCGACGCACTCAAGACACTGATCGGGCTCGACCGCGATCGCGGACTGCTCGGCCGGAATATCGCCGCCGTCGATCTGCGCCTCGCCGACCGTGTGAGCGTGCGCTTACGCGATAACGGTGCGGCGGCGTCGCCACAGGGTGCGCCGGGCGCGGGCGAGGTGCCGACGGCGAGCACCAAGGGCAACATTTGAGCGGGGATGAGGGGGATGCGGGGGACAGGTCTCAATCGTAGCAAGCGCCAGCGCATTGTGACCGCGCTCGACGTCGGCACGAGCAAGATCTGCTGCCTGATCGCTAAGACCTCGTCCGCTCCGGAATGGCTCGAGATCGCCGGCGAGAAGGTTCAGTTCGAGGTGCTGGGCTTCGGCCATCACCGCGCCGAAGGCCTCAAAGGCGGCATGGTCACCCATCTTGATCGCGCCGAGCATTGCATCCGCTCCGCCGTCGACGCCGCCGAGCGCATGGCCGGCGTCATCGTCGACAACGCCCATGTCGCGGTCACCTGCGGCAGGCTGAAAAGCGATAGTTTTTCGGCGAGCGTGGCGCTGCCCTCCGGCGCCGTGCGCGAGGACGACATCTTGCGTGTTATCGCCGGCGGCCGCCAATACGCCGGACGTGACAAGCGCACTGTGCTGCACGCTTTGCCCACAGGCTATCGGCTCGACGACAATGCCGGCATCCGCGATCCGGTCGGCATGTGCGGCGACCGGCTCGGCATCGACATCCATACCGTCACCGCCGACGAAGTGGCCATGCGCAACCTGATGCTGTGCGTGGAGCGCTGCCATTTGGAGGTCACCGACCTCGTCGCTGCGCCTTATGCGAGCGCGCTGGCCGTGATCACTCCGGACGAGGCCAAGCTCGGCGTGGCCTGCATCGATTTCGGCGCCGGCACCACCACGCTTTCGGTGTTTGCCGACGGCCATTTCATCCATACTGACGCCATCGCCCTTGGCGGCAACGGCATCACCACCGACATCGCCCGCGCGCTTGCCGCGCCGCTCGATCATGCCGAGCGCCTTAAATCCCTGCATGGCGGTGCCTTCGCCACCTCCTCCGACGAGCGGCAGATCATCACCTTCCCGACCGTCGGCGAGCAGCGTGGCAGCATGAATCAGATCACCAAGGCCCAGCTCGCAATCATCATCCGCCCACGCGTCGAGGAGATTCTCGACCTGATGCGGCGGCGGCTCGCAGCGTGCAGTCATGCCTCGGAGGCCGCCCAGCACGTGGTGCTGACGGGCGGCGGCAGCCAGCTTACCGGGCTCACCGAGCTTGCCGCCAATATGTTTGGGCGCCCGGTGCGCCTCGGACGCCCACGCGCGCTTGCCGGCTTGCCGGAGGGCGGCGCCACCCCCGATTTCGCCGGCGCCATCGGCCTTTTGCTGCAATGGGCCCGTGGCGAGGACAGGCTTTCAGGCCGTGCCGAGCAGCGCTTTCTCGGCACGGGTACCGGTTATCTGGCGCGCGTCAGTGAGTGGATACGGGACAATTTTTAGCAGGGCTAAACAGGACAAACGGACGAATCGAGAACGGAAGGCCGCCATGACCATCAATCTCAAGGTTCCAGATCTCACCGAGCTCAAGCCGCGGATCACCGTGTTCGGTGTCGGCGGTGCGGGCGGTAACGCCGTGAACAACATGATTGCCTCCGGCTTACGCGGCATCGAATTCGTTGTCGCCAACACCGACGCTCAGGCCTTGTTGAGCTCGAGCGCCGAGCGCCGCATTCAGATGGGCGCCCACGTCACCGAAGGCTTGGGCGCGGGCTCTAAGCCCGACATCGGCGCCGCTGCGGCCGAGGAGGCCATGGCCGATATCAAGGCCCATCTCGCCGGCTGCCACATGACATTCATCACCGCAGGCATGGGGGGCGGCACCGGAACGGGGGCGGCGCCTGTGATCGCGCGGGCCTCGCGCGAGGAGGGCATCCTCACCGTCGGCGTGGTGACCAAGCCGTTCCAGTTCGAGGGCCAGCGGCGCATGCGCGCCGCCGAAGGCGGCATCCTTGAGCTGCAGAAATATGTCGACACGCTGCTCGTCATTCCGAACCAGAACCTGTTCCGCGTCGCCAACGAGAAGACGACCTTCGCCGATGCCTTCGCTATGGCCGACGACGTGTTGCGCGCCGGCGTCTCCTGCATCACCGACCTGATGGTGAAGGAGGGCCTTATCAATCTCGACTTCGCCGACGTCCGCACCATCATGGCCGGCATGGGCAAGGCAATGATGGGCACCGGCGAATTGAGCGGCGACCGCCGCGCCATCGAGGCGGCCGAGGCGGCGATCTCCAATCCGCTGCTCGACGATGTGTCGATGAAGGGCGCGAGCGGCTTGCTCGTCTCCATCACCGGCGGCAATGATCTCACCCTTTACGAGGTCGACGAGGCCGCGAGCCGCATCCGCGAGGAAGCCGACCCTGACGCCAACATCATCGTCGGCGCGACCTTCGACGACGAACTCGACGGCTCGATCCGCGTGTCGGTGGTGGCGACGGGGCTTGGCCTCTTGTCGCGCGATAACCTCAAAGCCGTTCCCAAGGACGCGATCACGCTCAGCGAGCGGCTTGCCGGTCTCGCCCCCATGCCGATGCCCGCGCCCGCGCCAGCGCCAGAGCCGAAGATGGCGAGAGTTGTCCGCCCCGCGCCGGAGGAGGCGAACGAGCCTCCGGTGTGGCGTGCCCCGGGCAATGTGACGATCGAGCGGCGCCAGCCGCAATTGGCGGCCATGCCGCAAATTGTCCAGCCGCCAAAGCCGGCACAGCCGGCAAAGGGCTTCGTGCCAGCGCCACCCGCGACCGCGCCGCGGGCGGTGCGGCGCATGCCCAATGTCGAGGAGTTTCCGCTCCCCGTTCAGAACGAGCTCCGGGCCCGTTCGGGTGAGGCCGCGACGCTCGGGCTTGCCGCGCAAAAGAAGAAGGTCGGTTTCCTCGAGCGCCTGACCGGCGTCTCCCGGGGCCGCAAAAACGAGGAGGATCCAATGCCAACCAAACGTGAGCCGGAATTCGGTCAGCCGAAGCCGGTGCATGCGATGCCGAAGCCGGTGGGAATGGCGCCCAAAGGACTCCATATCGAGCGGCCGAACGCCGACAGCATGGTTACCACTGCGCCAAAACGGATCGAATCCCAGCCGCGCGTGGTGGCCCTGGAATCCCGCGAAGTCGTGAGCGAATCACCGGCGGACGATGACCTCGAAATTCCGGCCTTCCTGCGCCGGCGGGCCACTTAAGAGGCCCGTCTTGGCGCGGAAGAACGAGGGATCAGACCGCTGACGAGAGGATAAAAACGCTATATTTTCAGTAAGTTAAAGTGTGGCGGGTACAGTAACACATTGAAACAAACCGTTATTTGTCGCACCCACACCCGAGGATTAAGGTTTACATAGAGTGATCCTCCGGGACCCACTAAGGCACAAAGTGCCACGGGCGCGGGGGACCAGACGGGGGGTTCGGGGCAGTTAACCTCGAGCCAGAGGGAACTCAGAGAACGGCTTGGGGGCCATGAAGGGATTTATTGGGGCGCGGCAAACTACGCTTGCCAGCGAAATCTCGCTGACGGGCACGGGGGTTCACAGCGGGGCGCCAGTCTCTATCGTCCTTTATCCGGCTGATGGCGATACTGGCATACGCTTCCTTCTCTCCAACGGCGACGCTGAAAGCACCGAGATCACCGCCGACCAGCGGTGTGTCACGGGTGTCACGCTTTGTACCATCCTCGGTGATGGCAATGGCGCCTCGGTGGCGACCGTCGAGCACCTTATGGCGGCTCTCCGCGGCCTTGGCGTCGACAATGCCCTGATCGAGATCGACAGCCCCGAAGTTCCGATCATGGATGGCAGCGCCGCCCGTTTCGTCGAGGCGATCGACGAAGTAGGGCTGGTCGAGCTCGATGCTCCCCGCCGCTACCTGAAAGTCTTGAAACGCGTATGCGTGGAGGAGGGCGGCGCCTATGGCGAGCTTTCTCCGCATAATGGTTTTCATCTCGACGTCGAGATCGATTTCGACTCCTCCCTCATCGGACATCAACGGATCGAGATCGACATCAACCCCGGCTCTTTCCGCCGGGAGCTGTCCCGGGCCCGGACCTTCGGTTTCATGAAGGACGTGGAGCGGCTCTGGGCAGCGGGTCTGGCGCTTGGCGCCTCACTTGAGAACACCGTCGCCATCGGCGACGACCGCATCATCAACCGTGAAGGCCTTCGCTATACCGACGAGTTCGTGCGCCACAAGGCGCTCGACGCCGTCGGCGACTTGGCGCTGGCCGGTGCGCCGATCCTCGCGGCCTTCCGGTCCCGTCGTGGCGGCCACCGTCTGAACAGCCTCGTGCTCAAGGCAATGTTCGCCGATGCCGAGGCTTGGACCCTGGTCGAGGCTCCGCGGCTGGCCCGCGAGGTTCGCCACGCCGAATTCAGCCATCGCCTTGCGGCGGCGAATTTCGCGGCTGAGCGGAGCTAAGCGCCAAGCGCTTTAGCTTGTGCGAAAGTTCCCTTTGCACGGGCTGGCCTCGATCTTTGGCGCGTCCCACACTCGCAAACGACATCTTTGCCCACGGCAAACGTTTGCGCCCCATGGCCACGAGCAAAAAAACACCATAATCAGGGGGTTGGCTCGTTCCTGTGCGCAAGCTGCGGGGTGGGGCGGTGCTCGTCCGGGCGTTCGCTGAAAAACCGCGCAAACTAACGGGTAACGAGCGGGTTTCGGGTTTCCCCGCGGGGGAAACCGCTCTAGCCTAGAACAGGGCTGATAGGGGGGATCGGGCACCTCCTAGAACGTCGCGCCTAGAAGTATCGGGGACGGTTTCTTGAGGGTCATCACGTTACACTCGGTTCCGCCGTCGCCAGGGCATGGCCTGTTGCGGCTGCCCGTCACTTTGGGCGTCTTGCTCCTCACGGCGGGCCTCGTTGCGGGCTGTGGTTCGCTGTGGGGAAAGAAGAAGGAGGTCGAGGACACCTCGCCGCCGGACGTGCTTTACGGTAAGGCCGATACACTCCTAGACCGGCAGAGCTACGAGGATGCCGCCAAGGAGTATGAAGAGGTCGACATCAATCACCCCTATTCGCAAGAGGCGCGGCGGGCGATCGTGATGGCGGCTTACGCTTACTACAAGGCTGGAAAATATGACGACGCGGTCTCGGCCGCCGGCCGCTATCTGACGCTCCACCCCGGCACGCCGGAATCCGATCTCGCGCAGAACGTGATCGGCATGTCCTATTACGATCAGGTGCTCGATCCGAAGCGCGACCAGACCAATGCGCGCAAAGCCCTGGAAGCCTATCTGACCTTGCTCCAGCGCTATCCCGACTCGCGCTATGCTGGTGACGCGCAAAACCGCGCCCGCATCCTGCGCGACCTTTTGGCGGCGAGCGAGATGCAGGTTGGGCGCTTCTATCTGCGCCACAACAATTATCTCGCGGCGATCAACCGCTTCCGCGTGGTGGTCAGCGACTACCAGACCACCGCCCAGATCGAAGAGGCCTTGAGTTGCCTGACTGAGGCCTATATGGCGTTAGGCATCATCCCCGAGGCGGAAACGGCTGCCGCGGTCCTCGGTTACAACTTCCCGGACAGTAAGTGGTACCAGCACTCTTACACCCTTCTGCAAAAGCAAGGCCTCAAGCCGCAGACGCACGAGGGATCGTGGATCACGAAAACCTGGAAGGGCGACGGCAAGCCCGCCTGAGGCGCGCGCCATGCTAGTCGCCTTGTCGATTCGCGACATCGTGCTCATCGACAGGCTCGATCTCGAATTCGGCCAGGGATTGTGCGCGCTGACCGGCGAGACCGGCGCCGGAAAATCGATCCTGCTCGACGCATTGGCGCTCGCTCTCGGCGCCCGGGGGGATGCCACGCTGGTGCGCCGCGGCGCGAGCCAAGGCCAAGTCACCGCGACGTTTGAGCCCGCCGCCGATCACCCGGTGCTCGGGCTCCTTGCCGGCAATGGCTTGGAGGAAGAATCGACCCTGATCCTGCGACGCCTCCAATCCGCGGATGGCCGCACCCGCGCCTTCATCAACGATGTCGCCGTAAGCGCGCAGCTCTTGCGGGAGGTGGGCCGGGCGCTGGTCGAGATCCACGGTCAGCACGACGACCGGGCGCTGCTCGATCCGAGCGGCCATCGCGATCTGGTCGATGCCTTTGCCGGGCTGAATGGCGCTAGCGCGGCAGTCGCGGAGGCCTGGGAGGCATGGCAGAAAGCGGAGGCCGAACGCGCCCGCCACGCGAGTGAGATCGCGTCCATTCGCGCCAATGCCGATTATGTCAGCCATGCACGGGATGAGCTTGTAGCGCTGGATCCCCAGGCGGGAGAGGAAGAGGCTTTGGCCTCTCGCCGCCAGTTGATGATGCACGCCGAGAAGATCGCCGCCGAGCTCAGCGAGGCGCTGGATGCGCTGCAAGGCGAGGGAACTGGCGGCGCGCGTCTCGCTGCGGCGCTGCGGCGGCTCGAGCGCCAGTCGGGGCTTGGCCAGACGCTGCTCGCACCCGTGGCCGAGGCGCTTGAGCGCGTGCTCACCGAGACCAACGCCGCCCGCGCCAAGATCGACGAGGCCGGGGCCGCGATTGCCTTTGAGCCAAGCGAGCTGGAGCGCGCCGAGGAACGCCTGTTCGCGCTCCGCACGCTCGCCCGCAAGCACAAGGTTGCCGTCGACGATTTGCCGGCTCTGGTCGCCCACCTCGAAGCCGAGCTCGCCGCGCTCGACCAAAGCGAGACCCGGCTTGGTGAGCTCGCCAGAGCCGCGACCGCCGCGCGGGACGCGTATAAAGCCGCCGCCTTGCGTTTGAGCGAGGCCCGGAACGTGGCAGCCTCCCGGCTCGACGCTGAAGTGGGCGCCGAGCTTGCACCGCTCAAGCTCGACAAGGCCGCGCTCTTCACCAAGGTCGAGACCGTGGGCATCGATGAGGGCGGCCCCCACGGCATCGACCGCGTATCCTTCCATGTGCGCACCAACCCAGGCACCGAGCCTGGACCTTTGATGAAGATCGCCTCGGGCGGCGAACTCGCTCGCGTGATCCTCGCGCTGAAAGTGGTGCTCGCGGCACGCGGCTCGGCGCCGACCCTCGTCTTCGATGAGGCCGATGCGGGCGTGGGCGGCGCCACCGCCGCCGCGGTCGGCGAGCGGCTGGCAAGACTTGGGACCCGCGTGCAGGTGCTCGCCGTCACCCATGCCCCGCAAGTGGCGGCGGTCGCTCACGAGCATATGTTGATCGCCAAGGAGGCGTTGGGCGGGCCCGAAGGCGAGACCATGGCGACGCGGGTCCTCGTGCTCGACGGCGACCGTCGGCGCGAGGAGATCGCCCGCATGCTCGCCGGCCAGACCATCACCGACGAGGCCCGCGCTGCGGCCGACCGCCTGATGAGCCGATCGGCATGAGCACCAAGAGCAAGCGGGCGGCCGACGCCAAGATTGCGCCGAAGGCGGTCAGCGATCTCGACGAGACCGAGGCGGCCGACGAGCTGGAGCGCCTCACCCGCGAGATTGCCCATCACGACGACCTCTATTATCGCGACGCGGCGCCTGAGATTAGCGACGCCGACTACGATGCGCTGCGCGAGCGCAACGAAGCAATCGAGGCGCGCTTCCCGCATCTCATCCGCGAGGATAGCCCGTCCTTGCGCATCGGCGCGGCGCCGGTCGAGACTTTCGGCAAGGTCATGCACCGTGTGCCCATGCTGTCCCTCGGCAACGTGTTCGACGACGATGGGGTGCGCGACTTCCTGGAGCGCATCCGGCGCTTTCTCGGGCTCGACACTATCGAGGGCCTCGCCTTCACGGCGGAGCCGAAGATCGACGGGCTCTCCATCACGCTTCGCTACGAGGAGGGCCGGCTTACGCAAGGCGCCACCCGCGGCGACGGCTATCAGGGCGAGAACGTCACCGCCAATGTCCGCACCATCGCCGATATTCCGCAAAGGATCAGGGCCAAGAGCTTTCCCGATCCCTTCGAGGTGCGCGGCGAGATTTATATGGGCCGCGCCGCCTTCCAGCGCCTCAACATCGAGCAGGCGGCCAAAGGTGAGCGCACCTTCGCCAACCCCCGCAACGCCGCGGCGGGGTCGCTCCGCCAGCTCGACCCGGCCATCACGGCATCGCGGCCCTTGCGCTTCTTCGCCTATGGCTGGGGCGAGGCCCCGCACCTGCCGGCTGACACGCAATGGGGCGTCTACCGCGCGATGGAGGGCTGGGGCTTTCCGCTCAATCCACTGGCCAAGCTTACCCACTCCGTCGCCGAGATGCTCGAAACCTATCGGGAGATCGAGAGCGGGCGTGCCCGGCTCGACTACGACATCGACGGCGTCGTCTATAAGCTCGACCGGCTCGATTTGCAGCAGCGCCTGGGTTTCGTCTCGCGCTCGCCGCGCTTTGCCATCGCCCACAAATTCCCGGCCGAGAAGGCGACCACGGTCCTCAACGACATCGAGATCCAGGTTGGCCGTACCGGCGCGCTAACGCCCGTGGCCAAGCTCGAGCCGGTGACCGTGGGCGGCGTGGTGGTGCAGAACGCGACGCTGCACAACGAGGATGAGATCGCGCGGAAAGACGTCCGTGTCGGCGACACGGTCATTGTCCAGCGGGCCGGCGACGTGATCCCGCAAATTCTCGGCGTGGTTGAAGCCAAGCGTCGTAAATCCGCGAAACGATTCGCCTTTCCCGAGACGTGCCCCGTCTGCGGCAGCCATGCGGTGCGCGAGGTCAATCCGGTCACCGGCAAGGTGGATGCGGTGAGGCGCTGCACCGGCGGCTTGATCTGTCCGGCACAGCGGGTCGAGCGCCTCAAGCATTTCGTGTCGCGTAACGCCTTCGATATCGAAGGCCTGGGCGAGAAGCACATCCAGGCCTTTTACGACGACGGGCTGATCCAATCGCCGCCTGACATTTTCACCTTGGCCGCGCGCGATCGCCGCTCGACCACCAGTCTTGAGGCGCGGGAAGGGTGGGGCAAGACGTCCGCCGAGAAGCTGTTCGCGGCTATCGAGGCGCGGCGTGCCGTGCGGCTCGACCGCTTCATCTATGCGCTCGGCATCCGCCATGTGGGAGAGATCACCGCGAGGCTGCTGGCGCGGAGCTATGGCAGCATCGAACACTTTCGGAAGGCGATGGTTGCGGCGGCGAGCCACCGGCAGGGTGAGGCCTATGCCGAGCTCGACAATATCGAAGGCATCGGGCCGGCCGTGGCCGAGGCCATCGCCGATTTCTTCGCCGAGCCGCACAATGTCGCGGTGGTCGACGAGCTGTTGCGTGAGGTGCGTCCGGAGCCACTGGAGGCCATCGAGCATGCCTCCCCCATTTCCGGCAAGACAGTGGTGTTCACCGGCACGCTCGAGCGCATGACGCGCTCGGAGGCGAAGGCGCGGGCCGAGCGCTTGGGTGCCAAGGTGGCGGGCTCGGTTTCCAAGAATACCGATTATGTGGTGGCGGGGCCGGGCGCCGGCTCGAAGCTGAAAGACGCCGAGCGCTTGGGGCTTAAAGTGCTTAGCGAGGAGGAGTGGCTGGCGCTGATCGGCCAATAAGCCGAGGCCGCTTCGGCCTTTGTCTCAGGAATTACGCGACGCGCTTCAGCCAGCTCTTCCGTGCATGCGCCTCGGCCCAAATGACAGCCTCGCGCACGTCGCAATCGCCGCCGCATGACGGGCAGGCAAATTTCGGCTTCCTCTTGAGCTGCGCGATGGTGGAATGAATGGCGTGCCCGCAGCCAGGGCAGCGCGAGAGCGTCGTCAATTGATTGAGGGCCTGAGCCAAAGTCTTAGCCATGACCCACCATAGACTGATTCGGCCGAGCCCTTGAACCCCTACCCGTAGCGAAGCTTCATACCCACGATGGCGAGCGTGAGCATAAGCGTGATGGCGTTGGAGATCATGATCGGCCAATTGCCGATCAGCGCGCCGAACACGAGCCAAAGCGCCACGCCGCTCGCAAAGGCGACATACATCACGAGCGAGATGGCCTTGGTCTCCTTGTAGCGGATGATGTGCACCGCCTGCGGCACGAAGGCCGCCGTGGTCAGCGTCGCGGCGATGGCAGAGACCCAAAGTATCATCGCTGCCCCTGGGCTTAGCGGATGGGCGCCGTGGCGTGGACGAGCCAGGTCGGGTCGCCGCTTTCGAGCAACGGCTCGATCTTGTCCCGCACCTCGGCGTGATAGGCGTTGAGCCAGCCAAGCTCCTCGCGGGTCAGCACATCGGGGTCGATGAGCCGGCGATCGAAGGGGACAAGCGTCAGCGTCTCGAAGCCCATCATCGCGCGCGTGCCGCCCTCGACGGCCGCGAGCGGCGTCACCAGCACGAGATTTTCGAGCCTGATGCCATATTCGCCTTCGCGGTAGTAGCCTGGCTCGTTGGACAGGATCATGCCTGGCTGAAGCTCGGCCGTGCCGTGCCGGGAAAGTCGCTGCGGCGGCTCATGTACCGAGAGATAGCTGCCCACGCCGTGCCCCGTCCCGTGGTCGAAGTCGAGCCCTGCGTCCCACAGCGGCCGCCGTGCAAACGGGTCGAGGTCCTGGCCGCGCGTGCCTTTCGGGAACCGCGCCGAGGCGATGCCGATATGGGCCTTCAGCACCAGGGAGTAGTGCCGCCGCATGTCGGCGCTCGGCGTGCCGATGGCGATGGTGCGGGTGACGTCGGTCGTCCCGTCGGCATATTGCGCGCCGGAATCGATCAGATAGAGCGAGCCCGGCTTGAGCGTCCGGCTGCTCGCCATGGTCGGCCGGTAATGGACGACCGCTCCATGCGGCCCCGCCGCCGAGATGCTGTCGAAGCTGAGATCCTTGAGCTGACCAGTCTCGCGCCGAAATTCCTCGAGCTTCACCGCCGCCCCGACCTCGTCGATGCGTCCCGAGGCGGTTTCGCCATCGAGCCAGGCGAGGAACCGGGCGAGCGCCGCGCCGTCGCGGAGATGCGCGGCGCGCGTGCCGGCAATCTCGGTCTCGTTCTTGATCGCCTTGGGCAGGATGCAAGGGTCCTCGCCTGGAACGAGGGTGGCGCCTTCCGCTTCAAGCAGTTGCGCAAAGCGGACCGGCGCCGTCTCGGGATCGATGCGTATGCGGGCGCCGGTCGTCCCAAGCGTCTTGAGCGCCCCCTCCAGCGCCTCGGGGGAAAGGATCTCGACGGCCTCCTCGAGATGGCCGCGCACATTGTCGCCGACCTTGGCCGGATCGATGAACAGCGAGGCCTTGCCGCGCGCCGGCACGATGGCGAAGGCGAGCGCCACTGGAGTGTGGCTGATGTCGCCGCCGCGGATATTGAACAGCCAGGCAATGGAATCGAGCATGGTCAGCAGGACGGCATCTTCCTTCTCCCGCTTCAACAACTCCTGCAACTCGGCGATCTTGTCCTTCGCGCTCCGCCCGGCGAATTCGAGCCCATGCGGCACCAACGGCGCGGCGGGCGGCGCAGGCCGGTCCTGCCACAACTCATCGATCGGGTTCTTCGCTTGCGGCTCGAGGCGAATGCCGGCCTTTTCCAACGTCTCGGTAAGACGCTTGGTCTCCTTGATGGTGTGCAGGCGCGGGTCGTAGCCGACGGTGGCGCCCTTGGCGAGCTTGCTCACCAGCCATTTGGAAGCCTTGGCTTCGGGGACCTGAAGCACTTCGAACAGGGAAGTGTCGGCCTGTGTGCGCGCCTGGAGGCTGTAGCGGCCGTCCACGAACAGCACCGCGGCGTCCTTCAGGACGATCGCCGTTCCCGCCGACCCGCTGAAGCCGGTGAGCCAGCGCAGGCGCTCGGCAGAGGGGGGAAGGAATTCGTCCTGATGCTCGTCACTATGCGGCACGAGAAAGCCGTCGAGCTTTCGCGCCTTTAGTTCTCGCCGCAACGCCTGGACGCGTTCCGGCGCCGCGCCCGGCGAAGTGATCTCATCGAAGCTTTGGAACATGGTTCAGCCTTGTAGGCCGGGGGTCGCTTGCGATCAATCGCAGACCGCTTTCATGTTGCGACGGACTAAGATCAGCGTTGTCCATCCGTCGAGAAGGATTTGGCTTTTCAGGATGAAGCCGGCCGCGCGGTAGTGGGCCTCGACCTTTCCCGCTTGCTCCTGCTCGATGCCGGACAGCACGGCGAAACCTCCCGGGACGACATGCCGGGCGAAATCTGCTGCAAGCGCCAGCAGGACGGGCGGCGTCAGATTGGCCAACAGCAGGTCGGCAAGGAATCGCCTCAAGCGCGGATGGGCCAGGCCCGCGGCCTGCACCACTCGGACAAAGGGCGCCACGCGGTTCGTCCTGGCATTGGCGATAGCGACCGCCACGGCTTTGGCATCCGCGTCGGTCGCAACCACGCGTGAGGCAAGCACCTTGGCTGCGGCGATGGCGAGGATGCCGGTGCCGGTGCCGATATCGAGAACGGCTTTGGGGCGGCGGCGCTTGAACAGCGCATCAAGCGCGAGGAGGCAGCCTCGCGTGCTCGCATGATGCGCCGTGCCGAAGGCAAGCCCTGCGTCGATCTCGAACGTGCAACGCCCGCGCCTGACTTTGCCGCGGTCGTGGGCGCCATGCAGGAGAAAGCGGCCGGCGCGGACTGGACCGCGCATGGTCTCCGCCTGCGCCACCCAATCCCGATCGGCAAGCTGCTCGATGCGTAGAGCGCCGAGGTCCTTCGTCCCAACCTCGTTCCAGAGCAACGCGACGAGTTCGTCGCGGGCAGGCTCTTGCGCGTAATGCGCCGAGACCTCGACCCGGCCGTGCCCCCAGTCGAACAGCGCCACGGCGACCGCGGCGGGCGCCTCTGCCGCTTCGAGCGCAGCCCCGATGCGATCGGCCGATTGGGCGCAAACCTCGATGCTCGCAAGATAGAGGACGGTGGGGGCCTGGGCGAGGCCGTGCCTGCCAGCGGGTCAGGCATTGGCATGGGCTTTGGCGGCGTCGGCTCCGGCCCAGCCGCCGCGTCTCCGCTTTCCTCGGAGGAGGGGGCTTGTACGCTATCCACGAATGCCGGCATGCCTCGGAGCTTAGGCTCGCATTCGGCACTGACGCAAATGACGAAGCGACGACAACGCGCGAAGCGCCTCCGCCAGTCGCGCTCTATTGCGGCTGAATGTGGGCCCTCGGGTCCGTCGCGGAGGATTGCCGTCCGAAGCACACCCGCCCTGCGGCTTCATGCTTGCAGGGTGCGCCGGCTGGCGATCCGCAGATTTGCGCAAGCGCCGCCGCATGGACGCACGCGCCGTCGGGGCCCCGCCAGCCACGACCACCCTTGCAGCCGCAGCCGCAGCAGCGGCAAGCATCGTCGGCAAAGGCCGGTGTCAGAAGAGCGAACGAGAACAGGATGAGAACTGCTGGTATGAAAGCACGCATGCGCGACCTCCCCCTTGCGACAAAGACGCTCAACGTCCGTCCTTGCTAATGTACACGATTTGTTCTCACTTGAGAACAC
This sequence comes from uncultured Alphaproteobacteria bacterium, assembly GCA_963839245.1. Lineage (GTDB taxonomy): Bacteria > Pseudomonadota > Alphaproteobacteria > Rhizobiales > Methyloligellaceae > Methyloceanibacter. Next base: position 41,231 of record CAWIUJ010000012.1, on the reverse strand, counting down.
CCCGATTTTAAGAACGCGCGTGCACCCATAAGTAACTGACTTGGTTTTAGAAAAAGTCGATGTTCACGGCCTCGGTCCGCGGCCCTAAGGCAAATAGCCGAGCTTGCGCGCCTCCTCGGCGATGAGGTCGAGGCTTGGGTAGAGCGCGGTGGCGAAGCTCCGCCGATCGACCTCACGCTTCGTCGCCTTCTCGGCATAGCTGCCCCAGTGGGACGAGATCACGCCGAGATAATAGAGCTTGCCGGCCGGCCCTTCGACCAGCAGGGCGCCGCCGCTGTCGCCCGGCAGCACGCCGAAATCCGTGCACCACACGGCGAGCGGCAGCACGGCGGCGACGCTCGGCTCGAGTTTCGAGTCTGGCGTTTTGCTGTGAACGTCGACCGCGGCGTTGAAGCAATCGACCGGGTTCCTGATCCTGACCGGGCGATAGCGACGCGCACCGATGCCGCCGCAGCGCGTGAAGGCGACGCAATCGGAAGCGCCAAAACCGACCAGGATCCCGTTTTGGGTGAGGGCTTCGGCGAGAGTGTCCCGCCAAGCCGCCGTTCCGTCATCCCGCACATCCCCGCGCGCGGCATCCGGCAAATCCTCGGTTTGCACCGGCCAATCCACGGTGAGGCTGAACATGCTTGGCGGGTTGGGGACGTCGATCGGCTTTTTGGTGATGATCAGCGCGAGGTCGTAGGCGTAGCGCTGGCCGGCGTCGGGCTTGGCCACGAAGGTCCGCCACACCGGTGAGGCGATCACGTCGGACACGGCATAGGTCTCCGCCTTGCCGTTGCGCACCGCGGCCACGGTCAATTGCGCGCTCGGCAGATATTGGTCGGCGAAGAGGTTCTTGCGCGGGTCGAGCTCCTTCTGCACGCAATGGGCGGCGGTAACCACGATGCGCGGATACAAAACCGTGCCGGAGCAAGTGAGCTGTTTGCGGTATTTGATGCCGACGACATAAGGAAAGCGGTCGTCACGGTCTGGCGTCGCGCCGGAGATGGCAAGCGCGTCGCTGGTGCCGAGGACGAGCAGGAGAAGCGCCGCGACAAACGTCGTCATGGACAATTTCGGCTTACTCGACTGGGCATACTGCATCGCTGATCTCGTTACGTCCGCTCGACGAAGCTATCCACCACCTTCTTGCGCCCGGCCTTGTCGAAATCGACGGTGAGCTTGTTGCCGTCGACCTGGGCGACGCGGCCATAACCGAATTTCTGATGGAACACGCGCATGCCGACGGTGAGCCCGGCGCCTTCGACCGTGCTTGCCGCCACCAGCGTGCCGTCGATGGTGATCGGTTCCCGCGCCCGAGGGCCTGACGGCGTGCCGCCGCGTGGCCGGTTCGCTTTCGCCCGCTGCCATCCTGGCGTCTCGTAGAAACCGCTGGCGAACAGGTTCTCCGCCGTGTCGAAGCGGCTCGCGCCATAGCTGCCATGGAAGCCTTGAGTCTCGGCCACCTCGACATGGTCGACGGGAAGCTCATCGATGAAGCGCGACGGGATCGCCTGCTGCCACATGCCATGCGTGCGGCGGTTCTGGGCGAAGCTGATCTTGGCGCGGAGCCGGGCCCGCGTCAGCCCGACATGGGCGAGGCGGCGTTCCTCCTCGAGCCCTGAGCGGCCGGCATCGTCGAGGCTCCGCTGATGCGGCAACAGCCCTTCGTCCCAGCCGGGCAGGAACACGGTGTCGAACTCAAGCCCCTTGGCGCTGTGCAGCGTCATGAGGTTGACGCGCTCGGTACCCTCTTCGCTCTCGGCGTCCATTACCAGGCTCACATGCTCCATGAAGCCCTGAAGCGTGTCGAACTCCTCCATGAAGCGGATCAGCTCTTTCAAGTTTTCGAGCTTCGACTGCGCTTGTGGCGATTTCTCGGCCTGCCACATGGCGGTGTACCCGGACTTATCGAGGATCAGCTCGGCAAGGTCGGTATGGCGCGTGGTATCGATCAGCGAGCGCCAGCGGTCGAACGCAGCGATAAGATCGGCGAGCGCTTTGCGCGACTTCGGCTTCAGCTCCTCGGTCTCGACCATCAGCCGAGCCGCCTGCATCAGCGGCACGCCGCGCGTACGCGCGAGCTGATGCAGCGATTTCAGGCTCGACTCACCCAAATTCCGCCGCGGCGTGTTGATGATGCGCTCGAACTTGAGGTCGTTGGCGGGATTGAGCGTCACCTCGAAATACGCCGTCGCGTCCCTGATCTCCTGGCGCTCATAGAAGCGCAGGCCGCCGATCACGCGATAAGGCAGCCCGAGCGTGATGAAGCGGTCCTCGAAGGCGCGCATCTGAAAGCTCGCCCTGACCAGGAGGGCGACCTCGCTCAGGCGGTGCCCTTGCCGCTGGAGCTGCTCGATGTCCTCGCCGATATTGCGGGCTTCCTCCTCATCATCCCAGCAGCCTTGCACCTGGACCTTCTCGCCCAAGCTGCCGTCGGTGCGGAGCGTCTTGCCGAGGCGTCCTTTATTGTGGGCGATCAGTCCAGACGCCGCGCCGAGGATGTGAGCGGTGGAGCGGTAATTGCGTTCGAGCCGGATGATCTTGGCGCCCGGAAAATCCGTCTCGAAGCGGAGGATGTTGTCGACCTCGGCGCCGCGCCAGCCATAGATCGACTGGTCGTCGTCGCCGACGCAGCAGATATTATGGCTGCCTTGCGCGAGCAGCCGCAGCCACAAATATTGCGCGACGTTGGTGTCCTGATATTCGTCGACCAGCATGAAGGCGAAGCGCTGCTGGTATTGCGCGAGCACGTCCGGGTGCTCCTGGAACAGCCTCAGATTCTCCAAGAGCAGATCGCCGAAATCGGCGGCGTTGAGCTCCTTCAGCCGCCGCTGATAAAGGGCATAGAGATCGCGCGCCTTGCCGTTGGCGAAGGCGAAGCTCTCGCCCTCCGGCACGCGTTTGGGGGTGAGGCCTCGGTTCTTCCAGCCGTCGATCATCGAGGCCAGCAGCCGCGCCGGCCAGCGCTTCTCGTCGATATTCTCGGCGATCAGGAGCTGCTTCAGGAGCCTGATCTGGTCGTCGGTGTCGAGCACGGTGAAGGAGGGCTTGAGGTCGACCAGCTCGGCGTGGCGCCGCATGATCTTGACGCCGATGGCGTGGAAGGTGCCGAGCCACGGCATGCCCTCGACCACGCCCCCGATCAGCTGGCCGACCCGGGCCTTCATCTCCCGCGCCGCCTTGTTGGTGAAGGTGACGGCGAGGATCTGCGAGGGCCGCGCGCGCCCAAGGCTCAAAATATGGGCAATACGGGTGGTGAGCACGCGCGTCTTGCCCGTGCCGGCGCCAGCCAGCACCAGCAGCGGCCCGTCAAGCGTCTCCACCGCCTCGCGCTGCTCGGGGTTCAACGCCTCGAGATAGCGGCCTGGCTTGAGGCCCATCGCCCGCATGGAGGTGGGTAGCGCAGGCTCCTTATCCGGCTCGGGGGAGGGCTCCACGGCCTCCAGGGCAATCGCGCGAATCTTTGTCATTGCTGTCAAACTATACATCGGGGTTGAGCGAAAAAGGGCAAGAGGTTGTCCGGCCAAGATGAGGGGGTTTGCGCGGGTCGCGGCGGGCGATTCGCCACAGGGGACTTCCGGCGAGCGGGGGGTTGCAACCCCCGCCTTGGGCTGGCAAAAAAGGCCTCTAGCGGGGTCGATTCTTATTGGGGGGTAATTTTATGCTTCGAGCGTCGACGATGACTGCCCTTGGCGTGCTTGCATTTGCGGTTTTGGCTAGCCAGCCTGCGGCGGCGGGCTGTCAGGTGATCTCGGCGACCCATAGCGCCGATAACAAGGCCGACGCCTTGGCGTTGTCGCGGGTTCTGGCGGCGGAAAGCGCCGCCGACCTCAAGCGTTCGAAAGGGTGGCACTCGGTCAGCATGAGCGCCTACAAGGTGAAGCCCGACCCGTTCTGGAAGGCGGTGCGGCCGGTGGTGCCTCATGACGTCATCTACGGGTCTTTCGTCACGGCGAAGACATATTCGACCTGCTTCACCGGCGTGGTCGTTCCCTATGTCTGCACCTCCGGCTCGAAGGTCTGCGGCAACTAGCCCTGACCTAGGAGCGCGTTATCGCCGCGGACGGGCCCCGGCCATTCGGCCGGCCCGATGGCTGGCGCTGCCCTGATCGTGGCCGTCGGGTGCGGCCGTTGGCGGTTGGACGCCGGTGCCTCTCCTTTGCCACGTCCCCTTGGTAAGCTCTGCTTCAATCTCTATGTGCTTAGATTGGGGGAGAAAGGCCGTATTTCGGCATGGGTAGCGTGGCGTTTCATCAATATTCGGCGCGTGAGCGCCTGGCAGATGGCTGCATTCACGTGATCAGCGTTACCGCGAGCCTGGTTGCGCTCGCGGCGCTGCTGATCGTGGGCGTCAGTGCGCAAGCCACGCTGTGGATCGTCGGCCTCGCCATTTACGGGCTTGCCCTCGTTGCCACCTTCAGCTGCTCCGCCGGCTATCACCTTAGTGTCCGGCCCAAACTGAAGGCGGTGTTCCGCCGGCTCGACCACGCGGCAATCTTCCTCATGATCGCTGGCACCTACACGCCGTTCGTCCTCATCAAGATGAACAATGCTTGGGGGTTGGGCCTGTTGGCCATGGTGTGGGGCATGGCGGCGATCGGCATCGCCATGAAGCTATTCGCCCCGCGTTATCTCGAAGGCGTCTCCACGGCCCTCTATCTCGTGCAGGGCTGGGCCGTGATCGTGGCCTGGCACCCGCTGGTGTCGGCCGTGCCGCAACGCGTGGCGCTGCTGCTGATGATCGGCGGGGTGCTCTACACCGTGGGTGTGGTGTTCCATCTCTGGCAGCGGCTGCCCTATCAGAACGCCATCTGGCACGGCTTCGTGCTGACCGCCGCCAGCGTGCACTATGTCGCGGTGCTCGACGTTCTCGGCTTCTGAGCTTCGGTCTAGCTCGAGCGAAGGCTTGGCTTTTCGCAAATCAGAGCGGTGTTGAGTGCGGTCATGACCATGGTCACAGCGAAAGCACCCAGACCCCTATCGGACGCTGCCAAGCGAAGCTTGTTCGCGAGTCTCGCCGCGCGGTTCGGCGATCGTTTCTCAACCGGCGCCTCCATCCGTGAGCAGCACGCCCACACTCTCACTTGGATCAGATGCGAGCCGCCCGACGCAGTGCTCTTTGCCGAGACGACTGAAGAGGTAGTCGAGGCGGTCAAGCTCTGCGCCGAGGCCCGTATGCCGGTGATCCCGTTCGGCACCGGCACCTCGCTTGAAGGTCAAGTCAATGCCCCCTTCGGCGGGCTCTCGATCGATCTCTCGCGCATGAACCGCGTCATCGCCGCGCATGACGCGGACCTCGATTGCGTGGTCGAGCCGGGCGTCACCCGCAAGGCGCTAAACGAGCATTTACGCGATCTCGGGCTGTTCTTCCCCATCGACCCCGGCGCCGACGCAAGCCTTGGCGGCATGGCGGCGACGCGCGCCTCCGGCACCAACGCCGTGCGCTACGGCACCATGCGCGATAACGTCTTGAGCCTGACCGCGGTGTTGGCCGACGGCACGCTGCTCAGGACTGGGCAGCGCGCACGGAAATCGTCGAGCGGCTACGACCTCACCCGGTTGCTGGTCGGCTCGGAGGGCACGCTCGGCATCATCACCGAGCTCACCCTCAAGCTGCACGGCATCCCCGAGACGATCCTCTCCGCGGTCTGCCCCTTCGCCGCCATCGAAGGCGCCTGCAACGCCACCATCGCCGCTCTGCAGATGGGCCTGCCGCTAGCCCGCATCGAGCTCGCCAATGAGGTGCAGATCAAAGCCTGCAATGCTTATTCGCGGCTCAGCCTTGCCGAGCAGCCGACGCTGTTTCTCGAATTTCACGGCAGCGCGGCCGCCACGCGCGAGCAAGTCGAGACCTTTGCCGAGATTGCCCGGGGTGAAGGGGGCGGGGAGCTCGACTGTGCGGAGCGGCCGGAGGAACGGAGCAAGCTTTGGCAAGCCCGTCATGACGCCTACTGGGCGGCGCGCGGCCTGCGCCCCGGCGCCGAAGTGGTGACCACCGATGTCTGCGTGCCCATCTCGGCCCTTGCCGCCTGTGTCGGCGAGACCCACGCCGACATCGACAGCACCGGCCTGCTCGCCCCGATCGTCGGTCATGTCGGCGACGGCAATTTCCATGTCATGCCGCTGTTCGATCGTTCAAGCGGGGAGGAGCGGCGCGCGGTGCAGGGTTTCCTCGATCGGCTGGTCGTGCGGGCCCTGGCGATGGACGGAACCTGCAGCGGCGAGCACGGCGTCGGCCAGGGCAAGATACGCTATCTTGCTCAAGAGCATGGGGCAGGCGTGGAGGTGATGGCTGCCATAAAAAAGGCGCTAGATCCGTTGAATATTCTTAATCCTGGTAAGATCTTTGCGTTACCATGATTGAACTTGCGAGCGGACAGGAACAAGGGTCCCCTGGCTTCAGCAAATGCCCTCGCGGATGCTCGCATCCGAGCCTAAGGCATAGACCTTCGTGAACGCGTTTCTGCTCACTTTAACGGCAGTACTGATCCTCGTGCTCGGCGCGCTCTTCGCGGCGCCGCTGTTCATCGACTGGAACGACTACCGCCCGGTCTTTGAGACGCAGGCCGCCAAGCTGCTCGGCCGCAAGGTGAAGGTCGGCGGCAAGGTGTATCTGGTGCTCTTGCCCGCGCCGGAGCTCCGCTTCGACGACGTCAAGGTGGCTGACCGCGATGGCCACTTCGACCGGCCCTTGCTCGAGGCTCGCTCCATCGAGGCCTATCTGAATATCGGCGCATTGCTCGGCGGCGGCGTCGAGGCGCGCAAGATCACCATCTCCAACCCGGTGCTCCGCCTGGCGCTTCGCGAGAACGGCAGCGGCAATTGGAGCGATTTGGGGAGGCCCGGCGAGGCCCTGCCATTCGTGCCGAAAGACGTGCTGCTCGACGAGATCAGCGTCACCGATGGCCGCATCGAAATCACCCGGCCGGGACAGGCACGGCTGTTGATCGGCGCCGTCGAGGGCGAAGCGAGCGCCGGCTCGCTCTCCGGCCCCTACAAGGTCTCCGCGGCTTATGCCTATGAAGGGCGCCGTCAGGATCTCCGCTTCTCCACGAGCGCGAGCGATGCCGACGGGAAGTTCCGGCTCAAATCGGTGCTGCGCGATCCGGACCGCGCCATGACCTATCTGCTCGAGGGCGACGTGACGGGCCTGCGCGAGAAGCCGGCTTATGCTGGCACCATCGTCGCTCGCATCGCGCCAAGCGTCCCAGCCGAGCCGCAAGCTCCCGAGCAGGCCGGGCAGCAGCCGCAACAGCCTGCCGGGCAGCAAGCCCCCGCAGATGCAGGGGCAAAGGCGGAGCCCTCCGGCGATGAGGTGCCCACCCCCGAGGATCATCTCTCGGCCGTCGAGCTGAAGGGCGAGCTCAATGCCAGGCCGGACCACGCCGAGCTGCCGGCCTTCGAGCTCACCATCCATGCCAAGGGCCACTCGCAGATGATGAAGGGCAAGCTCGCCGTCGATTTCGGCGCGCACCCCAAGTCTGAGGGCGAGCTTTCGGCCCGCTGGGTCGATGTCGACGCGCTGCTGGCCGAAGCGGGCGAGACGGAGCTTTCCGCGTCCGGCGCGCTGAACGCTGTCGCCGAGAAATTGCTGGCTGAGGCCGCCTCAGTGGGCGAGGGCGCCCTTTCCGTGAATTTTGAGCAGGCGAGCATCGGCGGCGATTTGATCGGCGACATCGACCTCGTACTCACGGCACGCGGTGGCGCCGTCGCCATCGATCGCCTTAAGGCCCAGCTTCCCGGCGAGACCAGCCTCGATGCCTCGGGGCGCCTGATCAAGGGCGAAGGTGGCCCGGTGTTCGAAGGCCCGATCAAGCTCGCAGGCTCCAAGCTCAGGACGCTCACCCGTTGGGCCGCCGGCGACCGCGAGATGTCGGGGCAGACCTCGGTCGGCGCCTTCGCTCTGATCGCCAAGGCCATCATCGGCGGCGGCGATCTCAAGCTCGACGATGCGAGCGGCGAGCTGAGCGGGACGAAATTCAGCGGCGCCGTGCACTTTCAAGGCGGCGATCGGCGGGTGATCGATGTCAATCTCGACAGCGATCGCCTCGATCTGCGTGAGGTGCTGGGCGACAGTGTGGATTGGTGCTCCTGGCTGCCAGCCTCCACGGCGAAGCGGGACGAGGCGGCGGCATCCGAGCCTAACCTCATCGCCTCGCTCCGCGACGACGAGGCCCATGTCGCCTTACGTGTCGGCGAGCTGCTGCTGCCTGACATTCCGCCAGGCAAGCTCGATGCGAAATTCACCCTCGCCAAGGACATTCTTGACGTCGAGCGCCTCGACTTTTCCGCCGAAGGCGCCATCGCGCTCAACGGCAACGGCCATATCGAGCATTTAAGCGAGGCGCCGTCGGGCCAGGTGGATTTCGCCTTGCAGGCGGCGACCGCAGATGGCCTCCGCGTCGGCAGCGAGCTATTGGGCATGTCCGAAAGCGTGTCCAAGTCGAGGCAGCTTGCCGCCTCTGCGCCGCTCGACATGCATGTCGGCCTGACCGCGGTCAGGGACGGCAACAGGACGAGAGCGTCGGTCGAATTGAAGGGCAACGCCGGCGGCGCCAATGTCGCGCTGACCGCCAAGGCGGTTGGCGAGCCGGCCAAGCTCGCCGAAGCGGATATTGACATCGACGGCACCGTCGAGGGCGACCGTCCCCAAATTCTGCTGAGCCTACTTGTCCCCGGACTTGCACCCGAGCGGCTTGCCGCCGCCGGTGCCGAGCAGGGCAAGCTCACGTTGAAAGCCCACGGCGTGCCTGCGTCGAACCTCACCGGGCATGCCGAGTTGGCAACCGCATCCCTGCAAGCCTCCTTTGACGGGCAAGTCTCGCTCAAAGCCGAGGGCGTGGCGCTCGCGGGCCAAGCCAAGGCGAAAGGCGACAATGCCGCGATTCCTCTCGTGCTCCTCGGCCTCGAGGCCTCGCCTGCTGCTACGGGCGTTCCCCTCGAGCTCGGCGCCAACATTACCAAGACCGGTGAAAACATCGATCTTCAAGCCATCTCCGGCCAGATCGCCGGGCAGCCCGTGCAGGGAAGCGCCCATTTCGACCTGAGTGGCGACAAGACGCGCTTCGCCCTCAAGGCTAATGCCGGCTCGGTCTCGCTGCCGTCGCTGCTCGGCTCGCTCGTCGCCTCGCAGCGCACGCCCTCGACCGAGGAGGTGCTTGGCTCCATCGGCGGCGAGGCCTCGCAAGTGTGGCCGGCGCGGGGCTTTGCGCTGCAGCCTTTGGAGGCGGCCGAAGGCACCATCGAGCTCAACGCCAAGACGCTTGCACTCGGCGCCCCCTTCCAAATCGAGGACGCTGTGCTGCTCGCCCGAATCGATCAAGAAGGGCTCTCGGTCACCGATTTGAAGGGGCGTCTGTTCGGCGGGTCCTTTGCCGTCTCGGGGACCTTGTCGCCGAGGGGTGCGGGCGCGCAGCTGAAGGCCCACGCCCAGCTCACCGCGGGCAAGCTCGACCAACTGTCGCAGAGTCTAGTTGGACGCGTGCTCGCCAAAGGCCCGTTCACGCTTACCTTCAATGTCACAGGCGAAGGCCTGAGCCCGCCCGGTCTCGTCGCCGGCTTGAACGGCGAGGGCACGCTGTTCCTGGATCCCGGCGTGTTGCAGGCACTTTCGCCCGATCCGCTGCGGCGGGTCGCGATCGACGCCGCGCGGAGCAAGAAAGTCAAACTCGATAAGGACCAGATCGCCGCGCAAATGCACGCCATGCGCGACAAGCTTACCCACGGCACCTACGCCTATGCCGCCACCGAGCTTCCCTTCGAGGTGAAGAACGGCACGCTCAAGCTCAAGCCTGCGGTCCTTGCCGGTAAGGGCGCCGAGACCACGATCAACGGCTATATCGAGCTTGCGAGCCTCAGAGTGGACAGCGAATGGGCGATGCGCCTCAGCGGCGGCGGCAACGCCGATGTGCCGCCGGTGAGCCTCGTCTTCGCCGGCCCGCTCAGCGATGCCGGCGCGATCACGCCTACGATCGACACGGCCCCGGTCGAGAGTTTTCTCACCATGCGCCGCATGCAGGAGGACGTCGAGCGCCTGGAGACGCTTGACGTGAGCGGACGCAATCACCCGCCGGCCGACGCTGACCCGTCTCCTGATACCGGCGGTGCAGCCCCATCGTCCGAAGAGAAACGCGCGGCCGATAAAGCTGCCGCGGAGCAGGCGGCGGCACAGGAGCTGCCGATAAGCTTGCGGCCGAGCAGGCCGCCGCGGACAAAGCCGCCCTAGACAAGCTCGCAGCCGAGAAAGCAGCAGTGGACAAGGCTGCGGCAGACAAGGCCGCTGCCGAAAAGCTTGCAGCTGAGAAAGCCGCCGCAGAGAAGCTTGCAGAGAAGGCCGCAGCGGACAGGGCCGCTGCCGAGAAGGTTGCCGCCGAGAAGGTCGCAGCAGACAAGGCGGCCGCCGAGAAGCTTGCGGCCGAGAAGGCTGCCGCACAGAAGCTCGCAGAGAAGGCCGCAGCTGACAAGGCTGCTGCCGAGAAGCTTGCGGCAGACAAGGCCGCTGCAGACAAGGCCGCTGCCGAAAAGCTTGCAGCTGAGAAAGCCGCCGCAGAGAAGCTTGCAGAGAAGGCCGCAGCGGACAGGGCCGCTGCCGAGAAGGTTGCCGCCGAGAAGGTCGCAGCAGACAAGGCGGCCGCCGAGAAGCTTGCGGCCGAGAAGGCTGCCGCACAGAAGCTCGCAGAGAAGGCCGCACTGACAAGGCTGCCGCACAAAAGCTTGCGGCAGACAAGGCCGCTGCCGACAAGGCCGCTGCCGAAAAGCTTGCAGCTGAGAAAGCCGCCGCAGAGAAGCTTGCAGAGAAGGCCGCAGCGGACAGGGCCGCTGCCGAGAAGGCTGCCGCCGAGAAGGCCGCAGCAGACAAGGCGGCCGCCGAGAAGCTTGCGGCCGAGAAGGCTGCCGCACAGAAGCTCGCAGAGAAGGCCGCAGCTGACAAGGCTGCCGCACAGAAGCTTGCAGAGAAAGCCGCCGCCGACAGAGCTGCCGCGCAGAAGCTTGCGGAGAAAGCCGCAGCCGACAAGGTTGTCACTGAGAAGCTCGACGCGGAGAAAGCGGCGGCCGACAAGGCTGCCGCAGAGAAGCTCGCCGCGGAGAAAGCCGCAGCCGACAAGGCTGCCGCGCAGAAGCTCGCAGAGAAAGCCGCAGCAGACAAGGCCGCCGCCGAGAAGCGCGCAGCCGACGCCAACGCGAAGGAAGCCTCTGCGCCCCCGCCGGTACCGGCCGCGGCAGTGCCGCGGGCTGCGGACTTGGAAGCGAACAGTGGAGCGCAGAGCGGTTCACCGCCAGCTGGACAAGTGCCGGAACAGCTGCCCTGGGCGCAAGACCGGGCGAGTCTGCCGCGAGATCAGACCGAACCGGCGGCAAACACGCCGGTTGAGCTGGCACCCGATGCTGCCGCGACCGGAGATGTCGCCGTCCCGGAGGTGCCGCACCCGCCGAAGCGGCGCCCGTCCCCCGTCCGCGCTCCGGACGATTGGAAAAAGGGCATCAGCATTTTCGGTGGCGGTTAGCCCGCCTTCTGCATTCGCTCAAGCACATAGAGGCGGATCGAAGCTGACAGGCTGGTCTCGGACGGACGCCGTCCCGCGGCGCCGCTCCCGGCCGGACCCGTGCCACCACGTTTTTTATCGATCTCGCTGACGAGATCGGCCACCGACCTGCCGTCGCCTTCGGCAAACGCGCACAGCGCCTCCCAAAACGCATCCTCCAGCGACAGGCTGGTGCGGTGGCGGGCGATGGTGATCGAGCGCTTGTTCGGGGATTTGGCCATGGCAACAGGCAGGGAAGCTACCGTTTCGGGCCGACCATGTCCTCCGCCCGCACCCAACGATCGAAATCCGCCTCGCTGACGGCGCCGAGCCGCACCGCCTCCTCGCGCAAGGTGGTGCCGTTCTTATGCGCAGCCTTGGCGATCTCGGCCGCCTTGTCGTAGCCGATATGGGGCGCAAGCGCCGTGACCAGCATGAGCGAGCGGTTGAGATGCTCCTTGATGCGGTCCCGATTGGCCTCGATGCCGACGACGCAATGGTCGGTGAAGCTTGTCGACACGTCGGTGAGCAGCCTGATCGACTGCAGCATGGCATAGGCCATCAGCGGCTTGAACACGTTGAGCTCGAAATGCCCCTGGCTGCCGGCGAAGGTGACGGTGGCGTTGTTGCCCATGACCTTCGCGGCGACCATGGTCACGGCCTCGCATTGGGTGGGGTTCACCTTGCCCGGCATGATCGATGAACCGGGCTCGTTCTCGGGCAGGCTTAACTCGCCGAAGCCCGAGCGCGGGCCCGAGCCCATCAGCCGGATGTCGTTGGCGATCTTGAACAGCGACACGGCAACGGTGTTGAGCGCGCCATGGGCGAACACAAAGGCGTCGTTGCCGGCCAACGCCTCGAACTTGTTCGGCGCGCTGACGAAGGGCAGCTTGGTCATGTCGGCGATCTTGGCGGCGAACAGCTCGGGGAACCGGGGATCGGTGTTGAGGCCGGTGCCGACCGCGGTGCCCCCTTGGGCCAGCGCATAGAGGCCATACAGCACCTGCTTGATCCGCTCGATGCCGTAATCGACCTGCGCGGCGTAGCCGCCGAATTCCTGCCCCAAGGTGAGGGGAGTGGCGTCCTGCAAATGGGTGCGGCCGATCTTGAGGATGTCCTGGAAGGCTTCCGCCTTGTCCTTGAGGGCCTGATAGAGCCGGGCGAGCGCCGGGTTCAAATGACGGGCGATCTCCTCGGCGGCGGCGATGTGCATGGCGGTGGGGAAGGTGTCGTTGGAGGATTGGCCGAGATTGACGTGATCGTTGGGGTGGATCGGGTGCTTGGCACCCAATTTGCCACCGAGCATTTCGCTGGCCCGGTTGGCGATCACCTCGTTCAAATTCATGTTGGATTGCGTGCCCGAGCCGGTCTGCCAGACGAGCAGCGGGAAGTGCCGGTCGAGCCTGCCTTCGATCACCTCCTCGGCCGCCGCGGCGATGGCGAGGGCGAGCCGCTGGTCGATAAGGCCAAGCTCCAGATTAGCCAAAGCGGCGGCCTTTTTGACCATGGCCAGCGCCCGGATCAGGGGTTTCGGCATGACCTCCTCGCCGATCTTGAAATTTCGGCGGGAGCGCTCGGTCTGCGCGCCCCAATAGCGGTCGCTTTCCACCTCGATCGGTCCGAAGGAATCGCTCTCCATACGCGTCGAAGCCGCGGTAGTTGTATCCAGAGGCGTCTTGCTCGCGGCCATTTTAATCTCCTTTCGCCGGCAATTCTGGTCATGCACGGCACTGCGCGGGCGTGGCTTTGCGCATCCGGGCGCCTGCATGAGCTATCGGCACGATCTTGGCTAGGCTATAACATCACCTAAGGGTGGGAGAATGCGTTCATTGCGGTTGTCTTAGGCCTTCTGCCGAGGAGCGCCCAACTCTACCGGGGCTTGTCCCGTTACATTGGGTGAGGAAGGCTCGTGATCGAAGTTCCAGTGAAGATCGCCTTGCCGGCGCCACGCGCGGTGCGCCTGACGGTGTTGCTGGCGCGCCTCTGTGCCATTGCCGCTAGCGCCATTGGCGCGCTCGTTCTGGCAGGCTGGCTGTTCGATCTGTCGGCGCTGAACGAAGTGCTGCCCGACCTTCACGCCATGGCCCCGAATGCCGCCACGGGGGTGCTCGCTGCCGGTCTCGGCCTCTTCTGCCTCACCGTCAGGGTGCTCCAACCGATTGGTTGGCTGATCGGCTTCTTGCTGGCGGTGCTCGGGATTGTCAGCGTCAGCCAGGAACTGTTCGGCTTCGACCTTGGCATTGATCGGGCCGTGCTTCGCTATTTGCCCCTGTCTCCCGAGGCTTACGAGCGGATGGGGTCCGCTCCCATGGCGCCCGGCACCGCCGGATCGCTGATCCTGTTCGGGCTGGCGCTGCTCTGCGCCAAGGGCGACAGACTGGGCTCCGCCTTGAGCCAATTCCTGGCCATCGCCATGCTGGCGCAGGTCCTTATCGTGCTCACGGGCTACGCCTATGGCGTGGCGACCTTCTATTACCCCTTTCCCTTCACTGCCATGGTGAGTTCGCTGTTGCTTGCGGTGGGACTTCTTGCCGCTTCTCCCGAATTCGGCGTCGCCGCCGCCATCCTCGAGAAGTCGCCGGCGGGAGAGATGCTGCGTCGCCTGCTGCCCGGCATCATCGTCTTGCCGCTCGTCATTGGCTGGTTCGCCCATCAGGCGGAAAACGCGGCCTATTACGATAGCGCCGCGACTCTTGCCCTCTTCGCTGTGTCGAGCATCGTCGTGCTCGCGGCCTTCTCCTGGACTACGATCGATGCCGTGCGCCGCGCCGATCGCGCCCGCAACGAGGCGCTGATCGAGGTGAGGGGCCAGCGGGAATGGCTCTCCACCACGCTGGCCAGCATCAGCGAAGGCGTCATCGCCACCGACCCGTCGGGCAGCGTGCTGCTGCTCAACAAGGTCGCCGAGCAGCTCACCGGTTGGCCGGTGGCCGAAGGGCGCGGCAAGCCGATCTGGGAGGTGTTCCGCGTCATCGACGAAAAGACCCGCAAGCCGATCGACGATCCGGCGCTCCGGGCGCTGCGCGAGCGCACGACGACACGGCTGCAATCCGGCGCGCTGCTGGTGACCCGGGATGGCAACGAGTTGCCGATCGAGGATTCGGCCGCGCCGCTGCTCGGCTTCGACGGCTCGCTGGCCGGCGCCGTGCTGATCTTCCGCGACGTCACCGAGCGGCGGCGCGTCGCGCAGCGCCAGAACATGCTGGTCGGCGAGCTCAATCATCGCGTCAAGAACGTGCTCGCCATCGTGCAGTCGCTGGTGCAGGCGAGCTTGCGCCAGGCGACCGGCAAGCCGGCTCAGGCCATGGCCCAGACCTTGTCCGAGCGCTTGCGGGCCCTGCATCGCGCCCACGACCTTTTGCTCGACGCGCAATGGTCGGGTGCGAGCCTCAGAAGCATGGTCGAGCGCGAGCTCGATCCTTATCAGCGCGAGGGTGGCCCGAAGATTCTGATCAAGGGCCCCGACGTTTTGTTGCCGCCGCACTGCACCTCGATCCTCGCCATGACCCTGCACGAGCTCGCCACCAATGCCGTGAAATATGGGGCCTTGTCGGGGAGCGCCGGTCAGCTCGGCGTGACGTGGAAGACGGCGCGCGGCAACCGGCTGCTCTTGACTTGGGAGGAGCGCGGCGCGGGCATGCCGCTCAAGCGCAGCAGTGGCTTCGGCATGCAGTTGATCGACAAGGGAATCCGCCACAATCTCGGCGGCGAGACCAAGGTCGATTTCCGGGCGACCGGCCTTTATGTCGAGCTCACCGTGCCCCTTGAGCCCAGCAGCGGTGCGCCGCCGAGGTCACTGCCGGCCCCCGCCGAACCCGCCTGATCATTCCAGCGTGCGGATTGCCTCGTTGGCGTGGCGCAGACGCTCCGAGAATTCGCGCGTCAGATTGGCAAGGATGGTCAGCATGATATTGGGATGCGTGGCGGCAAGCTCTTGCAGCCGCTCGACGGCAACGCCGTAACAGATTACCCGCTCATCGGCGATCACATCGGCCGATCGGGCACCCCCGTCGAACAGCGCCATCTCGCCGAAGGTAACCCCTGGACCCAACGAGGCCACGCGCCGCTTCTTTTCTCCTGTCTGCGTCGGAATCCTGATCTGCACGCTCACGGTGCCGCGTGCCAGCACGTAGAACAACTTCGCCTGATCGCCCTCGCGGATGATGAGCTCGCCCTTGTCGAAGATGAGGGGGCGGACGATGGTCTCTACTAGCCGGTACTCTTCGGTGCTCAAGCCCTTGAACACGTCGAGCTCGGCAAGCGCGAATTTCGGATCGGGCGGATATTTGCGCGTATCTAAGACGAGCTGATCCTCGCACCATTCGAGTGCGGCATCGACGTCACGAAACACGCGCAACAGCCGGTCCGTCTCGTGCGCGGCAAGCTCCTGCGACAGGGGGCCGAGCGGCCCGTCATTGGCGATTTCGGCGAACAGCAGCTCGGTCGGACCCTCACGCATGGAATGGGCCAGCCGCAAGATGAGCTTACGCGCCGAGGCGTCGGCCAAATGCACGCGCTTAAAATCGACGACCACATAGCGCGCGCTCGCGGAAATTTCGGCGATCCGCCGCAGCAGCTGCTCGGCGGAACCGAAGAACAGCGCGCCTTGCGTCTCGATCACGGCGATCTTGTCGCCTTGGGCCTCGAGCAGATCGCGCTCCTCGGCGGTGCGCAAGCGGCTGGAGCGGACTCGGTCGCCGCGATAGAAGCGGCGGATCACGCTCCGCACATTGGTGCGGTTGTTGAAGGCGTGCAGCTCGAACTCGTTGGAAATGTCCTGGCAGACCTTGATGCCGCGCACGCTGTTGCCTTGCGCATCGAGCGGCGGCGAATAGACGCCGATGCCGAGCTGCCCCGGAATGACCGCCATGATGCAACCTGAGACGCCGCTCTTCGCCGGCATCCCGACCTCGTAGGACCACTGGCCCGCATAATTGTACATGCCGCAAGAATTCATCACCGAGAGCACGTCGCGCACATAATGAGGTTCGATCACCTTCACCCCGGTCACCGGGTTGACCCCGTCATTGGCGAGCGTCGCCGCCATCATGGCGAGGTCGCGGCTGGTGACGACGATAGAGCACTGGCGGAAATAGAGGTCGAGCGTCTCGGTGGGATCGCCGTCGATCATGCCGGTATTCAGCATCATATAGGCAATGGCCCGGTTGCGATGGCCGGTGGCGAGCTCCGACCGGTACACATCCTCGTCGATCTCGAGCCACCGGCCCGCAAGGTCGGAGAAGAGATTGATCATGGTGGCCATGCGCTCTTCGAGCGAGTTGCCCGGCATCAGTGCGGCGACGGCGATGGCGCCGGCATTGACCATGGGATTGAACGGGCGGTTGGCGACCTCGTCGAGCACGATCGAGTTGAACGCTTCCCCCGTCGGTTCGACGCCGACATGGCGCAGCACATAGTCGCGGCCGTAATGCTGCAGCGCGTAGCCATACATGAAGGGCTTCGACACCGACTGGATGGTGAAAGCGTGGCCGGAATCGCCAGTGGCGTAGTCCTCGCCATCGACGGTGGCGAGCGCGATGCCGAAAGTGGCGGGATCGGCCTTGCCAAGCTCGGGGATGTAGTCGGCGACCTTGCCGCCGCCCATCTCCGAGACGCGGGCGTGCAACTCGGCGAGAAAATCGTCCACGGGAGCAGACGGAGCGCTGCTGTCTGCCGGTCTGCGCATGGCGCCAATCGCCTGGTCCACCGAGCCTCCGAATTGCCTTTGCCGGCGCTTCGTCCGGGCAAAAATTCCGCGACAGCCAAAAGCGTGACTGGGCTGGAACTTAACAAAGCAAGCGGACGGAGCGCACGCCCAAGTTTTGAGCAGCGATGGGCAAGAATTAGGCGGGTAGCGCTACCTTGCGTGCGTGGCGAGAGGATTACTTCTTGCGGAAGCGGTCGAGCTGCACGACGTGAGCCCCGGGCCGCATCGGGTCGGGCGGGGAAGCCTGAGCGCTCGCCGCCGGCGGCGGGGGCAGGGGCGCGGGCTCCAAGCGTGGCTCGGGGACACGCTGATGGTGGTGGCTTCCTTCATCCGAGTCGGCCACGAGATCGGGCAGCGCCGACGCCATGTGCGCTCGCGCCACGTCGTTGGCGGCGCCCTGCTTGCCGAATTGCAAGCCGAATTGTGCGGAGGGATCGTAGAACGCCTTGATCGCCTGGAACGGCACCACCAGCCTTTCCGGAACGCTGCCGAAGGACAGCTTCACCTCGAAGCGATCATTGGTCACCTGCAGGTCCCAGAACTGGTACTGCAGCACGATAGTCATCTCTTCGGGATATTGCTCTTTGAGGCGCTTCGACACGATGACCCCATCGGCCTCGGTATCGAAGGCGATATAGAGGTGGTGCTGGCCGGAGAGGCCGCTCCTCTGCACCAGGCTCAGTACCCTGCGGATCACCCCGCGCAGTGCCTCCTGCGTGAGGAGGTCGTATCTGATCTCGTCTTCTGCCATGGACCTTGTCGCCCTTCGCGACCTGAGGCAGAGCCCCCTTGTAAAGTGGAGGGCTTCTGTTGCCCGGTGCCCTCCGAAACCGCGCCTAACCCCTGCGAACAGAGTAGGACTTTAACTTTAGGCTATCGCGCTGCTTACGCGGCGAGACGAGCCTCCGCATAGTTGTCATTGGCAACTATATGGTTGGCCCGATAACGGCGGTACCATGCCGGGCAAAAGCACGACCTTTACACCCTCGTCGATCCTATTTCGCCCCCGCCACGATGCAGCTGCCGTCGATCGATTATCAGCGATTCGCGAGGCTCTGACCCCGAGCGTCAGCGATTTCAGATCATAAATTTCTGCATCCTGGTGGAGGCGCCGGGTACCGCCCCCGGGTCCGAGTGGCTTATTACGAAGGCTGTTTATCGCCATAGTCGGCTTGCGCCGACCCCCCTATATAGGCCTCCACGGCGGCAAAAAAAAGGTTCGTGGCCAGGCCTTGAAAGGGTGGGGATAACGTTCCGCCTTCACTCCCCGGGGTGCGGCAGGCCGGCGGCGTCCGGTCAGTGCCGCTTGATCTTCACGATCTCGCCGCTTGCAGCGTCGACCTCGATCTTGATCTTATGGCCGTCGGCGCCGCGGCCCTCGACCTGCCAGAAGCCGTGATCGAGCTCGATTTCCTTGATCATGACGACGCCCTTGGCGAAGGCCATGTTGCGGACCTCGTCCACCGTCAGATGGCCTGCTCCGGCGGCGGCGGCGGGCATCGCGAGCGCTGGAAGACTGAGGATAACGAGCCACAAAGATCGACGCATGGCGGAACACCTCTTAAACAGGGAAGGACCGAGACTATATCGGTGGCGGGGACGTGCCTAGCCTGACAGGCGTGCCGGTCCCGTAAGGGCTGAAGAGGACTATTCTTTTTGCGCCAATATCTCGACCTCCTTGCGCTGATCCGCAACACCGGCATCCGAAAAGAGGACCGCACCGGTACCGGCACGCGGAGCGTCTTCGGTTACCAGATGCGCTTCGATCTCGCTCACGGCTTCCCCCTCGTCACCACCAAGAAGTTGCACGTCAAATCGGTCGTCCATGAGCTGTTGTGGTTCCTGCAAGGCTCGACCAATGTCCGCTATCTCAACGAGCACGGCGTCACCATCTGGGACGAGTGGGCCGATGCGAAAGGCGATCTCGGCCCCGTCTACGGGCGCCAATGGCGCTCCTGGCCGACGCCAGACGGCCGCCACATCGACCAGATCAGCGTCGTCGTCGAGGGGCTGAAGCGCGACCCCAACTCGCGCCGCCATGTGGTGAGCGCCTGGAATGTCGGCGAGCTTCAATCGATGGCGCTGCCGCCCTGCCACTGCCTGTTCCAATTCTACGTGGCGGAGGGGCGGCTCTCCTGCCAGCTCTATCAACGCTCGGCCGACGTCTTCCTCGGCGTGCCCTTCAACATCGCCTCCTACGCGCTTCTGACGCTGATGGTGGCGCGAGTGACGGGCCTTGCGCCTGGGGAGTTCATCCACAGTTTCGGCGACGTGCATCTCTACGAGACGCATCTCGAGCAGGCCGATGCCCAGCTCAAGCGCGAGCCGCGGGCGCTGCCACGCATCGAGCTCAATCCCGAGGTCAAATCGCTGTTCGACTTCGTCTATGACGACTTCAAGCTGCGGGGCTACTACCCCCATCCCGCGCTTCCCGCCAAGGTGGCTGTGTGAGCACGGAGGGGGGGTCTGCCGCGCCGACCATCGCCCTGGTTGTGGCAAGGGGCGAGAACGGCGCCATCGGCGTCGGCGGCGATCTCCCCTGGCGGCTTGGCAGCGATCTCCGGCAGTTTCGCAGAGTGACGCTCGGCAAGCCGGTGATCATGGGCCGCCGCACTTTTCTGTCGCTGCCGCGCGCCCTCGACCGTCGGGTCAATATCGTCCTGTCGCGGGACGCGGGCTTTGTGGCGGACGGCGCGGTGGTGGCGAACAGCCTGGAGGTGGGGCTCGAGCATGCGCGCCGCGCGGCCAAGGCGGCCGGCGTCGACGAGATCTGCGTGATCGGCGGCGATGATGTGTTCCGCGGGGTCATGCCGCGGGCAGGGCGCATCTATCTCACCGAGGTCCATGCCTCGCCTGAAGCCGACACCTGGCTGCTCGACTTCGACTTGAGCGGTTGGCGGGAGGTCTCCCGGGAAAAGCACGAACCGGGACCGAGGGACGAGTATCCCTTCAGCTTCGTCCTGCTCGAGCGCGCCCAAGTTTCACGTTAGAGGTTCACAGGGACCCCGCTCCCTATCCTCCCCACAAGGGCAGTTCAGGTGCATTGCACCAGCCTCGCCACCTAGCCTATAACCCTCCGAACCCTGACGCATGGCTGCCATCTTCCTGCTGATAGTCTTGCGTCGTCAGCGCTGCCGCACTAAGGCGGCCGAGCGCCATCCTTCAGCAGACATCAGGATCAGTTCGCATCATGCCTTGGAGCAATCAGAGCGGCGGCGGTTGGAAGGGTGGAGGCGGGGGGCCTTGGGGCCCGCGCCCCGGCAGTCCCGGCCAAACGCCGGACCTTGAAGAAATTTTGCGCCGGGGCCAGGACCGGATCAGGCAGGCCATTCCCGGCGGGCGCATGGGTGGTCCGTTCGCGGCGCTTCTCGCCGTCGCGCTGGTCGCGCTGATCGGCTTCTTCGGCTTCACCGTGCGGGTCAATCCCGAGGAGCTCGGCGTCGTGCTGCGCTTCGGCAAATTCGTGCGCCTGCTCCCGCCCGGCATCAACTTCCGCTGGCCCTATCCGATCGAGGAGGTTGAGCTGCCGAAGGTCACTCGCGTCAACCGCATCGAGCTCGGCATGCGGGGCTCGGCCGAGAACCGGGAGACGGCGGCCGCGGTCCGCGACGTTCCCGAAGAGAGCCTGATGCTCACCGGCGATGAGAACATTGTCGATGTCGATTTCGTGGTGTTCTGGCGCATCAGCGACGCGCCCAAATATTTGTTCAACATCCAGGACCCCGAAATGACGGTCAAGGACGTTGCCGAAAGCGCCATGCGGGAGATCGTCGGCCAAAGCGACATCGAGCCGCTGCTCACCGAGGCGCGGGCCAAGACCGAGGCTGACGTGCAAGCGCTGATGCAGAAGACGCTCGACAATTACGGCGCCGGCGTCCAGGTGACCCAGGTGCAGCTGCAGAAGGTCGATCCGCCCGCCCAAGTCATCGACGCCTTCCGTGACGTGCAGGCCGCGCGCGCCGACCAGGAGCGCCTGCAGAACGAGGCGCAAGCCTACGCCAACCGCATCATTCCTGAAGCCAAGGGCGAGGCCGAGCGCATCTTGCAGGCCGCGCAAGGCTATCGCGACAAGGTGACGGCAGAATCCCGAGGCGAGGCCGACCGCTTCCTCAAGATCTATGATCAATACAAGCTCGCCCCCGACGTCACCCGCAAACGTATGTATCTCGAGACCATGGAGCGGGTGCTCGCCGATACGGACAAGGTGATCGTGGACGAGAAGGCGGGCTCCGGCGTGGTGCCTTATCTGCCCTTGTCCGAATTCAACAAGAAGGCGCCGGCGGCTCCCGCCGATGATGCCCAGCCATGAACCGAGCCTCCCTTACTCTAGCGCTCATCATCGTCGGCATCGCCGCTGTTGTCGCTTATCTAACCGTGTTCACGGTGGATCAGACGCAGCAGGCGCTGGTGCTTGAATTCGGCAAGCCGAAGCGTGTCGTCAGCGATCCGGGACTGAACTACAAGATCCCCTTCATCCAGAATGTCGAATATTTCGACAAGCGCATCCTCGACATCGATACCGCCTCGCAAGAGGTCATCGCCTCGGACCAGAAGCGGCTCGTCGTCGATGCCTTTGCCCGCTACCGGATTACCGATCCCTTGCTGTTCTTCCAGAGCGTGCGCGACGAGCGCATCGCCAATTCGCGCCTTGGCGCCATTCTCGAAGCCTCGCTTCGGCGCGTGCTGGGCAGCGCCAGCTTCGCCGACGTGGTGCGCGACAAGCGCGAAGGGCTGATGCGCACGATCGCGAGCCAGGTCAACCAGGAGGCGAAGGATCTCGGCGTCCAGATCGTTGACGTCCGCATCAAGCGGGTTGATCTGCCGGAGGCCAACATGCAGGCGATCTATCGGCGGATGCAGACGGAGCGGCAGAGACAGGCTGCGGAGTTCCGCGCCGAAGGCGAGGGGGCCGCGCGGCGGATACGCGCCACGGCCGACCGCGAGGTCACCGTGATCAAGGCCGACGCCACCGGCGAATCGGAAAGGATCCGCGGCGACGGCGATGCCCAGCGGAACCGCATTTACGCCGAAGCCTATAATCGGGACCCGAACTTCTTTGCCTTCTATCGCTCCATGCAAGCCTATGACACCGCCCTGAAATCTGGAGCGACGCGGCTTCTGTTGAGCCCCGACTCGCAATTCTTCCAATATTTCAACGATGCGGCGGGTACGCAAAGCGATGGCGCCTCGACTGTGCATGCCGTCCCGCCGGCCGAGCCCAAAGCCTCGCCCGAAGCGACGCCGCAATCCGCCGAGCCTCGCGCCGAGTTCGCGCCGGAAGGGCAGTCCTCGGCCGGCGCCGCGCCCTCTGGCGAGCATGGCTCGCAAGCCCAATAGACCCTTGCCGAAGGCGCAATGAGCGATCTCATCGTTGCCTTCGGCCTCGTTCTCGTGATCGAGGGGCTGTTGTGGTCGCTCCTTCCCGGCCTTGGCCGGAAGCTTCTCGAAGTCTCGGCGGCGGCCCCGGAATCATCGTTGCGCTTGGCCGGCGCCTTGGCCGTCGCTGCGGGCGTCGCCCTTGTCTGGTTGGTGCGGGGCTAGTCACGGCGCGCGGATGCCCTTGCCTTTCGCCGAGCGCGCCCTGCCAAGCCCTTGGGATTTGCGCTACCATGAGGGCGCGATCAGCTTTGCTGTAGTGCGGGGAGTGGTGGTTAGATGATCGATCGGAACGGCGGCAGGTGGAGAAGCGGGATCGCGCGGGTCCTCAAGCCTTGCCGCATGATGGCCGCCGCGGTTGTCCTCATGCTCGCCGCCCCGCCGCTGGTGGGCACGGCCAGTCTGGCGCGCGGACCGGAGTCCGTGGCCGATATCGCCGAAGGGCTGCAGGATGCCGTGGTCAACATCTCCACGACGCAAACGCTGAAAGGCAAGGAAGGCACGCCCGCGGGTCCCGGCCCGAAGGGCTCGCCCTTCGAGGAGTTCTTCGACGACTTCTTCGACGATCAGGAGAAGGAAGGCTTGCCGCGCAAGGTGAGCTCGCTCGGCTCCGGCTTCGTCATCGATCCTTCCGGTCTGATCGTCACCAACAATCACGTCATCGAGGGCGCCGACGAGATCATCATCAACTTCACCAACGGCACCAAGCTGAAGGTGACGAAGATCCTGGGCCACGATCCGAAGACCGATCTTGCTCTGCTCAAGGTCGAGCCCAAGGAGCCGCTCACGGCCGCGCGTTTCGGCGATTCATCCAAGCTCAGGGTGGGGGATTGGGTGATGGCGATCGGCAATCCGTTCGGTCTCGGCGGCACCGTCACGGTCGGCATCATCTCGGCCAAGAAGCGCGACATCAATTCGGGGCCCTATGACGACTTCCTGCAGACCGACGCCGCAATCAATCGCGGCAATTCCGGCGGTCCGCTGTTCAATATGGACGGCGAGGTCGTCGGCGTGAACACGGCCATCATCTCGCCGACCGGCGGCTCGATCGGCATCGGCTTTGCCGTGCCCTCGAACAGCGCCGTGCAGGTTGTCGACCAGCTGAAGCAGTTCGGCGAGACGAGGCGCGGCTGGCTCGGCGTGCATGTGCAGAACGTCACCGGTGAGCTCGCCGAAAGCCTGGGGCTCAAGGAGCCGTCCGGCGCGCTTGTGGCGAGCATCACTCCCGGCAGCCCGGCCGCCGCGGCTGGACTCCAGCCGAGCGACGTGATCCTCAAATTCGACGGCCAGCCCATCGATACCATGCGTGCCCTGCCGCGTGGGGTGGCGAGCACGGCGATCGGCAAGTCGATCGAGGTCGAGGTCTGGCGGAATGGTGAGACGGTGCATCTCAATGCGACGATCGGGCGGCTCCCGGAGGACGCCGCGGCGGCCGAGCCCGAGCCGAGCCGCGATGCCGAGGGGACGGATGAACCCGATCATGAGGATTTGCTCGGCCTCTCCATCGCCCCGCTCTCCGACGAGCTGCGGGGTCAGTTCCACATCAGCAAGACCGTGCAAGGGGTTGTAATCACCGAGGTCGATCCGGACAGCCCGGCGGCGCAGAAGAATGTGAAGCCCGGCGACGTCATCGTCGAAGTTACCCAGGAGCGGGTGACTGATCCAGAAGAGGTTCTGGCCCGCGTCGAGGCAATCAAGAAGTCCGGGCGGAAATCGGTGCTACTGCTCCTCTCCGACGCCAAGGGCGGCCTCCGCTTCGTCGCCGTGCCGGTCGTCTAGAGCCCTCGTACCCACGCTGTTGAGGGAACGGTGCTGATCGCCATCACCATTCGCCACGCGTCGCGACGAGCGATCCTTGGCGCCTAACCGGGCGAGCCAAGGCGCAAGCCGCGTGGTCCTGATCGCCGGGCCGACGGCGAGCGGCAAATCCGGTATGGCCTTCGAGCTCGCCCGGCGTTTCGGCGGGACCGTCATTAACGCCAATTCCATGCAAGTCTATCGCGAGCTTCGCGTCCTGACAGCGCGGCCGGGCGGCGGCGAGGAAGCAAGCGTGCCGCATCGCCTCTACGGCATGGCCGGGGCGGCGGAAGCCTATTCCGTCGGCCGCTGGCTTGACGACGCCGCCCGCGCCATCGGCGAAGCGCGCGTCGCAGGCAGACTGCCGATTTTGGTCGGCGGCACCGGCCTCTATTTCAAGGCGTTGACCGAAGGCCTTGCACCCGTTCCCGACATCCCCGAAGAGGTACGCGCCTACTGGCGGGTTGAAGCCGAGCGGCTCGGACGCGAGGCTCTCCGCGCTGTCCTTACCGCCCGCGATCCCGCCATGGCAGCACGGCTCGACCGCGCCGACCCGCAGCGGGTCGTGCGCGCGCTCGAGGTGATCGACGCCACCGGCGTCTCGCTCGCGGAATGGCAGGGCGGCAGCACAGCGCCCGTGCTTGCCGGCGCTGACATGCTGAAGCTCGTCATCGCGCCGGAGCGTGAGCCGCTTTACGCCGCCATCGACGCTCGATTCGATACGATGCTTGAGCGGGGTGCGATGGAAGAGGTGCGCCGCCTCTTGAGCCTCAACCTCGATTGGGGCTTGCCGGCGATGCGGGCGCATGGCGTGCGTGAATTGGGCGCCTATCTTGCCGGCGCCGCTAGTCTCGATGACGCGGTGGCAAAGTCCAAGACCGAATCGCGCCGCTACGCCAAGCGCCAAATGACCTGGGCGCGGCGCTACATGGCCGATTGGGAGTGGTTTCCGGATCCCCCCGTCGCTATCGAAGCCGCAAGCGCGATGCTCGCTAGACGCTGACCTGCGTGCCGATCTCGACCACCCGGTCGGTCGGCAGTTGGAAATAGCTCGAGGCGTCGTCGGCGTTCTGCGCGAGGAAGATGAACAGTTTGTCCTGCCACGCCGGCATGCCCGAGCGCGTGTCCGGCCGCACGGATCGCCGCGACAGGAAGAACGACGTCGACATGATGTCGAAGCTCAATCCCTGCTTCCGGGCGATTGCCAACGCCTTGGGCACGTTCGGCGTCTCCATGAAGCCGAAATGCAGGATCATCCGCGTGAAACTGTCGCCGAGTTCCTCCATCTGCACGCGGTTCTGGGGCGCCACCCTGGGAACGTTCTCGGTGACGATGGTGAGGATCACATTGTGCTCGTGCAGCACTTTGTAGTGCTTCAGGCTGTGCAGCAGCGCGGTGGGCGCGCTGTCCGGCGCCGCCGAGAAGAAGATGGCAGTCCCGGGTACCCGCGGCCGGGGACTCTTCGCCAGCGACTGAATGAGCTCAAGGATTGGAGTCTCCAGCCGGCGCGTCTTGGCGGCGAGAATCTTCGCCCCCCGGCGCCAGGTCAGCATGATGACGATCACCAAGCCGCCGATCAGGAGCGGCACCCAACCGCCGTGGACCACCTTGAGCAAATTGGCGCTGAGGAACGTGGTATCGATAAGCAGGAAGGGAAGGATCAGCCCCGCCGCAGCGAAGACCGGCCATTTCCAGGATTTCCACACTACGACAAAAGCCATGATTGCCGTCACCACCATCGTGCCCGTGACGGCGATGCCATAGGCGGAGGCAAGGGCGCTCGAGGACTTGAACGCCGCGACCAGCAGCAGGACGCCGACCAGCAGGATGCCGTTGACGCGGGGAATGTAGATCTGTCCCGCTAGCGCCTCGGAGGTGCGCCTGATCTGCAGGCGCGGCAAGAGGCCGAGTTGCACCGCCTGGTTGGTGAGCGAGTAGGCGCCCGTGATCACCGCTTGGCTGGCGATGATGGTGGCGGCGGCGGCGAGCACCACCATCGGCAGCAGTGCCCACTGCGGATACAGCAGAAAGAAGGGGTTCTCGATTGCTTCGGGGGTGGCGAGCAGCAGCGCCCCCTGGCCGAGATAATTGAGGGTGAGCGCGGGTAGAGCGACGCTGAACCACGCGGTTTGGATCGGATATCGGCCGAAATGGCCGAGATCGGCATAGAGAGCCTCGCAGCCCGTGACCGCGAGGAAGACTGCGCCGAGCGTCGCGAGCCCGATCAGCCCATGATTGGCGAGGAAAGCCACTCCGTAGACCGGATTGAAGGCTCTGAGCACGCCAAGGTTCTGCACGATATGTCCGATGCCCGCGACGGCGATGGCGATGAACCAGATGAGCGTGATCGGGCCGAAGAATGCGGCGACCTTGGCGGTGCCGCGGGACTGCACCGCGAACAAGCCGAACAGGATCACCACCGTCAGCGGGACGACGTAAGACTCGAAAGCGGGAGCAACGATCTTGAGGCCTTCGACGGCCGACAGCACCGAGATCGCCGGGGTGATCATGGCATCGCCGTAGAACAGCGCGGCGCTGACGATGCCGAGCAGGATGATGGTGAAGCTCTTGCCCCCAAGCGCGCGATTGGCGAGCGCCATCAGGGCAAGTGTTCCACCCTCGCCGTCATTGTCGGCGCGAAGCAGGATCAGCACGTATTTGACGGTGACGACGAGGATGAGCGCCCAGATGATCAGCGACAGGATGCCGAGGATGGCGGGCTGGCTTGCGGTCTGACCGCCGCCCGTCGCCGCCAGCACGGATTCGCGCAAGGCGTAGAGCGGGCTCGTGCCGATGTCGCCATAGACGACGCCAATGCAACCGAGCGTAAGCCCCCAGAAATTGCGGCGCGACGCAGCCTCGGAGCTCGAGCCGTTGGCGGCAGTATTTATCGTGGCGGCGTGGGGCATGTGCGGAGGGGTGATGCTGGACCAGGTTCACCGATCCGGGCGCGTTGGACGATCCGTGTTGAGCGGGCAGGAGACATAGTCCCCTAACCCACCTCTGTTGTCCATGTGATCCGATACGGGTGATGCGCGCAAGACAATGCTGAAAACCTAAACGGTAACCTGCGTGCCGATCTCGACCACGCGGTCGGTCGGCAGCTGGAAATAGCTCGACGCGTCGTCGGCGTTCTGGGCGAGGAAGATGAACAGCTTGTCCTGCCAGGCCGGCATGCCCGACCGGGCGTCGGGCCGTACCGAGCGGCGCGACAGGAAGAACGACGTCGACATGATGTCGAAGGTCCAGCCGAGCTTTCGCGCGATGGCCAAGGCACGGGGGATGTTGGGGGTCTCCATGAAGCCGAAATGGAGGGTCACGCGCCTGAAGCTGTTGCCGACAGGCTCGATCTCTACCCGCTCCTGCGGAGCAACCCGTGGGATGTTTTCCGTGACGACGTTAAGGATCACATTGTTTTCGTGCAGGACGTTGTAATGCTTCAGACTGTGGAGCAGCGCCGTCGGCGCGCTTTCCGGCGCGGCGGTCAGGAACACGGCCGTGCCTGGCACGTGGAGTGGCGGACTCTTCGCCAGCGCGTCGATCAGCTGTTGCACGGGCATCTCCAGCCGGCGCGTCTTGTTGGCGAGAATCTTCGCTCCCCTGCGCCAGGTGCGCATGACGACGAACAGGCAGCCGCCGATCAGGAGCGGCACCCAGCCGCCTTGTGGAACCTTCAGCAAGTTGGCCCCGAGGAAGGTGAAGTCGATCAAAATGAAGGGCACCATCAGCGCCACGGCGCCCCACCACGACCAGTGCCACGCCCTCCAGATCACGATGAACGCCATCAACCCATCGACGGCCATGGCGCCGGCGACCGCCACCCCATAGGCCGAGGCTAGATTGTTGGACGAGCGGAACAGCGTGACAAGGACGAGCGTCCCCACAAGCAGCAGGCCTCTGACGCGCGGGATGTAGATCTGGCCGGCTTGCGTTTCGGACGTGCGCCTGATCTGCAGGCGCGGCAATAGGCCGAGCTGCACCGCCTGGCTGGTGAGCGAGAAGGCGCCGGTGATCGCGGACTGGCTCGCGATCACCGTAGCGGCGGTTGCCAACGCGATCATCGGGTAGAGCGCCCATTCCGGCAGCAACCGGTAGAACGGGTTCACGACCGCGCTCGGATCTGACAGCACGAGCGCGCCCTGTCCGAGATAATTCAAGGCGAGCGCGGGCAGCACGAAGAACAGCCAGGCCGTTTGAATGGGCTTGCGGCCGAAATGGCCAAGATCGGTATACAGCGCTTCGGCGCCGGTCACGGCGAGAAAGACGGCGCCGAGCGTGACGAGCCCGATCATGCCGTGGCCCGCAAGGAACGAAAGGGCATAGGCCGGATTGAACGCCGCGAGCACGCCCGGGTCATCGGCGATGTGCGCCAGACCGGCCGCACCAATCGCAACGAACCACATCGTCATCACCGGTCCGAAGAAGGCGGCCACGCCTGCCGTGCCGCGGGACTGCATGGCGAAGAGAGCGATGAGGATGATCACCGTCAGAGGCACGACGTAAGTCTGCAATTGCGGGGCGGCGACCTCCAAGCCTTCGACGGCCGACAACACCGAGATTGCGGGAGTGATCAGGGCATCGCCGTAGAACAACGCCGCCGCGATCATGCCGAGAATGAGGACCAAGCCTTGCGCGCGACCAGACCCAAGCGCGCGCTGGGCGAGTGCCATCAGCGACAGCGTGCCGCCTTCGCCCTTGTTGTCGGCGCGCAGCAGGATCAACACATATTTGGCGGTGACGACGAGGAACAGCGCCCACAGGATCAGCGACAGCACGCCGATCACCGTCCCGCGCGACAGATCGCCTCGCGTGCCGCCGGCCGCCTCCAAGGCAACGCGGAAGGCGTAGAGCGGACTCGTGCCGATGTCGCCATAGACGACGCCCATGCAGCCAAGTGTGAGCGGCCAAAACTTTCGCCGCTTGACCTCGGCGTCAGTGCCGCTGGCGGCGTGAGGTTCGGTGAGGACGCGCGTCATTAGGCCAAGAAAGGTGGGTGAGTTACAGAGGCTGAGGTTTAACGCCGCAAGGGCTGACGCGATCTAATATGCGAAAGCAGATAAGCGCAACAATGCGGATTGTCTAGGCGCGGCTTGAGCGAGCGGGTTTGCCGCAGGCGAGGCCCTGTGGTCAAATTGGAAATAAAATTACGTCGCGCTGAAGCTTTAGCAACTTTTGGAAAGACAGGCGCACATATTTTTTTCATTCATTTGCATTTGGCGTTGACCCTCTATTCTTGAAGTCCTAGGGTGCGCGCCGTATTTGGCCTTGTCGCCAGGGCTCTAACTTACCTTGAGCGGATCGCAAGGCCGATCTCGTAAGCCAAGAATGTGAGACGTAACAATGTCACGCGCGATGACCGGCGCCGAGATGGTGCTTCAAGTTTTGGCCGACCAAGGGGTCGAGCATATTTTCGGCTATCCCGGCGGCGCCGTGCTGCCGATCTATGACGAGCTGTTCAGGCAAGACCGGCTGAAGCACATCCTGGTGCGCCACGAGCAGGGCGCGGTCCATGCCGCGGAAGGCTATGCGCGCTCGACCGGCAAGGTCGGCTGTGTCCTCGTCACCTCTGGCCCAGGCGCCACCAATGCCGTGACGGGCTTGACCGACGCGCTCATGGATTCCACCCCGATCGTCTGCATCACCGGCCAGGTGCCGACCCATTTGATCGGCTGCGACGCGTTTCAGGAGTGCGACACCGTCGGCATCACGCGCCCTTGCACCAAGCACAATTATCTGGTGAAGGACGTGAACCAGTTGAGCCGCGTCCTGCATGAGGCCTTCTACGTGGCGCGCACCGGCCGCCCCGGTCCCGTCGTCGTCGACATCCCGAAGGACATCCAATTCGCCAAAGGGATCTACACCGGCCTCACCAATTCGCAGCATAAGAGCTACCGCCCGCAGACCGAAGGCGACGAGCGCGCTGTCGCGGCCGCCGTCGATCTGATCGCCAATGCCAAGCGCCCGATCTTCTATACCGGTGGCGGCGTCATCAATGCGGGGCCGGAGGCGGCCGAGCGCTTGCGCGAGTTCGTGCGCCTCACCGGCTATCCGATCACCTCGACCTTGATGGGACTCGGCGCGTACCCGGCGTCCGACAAGCAATGGCTCGGCATGCTCGGCATGCATGGCACTTACGAGGCCAACAACGCCATGCATGATTGCGACGTGATGATCTGCATCGGCGCGCGGTTCGACGACCGTATCACCGGCAGGCTCGACGCCTTCTCGCCCGGGTCGAAGAAGATCCATGTCGATATCGACCGGTCCTCGATCAACAAGAACGTCAAGGCCGATTTGCCGATCGTCGGTGATTGTGGCCGCGTGCTCGAGCAGATGCTCGCGGTCTGGCAGGCGAGGAAGCCGAAGATCGATAAGGCGGCGCTCAAATCCTGGTGGGCCGAGATCGACCATTGGCGCGCGCGGAAAAGCCTTCACTACAAGAAGCGCGACGACGTGATCATGCCGCAATACGCCATCGAGCGGCTCTATGCGCTGACCCGCGGCCACGACACTTACATCACGACCGAGGTCGGCCAGCATCAGATGTGGGCGGCGCAGTTCTTCAAGTTCGAGGAGCCGAACCGCTGGATGACGTCGGGCGGCCTCGGCACCATGGGCTATGGGCTGCCCGCCGCCGTCGGCGTGCAGGTGGCGCATCCGGACTCGCTCGTCATCGATATCGCCGGCGAGGCGTCTGTGCTGATGACCATGCAGGAAATGTCGACGGCAGCCCAATACGACCTGCCGATCAAGATCTTCATTCTCAACAACCAATATATGGGCATGGTGCGGCAATGGCAGGAGCTTCTGCATGGTGGCCGCTATTCGCACTCCTACACCGCGGCGCTGCCCGACTTCGTCAAGCTCGCCGAGGCCTATCAGGCGGTCGGCATCCGCGCCGAGAAGCCGTCCGAGCTCGACGACGCCATCCGCGAAATGATCGCCATCAAGAAGCCTGTGATTTTCGACTGCCGCGTCGACAAGCACGCCAATTGCTTCCCGATGATCCCCAGCGGCGAAGCGCATAATCACATGCTGATGGGCGACGATCTGACCGGGGAGGACCTCGAAAACGCCATCACCGAAGAAGGCAAGGTGATGGTGTAATGACTACGCACAGAGTGCTGACGTTCTTCCTCAGTCTACGAGCCATCATGCTGATCGGCTCGGCCGGCGCCATTGTCGGCTCGCTTCTGATGTTCCTCCAGGGCGGCTTCTATTTGCATGAGGCCTGGCACACGATCATGGCAGGCGGTGGCGCGGCGGAGCGGCAGGTCACCGTGCCGGTGCTCGAGGCGGTGGACGCCTTCCTGTTCGGCATCGTGCTTGTAATCTTCGCCTACGGTATCGCCATCGGCTTCGTTTTCACGTTGCCGCAGGGTTATGGCGCAAGGCTGCCGATCTGGATGAAAGTCGGCGGCGTCGGCCAGCTCAAAGCGACGCTCGCCGAGGTCGTCATCGTGGTGCTGATCGTGATCTTCGCCCGCATCGTGGTCGAGGCACTGCAATGGTCAATGCTGGTGCTGCCCGCCTCGATCCTGATGATCTCGGTGGCGCTCCGCATGATCGAGCTCGGCGGCGACAAGAAAGCTAAGGAGGAGGACGTTGCCCATTAGGGCGACGCCTCGGAACGGAATGGACGGAGACTGATGGCGCAGCCCGGATCCGCATATTCGCTCGAGAAGCGCGAGGAGAAGCCCGAGACGCATACCATGAGCGTGCTCGTCGACAATGAGCCGGGCGTGCTCGCGCGTGTCATTGGGCTGTTCTCCGGCCGCGGCTACAACATCGACTCGCTCACCGTGTCGGAGACCGAGCACGAGGCGCATCTGTCGCGCATCACCATCGTCACCACGGCCGCGCCCATGGTAATCGAGCAGATCAAGGCTCAGCTCGAGCGCCTGGTGCCGATCCACTCGGTCACCGACCTGACCGTCAAGGGCAATCCAGTCGAGCGGGAGCTGGCGCTGGTCAAGGTCGCGGGCAAAGGCGAGAAGCGGGTCGAGGCCTTGCGCCTGGCGGAAGCCTTCCGCGCCTCGGTCATCGACGCCTCGACCGAGCATTTCATCTTCGAGATCACCGGCAAGTTCTCGAAGATCGAGCAGTTCATCGTGCTGATGCAGCCGCTTGGCCTGGTCGAGGTCTCCCGCACTGGGCTCGCCGCCATCTCGCGCGGGCCCGAGCGGATGTAATGTCCCGATCCTAGCCGCGGGCAGGGGCCGTGGATTGGTTGAACACGTTCAGGAAATAATTGGCGAGAAAGATGAGCATGCCGGCAAGCACCGTCAGCGATCCGCCGGCCGCCAGTGCAATGGCCTGGCCGCCTTGCGCGAGCGGTATGCCGGCGAGGAAGACGATGGCGCCGAGATTGTAGACGATGAAGTGGGGCGCCGCCAATTTGCTTGTCGCGAGCGCAGGGAAGGCGCGGTAGAGGAGACCGAACAGCACCATCGAGGCAAAGCCGATCAGATTGATATGGGCATGGAGATGAGCCTGCTCGAAGCGCTGGTTAATGCCCACCCAAATGCCGAAGCTGAAGCCGAAAATCCCATACAGCAGGCCGATCAGTATGAACCAGCGGTCGATGTTTTTCATAGCATCCTCCCCGTAAGACACGAATTCAGAACGGATTAAACCTAGACCGAGACCACTTGCAAACTCCGCTGCCGGGCGTCACAAACGCGCACCGGCAACACCATCAGCCACGATAGGGCAGGGAACTCCTCGCATGCGCGTCTATTACGATCGGGATGCCGATCTCAATCTGATCAAGTCGAAGAAAGTCGCCATCATCGGCTACGGCTCCCAAGGCCATGCCCACGCGCTCAACCTGCGCGATTCCGGTATCACCAATGTCGCCGTCGGCCTCCGCCCTGGGTCCAAATCCGCGGCTAAGGCCGAAAAGGCCGGCATCAAGGTGATGGACGTGCCCGAGGCCGCCAAATGGGCGGACGTGGTGATGCTGCTGGCACCCGACGAGACGCAAGGCGCCATCTGGGAGAACGATCTCAAGCCCAACATGCCAAAGGGTTCGGCGCTGTTCTTCGCCCATGGCCTCAACATCCACTTCAACCTGATCGAGCCGCGCCCCGACATGGACGTCTGCATGGTGGCGCCGAAGGGCCCGGGCCACACGGTGCGCGCCGAATACGCGCGGGGCGCCGGCGTGCCCTGCCTCATGGCCATCGCCCAGGACGCCTCCGGCAATGCCCATGATCTCGCGCTCTCTTATGCGAGCGCCATAGGCGGCGGCCGCGCCGGCATCATCGAGACGACTTTCCGCGAGGAATGCGAGACGGATTTGTTCGGCGAGCAATCGGTCCTGTGCGGTGGTCTCGTCGAGCTCATGCGGAACGGCTACGAGACGCTGGTGGCCGCCGGCTATGCCCCGGAGATGGCCTATTTCGAATGCGTGCACGAGGTGAAGCTGATCGTCGACCTCATCTATGAGGGCGGCATCGCCAATATGAACTACTCGGTCTCCAACACGGCCGAATATGGCGAATATGTCTCGGGCCCGCGCGTCGTGGGCAAGGAGAGCCGCGAGGCCATGCGCCAAGTGCTCGACGACATTCAGTCGGGCAAATTCGTCAAGGACTGGATGCTGGAGAACCGCGTCAACCAGACAAGCTTCAAGGCGATGCGGGCCAAATGCGACAACCACGAGATGGAAGTGGTCGGCAAGCGCTTGCGCGATATGATGCCGTGGATCGCCGAGCGCAAGATGGTCGACAAGAGCAAGAACTGATTCCGTCAGGAACTGACTTAGTCAGCTCTCTTCGATAGACTGTCGTCATGGCCGGGGCTTGTCCCGGCCACCCACGTCTCGAAGTGTCATTCCCGCGAAAGCGGGAATCCAGTAATCAATGCCTCGGATGACTAGCGAACACCGGGGTTACTGGATTGCCCGGTCAAGCCGGGCAATGACAGAAGGGCCTTAAGCGGCGTACCTTGCCGGTACGGGCGGGACTTCTCACTCATGCTGATCACGCGGTTCACTAAGATCGTGATGTGTCTCGTGCTCGGGCTGTTCTGCGCGCTGGTCGCCTTCGACAACGTCGCCGCCTACCAGACCAATTACGTGTTCGTGCAGCACGTGCTCAGCATGGATACGACCTTTCCGGGCAACGACCTGATGTATCGCTCGATCACCGACCCGCTGCTATGGCGGATCGCCTATGCCTTCATCATCACCGCGGAAGCCCTGACCGGCCTTCTGTTTCTTGCCGGGGCTTTGCGCATGTGGCAGGAGCGCGAGGCGTCTGGCGCCGACTTCAATCGTGCCAAGGCCTATGCCATCGCCGGCGCGCTCGCCGCCTTCCTCGTCTGGTTCTTCGGCTTCATGGTGGTGGCCGGCGAGTGGTTCGCTATGTGGCAATCGCAAAGCTGGAACGGCATCGAGTCGGCCTTCCGCTTCTCGATGATTGTGCTCGCCGTATTGATCTTTCTCAATCAGCCTGACCCCGATCCAGCCCGCGCCCCGGCCATATCGGAGCCTGCGCCCAAGCGCCGGGGAACGGACAAGGAGGGACGCGCCCCATGAACGACAGGCAGCAGATCGAGAATTTGTTGGAGGAGCTCTACGCGGCGCGCATGCGCGGCGATATCGAGACCATAAGGCGCCTCTTTGCCAAGGACGCGACGTTCCGCATGGCCGGATCGGCAGCCGCCAGTCCGATCGCCGTCAGCACCGAGGGTCACGAGGAAGTCCTGCCGCTGATCCAACGCATGATCGACACCTTCGAGCACAGCGATTTCGAGGTTTTGTCGATGCTGATCGACGGCCACAAGGTTGCGGTCCATTGGCGGAGCACGGTCAGGCACACCGGGACGAACCAGGTCGCGGAGACCGAACTCATGGATCTTATCGAGCTTGCCGATGGCCGGGTTAAGTCCTTCACCGAGTTCTGCGATACGGCGCTCGCGGCGCGTTTGATGGCCGCTAAATAGCCGCGAAGTGACGCGGGACTCCTCGGTGAATGCGCAAGGCGTGAGCGAGGGCTCGTGAGCTGGCGACAGTGATTTTTAAAAGAACAATTCACATGACGGTCGTTCGCGCGGGCCTCTTTTTGATGACCTGCGTCGTCTCGCTTTCCGCAGCGGCGGAAACGAGCGCGCCCCAAATCAAAGCGCCTCCCGGATGCGCGGCGCCGCCGACCTCCTCGCTCGTGGTCAACGTCAAGGACAATGGCGCCAAAGGTGACGGCGCGACCGATGACACGGCGGCGATCCAGGCGGCGATGAACCGGGAGACCCGCAAGCCGTCCAGATGATACGCTTGAGACCGCCTACGCAATCAGGAGGCAGGCCATGAACTATCAGGATCGGCACGTGATCGTGACGGGCGGCACCGGCGCGCTGGGGACCGCCGTGGTGGCGGGCCTGATCGACGCGGGCGCCATCTGCCACGTGCCTTGGCTGCACGAGAACGAGGCGGCGCGCTTTGCCCATCGCGAGCACAAGCAGATCAAGCTGATGGGGCCCATCGAGCTTGCCGACGAGGCAGCGGTCAACCGCTTGTTCGAAAGCATCCCCGCGCCCTGGGCCTCGATCCATATTGCCGGCGGCTTCGCCATAGGCGCCGTGGCTCAAGCGCGTAAGGCCGATCTGATGCAGATGCTCGACACCAATCTGGTGAGCTGTTTTCTCAGCTGCGCCGCCGCGGTCAACGCCATCGGCCGCACCGGCCAAGGCGGCCGCATCGTCAATGTCGCGGCGCGGCATGCGCTCGAATGGCGCGGCGGCGCCGGTCTCGTTGCCTATACGGCGAGCAAGGCCGCCGTGGCGGCGCTGACCGTGGCGCTCGCTGAGGAGGTCGCCAAGCAGGGCATCCTGGTCAATGCCGTGGCGCCCTCGATCATGGATACGCCCGCCAACCGCGCCGGCATGCCGAAGGCGGATTTCGATCGCTGGCCCAAGGTCGAGGAGGTCGCGGCTACTATCCTGTTCCTCGCCTCGCCTGAGAACAGAGTGACGCGCGGGGCCATCGTGCCCGTCTATGGCAAATCCTGACCTGCCTTGCCTTGCGCACTTGTGTCCGCCGCCTACCGCACGCAGCCTCGATCAATAGGAGAGACATCATGGTCCGCGCTTGAGCCGCACAGTTTTGACCTCTGCGGCGCGCGTTGCCCTTTTCGGGCTTGTCCTGCCCATCTGTGTGGTGTCCGCCGTGGGCCAGGCCGCGGCGCAGGAACCGACCGATGAACAAAAGAGTGCCATCAAAGCGAACTGCCGATCCAACTACATGTCCTACTGCTATTCGGTGCCGAGGGGTGGCCCAGAGGCACTGCAATGTCTCAAGAAGAACGTCGCGAGTCTTTCCTCAGGCTGTCAGCAGGCTGTGAATGCGATCGGCGGCGCGCCTGCTCCGACGTCGATATCGGCGGCGGGCGCGTGGTTGCCTGTCTCGAGGCCAACGCCGCGTCATTGTCGCCCGGCTGCTAAAGCGCGCTGGCTGATTTGGGGCGCTGAGGACCAGTAACGAAGCCCCCTTCGAGCGCTCCTCACGAGCTGATCCTCATCCAAAGGAGGGCCGAACGCCGTCTCGAAGGATGAGGCCATAGTGGGAGGCCACAGGAGTCGGGATGTTGCCTACGGCGGAATCCGGTGTGCCCTTGCTCCCGAGGCCGCTTCGCCCTATTTTCCCGAAAGCGCGGACGTCGCGCGAAATCAGGTGATTGATGCAAGCGCCGTATGGGCAGAGGAACGATGGAGCTGGCAGGGCTTTGCCGGCCGCCTCTCTGCGCGCGCCCGCCTTTCTCAGCCTCCTCCTTAGATGCCCCTGAGCCTTCGCTCTCGCCGTTAGCGCGAGGCGGGCGTTCAGGGGATCGCAAGAAAAACCCGCGATAATTCAAGCGGCTTGCCAGTCATGCTAGACTGAGAGCCAAGGAGCTGAGGAAAAGACGATGGACTCCGATCAACACAATCCCCCGATGGGGCCACGCGCCGAGAAGGACCGCGTGGTCATCTTTGACACCACCTTGCGCGACGGCGAGCAATGTCCCGGCGCCACCATGACCTTCGAGGAGAAGCTCGAGGTCGCCGAGCTGCTCGACGAGATGGGCGTCGATATCATCGAGGCCGGCTTCCCCATTGCCTCTCAGGGCGATTTCGACAGCGTCCAGGAGATTGCACGCAGAGCCAAGACCTCGGTGGTCTGCGGGCTGGCGCGGGCGCAAATCAAGGACATCGACGTCTGCGCCGATGCCATCAAGCCGGCGCGCCAAGGCCGCATCCACACCTTCATCGGCACCTCGCCGCTGCATCGCAAATATCAGATGGGCATCGACGAGGCGGAGGTGCTGACGCGCGTGACGGCGTCGGTGACCGGTGCCCGTGGCCATACCGACAATGTGGAATGGTCGGCGATGGACGCGACCCGCACTGAGCATGATTTCCTCTGCGCCTGCGTGGAGGCGGCGATCAAGGCGGGCGCCACCACCATCAACATCCCAGACACCGTGGGCTATGCGACGCCGGACGAGTTCGCCGCGCTCATCCGCATGATCGTCGAGCGCGTGCCGAACTCCGACAAGGCGGTGTTCTCCACCCATTGCCACAACGATCTTGGATTGGCCGTCGCCAATTCGTTGGCTGGCGTTGGGGCGGGCGCGCGCCAGGTCGAATGCGCGGTCAATGGGCTCGGCGAGCGCGCCGGCAACGCCGCGCTCGAGGAGATCGTCATGGCGATCAGGACGCGCGGCGACGTCATGCCGTTCTGGACCGGCATCGACACCACCATGCTTACGCGCGCCTCGAGATTGGTCGCGCGCGTGACGGCCTTCCCGGTGCAGTACAACAAGGCGATCGTTGGCCGGAACGCCTTTGCGCACGAGAGCGGCATCCATCAGGACGGTGTGCTGAAGCATGCCCAGACCTTCGAGATCATGACCCCGGAAAGCGTGGGCCTGAAGGAATCCTCGCTGGTGATGGGCAAGCACTCGGGGCGGCATGCCTTCAGGGAGAAGCTGAAGGATCTCGGCTATGAGCTTGGCGACAATGCCTTCGAGGATGCCTTTGTGCGCTTCAAGGCGCTCGCCGACCGCAAGAAGCACGTCTATGACGAGGACATCGAGGCTCTGGTCGATCAGGAGATCGCCTCCGCCCATGATCGCATCAAGGTGGTGGCGCTGACGGTGATCGCCGGCACCGGCGGGCCGCAAAAGGCGACTATCACGCTCGATATCAACGGCAAGCATCACACCCATGAATCGACCGGCGACGGAGGGGTGGATGCGACCTTCAGGGCGATCAAGGCGATCGTTCCGCATGAGGCGCGGTTGCCGCTTTACCAGGTGAGCGCGGTGACGGAAGGGACCGACGCGCAAGCCGAAGTGAGCGTGCGGCTCGAGGCGGATGGCAAGACCGTAACCGGGCGCGGTTCCGATACCGACACCATGGTCGCCTCGGCGCGCGCGTATGTCAGCGCGCTCAACAAGCTGCTCGCGCGCGAGGCGCGGCGGAAGCCCGAGACGATGCTTGCATCGTGATGCTCGCATCCGAGAAGCGGCGGTACGGCACCAAAAAAGACAAGGGCGGCTGGCTTGCGCCAATCGCCCTTAGCTTAGCCTCGCATGGGTGCCGGAGGGTAAAATCTAGTTCTGACACTCCGGCTTTTCGGGATGCTTCTGGCACTTGTCTTTCTTGTCGCCGCCGCCGCTACCCTGGCCGCCTTGGCCTTGAGCCTGCCCACCGCCGCCCGGACCGCCTGGTCCACCAAAATTCTTGGGCTTGCCTTGGCCGCCGCCACCCTGATCGTCCTGATTGCGGTTGCCTTGCTTGAACTGGTTGGGTCCACCCTGGAACTGGTTGGGTCCACCCTGACCGTTGGGTCCGCCAAAGCCTTTAGGCCTGCCGCCGCCGCCCCCCTGATCGTCCTGATTGCGGTTGCCTTGCTTGAACTGGTTGGGTCCACCCTGGAACTGGTTGGGTCCACCCTGACCGTTGGGTCCGCCAAAGCCTTTAGGCTTGCCGCCGCCGCCCCCCTGATCGTCCTGATTGCGGTTGCCTTGCTTGAACTGGTTGGGTCCACCCTGGAACTGGTTGGGTCCACCCTGACCGTTGGGTCCGCCAAAGCCTTTAGGCTTGCCGCCGCCGCCACCCTGATCGTTGTTGTCGCGATTGCCCTGCTTGAACTGGTTGGAGCCGCCTTGACCGTTGGGTCCGCCGAAGCCCTTGGGCTTGCCCTGGTTGACCTGGCCATCGCCGCCTTTGGCGTTCTGGTCGTTAGGTCCGCCCTGACTGCCGAAGTTCGTGTTCTTGCCCTGGCCGCCGCCTTGGTCGCCCTGGTCGCGGTTGCCTTGCTTGAACTGATCAGGTCCGCCCTGGCCGCCGAAATTCTTGGGCTTACCCTGGTTGCCCTGGTCGTTTCCGCCTTTGGCGTTCTGATCGTTGGGGCCGCCCTGACCGCCAAAGCCTTTGGCGTTGCCCTGACCGCCTTGACCATCGCCCCTGGCGTTCTGATCGTTATCCTTGTCTTTGTTCCCGGATCGATCGGTCTGGTCGTCCGGAGCGAAGTGGCCATGTTTCTTATTGAACGCGTCGGGGCCTTCCTCCTTGACCACCGACTTCATGTCTTTGGCGCTTTGCCCAAATCCCTTAGGCAGATCGCCCTTGTACGTGTCCTTCAGCTTCGCCTTCGGTTTGAAGTCGTTGGGCTGATCGGCAAACCTCTTCGGGCCACGCTCGGGCTTGCTGTCTTTGTCCACACCAGGGGCGTAGATCTTGATGCCCCTGCCGTGGCCGTCGCCCTTGTCGAACCCTCCATTCTTCCAGTTGTCGACCTTGTAAATCTTCTGCACGTAGATCGGCCGCTTGATGATCTGCACCACGCGGTCACGCGGCATACCGTAATTATAGACGACGCCGCCGCGGAACTGAGGCCGGTACACATTGGTCGCGCCGATGAACACGGCGCCGAGGCCGGCGATCGGCACCGCGTAATGAGAGATGGCGCGCGAGGTCATGTATTGCGGCTGGACGAATACCCAGGATTCGGCGACTGGCGGGTCGTAGTTGACCGGCGCGCCATAGGCGTAGCCGCCGCGGCGGGGACCGATCGGTGCCCAGCCGACATAGTCGTCGCTGTAGCGCCACTGTACCCAAGCAGGCGCCCATGTGTCGCCAGGCACCCAGAACCAACCATAATCGTCGTCATAGCCCCACCGCCCGTAATGATAGACCGCCCAGGCGAAGGGCTCACGCGAGTCCCAATACCAGCCATATTCGTCGGTGTATTCCCAGTGGCCGACGGTATAGGGGCGCCAACTTTGCGAGACATTCTCCGGCAGCCAGACATAGCCGAAGCGCGGATGCCAGACCCACTGACCATAGGGGTCGAGCGCGTCGTAGAAATCGTCGATGTTGACCTGCTGCTGAGCCGCCGCAGCTCCGACAAAACCGAGACGTTCGCTTCCGGGCAAGGTCACGCCAGGCGCCGAGAGAAGCACAAGCCAGACGATCCCGGCCAGAAGCAATCGCAGCCAAACTTTGTTGTTCATTGTTATCCTCCAAGTCCCAGGCTCGGCTTGCAGGGACGTCTAGCGAATCCTCAATACAGCTCCTATTTGCAGTTTGCGGCCAAACACTGGCGGTGGGGCCATTTCTGCCATGAAGTTCGCTCTTTGCATGGTCTTTGAGGAGAGGGATTCGGCGCCTGTATTTGCTCGCATGGCGCGGGAAGCTCTCCCCGCGAACGACAGTCCATAGACAGAACGCGCGGGCTTCTGATAAGGGGGCGGTTCTGATGGTCCGGTTGCCTGGCGGCCGACCGGCGGGCGCATAGCTCAGGTGGTAGAGCAGCTGACTCTTAATCAGCGGGTCGTAGGTTCGAGTCCTACTGCGCC